>NZ_JBGJKZ010000001.1:0-820667 GCF_041359055.1 Paenalcaligenes hominis
CGACTTTCACCACACCACGCTCGATACGGCCAGTTACTACTGTACCGCGACCGGAGATGGAGAACACGTCTTCAACAGGCATCAAGAAAGTACCGTCAACAGCACGCTCGGGTGTGGGGATGTAGCTATCTAGAGCAGCAGCCAATTCCAACACGGCGGGGTGACCCAAAGGACCCATGTCGCCTTCAAGCGCTAGCTTGGCGGAACCTTTGATGATTGGGGTGTCGTCGCCAGGGAAGTCGTAGCTGGAAAGCAACTCGCGTACTTCCATCTCGACCAACTCGAGCAACTCTTCGTCGTCAACCATGTCGGCTTTGTTCAAGAACACCACAATGTAAGGCACGCCAACCTGACGGCTTAACAAAATGTGCTCACGTGTCTGAGGCATGGGGCCATCAGCAGCGGAACATACCAAAATCGCACCGTCCATCTGAGCCGCGCCAGTGATCATGTTTTTTACATAGTCAGCGTGACCAGGGCAGTCTACGTGAGCGTAGTGACGAGTGGGGGTTTCGTATTCTACGTGTGAAGTAGAAATGGTGATACCGCGTGCTTTTTCTTCAGGAGCCGCGTCAATTTGTGCGTAGTCGCGTGCTTCGCCGCCGTACTCTTTAGCAAGTACAGTACAAATAGCTGCAGTTAATGTAGTTTTACCGTGGTCAACGTGACCAATGGTACCAACGTTGACGTGCGGTTTAGTCCGTTCAAACTTACCTTTTGCCATGATTTATCCCATCAATGTTTTCAGAAAACAAAAAATTTAAAGCTGCCCATCCTTTGACGGGCAGATAGTTTGTGATTTACTTGCTACGAGCACTAATTACTTCGTCTGCTACGTGCTTAGGTGTCTCAGCGTATTGCTTGAACTCCATGCTGTAAGTAGCGCGACCTTGTGTTTGTGAACGTAGGCTTGTGGAGTAACCGAACATCTCAGCCAAAGGTACCTCGGCTTTAATGACTTTTCCACCACCTGGAATGTCTTCCATACCTTGAACCATACCACGGCGAGATGACAGGTCACCCATCACTGTACCGGCGTATTCTTCAGGTGTTTCGACTTCCACGGCCATGGTTGGCTCAAGTAGGACTGGGTTTGCGCGACGCATACCCTCTTTGAAACCCATTGAGGCAGCCATGCGGAACGCGTTCTCGTTCGAGTCCACATCGTGGTAAGAACCGAAGAACAACGTAACCTTAACGTCTACAACTGGATAACCCGCTAAAACACCAGCGTGTAGTGTTTCTTGGATCCCTTTGTCGACGGCGGGGATGTATTCACGAGGAACCACACCACCTTTAATTTCATCAACGAACTGATAACCACTGCCTGGTTCCATTGGCTCGAGCTTGAGCACAACGTGACCGTACTGACCGCGACCACCAGATTGACGTACAAATTTACCTTCAACTTCGTTACATGTAGAACGAATGGTCTCGCGGTAAGCCACTTGTGGCTGACCAATGTTGGCTTCTACGCCAAACTCACGACGCATACGGTCAACAAGAACTTCGAGGTGAAGCTCACCCATACCGGAAATAATGGTTTGACCAGACTCTTCGTCGGATGACACGCGGAAAGACGGATCTTCTTGTGCCAAACGGGATAAAGCCACACCCATTTTTTCTTGGTCGGATTTTGTTTTTGGTTCTACAGCCTGAGAAATAACAGGCTCGGGGAATTCCATGCGCTCTAGAACAATGTGATTGCTCATGTCACATAGAGTCTCACCTGTGGTGACGTCTTTTAGACCCACAACAGCAGCAATATCACCCGCCACTAGCTCTTTGAGCTCGGCGCGGTTGTTAGCGTGCATTTGCAAAATACGACCAATACGCTCGCGTTTGCCTTTGATGGGGTTATATACAGTGTCACCAGAGCGTAATACGCCTGAGTATACACGTACGAAAGTGAGCTGACCCACAAAGTTATCTGTCATTAGCTTGAAAGCCAAAGCAGACATTGGGGCTTCGTCATTCGCTTCACGTGATATGTCATTACCGTCGTCGTCTTGACCTTGAACTGCAGGAATATCTACAGGAGAAGGCATGTAGTCGATAACGGCATCAAGCATGCGCTGAACACCTTTGTTCTTGAACGCTGTACCACATAATACTGGCTGAATTTCACCAGCAAGAGTACGTAAACGGATACCTTGGTTGATTTCGGCTTCGGTTAGTTCGCCTTCCTCTAGGTATTTGTTCATTAGCTCTTCATTGGCTTCAGCAGCGGCTTCTACGAGGTTTTCGCGCCACTCATCGGCTTGGTCTTGTAGCTCAGCTGGGATGTCTTGGTATTCAAATTTAATACCGTAGTTTTCATCTTCCCAGATGATGGCTTTCATTTTGACCAAGTCAATCACGCCTTTGAACTCGTCCTCGGCACCGATAGGTAAAACTACAGGTACAGGATTTGCTTTTAGACGGAGTTTGGCTTGTTCTACGACTTTGTAGAAGTTCGCACCAGTACGGTCCATTTTGTTGATGAACAACAAACGGGGTACGTGGTACTTGTTAGCTTGACGCCATACCGTTTCAGACTGAGGCTGAACACCACCTACAGAACAGTACACCATGACCGCGCCGTCGAGAACACGCATAGAGCGCTCTACCTCGATGGTAAAGTCAACGTGCCCGGGGGTGTCAATGATATTGACGCGATGTTCTGGGTAGTTGCCAGCCATACCGCTCCAGAAAGCAGTAGTAGCGGCCGAAGTAATAGTAATACCGCGCTCTTGCTCTTGTTCCATCCAGTCCATAGTGGCGGAACCCTCGTGGGTTTCACCTAGTTTATGGCTTACACCGGTGTAGAACAAAATGCGTTCAGTAGTAGTGGTTTTACCAGCGTCAATGTGAGCTGAAATACCAATATTACGATAGCGCTCGATAGGGGTTTTGCGGGCCATGATCTATGTCCTTAGATTACCAACGGAAATGGCTAAACGCTTTGTTCGCTTCGGCCATTCGATGCGTGTCTTCACGCTTTCTCATTGCACCACCACGACCTTCTAAAGCATCGAGTAGTTCGCCAGCTAAGCGTAAATCCATGGATTTTTCGCTACGCTTTTTAGCGGCTTCGCGCAACCAGCGCATAGCTAACGCCAAACGACGTACAGGACGGACTTCTACAGGCACCTGGTAGTTTGCACCACCAACACGACGGCCTTTTACTTCAACGACAGGCTTGATGTTGTTAATTGCTGTATTAAATACTTCGATCGGATCTTTGCCGGTTTTTTCCTGGATATGATCGAATGCACCGTAAACAATACGTTCGGCTACAGCTTTCTTGCCGGATAACATGACCACGTTCATGAATTTGGCTAGCTCTACGCTACCAAATTTTGGGTCAGGTAGAATTTCTCTTTTGGGTACTTCGCGACGGCGAGGCATTGTATTTTCCTTGTGACTATTCAGTTGAACCGTTTCACGGTCTTGATCACTTATAGTGAAGAAGTGATCGCTTACATACCTGGGCTTTTAATGGTGCACAGGTTGCACAGACTCGGACCAATAGGTGTATTGATCTGCGGAAACTAAAAAATGATTATTTAGGGCGTTTTGCACCGTATTTAGAACGGGCTTGTTTACGGTCTTTAACACCTTGTAAGTCAAGGGCACCGCGAACAATGTGGTAGCGCACACCAGGCAAGTCTTTTACACGACCGCCACGGATTAGGACTACAGAGTGCTCTTGCAAGTTGTGGCCTTCACCACCGATGTACGAAATCACTTCGTAACCGTTAGTTAAACGCACTTTAGCTACTTTACGTAGCGCAGAGTTTGGTTTTTTAGGAGTAGTGGTGTAAACACGAGTACATACACCACGGCGCTGAGGGCAGTTTTCTAGCGCTGGGCTTTTGCTGCCCGGACGAGCTAGACCACGTGGCTTGCGCACGAGTTGACTAATAGTTGGCATAACCTCGACGTATCCTTTACGTACAATATAAACATCCGCACAACATGTGTGTACATATTGTGTAGGGGAGGAATAAATACACGATATCCGCCCACACGAAGTCTGTAAACGTAAAAGAGCGGATTCGAGCATTAAAGAATAACTCTTTACTATAAGGTAATTAAATTCTACATTTAAAAGAGTTATTTACTTATCAGGTAACCAGCAAAGTATCCTTGAAAGTAAGCCACTTAATTTACCGCAAATAATCAAGCTAGTCAAGGTTTTGCAGGGTTTAAGCCACGTTTTTACTTTGTTCTAAAACAGTTCTGTTAGGTGCTAATAGCGCAACGGTGTAACCTATGCGCATTCGCCTTATGTATATCTACTTTTATAACTAGCTCTATATAGAGCATTCAAAGGTCGTCATGAATATAGCCTCTCTCGAAGATGATCCCGTTCAAGCTGAAGTTATTCAAAAAAGCTTAACTAAAGCAGGATACAACTGCTCTGTGTTCCCGACCGGTAAATCTCTGCTATCTGCCTTAGCCAAACCACACCAATTTGACCTGCTGTTGTTAGATTGGGAAGTCCCAGATGTGAGAGGTCTAGACGTATTGCATTGGGTGCGCGACAATTTAGGCTATGCTTTACCCGTGCTGTTTTTAACCAATCGCTCTGACGAAGCGGATTTGGTCCAAGGGCTTCAAGCGGGCGCAGATGATTACATGAACAAGCCTATCCGCGAGGGCGAATTAATCGCTCGTGTCCAAGCCTTGTTACGACGCGTTAATCCCATTACACAAAGTAATGCTCCCTTTGATTTTGGCGTCTATCATATAGACCCTTTTAACAATAAGATTCTATTACGCGGTCAAGAAATCATTCTTGCCCCTAAAGAATACGAGCTAGCTCTCTTATTATTTAGAAATCCAGGTCGGCTTTTTTCACGAGATGTGTTGAGCACTGCTGTGTGGAACAGAGAGATTCCTGCTACGTCACGCACATTAGATACTCACCTTTCTAATATCCGTCGTAAGCTCGAGCTGCGCCCAGAAAATGGTGTCAAGCTTAATGCTTCTTATGCCCTTGGGTACCGCTTAGAATCTTTACTTGATGACTTCACACCTTAACTATGATTAAGCGCATCTATTTTGCTTTATTAGCTAGCCTTAGTGTGTTTGGCATAGGTCTAAGCTCTTTACATGCTGAGCCTGCTGGTGCCATAGGCGACAATTTTATCTATATTGTAGAGCCGGGCGATACGCTTTCTGAGCTAGCTACTCTTTATACTACGCGCTCAGGTTTATGGCGTCAGTTACAAAACATTAATAATGTACAAGACGAGTTAGCTCTTCCTATTGGGATGCAGCTTGAAATTCCCTTTCCTCTGATCCCTGTAGTTGCCACAGATGCTCAGCTTAGCCATACACAAGGCTCGGTATGGGTCAACGATCAATCGGTTTCTGCTGCTGTGTCTTTAAAAGCTGGCGATATAATTCGCACCGGTTCAAATGGTTTTGCTACGCTAAAACTAGAAGACCAAAGCACCTTGTCTTTACCTAATAACAGTCAATTGCATATACGTCAGCTTAATGCTTTTGAACGTGCGCGTTTAACGGATGCTATTTTAGAGTTGCAAGCTGGCACAGTAGAAAGTCGTGTTGCTCCCGAGCACACAGGTGTAGGACGCTTTGAAATTCATACCCCACTTAGCGTAACAGGGGTTCGAGGCACCGATCTGCGTATTCATACCACTCCTGCTGCTGCAATGACTGAACTGCTTAGCGGTAAAGCTCATTACGATACGAGGACGCAACAACTACAAAGCTTGAAGGCCACCCAAGGCGTTAGTATTCAAGCTGACGGTACCAGTTCTATTGTTCCCTTATTAGCTGCTCCCACGCTTTCTGAACCCGAACGAGGAGCACAAGGCTGGCAAGTTATGCTAGAGCCGGTAGCAGGCGCTCAGTATTATGTGGTACAAGTCAGCTTAGACCCTGAAGGCTCACAACTTGTTAAGCATTACGAAACGGCTGCCGACCAAAGGATTATCCCTCTGTTATCTTCGGGCCCAGGCGAGCATTATGCGTTTATTCGTGCTGTAGATAAAGACGGGCTGATGGGACTAGACGCCACTACAGCTTTTCCTGGGCAGCTGACTTTAACGAGTTCAGATGGCTCAAGTGTATCAAGTGGTTTTGGTAGCCCCATTTTATTAAATCATTATTAATACATGTTTAAACGTCTCCCTGTCGCTGAGGCGGATCTAGCCCGATCTTCTCTGTTGGCAGGGCAGATTAAGCGGGATTGGTGGTGGACAACAATGACACTGGTCATTTTTACCGCCATCCTTTCGCTTTTTAAAACTGAAGCAGCGCTGCAGCGCCTTGATCTGGTTTTTTATGATTACCAGTCTTCAGTAACCAAAAGCCCTATAGTTCCTGATCGCACTACTACTCATACCGTGCTGATTATTATTGATGACTATAGCCTTGAAAAAATGGGACATTGGCCCTGGCGTCGCAATGAGTATGCACGTGCTCTTGATTACTTATCATTAGCAAAAGCGGTGGGCTTGGATATTATTTTCCAAGACCATAACCCTGTATTTCCAGAGGACGAGGCATTTTTAAGTTATAGCATCGCTCAACATGGTCGGGTTGCATTAGCCAGCACAGTTAATGCAACACAAAGCCAAGTTTATAAACCCATTCAATCTTTAGCCGATGCTGCCGCAGCCATTGGTTATATCAATATTTACCCCGGCCGTGATGGCGTTGTACGTAATGTCTTGCTTTACCAAGACATTCCCCCCATCACATCCCATCATTTTACTTTAGCCTTACTCGAGGCCGCAGGTGAAACGGCTGTATTAAAGCAAGTCTTAGAAAACCCCATCGGCTCCAACCGCTTAATTCCATTTATTGGTCCCGCAGGTTCATTTGAATCCTATTCATTCTATGACGTGCTTAATGGCAAAGTGTCCCCCCAAGTTTTTAAAGACAAGTACGTAATCATTGGCGCATGGAGTAGTGGCCTAGGTGACTATTACCCTACCCCCCAGTCATCTCACAGCCATACCAGCATGTCAGGGGTAGAAGTGCTCGCTAATATTCTTGAAAGCACGTTAAATAATAATTGGATCCATACCCCTAATGCTCTACTTAGTGCAGTATTGAGTGTACTGCCGGTATTGTTTATTTGTTATGTGTTACGTTCTTTGCCACCACGTGGCGCTATTTTTGGAACTGTAATCGTTTTAATATGGATTTTCATTGGCAGTTGGGCATTGCTTAATTTATTGAACTACTGGGTAGCTCCATCAGCCGCTATTATCGGCACTATTCTTGCTTATCCAGTATGGTATTGGCGCAGTCAAGAAACCGTTATTCGTTACGTTAACAAAGAGCTTTATGAAATGCGCAAACAAGATCCCGTGCTTAGCCAAGCCATTCAAACTAGCTCGGGCCCAAACTCCTTGCCAGAGCGTCTTGCCCATTTACATAAAGCCATTGAACTATTGCGTGAAGCGCAACAGCGTCGCGAGGAAACACTACGTTTTATCTCGCATGATATGCGAGCTCCCCAAAACTCCATTTTGTCTTTAATCCGAATGCAGCGTGCCGATGAGCTAGATTTAGATATGGCTACGTTATTGAATAAAGTAGAAAACTACTCAAAAAGCACGCTGGAGTTAGTCGATGATTTTATGGACTTGGCTCGGGTAGAAGCGATGGAGTTGTCGTTTGAAGTGGTTTGTTTAAATGATGTGATGGCTGAAATCTGTGACGAGGCATGGGTCAGAGCCAAAGCAAAACACATCTCTGTTCATTTTGATGAACCTGAGCAAACACTCTGGGCTCCTATTGCCCCTAAACTGTTTAAGCGTGCTTTGATCAACCTTGTAGACAACGGCATTAAATATAGCCCTTCTCACACCAACATACGTTGTGCATTACAACAAGTCGAGCACACGATTATCATTACAGTCAGTGACGAAGGCTGGGGCATTCCTGCCAAAGATTTACCCACTATCTTTCAAGCATTTAAACGCGCTCACACCAATCGGGCCGATGACCCTGCCGGCAGCGGCCTAGGCTTAGCTTTTGTGCATACTGTAATTGCTAGGCATTTTGGCAAAATCTCTGTAACCAGTACAGAAAACATAGGTACCACTTTTACTATTGAAATCCCCGCCGAGACCCCGCTTTAATCACTGACTGATCAGCTATAGAACCTTCGAGCTAAAACAAAGGACGGCTCTGCTGTCCACGCTACTTACACTTGCCTAAATAGCGGTTTTTTCACATAAAAAGGATAAAAAAAGGCCGCACCTATAAGATGCGGCCTTTTTTCGCAGACATGAGTCTTATTCTGCTGTATCACTATCCTCTGTGGATGGTGAATCCATGAACGGGTTTTCCTGTTCACGTGCAGCACGACGTTCTGCAATCTCAAACTCTTCTTTGGCATGACGAGCTTGGTGGTAAGCCATCCCTGTACCAGCAGGAATTAAGCGACCCACGATTACGTTTTCTTTTAGTCCACGTAACTCGTCTCGTTTGCCCATAATGGCAGCTTCGGTAAGAACACGAGTTGTTTCTTGGAAAGAAGCAGCCGAAATAAAGGAGTCGGTCGATAGAGAGGCTTTGGTAATACCCAACAATACGTTTTCGTATGTAGCTGGGATACCTTTTTGGCCTTCTACACGATCGTTCTCATTTAAGAGTTCTGAGCGCTCAACCTGCTCACCAGTAATGAAGTCGGTATCACCTGCATTGGTAATATTCACACGACGCAGCATCTGACGCACAATGACTTCAATATGCTTATCGTTAATCTTCACACCTTGGAGACGGTAAACGTCTTGAACTTCGTTAACTACATAACTAGCTAACTGCTCAATGCCTTTGAGACGCAAGATATCGTGAGGATCGGGCGGACCATCAACAATCGTTTCGCCTTTGTTCACAACCTGACCGTCGTGTACCAGAACCTGTTTTTCTTTAGGAATGAGGAACTCATGGCTTACACCGTCAAAGTCAGTAATGACCAAACGTTGTTTACCTTTAGTGTCCTTACCAAAAGAAACAGTACCAGTAACTTCAGCTAGCAAACCAGCGTCTTTGGGTGAACGTGCTTCAAAGAGTTCTGCCACGCGTGGTAGACCCCCAGTAATATCACGTGTTTTCTGAGATTCCTGAGGAATACGAGCCAGAATTTCACCCACAGATACCTGTTGACCATCACGTACGGTAATCAACGCACCCACAGGGAACGAAATATTTACCATGTGATCGGTACCCGCGATTTTGATTTCCTCGCCTTTCTCGTTTAAGAGTTTAATTTGAGGACGGGTTGCTGTTTTACCACCACGTGTCTTAGGAGTGATCACCACCAATGTGGTCAAACCAGTTACCTCATCCACTTGGCTGGCCACGGTTACGCCCTCTTCGATGTTTTCGAAGCGAACAGTACCTGTGTACTCAGACACGATTGGACGAGTTAACGGATCCCAACTTGCAATACGTTGACCTGCTTTGACGGACTCGCCATCATTCACAGCAATGGTCGCACCGTATGGGATCTTGTGGCGTTCACGCTCACGACGGTTATCATCATAAATGATGATTTCGCCAGAGCGAGAGATAGCAATGCATTCGCCTTTGGCGTTAGTCACATAACGCAAGCCTAAAGCAAAGCCCACCTGACCCGCTGTTTTGGTCTCTACCGTACTGGTTGTTGCTGCACGCGATGCGGCACCACCAATGTGGAACGTACGCATTGTTAACTGAGTACCTGGCTCACCAATGGACTGCGCTGCAATCACACCAACAGCCTCACCTCGGTTAACCAAAGAACCACGACCCAGATCGCGACCGTAACAGTGCGCACACAAGCCATGACGTGTTTCACATGTCAATGGTGTGCGGATTTTCACCTCATCAATACCAAGTTGATCAATTAGGTCAACGGTATCTTCATCAAGCAATGTCCCAGCAACCACAACACTTTCTTGGGTGTCGGGGTTCACGATATCAATGGCTGCTACACGACCTAAAATACGGTCACGCAATGGTTCAATAACCTCACCACCATCAAGTACCGCTTTCATGGTGTAACCACTGGTAGTACCACAATCGTCTTCGGTAATAACCAAGTCTTGGGTAACATCAACTAAACGACGCGTTAGGTAACCGGAGTTAGCCGTCTTCAACGCCGTATCGGCTAGACCCTTACGAGCACCGTGTGTAGAAATAAAGTACTGAAGTACATTTAGACCTTCACGGAAGTTAGCTGTAATAGGTGTTTCAATAATGGAGCCATCTGGCTTAGCCATCAGACCACGCATACCAGCCAACTGACGAATCTGAGCAGCCGAACCTCGAGCACCCGAATCAGCCATCATATAGATGGAGTTAAAAGACTCTTGACGTGTTTCATTGCCGTGACGATCAACTACTGCTTCAGTAGCCAATTGTTCCATCATGGCCTTACCTACCTGGTCACTGGCTTTACCCCAGATATCCACTACGTTGTTGTAGCGTTCTTGAGCGGTAACCAAACCAGAGGAATACTGCTTGTCAATTTCTTTAACTTCAAGCGCCGCTTTGTCAAGAATTTCGACTTTAGCAGCTGGCACTAACATGTCGTTCATGGCGATAGAAATACCACCACGTGTCGCCAAGCTAAAGCCGGACTGCATGAGTTTATCCGCAAAAATAACCGTGGCACGTAAACCGCAACGACGGAAAGAGTGGTTAATTAAGCGTGAAATTTCTTTTTTCTTCAGCGCTTGGTTTAACAACTCGAACGGGAAACCATGAGGAAGAATCTCGGAAAGCAATGCACGACCAACCGTGGTCTCTACACGCTTTTTAGAGCCTTCCCACTCGCCCTGCTCATTTTTGTGGTATTCGTCAATACGTACGGTAATACGTGTTTGTAACTCCACTTCGTGGCTATCGTAAGCACGTTGAACTTCGCTAACATCCGCAAAGAACATACCCTCACCCTTGCCGTTAACACGAGCGCGGGTAGCGTAATACAAACCTAGAACGATATCCTGTGAAGGAACAATAGACGGCTCGCCGTTCGCTGGGAACAACACGTTGTTAGAAGCTAGCATCAAGGTGCGAGCTTCGAGCTGAGCTTCGAGCGATAACGGTACGTGTACCGCCATTTGGTCACCGTCAAAGTCAGCGTTAAACGCGGCACAAACGAGTGGGTGTAATTGAATGGCTTTACCTTCAATAAGCACTGGCTCGAATGCCTGAATACCTAAGCGGTGCAACGTAGGTGCACGGTTAAGCATTACAGGGTGTTCACGAATAACTTCTTCTAAGATATCCCAAACTACAGGCTCTTGGTTCTCAACGAGCTTTTTGGCTGCCTTAATAGTGGTAGCCAAACCCATCATTTCCAAACGGTTGAAAATAAAGGGCTTAAAGAGCTCTAGCGCCATCAGCTTGGGTAAACCACACTCGTGTAGTTTAAGCTGCGGGCCCACCACAATCACGGAACGACCGGAGTAGTCAACACGCTTACCAAGCAAGTTTTGACGGAAACGACCGCTCTTACCCTTGATCATATCGGCCAAGGATTTAAGCTGACGCTTGTTAGCACCAGTCATGGCTTTACCACGACGACCGTTGTCGAGTAAGGAGTCCACCGACTCTTGCAGCATACGTTTTTCGTTGCGCAAAATAATGTCAGGTGCTTTTAGCTCGAGTAGACGCTTCAAACGATTGTTACGGTTGATCACACGACGGTAAAGGTCGTTTAGATCAGACGTGGCAAAGCGACCGCCATCGAGCGGCACCAAGGGGCGCAACTCGGGAGGTAATACAGGTAAAACCTCTAGGATCATCCAGTCAGGCTTAATACCAGACTTTTGGAAACCTTCTAGCACTTTTAGGCGCTTAGAGATTTTTTTGATCTTGGCATCGGAACCCGTGGCTTTGAGCTCGGCACGCAACGTTTCAACCTCGCGGTCGATATCAATGGTGCGCAAGAGTTCACGAACCGCTTCAGCACCCATTAGGGCGTGGAAGTCGTCGCCATACTCTTCTGTTTTGCTCAAGTAGTCATCATCTGACATGATTTGGCCACGTTTTAGTGGCGTCATGCCTGGATCAATGACACACCATGCTTCGAAATACAACACGCGCTCAATATCACGCAATGTCATATCTAGCACCATCCCGAGACGGGACGGCAGACTCTTCAAAAACCAAATGTGAGCGACAGGACATGCAAGCTCGATGTGCGCCATACGTTCGCGACGCACTTTAGAGACAGTGACCTCAACACCACATTTTTCGCAGATTACACCGCGATGCTTTAAGCGTTTGTATTTACCACACAGACATTCGTAGTCTTTAGTTGGACCAAAGATCTTGGCGCAGAACAAACCGTCGCGCTCGGGTTTGAATGTGCGGTAGTTAATGGTTTCTGGCTTACGGACTTCACCGTAAGACCAGGAACGAATCTTCTCGGGAGAAGCAATCCCGATGCGAATGGCATCGAATTGCTCTTCCTGATTGACTTGCTTAAAGAGATTTAATAGAGCTTTCATTATTTACGCTCCAAATCCATGTCAAGGGACAAGGATCGAATTTCTTTGACCAATACGTTGAAGGATTCTGGCATGCCAGCATCAATCACGTGATCACCCTTGACGATGTTCTCATAAACTTTAGTACGGCCGGCGATGTCATCAGACTTCACTGTGAGCATCTCTTGCAGCGTGTAAGCGGCACCGTAAGCTTCTAGAGCCCAGACTTCCATCTCACCAAAACGCTGACCACCGAACTGTGCTTTACCACCTAGCGGCTGCTGAGTCACTAAGGAGTATGGACCAGTAGAACGAGCATGCATCTTGTCATCTACCAAGTGGTGTAGTTTCAAGAAGTGCATATAGCCCACTGTTACAGGACGCTCGAATTGCTCGCCTGTACGTCCATCGTACAAGGTAATTTGTGTCCGGTCATCGCTTAGTTTTAATTTCTCAGCGATAGGATCCGGATAAGCTAGCTCTAGCATTACCTTGATTTCCTCTTCGGTTGCGCCATCAAATACAGGCGTAGCCAAAGGTAAACCAGCACGTAGGTTTTGTGCCATTTCTAGGATTTCAGCATCGGTCAAGTCAGCAATAGCCGCTTTCTTGCCGGTGGTGTTGTAAACCTTGTCTAGATAAGCACGAATTTCAGCTACTTGAGCACCTTGCTCTTGTTCGATCATTTCATTAATGCGATGACCAATACCTTTAGCAGCCCAACCTAAGTGAACCTCTAGTACCTGACCTACGTTCATTCGAGACGGAACACCTAATGGGTTCAGTACGATGTCCACAGGAGTACCATCAGCCATATGTGGCATGTCTTCAACGGGGGTGATACGCGAGACCACACCTTTGTTACCGTGACGACCGGCCATCTTATCACCAGGCTGAAGGCGACGCTTAACGGCTAAGTAAACCTTAACCATTTTCAGTACGCCTGGAGGCAACTCATCGCCTTGGGTGAGTTTTTTGCGCTTTTCTTCAAACGCTAAGTCAAACTGATGACGTTTGTGTTCGAGCGAGTCTTTGGTTTGCTCTAGAACCAAGGCGTGCTCTTCATCCGCTAAGCGAACGTCGAACCACTGCCAGCGGTCTTCTAGGCTTTCCAAGTATTCAGCAGAAACGGTAGAACCTTTAGCTAAACGACGAGGACCACCATTTACCTCTTTGCCATCTAGGAACTTAGCAATACGGTCAAAAGCATCGTCTTCAACAATACGCAACTGATCGTTTAAGTCTTGGCGGTAGCGACGTAGCTCATCATCAATAATGGACTGTGCTCGTTTATCACGCTCGATGCCTTCACGAGTAAAGACCTGAACATCAATAACTGTACCCACCATGCCGGACGGTACACGTAACGAGGTGTCTTTTACATCAGAGGCTTTTTCACCAAAGATGGCACGTAACAGTTTTTCCTCGGGTGTCAGCTGTGTTTCACCCTTGGGTGTTACTTTACCTACTAATACGTCATCCGCACGTACCTCGGCACCGATATAAACAATACCGGAATCATCAAGGCGGTTTAGCTGAGTCTCAGAAAGGTTGCTGATATCGCGAGTGATTTCTTCGGCACCTAGCTTAGTATCACGTGCAACAACGGTTAACTCTTCGATATGAACAGAAGTGTAGCGATCATCAGCTACTACTTTTTCTGAAATCAAGATCGAGTCTTCGAAGTTATAACCATTCCATGGCATAAAGGCGATCATCATGTTCTGACCTAAGGCTAGCTCGCCTAAATCGGTAGAAGCACCATCCGCCAAAACATCGCCACGAGCGACTAAGTCACCACGTTTTACGATTGGACGTTGGTTGATGTTCGTATTTTGGTTAGAACGTGTGTACTTAGTTAGGTTGTAGATATCTACACCGACTTCGCCAGCTACGTTTTCGTCGTCATTAACACGAATAACCACACGCTCAGCATCCACGTGATCTACGATACCGCCACGACGTGCCTGTACTGTAGTACCTGAGTCCACTGCAACAGTGCGCTCAATACCCGTACCTACCAAGGGCTTTTCAGGACGTAAACACGGCACCGCTTGGCGCTGCATGTTGGCACCCATCAAGGCTCGGTTCGCATCATCGTGCTCGAGGAACGGAATCAACGACGCTGCAACGGACACAATCTGTGAAGGAGCCACGTCCATGTACTGCACGTTGTCGGGTGAAGTCATCAGTGTTTCACCTGCTTCACGACACGCCACAAGATCATCCACAAAACGGTGATCTTCATCAAGCTCGGCGTTAGCCTGAGCAATGATGTAGTGACTTTCTTCGATAGCGGACAGGTAAACAATTTCCTCGGTAACTTGTTTGTTTTCCACTTTACGGTACGGGGTTTCTAGGAAACCGTACTCATTTAAGCGGGCAAACAACGCCATCGAGTTAATCAAACCAATGTTTGGACCTTCTGGTGTCTCGATAGGACACACACGACCGTAGTGCGTTGGGTGTACGTCACGTACTTCAAAGCCCGCGCGCTCACGTGTTAAACCACCAGGACCTAAGGCCGAGACACGACGTTTGTGCGTGATTTCGGACAAGGGGTTGGTTTGGTCCATAAACTGCGATAACTGGCTTGAACCAAAGAACTCTTTGATTGCAGCAGAAATAGGACGTGAGTTGATCAGGTCATGCGGCATTAAGTTTTCACTTTCAGCTTGACCCAAACGCTCTTTAACAGCACGCTCAACACGCACTAGACCCGCGCGGAACTGGTTTTCAGCCAATTCACCTACACAACGCACACGACGGTTACCCAGATGATCAATATCATCAATCTGACCAATACCGTTGCGTAAGTCGACGAGCAGCTTGATTGTGTCAACAATGTCTTCGTCTGTTAGAGTCATAGGACCAGACGTGTCTTCACCACGGCCTAAACGGCTGTTGACTTTCATGCGACCCACACGAGACAAGTCGTAGGTTTCTTCGCTATAGAATAAGCGTTGGAACAAGGCTTCTACCGCTTCTTCGGTAGGAGGCTCACCCGGACGCATCATGCGGTAGATAGCAATACGTGCTGCCATTTGGTCAGCCGTATCATCCGTGCGCAATGTGAGAGAAATATAACCACCTTGATCAAGATCGTTGATATAAAGGGTTTCAATCTCACGAATATTAGCGGCACGCATCTCGACCAACATCGTTTCAGTCAGCTCATCGTTCGCTTTGGCAATGACTTCCCCTGTTTCAGGGTTCACCACGTCTTTAGCTAAAGTGCGACCTACTAAGGTGTCTTCAGGAATAGAGATGTAATCGATTTTGGCTTCGTCTAAGAGACGAATATGACGCGCGTTAATACGTTTGTCTTTTTCAACGATGATGTTGCCGTCACGATCTTTGATATCAAAGCTCGCCACTTCACCACGCCAGCGTTTGGACACAAATTGCAAGCGACCACCATCGTCTTGAAGATCGATGTGATCAAACTCGAAAAAGTGAGCCAAGATGGCTTCAGGTGTCATACCAATCGCTTTAAGCAAGATAGATACAGGCATCTTGCGACGACGGTCAATACGGAAAAAGAGAATATCTTTTGGATCGAACTCAAAATCGAGCCACGAGCCACGGTAAGGAATTACGCGCGCAGAAAACAGCAATTTCCCCGAGCTGTGTGTCTTACCACGGTCATGTTCAAAGAACACACCTGGTGAACGATGTAATTGAGATACAATTACACGCTCTGTACCGTTGATGACAAAAGAACCATTTTCAGTCATAAGGGGCATTTCACCCATGTAGACTTCTTGTTCTTTGACTTCCTTGACGGTAGGTTTGCTTACCTCGCGATCCATTAGGACCAAGCGTACTTTCGCACGCAAAGGTGAAGCGTAGGTCAGGCCGCGCAATTGACATTCTTTTACGTCAAAAACAGGCTCACCTAGCACGTAGCTAACAAACTCTAGCCGTGCCATTTGGTTATGACTTACAATGGGGAAAATGGAATTAAAAGCTTCTTGCAGACCTTCGTTTTTACGCTCCGAAGGTAAGACGTCACGTTGAAGGAACGTCTTGAAAGACTCCAGCTGTGTTGCCAACAAATAAGGAACCTGCTGTACGTCTTCACGTTTGGCGAAGCTCTTGCGTATGCGCTTTTTTTCGGTGTACGAATAAGGCATGAGCACTCCGACTCAAGGGTTACACGGGCCGTCAACCACGACCCCGGTTTACGACTCTAGAAAACCTAACTCATGGTGTTGAACGGGTTGAATCAATAGGTTTTCTGGAGACGCAAAAGCCCGGGAAGGCAAATTTAGCGCTTCCCGGGCAATCAAATCGAGATTATTTAAGCTCGACTTTAGCACCAGCTTCTTCAAGCTTTTTCTTAGCTTCTTCAGCTTCGTCTTTGGAAACGCCTTCTTTAACGTCTTTAGGAGCGCCGTCAACCAAGTCTTTGGCTTCTTTTAGGCCTAGACCAGTGATTTCACGAACAGCTTTAATTACGTTAACTTTCTTGTCACCAACTTCAGCTAGGTGAACGGTGAACTCGGTTTTCTCTTCAGCAGCGGCAGCACCACCACCAGCGGCAGGAGCAGCAACAGCAACAGCAGCTGCAGCAGCGGAAACGCCGAATTTGTCTTCCATTTCAGTGATTAGCTCGGATAGCTCTAGCACTGTCATGCTTGCGATAGCTTCGAGGATTTGATCTTTAGTCATTTTCAAAATTCCAGATAAAAAAGTTTTTTATGCCAGGTTTGGGAATGGTACCCGATACAACGAATTACCAATGAGTTTGTAATTACGCGCTTTCTTTTTGATCGCGTACAGCAGCCAAGCCACGTACAAATTTAGTTGGTACTTCGTTAAGCGTACGCACAAACTGAGCGATAGGAGCTTGCATCGTGCCAAGCAATTTCGCCAATAGCTCGTCGCGGGATGGCATAGATGCCAATGCTTTGACGCCAGCTTCGTCAAGGATGCTATTAGGCATAGCACCGCCTTTAATGACTAGGCTTGGATTGGTTTTAGCGAAATCAGCGAGGGTTTTCGCAGCAGCTACTGGATCTTCACTGATAGCGTACATTAGAGGACCAACGAGTTGGTCTGTTAGGCCATCAAAAGAAGTATCAGCAATAGCGCGACGAACTAACGTGTTTTTAAGAACACGTAGGTACACGCCCGACTCACGCGCTTGTTTGCGCAATACGGTAACGGAGGCCACGTCCAAACCACGATATTCAGCGATAACGATCGATTGTGCGTTGCTAACTTGACCAGCAACCTCTTCGATAACTAACGCTTTCTCTTGACGATTGAGACTCACGGTTGAACACTCCTTTCTAGATGTAAGGCTGATTCCTTACATCAACCGAATGCGGCGCACCTGGTCGAGATTCTGGAAAGAAAATCTTCCTGGGCGCCGTCTACGCTGGACAAAGCCAAGGCTTTGATTAAGCTAAGGAATTAGCTCCAACGGTCTTTGACAGCAACAGTACATACATGATGTACTGCAGCCCAAAGTAACTAGTTTTCTTTACAAATTAAACTTGTAAAGAAGCGATATCTACGCGAGCACCGCCACCCATGGTGGAAGATACTGCGACTTTACGCATGTAAACGCCTTTAGCAGCAGCTGGACGAGCTTTAACTAGAGCATCTACCAATGCGAGTAAGTTTTCTTGCAACTGTTCAACGTTGAACGATGCGCGACCAATAGTGGCATGAATAATACCGGCTTTGTCTGTGCGGTACTGAACCTGACCTGCTTTGGCGTTGTTGATAGCTGTAACTACATCAGGAGTAACAGTACCAACTTTAGGGTTTGGCATTAGGCCACGTGGACCTAGAACCTGACCTAAAGTACCAACAATACGCATGGTGTCAGGCGAAGCAATCACAATATCAAAGTCCATTTGACCGGCTTTGATTTGCTCTGCTAGGTCTTCCATACCAACGATATCTGCACCAGCAGCACGTGCTTCTTCGGCTTTTTCGCCTTGAGCAAAAACAGCTACACGTACTGTTTTACCTGTACCAGCGGGTAGAACCACAGAACCACGAACCAATTGGTCGGATTTACGAGGATCGATACCGAGCTGAACAGCAACGTCGATGGATTCGTCAAATTTAGCTGTAGCGGTTTCTTTAACTAGGGTTAAAGCTTCGGCTACAGGATAAAATGTATTACGGTCGATTTTAGCGGCAATAGCTGCTGCGCGTTTGCTTAGTTTAGCCATGACTATTAAACCCCTTCTACGTTAATACCCATACTGCGAGCAGTACCGGCAATAGTACGAACCGCTGCGTCCATATCGGCAGCAGTTAGGTCGGGTTCTTTGGTTTTGGCGATTTCTTCAGCTTGAGCGCGTGTCAATGTACCTACTTTATCTAGGTTTGGACGAGCAGAACCGCTTTGAATACCTACAGCTTTCTTGATTAAGATCGTTGCAGGTGGGGTTTTCATGATAAAAGTAAAACTTTTATCGGCGTAAGCAGTAATAACAACTGGAATTGGCAAACCGGGCTCCATGCCTTGGGTTTGAGCGTTAAACGCTTTACAGAATTCCATGATGTTTAGACCACGTTGACCCAATGCTGGACCAATGGGTGGGGAAGGGTTAGCTTTACCAGCTGGTACTTGCAGCTTGATAAAACCGACGATTTTCTTCGCCATGATAAGACTCCTTGCGGGTTAGCGCCTAATTAGAAAGCTAGGCTCCCCGGGGGTTAATAACTAGGTCTTTTCGACCTGATCAAAATCGAGTTCCACAGGGGTGGAGCGACCAAAAATGGTCACTGAGACACGCACCTTGGACTTTTCGTAGTTGACTTCTTCGATATTGCCATTGAAGTCCGCAAATGGGCCTTCTTTGACGCGAACCATCTCGCCAACTTCGAACAAAATTTTTGGACGTGGTTTCTCGGTACCCTCTTCCATTTGGGAAAGAATCTCGTTGACTTCGCGTTGAGAGATTGGGGTAGGACGGTTGCCAGAACCACCCAAGAAACCAGTAACACGGTTTGTGCTACGCACTAAGTGCCATGTTTCGTCGGTAAGATCCATCTCGACCAGCACGTAACCAGGAAAGATTCTACGTTGGGAAATGGATTTTTTACCGTTTTTAACTTCGACGACTTCTTCGGATGGAATCAAAATCTGACCAAAGGAGTCTTGTAATTCAGCACGTTCAATGCGCTCGATCAAAGCCCTTTGCACGCTTTTTTCCATACCAGAATAAACGTGTACGACATACCAGCGTTTGCTCATGTGTGCCCTTTATTTCCAGCCTAATAATAGACCATAGATAACCCACTCTAGTCCTCGGTCGATGACCCACAGCAATACAGCCATGACCGCCACAAAAGCGAAGACAATAGCAGTCATTTGAGTGGTTTCTTTGCGGGAGGGCCAGTGAACGCGCTTTACCTCGTAGTATGAATCTTTGAGGTATCCTACTGCTCGTTTACCTGTTTCCGAGGTCCAAGCAATAAAAGCTGCAGCAATCACAGACGCCAAAAACACACCTACCCGGACAATTCCGGGTTGCGTTTCAAGCAAAGAGTAACCAACAATCCCTGCGGCAAGCACTACGATTGCCAAGCCCAGCTTTACACGATCCGGGCCGCGGTTAACGGTTTCAACGTTGGTATTCGACATAGTTCGACGATTGGACGCCACAGTAGGTGACGATTGACTGAAGTGGCAGGGGCAGAAGGAATCGAACCCTCAACCTTCGGTTTTGGAGACCGACGCTCTGCCAATTGAGCTATACCCCTAAAACCCTAAAAGTGAAAAAGACTCACTTTTCAAGTACAAAAAATGATTATACGAAAAGCATTTACCAAATGCAAGGCTTTTTTTGGTTTTTTAATTAATAATGTGAATTATTTTTGGCAAAAACAAACACTGCTGTCTCAAAAAGTATTTTAACCCATTTTTTCAAATTTTGCTCTATTTTATTTTACCTACTTGTACAACACGCCTAGTTGAACACCCTTGATAAGTTAAGAATTGAGCTTAAATTCCTACTTGTACAACACGTCTAGTTGAACTTTGAACTGTTAGAGCAAATTAGCTAAGTCTAGCCACTGACAGCGCATAAAAAAGGCTTGAGTCCTCAGACCAAGCCTTTTTGTGCATCATAAACTAAAAATTAGTTTATTTGATGATTTTAGCTACCACGCCAGCGCCAACAGTACGGCCACCTTCGCGAATCGCGAAACGTAGACCTTCTTCCATGGCGATAGGAGCGATCAAGGAAACGTTCATGGCAACGTTGTCGCCAGGTAGAACCATTTCTTTGTCTTCAGGTAGCTCAATCGTACCGGTTACGTCAGTAGTACGGAAGTAGAACTGAGGACGGTAACCTTTAAAGAAAGGTGTGTGACGACCACCCTCTTCTTTGGACAAAATGTACACCTCGGCAGCAAAGTCTGTGTGAGGCTTGATGGTGCCAGGAGCAGCTAGAACCTGACCACGCTCAACGTCTTCACGCTTGGTACCACGGAGTAGTACACCCACGTTATCGCCCGCTTCACCTTGGTCTAGCAATTTGCGGAACATCTCTACGCCAGTACATGTGGACTTAACGGTGTCACGAATACCAACGATCTCGATCTCTTCACCGACTTTCACCACACCACGCTCGATACGGCCAGTTACTACTGTACCGCGACCGGAGATGGAGAACACGTCTTCAACAGGCATCAAGAAAGTACCGTCAACAGCACGCTCGGGTGTGGGGATGTAGCTGTCTAGAGCAGCAGCCAATTCCAACACGGCGGGGTGACCCAAAGGACCCATGTCGCCTTCAAGCGCTAGCTTGGCAGAACCTTTGATGATTGGGGTGTCGTCGCCAGGGAAGTCGTAGCTGGAAAGCAACTCGCGCACTTCCATCTCGACCAACTCGAGCAACTCTTCGTCGTCAACCATGTCGGCTTTGTTCAAGAACACCACAATGTAAGGCACGCCAACCTGACGGCTTAACAAAATGTGCTCACGTGTCTGAGGCATGGGGCCATCAGCAGCGGAACATACCAAAATCGCACCGTCCATCTGAGCCGCGCCAGTGATCATGTTTTTTACATAGTCAGCGTGACCGGGGCAGTCTACGTGAGCGTAGTGACGAGTGGGGGTTTCGTATTCTACGTGTGAAGTAGAAATGGTGATACCGCGTGCTTTTTCTTCAGGAGCCGCGTCAATTTGTGCGTAGTCGCGTGCTTCGCCGCCGTACTCTTTAGCAAGTACAGTACAAATAGCTGCAGTTAATGTGGTTTTACCGTGGTCAACGTGACCAATGGTACCAACGTTGACGTGCGGTTTAGTCCGTTCAAACTTGCCTTTAGCCATGGCAGACTCCTGAAAGGAATTAAGACGTGAAAAAAATGAGATGCGTGGTGCCCATGGCGCGAATCGAACGCGCGACCTCTCCCTTACCAAGGGAGTGCTCTACCCCTGAGCCACATGGGCAACATGTATTTGGAGCGGGTGAAGGGAATCGAACCCTCGTCTTAAGCTTGGAAGGCTTCTGCTCTACCATTGAGCTACACCCGCAGGCGATTCTTCTACCCGGAAACACTAATCAGTGTCTCTATATGAATTCTGGTGGTGGGAGTAGGATTCGAACCTACGTAGGCGTAAGCCAACAGATTTACAGTCTGCCCCCGTTAGCCACTTGGGTATCCCACCGTATATAGATTTGTGATTATGCTTGAGTTAAAAGAAATAGTCAAGCAAGTTTGGCTGCATTAGTTCCAAAGCAACCAAAGAATAGTATTATTGCAAAAAAAAATCTTAGTGTCAACTAAAAAATAAAGCGGCTTTAAGCCGCTTTATTTCATCCATTGGTTTTCTTTAAAAATAAGTTAAGCCTATGGAAATAATAATGCCAGTTACTACTAGCTGTATTAGGCAAAAGCCCATAATGTCTTTGGCTTTCAGACCCGCAATAGCCAGCACAGGTAGCGCCCAGAATGGCTGCAAAAGGTTGGTCCATGAGTCGCCCCACGCCACAGCCATGGCAACACGAGCCACATCCGCATCTAGTGATTGCGCTGCAGAAATTACCACTGAGCTTTGTACTGCCCACTGCCCCCCACCTGAAGGAATAAAAATATTCACTAAACCAGCACTTAAAAAGGTCCAAAACGGTAACGTATGTGCGGTAGCAAAAGAAACAAGCCAATCAGATAAGGTGGCAGCAAAGCCCGAGTCCACCATAATAGCCATAATGCCAGCATAAAAAGGGAACTGTATAACTATACCTGCACCACCTTTAATGGCCTCATCAAGGGCATTTAACAAGTTGCGCGCATTGCCATGTAATACGATGGCTAGTACCAAAAAGGTAAAATTGATCACATTTAAGTTAAGACCAGCGCCACGCACTATATAGTAGTTAAATAAATAGGCAAGGCCCGCAAAGCCAATCAACATAGAAAGCACATAGCTTTTTTCAAGCTTGTCTGCAGGGCGGCTTTGCTCTGCATCGGAACGCGCCGGCTCTGGATCTTTTAGTAATTCGGGATCAATATAAACGCTGTCCTTTTCGTCTGGCATCATCAAACGGTTTACTAACGGCACCACAATAAACATCGCTGCAACTATTAACAGGTTAAATACAGAGAAGATCGTATCGCCTGTGCCAATAATGCCCATTTTGTCTTCATGAAAATGGCCTTTGGTGGCAATAGTTAATGGAACAGAACCAGCCAAACCGCCGTGCCAAACGATAAAACCAGAATACGCACTAGCAACGAGCAAGCGATAGTCCACACGGACTTTACGCGCAATCTCTTTAGCGAATAACGCGCTTACCACTAAACCAAATCCCCAATTAATCCAGTCAGCAACCAAAGCCACCAAAGTCACTAAAATAATGGCAGCCCCCGCTGATTTTGGTAATGAAGCCAGCGCCGCTAAAATACGCCGTACCGCTGGCGTGCTAGCCAACATGTACCCAGCGACTAATACCAGCAGCATTTGCATGGTAAAGCCGAGCAAGCCCCAAAAACCATCACCCCACATGTTCACAATTGCCATCGGTGTTTTATGCTCTACAAACGCTGCTGCTACCCCAGCGATCAGAGTCAATAAAATGACAAAAATGTACGGATCTGGTAAATAACGCTCGACTAAGCGCACAGAAAAATTTGTTATTGCTTTAAACATACGCATCCTCTTAGCTTGTGGCAAAGATAAACCATAGTTGCTTTTGGTTACACTTTTTTATAGTTCAATGTGCTTTTCGGCATTATGCCGATGCGCATAATATAACTTAACTCCTCTTGGCTGGCAGTGCCTATCTACCCTACTTTATTAATAGTCATACAAAAAAACCTGCCATCATAAAATAAGCCTAATAAATTGGATGTGTATCCGACTTATTAGGCTCAATGTAGTAATGCAGATTTTTTAATGGGTATTAAATCAGCTTTATTCAAAAAGTCTTAATTCTCTTCAAAAAGCTTTAATAATCCTTGCCGCTCCAGTAGATCATTTAAATGATCCCAGTCTTGAAAGGAGATTTGCAAATAACCTTTGTTTTTTGCATTGGCTTTAATATTGACTGTAGTACCTAGGTAGTCCGCCAAAACCGTTTCAAAACGCTTAACATCGGAACTTTTGCTTTTTTGCTGCATTGCAGCATTTTTATCTAAGCTTATTTCACCGTTTAAAAAACGAGCAACTAAACGTTCTGTTTCACGTACCGTTAAACGGCGTGCTATCACTTCATTAGCAAGCATAATTTGAGCCGCTGCTTCAACCGCTAATAAAGCTCGCGCATGGCCCATATCAATATCGCCAGCTAACAACATGGTCTGCACTGGTTCTGCTAAGTTAATTAAACGCAATAAATTACTTGTGGCAGAACGCGAGCGGCCAATAGCTTGGGCAGCTTGTTCATGGGTATATTCAAACTCGTCAATTAAGCGTTTTACCCCTTGTGCCTCTTCAAGAGGATTCAGGTCTTCACGCTGCATGTTTTCGATCAGAGCCATGATCGCTGCGTTTTTATCTTCGATTTCTCGCACCAATGCAGGTATTTCTTTTAAGCCTGCAATTTGTGCAGCACGATAACGGCGTTCCCCCGCTACGATCTCATATTTAACTTGGCCGGATTTTTTTATAGGTCTTAACAAAATCGGCTGCATTAAACCTTGGCTTTTAATCGAGTCGGCCAGCTCATTAAGAGCGCCTTCATCCATTAATGTGCGCGGCTGGTACTTACCAGCCTTAATTTGTTTAATAGCAATGGGCTTAACACCCTCTATGGAACTAGAAGCTTTACCCAAATCCCCTAATATATCTGCATCCTCACCAAGCAAAGCGTCTAGTCCGCGACCTAATCCTTTGGGTTTACGTGCTGTAGCCATAACCAATCCTTTTTAATTCTTTTTTGCTTTCAAGCGTTTAATTAACTCACGGCCAAAATCCATATAAGCTTTGGCTCCACGTGAATTTTTATCATACACAATGCCTGGAACACCATGACTGGGAGCTTCGGCAAGGCGAACATTGCGAGGGATTTTTGTCTCGAACACTTTATCACCAAAATGGTGCTCAATCTGATCTGAAACTTGGCGCTGCAATGTAATACGTTGATCAAACATCACTCGCAGTAAACCTATTAGCTCTAGCTCATCATTAATGTTTCTATAAACACGTTTAATCGTATTGACTAGATCAGATAGGCCCTCTAGAGCAAAATACTCACATTGCATTGGAATAATAACGCCTTGAGCAGCAGCCAACCCATTGAGCGTTAATAAAGATAAGGTGGGAGGGCAATCAATCAAAACAAAATCGTAATGCGTTTTGTTTTGCTGTAGAGCCTGCTTTAATTGCATTTCCCGATTTTCCATTTGAATTAAATCGATCTCTGCACCAGATAACTCCCTGTTTGCTGCAAGCACATCGTAACCACCAGTCTCAGAACGTTGTTTACATTCATCAACGGTATTAGCCCCAATGAGCACCTGATAAACACTTAGCTCTACATTTTGCTTATCAACCCCACTACCCATCGTGGCGTTGCCCTGTGGGTCTAAGTCGATGAGTAACACTTTCTTTTTTAAAGCGCTTAAAGCTGCTGCTAAGTTCACTGAAGTGGTGGTTTTACCCACACCGCCTTTTTGATTGGCGATACAAAACACATGACTGGCTTTTTTGGAGCTCATACCCTACCCTTTTTTTAAATAGACTAGACAACGCTCAGCATTTAATTCCGGCACGGTTAATTCTAATATAGATTCCACACGCCAGTCTGTTTTTGACTCTAGATCTAATATTTCTTCTTGGGGGTGTTTTGCTTTCATGGCAATGATTTGCCCTTGATCGGCCAAGTGCTTTTCAGACAAATTAACAAAATCCACTAAAGAAGCAAAAGCCCGTGAAATAATGACATCAGCCTCAAAACTATCGGCTTGCTCGATACGTACATGATGTGCTTTTAGATTGGGTAAGTTTAGCACTGCAGCCATTTGACGAACGAAAGCCATTTTCTTTTCCACTGCATCAATACAGTGAATGTTCCACGTGGAACAAGCAGTTGCTAACACCACGCCAGGCAAACCGCCTCCGGACCCTACGTCTACAATAGTTAAAGCCGAGTTTGGTTTGGTTTGGGCTATGGCCTGAATAGCAGGTATTACCGCCAAGCTGTCAAAAATATGCTGAATAAGCATTAACTCGGGATCACGCAAGGCAGTTAAATTATATGTTTTGTTCCAACGCTGCATTTGCTGTAGGTATTTTAATAAAACCTCTACCTGAGTAGAGGTTAATTCCACACCTAAAGCTTGAGCAGCGTTTTCCAAACGCTGCCTATAGCTATTCAAGTCCATTACTTTCCTCGGGATGATAAGCGCTTTAAATAAACGAGCAGTAAAGACGTTGCAGCCGGAGTAACACCGGAAATCCGACTGGCTTGCCCCACCGTTTGGGGCGCAGCATCTTTCAGTTTGATTACTACCTCGTTCGACAATCCGGATATTTTACTATAATCAAAGTCGGCCGGTATTTTAGTCTCTTCGAGTGCAGCTTGCTTCGATACCTCTACCTGCTGTCGCGCTACATACCCTGCGTATTTAACTTCGATCTCTACCTGATCAGTAACAGAGCTATCTAAACCCTGGTCAACTAACACAGAGCTTGCATCGTCTGCTCTTACTAGCTTAAAAAGGTCTTGGTAATGAATTTCTGGACGTTTTAGTAAATCATGAAGCGCATACTCACGCTCAATGCCACGGCCTAAAACAGCTTCTTGTGTTTCACGTGAAACAAGTCGAGGATTAATCCATGTGGATTTTAATCGCTCAATTTCCGCTTCGACTGCGTCCCGTTTTCTATTGAAAGCATCCCATCGGTGATCATCTACCACACCTAGTTGACGCCCTATTTCTGTTAAGCGTACATCGGCATTGTCTTCACGCAAAGAAAGTCTATATTCCGCGCGTGAGGTAAACATGCGGTATGGCTCTGTTACACCGCGCGTAATCAGATCGTCAACCAGCACACCTAGATAAGCTTCATTGCGTTTTGGATACCATTGGTCTTGGTCTCGAACCAAACGCACAGCATTAATACCTGCAAGCAGCCCTTGTGCGCCAGCCTCTTCGTACCCCGTTGTGCCGTTAATTTGTCCAGCAAAAAACAAAGCATTTAAAAACTTAGTTTCTAAGGTAGGTTTTAACGAGCGCGGATCAAAATAATCGTACTCAATAGCATAACCCGGGCGGACTATACGAGCATTTTCTAGGCCTGGCAAGCTATGGACAATACCTATTTGAATATCGTAAGGCAAGCTGGTAGAGATGCCGTTTGGATAAATTTCGGTACTTGTAAGGCCTTCGGGTTCTAAAAAGACTTGATGGCTGTTTTTATCGGCAAAACGATGGATTTTATCTTCTATAGACGGGCAATAACGTGGCCCTACCCCTTCGATGGTGCCCTGATCACTATACATAGGTGAACGATCCAAACCCGATCGAATAATGTCATGAGTACGCGTATTGGTATGCGTAATCCAACACGGTAACTGCTTAGGATGCATTGCAGCATTGCCTAGGTATGAAAAAACAGGGACCGGGTTTGTATCACCGTGCTGCTCTTCGAGCTGACTAAAATCAATGGTATTAGCGTCAATACGGGGTGGCGTACCCGTTTTTAATCGTCCTTGGGGCAATGCCATTTCTTTTAAGCGTTGAGCCAGGGTGATTGAAGGAGGGTCTCCTGCACGGCCGCCAGAATAATTGTCTAGCCCAACATGGATACGTCCATTGAGAAACGTTCCCACAGTTAAAACCACTGCTTTTGCAGCAAAACGTAAGCCAATTTGCGTGACTACACCTACAACACGGTCGCCTTCTAGGATGAGATCATCAACGGCTTGTTGAAATACGGTCAAGTTCGGTTGGTGTTGAACAATTTGACGAATGGCTGCCCGATATAAAGAACGATCCGCTTGTGCTCGCGTAGCACGAACTGCTGGCCCTTTGGACTGATTAAGGATTCGAAATTGAATTCCAGCATGATCGGTAGCTAAAGCCATAGCTCCACCTAAGGCATCAATCTCTTTAACTAAATGCCCTTTACCGATACCACCAATAGAAGGATTACAAGACATTTGTCCTAAGGTATCGATATTGTGGGTGAGTAAAAGTGTAGATGCACCTGCTCGTGCTGCAGCCAAAGCCGCTTCAGTACCAGCATGACCACCGCCTACGACAATTACATCAAACGAATCTGTGTAGTTCATTGTTTAAGTTAAGAAAAAACGAAAAAAACTATTATAGTGCGCTTGGACCACAAATAGCGCTTTCTTGATATTGCAAGCAGAGGGCGAGAGGGGCAAACCGATGAGTCACCTGTGGATAACTCTGTGGAGTATGCGACAAGACAATAGAGTTTTTTTAAGGAATCTTTAAGTTAGCGTCGTAAGCGTTTGATTAAAAAGAACTTTTAAACCAACGTAAGAGCTTTATGAGGGGTTTAAATTTGTGGATAAGTTAATCAAAACCTAAGCTCTAGCAGGATGAAAACATATTTTTTAAATCAACATACGCATTTAACGATCAACGAATAAACTAAATTGTCCTACAGTTCGATGGTTGTGTCAAAGAAAAGAAAATAGCTGAAAACACGTTAATCACGACATTTTCATTGTTTGGTTTAACAAAACACAGAGTTTGTAAATACAAACCACTTGTTAGGTAAAACCAAATTGATTTGTTGTTACTTTGTAGTTATTAATAACTTTATATATATTATAGTTGTTAGTAATGGGTGTCTGTGGATAACTAGGATAAGTCTGAAAACCATAAATACATCAAGAGCTTAGATACCAGTCAGACCTTTGGATAACTATGTGGGCAGAAATGTATGAAATGTGGATAACTTTTTGGCTTTTGGATAAGGTTTAAGTTATGCAGAAAGTGTCCACAACTTATCCACAATCCATCCCATAGAGGTTATCCACAGCCTAAATCATCCTATTTGGGCTAAATAGCTTTATGATTAAAAACTAGAAGCATCATCAAATTTGTTGTTTTTTTTCTATGAGATAGCTGTGTTGATTGCGCGTATTGCTAAATACTAATGGCTGACTAACGCCTATAATGACAGACTGGTTTAGTGAGTCATGTCCAAACTGTGTTGGCTTGCCGTAGAGCTTTTGCTCAGCCATTGATTTAACTCGTTAATATGAGGTTGTATGCCCAACTCTGCTACTGCTTTTTTAGCATCTGAATGGCGAAATTCTATACTGTTGTATCCAGCAGACGTGCGTGTTTTAGTAAAGCATATAGCGTTAACCCACACACAAGAGCTAGCTGCTTATTTTTATGAGCATATGCTGACTGACCCTACTGCTAAACTTTTTTTGTCGCACGAGGCGGTGCAAACAAGCCTAATGGGCTCTATGCAGAAGTGGATTAAACAAGTTTTTTCCGTGGACGAAAGCACAGATTTTGAAGCCAATGTGGTTTTACAACACAAAGTAGGCGAAGTTCATGCTCGGATTGATCTTCCGGTTCATCTGGTTTTACTTGGTGCGCGCACATTGAAAAGTAAGTTTGCTTTGTTGCTAGACGCACAGCCTCACGTAGATGAGACCATGGCAAAAAAAGCGTTTCGGTATATATCCGATTCTATTGATATTGCTATGGAGATAATGAGTCGAGCTTACGCTAAAAGCTATGATAGAAAGTCGCGCGCCGAGGAGTCGTATCGTTTGTTTTCAGCTGTACATAATGCCGCTGCTGAAAAAGGGCGACAGAAATCAGCATTGTTAGACTGGGAAAACCAGTTAATGTTTGATTTAACTATTGGCACCCCAGTTGAGAACTTGCAAGGCATTAAGCAGTCTGATTTTGGTTTGTGGTTTATTCACAAAGGAGCACATGCTTTTGAGAGTTTACCCGAAACAGAAATTATATTTTCTGCGATGAAACGAATCGAGCAGTTACTACCTCAGTTCTATGCAATAGATAATAAAATTGATTTATTAAAAGACATAAGATCTGAAGCTAGAAATATTCAAATAAATATGAGTAATTTATTTGATAAATATAACGAGGTTGAAGCAGGCAGAGACGAGCTAACTCGACTACTAAGTCGCAAATACTTATCCGTGGTTTTATCGAAAGAGGTTGGGTATGCGCGTAGAAGAAACAGTAGTTTCGCTTTGGTTGCTATCGATTTAGATTATTTTAAAAGTGTGAATGATAATTATGGGCATGAGGCAGGGGACCATGTGCTACAGCAATTATCAGAGTTACTTCTTAGCCGTTCTAGAGCGGGTGATTATGTATTCCGTTTGGGTGGAGAGGAGTTTTTAATTTTATTAGTTGACACGAATAAAGAAGCGGCTTTACGTACTGCTAATCATATTGCACGAGCCGTACGTGAAGAGAAGTTTATGACTGCAAATCAACAAGAATTGCATTTAACAGCCAGTATAGGGGTGACGTTGTTTGATGGTCATCCTGACTATAGCCTATCACTAAGTCGAGTCGATAAAGCCTTGTACCAAGCAAAAAGCAGTGGCCGTGATCAGGTGGTTTACTTAGAGCCAAATTATGTCAGATAAGTTATTTATATTCTTTCAGCGCATTATGCCTAAACGTTTGCTGACGGAATTGCTAGGAAAGCTTGCTAATACTCAAGGGGGAAGCCTGACCACATCGTTTATTAAATACTTTATTAAACGATACGGTGTAAATATGGCAGAAGCGGTGGAATCTGATCCTGCTTTTTACTCAACATTCAATCATTTTTTTACTAGAGAAATACGAAAAGAAGTACGGCCTATAGCTAGTACAGATTTAATTTCTCCGGTGGATGGTGTTGTGAGTCAGTTGGGGGAAATAAATATTGATCAGGTCTTTCAAGCTAAGGGAAAATCTTTTACAACCACTGCATTATTAGGCGGTGATTCTGTTTTAGCGAGTCAGTTTGAAAATGGTGTTTTTGCTACGCTTTATTTAAGCCCTAAAGACTATCATCGCATTCATATGCCATGCCAAGGGCGCTTAAAGAAAATGATTTATGTGCCAGGTGATTTATATTCGGTTAATCCATTAACTGCACGAACTATTGATCAATTGTTTGCACGTAATGAACGAGTGGTGTGTGTATTCGAAGGTGAACGTGGTCCTTTTGTCATGGTATTAGTGGGTGCCACAGTAGTCGGTAGTATGAAAACCGCGTGGCATGGCATTGTGAATAATCCTCGTTTAGACGGTGTGCATAAATGGGATTACGATGGCAGTGTAGTCTTAGAGCAAGGGCAAGAAATGGGGCAGTTCTTATTAGGTTCTACTGTAGTAATGCTTTTTCCTGAAGCATCTTATGCGTTTGAAGCCTCATGGCAGCCAGAGCGGGCTATTTTGTTAAATGAAGCAATGGGACATAAAATTTAATAAAGCTGTAGCGTAGCCAATAAAAAAGCCATGAGAAATCATGGCTTTTTTGGTTTAGGTTGGAGTAAGTACGCTTAGAAACGGGCTCTTGCTTCAATAAAGAAGCTACGACCTGGTTCGTTATAAGTATAAGCTCCGGCACCTGCTAACATATTTGGGTTGCCTGGGTTTGTGTTCACACCCGAGGCATTGCCGGCGCGGAATAGCCGTTTATCAAAAAGATTATCAACCCCAGCTGTAAGCTCAAAGTTTTTATTCACTAAGTAACGAGTGCTGAAATTAAATAACGCGTAGGGTGAAATTTGATCGGTTGCCGATCCAGTAACTGGCAGACCTTGGTAGTCGTATTTTTGAGGTTTTTGTTTGCCGTAAACAGTGACCTGACCTAATACCGACCATTGAGAGGAAATTTGCCAAGCTAGGCTGCTATTAATTGTGAATTTAGGAATAATAGACAAGTAATCGCCTGTTTTTTTGTTTTTATTCTCTAGCATGTAAGTAAAGTTGGTGTTCCACCAGACGGCATCGCTAAAAGGTACACTAACGTTCCCTTCTAGACCTTGAATCACCGCTTTAGGGACATTTTGCCATTGGTATACGTCCGCTAAAGCCAAGCTAGAACCTACCTGTGTAGAGTGCTGGTGAATAGGGGTATTGCCCGCTTCCACTTTGTTTTTGTAGTCATTGCGGAAATACGTCAGGCTGCTGCTAAACCCTGAGTCGGCCAAGTATTCAATGCCTAATTCTTTATTGATGCTATTTTCTGCTTTTAGGTTAGGGTTGCCCATAAGAAAACATCCCCCACCAGAACCTCCGTTTGCGCAGCCTAAACCACGGCTGTAGAGCGTGTATTCATCGTTAAGCTGATAGAGGTTAGGGGCTTTGTATGCACGCGCTATACCGGCCTTAAATGTCCAGTTGTCAGAAATGGTCTGTGAAAGGTTCAGCGATGGGCTGATATTGGTGCCTTGCTTGCTATGGTGATCAAAGCGCACGCCTGGTGTTAGCACCGTGCTGTCAGTCACGTACATGTTGTTTTCTGCAAAAACGGAAAAAATACGAGCGCTTTCTTTGCCGCTATAGCTTGGGTTTGGGCCTTGGATATTATTGGTCTTTTTTAAATCAGAAGCTTGGTCGTTAATACGTTGGCTAACCCACTCCACGCCCAATGTGGCGACCTGAGGCATAGCAAAGGTATTCAGCTCGGTAGTGAGCTCGCTATGTGCTGTCAGGGTTTTTAGGTCGATGTTGGCATAGCTACCCGTATCAAATAATCCTTCGGTGCCTCCGGCAAGACCTTCAGTTAATCGGGTGTTGCGTGTGTTTTCAAACTGAATGTAGCTAAGGCTGTCTGTGCTTTCTGTCCAATTGCCACGGTGGGTAAGAGCATAGCTTTGTCTATAAATACGGTTTGTTTCAGCGCCTAAGTTAGAGTCAACCAGTTGCTTACCTGGGCGCTCTGCTGTGCCTCTATCGTTGTTGGTGTTCTGGGTGTCACCTGTATAAATGTTGCCCTGACGACTGAAGCTGGTTTCTAGGTCTAAACGATGATCAGGGTTTAGCTGCCAAGAAAGTAAACCGCTTAGGTCTTTATTACGCACGCCTTCACGTCCTGCTGCGTAAGTGCCAGCGTTAGTGCCTAAACGTGGGCTGGATGCGTGGTTTTTGTTGATATCAAAAGCATCCGCATTGGTTTTGTTTAGGTTTCCATATAGTCTGAAACCAAGTTTTTCTGTAATGGGACCAGATAAATTAAAACCCAACCGCTGAGTAGAGCCTTCATCATTGTGTTGTGGTTTTTTATAATAAACCGAGGCCGAACCTGTCAGTTTATCGGTGACGGGCTTGGTAATAATATTGACTACACCACCTGCGGCCCCGTTACCATAACGCGCTGCGGAAGGGCCACGCAAAATTTCTATGCGCTCTACCTGTTCGGCTGGTACCCAGTTGGTATCACCTCTGGTATCTCGTTCGCCACGCCAGCCAAAACGCACTGCATTACGTGATGAAACTGGTTTGCCATCAATTAATACCAGTGTATTTTCTGGCCCCATACCTCGGATGTCGATTTGTCTGTTATTACCACGTTGTCCACTGCTGGAGTTTCCCGTTAAATTGATACCGGGCTGGGTACGGATTAAATCGGCTAAGTCGTTGATGGGTGGGTTGGTGCTGATGTCCTTAGCATCAATGATTGATGCGCCTAAGGCTTGTTTTAACTCGGTTTCAGCGCTGACTGTTACCGTTTCGAGCTCGGTTACGTCTTGGGCGAAGCTGACTGCTGTATAAGCGCTTAGGATCGTTAGGAGAAGTAGTGAAGAGTGCGACAGGAAGGGTCTAAATGCGTGGGCCATAATTTATTACTTTATGTGTAATTAAGATTCTTAATGATAATGAGAATAGTTCTTTTTATCATAAAGATAAAGCCTGTGTGGTGAAAGTAACGCATCTAGACTTGTTGCTGTCTTGGGAATTCTGTGTTGTAGAGGAAGATAAAGCGTAGACAAGGTTTATTATGGTGACTGGTATTCTGTTTTTAATTGAGGAAATAATGAGTTTAACTGTCACCGAAGCGCTACAACGTCGAGCCGCAACAAATTTTTTCGACGCCGAAAAAACCTTGAGCGCTGAGCAAATAAAAGAGTTGGTTCGTTTAGCAACCTTAGCGCCTACAGCATTTAATCTGCAAAATTGGCACTTTATTGCCGTGCAAAGTCCTGAAGCAAAGCAGAAGTTATATGGTGCAGCATACAACCAACAGAAAATTATCGATGCGTCAGTTACTTTTATTATTTGTGGCGAGCTGGAGTCTCATACTCGGTTTGATCGTGTAGTAAAGGTTCTGAAAGATAAAGGCGGAGTAAGCGACGAAAACGCACAGATCTGGAAATCTAAAGTAGTAGCAACACATGAAAATAACCCAACCATACAGCATAGTGAAGCTTTCCGCTCCGCTTCTTTGGCTGGGATGGCTTTAATGTTAGCTGCTGAAGAGCAAGGCTTTGTGTCTGGGCCAATGAGTGGTTTTGTGCCAGAGCTAGTTAGCTCGGCCTTTAACTTAACGCCTAATCAAATTCCCGTAATGTTAGTTGCTGTAGGTTATGCTGCTGAAGGCAATTACCCACAAAGTCCTCGTCTGGATGTCGATGAGGTGCTAACCGTAGTTTAAAACCCTCGACATGGTTTGCAAAAGCGCACATTTGGTGCGCTTTTTAATTAAGGTCTAGTTGGGGTTTGACCTCTAGAAGGGGGGAGGCAGGTATGGTAGGTTGAGCTAGTCAACCACCACATAGAAAGGAAATGTATGTCACTGTCTCACGATAATTTACTTTTCAATCGAGTAAAAACAAATTTCGATCGTCAGGGGTTAATGCACCATTTAGGTGTAGAGCTAGTCGAGGTTAAACCTGGTGAAGTCACACTACGCATGCCTTTTAATCAACATCTTACTCAGCAACATGGGTATTTTCATGCGGGTGGCACTAGTGCGGTTGCTGATTCTGCGGGCGGGTATGCTGGTTACACCTTAATGCCTGAAGGGGCAGGGGTATTAACAGTGGAATTTAAAATTAATTTAATGGCACCCGCCCAAGGTGAATACTTAGAAGCCATAGGTAAAGTAATACGTTCTGGGCGTACATTAACTATTACGCAGGTCGACGTATTTGCCATTGAGCAAACAAAACGCACACAGGTTGCGCTAGTGCAGCAAACGCTGATTGCTCTTCCCGATAAGGATTCACATTGATTGCATCAAACAAAACGGTGGTTTTGTTTGATGCTGCGCGGAGCTTGTGCGGCGGTAGGTGTTTCACGTGAAACGTACCGCCGTTTTTATTTTCCTATACAAAAACTAGAAAAAATTTCCCCGAGCAAATCATCACTAGTGAATACACCGGTAATTTCACAGAGCTCGTTATGAGCAAGACGCAGTTCTTCAGCAAATAAATCTAAAATTTGGTCATCATGTTGAGCGTGAAACTTTGCTATTTGTAGATGTTCATCACAACGCTCTAAAGCATGTAAATGTCGCTCACGTGCTAACCAAGGGGATTCGGTATGTGGAGACCAACCGGCTATATGCAATAAGCGTTGACGTAGTTCATCTAAACCTTGCCCTGTTTGAGCCGATATATGTAATTGATTCTCATTATCGTTTATTGGTTGGTTCGACGATGGAGTTAATAAATCGGTTTTATTAAATACTTGTAAGGTGGGGGTGTTAGCAGGCAGCTTAGACATAATGGCTTGGTCAGAAGTGTCATCTGGATGACGCGCATCTAATAAATGCAGAATCACATTGGCCTTTGCTATTTCCTGCCAGCTGCGCTCAATACCAATGCTTTCTACTGTGTCATCGGTATCCCGTAAACCTGCTGTATCCACAATATGAATAGGTATGCCTTCGATATGAATTAACTGGGTAACGCGATCGCGAGTGGTACCAGCGATGTCTGTCACAATAGCAATATCATCGCCTGCTAAAGCATTTAACAAGCTGGATTTACCCACATTAGGTTGCCCTGCTAATACCACATGCATACCGTCTCGCATGACCTGGCCTTGTTTGGCTTGGCGTCGTAGCAGTTGAAGATCGTCGTCTATACTTTGCAGTTGATCTGCTGCTTGGTATTTTTCTAGAAAATCAATTTCTTCTTCGGGAAAATCAAGGGTGGCTTCAACCAACATGCGTAGATGAATAATGCGATCGGCTAAGGCGTTAATTTGTTGAGAAAACGCACCGCTTAGGGAAGCCATGGCCCCTTTGGCTGCTGCCTCTGAGGAGGCGTCAATAAGGTCTGCGACGGCTTCGGCTTGAGCCAAATCTAGACGGTCATTTAGAAAGGCTCGCTGCGTGAATTCGCCTGGTGTGGCGTGTCGTAAGCCAAGCGATGTGCCTATTTCAAAACAACGTGCAAGCACACGACGTAAAACAGCGGTACCCCCGTGTCCTTGTAGCTCAAGCACATCTTCTCCGGTGTAGGAATTTGGACCGGGGAAAAACAAAGCTATGCCTTCGTCTATAGCTTGGCCTGTGGCGTCTTTAAAAGGTAAATAATGTGCGTGACGCGCCTTTAGGTCTTGGCCGAAAAAAGCCTGTATAAATGGTTTAAGATCGGAACCTGATAGGCGCACAATGCCAATGCCACCACGGCCTGGGGCTGTGGTAATAGCGGCAATAGGAGTAGAGGTAGAAGAACGGCTCATAGACATCAAAAAGGCAAGGCTTATGCGTTGTTTTCTGTGAGAAATCTAAGCCTAGATCGTAAAAAAGCGAGAAGAATAAAGAACTCTCATCATAGCATTAGCTGTGTTTTTCACAGAGGTTTTAGGACTTGCACGATAAATAAAAAAGCCTCTGTGTTTAATAGACACAGAGGCTTTTTACTGCAGATAAAGAGTTTTATCCGATTTGTTTAGCTGTGGCTTCGTTTGCTATTTTGCGAGTGATGTATTGCTGCTGAGCAATGGACAACGCATTATTAACCACCCAGTACAAGACCAGACCAGCTGGGAAGAAGAACATCATGCCACCAAATACCAATGGCATAAGCATCATGACTTTAGCTTGCAATGGATCGGGAGGTGTGGGGTTCAAACGAATTTGCAAGAACATGGTGAGCATCATAATCGCAGGCAAGATCATCCATGGATCACGAGCTGATAAGTCTTGAATCCATAAAATCCAAGGTGCGCCGCGCATTTCAACGCTGCCAAGCAAAACCCAGTACAGTGCAATAAACACTGGGATTTGCACCACCATGGGTAAACATCCGCCAAGAGGGTTGATCTTCTCGTTGCGATAGAGCTCCATCATGGCCGTATTTTGTTTAACACGGTCATCTTTGTACTTTTCACGAATGGCTTGCATGCGTGGAGTAACTTGCTTCATCTTGGCCATTGAGCGATAGCTAGCGGCGGATAAAGGATAGAACACCAATTTAATGAGTACGGTTAAGAGCACAATAGCCCAACCCCAGTTGCCAATGATGCCATGTAGCCATGTCAAAATAGCAAATAGGGGTTTGGATAAAATAGTTAACCAGCCATAGTCCACTACTAAATCTAAACCTTTAGCTACTTGAGCCATAGCCTGTTGGTCTTGAGGACCGACCCAAAGGTCGGCTTCTACAGTGACAGATTGCTCGGGCTCAATGGTGCCAATTGGGTAAATAGTGCGCACCGCATAGAGATTATCAGCCACACGTAATACTTGGTTGGTACGCTCTACACCTTGGGCAGGAACCCAGGCGGTAGCAAAGTAGTGCTGGACCATGCCAACCCAACCATCGGGGCTCGCTGTGGTGTACTTGGCTTTATTTTTGTCGATGTCTGAGAAACCAATTTTTTGGAATTTGTCTGCCTCAGAGTAAACCACTGGACCCGTAAAAGTACGATACAGTCTGGATGTATCGGGCGGGTTATTGCCGTCGCGTGTAAGCTGTAAATAAATAGACGGGGTAATAGCGCTGGTGCCTAAGTTTTCAACTTGGGTAGCGACCCGGATGTCATAGCTGCCTTGGGTGATGGTGTATGTTTTAAGTACGCGTACCTCGTCTGAGGTGGCCTCAAAAACAATTTCTAGATCACCGGTACTGGCATTAGTTTGCTGGGATAATAAGCTAAAAGGTGTAAGGTGAGTGGGGTAGGCTTGGCCTGCAGGTGCCCCAATTACACCGCTTTGAGCAAGGTAAACTGAGGACGTGGAGTCATCCAACAGCACCATGTGTTTGTCAGGCTCTCCGGGAACTGCAAATTTAAGCAGCTCGGCATGAACGAGTTGTGCACCTACCGTATCAAACTCAAGCTTTAATACATCAGAGCTAACAGTAACAAGCTCAGAAGCTGTAGGTTGACTGGTTGGCAACTCGGGGGCCGTTGATGTCTGTGCTGCGGCTTGCGGTACAGAAACATCAGCAGAGGCTGTTGTAGTAGATTGCGACTGCTCTTGGTCAACAGGAGTGCTGGCAAATAAGGAAGGTTTGCCGTTGTGCTCTTGCCAGTTATTCCAGAGTAGCAGGAGCGAAAAGGAAAAGATCATCCAGAGGATGGTGCGTCGAATGTCCATAGCGCCTGTTATGCAAAGTTTAAGCAAGCCAAAAAACCTAAAACGCTGTTAATCAAGTTTTATAGGCGGGCTTGGATGTAAAGGTGAATAGAATTAGTGCTTTTTCGGGGGGACGGGGTCATAGCCACTATGCCCCCAAGGGTGACAGCGACCAATGCGTTTAATGCCTAACCAGACTCCACGTAGAGCACCATGTACCTCAATGGCTTCGATAGTATAGGCTGAACACGTAGGTAAGTAGCGACAATTGCGACCCAACCAAGGGCTAATCGCTATTTGGTAAAAACGTACACAGCCTATTAAGATGGTTTTCACTATCTGGCCCTTTGGAACAAGCTGTCTATTTCCGTTCGCACCAAAATACGTAACTGCCGCAATGATAGGTTCGGCACTTTAGAGTGCAAGCGAACTACAAAATCGTTAGGAGGTAGATACGGACGTTGTAAACGGAAGGCTTCGCGTATTACTCGTTTAATGGTATTGCGCGTTACAGCTCGTGCCGCAAGGCGTTTAGGAATAATCAAACCTAACCGAGCAGAGTCAGCGTTTGCTGAAGATTGACGTGGTGTGTTGACAACAAACAAAGCCCCTCTTGCTATACGTCTGCCTTTTAGGGCAGAAGCGTATTCGGAGGGGCGATGTAGTCGTGCAGAGGCTGGATAGTCAGTACGCATTTAGATTGATGCGACCTGTCCAGTATGTGCCCAAAGGCACCTGCTGCCGGTTAAACAGCTAAACGCTTGCGGCCTTTGGCGCGGCGAGCGTTTAGTACGGCACGGCCGCCACGGGTTTTCATACGTAAGCGAAAACCGTGCGTGCGTTTGCGACGGGTAACTGATGGTTGATATGTGCGCTTCATGGTTAGTCCACAAATAAAAGTGCCGCCAGATAACGCCTAAAAGACCAAACCTAAGCCCCTCGCGTAAAACCTTTAAAGACACTTTAAAAGCCAATCTAAAAAGCGGTTTGACGACAAAACTAGGTTTCTGGCAACAGAAAATCTACAAAAGACTATCATTTCAGCAAGTTTTACCTGATTAGTCAATAGTAAAAGGCCAAAACAGTAGGGTTAGAGCGCATTTTATCTTAAAGAGGTAGGTTTGCGACTACAGAGTCTAAGCAAAGAGGCTGTGGATAAAAACACGGGGGTTGTGGATAAGTCTGTGGAGTAGAGGTAGAATTAAGGTTTACTATAGTGAAAAAAATGAACGATTTTTGGCTTTCTTGTGTACAACGTCTAGAGCAGGATTTACCTCCTCAGCAAATCAGTGCGTGGATTAAGCCTCTAGAGCCTATAGAGTTCGAAGAGGATACCGCCGTGCTGCGGATGTCTGCGCCCAATCGGTTTAAACTAGACTGGGTACGTAAAAACTTTTCACACCGTATCCAAGACATTGCTAGTGAGTGGTTTGGGCGTCCTATAGAGCTCCAGCTGGAACTGGCTCAATCTACAGCAGCCCCACAGCCTATGGTAACAGCCCAGGGCTTGCAGCAGGCTAGACAGCAAGAGCATAGTGCCGACCTAGAACAGCAGGACGCAATTCCTACTGTTTATACAACACCTAGTCCTGTAAGCACACCGCGACAAGCTGCGCCCTCAGAGCAGTCGCGTTTAAATCCGGACCTTAGCTTTGATAATTTCGTAACGGGTAAAGCGAATCAACTTGCACGGGCTGCGGCGCTTCAAGTCGCTGAAAATCCGGGCACGTCTTACAACCCATTGTTTTTATACGGCGGAGTTGGCTTAGGTAAAACGCATTTAATTCATGCGGTAGGCAATGCCCTTATTAGCCGAGGGCGGGGCGTTAAAGTGCGTTATGTGCATGCAGACCAATATGTATCTGATGTGGTCAAAGCCTATCAACGTAAAGCTTTTGACGAGTTTAAACAGTATTACCACTCGTTAGACCTACTGTTGATTGACGATATTCAGTTTTTTGCTGGCAAAAACCGCACCCAAGAAGAATTTTTTTACGCTTTTGAGGCCATGGTGGCACAGCGTAAGCAGATTATTATTACTTCCGACACCTACCCCAAAGAGCTGTCAAATATAGAAAGTCGGTTGATCTCACGTTTTGACTCAGGGCTGACGGTAGCAATCGAGCCGCCCGAGCTAGAAATGCGGGTCGCCATTCTTTTGCGTAAAGCCCAAAATGACGGCATGGTGATGCCTAAAGAGGTGGCTTTCTTTATAGCTAAGCACTTACGTAGCAATGTACGTGAACTCGAAGGTGCGCTACGTACAGTGGCGGCGTATGCTCGCTTTCATGAGCAAACCGAGCTGACAGTAGATATTTGTAAAGACGCACTGAAAGATCTGCTTTCTATGTCGAACGGGCAGATTTCTGTAGAAAATATTCAGAAGACCGTGGCCGATTTTTATAAAATAAAAGTTTCGGACATGTACTCTAAACGGCGTCCAGCCAATATTGCCGTGCCTAGACAAATAGCAATGTATTTGGTTAAAGAGCTAACCCAAAAAAGCTTACCGGAAATTGGCGATTTGTTTGGTGGACGTGACCACACCACCGTATTACATGCTGTGCGTAAGATTGCTGAAGCGCGTCGCTCAGACAATGAACTCAATCACTCACTTCATGTGTTAGAACAAACATTAAAAGGATAACTATGCTACTTGTAAAAGCCTCGCGCGATGCGCTGCTTAAGCCTTTAACCACTGTTGTAGGCATTGTAGAGCGTCGTCATACTTTGCCTATTTTGGCTAATATTCTGTTGCGCAAAGAAGGCAGCCGTGTGTCCTTTATTGCTACAGATCTCGAGGTGCAAATCACTACTCATGCTGATTTTGGGGTAGGGGATTCTATGCTTTCAACTACAGTGGCAGCACGCAAGCTATTAGATATTTTGCGTGCGCTACCAAGCAGTGGTGAGGTGTCCTTAACTCTAGAAGACAACAAGCTTTTAGTACAATCAGGACGTAGCCGTTTTGCTTTACAAACCATGGCAGCAGACGATTTCCCTACCCTCGTTCAGCCTGCTCAGTGGGATGTGTCTTTTGCTTTAGCGCAAAAATCACTCAAGCATTTGTTAAATTCCGTGCACTTTGCCATGGCGCAACAAGACATTCGTTATTATTTAAACGGTATGCTTTTTGTGTTTGAGCCAGGCATGGTACGCACGGTTGCTACCGATGGTCACCGTCTAGCACACCATGCCACCGAGGCGCAAAGCATTGAAGCCAAGCACGAAGTTATTGTGCCACGTAAAACTGTATTGGAAATGCAGCGTTTACTCGACGATATTGACTCGCCTGTACAGGTCGAGGTGGCCGCAGGTCAAATGCGTTTTAACTTTGATGGGGTCGAGCTAATCACCAAGCTGGTCGAGGGCAAGTTTCCCGATTACACCCGTGTGATCCCTACATCTTATACTCGTCACTTTGTGATGAACCGCGAGGCCTTGCAGGGCAGCCTACAACGCGCGGCTATTCTCACCACTGATAAATTACGTGGCGTGCGTATTCAGTTAGGTGAAAACCAAATGAAAATTTCAGCATCGAATGCAGAGCAAGAAGAGGCACGAGAAGAGCTCGAGGTAGATTACGCGTTTGAGTCCTTAGATGTGGGCTTTAACGTTAGCTATTTACTGGATGTTCTAGCAAATACAAAAACCACCGATATTCGTTGGTCAGTACAGCCGGATTCTAATGCGTCGGTATTGGTAACTCTACCCGAAGAAGATGCTTTCAAATATGTAGTTATGCCCATGCGTATTTAAAAGAACGTGATTCTTTGAACGCCTACGCTTAGCTAGAACAGCTCTAGCTGCATGACTCACTACAGGTAATATAAATACATGTCAGATCAAACTACAACGAACCAACCCGACTACGGTGCGGATTCAATTAAGATGCTTAAAGGCCTGGAGGCGGTTCGTAAACGCCCCGGCATGTACATCGGTGATACCTCCGATGGTACAGGCTTACATCACATGGTGTTTGAGGTCGTTGACAACGCAATTGACGAAGCGTTAGCCGGCTATTGTGATGATATTGTGGTCACTATTCATGCGGATAACAGCATTTCTGTACGTGATAATGGTCGCGGTATTCCCACCGATATTCACCGTGATGATGAAGAGCAGCGTAGTGCCGCAGAGATCGTAATGACCGAACTGCATGCAGGGGGTAAATTCGATCAGAACTCTTATAAAGTATCGGGCGGTTTGCACGGGGTAGGGGTTTCATGTGTAAACGCACTCTCAGAGTGGTTAGAGCTTACTATTTGGCGTAATGGTAAAGAGCACTCATTACGTTTTTCCCGAGGCGAGCGCGAGGCACCTTTATCTGTAGTAGGCGATACCGATCAAAGCGGTACCTTGGTGCGTTACTTAGCCGATTACGAGATTTTCACTGATATTAATTATCACTATGAAATTTTAGCCAAGCGCTTACGTGAACTGTCGTTCTTAAATAACGGCGTTAAAGTGCGTTTAGTGGATGAGCGCCAAGGTAAAGAAGAAGACTTTGCCTTTTTGGGTGGCGTAAAAGGTTTTGTGGAGTACATCAACAAAGGCAAAACAGTATTACACCCGAATGTATTCTCGGTCACAACCGAGTCCGAAGCAGGTGGTACTTTAGTTGGCGTTGAGATTGCTATGCAATGGAACGACAGCTACGCAGAAAACGTGCTGTGTTTTACGAATAATATTCCACAGCGCGATGGGGGCAGTCACTTGACAGGCTTGCGTGCTGCTATGACGCGGGCATTAAACAAATACATCAATGACCACGACATAGCAAAACGCGCCAAGGTTGACACTACCGGCGATGACATGCGTGAAGGCCTAGCGTGTGTGTTGTCCGTCAAAGTCCCAGAACCTAAGTTCAGTAGTCAAACCAAAGACAAGCTAGTCTCTAGCGAGGTTCGTCCTGCTGTTGAAGAGGCTGTAAGCCGTACCTTAGAAACTTGGTTATTAGAGAACCCAGCCGATGCACGGGCGGTGTGTAATAAGATCGTAGAGGCGGCACGTGCGCGTGAGGCCGCTCGTAAAGCCCGAGAGGTCACTCGTCGCAAAAGTGTGCTCGAGGGCGCAGGCTTACCTGGTAAGCTAGCCGATTGTCAGGAAAAAGACCCAGCTAAATCTGAGCTTTATATAGTCGAAGGGGACTCGGCGGGTGGTTCAGCCAAACAAGGCCGAGATCGTAAGTTCCAAGCTATTCTTCCCTTACGAGGCAAGGTACTGAACGTAGAAAAAGCCCGTTTTGATCGCCTTATTGCTAGTGAACAAATTACTACGCTGATTACCGCATTGGGTACTAGTATTGGGCCAGATTTCGACATAGAAAAACTGCGTTACCACCGTATTATTATCATGACGGATGCGGACGTGGATGGGGCACATATTCGTACCCTCTTGTTGACTTTGTTCTACCGTCAAATGCCCGAGCTAGTAGAGCGCGGTTATATTTACATTGCCCAACCTCCTCTTTACAAAGTAAAAGTAGGTCGTGATGAGCGCTATCTTAAAGATGACGCAGAGGAAGCTCAGTTTATGTTGGGCTTAGCCGTCAAAGACGCTGCGGTTTTACCTAGCGAAGGTGCCGAGCTTATTACCGGTGATGCACTCGAGGAATTGATTCGTCAGTATGTGTTGGCCGATCAGGTTATTGCACGTTTAGGGCGCTTATTTGATAGTGAAGCGTTGTCGGCTGTAGCCGAAGGGGTGCAAATTGACTTGAGCTCAGAGCAGTCGGCTCAACAGTCGGCCCAGTCTTTAGCCGATGCGTTGGTAGATCCAGCCAATCCGCATTTAGTAAAGGTGGATGCTGAGCTAAATGAAGACACAGAAATGTGGCAAGTGGTAGTACGTCGTCTACACCATGGCAATATCCGCGTCAGTGTGTTTGATAAAACTTTTATTCTTAGTGCTGATTACTTGGCGCTTAAACGTGCTGGTCAGACTTTCTTGGGCCTAGTAGGAGAGGGTGCCAAGGTGATGCGTGGTGAAGGTGAGCGTCGTAAAGAGCACGCCATTGAAGACTTCCGTGATGCGGTTCATTGGTTGCGTGCTGAAGCCGAACGTGGTGTAAGTAAACAACGTTACAAAGGCTTGGGTGAGATGAATCCCGAGCAGCTATGGGAGACCACCATGGATCCTACTGTGCGTCGTTTATTACGTGTTCAAATCGAAGACGCCATCGCTGCAGATCAGGTTTTCACCACCTTAATGGGTGATGAAGTGGAACCACGTCGTGCTTTTATTGAAACGCATGCGCTGCAAGCCGGAAATATTGATGTGTAATAGAAGTGAGTTTCTTTATTAGTTAGGTAATTTAATTAAAAAGAAATACAAAACGGACCGCTAAAAAAGCGGTCCGTTTTTAATTGTAAAAGAGGGTTTGTTGTTGTGCTCTCTATACTGTAAAGCGAGGTTTCACATGGAACACCCAGATTGAACAGCTGAACAGCAAATCTTATTTTTTTAGGGCGAGCCAGACGCTAGTAAACGAGTTTGGCTGCAATAATGGGATGGGTGTCGAGAAAGAAGATGGCCTCATCAGCTAAAAGCCAAAGAGCAGTAAATGTCATCAATAACGCCATACAACCATTAAAAATCTGCAGGCGTTTAGGTTCTTGGAGAAAGCGTTTTAGCTTAGAACCTAGCGCCGCCCAAATAAAAATACATGGAAAGTTAGTCAAAGAGTTAATTAATGCAATGCTGAAATAGTGCCCCCAGCTAGCGTTAGTTGAGCTAAATAAAATAGCAATATTAATAGCCATCAACCAAGCTTTTGGGTTGACCCACTGAAATAAAGCCATTTGCCAAAAACCCATGGGTTGTTGCTGCAGCTGGGTTTTGCTTTCTGTATTAGAAGAGCGATATAAGGCCCAAGAAAGCCATAACAAATAACTGCAGCCAACTAGAGCTAAGGGAAAGCGAAGTTCTTCGATCCAACTGAATAAAAGATGAAAGGTGCTAAGAGCAATTAAACATTGAATAGCACAGCCTATGCTAACCCCAAAACACATAGGTAGCGTGCGCCTTAGACCAAAATTAACCCCAGAGGCTGTAATCAAAAGGTTGTTAGGCCCTGGGGTAACAGACATCACAGCAATGTAATTAATAAGAGCGAAGTAATTCATGGGGTTAATACAATAAGAAAAAAAAACAAATCCAGTTTGTTAAGCATAGCGTGTCTATTGTTTTTGATACAGATGAAATTTTTAAAAAAGCGCTACGCTTCGTAATGGGCTAAAAAAACGGCAGCCTCTTCGAGTTGGTGTTCATTAAAGACACGAATATGATGACGTGTTAATAAAGCGGCTGTAACACCCATGCCAGAAATAGTGGAACCTGTGAATGAACCATCGTAAATACGAGAACTACCACACGATGGGCTGCTTTCTTTAAGAATAGCTATCGGCGTTTGATGGTGTTGAGCTAGTTCGAGGGCTAACTGTGCGCCAGACATAAAAAACGTAGTTAAGTCGTTGTGGTGCTGATCCACAATGCGTGCCTGAAAGTGCAGAATGTCCTCGCCATTGCGCTTGTTTTGTATTTCGGCAGGTGGTCGGGGGGTGGGTAGGCCTGCAGCCACTTCTGGGCAAATAGGAATTAAACGGCCTTCTTTACGCCAACGTCGGAGCAGTTCATGATCCATCTGTTTATGGCTGTGATCGTAACGAACCGGTTGGCCTAGTAAACAGGCGCTGATGAGTATAGGGGTCATAGGGCACTAGATTAAAAGCAACGAGGTGGATTTCAATCCGTTTAACTATTTAGACATACGCAATAGAGTGAATGTGGTGAAATAGGTAAACGAACATAGGTCGAGTTTGTATAAGCTCGTATAATTAAAGCAAATTCTGCTTTTATCTATTAAGTGTATTTTTCATGAAAAAAATTGTTCGAGCCAAGTTGCACGGTATTACTATTACTGGTGCTGACTTAAATTATCACGGCTCCATCACCTTAGACCCTGAAATTTGCGAACAAGCAGGCATTTTGCCTATGGAGTTTGTGGATATTTGGAATAAAGACAGCGGTGCACGTATTTCTACTTATGTTATTTATGGCAAACCAGGTTCTCGTTGCTGTATTTTAAATGGGGCGGCTGCACGCACGTGTCAACGAGGTGACCAAGTCATTATTTGTGCCACCGAATACATTGATACTCCTCAGATTTTTGATATTGAGCCGGTGGTATTGACTTTTGATGCTCAAAATAATGTGGACGAGGTCATGAGCTATCAGGTGTATGCAACGCCAGAGCATCCGTATAACTTTCGCATCAAACGTGAAGAGCGCCCAAACGGTGCTCAGCGTCAAGTCGTTAATGTGGATGTAGAGGCTTTGGCGGCTGATTTACGAGCTCGTGGTTTAAATGATCACGCCATAGCCGATATTTTGTCGTGCCATTTAAATCAGTTTGCCTCGTAATTACTACGCAGCAGCACAGCTAAAAAGCACTATTGGGGTTAGCCAATAGTGCTTTTTTTAATCGCGACCCTCTTCGACGGCATGACAAGCCACTTGGGTTTTACCCTGCATAAGCAGTTCAGGCTTTTGTTGTTTACAGCGCTCGTTGGCTAAAGGACAACGAGGATGAAATGTACAGCCAGAAGGAGGGTTTAAAGGGTTGGGCACCTCGCCTGCTACAGGAATACGCGCTTTACCAGAGCCGGTCATGTCGGGAATAGCGCCTAAGAGCATTTGTGTATAGGGATGACGTGGGGTTTTGAATAAGGTGTCGCGATCAGCTATTTCGACAATACGCCCTAAATACATAACGCCTACCCGGTCTGCTACATGATGTACCACAGCTAAGTTATGAGAAATAAATAAATAACTGAGGCCTAAGGTACTTTGCAGGTCTTTCATGAGGTTTAAAACCTGAGCTTGTACCGATACATCTAGGGCAGAGGTGGGTTCGTCACACACGATGAACTCGGGGTTTAAGGCCAGTGCTCGTGCAATGGAAATACGTTGACGCTGTCCGCCTGAGAACTGATGCGGGTAGCGGTTTTTATCGGCGGGGTTGAGGCCAACCTGTTCGAGTAACTGTCCTGCTCGATCGGCTTGCTCTTGGGCAGAAAGTTGGGTGTGGGTTTTAAGCGGTTCGGCAATAATTCGACCCACACGCCAACGTGGATTTAAGCTGGCGTAAGGGTCTTGGAAAATCATTTGCAAGCGACGGCGCATAGCATGTTTTTGACTGGGATTCATGGCAGCTAAGTCCATGCCATCAAAATGAATGCTACCGCGCGTTAAGCCATATAAACCCGCTAGTAATCGAGCAACTGTGGATTTACCGCAACCAGACTCGCCCACCAGTGCTAAGGTTTCGCCTTTATTTAAGGTGAAGCTAACACCATCCACGGCATGTAGTAACACACGAGGTTTACGGTAAATAACACGATCTAACCAAGACGGTGACACATCAAAATAGCGTGCAGCATCAGTGACTTTAACTAAGGGGGTGCTCATGCTGGCTCTCCTTCATGCAGCCAACAGGCAACTTGGCGATTTTTGATGGTGATCAGTTCAGGGCGTTCGATTTGACAGCGTGGCATCACCTCTTTGCAACGAGGGTTAAATGCACAGCCTGGAGGAATCGCATTTAAACGCGGCATGCTGCCTGGAATTTGTTCTAAACGCGATAAATTGCGGTGAATATCAGGAATAGAACGCATGAGTCCGGCTGTATAAGGATGCAAAGGGCGCTGGATTACGTCTTGTACGGGACCTACTTCAATAATGCGTCCTGCATACATAACGGCAACACGGTCTGCGGTTTCGGCAATTACACCCATATCATGCGTAATGAGCATGACCGAAGTACCGTGCTCTTTACAGAGTTTTTTCAGTAAGTCGATAATTTGGGCTTGGATGGATACGTCTAAAGCCGTGGTGGGCTCATCGGCCACAATCAGCTTTGGTTCAGCTGCCAAGGCTAAGGCAATAACCACCCGTTGCCGCATGCCCCCAGAAAACTGATGGGGGTAGTGGTTAATGCGTTCGCGTGCTGCTGGAATACCAGTGGATTCAAGCAGCTCTATAGCGCGTTCTTGGGCTTGTGTTTGGCTGAGACTGAGGTGGGTTTGAATGGTTTCAACCAATTGTTGACCCACCGTGTAAAGAGGGTTGAGTGAGGTTAAGGGATCTTGGAAAATAGCCCCAATTTCTTTGCCTCGTAGCTGACGCATTTGCTCTTCGGGCAAATTATCAATGCGTTTGCCATTAAAATGGATTTCCCCGCTAGCAATACGACCTGGTGGGTCAAGCAGGCGAATAATAGAGCTACCCGTCAGGGATTTGCCTGCACCAGATTCGCCGACTACGCCTAAAACCTCGCCGCTATTGATATGGAAAGAGACATCGTTTAAAGCGGTGAGAACCCCACGACGGGTGGGGAACTCAACGTTAAGATGTTTGACTTCGAGTAAGGCGCTCATATTAGTTCAGTCGTGGGTTAAGCGCATCGCGCAACCAATCACCAAGTAAGTTCACAGAAAGAACTAGCAGAATTAATACTAGTCCCGGAAAAATGGTGATCCACCATTCACCAGAAAAAAGGAAATCATTGCCAACACGTATTAGTGTGCCCAGAGAAGGGGAAGTGGGTGGTACCCCTACACCTAAAAAGGATAAGGTGGCTTCGGTGATAATGGCGGTAGCCAAATGCACTGTTGCCAGAACTAGTACTGGACCCAATACGTTAGGTAAGACATGGCTAAACATAATTCTAGAGCCCGATACCCCAATAACTTTAGCTGCTTGAACGTATTCTTTGTTTTTTTCTACTAAAGTAGAACCCCGTACAGTACGGGCGTACTGCGGCCAGCCGGCTAGTGCAATAGCCCCAACCAGAACAGGGAAAGCAATTACATCAAGCAGGTTTTGCGGCACAGCGGCACGAGCTACACCATCAATAAGCAAAGCAATAAGAATGGCGGGAAAAGATAGCTGCACATCTGCAACGCGCATAATAAAAGCATCGATACGGCCACCGGCATAACCGGCAATAAGGCCCAAGGCAATCCCTACCACCATGGATAAAAAAACGGAGGCAAACCCGATCATGAGGGAGATACGGGTGCCATACATGAGTGATGATAATAGATCGCGTCCTTGGCTGTCGGTGCCCAGTAAATAGGTGCTAAGGCCGTTTTGTTCCCATGCCGGAGGTAATAGAGCATCAATAAGATTAACCGAGGCCAAATCAAATGGATTATGCGGCGCAATCCATGGTGCACCAAAAGCACCCACAAAAAGTATTAAGGTCATTAAAGTAGCAAATATAGCTACGGGAGAATGCCGCCATGACCAAGCCAGATCGCTATCCCAAAAGTGTGCTAAGCGGCTCATTATTGGGCACCTCTATTCATGCTAATACGTAAACGAGGGTCGACCGCAAAATACAATAAATCCACAATTAAGTTGATACAGACAAAAACCAGCGCAATTAAGCAAAGATATGCTGCCATGACAGGCACATCAGCAAATTGGACGGCTTGGATAAAGAGTAAACCCATACCCGGCCATTGGAAAACGGTTTCAGTGACAATGGCAAAAGCAATGATGCCACCTAACTGTAGGCCAGTAATGGTAATGACAGGGACCATGGTGTTTTTCAAAGCATGACCAAAATGAATGGCACGCTGGCTAAGACCACGGGCTCGGGCAAATTTAATGTAATCGGTACGCAAGACTTCGAGCATCTCTGAACGAACTAAGCGCAGGATTAAGGTGAGCTGAAAGAGTGAAAGCGTAATAGCAGGCAAAATAAGATGACGCCAGCCATCGATACTGAATAAGCCGGTGCTCCACCAACCAATATAGGTGACTTCGCCGCGACCATAACTAGGTAGCCAGCCTAGCTGCACTGACATAACGAGTATTAGTAAAATACCGATCAAAAACGTGGGCAAAGAGATACCCAGTAAGGAGAACGCTAAAATGGCTTGAGAAATAAACCCATTTCGTTTTAAAGCGGTATAGACCCCTAAAGGCAAACCTACCACTAAGGCCATGATAGCAGCCACTACTGAAAGCTCTACCGTTGCGGGTAAGCGGTCTTTGAGCAGTTCAGACACACTTTGTCCTTGGCGCAAGGAAAGCCCAAACTCGCCCTGTACAGCATTTTGTACAAAATGCCAAAACTGGACTAAAGCGGATTGATCTAGACCAAGACTAGTACGTAATGCAGCGCGATCAGCGTCTGTGGCGTCTTGGCCCAACATAATGGTGACTGGGTCACCAATATATCTAAATAAAATAAACGCTAATAAGCTGACGGCCAACATGACCAGTACAGCTTGAAATAAGCGTCGAATAATAAATACCAACATAGGGGCGACTTGTGGGCTTAGACGATCAGCCTAAGCCCGCAATCCTTTTAGTGATTAATCAATGGTCACCCAGTGCGCGGTTAGACGGTTGTCTGCACGGTGCACTACGTTCACGTTTTTAGCCATGGCCCAAGGGATAACTTGGTCGTGGAGCGGGAGGTGACCCACTTCATCGGCATGGATTTTTAAGACTTTATGAATAGCATCGGTGCGTTTGGCCTCGTCGGTTTCTGTTTTGATTTGGTCAATTAGCGCATCCACTTCCGCATTTTCATAATTTCCAAAGTTAAAGGAGCCATCGGCACCTTCGCCTTTGCTGTGCATTAAGCTTTGGAGTGTGTAGAGCGCATCGAAAGTAGGTACACCCCACCCAAATAGATACGCACTGGTGTCGTAAGACTGTACTTTAGGAAAGTACGTTGCACGAGGCATAGCGTTTAAAGATGCTTTTACCCCTGCCCGTGCCCACATACCAACCACAGCCTGACAAATGGCCTCATCGTTGATGTAACGGTTGTTGGGGCAATCTAGAGTAAAGCTAATTTCATTTGGCTCGTAGCCGGCTTCTTTAATGAGAGCTTTAGCTTTTTCTAAGTCGGGGGCGGGACGTTTGGCGAGCTCTTCGGTCCAACCATGCACCTGCGGTGCAACCATAGTTCCGGTAGGCGAGGAGGAGCCACGCATTACGGCCTTTTTAATGGCTTCAGTATCTATAGCTAAATAAAGAGCCTCGCGTACACGTTGGTCAGCAAAAGGATTTTTTCCTTTTACAGAGCTGTATTTTAGTTCGGGGCTTTTTTGATCTAGACCAATATAAATGGTGCGATACTCGTTGCCCTCAACCACCTTGGCTTGTTGTTGAATGCGCTGTAAATCTTGGGCAGGGGGATCAAGTACAAAATCGACTTCGCCTGAGAGCAGAGCTGCCGTACGAGTTGCGTTTTGTTTAATGGGGGTATAGACGATTTTCGTTACGTTGCCTGGTTTTTGGTCTTTGCCCCACCATTCGGGATTTTCTACATAAACAGTACGAATGTCGACTTCACGGGAGTCCAGTTTGTATGCACCTGTGCCGTTGGCATGACGTGCAGAGTAGGTTTCTTGTTGGTTAGCAAAGTCTTGGGGGGCGGTGGCGTTATTGGCCTCAGACCACGCTTTGTTCATCATGAAAACGTTGGTGAGTTGACGTAATAACACAGGGTTTGGCCCTTGGGTTTCAATTTCTACCGTGTGGTCATCGACTTTACGTACCTCTTTGATACCATTTACATACGCTTTAAAATTAGAGGTGGGTGCCAATGCACGATTTATGGAAAACACCACATCATCGGCGGTAAAATCTGCGCCATCATGGAACTTCACACCTTCGCGTAGCTTAAAACGCCAGACAGTATCCGATTCGGCTTGCCACTCGACCGCAAGAGAAGGCACTAGATTAAAGTCTTTATCATAATCAACCAACGGTTCATATACATAACTGCTCGCAGCAATGGTCATGCCTTCGTTTTGAGCGTGCGGATCTAACGTTAGAATGTCTCCTTGACTAGCCCAACGCAGAGTTTTTGCTTGCCCCAGTACAGGGACAAATAAAGCGGCCGTTAGTGCTGCAATAATCAGTTTTTTATGCATAAAGGTTGCTCCTTTAAAGCGTGTGTAAGCGAGTGTAATTATTTTCATAGTGCCTTGGCTTGGAATAGGCGTCAACATTAAGCATAGATGATATAAAAATAAAGTGGAGCTTAGAAATATCAATAGATAATCAAATAACTCGACGAATTGCTCACCTGGACATGGATGCGTTTTACGCTTCTGTTGCTTTGTTACGTTATCCCGAATTACGTGGCACGGTATTAGTTGTGGGAGGGCGAAATGTGCCTGCACCTAAACAACGCACAGATGGCACATGGCAATACGCCCGTTTAGGAGACTATACGGGTCGAGGGGTTGTGACCACCGCGAGTTATGAGGCGCGAGCTTTTGGTGTGTTTTCGGCCATGGGTTTGATGAAAGCGGCCCAACTTGCTCCTCATGCTATTTTGTTGCCTGCGGACTTTACTGCCTATAGGTATTATTCCCGCTTATTTAAACAAGCCATCGCTCAAATTTCGGACCGCATAGAAAATCGTGGTATTGATGAAATATATATTGATTTAACGGAATTAAAACAAAGCAGTAGTGAGTTGGCACAGCAATTACAAAAAGCCGTATGGGATGCCACTCAATTAACCTGCTCTATAGGCATTAGTCCAAATAAGCTTTTATCTAAAATAGCTTCAGACTTAAACAAGCCCAATGGGGTTTGTATTATTAATGAGGATGACATAGAGCGTTTAATTTGGCCTTTGTCTGTAGCAAAGGTGAATGGTATTGGCCCTAAATCACAAATTAAACTTACCCAGCTAGGCATTCATACTATTGGGGATATAGCTCGAGCTGACCCTGCTTTATTACAAGAGGTATTTGGTTTAAGTTATGCTCAATGGTTGAAAGAGGTGTCGCAAGGCATTGATCATCGGCCAATTATTTTAAGCTCAGACCCTAAGTCCATGAGTCGTGAGCGCACATTTGAGCGTGATTTGCATGTGCAGCATGATCGCCAAACATTAAGTGTGATTTTAGAGCGCATATGCCAACAGCTAGAGCAAGACTTGCGTGCAAAAGCATTCAGAGCCCAAACCATAGGCATTAAACTACGTTTTGATGACTTCAGCATTTTGACGCGTGACCTTACACTAGAGCGTCCGGTGGTAAATGGTGAAGACATATTGCATGCAGCTAGACAGAACTTGCGTCGTACTGAGATTCGTCACCGTCGTTTACGTTTGGTTGGGGTTCGAGCCACAAAGTTGATCGCTGAGGCGGACTGCGTGGTGTTTGATAACACGCCCCAACAACTGAATTTAGACGGTTTATTTTAGATACGCACAAAAGCAGAGCTGATGCGCTAAAATTATTCTATAAAGCTGTTGCGGCTAGTACGTTTTCTTTTTTACAGGGTTCGCTGTTATGCAATTTGATCAGGTTGGTGCAGATGCACTAATGGAAATTACCTCTCGTCCAGATTTGGTTTTTGTGCGCGGCCAGGGTTCTTGGCTCGAAGATCACAATGGCAAGCGATACTTGGACATGATCCAAGGCTGGGCAGTTAACACATTGGGTCATAGCCCTAAAAATGTGGTGGAGGCTATGTGCAAGCAAGCCGCCGAACTGATGAACCCTTCGCCTGCATTTTATAATGCGCCCATGATGGATCTTGCCAAGCTGATCACTCAAAACTCATGTTTTGATCGTGTTTTCTTTGCAAACAGTGGTGGCGAAGCAAACGAAGGCGCTATCAAACTAGCTCGCAAATGGGGTCAAAAAAATCGTCAGGGTGCGTTTAAAATTATTACTTTTGACCATTCTTTTCATGGTCGCACTTTGGCCACCATGTCGGCCTCTGGCAAGTCAGGTTGGGACACCATTTTTGCGCCACAGGTAGATGGCTTTCCTAAAGCAAAATTGAATGATATCGAATCCGTGCGTGCTCTGGTCGACGAGGCTACGGTTGCTGTTATGCTTGAGCCTATCCAAGGCGAGGGCGGTGTGATCCCCGCTGATCCTGCTTTTATGCAAGCATTGCGTGCTTTGTGTGATGAAAAAGGCTTGCTACTGATTGTAGACGAGGTGCAAAGTGGTATGGGGCGTACAGGTGTATTGTTTGCTTATCAGCATTCTGACATAGAGCCCGATATCATGACCTTAGCCAAAGGTATTGGTGCAGGGGTACCGCTCGCAGCCTTATGTGCTAAAGAGTCGGTGTCATGTTTCGAGCATGGCGATCAGGGTGGTACCTACAACGGCAATCCGGTGATGACAGCAGTAGGGGTCGAGGTCATGAAAACCTTGACCGCGCCTGGCTTTATGGAGTCTGTCAACGACCGTGCGCAGCAGTTATCTGATGGGCTGCTTGCATTAAGTGCTAAGTGGGGCTTTAAAGGCGAGCGCGGCCAAGGTTTACTGCGTGCTTTAATCTTAGATAACGACGATGGCCCCGCGTTAGTAGCGGCCGCCCGAGATCGTAGCCCTGAAGGCATGCTGCTTAATTCTCCTCGTCCTAATTTATTACGCTTTATGCCTGCACTTAATATTTCCAAAGAGGATTTAGATACGTGCTTGCAAATTCTTGATGAGCTGATTGCTCAGGTTCGTGCCTAACTGGGCCATGGCAGACTAGCTAAACACTGGTCTGCTTTTTTTAGAGTGGTTATGAGCCAAGAAAAGATTGAACGTCATCAATTGACTCATTTATATATGCAACCGGGGCATTTGCTGCGTCGCGCCCATCAAATCGCTGCTTCTATATTTCACGATGAGCTAGGCGCTCACATTACCCCTATTCAATACGCTGTGTTGCGTATTCTTAAAGAGCACAGTGGGATTGATCAAGTAACTTTAGCGGGCTTAGTCGCTATAGATACTTCTACGGCTGCTAGTGTGGCTTTGCGCTTAGAGGAAAAGGGGCTATTAACTCGTGATATAGACCCTAACAACCGGCGGCAACGCATGTTGCATTTAACCGCCGCAGGCGCAGCTTTACTTGAAGAGGCTAAAGAAGGCATTTACCGTTTAGAAAATCGTATTTTCTCGGGTTTAACGCCAGAGGAGGTACAGCAATTTATGATGTTGCTGCAAAAAATGGTGGAAAGCAACAATGCCCAAAGCCGTGCTCCCTTATTAGTTCCCAAAGCCCCAGAATAAAAAAACGCCTCGTTAGAGGCGTTTTTTGTTTCACGTGAAGCAACCATACGTTATCCAGCTAGTGCTGCGCCGTCTTTGCGTTGATCCGATACTGCCCAAAGCTCACCACTATCTAAGCGTTGTACGGCTTGGGCTCCTCCAAAATCACTGCGTCCTGCTAAATCACCCACTCCTTGAGGGGGAGCGTTGTACCCAGCAGCTCGGATACTGGCTTGAAGCGATTCGTTCATTGAGGATTCTAGAGCCAATAAATGATCGCCTTCAATACGCCAACGTGGATTGGCGATGGCTTGATCTAGAGGAATCCCTTGTCTAAACAATTGATGCATGATTTGAATTTGTCCTTGTGGCTGCATCAAACCGCCCACCACACCTAGGCCTAAATGAAACTGTCCTGCTTTGGTGACTGCTCCGGGCACCACAGTATGGTAGGGGCGTTTGCGTGGTGCAGGTCCATTAAGGTGCCCAGGTTGGGCAAAACCAAACCCTCGGTTCTGTAGTACAAAGCCTGCTCCAGGGACCACATAGCCTGCCCCAAACCGCTTAAAAATACTGGACATTAGCGTGACAGCCATGCCGTTGGCATCCACAATAACGGTACACACCGTGTTACCGCCACTGTCATGAACGGTTTTTGCGGCATCTTGTAAAGCGTCTTGTGTGGCTTCAATTAAAGCCAAAGAATCCGATAGTGATGGCTCGCTGAGTTGCCATGGCATGGCTGCCAAGGCGTTTAAAATAGCGCACCCATGAGTATTAGGGGGACATTGGTAAAACGTATAGTCGGCCCGATCAAGTTGAATAGGGGCGCAAAAAAAACCTTCATGCAAAGCAAAATCGGAGGCCCGTAACAGACCGCCCACATCAAGCATGGCTTGTTCTGCTTGATGAGGAATATTGCCTTCATAAAAAGCCTTGTAACCCTCATTTGCTATACGCTCTAGGGTATGAGCCAAGTCTGGGTTTTGATAGATTTGTCCTTTTTTAGGGGTGTTGCCCGCTTGATAGAGTTGAGCACAATGGGGGTCTACGCGCAGGACAAAATCAAACAGTTTCCACTCCCGCGCCGAGACCTCGGCAACGTTAAATCCTTTGGCTGCATGATAAATAGCATCTGTAAAAAGTGTCTTCCATTCCAATTGACCGTATCGTTGGTGTAAATCGTGCCAACCACGCACTGCTCCGGGCGTGGTAATACTGTAGGGGTGTCGTTCAGGAATACGTTGATTTGGCAGTAAGCTGACTTTATCTGCTGTTAATAAAGCGGGAGAGCGACCTGTGCCGTTATAAGCGATAGGTGCGTTATTGGGCTCGACCACAATGGCTAATACATCGCCGCCTATACTGGTCGCCATTGGCTCTACTACCCCCATGACCGCATCTGCCGCAATAGCGGCATCAATGGCACTGCCTCCTTTAGTTAAGATGCGTTTAGCAGCATGAGCAGCTAAAGCATTGCCAGTAGAAATAGCCCAGTTGTTACCTCTTGCTGTTTTGTTATAAACCATGTGCTTTTCCGTCTTTATGAATAAGTGTTAAAGCGTGTTTGGCAGTCAAAATAAGTAAGCCGCGTGGTTGTGGCACTGCTCGGTAGTAATCTGCCGATAAGCCTTTTGCTAAAAGCAAAGAAATTCATATTTAGCCACCATGAATTGTATACTATATTTTATTTGCTGCTAAAGCTATATATTGACACATATGCAAAAGCAAACCTGAAAGGGACCAAGTTTTATTATTAGCAAGGATCTATATGATGGATTTCACACAGATTATGGGCGTAGGAATGATGACCTACATCGTGATGGCAGCCGTTGTGGCAACGGCTGCTTTTTTACAAGGAGTAGGAGGCGTGGGCTTTGCCATGCTTGCAGCACCAGTGGCTGTAATGATTGCACCGGAAATGGTACCTGGTTCGCTTTTGGTTCTAGGAGGGAGTGTGTCGTTTTTAGCGGCGGTACGAGAACGTCACGCTATTGTTATGCCAGTTGTTAATTCTGCGTTGGTAGGGCGCGTGGCAGGCACGCTTTTAGCAGCCATCGGGATGACCCAGCTTTCTAGCCAAGGTTTAGGGCTGTTGTTTGGTGGTTTTATTTTAATTGCTGTTTTATTAAGTGCGTCAGGAATGCGTGTTAAGCCTACAGTAACTAATGTATGTGGTTTGGGGGTGGTGTCTGGCGTAATGGGTACATTGACTTCTGTGGGGGCTCCTGCTTTAGCAATTGCAATGCAAAGTTTGAAACCGGATCAACTGCGTCCATCGCTAGGAGGTACCTTATTTGTGGGTGCTTTGGTATCTATTCTTAGCTTGGCTTTTGCTGGTCTATTTGGCTGGAAAGATTTACGTTTGGGCTTGGCATTGTGGCCCTTTATGTATTTAGGTTTTCAGTTTTCAAGCCGAGCCCGTCATGCGGTAAGCCCTAAAAATATCCGTTTGTTTTTATTGGTTTTTTGTGGATTAAGCAGCGTGATTTTGATAGTTAAGTCGTTGATTTAGTGATCGCTTCGTAGACGTATTATAATTGGAATACTACTGATTCTTTTAAGCTTGATTACGAAGGTTTTCTGATTCAAGCGCTGTGGAATAAATAATGAACAACACATCAGCGGCTAAACTAGGTCAAAAACATGCGCCCTTATTTGCCTTGGTACGTGACCGTATTCGAGAAGACATCTTAAATGGTGTGTATAGACCTGGCGACAGGCTTATCGAGGGCAAGCTCTCCGAGGACCTCGGGGTATCGCGTATTCCTGTACGCGAGGCTCTACGAGAGCTTTCTGCCGAGGGTATTGTTACCATCGAGCCACGCCGCGGGGCATCCGTTGCGGTGTTATCAGATAGCAGTGCTCGTAATATGACGGAAGTGCGTGCGGCCCTAGAGGGGTTGAACGCTCGTTTGGCTGCAATGCGGCGCGATGAGGAGACCATTGCTGTCTTAAAAGATATTTTGCAGCGGGGCCAAGACGCTTTAAAACGTGAAGACCTTAATGAGCTAAAAGAGTTAAATAAATTGTTCCATGATCACCTAGGAACCATGGCCGATAACAGTATTTTGGCTGAGCTTAGTTCCAGTTTCAGAGACCGTACCACCTTATTGTTTGCACCAAGCAATATACAACGTGTGCGTAGTAACTGGGAGGAGCACGCTCAAATTCTAAATGCTGTGATTGCGGGCAATGCCGAGTTAGCCAATTTGCTTGCTACCCAACACGTCTATAACGCTGCTTCAGCCTATTTTCAAACAGATAAACAATAGTTGGCTTTTGGTTCCATGATTGGTATCATTGGTTTTTTTGACCAAAAGAGAGATACCAATGGAAATGACGATGGAGACCACCTTGTTATTTGCTGCATCTATGCTTGTTGCAGGCGTGATTGCAGGGATTATTGCCGGATTATTAGGGGTTGGGGGCGGCATTGTTCTGGTCCCAGCCATGTTTTATCTTTTTACGCTAATGGATGTTAGTCCCGAGGTACGAATGCATCTGGCAGTTGGTACCTCTTTATCTACTATTATTGTTACAGCTTGGTCCTCTTCGCGGGCGCATTATAAAAAAGGAGCTGTTGACATAGGGCTATTAAAAGGGTGGGGACCATGGTTGTTTTTTGGTGCCATTGTAGGAATGCTTTTCTTTAGCTCCATTAAATCACTGACTTTAACTTTTGTGTTTTCAGCCGTTACTTTTTTATTGGCTTTATATATGTTGTTTTCGCCCCAATACGAAGAAGGCTCTGAATCCACCTTTCCTGGTGGCGTATTACGTGGTTTATATGGCGTTATTGTTGCCAGTTTGTCTTCTATAATGGGAATTGGCGGCGGCAGTCTTAGTGTGCCTTTGTTAACGTACTATCGCTTTCCTATCCGGCGTGCCGTGGGAACAGCTGCTGCAGTGGGTTTAATTATTGCCTTGCCTGGCACTATAGGGGCTTTTGCTTCGGGCTATGGGGATCCTAATCTGCCACCTTTTAGCATTGGCTATGTGAACCTTTTGGCTTTTGCCATACTTATCCCTGTTACAGGGTATTTTGCCCCCATAGGTTCTAAAATTGCACACGCGATTAACCCCAAATACCTGCGCTATGCTTTTGCAGGGTTTTTAATTTTTAATGCAGTAAATATGTTGATTACTGCTTTCTAACAGAGACTTTATTACGTTAGGTTTTTATGACAACTTCTTCAACACCTCGACGCGCCGATTACGCCTTAGCTCTATTGCATGAGCTTTTAGCGCAGACCCCCGTGGGCGATAAACTAAAGCCCGAGCGTGAGCTAGCGGCCGAGTTTGGAGTAAGCCGCCGTGTCATAAGAGATGCGCTTAACCAACTCGAGTCGCAAGGTCGTATTGTGCGTACCCCCGGACGGGGCACTATAGTACAAGGACAGCAAGCGCCAGCTACATCTGCATCCATAGTAGAGGACAACACATTTCCTAATGTGTCTCGGCCCCAAGAAAACAGTGCGTTTTCTCAGACCGAATCCTTTGCTGTGCCAGATGCTGTAATTTTAGGCAGTAGCCCTATTGATTTAATGAATGCGCGCTTGGTGCTAGAGCCCGCCATTGCCGCAACTGCTGCTATGCATGCTTCTACTCAAGACATTCATAGCATGCATGATTTAGTGGAGCGTGGTCGTCAGGCACAAAGCCCTCAAGAATGGGAACAATGGGACAGTGCATTACACCAACGTATTGGTGATGCAACGCACAACCAATTACTGCAGTATTTTTACCGAGTACTCTCAGTAGCTCGTTCTCAAACAGAGTGGGGACGACTACGACGACAAACTCTTAGTGCAAAGAATCAACAGCTTTATAGCGAACAGCATGCTGCTATTTTGCAGGCAATTCAGGCGCGCGACCCTCAAGAGGCGGCTGAGTGTATGCGTACGCACTTACACACGGTAAAACGTACCTTAATTGACGGGATTGAATTATAAATCTAATGCTTTGGTTCATCAGACCAAGCCACGGTTTTTGTCTTTGCGAGTCATTCACAACGCATTAATTACACATTGATTTACGCTACTTTTTGAAAATGGGACCATTTCTATATGGTCCCATTTTTTTAGGGATAGTACCTAGTTCTTATTTTTGTAGATTGTATACAATTTAATCAATGCTTCAGGTATAGATCATTAATGCTTGGAGTATTTGCTTATACACCGACAGAAATAAGGAATGGTCATGGAACAGAAATTATTAGATCGCGATGAGTTTCGCGCCGCCTTGGAAAAAGCAATTCAGGGTAAAAGTGCTAACAAGTCTCCTTTTAGTATTGCGTGGGCCACAGGCAAGCTGACTCGCGAACATTTGGCGCGTTGGGCTGAAAACCACTACCACTATGTAGGTCCGTTTGCGGATTACTTGGGGTATTTATACGCTCGCACTCCAGCTGAATACGAGGAAGCCAAAGATTTTTTGCTTGCCAATATGTACGAAGAGGAAATTGGTGGCGATCGCCATACCGACTTGTTAATTCGTTTTGGTGAAGCCTGCGGTACCACCCGAGAGCGCATTGAAAACCCCGATAACATGAGCCCAACCACCCGTGCTTTACAGGCATGGTGCTATAGCGTGGCCATGCGTGAAGATCCGGTTGTAGCTGTAGCGGGTTTAGTGGTGGGCTTAGAGTCGCAAGTCCCTTCTATTTACCGCAAGCAAACGCCAACCCTACGTGAAACCTATGGTTTTACGGATGAGGAGGTCGAGTTCTTTGATTTGCATATTGTGTCGGATGAGATCCACGGGGAACGCGGTTATCAAATCGTGCTAGAGCATGCCAATACGGTCGAGTTACAGCAGCGCTGTTTACGCATCTGTGAAATTGGTGCTGAAATGCGCTTGCTTTACACCACTGCTTTATATAACGACTATGCCAAAGAAAGCATCAGCCTCGAAGAGTTAGGTGCAGCAGCTTAAATGACCAGCTACGTAGGGTAGGTGGCTACCCTACTGCATTACTACAGCTTCGATGGGGGATAGAGTGAGTTTAATTACGGATCAGGTCTTTCACAATTACATCAATGGGGCATGGGTTGCCAGCCAATCGGGGGCTTTAGCACCGAACGGCAACCCGGCAGATAGCACAGATAAGGTGGGGCAATTTCAAGCCTCAACTGCTGAAGATGCGGCGACGGCGGTGCAGGCGGCGCAAAAAGCATTTTTGGCTTGGAAAAACACGCCTATTTCAAAACGGGCACAGATCATCGAGAAAGCCGCAGCCTATTTAGAGGCGCATGTGGATGAAATCGCTTTAGGCTTAACACGCGAAGAGGGTAAGACCTTGGCTCAAAGTAAAGGCGAAGTTTTACGCTCTGCACAAACATTACGGTTTTATGCCGTCGAAGGGCAGACCTATACCGGTGAAACTTTCCCTCAGGATGACGCGCAGATGGTGGTTTATACCCAGCGTGAACCATTGGGGGTAGCCACTGTTATTGCGCCCTGGAATTTTCCTATCTCTATTCCAGCAAGAAAAATAGCACCCGCGTTGATTACCGGTAATACCGTGGTGTTTAAACCTTCTTCTGAAACACCATTAACCGGCTATTACCTAACTAAAGCGTTTGATGAGGCAGGTATACCATCTGGGGTTTTAAATTTCATCACTGGACGTGCTTCGGCAGTGGGTCCCACCTTGGTGGAGTCGCCAGCAGTGAAAGCCATTTCATTTACCGGCTCTACTGCAGCGGGTGAGCAAATTGCCAAAGCTGCCAAGATGACTACACGCCTGCAAATGGAGCTAGGCGGAAAAAACCCTCTTATTGTGATGGAAGATGCAGATCTTGACCTTGCGGTGCGCTTAATTGTGCAGGGCGGTTTTAATTTGAGTGGTCAAGCGTGTACGGGCACGAGCCGTGTATTGGTGCATAGTGCAGTCAAAGCAGAGTTCACTAAAAAACTTGTAGAAAAAGTGCGCACCTTGACGTTGGGCCCAGGCATAGAAAACCGTGATTTAGGCCCTATTGCAACAGAGTCTCAACTAAATAGTATCTTGGAATACATAGAAATAGGTAAACGAGAGGCGACATTGTTGTGTGGCGGTACACGTCCAGAAGGGCCTGAATTTGAGAACGGCTTGTATGTGTTGCCTACGGTGTTTACTGACGTGACTCAAGACATGCGCATTGCCAAAGAAGAGATTTTTGGCCCCGTAGTGGCGGTTATTGAAATTGCCGACTATGAGGATGCTTTGGCAAAGGCCAATGACACAGAGTACGGTTTGGCAGCCGCTATTGTGACGCAAAATCCTAGCTACGCCCACCGGTTTGTGAATGAGATTGAAGCAGGCACGGTCAAAATTAACCGAACCACCACAGGTAATTTAATTAATGCACCATTTGGCGGGTTGAAGCAGTCCAGCACTTCTACCTTTAGAGAATCAGGGCGGGCCGGACTAGAGTTTTATACCCAAATAAAAACCGTGTATCGAGGTATCTGATAGCGCAAGTTATTGCGGTTCAATTCTTATAAAAAAGGATCAATCAATGAGAAAGATTTTACGTTTAGAACAAAAAGAAGCACGTTTAATGGTGGATGCTGCTATTGCAAAATCCAAAGAAATCGGCGTGCTAGAAACCGTTTGTGTGGTTGATGAGGGCGGCTTTCCTATTGTGATGGAGCGCATGGATGGTGCACGTATTACGGGTCCACAAATAGCCTGGAACAAAGCATTTACTGCGGCGGCTCATAAGCGTTCTACGCACTTGTTTACGACCCCTCCTAATGGTCCCGCTTTGCCTGGTAATGAAGCCTTTGGTATTCAGCTTAGTTTCGAAGGTAAGTTTGCTGCGTTTATTGGGGGCTTTCCTATAGTGGTTGACGGAGAGGTGGTTGGTGGCATTGGCCTCAGTGGTGGCAACGGTGAACAAGACACCAAAGCGGGTGTGGCCGGTTTGCAAGCATTGGCAGATGAGCTTTCTAGCCAAGGCTTTGAGGTATTGGTTCAAGCCGATATTAAAAAGTAACAGGAGCAGGGCATGGCATATCAGGTAGAGGTAATAGAAACGGGGATCGTATTTGAGGTGAACCCTGAGGAAAAGTTACTTGAAGCCGCTTCTCGCCAAGGAGTACGTATTTATAGCGACTGCGAGTTTGGTGGCTGTGGCACGTGTCGAATCAAAGTAGTTGAAGGACAAGTGCATTACGAAGATGACTTTTTGCCGATGAGTGTGAGTGATGAGGAACACGCGGAAGGGTTTGCTGCTGCGTGTCAGGCACAGGTGAATTCTGATCTCAAAATTAGTTTGGCAAACCACATTGATATTTTGCCTGAGACTCGTGCCCTATCGTTACGCGTTAGTTCAGTACGTGAGTTGTGTCCTGGAGTACGAGAGCTGCGTTTGCAAGGTGAAAACTTAACCAGTGCAAGGTATTTACCAGGGCAGTACCTGAATATCCAGCTTGAAGATGGACGGGCACGTAGCTTTTCTATGGCAACAGCCACCGCGCAAAATAATGAGCTGCGCCTTTTTATTCGCGAGGTGGAGCAGGGGTTATTTACACAACATCAACTACCCCAGCTAGCGGTGGGACAGCCCTTAGAGGTTGAGCTGCCCTTAGGCAATTTTTATTACCGAGCGCGTGATTGGCGTCCGTTGATCTTTGTGGCTACAGGAACAGGTATTGCCCCTATACGTGCCATTTTAGAGTCGTTACTTGATGACGAGGATTGTCCCCCTATTTCCTTGTATTGGGGTATGCGCAGCGAACAAGACTTGTATCAATTTGATGAGTTTACTGCGTGGGCCAAGCGTTTATCTGACTTTAGTTTTATTCCGGTGTTATCACAGCCGGAGCCAAGTTGGCAGGGACGTGTGGGTTATGTGCAGGATGCTGTATGTGCCGATCACCCTGATGGTTCTGAGTTTGCGTTTTATCTGTGTGGGGCACCAGCCATGATCGCGGATGCGCAAACTAAGTTTAAAGCCATTGGGGCAGATAGTGATTTTATTTATGCTGATGCTTTTACTTTTCAGCATGAGCAGGCGGTGGTAGAGAGCGTTTAAAGCGCACACTATTTAGCTGGCGCTAGCGTGGATGAAGACGATTTACTCCACCCGATGAATTTTTGATTTTAGGTGAATTCATGCCCTTAGTAACGTTTTATAAAGGTGGCGACGTCTTTCAAGACGAAGTCAAAGAAAACACAAATTTAGTCGTTCGGGCGGGAATACGTCAGTTTCCCTTTCCACACCTACGTTACGGCTGCGGGATGGGGCGTTGTGCAAAATGCGCTTGCCGTATTTTAAAAGGTGCGGAGCATTTGCCTGTAGCGAACTGGAAGGAAAAAAAACAGTTAGGCACCGAACGCTTAGAGCAAGGCTATCGCTTGATGTGCCAGCTTTGGATTAACGAAGACATTGAGGTCGAACAAGATCTGGATGAGTTGGTTTAGGAGAAGACATGTATATCGTATTAACAAGTAAACCCGGTGAATACAAAACTGAACCGGGTTCTGGAACAACAGTGTTGAGCACTTACGAATATAAGTTTTACAACCAAACCAAAGCTGTGTTTTCCATAGCGCGTATTGAGCCTAACTCCCGCGTCATCATTACAGAAGAAGGGGAAGGTGGCACCGTCAATAATATTCCCACACGCCAAATGGAAAAATTCGATACCGAACAAGAAGCCCTCAAAGAGCTAGAAGGCCTGACGCAGTTTGGTTCTATTCAAGCGGAGTTGATCCCTTGTCAGATTTAATGTGAGAGTAAAAATGGTTGAAATTACCTTTGCAACAAATGATGGCTTTAAGGTGGATGCCCCTGAAAACAGTAATTTATTGCGCATATCGATTCGCGAACGAGGCGGTATTCCGTTTAAGTGTGGGGGCGGCATTTGTGGTACGTGTAAATGCCACATTGTAGAGGGCTTGGAAAATACGGACGCACTAAAAGGCAAAGAAAAAAAGCACCTGAGTCCAGAGGAAATTGAACAAGGCTTCAGAATGGCATGCCAAACCTTTGTGAATGGCAATATTACGGTGAAATGGTAGTTAGCGCTTATGATTTACTTAACTGACCGCCAGATTTGTCATTTATTAGCGGATGACGCTGTGAACCGCCGTGTTTTAGCGGCTGCGTTCATAGAGCTTGAGCAGCAGCAAGCGGCTCAGTTAGCTCGGCAACGGATCGAGGCGCAAGGAGTAAAACTCTCTACGCTAGCGGCAGTTTTACCTATGCAAGGGGTGGCAGGGGCTAAGGTTTATACCACTATCCAAGGTAGGTTCACTTTTGTCATTATCTTGTTTTCTACTGAAACGGGCGCGGTGCTTGCGGTGTTAGATGCCCAGCAAATCACAAAAAAGCGCACGGCGGCCTGTTCCGTACTGATGGCGCAGCAGTTTGCGTGTACGCGCCCGAAAAAGTTGGCTGTGTTTGGCTTGGGGGCTCAGAGCACAGAACACGTAATGCAAATGGCACATGCGTTTGATTTTGAGCAAATAGCGCTAGTAACTCGACAGCCTTACCCTGAAAAAGCAGCACATTTACAAGACCAGCTACAGGTTAATGTGTGTCAGGCATCACCCGAGCAGGCACTGGATGGTGCCGATATTATCGTAACCGCTACGCGTGCTGTCACCCCCATCATAAACGGTGACAGCCTGAAGCCAGGTGTATTTATTGCTGCAGTAGGTTCTAGTTTACCGACCACACGTGAGCTTGATGACTCGGTAATTAAAAAAGCCGACGCGATTGTGGTGGAATCTAAAGAACAAAGCTTAAAAGAAGCCGGCGATTTAATTTTAGCGTCTCATCTAGTTAGTACTGAAAAGATATATACATTTGGTGAGGTATTAGCAAATAAATCGTTATTTAATCAGTCGTATGATTTAGTGATTTACAAAGCAGTAGGAGTGGCATTAGAGGACATTGCTCTTGCCGGTTTGGCTTATGAAAATTTCATTAAAAATTAAAATAAGTCAATAGGAGGTGATGTTAAGAGACTTCTGCTTGTTTTAAGTATAAATTAAACAAGAGTAATATTTTATGAAAGATGACCGATTCTCTAGCATAGGTGTTTTAAAACAAGCGCTTACAAGAGATTACAATCGTGTAAATATGGCTATTTTTTCAGGCGGTGTTATTAGTCTAAAAATAGATATAGTCCAAGATAAAATATTAATTATTGCCAATCACAAGCGCGTTGCTGCTCTTGATTATCTTAGTAAAGAAAATGCTATTGTTAGTGATTTAGCTGATAACTATTTAGTAAAGTCTTTTAAAAAAGAATTCATTAAATTGCTGGAAAATGATTACGGGTTTGATATTTTATCTTTATTTAAAGATTATGATACTCGATCCGAGCTTTCATTGACCGCTATTTATCTAAAAGACTGTATTGAAAGTTACATTTCAGTTTAAATCCATTCCTAATGTGTTGGCTGGTTTTTAGGCCTTAATAAAGAGCTTATATCCGCCGGTACTTCTTTGGTTACCCAACCAAGGAGTACCGGCGTTTTTTTTTGGAGACAGAAATGACAACAGTAAATGATTTAATGGCGGCGCTAAATGTCATTACAGGTGGACGGATGGTGGATTCAGTCGAGGAGGCTGCCAAAGAAAACCATCCGTTTGTGATGTGGAAAGATTCTGGCATTTATGGGAAAAAAATTCTGGAGATACCGGGTTTAATTCATGGTGATCCAGAACAGAAAATAAAAAAAATAGCTGTTTGTATGACTATGACTGAGTTGAGCATAGAGTTAGCGGGAGCAACCGGAGTGGATGCCATAGTGGCCCATCATCCCATTGCTGATGCAGCCAGTTGTGGCGGTGTCACTCTAAAAGACTATTTAGATCTTTATGGTATAGCCGCTTTAGAGTGCCATGAGGCGTTTCATGGTTTGCACCCTGGGATCGCCTATTTACATGGACACCGCGTGCTGAAAAGCGATATTTCTTATGGTGGTGTGCATGGCAACGTGGTGTTTGTTGGTGAGGTGTTTGCTGAGATCAATACATTGGGCGATATATTGCGGCGTTTGGACGCACACATGGGCTTAGAGCTAGAGCATGAATTATTAAATTATGAGCGTGGCTTAAAAGCTTGTGATGATATTCACGAGGCTAGCTTATTAACCAAAGGGCGTATTCATATAGGAAATGAAAATAGTCCAGTAAATAAAGTGCTGCACATATTTCCTCATACTGGATTTAGCAAAGAAAACCTCTATCAAGCCATAAAAGAAAATCCTGATGTGGATACGGTTTTAGCCTCAATCAGTCGTGTTTATCCAGGTCATGAGTTGATTGATGCGGCACGCTCGTTAGGTCTGAATTTTTTAGTAGGTAATAGCCATGTTTTGGAAATACTAGAAAATGGCATGCCTTTGGCTTACGCCTTAGAGCAGTTATTAGAAGGCGTAGAGGTGGTTGTGTTTAGAGATAGAGTAACATCCACGCCCGTGCGTGCTTTAGGTAATCAGCACTTACAAGACTATGCTGAGCGCTTTTCAAAAGAGCACCTGGTGGGCAGAAACTTGATTAGTGCCTGTCTTTGATAGGCGAGGAGGAGACGCAATGCATAACCGAGTCCTATCCCCCGCGTTAATTAAAAGCCGTAGAGCTTATACGCGGATAGAAAAAGTAGGGTTGTTTTTTTTGCTTTTGGGGTTATTGACCCTTTTGATATCCCCTGGCACTTTAGCTGGTGCTTTTGATAAAGTGCTAAAAACCACTAAACCGGTCGTAGTTGATGTGTTTTTAACGGGTGAAGTCGGTATAGCGGTTGTTATTAGTGTGATTATTGGTCGGCTTTTAGAGCGTTTGGGTTTTACTGACGCCATGATGCGTATTTTTGTTCCCTCCATGCGACTTATTGGGGTGAACTCCGCGGTCATTGTTCCTAGCGTTTACAACATTTTTGGTGACATTAATGCAGCGGGGCGTATTTCAGGCCCTTTGCTGAAAAAAGCAGGAGCTACCAAAGCTGAGCAGAAAATTGCTGTCGCCACCATGGTGCAGTCTCAACAGTCATTTTCTACCTTTATGTTAGGGATGATGGCCTTATCATTTGCTGGAGTAAACGTATTTTTGGTGGTTATGGTGGCTATTTTTGGCCCTTTGTTAATTTCCCCGTTTTTATTATCACGATTTGTTTATAAAGATGTAAAACCGCTCAGTGATATTGCTATCCCTAAGTTCACGCCGGATACGGAGTTTGTACCCATGCTATTTAAAGCTGCGCGTGAGGGGGTAGAGCTCTTGTTTTTAATACTTATTCCTGCGGTTGCCTTAGTGTTTTGTGTGATTGGCTTGTTGGACTATATCGGCGTGTGGGCTCCTGTTGATCAGTTCTTGCAAAGCACTTTATCTGTATTAGGTATACATGCTGAGACAGGTGTGCTTGCTGTATTAGTGAGCCCAACTTTAGCCATGGGTAAACTACAAGCCATAGCGAGCACCTTAGATCCCCGTTTGGTGGTCGGGTCTTTTGTGTTGGCTTCATCTGGGTTGCCGCTTTCGTCTATTTTTGGACAAATTCCGGTTGTGTGGGCGGAGGCTTCAGACCTTACTGAAAAAGAAGCCATGGGGGCGGCGGTACTAGGTTTAATTATGCGAGTCACCACAGCGGTGCTGATTTCTTTTTTTCTCACTCCCTTATTGGTTTAAGTCTGCTCTATCTTTATAGCGAGACGGTAAAGCCTCGTTGCTCTTGGTTGAGCAAGAGGCTTTTTTATTAACACTTCAAGGGTAAACCTTAGTGGTTTAAATAATCAGAATAACGCTATTATTTATTCATTCAGTGTACTGAACATAAGTGTGCTGAACATGTGTTAATGAGATTAAGAGGCGAGAAATGTTTCCTAAAAATACCTGGTATGTGGCTTGTACGCCCGACGAGATTGAGCACAACCCCCTCGGGCGCACTATTTGTAATGAGAAAATAGCGTTTTTCAGAGGCAAAGAGGGTGTGGTCGCTGCCGTAGAGGATTTCTGTCCTCACCGAGGTGCAGCGTTATCAATGGGCTACGTCCAAGACGGTAATTTGGTGTGTGGTTATCATGGTCTGGTGATGGGCTGTGATGGCAGGGTCGTTTCTATGCCCATGCAACGAGTAGGCGGGTTCCCATGCGTAAAACACTACCCCGTCATTGAGCGCCATGGTTTTATTTGGGTTTGGCCAGGCGATGCTGAGTTAGCAGATAGCAATTTAATCCCGGACTTAGAGTGGGCGAATAGTTCTGACTGGGCGTTTGGCGGTGGTTTGTACCATGTCAAAAGCGACTATAGGTTAATGATCGATAACCTGATGGACTTGACGCACGAGACCTATGTGCACGCGGACAGTATTGGTCAAGAGGAAATTGACGAGACCCCAGTTAAAACTGCTGTGGTAGATGGTGTAATACAAACTAGCCGGTACATGGAAGACATTGTTGCTCCTCCTTTTTGGCAAGCTGCAATGCAAGCCGCAGGCTTAGATCCCAATCAAAAAGTAGACCGCTGGCAAGTGTCCTGTTTCCATGCTCCTGCTCATGTATTAATTGATGTAGGAGTCGCTTTAGCTGGCACAGGAAAGCAAAATGCCCCTGCGGAGCAGCGTGTTCGTGCCACCGTAGTCGATTTCATGACACCTGAAACCGAAAATAGTCATTGGTATTTCTGGGGCATGGCTCGTAACTTTAAAGCTGATGATGCAGATCTTACTGCTAGTATTCGTGATGGTCAGGGTAAAATCTTTGCCGAAGATTTAGCTATTCTTGAGGCACAACAAAAAAATCTTGAGTTGCATCCCGAACGTCGGTTGTTGATGCTAAATATTGATGCAGGTGGTGTACAAGCCCGTCGTCTTTTAGACAAATTAGTCGAACAAGAAAACACGTCTGCACAAGGTTAATGGTTATGAGCGAAACACTAGAAGTGGTTGTACACCAACGTCGCCACGAAGCCGAGGGCATTCTTTGTCTAGAGTTACACCCTGTGCATACTGATTCGCTACCTGCGTTTACGGCTGGTGCGCACATTGACGTGCATATTCCTGTAGTGGAAATGGTGCGCCAGTATTCCTTAGTGAATGATCCACGTGAAACAAATCGCTATGTTATAGCGGTGCAGTTAGATCCTGAGTCCAGAGGTGGCTCTGTGGGCATTCATCACTATGTTCAAGAGGGGCAACGACTACAAATTAGTGTGCCACGAAATCATTTTGAGCTAGTGGATGCGCCTGATCTTATGTTAATTGCGGGTGGTATAGGTATTACACCGCTTTTGGCAATGGCTCAGCAGCTGCATCAGCAAAATACAAATTTTAATTTGCATTATGTGACACGCTCTCAGGCTAGGATGGCATTTTATGAGGTATTACGTGCTAGCCCATTTGCGGACAAGGTGCATTTTTATTTTAGCGATGATCCTGAAAGCGCTTTATCCGTACCACAATTATTACAGTCGGTTTCTACTACAACACATGTGTATGTTTGTGGCCCCAACTCGTTGATTCAAGCAGTTAGCGAACAAGCCAGCGAGAATCAAATCGAGCCCGAGCGCGTACACAGAGAATATTTTCACAATGAGGTGGTGCTTGATCAAGGTGCAGCGTCATTCGAGGTTCGCATCGCTAGCTCGGGTCAGTGCTTTACTGTTGAAGCCGATCAAACAATTAGTCAGGTTCTTGAAGCGAACGGGGTGTTTGTACCGGTTTCGTGTGAAGAGGGGGTATGCGGCACATGCTTAACTAGCGTATTAGAGGGGGAAATCAATCATCAAGACGTATACTTGACTGATGAAGAAAAAGCCGCGAATAATCAGATGGCTGTGTGTTGTTCGCGCGCGCGCAGTGCTTATTTGGTTTTAGATTTGTAAATCCCCGTGGGGAGAGGAGAACTCACATGACGAAATTGTTTGATCAGCGTAGACGCCAAGTTGTGCTGACTGGGGCAGCTTTAGCAGCAACGAGCAGTATGTTGCCGCTAGCTAGTTTTGCAGCCACTAAAGATCCAGTGAAAATAGGGGTAATTATTTCCATGTCGGGGCAGTTTGCCTCTACTGGAAAACAAGTAGCCGCTGCTATAGAGCTATATCAAAAACAACATGGCACCACAGTAGCTGGGCGTGAGGTGCAAGTTATTGTGCGTGACGATGGGGGCGTTGCTCCAGATGCCACACGCCGTATTGCACAGGAAATGGTAACGCGCGACAAGGTTGATGTGTTGGCCGGTTTTGCTTTAACACCCTTGGCTTATGCTGCAGCGCCTATTGCGACTCAGTCCAAAACTCCAATGGTAGTTATGGCGGCAGCTACCTCTGCCGTAGTAGAGCGTTCGCCTTTTATCGTGCGCACAGGTTTTACTTTACCCCAGGTTACCCAACCTTTAAGCGAGTGGGCATCTCAACAAGGCTTAAAGAAAGCCATGACCTTTGTTAGCGATTATGGTCCAGGTATTGATGCTGAAAAAGTTTTTGTGAAAAACTTTGTGGATTCAGGCGGAGAAATTCTTGAAAGTATCCGTGCTCCTTTAATGAACCCCGATTACTCGCCCTTTTTAAAGCGTGTAAAAGACAGCAAGCCTGAAGCGCTATTTGTTTTTGTGCCTGCAGGCGAGGGTGCTGCATTTATTAAGCAGTTCCACGAGCGAGGTTTAGCAAATGACGGGATTCAGCTCATCTGTACAGGCGATGTATTAGACGATGATCTAATGGGCAGTATTGGTGATGTAGCGCTGGGCGTAGTCAGTAGCCATCACTACTCAGCTGCTCATGACTCAGAGAAAAACAAACAGTATGTGAAAGAGTTCCAAGAACTCACAGGAGGCTCAAGACCCAACTTCCATTCTGTAGGGGCCTACGATGGCATACATCTTATTTATCAAGCCTTAGAAAAAACAGGGGGTGATAGTACTGGCCCTGCTTTGCTAGAGGCAATGAAAGGTTTGTCATGGGAAAGTGTACGAGGCCCGATTTCTATTGACCCAGAAACGCGTGATGTGGTGCAAAACGTCTACATCCGTCGTGGTGAAAAAATAGGTGATCAGGTTTGGAACGTGGAGTTTGATCAAATTGATCAGGTCAAAGACCCCGGCGTAGAGTAATAAAAATAAAAAATAACAGCAGGCTTCAGCCTGCTGTTTGTGCTGAGCATGAAAGAAATAATTATGGTTTTTGATAACAAAGAGGCTCAACCATGCTGATGAATTTGGCCGGTGTGCTGTTTGATGGGGTTGCCTATGGCAGCCTGTTGTTTTTAATGAGTGTGGGCCTATCGGTCACCATGGGGCTAATGAACTTTGTGAACTTGGCTCATGGTGCGTTTGCCATGATTGGTGGTTATGTATTTATCCAGCTTTTAAGTGTATTGGGGGTCCCTTTTTTATTAGCTCTAGTTCTTGTGTTTATTGCAGCAGCAGCCATCGGCTGGGTGCTAGAGCGAGCGCTGTACCAACGCCTATACCAAGCCACACCATTAGACCAAGTGTTGTTTTCAATAGGTCTAACGTTTATGGCAGTGGCAATGGCCACCTTTGTTTGGGGGCCTACGCAACGCTCTGTACAGTTGCCCGAATGGCTAACAGGGCAGTTACAGTTCGCAGGCCTTAGTGTAGGGGTGTACCGAGTCTTTTTGATTCTAGTCGTGTGCGTTATTACGTTGGCGTTATGGCTTCTTATAGAGCGCACTCGGTTTGGTGCCAAGATACGTGCCTCTGTTGATAATCAGGTTGCAGCTAAAGGGCTAGGCATTAACGTGCATCAGGTGTTTAGTCTTACTTTTGCACTGGGCTCTGGTTTGGGAGGTTTAGGCGGTGCATTGGGCGTGGATGTATTAGGTTTGGATCCCAGTTTCCCATTGAAGTACATGGTGTATTTCCTCATTGTGGTGGCTGTGGGTGGCGCAGGCACCATACGAGGGCCATTAGTCGCCGCTTTGGTACTGGGGGTATTTGATGTGGCGGGTAAGTATTACGCTCCAAATATAGGTGCCTTTATGATTTACGGTTTGATGGTGGTTTTGTTGTTGTTATTCCCGCGTGGATTGCTTGTAAGACGGAGCTAAGATGAATACTTCTCTCAAAATCGCATCCGTTGCACGCGGTCATCGTGTAGGACGTCAAACCGCTGCGGTTGTGTTTTGGCTATTGCCATGGTTGGCTTTCTTTTTCGCGCCCGGGTATTTGCTGTTAGCTGTACAAGTCATGATTTTGGGTTTGTTTGCCTTGTCACTGGACTTATTGCTGGGCTATGCCGGAGTGGTGTCTTTAGGTCATGCCGCTTTTTTTGGCTTAGGTGCTTACAGTGCAGGTTTACTTTCTATGCATGGGTGGGGCGAACCGTTATCAGGTCTGGCTGTTGGTGTAGCTATTGCCGCCGTAGCAGGGTGGATTAGTAGCTTTCTGGTGGTACGGGGCCAAGACCTAACCCGTTTAATGGTCACACTAGGCATGTGTTTAATGCTCTATGAGTTTGCTAATAAAGCCGTCAGTATTACAGGTGGCATCGATGGGTTGTGGGGCATTAGCATGAACCCTTTATTTGGTCTGTTTGAATTCGACCTCGAGGGTAAAACTGCTTTTGTTTATAGCTATGCGGTATTGCTAATAAGCTTTTTGCTATTGCAGCGTTTAGTCGGTTCAACGTTTGGTCTAAGCTTAATTGCCATTCGTGAAGGCGTGAACCGTATGCCCGCTATTGGCGTTTCAGTGCAACAGCGGTTGCGTACCGTCTATACCATCAGTGCAGGGTTAGCAGGTTTAGCGGGCGCTTTAATGGCCCAAACAACCCAGTTCGTGGGCTTAGATGCGGTAAGTTTTCACCGGTCTGCCGATGTTTTGATTATGCTGGTTTTAGGCGGGGCTGGGCATTTATATGGGGCTTTGTTAGGTGCCAGTGTTTTTGTTCTGATCCAAGATAAAGTAGCCAGTATTAATCCTGTGTATTGGCAGTTTTGGATTGGTTTGTTGCTTGTCATTATTGTAATGGTAGGCCGCGGGGGCATAATCGGTGTGTATCAAAATTGGCGCGCTAAAAAAACAAAGGAACCACGATGAACCACGATTTATATACCGAAAATTTAGGTAAAACATGGGGTTCGTTCCAGGCGAATGCGAACCTAAGTCTGCGCTTTAATGCCGGTGCGCGTCATGCCATTATTGGCCCTAATGGTGCTGGTAAAACCACTTTTATCAACCTCTTAACCGGTGTATTAAGCCCAACTACAGGCAGCGTGTTTTTAGGTGATCAAAATATTACGGCCCTGCCTCAATATCAACGAGTGCGCTTAGGTATGACACGCACCTTTCAAATTAATACGTTGTTTGCGGGTTTAACTGTATTGGAGTCAGTGCTATTAGTCATTAGCGAACGCGATGGTTTACACCGTCATTGGTTTAAACCCGCTACGGCTCATCATGCTGCCATCGAGGAAGCCATGGTGTTGTTGAATACTTTGCAGTTAGTAGACCAGGCGCATGAACTGACGCGATCCCTACCGTATGGCAAACAACGTTTACTAGAAATAGCGTTAGCGTTGGCAACCAAACCTAAAATCCTTTTATTGGATGAGCCAGCCGCAGGCATTCCCACCCAAGAAAGTGCAGAGCTTTTTGCTGTAATTGCCGCATTACCTAAAGACGTAACGGTGCTGTTTATCGAGCACGACATGAATTTAGTGTTCCAGTTTGCAGACTTTATTACGGTGCTGGTGGGCGGCCAATGTTTTGCCCAAGGCACGCCAGAGCAAATAGCCAATGACCCCAGAGTTAAAGAGGTTTACCTAGGAGAAAGCAATGTCTAAGCCTTGGCTAGAAGTGGAGTCATTGTGTGCCGGTTATGGTCAATCCCGTATTTTAGAGAACGTGTCGTTCACACTAGGAGAAGGGCAAAGTTTGGCTTTGCTAGGGCGTAATGGGGTGGGTAAATCCACTTTGTTATTAAGCCTAATGGGTTTGAACACGCATCAAGGGGGGCGTATTAATTGGCAAGGCCGTTCTTTGTTGAATGTGCCCACACATCAACGCGCCGAACTGGGTATAGGATGGGTGCCTCAAGAGCGTTTTATGTTTCCTTCACTAACGGTAGAAGAACATTTAACGGTGATTGCACGACCGGGACGCTGGAATTTGTCTACTATTTATCAGCTGTTCCCTCGTTTACAAGAACGAAGCCAAAACATGGGCAATCAATTGTCAGGAGGCGAGCAACAGATGGTAGCTATTGCCCGTGCCCTGATGTTGAATCCTACCCTGTTGTTATTAGATGAGCCCATGGAGGGCTTGGCCCCTATCATTGTACAAGAGCTGTTAGCCGTCATTAAACGACTCATTCAAGAGGAAGGGCTAACTGTCATTATGGTAGAGCAGCATGCCCGCATGACGTTGTCCATCACTGAACAGGCTTTGGTACTAGATCGAGGTCAGCGTAGATACTACGGGGCTAGTGCCCCACTTTTAGCTAACCCAGACGAGCTAGAGCAGTTAATTTTTTAGTTATATCGACTAGATGTACACACAATAAAAAAAGCCCCTAGGTTGAACCTAGGGGCAAATCGTCTAGATGGTGTGATTGAAGTCGAATCGATCTTGGTATTGTTGGCTAACGTTACGTAGCGCTTGAATGGTTTGCTGTACCGCAAGACGAGTAGTGGCGTCTTTACGCCAAAACATCGATACCGACCCAAAGCCAGAAAGAGGTAAGTTGAGAATACTAATGGCGTTTAATTGATGTAGGCGTTTAGCTGTACGAGCTGAGGCCACACTAATGTAATCACTATTATTTAATAAAGTGATATTCATTAAGGTGGAGTTGGACTCAAGGTAATCATGAGGCAAAAACTGTTTATCAGCGACTAAAGCACGCTCTAAGTCGTGACGGATAGGCGTATTCTTAGGCCAAATAACCCAACGGTATTGGGCAATATCTTGCCATTGTATGGTGGTCTGCTGCGCTAAAGGATGCTGTGGGCGCGCAATAAACTGTAGTGGCTCCATATACAAGGTTTCATACTCAACATCGTCGTTGACTAGCTCTGGAGCGGAGCGGCCTACTACGATATCTAGCTCTTCGGCATACAGTTTTTTGATAAGTTGATCCATCGTTCCTTCTAGGATAGAAACGCGAGTTTTAGGATGGGTACTGAGCAGCTCTAAGATAGCCATAGGTACTGTCTCTACGGTAGCTGCGCCTGTGCTCCCGACATTAACTAATCCGCTTCCCTCATGCTGACGCGCAAGCAGATCATCTCGGGTTAGATTGAGATTAGCCACAATCCGTCTTGCATGGTCAACCAATACCGCGCCATTTTCTGTAGGGCGTAGTCCTCGAGCATGACGCTCAAACAATACAAGTCCCATGTCTTCTTCGACTTCTTTTAACCAGCGCGATATACCAGGCTGCGTCATATTCAAGGCCTGAGCTGTGTGGCTAATATTTCCTGTCTGCGCTAAATGCAAAATAATTTCTAAATGACGTAAGCGCAGGCGGTGCGTCCAATCTGTTCCTATGATCATTTTGGTATACCTATGCTGAAAATATAATTTTACCAGTCATACCTTGCAACGCATACTATAAAAAATAAAGAAATATTTATGTAAGCGTAAAGCCATAAGGAGGGTAGGCACGATGCCATCAAGACAGGATTATTATGAGCAGCTAGCTAAAAAAAATTTGGCACCGTTGTGGCTGTCACTAAGCAACTTAGTGCCTGCACAACCTCATCCCAAAGTGCTACCTACTTTGTGGAAGTATGAAGAGTTACGCCCTTATGTAATGCAAGCTGGAGAGCTCATTACGGCGGAAGAGGCGGTACGTCGCGTTTTGGTGTTAGAAAACCCTGGCTTAGTTGGAAAAGCCAGTATTACTTCAACGCTTTATGCAGGCTTACAGCTTATCTTACCTGGTGAAATTGCCCCCAGCCATCGTCATACCCAGTCTGCCCTACGTTTTGTAATGGAAGGCAAAGGGGCGTGGACAGCGGTTAATGGCGAACGGACTACGATGAGTCCGGGGGATTTTATTATTACCCCGTCTTGGAAATGGCATGACCATGGCAACCCTAGACTTGAAGAAGGGGGCGAACCCGTTATTTGGCTTGATGGGTTAGACATTCCTTTATTAGTGCATTTAGATGCTGGTTTTGCTGAAAATTTAGGCCAGGCTACTCAGCCCATAGGGCGTCCTGAAGGGTTAAGTTTTGCTCAATTTGGGCACAATATGGCACCTGTGCGGCATCAGGTTTCTGATCCAACTTCTCCCATTTTTAGTTACCCATACGAACGAACTCGTGAAGCCTTGGAGCAGCTCTATCGATTTGAGGCTTTGGACGAATGGGACGGCGCTAAATTGCAATACATCAACCCCATTACTGGGGGCTCTGCCATGCCTACGATGGCAACTTTTATGCAGTATTTACCTAAAGGGTTTAAAGGGCGTACCTACAGAAGTACGGACGCCACGGTGTTTACCGTTGTGGAAGGAACTGGCGTGGCTTATATCGGTGATGCCATTTTTCCATTTACACCGCATGACGTATTTGTGGTGCCGTCCTGGAGCGCAGTGCGCTTAGAGGCCCAAGAAGAGGTTGTGCTTTTTAGTTATTCCGATCGTCCTGTACAACAAGCGTTGAATTTGCATCGTGAGTTGCGTGAATAGATTTAAAACAGAGGAAAAAAATGACTTATGTATTTACTCCCCCAGCTGTAGTTGCCGTTCCCGTTGTTAACAGCGATCAAAAAGTAGCCGTTCGTCGTGTGTATTGTGTAGGGCGAAACTATGCTGCTCATGCGGTTGAAATGGGATTTGATCCAAACCGTGAACCACCTTTTTTCTTTTGTAAGCCTGCGGATGCGGTGGTTCCTGTCGCAGAAGGTCAGATTTATACCTTTCCCTACCCATCAGAAACCAAAAACCTGCATTACGAAGCAGAGCTAGTGGCTGTGATTGGCAAGGCAGGCTCTAATATTGCCGTTGCTGATGCGCTTGATCATGTTTGGGGATATGCCGTTGGCTTAGACATGACTCGTCGTGATTTACAGATGAGAATGCGCGAGATGGGACGTCCGTGGGAAATTGGGAAAGCATTTGATTACTCGGCTCCTATGGGTCCTATTTATCCCGCTAATGAAATTGGTCATTTAGAGCAAGGGGCAATTTGGTTAACTGTAGATGGGGAAGATCGTCAGCGTAGCGATATTAATAAATTAATTTGGTCTGTAGCTGAAACCGTCGCTTACTTGTCTACTTTGTTTCATCTTGAGCCAGGCGACTTAATTTTTACAGGCACGCCAGAGGGGGTTGGCCCCGTAGAGCGTGGACAGCAAATGCGTGTAGGCATAGAGGGATTAGCTGATTTGATTGTAGACGTTAAGTAACGGAGGCAGAGCGTGAAACTCTACAGTTTTTTTAATAGTTCTACCTCTTATCGAGTTCGTATCGCTCTCGCTTTAAAAGGATTGGATTACCTCTACGAAGGCGTCAATATTCGAGTACTAGCAAATCGTGCGGATGAGTATGTGCAAAAAGTGAACCCGTCCGCAGCGGTGCCAGCTTTAGATGATGCTGGCTTTGTATTAGGTCAGTCCATGGCTATTTTGGATTATTTAGATCAAAAGTATCCTGAGACGTATCGGCTATTGCCTGAAGATGTAATACAACGTGCTCGAATTCTCGAGTTTGCTTCCGTTATTAGTTGTGACATTCATCCTATTAATAATTTACGCGTGTTGCGTTACTTGCAAAGCGAGTTAAAGCTAACTGAAGCACAGAAAAAACAGTGGTACGAGCATTGGGTGCAAGACGGTTTAGCTATGGCTGAACGTTTACTTGAGGCTCATGGCTATGGCGAATGGTGTTTTGGTGATCAGCCGACGTTAGCTGATTGTTGTTTAGTGCCGCAGTTAGCCAATGCCGAGCGCATGGGCTGTGATTTAAGCGCTTTTCCTCGTTTAGTCTCTGTTTATCAACAGGCTATTACGCATGAGGCGTTTCAGCGTGCTCAACCTAAAGAGCAGCCTGACTTTATTGCCTAGGAGGCCAAATGAGATACGGCACAGATCAAAAAGTAGTGATTATTGGCGGCGGAATTGGTGGCTTAGCTGCTGCCCAAGCCTTAGCTCTTGAGGGACTGCAAGTCGAGGTATTAGAGCAGGCTAGCCAAATTGGCGAAATAGGCGCTGGCATACAGTTGGGCGCTAACGCGTTTGCCGCCCTTGATGCGTTAGGGGTAGGAGACACAGCACGAGCACGCTCGGTTTTTACTGATCAACTTCGTCTTATGGATGCCATTAGTACAGAGCCCATAGCTGAGGTTGATGTGGGGGCTCCCTACAGAGAGCGATTTGGTAATCCTTATGCTGTTATTCATCGCGCAGACATCCATCTCTCCATCTTGGAGGCGGTACAAAACCATCCCAATATTACATTTAGAACCTCTACCGAGGTACGTGATGTGTATCAAGATGAGAGCGGGGTTGTAGCCATAGATCAACATGGCAAACAGCACCATGCTGCGGCCTTGATTGGATGCGATGGGGTGCGCTCTGTGGTGCGAGCAAAAACCTTAGGGGATGAGGTGCGAGTTACGGGTCATGTGGTGTATAGAGCAGTGGTGGATGTAGAAAACATGCCCACTGCGCTACAGCAAAACGCACCCGTTGTTTGGGCCGGACCGCATTGTCATTTGGTGCACTACCCGTTGCGAGGCGGGCGTCAATATAACTTAGTTGTTACTTTTCATAGTCGAGAACAAGAGCAATGGGGAGTTACAGACGGCAGTAAAGAAGAGGTCTTGTCATATTTTCAGGGTATTCATGAGCTACCGCGTCAATTGCTCGATAAGCCCGACTCCTGGCGACGATGGGCCACCGCAGATCGGGATCCCGTTGAGTCTTGGGGCCAAGGGCGAATTACAGTGCTAGGCGATGCTGCACATCCTATGACTCAGTATTTAGCTCAAGGAGCTTGCCAAGCCTTAGAAGATGCCGTAACTCTTGGACGCGCTGTACGTGAGCATAATTTTGATTTTGAAAAAGCCTTTGCTCATTATCAACGTGTACGAATTCCGCGTACGGCGCGTGTATTGTATTCCGCACGGGAAATGGGGCGTATTTATCACGCCAAAGGCGTAGAGCGCTTAGTGAGAAATTCATTATGGCAGGGTAGAACTCAGGCTCAGTTTTATGATTCGCTTGAGTGGCTATATGGTTGGACGGCAGAGCATTGTTTAGATTGATGCACTACCACAGTAGTTAACCATTAGGTTAATACGTTTAAAGGACGGAGACATGATTCAATTTGTACAAAAACTATCTTTTTTCAGTGCTACCTTGGTAAGTACTGCTTTACTGTTTACAACACCCGCACATGCTCAAACATTAAAACTAGGGCATGTCACACCACCTAGTCATGTTTGGCATCAGGTATCTGAACGAATTAATGAAAATGTGCAGGAAAAAAGTGGTGGATCAATGAAAGTTGAAGTGAACCCACTAAGCAAATTGGGCTCCGAAGCACAAATGATTAACCTTTTACAGTCTGGAGCAATGCCTATAGGGGTATTAACTTTGGGTGCGCTCACTAACCGCGATGACACCTTAACTGGGTGGTCTATGCCTTACTTATTTGATGATGTAGAGCACGCTACCAAGGCAACACAACTTGAAGCAGCGCAACAAATGCTAACCAATCTTGAGGCCCATGGCATGATTGGTGTCGGCTATGTGTTTGCAGGCATGCGTCATGTGCTTTCGACTAAACCTGTGAAAGCACCCAGTGATTTGGTGGGGCAAAAAATACGCGCTTTTCCTAGCTCTATTTTTAATGATTGGTGGACTGCAAACGGGGCTGCACCCACTGCAATGCCGCTTTCAGAAGTAGCTCCCTCATTGACTACCAACTTATTGAACGCGGTCGATGTGGATCTGGACGCTTTAGTGGGAATGAAGTTCCATCAACAAGCTCCTTACCTGACCTTTACTAATCACATGGCGTTTCCTGCTGTTATCGTGGTGTCGAAGCGTTATTGGGATCGTCTGGATGAAGAAAAGCAAAACCTATTATTAGAGGCTATTAAAGAGGCCGAAGCATGGGGCTTTGAACGAGCCATTGAAGCCGATAAAGAAAATCTAGCCATTGCTAAAGCGGATGGGGCTGAGGTGATTGAAATTGATTTGACCGCTTTTAAACAAGTGGGAGATCAAGTTAATCAGCGTTACTTAGAAGGTAATGAGCTGCGTGCTCAGTTTTATGAGCAGGTTAAAGCCTTGAAGCAGTAGTGTTATTAATAGACTCGCCCCTTAATGGGGCGAGGTGAACAAGGAGGCACCATAATGCTATCCGCTTTAAACCGAATCGATTTATTTATATCCCACATAGAAAAGGCCTTATTGGTCTTTTTTGGCTTAGCTTTGACTGTCATTATGATAGCGCAAGTTATTTTGCGCTATTTTTTTAGCTCACCTATTTTTTGGGCTGAAGAAATATCTGTGCAGTTTTTAATTTTTATTACTGCTTTTGGTATTTCATTTATTACACAACAAAAACAGCATATTAGTATTGATTTTTTGCTTTCACAGATAACTAACGAAAAGAAACGGTTCGCAGAAAATACGACAGGGATTTTATTTCTTATTCTGATGGCAGGTTTATGTTTTTATTCCTGGGAATGGGTGCTTAGACCCGATGTACAGATGGAAAAAAGTGGGACTACAGGTTTACCGCGTTGGTATACCTACGCTGCATTTCCTGTGGCTTTAAGTTTTTTATGTTGGCATCAGCTGATCGTGCTAATGAACCGTTTCTTCAGTAAAAATAAAGAAGGACAATTATGATTACTGTAGCGCTTTTCTTTATTTTATTGTTAACCGGTTTTCCCATATTCGGTGCAATATTGGCTGCAGGTGTTATTTTCATGATAAGTAGCGATTTGGCTATTTTAATTGATGCTATACCTTTGCAGCTTTATGGGGCTCTAGAAATTAACAGCTTATTAGCAATTCCTTTGTTTTTACTGGTTGGAGAAGTGATGAACAAAGGGGGGTTAACACAACGCCTAATAGCTGTTGCTGAGCTATTAGTTGGTCGATTACGCGGAGGAATGGCCTATGCGAATTTATTGACCAATGCAATGGCTGCTTCTATTTTAGGTTCTGCTATTGCTCAGATTGGGGTCATGAGTCGTATTATGGTCCCAGCTATGGAGAAAAGAGGCTATGACAAAAGTTTTTCTGCCGCTGTCACTGTTTCAGGTGGTTTATTAGGCCCTATTTTCCCGCCATCTATGTTGATGATTATTTACGGGGTGGTAGCGGTACAACCCATAGCGCCTTTATTTATTGCAGGTATTTTGCCTGGAATCGCTGTTTTTCTTGCTTTGTGTTTTGTGGTGTTCATTTACACCTTAAAAAGTGACAAGGTGCCTGCTACTGGGCGTTCAGTAGAGCAAAGACAAACGGTAGTAAAAACTCTTCTGGATGGTATTTTGCCTGCTTTGATCCCAGTAGTAGTGGTGGTAGGGATAGCGGCTGGGGTAATGACACCAACAGAAGCAGGTGCAGTTGCATCTTTCATTGCCTTTTTACTTTGTTTTATTTATAGAGAAATAAAAATCCGTGATCTATATGATATTTTTCTCTCTGTTTGTGTTTTGACTGCAACGATTAGCATATTAATTTCTGTAGCCACGTTTTTAAGTTGGGTATTGGCTTTTGAGGGGATACCTGATCGCTTAGTAGCGGCTATTACCTCAGTAACTGAGTCTGCTTTTGTGTTTATGCTGCTAGTCATTGCATTGATGATTTTCTTAGGGCTTTTTCTAGAAAGTATTAGTGTGCTAATTGTTCTAGTACCAATTCTGATGCCCGTAGTTAGTCAATTAGGTATAGATCCAATTCAGTTTGGTGTGATTTGCGCTGTTGCGACGACCATCGGAGTCATCACACCACCAGTGGGGCCAGGTTTATTTGTAGTGATGGGGCAAACCGATGTGAAAATGGCCGCGTTAGTACGAGCGGTGTTTCCGTTTCTACTTGCTGTGTGCACGGTATTAGTGGTCATGGCGGCAATACCTGAGCTGTCAACGTGGTTACCAGCAAAAGTCGTAAAATAAAAAAAGCCCCTAGGTTCAACCTAGGGGCAAATCACCGACATACAGCCACGCAGTTACTGGGTTTTTTTGAGCTCTAAACGCCAGTGATGCAATAGCGGTTCGGTGTAACCGTTTGGTTGTTCTAAGCCTTTAAAAATTAAATCGCGTGCGGCTTTGTACGCGTATGAACTGTCAAAATGACCAGCCATTGGTTGATACATTGCGTCCCCCGCATTTTGCTCGTCAACGACGGCAGCCATGCGCTGTAAGCTTTCATCCACTTGTTCAGCTGTAATCACGCCGTGGAGTAACCAGTTAGCAATATGCTGGCTAGAAATACGTAAGGTGGCACGGTCTTCCATTAAGCCTACGTTATGGATATCGGGCACTTTGGAGCAACCTACGCCTTGATCAATCCAACGTACTACATAGCCTAAAATGCCCTGAACGTTGTTATCGAGTTCTTGTTTGATTTCTTCGGCGCTCCAATTTGTATTGGTGGCGACAGGAATCGTAAGAATGTCATCCAATACCTCGACGTGCTCTTGCTCTAGGTCTTTTTGTATGGCTTGTACATCTAGCTGGTGATAGTGCAGCGCATGCAACGTGGCAGCGGTAGGGGACGGAACCCAAGCCGTATTTCCACCCGCTTGCAAGTGAGCAATTTTTTGTTCTAGCATAGCTGCCATTAGATCTGGCATTGCCCACATACCCTTGCCAATTTGTGCTTTACCACGTAAGCCGCACTGTAGGCCGACCTGAACATTATTACGCTCGTAAGCGGGCAGCCAAGACAAGTTGCGCATTTCGTTTTTGCGTACAACCGGACCCGCATGCATGCAGGTATGAATTTCATCGCCAGTACGATCTAAAAAGCCGGTGTTGATAAAAGCCACCCGTTCGTTAGCCGCAGCAATACACGCTTTAAGATTGATAGAGGTGCGACGCTCTTCGTCCATAATCCCCATTTTTAAGGTGTTACGAGGCAACTTTAATAAATCCTCTGTGCGCGCAAACAGCGTATCGGCAAAGGCGGCTTCTTGGGGACCGTGCATTTTAGGCTTAACAATATAGATCGACCCTTTTTGCGAGTTCAGTTTAAGATCAAGGTCACGTTTGGCAATTAAACTGGTAATGACCGCATCTAAAATACCCTCTGGAATTTCCTGACCGTTCTTATCCAAAATAGCGGGGTTGGTCATTAAATGACCAACATTACGGATGAACATTAAGGAGCGACCTGGCAGTTTTTGGGTTTGTCCTTGGAGGTCTGTGTATTCGCGGTCTGGGTTAAGCTTGCGCGTAAAGGTTTTTTCGCCTTTTTCAATGGTTTCCGTTAGGGTTCCAGTAACCAAGCCTAACCAGTTGCGGTAAGCATGGGTTTTGTCGGCGGCATCGACGGTTGCTACCGAGTCTTCGCAGTCCATAATAGTCGTAACGGCGGACTCAAGCAGTATGTCTTTAATACCTGCTGGGTCAGTTTTGCCAATGGCGTGTGTGGCATCAATTTGAATTTCAAAATGCAATCCATGGTGTTTGAAGACTAAGGCCGTAGGTTGGTTTGCTGAACCTCGGTAACCAAGCAGTGCAGTTGGATCTTGCAATTGAGCAAGTTGGCCATTTTCTAAACTGACCACCAGAGCATTGTTTTGGATTGCATAGTGAGTGCTTTGGCTGTGGGAGCCTTCGGTTAAGGGGATGCTTTGGTCTAGGAAATTACGAGCAAACTCAATAACACGTTGGCCCCGTACTGGGTTGTAATGTGCTGTTTTTTCGGCGTCATTGTCTTCGCTGATAGCATCTGTGCCATACAGGGCATCGTACAAGCTACCCCAGCGTGCGTTGGCGGCATTTAAGGCATAACGCGCATTAGTAATAGGTACTACTAGCTGAGGGCCGGCTTGGTCAGTAATAGCGGAGTCTATACCTGTTGTGTTCACTGTTACTGTGGTGGGAGCTTCAACCAGATAGCCAATTTTTTTTAGAAACTCTTTATAAGCAGCCATATCGCTGATAGCGCCCGGATTGGCTTTGTGCCAGTCATCCAGTTGAGCTTGTAATTGGTCGCGCTTGGCAAGTAGTTCATGGTTGAGAGGCGCTAAATCGTGTACCAGTTGACTAAACCCAGCCCAGAAGGCATCAGGGTCTAAACCCGAGTCAACAAGGGCTTCGTTTTGGATAAATTGGTAGAGCTCATTGTCCACTTGAAGTTGATGGCATTGCGTACGGTTTGTCATGGTTTGCCTTTGTTATTTATAAATAATTAATCACGGTTGTTATGCTTTTTTTATTTATTATGGCAAGTTAAACACAGGGGCTGAAGACCTGTTTTGGTTACTTTAGAGCATACTTTTAGTATCGACTTATGATTAAATTTATAAAAAACAGAACTTTTTGTTTTAATTAATTATATTTTTTTTGGTTTGTACATAAGAAGGATAAGTTTATGCAGGAGTTAAACGAAAGCGAGGCAATGGTTTGTTTACCACCAACTATTGCTTATGAAGGGTTTATGGATGCAACGGCTGCTACAGAGCGCTTAATAGAGATTTATTCCAGAAATACAACGTACATTCGCGAGCAATTTCTTGCGTGCATCAGAGAGGGCTTTCCTGAAAACAAACGTTTTAGAGCATGCTATCCCGCTATACGTATCCGCGTCAGTACTTACCAAGAAGTAGACAGCCGCTTGTCTTATGGGCATGTGGTTGAGCCCGGTCTATACGCGACTACGGTAACGCAGCCCGATTTGTTTTTTGATTATTTTGTTGAGCAAATTGGTTTATTAATTAAAAACCATGGGGTGGCGGTAGAGGTAGGTGAATCCAGTCAACCTATTCCTTTGCATTTTTGTTTAGGGGAGAATGAAGGGCAAAAAATGATCTACCCAGAGTCGTCAGGTCACACCTTACGCGATCATTTTGATGTGCCCGATCTTGCTTACATGGATGATGCGATTGTGAATGGCACGTGGCAGGCAAAGGACGGAGAACCATTGCCACTTGCGCCTTTTACTGCACCACGTGTGGATTATTCATTGCACCGATTGCGTCATTACACAGCAACTCAACCCGCTCATTTTCAGAACTATGTTTTGTTTACTAACTATCAGTTTTATGTGGATGCGTTTTGTGAATGGGCCAAGCAAATGCTTGCAGAGGGCAAAGGCGGATATACAGCGCTGGTAGAGCCAGGCAGTGTAGTAACCGATACGGCTGGGAATATATCAGGAGCCTCACCGACTCGCTTGCCGCAAATGCCTTCCTACCACTTGTTACGTGAAAACCACAGCGGTATTACGCTAATAAACATAGGGGTAGGTCCTTCAAATGCTAAAACCATTACGGATCACATTGCGGTATTGCGTCCTTCCGCTTGGGTTATGGTGGGCCATTGTGCCGGCTTACGCACTACACAGCGTTTAGGGGACTATGTGTTGGCGCATGGTTATGTGCGTGATGATAAGGTGCTGGATGCAGATCTGCCCACTTGGGTACCTATACCCCCATTGGCTGAGATTCAAGTCGCGCTTGAACAAGCGGTGGCAGAGGTTTCTGGTTTAGATGGGTGGGAGTTAAAAAAGATCATGCGCACAGGAACCGTAGCCTCCATTGATAATCGGAACTGGGAGCTGCGGGATCACAGTGAGCCTGTGCAGCGTTTGTCGCAGTCCCGAGCCATTGCCTTGGACATGGAGTCAGCCACTGTTGCTGCAAATGGGTTTAGGTTTAGAGTGCCTTACGGCACATTACTCTGCGTATCCGATAAGCCGTTGCATGGGGAATTAAAATTGCCTGGTATGGCAAATGAATTCTATAGCACCCAAGTCGGCCAGCACTTACATATAGGTATTAAAGCCTTAGAGCTAGTGCGCGATATGCCTCCTGAGCGTTTGCACTCAAGGAAGCTACGTAGTTTTATTGAGACGGCTTTTAAATAAAGCTGTTAGAAGCAAAAAGCCCCATTTTAATTATCAAAATGGGGCTTTTGCTTAGGCGGTTGGTTTTTTTACGTAATGTGTAAAATTTCTAGAGTTCGGGGTGTTCATGTTCTAGTGCTTTGCGTAACTCTTTACGTATGGTTTTTTTAATCCATTTTTTAAGTTTGGCTTTGTTTTTTTGCTTTTTGGTTTTTTTAGGCAAGGCCAGCATAGTACCACGACAAGACGGTGCGCCGCACAAGCAAGCGTACTGACTGCGTAGTGTTTTGGTGATCTTATCATCAATGGTTAACGCATAGTCATAAAGCAGCTCTTCACCTTCCTCAAGATCGCGTAATGCCACAATAAAAACGCGGTCGCCTTGTTCATTTTCATGGCCTTCACAATTAGGCTCACAGGAGTGGTTGATAAATCTAGAGTCGTTGCCGTTTTGGCCGCCATCTATAATCTTGCCACTGCTAATTGCGAAAAAGAAAGTATGAAACGGATCATTAGGATCGGTTGGCTCTTGGGCGTCCGCTTCTTCGGGGGTGAGGTGTACGCCCTCGTACTCCAAAATGTAGGTTCCCTTTGGAATAAAACGTTTAGCAAAGACGCCGTTCCCATGTAAGTTAGAACGGCGCACTTCGTGCCAAGGGCCTGAGCTGTGTGTTTGGCTCATGGGTGTCCTTTATGATGAGGTGGTAGAAGAAGTTTTCTTTGCCGCCTTTTTCGCGGCTTTTTTCGCCGCTGTTTTGGTGGTTTTCTTTGCTGCCTTGGTCGCTTTAGCGGCTTTTTTTGCTACTTTTTTGGTAGCTTTTTTCGCCGATTTTGTTGCCTTGGGCTCGAATTCAAAAGCCACTTTGCCCTTGTTGTCGCGCGTTAAAAAAGCTTTAAATTTGCGATTAGTTCGGTTGGAGACAAAGTTTTCAAGTAAATCGGTTTTGCCATCTACAAGCAGCTTTTGCATTTGCTCGCGGTCGATCTCTTGTTGCAATATGACTTTGTTGCTGCGGAAGTCACAGTCTTTATTTGGCCCCACGGCTTTTTCACAAACGTAACGAATCCCGTGTTCAAACACAGCGCTTTGGCATTTAGGGCAAGGGCCGACCGGCGTTTGGCCGCTAAAGTCGACCTCCTCATCGTCTTCGTCGTCATTTTGGCCAAAATCAAACTCCAGCTTGTTTTCAGCGTTAATGCGGAGGATCGCGGCAAAAGGGCGCCCCATTTTGCTAATAAAGCCGGTTAATGGCCCAATAGTGCGGTGCTCTAGCAGTTCTTCTACCTCTGGGATTTCTAATGTTTTACCACCAGGGTGCTTGCCAATAGAGAACTCACACGCGGTACAAGCATAACGACGATAGTTTTCTTTGACTACTCCTCCACAGACCGGACAAGGAGTCTGTAGAGTAACGTAGTCGCCAGGCACCGTGTCACGTTCGTATTCTTTAGCACGACGAACGATGGTGTCAGTCATGCTTTGAATTTTGGACATAAAGGCCTCGCGTTCGAGCTGGCCTTGTTCAATTTGTTTGAGACGGTGTTCCCACTCGCCGGTAAGCTCGGGCGAGGTGAGTTCGTGGACCCCTAAACCCGACAACAAGGTCATGAGTTGCTTGGCTTTAGCAGTAGGCAATAACTCGCGTCCTTCGCGACGTAGATACCCCTCGTTAAGCAAGCCCTCGATAATGGCTGCACGCGTTGCTGGGGTACCTAGACCACGCTCTGACATCGCCTCTCGCAGCGCATCGTCATCAACGAGTTTTCCGGCGCCTTCCATGGCTGATAGTAAGGTGGCCTCGGTAAAGCGCGCAGGAGGCTTGGTGGCTAGCGCGCGCGCCTCGACCTCATCGGTGCTGACGGTTTCGTTTTGACTCACAGGAATTAGGCTGTCATCGCCTTGTTGCGCCTCACGACCATAAATGCTTAACCAGCCCGGGTTCACTAATACCTTGCCCTCGGTTTTGAAGTGATGCGCTCCCACCTGAGTAATACGTGTGGTGACTCTAAACTCGGCAGCGGGGAAGAACATCGCTAAAAAGCGTCGTGTGATTAATTCGTAAATTTTGAATTCGGCATCACTGAGTTCACGCGGTATTTGCAGCGTAGGAATGATGGCAAAGTGATCAGATACTTTTTTATCATCAAAAATACGGCGGTTGGGTTTCACCCAGCTTTGCGCTACGACCTGCTGAGCAAAAGGTTGTACGCTGGCACACGCGGGGGTTTCTGCTCCGGCTAAGGCTTGCATCGTGTCTTTGACTGTTTGCAAATAGTCTTCGGGCAAATAGCGCGAGTCAGTACGTGGATAAGTTAAGGCTTTATGACGCTCGTACAGAGCTTGAGCAAGTGATAGTGTGGTTTTCGCTGAAAAACCAAAACGTGAGTTTGCCTCGCGTTGCAGCGTCGTTAAATCAAATAGGGCTGGCGATTGTTGTTTAGACGGTTTGGATTCTTCGGTAACACTGCCTGGCTGGTGGGCACATGCTTGCACGATGGCTTCGGCCTCGGCAGCAGTCCAAACACGCGAGTCACGTTTTTCGGCATCCTCTTCGTCTTTTTTGAATTGGGGATTGAACCACCGACCGCTGTAGGAGCCGGTTTCGGCGCCAAAATCGGCATGCACCTCCCAGTAATCACGTGACACAAACTGACGAATGGCTTCTTCACGCTCGTGCACAATGGTTAGGGTAGGGGTTTGCACACGGCCTACTGGTGTTTTGAAAAAACCACCGTCTTTGCTGTTAAAAGCGGTCATGGCACGCGTGCCATTGATGCCAACCAACCAGTCCGCTTCGGCGCGCGAGCGAGCCGCTGCCTCTAGGGGCTTGAGCTCGTCATCATCACGCAAATTATTAAACGCCTCGCGAATGGCTTCGCGGGTCATGGAGCGAAGCCACAACCGTTTTACGGGTTTGTTAACTTTCGCAAACTGCATAATATAGCGGAAGATCAATTCCCCTTCACGTCCGGCATCACAGGCGTTGATGACGGCGCTGACGTCTTTACGCTTAAGCAGTTTTACTAAAAGCTTGAGGCGTTCTGCTGATTTTTTATCCGATGGGTTCAGCTCAAACTGATCGGGAATGACAGGTAGGTGTGTAAAACTCCATTTACCTCGCACTGGGTCATTAGGAGCGATTAAACTAAGCAAGTGGCCGATACTGGCGGCAAGCACAAAGTTTTCGCTTTCAAAAAAATCCCCTTCACGGGTGAAGCCGCCTAAGGCTCTAGAAATATCTAGGGCTACAGAGGGTTTTTCGGCAATGATTAGAGTTTTAGTCATGTAATGTACCGTCATAGCAAGTCTGCGTTCTTAGCGCAGATCATACGAGGGGTAAGATGCTTTATGCAAGTAAAAGGGTTAAATCCATCCATTCTTGGTTTATCAGGCTGGCCTCAGTTTTTACAGCGCAGCGCAATGATTATTGCGACTTTGCTGTTAGGCAGTGCGCTGATTACGGCAGTGGCGGCTAACTGGTTTAGCTGGCCCAAGATTGGACGTGTTGCGTTATTAGAGATCACCGTAGCGGTGTTAGTGCTCAGTGCCGGGTGGCTATCAAGGCGATATCCAGAGCCGAATCGCTCTGCCTATAGCTTATCAAGCTTAGTCCATGTCTTAGCTGCAATTAGTGTGGGCGGATTGCTAGCTCTGATTGGGCAGAGCTACCAAACGGGTGCCGACCCTTGGCAACTGTTTGCCTTGTGGGCGCTTTTGTTGGTGCCATGGGCTTTTGGTCTAGGTTCCTTATTTATCATACTGCTTGTCATGGTTTTGACAAACCTAGCCCTATTTCTATATATGGATGAGACCTATGGGTTGAACTGGTATCAATGGCAAGCCATAGATTGGGTGTGCTTTTTCTTTGTGCTTTTAAATTTGGGCTGGTTGGGGGTGAGTCGTTTTTTTAAACACTCTGTAGACGACCCGCACCAGTTGTGGTTTAGGCTGAGCCTAGTGTTAGTAGTAGGCAGCACAGTTATATGGTGTATGACACAGAGCTCGTATGGTTGGGGCTTTTTAACGGTGGCAACTTTGATATGGTTAGGTTGCAGCTACTTTAGCCGCAAACGCTTGGCCTTGTGGGATTTAGCGCTTTTTTATTCTGCTTTTTTTGTGACCTTTTTAGGGTGGTTAGTTGAAACCTTTGATCAAAGTGAGTGGTTGTTAGAGCTGTTATTTATTCCCATGCTTATTTTTGCTGGTTTGCTGATTCGAGATTTACGGCAGCTGTGGCAACAAAGCCTAGCACAGACGGCGCAGTCAGAGACACAGAATGAGTCTACCTCCTCTTTACTAAAACAGGGAGCAGAGCCTTGGTTCTTGCGAGGCTTTATTTTTTTATCTCAGACTGTGGTGGTGATCTTATTTGTTTGGCTCGTACTCGGAGCATTCGGTCTGAATCCCACGGCCTTGGCGTATGTTTACGTACCAATAGCCTTTGTGACGATGGGAGTGTTGTTACGTAGACCCCAAATGGCATTGTGGTTGCGTGATTTGCCCTTGTTTTTGTATTTAAGTAGTTGTGTATTAACCAGCTTTGTTCTCATGGACAATCCAAGCAATACTTTGGCTTGGGTTGCAGTGTTTATATTGCTATCGGCATTGCTTTATATAGCTAGCCATGAAAATGACTTGATGCGCTTGAGCTGCGCGGTGGCGATATGGGGCTTTGGGCTCTATGGTTTGATGTGGTATTTAGATGTGGTCTGGTGGGGGCAAGACGCTATAGTTTTTTGGTTATTAGTTGGTGTGTGGTCACTTTTAACTATGGCCTTGCTATTGCGGCCCGTCTGGTTAAACGCTGTGCAGTCTTTATGGTGGGCGACCTTATTTTGGTTAGTGCTTAGCATTTTCTTTATCAGGATAGATGTCACTGGTTTTAATCAGGCAGTGGCTTTGTGGGTACCGCTTTGCGTGGGGCTAAGCGTATATCGCACGCAAACAAAACTATTTTGTATAGCCGTTATGGCGGCTAGCGCTGTGTTGAGTTTTTATTGGTTGTATCACGCCCCCCTGGTCAATCTGGCTCTTTGTCTTTGGGTGCTTAGCTACGCGTGGAAACAAAACCGCTTATTTTGGTTGGCCCTGACTTTGCTTGCCGCTGCTTTATGGCATTACTACTATCAGCTCTCTTTGCCTTTGACAGCAAAAGCATGGGATTTAGCTAAAGGTGGCGCGCTTTTAGCCATGGGAGCGGGACTGTTGTTTTTTAACGTGCGTGCAGACCACTCGCATCAAGCCAGTACACGGGTGACGCCTGTGCTCACCCCATCGCGCTGGAGCACATGGGCTTTATACGGAGGAGGGGTGCTTATTGTGGCCGTCACCCTAACGGATGTGGTCCGTAAAGAGCAATTGCTAGCGCAAGGCGAAACCTTAATTCTGGCGTTAGCTCCTGTTGATCCACGCTCAATCATGCAAGGGGATTACATGGCGTTGCGCTTTGAGTTAGGAAACGAGGTGAACCAAGTGCTAAAGCAAGAAAACGAGGATATTACAGCCACACAGCTCATCGCCTATATGCAGCCCTACCCGCATGCTGCAGCGCAGCTTGTAGGGCTTGAAAACCAGCTTAGTGGCGATGTTTGGGTATGGGATGCAAGCCAATCGATCTGGAAACGCTCAAACTCTACCGCTCAGCTTTCAGAGCAAGCGCTACCTTTGCGCCTACGTTATCAGTATGGTAGTTGGTTGCCTAATGGCGTGGATGCGTGGTTTTTCCCCGAAGGCAAAGCCGAAACTTACGAAGGTGCGCATTTTGGGGTTTTCAAGGTAAATCGACAGGCTGATGCGCTGCTTTACGAGTTGCTCGACGAGCACGCGCAGCCGTTTTAATTAAGCAATAACGCACTAGAGCGGCTGGGAAGCCGCTCTAGGGTGAGGTAAATAAAAATTAATGCGACCAGCGTTCTTCGTCGTCTGCAATTAACTCTTCAAAAATTAAATGATCGATTTCCGCTTCGTGATTCCATAACACCATAAGCGCAACGATCTTAATCTTAGTTAAGGAAACTGGAGATTCATTTAGAGCCTGGGCGCGCTCGATAATGACCTCGCGTAAAGCAGGTGGTAACACACCTGAATTTTCCAGAAAACAAATAAACCCGATGGCTTCTTGGCCTAGGGTTTGGTGCTCGTACTGGGTGAAAATACGCGTACTTTGGGCATGATGCGGTTTGCTCAGAGGTTCGTGCAAGGCAGCGGATTCACTGAGACCATGTAACCAGCTTAAAGCTTCGTTAATTTCCTCGTCTTCAAAGCCAACGGCTGCTAGTTTATGGGCTAAAACCTCTGCTTTGGGGCAAGCTTGAGGGGTGTAGTAGGTTTCAAACAAGTAAACCAAAATATCAAACATGAATGTATTACCATCAAAAAAATACACGGCCAACCGATGACCCTACCAATGGTTTAGGTCAACTTTACGCTGATTTAGGCCGTGGTGCAAATTTAGCTTGGGTCTTTTTCGATGGCTAATAGAGCCGCCCCCTCAGTGACCTGATCATTGGAGTTAAAAAACAACTCTGTTACCACGCCGCCGTAGGGAGCCGTAATGGAATGCTCCATTTTCATGGCCTCTAGAACGAGTAAAAGTTGCCCTGTTTCAACCGTATCACCGGGGGCTACGGCAATGGATAATACTTTGCCGGGCATAGGCGCGTTCAAACCGCCTGCTTGTTCTTCACTTGCTAGTTCTGTTAGGGCAAGAGGGTCTTGATAATGAAGGTGTAGTTGATCTTGGGAGCTACGAATTTCGAATAACGGCGCGTCACCATAGACATGGGCTTGTTTTGTGTGATCGCCCCACACGACATTAAGCTCTAGCGCGCCATTGGGCAAGGGGTGGGCTTGCCAGTCAAAAGTAGCGAATTCGCCTGCGTATTGCATAATCCATGCGTTTTGCTCGCGTTGCAGTTGAACGGTATAGAGTTGTTCGTTGGCTTCGAAGCTAAAGCTGCGATCAAGCAGTTCGTTGTGACGCCAGTAATCGTGAACAGACCATGGATCTGTCGCCAAAAGGGGTTGCTTACTGTGAGAAAGACCAAAACCATGCAATATCGCTGCTAGACCAATGGCTAGATTTAATCCTGATACGGCAGAACTGTTTGGGAACAAATAGGTATGGCGACGTTCAATAAAACCTGTGTCTACATCACCGGCTTGAAATGCAGCATCGCTAGCAAGGCGGTACAAGAAATGCAGATTTGTATGTAGTCCTGAAATATAGGATTTTGCGAGCACTTGGCGCAGGCTTTGTAGGGCAGCGGCGCGAGTAGGGCCGTGCACAATCACTTTGGCAATCATGGGGTCGTAAAAAGGGCTGATGCTATCCCCTTGACGAATACCACTGTCTACGCGAACGGGGTTGAGCGTAAAACTTTGGTGCTCGGGCCATACGAGTTTTGCTATGCGGCCTATTGAAGGTAAAAATTGATTGTCTGGGTTTTCCGCATAAATGCGTGCTTCAAACGCATGCCCAGTGATTTTTAAATCGCTTTGTTGTACGGGTAAGGTCTGGCCGGCAGCAACGCGCAGTTGCCACTCTACTAGGTCATGACCTGTGATAAGTTCTGTTATTGGGTGCTCTACTTGAAGACGCGTGTTCATTTCCATAAAAAAGAACGCATCGCCCTCGCAGATAAACTCAACGGTACCGGCACCCACATAGTTCACGGCCTGAGCTGCAGCAACGGCAGCAGCGCCCATGGCAGCACGGCGTTCGGGTGTCATACCTGGTGCAGGGGCTTCTTCAATAACTTTCTGATGGCGACGTTGCACAGAGCAGTCGCGCTCAAACAAATGCACCGTATGACCTTGCTGGTCTGCAAAAATTTGAATTTCAATATGACGTGGTTTTTGTAAATAGCGCTCAATTAGTACATGGTCATCACTAAAGCTGCTTTTGGCCTCACGCTTGCATGAGGAAAGGGCTTCAAGGAATTGCTCGCTTTTCTCTACAATGCGCATGCCTTTACCGCCACCCCCAGCGCTGGCTTTAATGAGCACTGGATAACCCATTGCATCCGCTTCGGCTTGTAAGAAAGCTGGGTCTTGATTGCTACCATGGTAGCCGGGTACAAGCGGAACCTGGGCAGCTTCCATAAGCGCTTTTGCTGCTGATTTATTGCCCATAGCAGTGATGGACTCAGCAGAAGGCCCGATAAAAACCAGATCATTGTCTACACAAGCCCGCGCAAATTGAGCGTTTTCAGCAAGAAACCCATAGCCAGGGTGAATGGCTTGGGCACCAGTGCGTTTCGCTGCGGCAATAATTGCGTCAATATTTAGGTAACTGTGTTGAGGTTCAGCCTCTCCGACCCAAATGGCCTCGTCCCCAGCTTGTACATGTAACGCATCGGCATCGGCACTGGAGTAAATCATGACGGTACGAATACCTAAACGATGGCAGGTGGCCGCAATACGGCATGCAATTTCCCCGCGATTAGCAATTAAAACGGTATCAAACATGGTGATAGGCTCCCGATTACATACGGAACACACCGAAGCGCGTGTCTTCGATAGGGGCGTTCAAGGTGGCAGATAAAGCTAAAGCAAGAACACGGCGGGTTTGTGCTGGTTCAATAATGCCATCGTCCCAGAGTCGAGCAGAGGCGTAATAAGGGTTGCCTTCGTGCTCGTATTGATCGCGTATAGGCTGTTTAAAAGCGTCCTCCTCTTCGGCGGACCAAGCCTGACCTGATTTTTCAAGGTTGTCACGACGAATAGTAGCCAGCACGCTTGCTGCTTGTTCACCACCCATTACAGAAATACGGGCGTTGGGCCACATAAATAATAAACGGGGGTCGTAAGCACGACCACACATGCCGTAGTTGCCGGCCCCAAAAGAGCCACCAATGATGACGGTGAGTTTGGGCACAGCTGCAGTAGATACAGCGGTCACCATTTTGGCACCATGGCGTGCGATGCCTTCGTTTTCGTATTTTTTACCCACCATAAAACCACTGATGTTTTGTAGAAATAACAGAGGAATTTTGCGCTGACAACAAAGTTCGATGAAGTGGGTGCCTTTTTGGGCTGCTTCGGAAAACAGCACGCCGTTATTCGCCACAATGCCAATAGGCATACCGTGCAAATGCGCAAAACCGGTGACTAGAGTGGTGCCAAAGCGCGCTTTGAACTCTTCGAATTCAGAGCCGTCTACTAGGCGCGCAATGACCTCGCGCACATCGTAAGGTTTGCGCGTGTCATTGGGGATAATGCCGTTAAGCTCGGACGGGTCGTAGAGAGGATCTTTGACGGCTTTTACTGGCCAAGGAAGTTGTTTTTTGTGGGTTAGGCGGCTGACTGCCTCGCGAACGAGTTGGAGCGCATGATCATCATTTTCGGCTAAGTGGTCGGCAACACCAGAGAGACGTGTGTGCACATCGCCACCACCTAGGTCTTCGGCACTGACTTCTTCGCCAGTAGCGGCTTTCACTAAAGGGGGGCCGGCTAGGAAAATTGTCCCTTGGTCTCGCACAATAATGGATTCATCGCTCATGGCAGGTACATAAGCGCCACCCGCTGTGCATGACCCCATAACAGCAGCTATTTGAGCAATGCCTTGGGCTGACATGTTGGCTTGGTTAAAGAAAATACGCCCAAAGTGATCGCGATCGGGAAAGACTTCATCTTGATTGGGTAAGTTCGCGCCGCCTGAATCGACTAAATACACACAAGGTAGTCGGTTTTGCTGGGCTATTTCTTGGGCGCGCAGGTGTTTTTTTACCGTCATCGGGTAGTAGGTTCCCCCTTTGACGGTGGCATCGTTGCACACAATCATGCACTCTTTGCCCTGAATACGACCTATGCCTGTAATTAATCCGGCACCAGGTGCTTCGTTGTTGTACAAATTATAGGCAGCTAAAGGGGAAAGCTCTAGAAATGGACTACCTGGGTCCAACAGGCGCTCAACCCGCTCGCGGGGCAAGAGTTTGCCACGGGATTGATGGCGCTCACGCGCTTGTGGGCTACCGCCTTGAGCGATTTTTTGTCGGATATGACGTAGCTCTTGAATAAGGGCTGCCATGGATTGTGCGTTGTCTTTGAACCCTTCAGAACGCGGCTGAATTTTACTTTTAAGTATGCTCATGTCTGTGTTGCCACCCCATTTAATTCTATTTTGTACCGACAGGCTTGTGGCCTGTCGGGTCTACTACACAGAGCGTCAACCTAGAGTTAGTTGACGAGTTCTACGGCTAAAGCGACGGCTTCGCCGCCTCCGATACATAGCGAAGCAATACCTCGTTTACCCCCTGTCTGTTGTAGGGCATTGATAAGCGTGGCAACTAGGCGAGCACCTGAAGCACCGATGGGATGGCCTAGAGCGGTTGCACCACCATAAATATTGACTTTGTCATGGGGAATGTTGAGCTCTTTCATAGCGGCCATGGTAACCACAGCAAAGGCCTCATTAATTTCAAACAAATCTACATCAGCCACGGTCCAGCCAAGCTTGTCTAATAGCGTTTGGATGGCACCTACAGGGGCTGTGGTGAACCATTCGGGCTCGTGTGCAAACTGTGTATGACCAACGATCTTGGCGATGGGCTTGAGCTGATTGGCATCAGCTACAGATTGCAAAGTGATGACTAGTGCCGCTGCACCATCTGAGATAGATGAAGCGTTCGCCGCAGTAATCGTGCCTTCTTTTTTGAATGCAGGGCGCAAGCTAGGAATTTTCTCTGGCATGGCGCGGGTTGGGGCTTCATCGGTGTCCACTACCGTATCGCCTTTACGGCCGCTGATGGTTACTGGGGCTATTTCTGCTTTGAAATGCCCTTTTTCTGTGGCTTCTCGTGCGCGACGTAAAGACTCTAATGCAAAAGCGTCTTGTTCTTCACGAGTAAAAGCATATTTTTCAGCACAACTTTCTGCCAATACACCCATCGCTGTGCCTTGATACGCATCCTCAAGGCCGTCTAGTGCCATGTGGTCGTAAACGGTAGAGTGACCATAGCGATAACCTTGACGTCCTTTAAGTAACAAATAGGGGGCGTTACTCATGCTTTCTTGTCCGCCAGCCACAACAACTTGGGCGCTACCGGCTTTAAGCATATCGTGGGCCAGCATGGCCGCTTTTAGTCCTGATCCACATACTTTATGCACAGTAGTGCATGGGGCGTTGGCAGGTAAACCCGCCCCAATGGCTGCTTGACGTGCAGGGGCTTGGCCTTGACCAGCTTGGAGCACATTCCCCATGAGCACCTCATCAACCAAATTGGGGCTAACAGAGGCTCGCTCTAGAGCGGCCTTGATAGCAACGGCACCTAATTCGTGAGCCGCTAGACTGGAGAGACTACCGGTCATTGCACCCATTGGGGTGCGGACAGCTGACAGAATGACAACAGGATCTGACATGTTTGACTCCTAATGCGGTAAATCCATAAGGGATTGGTCTACCCTGCGGTGGGGCAGACGTTTGGTTAAATCGTAAGGGTAAATGTTTTCTAAGCGACCTTGAATGACCCGTTGTTTGCATTGATTCCACCAGTCCGTGCTGAGTAAATCGGCATGGTGTTTCATGAATGCGGTACGAATTCGTATATCACCCAATAAAAACCAACGAAACTCCTCGGGAAACACATCGTTAGCGGCAATGGGATACCATGGCTCGCTTGCCATTTCCGCCTCTTCGTTAGGGGCAGGAGGAATAATACGGAAATTCATTTCGGTCATGGTTTGGATTTCATCGTAATCATAAAAAACCAAACGACCTAAACGGGTAAGTCCAAAGTTTTTATAGAGCATGTCCCCAGGAAAAATGTTGTTGGCAGCGAGCTCTTTGATAGCATCGCCATACTGCTTAATTGCTGCTTCTAAGTTGTGCTCGGAAGCACGACTTAGGTATATATTAAGCGGTAACATGCGTCGTTCAATATAAACATGGCGCAAGATAATCAGATCGCCCGTTTCTTCGATCTGCGAGGCCACCTCTGTGCGCAACTCTTGCAGTAATTCAGGTGAAAAACGACGTTTAGGTAACGCGACCTGAGAGTACTCCCACGTGTCCGCCATACGACCAGCTCGGTCATGTTTTTTCACTAAAAGGTAGCGACTTTTAACAGTAGCGTGATCCATGCCTTTTTTGCGTATGTGATCACGAATCATCTTAAACACATAGGGGTAGGACGGTAGAGAAAATACGGTCATAACCATACCCTCTATGCCTGGTGCCATTTCAAACTGGTCTGAAGAATGCCCAAGGTGATGTAAAAAGTCGCGATAAAACAGGTTCTTTCCTTGTTTTTGTAGACCAATAGCATTGTAGAATTCAGCGGCTGACTTGCGCGGTAATAACGACTGCAGAAATTGCACGTAAGCAGAGGGCACGTCCATATCTACTAAAAAATAAGCGCGAGTAAAACTAAACAGCGTACTAATATCATCAATGTTGTCTAGTAAGGCATCTACCTCGATGTGATTGCTAGGTGTATGGGTTAAGGGAATAGAAAAGGGGTGGATGGTGGAATGATTGATAAATCGCCCCACAATATAAGCCCCTTTGTTGCGGAAAAACAGTGTGTTTAGCACCTGAATTTGGCAGTCAGGGCCAATACGGAAACCTGGGTCTTTAGGTAAGCGTTTACGTAGCTCTTGGATAGCACGACGGGCTAGTAACCGTACATCGCTAGGTAAGTCTGCAAATGGCGCAGCCAAACCAAAGTCGGCAATTACTCTGGTAAGGGTGCTAATAAGGCCGGACTCAAGGGGATAATACGAGCGATACGAAGGCAAATCGCTATCAATGTAGCCCGTAGCAATAGCAGGACGTACAAATAAAAAATCATTATTAAAGTAGGTACGCGCTAAAACACGGCATGACACAGAGTTGAAAAAAGTTTCTGCGCACTCGGGCTGTTTATGCCCAGCTAAAGCATGAGCAAATTTTGTTTTTACTTGCTGCCAAAATTGCTGTTGTTCAGGGCTAAGCTGGCTATCATCAGCACTAGGAGTAAGCGTGGTGTTTTTTAAAGTGGGGCGCAAAATAGCAGCGCATTCACGCACGCGCATGTCGTAATACTCGATACGCTCGCGCGATAACCGCTGAATACCATCCCAATTGCCTGACTCAAATAAGACTTTTGCGCGTTGGGCACTATATCTAAACAGAGCATAGTGGCGGTTGAAACCCTGAAGAATCAACTGAGCTACGTGCTCAGCGCTAGGTGTGGGGCGCAAAACGGGTTCAATGGTAGAGTGATCAGAAGCAAAAGGAATGGTTTTCATGGGAGTCAGAAATTAAGCGGTTTCATTGAAAAGTTCGCGTCCAATTAACATACGGCGAATTTCACTGGTGCCAGCACCAATCTCGTAAAGCTTAGCATCACGCCAGAGACGCCCAGTTGAAAACTCGTTGATATAACCGTTTCCGCCTAAAATTTGAATGGCTTCACCCGCCATCCATGTGGCTTTTTCAGCACTAAATAAAATGGCAGCTGCACAATCTTTACGTACAGAGCGCAGGTGATCCGAGCCTAAGTCATCGAGACGTTTGCCAACGGCATAACACAAAGCGCGACTGGCTTGATGGATGGTGTAGAGATCGGCCACTTTGGCTTGGATAAGCTGAAATTCGCCAATGGCTTGGCCGAACTGCTTGCGCTCATGGATATAGGGCATGACGATTTCCATCACGGCCTGCATGATGCCAAGAGGGCCGCCAGCCAATACTGCACGCTCGTAGTCCAGACCACTCATTAAAACGCGCACCCCTCCGTTTAACTCACCTAGGATATTTTCTTTGGGGACTTTGCAGTTTTCAAAGACGAGCTCGCCAGTGTGGCTGCCACGCATACCCAGTTTGTCGAGTTTTTGAGCGACGGAAAACCCATCAAAGCCTTTTTCAATAATAAACGCCGTAATACCGCGTTGGTTTGCCTCTGGGTCAGTTTTGGCATATACCACCAACGTATCCGCGTCGGGGCCGTTGGTAATCCACATTTTATGACCATTGAGCACAAAATGATCACCCCGGTCCTCGGCACGTAGGCGCATGCTGACCACATCGGAGCCTGCACCGGTTTCACTCATGGCTAAGGCCCCAACTTGAGTGCCATCGATTAAACCCGGTAGGTATTTGGCTTTTTGTTCGGCCGTGCCATTACGATAGATTTGATTAACGCAGAGGTTGGAGTGCGCACCATAAGACAGTCCAATAGAGGCGCTGGCACGCGAAATTTCCTCCATGGCAATCATATGCGCTAAATACCCCATGTTGGCACCGCCGTAGTCTTCGGAGACGGTTAAACCTAAAACGCCTAGCTCTCCGAGTTTGGGCCAAAGTTGCATAGGAAATTGATCTGAGGCGTCCACTTCGTGAGCTAAGGGAGCAATTTCCTTGTCAGCAAAGTGGCGTACCGTATCGCGCAACATAGTCAGCTCTTCGCTGAATTCAAAGTGTAGTCCGGGCAGATTCATAGTCGTCTCCAACCAAAAGGCTGCATGAGTTGAGCCATTACGACCTAAGCAACAATGAGTGAGTTAGGTCTGGGTGTTAATCGGAATGTTTTTGGTTCAGCAGCGCTTCACAGTTTTGCTGCTGTACTTCGATTTCTGCTAAGGTTTGTTGTAAGTCTTGAAGCTGGTCTTGAAGTTTGGTTTGGTAATACGTCAGCACTTTTTGGTAATGCAATAGCTGTGGGTAGGTACTACCCGGCCCATCGTACATATCAATAAGGGTACAGATATCTGCCAAACTAAAACCCATGCGTTTGCCGCGTAGCGCAAGTTTTAAACGAGTTCTATCCCGGGGATGGTAGAGGCGTTGGAGGCCAATGCGCTCGGGGCTAAGAATCCCATGGTCTTCGTAATAACGTAGCGTACGTGGGGTAATATCAAATTCTTTTGCTAGATCTGATATTGACCAAGTTCTTTGACTCATAGTGCTTAAAAGTAGTTGACGTTAACGTAAACTAACATGATGGAACTTATCCTACAAGCAGGGAGAATACGGAGATGAAAAGTAAGAATAACTTGAGTTACCCCTTGGGTGATTTAAAACCCGAGGCAGGTCAGCTCCAGCCAATGGTAAAGGGAGTGTATTGGTTGCGCATGCCTTTACCTTTTGCACTCGATCACATCAATCTTTGGTTAATTGAAGATGAAATCGCAGGACGTAAAGGGTGGACCTTGGTTGACACAGGTATTGCTCGCCCCGAGGTGAAAGCGCTTTGGCAACAGATTGAAGCAGAGCAATTACAGGGCTTGCCTATATTGAGAGTGATCGTCACGCATATGCATCCGGATCATGTAGGGTTAGCGCAATGGCTCTGCGCGCGGTGGCAGGCACCCTTGTTTATGAGTTTAAGTGATTATGCGCTGGCCTGTTTATGGAGCCGCCCAGCTTCAGTCGAAGCCCAATTAGGCGCTACCGGCGGCGAGGCCGCCGCCTTGCATTTTGCCCGTCATGGTTTGACGGCACCTGAGGCTCAGGAACAAATTAAACAACGCAGTAGTTATTACAGTGATTTAGTTCTACCGCCGCCCGCTGAGTTTCAACGTTTGATGCATAACACCCTCATTGAAATAGGTGGTAAAACATGGCGCTGTATTGTTGGGTATGGGCATGCGCCTGAGCATATGGCGTTGTATTGTGCAGAGTTAAATTGCTTGATATCTGGTGATATGGTGTTGCCAACGATTTCTACTAACGTCAGTGTCTTTGCTTATGAGCCTGAGGCCGATCCGCTTAGGTTATATTTGGATTCGTTAGCGTATTATTTGGATTTACCTTCCGATGCGTTAGTATTGCCATCACACGGCAGGCCGTTTCATGGCCTACACGAACGGGTACAGTACCTACATGAACATCATGCCGATCGGCTAGCTGAGACCTTGGCGGCTTGCCAAGCACCTAACGGCTGTAGCGCCGCCGAGCTAATACCCGTATTATTTAAACGTCAGTTAGATATGCATCAACTCACTTTTGCTATGGGTGAGGCAATTGCCCACTTGCACTGTCTTTACTTCCAAGGTCAGCTTCAGCGTCAAGTCGATAGTCAAGGGGTGTATAAATTTTATGCCATTAGGTAACTCATGAAAAAACACCATCTACAAACCGTTTTACAACATCTTGGTCAAGCAAGTTTTGATAAAAACACTGGCGCTGCGCCTGTAGCTATGCCGTCTATGCGTACTAGTACGGTGCGTTTTAAGTCCTTAGCTCATCTCGAGCAAGCCACGCACGATCAAGGTCAAGGTGGCCGCTCTGTGGTTTATGGGCGTGCAGGTATGGACACGCACCGTGCACTAGAGGACGTTTTTTGTGAGCTTGAAGAAGGCACCAATGCGTTGTTAGTGCCTTCTGGTATGGCTGCTATTAGTCTAGGGGTACTCAGTTTTGTTGAGCACGGTGATCATATTTTGGTCGCTGACAGCGCCTATGCCCCTGTGCGTGCATTAGATAGTGGGTTTTTAAAAAAAATAGGCGTAGAGGTCAGCTACTGTGAACCCACTGTAGAAAGTTTTCAGGCTGCTTTACGGCCTAATACCAAAGTGTTGTATGTGGAGTCACCCGGGTCATTGTTGCTGCAAATGCTAGACCTGCCTGCACTAAGCGCCTTTGCCAAAGCGCATGGTCTTATTACCGTGGCTGATAACACGTGGGGGTCTGGCTTACATTATCAACCATTACGCTTAGGTATAGATGTGGCCGTGATTTCCGCCACCAAATACATTGGCGGTCATTCTGATTTTTTAATGGGTGCGGTGGTTACAGCTCGTGCTGACTTGGTTGATGCCCTAGCGCAATGTCATTACGCATTAGGTTATTCCGTCAGTGCCGATGATGTTTGGCTGGCATTACGAGGGGTACGTACTTTGCCAATTCGTATGCGCGAGGCCTCAGCCAATGCTATGAAAGTATGCGAGGCCTTAGCTCAGTGGCCTGAAGTACAGCAAATTTATCATCCGGCATGGCCCCAAGACCCAGGTCATGCGCTTTGGTTGCGTGATGCAACAGGCTCTAACGGTGTTTTGTCTGTGCGGCTAGATACCGATCCCGAGCGCGCCGTTCGTTTTGTAAACGGGTTGCGTTTATTTGGTATTGGTTTTTCTTGGGGTGGTTTTGAAAGCTTAGTGCAATTAGTGGATGCTAAAACCTTGGCACACCATTCGTATTGGCAAGCCAACACCTCACCCCTGATTCGTTTGCACATTGGTTTAGAACAGCCAGAGGATCTGATTGCAGACCTTAATCAGGCTTGGGCTTTATCAGCCTAAATGAAAAAAGCGGCCTTCATAGCCGCTTTTTCTAAATCTAACGGAAACTATAGATTTAGTTGGCTTTGCTTTGCTTAATCAAGGCCTCGGCTACGCTTAGAGTGTCTTCGTAGCTATTTGTATAAGCGGGAGAGGTCACGTATTTACCACCTACGGCTAAGCTAGGCGTGCCCTGAATTTGATAAAGACGAATTAAATCATTAGCGCGGTTGGCTTTGGTTTGTACACCAAAAGAGTCAAAAGCACTGTCGAAGTCAGCGCCGTCAATGCCTTGGGACTCGGCCCACTTACGGATGGCTTTTTTGTCAAAAACAGGACGTTTTTCTTGGTGGATGGCTGCAAAAAGTTTTGAGTGTAGGTCAAGACGATCTAAGGCTTCTAGAACAAAATAAGTACGCTGCAAATCGCCCATACCCGCATTAAAAGCCACTGGCACACGCTTGAGCACCACATCATCACCTAATGTGTTTGCCCATTTATCGACTAAAGGCTCCATTACGGCACAATGCGGGCAGCTATAAGCAAAAAACTCTAGGACTTCGACCTTGTCTAGGCTGTCAGACGGCACAGCTTGACCTAAGGTAACGTAAGAGTTTGGAGCTGGCTCTTGGGCAGAGACCAGAGGGCTAATTAAAACACTAGCCGCTAGGGTTGCCGTAGCAGCTAAACGACCAAAAAAAGATAAATAGGACATAAGTTAGTTCCTGTCTTGCGAGTAGTAAGTCTTTATATGACTAGGGACGTACTACAGAAGTTTCAATTTTTTCTCGACCTAGTACAGAACGTGCTTTGTTCATGTCGTCTAAGCCAGAAAAAGGACCCACACGCACACGATTAATCGTGCCGTCATTATAGGGAGCAGATTGTACTGTTGCATCCATTCCTAATAGTAGAATCCGTGCCCGCATGGCCTCAGCATCACTAGCAGAGCGAAAAGCGCCGGCTTGTAAGTAATACGTGGTGGCTGCTGTGGCGGTCTGTGGAGCGGCTTTTTTAGCCGGGGCGGTTACCGTAGGAGCGGGTGCTGTATTGGGGTTGGGCAGTTGAGCAATTAAGTTGCCTAAGGAGTCGGGCTCGGGCGCTGTAGGCAACGGCGTGGTAGGGGCTGGTGTTGCTGGAGCGCGCAACGAGCCCAGCTGCTCGGCGATTTGGGCCTCTTTGCCACCAAATAACGGACCCTCAAGAGCAGGCGCACTGCCGTACAGCCCAATATTAGGATCTGGAGCATGACGCACATCCGGTAATAGAATTTGCTCTATTTCGCGGCTAGCCTTGTCCATAAAAGGCATGGGAGCCTGAGTCACATACAAAGCAACAGCCACCGCAGCAGCTAATCCAATGACTAAGCCAATAACAATGCCGGAGAGCATGCCGCCGGATTTTGATTTTGCAGAAGATTTACGTCGGGTGGCCATAAATGAATCACTACATTTGTTCAGGGGCGCTCACGCCTAGCTTGGCAAGGCCGTTAGCAATGACTTGGGCTGTAGCGGCCGCAAGAGCAGCACGAGCCAGTTTTAATGGCGTATCGCTACCCATGACGCGCTCGCTGTTATACCAAGTGTGGAAATCAGCAGCGCAGTCACGTAACCAAAAAGCCACTTGGTGGGGCGCGAGGTCTTTGGTGGCTTGGCTAAGCATAGCGGGATATTCGGCTAAACGTTGTAACAGTTTGAGCTCGCTAGGGGCACTTAATAGGCTGAAGTCGGCTTGAGTCAGTTGTTCAGGGGTTGCGCCAACTTGGCGTAATACCGAATGGGTACGAGCATGAGCATATTGAATGTAATAAACCGGATTTTCTTCACTTTTTGATAAAGCCAAATCAATATCAAACACAAATTCGGAATCGGCACGACGGCTGACTAAGAAAAAGCGCACAGCATCCAAACCTACCCAGTCCACTAGCTCGCGTAATGTGACGTAACTACCTGCACGTTTGGATATTTTGACCTCTTCACCACCTCGTATGACCTTTACCATGCTGTGTAATACATAAGCAGGGTAATCCGCAGGGATGCCTAGCTCTAGCCCTTGAAGACCAGCACGCACACGCGCGATAGTACCGTGGTGATCAGTACCTTGGATGTTAATGGCGTGTTTGAAGCCGCGCTCCCATTTGGAGACGTGGTAGGCCACATCGGGCACAAAATAGGTGTAGCCGCCCTCGCGTTTACGCATTACACGGTCTTTGTCATCACCCGTATTGAGCTCGGTGGTGCGTAGCCAGAGCGCACCCTCTGACTCGTAGGTATGACCTGCTGCGGTCAAAGCAGCTACAACCGCATCAACGCGACCATCAGTGTACAACGAGCTTTCTAGGTAGTAATTGTCAAAAACCAGATTAAACGCTTTGAGGTCTAAGTCTTGTTCGTTACGTAAATAGGCGACGGCAAAGCGGCGAATGTCATCTAGGCTGTTGATATTAGCGGTAGCTGTGACGGGGTCGCCATCGGCTGCTGCAACCGTTTTTTTAGCTAAAAAGTCTTTGGCAATCTCAAGAATATAATCGCCTTTATAGCCATCAGCAGGGAAGTCTGGGCTGTCTGGCTCTAGACCTTTAGCACGGGCTTGGACGCTAATGGCAAGGTTTTCAATTTGATTGCCGGCATCGTTGTAATAGAACTCGCGACTAACTGCGTAGCCTTGGCTGCTAAATAACCGACAAATAGCATCGCCCAAAGCAGCTTGACGGGCGTGCCCCACATGTAGAGGGCCTGTTGGGTTAGCAGAGACGAATTCCACCATAAGCGGTTCGGCGCTAGCAGGCACGTCACCAAACTGGGCACCCTCAGCAAAAATGGGCACTAAAACGGCTTGGTGAGCGGCTTGAGTTAAACGGAAATTAATAAAGCCTGGACCAGCAATTTCAGCATGTTCAATTAGGGCTTGTGCCGCGCTATCGGCCAAAATGTAGTCAACAATGCCTTGCGCTAACTCGCGTGGGTTGCGTTTGGCTGGTTTGGCAAGTTGCATGGCAACGTTTGTCGCTACGTCACCATGAGCAGCGACTTTAGGGCGCTCTAGAGTAATAGTAGGAGTCGCGTCGGGTACTAAAGATTGAACGGCAGCCGTTAATAAGGCACTGAGCTGTTGTTGTTGCTGAGCAAGCATAAGTATTTTGAATGAAGATAAGCGAAAATTTAGGGCAAACGCAGCTTTGAGAGCTGCGTTCAAGCCAACACAATAAGGCTTACATAATACCGTGAAATACACGGAAATTCTTCTTTTGACCGCTTTGTTAGTCTGGTGACCAGTTTAAAGTTTGATCTAACCAACGGTAATATGCCTGCAAATCGACTTTTGCGCTTTGGTTGTGTTGGCGCTCGGTAGGACTGAGATCATAAGATAAAAAAGCGTTGACCTCTTGGCGAACCAGGCGACCTAGGGTGGGGTGGTAGTCTTGTGTGTAGTTTACCCCTAGGTCTGGGGTAAAAGTAAAATCATGGTTTTCTACAGTACGGTCTTGAGACAATAGCATGCTTTCATCATGCAGATATGTGTAGTCTGCCGTAGGGACTGACTGTGAAGTAAAGCTTAAACCCTGGGCTTGGGCTTGCCACAAAAGCCATTGCAAGCTGACCTGACTTAAAGATGGGATATCGGGAGCAGAATTCGGGTAGCCGCCCCCTAAATCGCCATGGGCACCCACTAAACCTATCTCGTGTTTATTGCCCCCAGAGCCCATCAACAAAGCAGGAAAAAGAGGCCGATATTCGTGTAGGGCTACTGCGTGACCGACCCATTGCCAAATAGGAGCCACACTGAATTGATATAAATGGTTGCGGCTGCCTAGAATGCCCAACTGCGCCACGCTATCTAATAGCCCCATGAAGCGGGGCTGAATGCAGGCTTGGACTTGAGTACCATAGGTGTCGGTATAGCTAAAAAAACCATTTTGACTGTGCTGAATGATTTGGTTGGCAAAATGCCTGGCTAGTGCAGCACCCCGAGAAAAACCAATAATATCAATAGGGATAGGAGCAGCAGAGGGGGGAGCTGAGCTTAGGTAATTCAGCAGGTTTTGCCATTGCTGCTGCACAATGCGATCCGCTGAGTACGCTACCATTGCGTCCCAAGTTAGCTCGTCGGCCTGGCCGGGGCCTCCTACGTAAAAGCTGGGTTCTGTGGTTTGTAAATGGAGCTGATGTATGACACCACCACTGCGCTCATCGTAACGCGTGCCATCAAAAGCAAAAAGTACTAGCCCCCATGGGTCCGTGTGATTAAGGGGTTGTTGGCTTGCGTAGCCATACAGCTGACTGTAGGGGCTGGGGCCTAAAGGGTCTGGCTCGAGGTAATGACCTTGTTGGGGTAGGTACGTGCGCACGCCATTAGTGTGCCAGCCAGTTGCAAGATCATGGTATTGGCCCGCGCGTCGTAGATGCAGGGTGAGGTCCCCTTGGATAGACTGCACCCTACCAAAGGTATCATAGCGAGCGGCCCACCGCAGTTGCTGCTTTTGATCACTGATTGTGTGTACAGCGCCTAGGTGGTCGCTGTGCATAACTAATAGCTCTCCGGTGGGTTTAAGCTCATAGTCAATTAAGGCTACAGGCTGATCGTGCCAATACACGTAGCGTCGTGATATAGGGTGAGCCGCATGAATAGGGAGTTTGGCCTCAAAAGAAGCATTGAACTCAGCCACAAGTTTTTTTTCATGGTAGAGAAAAAACTGCTGTAGTTCCTGTGGATAATGTTGTGCATAAATTCTAAAACCAGCTGAATTATGACTGTTTTTTTGTACAGTTTTATCTGCGTCAAGCACTACATCTAGTCTACGCATAGGGCTATAACGCAGTATGTAGTGCCGTGACGCGTCCTTGTAGTGAGTGGCTAAACCCGAGGCGTCACGTTGAATTTGTGGCAATGAGAGAGCGGAGGAACTAGATAAACTGCCGTCAGCATGCCACTGTAAGGTTGTGGTTGCATCACGCTTTAGTTGGCGCTGTGCATTATAGGAAAAAGTGCGGTGCAAAAGTGCTGAGGCGGCGTGAGATGGGGCATGAATACGCTGCTCTGTGATTAAACCGTTGCTGTCTTTGATAAGTAGCTGTTGCCACCACATTGAGTCCGATTGCATATGGCCCAGCCAGTGAAAGCGTGGCGTAGAGAGTTCTAAGCGCAGCAGACCATTGCCATAAACTAAGCCCCCTGTAACGGCTTGGGCAATTAGTTGACGCTGTCCTTTTTTGTTTTCCCAATATATTCGATGTAATAGGTTGCCTTTCCACTCGTAATGCAATGCTCCGCCTTCGGGGAGATCGTGTTTACGTAGTCGTTGTTCAGTATCGTAGTTGAATAGGTCTTCGTAATACCAATGATGACGTTGTGTGCTGTGGGGAGGATAAAAAAACCGCTCTATATAGCGCCGTTGCAGCTGCCCCGACGCCAAATAACGCAACGTTTCATTTTCATTAGGGTGTTTAAGATGCAAGTGCAGGGGGTGGGGCCGTTGTATTTGTGTTTGTACCGTTGCGTGCGTTGAGTGGTAATCAATGCGTTGTACCTCGCCTTGGGCCGAGTAGTGCACCTGCTGTTGGTCGCCATTTGGATAATGCATTTGCTGAGCCCGTCCGTGACTATCGTAGCGAAGCCGAGTGGGGCCAAGTGTAGCGCTAGACCAAGTAGTTAAACGGTACATGGCATCGTATTCCAAGCGTAATTGAGGCCACCCTAAGGGATCGCCTTCCCACCAGCGTAGCTGACGGTCAAAGCGTGCCTGAGCCAACTGAACATAATGAGGGGTTTGAATCAGTGTAGGAGGACAGGCCCAGCAGGCGGCCCCAGTGACTTGTTTGATTTCGCCCTTTGGGTTTGAGGTGAAAGATACCGTCGTTCGACCTTGAGGGCTATCAATATGAGTTTGATTAGGATGGTCTGAATTAGGAAAATGCAGGCGTACCCATTGTGAGGGTGTTTCGGTCATCATGAAGTGCGCTTGTTTACGGGTGTTGTAAACCCAACTTCGTACTCGCTGCCAAGGTGCGTGCTGGTGCAGTTGGATGCTTTTACCTGTAATAAGCCCTACGTTACCGCTTTGATATTGGGCTTCGTAATGATAAGACAAGCGGCGTTGATCAGGAAAACGCACTTGATGAAGTTGATAGAGGGCAGAGGTAGGTAGCGGTTCATAGTCGTAATGGACGACCCCCGCAGGTGTTTGGATTTGCTGTACTAGCGCAGGTACGGAACTGTCATAGTGAAAAGTCAATCGTTGTTGGTTTTGCTCAATGAAGTGAATGCGATAGCGTAAAGGGCCTTGGGTGTGACGATAAATGTGGAGGGGAGGGCTATTAAGCCGTTGTATGCGCTGTAACCAACCCAGGCGGTCAAAATACCATGTCTCGTTATGGGTGTTGTGCCAAACACGCTGATGGCCTATTTGAGAAAGACGTCCCGAGGTTGGGCTAAGGGTTAAATGCGTGCCGTTAGGAAGTACGATTTGAGCGGCTTCAGCACTTTCAACTAAACGAATATCGTAAGAAAGCAGCCAGAGGTTGCCGAACACGCTATAGTGAGTAGCCATTGAGTCGTAATACCGTACTAGCTCAAGATCGGGGGCGGTAGGATGCGGAGCATAATCGATTTCTTTCAGGTGCTTGTTGCCATCACGTAAATGAATGGGGTTGAAAGCAAGCATGGGTAGGCTAAACGAGTGTGAGGACGAGCTAGGGCTTAGTTCTTGGGCAGAACATAACGATTGTAAAGTGGGTGGGCTGCAGTTTAAGGGTTGAGCCCCTAAAGTGATTGGTAGGACGACGAGTAGTAATATTAAATAGTGCATACGTTTTCTCAGGCCAACTATTCATTTATAGTGGTATGGTGCCAGTGAAAAAGCGTATAAATTCACAAATAGGCTTTAATTATCTAAGAGGGGAAACCAGATGTTAATTAAATTTGTTTCCAAAGCGTCAGGCTCAATTTTGATGTTAGGTAAGGATGCATTACCGGTTCTCATTGCGGCAGGTAAACACTTCGATAATGATGAGGTACCTCCTCGGGGGGTGTTTACGGTAGATCAATTACCTGAAGCCCTAGTGAATTTAAAAGAGGCAATGCAAAATGCTGTCGATCCAGAGGAGCGGGAAGACGAAGATATGCCTAAACAAAAGCTCAACATTGTTCAAGCCGTAGGGTTTAAGCAGCGCGCTTTTCCTTTATTTGAGATGTTACGCGAGGCGGAAAAGGCTGGGGTAGATGTGATGTGGGAACCAGCAGACTCACCGTGGTAACCATAAAAAAACTGGGCTTTACGCCCAGTTTTTTATTAGTCTTTTGCCTAAGGCCTAGGCTTGATTTTGTAAGGCATGGCGGTTTAATGCGCTAAGAACCGCTTTGAATGAAGAGGTTAGGATATCTTGATGAACCCCCACACCAAAACCACTTGGGTTTTCACCAATACGCATTTCGACATAGGTAGCAGCGCGCGTGTCAGTACCGCTACCAATCGCGTGTTCGCTGTAGTCCATAATGCGAATAGGTACATCAAGCGCATCAATAAATGCGGCTAATGCGCCTTCGCCGTTGCCGGTAAAGTGGTGCGGTTCACCATTTTTAGTCATGTTTACGCTGATTTCAAACTGCTGAGCCTGTTCGCCAGATTTAGGTTGGCTAGTAATTTGATGGCTGACCAGTTTCCAAGGGCCGTCGGTTTGCAAGTATTCTTTGACGAAAATGTCGTAGACCTGTTCGGGGTTTACTTCCTTGCCGGTAGAGTCAGTCACTCGTTGAATTGCACGGCTAAATTCAATTTGTAGACGACGAGGTAAGACTAGGCCGTGCTCTTGTTCTAATAAATACGACACACCGCCTTTGCCTGATTGGCTATTAACGCGGATAACGGCGTCGTAGCTACGACCAAGATCTGCGGGGTCAATAGGTAAGTAAGGAACTTCCCACACGGCATCGGCCTGACGTTGTGCAAACCCTTTTTTAATCGCGTCTTGGTGCGAGCCTGAAAATGCGGTGAAAACCAAATCGCCCGCATAAGGATGACGAGGGTGGACAGGTAGTTGGTTGCACTCTTCGGCAATTTGACGGATCACATCAATATCTGAAAAGTCCAAGCCAGGATGCACGCCTTGGGTGTAAAGATTGAGAGCTAATGTTACCAAGCATACGTTACCAGTGCGCTCGCCATTGCCAAATAAACAACCTTCGACACGATCGGCTCCGGCCATAATGCCCAGCTCAGCTGCTGCCACACCTGTGCCTCGGTCATTGTGAGGGTGTAGGCTTAATATGATGCTGTCGCGACGATCTAAGTTGTTATGCATCCATTCGATTTGGTCTGCATACAAATTAGGGGTTGTAGCCTCGATAGTGGCGGGCAAGTTAAACACAATGGGGTCTTCTGGGGTAGGCTGCCATTCGGCTGTTACCGCATTGCATACTTCTAAAGCAAACTCAGGCTCGGTGGTACTAAAAACCTCGGGGGAGTATTGATAACGCCACTTGGTTTCTGGGTAGGCCTTGATGGCTTCTTTAACTAGACGAGTCCCAGTGACAGCAATGTTTTTAATTTGGTCTTTTTCCATATTAAATACAATGCGTCGGAACGAAGGTGCACATGCATTATATAAATGGATCATGGCGGTTTTAGCGCCGGCCATGGCTTCAGCCGTACGGTCAATAAGATCTTGGCGAGCTTGGGTTAAACCAATAATTGTTACGTCATCTGGAATGCGTTTTTCATCGATAAGTTTTCGTACAAAATCGAAGTCAGTCTGTGAAGCAGAGGGGAAACCCACTTCGATTTCTTTGAAACCAATTTTGATAAGCAAGTCGAAAAAGCGTAATTTACTGGCAACGCTCATAGGCTCAATCAAAGATTGGTTGCCGTCGCGCAAGTCGGTGCTCATCCAGATGGGGGGGTGGGTAATACGTTTAGAGGGCCAAGTGCGCTCGGAGAAGTCTTTAGTAAAAGGACTAAAGGGGACGTATTTTGAGGCTGGGTTTGAAATCATTGTATACACCTGTGGGACAGAAAAGTAAGACTTTCCGCCGCCACCTGAACCACAATAACACTTGAAAAGCCGGTGACGGCGTTCAAATAGGTGGCTGGGTATATGGCTGCCGGACTGCCACTAGACTCTAGGCCCGGCAACCGGGCGCTAGTAGAAGTGGCAGTAGAGAGAGGGTGGTTGCATAAGCACGCGCAGCAACGCCACGGTGTGAGCCGGCGAATAAAAGACTGCAAAGAGAGTGCGTGTGTGCAATAGACATGACTGATAATAAACCACAAAATCAAAGATGATGCAAGACCTCTGATTTGCTTGGTGTGCTAGGGCGATTTTTTAGTAGTTGTTGCTCTTGGTCTTTTACTAGACAAATCAAAGAGTAACGGTTCGCAGCTAATTGTTGTTGGGTATGTTGTAAAACGCCGACTGTAATAGGAAAGCGTCGATTTTCCCAACACCAACCCAATACATGAATAGCACTAGGGGACAGTTGTTGTAAAAGAGTTTCCAGCTGAAGGGAGCTAACCACTTTTTGGCTGGCGCGTTGACGCGTGTATTGCACAAAATGAAAGAGCAAATAAAACACCAGCAGCGAGCAAATACCAATAACAGTCCACCAGAAAAATGGATTGTATTGTTTGATCAATGCAGCATCTAAACCTAGCGCCTCTAGGCCAGAGTAATCGAGCTCGGCCCCAAAGCTAAGAGTACGTTGTATGAGTCCATACCAGATCAGAGCAACTACCGCACAGACAATAATGGCAACCGTTTTATAAACTGCTGTGAGGCGTAGCACGGCCTTATGGACGTGAAGCCGATCTTTAATCGTAGGCAATGGATGATGTGTTTGGGAGCCAGTGTCAGCTACGGAGAAACTTTGCATGGTTTTGACCTAAGCCTTGGAATGAGTGAAGTGGTTATTGTAGGGTAAATGCGACGCAAAGCAGTAGTGTTTTAACCTTCATACTAGGGGAATAGTTTCTATTCTAAGTCACAGAGCTAAGTATATGTTTTGTACTTGAAAATACATAAACTAGGTGCTACTCTTTAGATTCGATAAATGAATGATAATGATTCTCATGTATATTTGTATCTGCAACGCAATTACTGATAGTCAAATTAAAGAAGCGGTAGCTAACGGTGCCACAACCCTTGCCGATCTTCAGTTCGACTTAGGGGTCGCAATTAACTGTGGTCGTTGTGCTGAAAGCGCGATAGGCTTGCTACCAGCAATGGCCTCCGACAATGTACTACACGCAACTGAAATTTCGCGTGTCCAGCGCCCTGCTGCTAACGACACTCAGGTTTTACCCGCTGCACTGGCCTATTCTTAATTTTTGCCTAATACACCTTCGTATTATTTGATATTAGTTCTCATTAGCTTGTAGTGTTTTAGACTGCTTTATAATGATTGAATTATGTTCAAAGGAGGTCACCATGAAAGGCGATAAACAGGTCATAGCGTATTTAAACCAACAGCTTAAAAACGAACTAACTGCTATTAATCAGTATTTTTTGCATGCACGCATGCTGAATCACTGGGGCTTTGATAAGCTTGGCAAGGTCGAATACGACGAGTCTATCGGCGAAATGAAACATGCCGACCTGCTCATCGATCGTATTTTAATGCTTGATGGTCTTCCCAATCTTCAAGATCTACACAAGCTAGGCATCGGCGAAGATGTGCCTGAAATTCTAGCCTGTGATTTGGCTTTAGAAAGTGCAGCTCACACCACTGTGGTCGAGGGCATTAAATACTGTGAAAGCGTGGGTGATTTTGTGTCCCGCGACTTATTACTTCACATTTTAAAAGACACCGAAGAGCACATCGACTGGCTTGAAACCCAACAAGACTTGATTGCTAAAATGGGTTTGCAAAATTACTTGCAAAGCCAAAGCAACACCCCTTCCGAATAAATGTGGCTGCTCAACAAAAACCCCAAATATATTATTTGGGGTTTTTTAGTTTTAAAAAGCTTTGGAAGGACAGTTGGGAACTTTGCCCCATGCATTATTAGGACCACAGTATTTGTTGCGGGCATCCCATTTGCAGCTAGGGGTTTGCAAAAAGCTTTTTGAGTCACACATAGCCAATTCACGTTGGAAGTCAGCCTGCCAGTTTGGGTTTTTTTGTACTGGTAGGTTGTTAACTTGAACTTCCTGAGACGGCGGAGGGGGCGGCGCATCCATATCAATAGGTTGCAGCACATCTGTATTTGGATTGTTGCTTAAACCTCTTTGAGAGCCACTGTTATTAATTTGAGCTATGCCTTGTAATCCGCTAGGGCTGACAGCTCTGCGGTTGATATTGCCAGTGGTGAAACCCTGATTGGCAGTCGCTAAAGCAATGGGGGGGCGCTCTGCTAATAGATTAGTGTCTTGGTCGATTTCCCAGTTGAGTGCTTCAATGTCCTCGGGCACAGCCAAGCGACCACTAACTAGCGGTTGGGGTGGTGAGGGGACATAGGGCTTGCCGTCTGCGTCTAGGGTAGGCACCGTGTAGAGGTCTTTGTAAGCGTCAAAGACGTCAGACTTTAGAGGGCCGTGTTCGATAAGCCAGTTACCCAGTTGGAACCCACCCCAAACCGAGGCTGCTATACCTAGTAATAGGGTGGCAAAAAGAATACGCCAAGACATATATGGATTGGTATTGAAAATTAAATAAATAAGACTATTGTACTGAATTGAGGCTTGATGCATGTGACAGAATCCAACAGCTGCCACCCTGCTTGTAACCATTGTTAGCCAAATAGCTGCCCGCTATGCTCGCGCATATCATGAAACTCTACATCAGGATTGAGTTCTTGGGCTACCCGTAATTGAGCCGGTGAGCTAGCTAAAAACGCGACGGCATCTACCACATCATAAGCAATATTGGCCGCGTTAGTCTCTATAAATTTTTTCAATGCAGTAGGATTTGTTGAGGTGACCCATCGGGCTAAGTTATAGCGTGAAGAAGCCATGCGAGCGTCTACGCCATACTCGTGTTTTAAGCGATCGGCTACGACCTCAAACTGTAGCTGGCCCACAGCCCCCAACAACAAACTGCCACTGGTGAGATAAGGTCTAAACACTTGAATGGCACCCTCTTCACCAAGTTGAGTTAAACCAGTTCGTAGTTGTTTGGTACGCAGTGGGTCTTTTACCTCTACAGTTTGGAACAGCTCAGGGGCAAAAAACGGTAGACCAGTAAATTGAAGCACTTCACCTTCGGTCAGTACATCGCCTAGTTGCAACACACCATGGTTAGGAATACCAATAATATCGCCGGCAAAGGCTTCATCGACTAGGTCGCGTCGTTGTGATAAAAATGACACAACGTTGTTGGGACGAATTTCTTTATTGGTGCGTGCCACACGTAAGCGCATACCACGTGTAAAGTGCCCAGAGCTGACGCGTACAAAGGCAACTCGGTCACGGTGCGCTGGGTCCATATTGGCCTGCACTTTAAATACCATGCCGGTGAATTTAGGTTCAGTGGGTTGCACGAGTCGCTGTACAGATTCGCGTGGGCCGGGCGCTGGTGCCATGTCAACCAAAGCATCTAATACCTCTTGGACGCCAAAGTTATTGAGGGCAGACCCAAAAAACACGGGTGTTTGTTTGCCTGCTAAAAAAGCCTCAAGATTAAAATCGGGGGTAGCTGCTTGGATAAGCTCGATTTCTTCTTGGGATTTTTTAAATTCAGCACCAAAACGCGTTTCGTTTTCTGGGTTATGCAAGCCAGGAATGAGCTCTTCGTTTTCGGCGCGATGATCTTTAGCCGAGCTATCAAACACATGCATTTGGTCTTTGGGAATATTAAATACACCAGCAAAACGGCGTGCCATACCCACAGGCCAAGAAAAAGGAATGGCATCCATGCCTAGGTGCTCTTCGATCTCGGCGAGTAAATCGAGTGGCTCTTGGACCTCGCGGTCGAGCTTGTTGATAAAGGTAATAATAGGTGTGTTTCGTGCCCGACAGACTTGTAATAAGCGAATGGTTTGTGGCTCTACCCCGTTTGCAGCATCAATAACCATAAGGGCGGCATCCACAGCAGTGAGTACGCGATATGTGTCTTCAGAAAAGTCTTGGTGACCAGGGGTGTCGAGCAAGTTAATAACACAATCTCGGTATTCCATTTGCATCACGGAGGAGGCGACAGAAATACCACGTTGCTTTTCAATATCCATCCAGTCAGAGGAAGCGTGCCGTTCTGCTTTACGTGACTTAACGCTGCCTGCAATTTGAATGGCACCTGCAAACAACAAGAGTTTTTCTGTTAGTGTGGTTTTACCCGCGTCAGGGTGAGAAATAATAGCAAAAGTGCGGCGTTTCGCCACCTCTTTGGTGATGAGGGCGTTGGACATGGATATGTGAAAAAGATGAAGTAAGCGAGTAGAGCGCTAAAATAAATGAATCATTCTATTTTCGCTGATATTAGCGTATGTGACAATGCACGTCGTATAAAGCTAAACCACAGATAAACAAAAAGCCCAGTTTCCTCGGGGGAAGAAACTGGGCAGAACTTAATCCTTAACTAAAGTGTAAGCGAGGTTAGGATTCAGTTCTAAAACCTGAGACAGCGTGTGAAAGAGCGTTAGCCTGAGCACTTAAACTGGCAGAGGCGGCGGCAGATTCGGCGACTAGAGATGAGTTCTGCTGGGTGGTGGCCTCAAGCTCATTAATTGCTACGCCCACCTGACTAATGCCTGAGTTTTGTTCATTAGCGGCGACTTTGATTTCACCAATAATGTCAGACAGATGTTGAACCTCGGTCACAATTTTATCCATGGCTCCGCCAGCAGTACGGACTAATTCGCTACCGGCGTTGACACGATCTACGTTCGCTAAAATTAAATCACGAATTTCACGGGCGGATTGCGCACTGCGCTGAGCCAGTGAGCGCACTTCGCCTGCTACTACTGCAAAACCATGACCATGTTCGTTAGCGCGCGCGGCTTCTACGGCTGCATTTAATGCCAAGATATTCGTTTGGAAGGCAATCGAGTCGATAACACCCACGATATCGCTCATACGTTGTGAGCTGTTATTGATGTCTTGCATGGTATCGACCACCTCAACCATGAGTTGGCCTCCTTCGATGGCTGCTGCGCGGGAATTATTTGCGATTTGGTCTGCTACGTTACCTGCATCCGCAGTCTGGCGTACGGTGCTTGCTAATTCCTCCATAGAGCTTGCCGTTTCTTGGATGGCGGCAGCGGCTTGTTCGGTTCGAGCGGCTAGGTCTGTGTTGCCAGCGGCAATTTGTGCCGAAGCGACGTTAACTGATTCAGCCGTCATACGAATGCTGCTGATGGTTTCGCTGATCTTGCGTACAAAAACGTTAAAAGATTGCCCGACTTTAGCCAGCTCGTCGTTGCCACTTTCATCAAGACGTCGTGTGAGGTCGCCCTCGCCGGAAGCAATGTCTTCCAGAGCCACTTGTAAAAGACCTAGGCGACGTAATAGCGCACGAGTGACAATAGAGAGCACAAAAGCGGCCAAGGCAATCATAATTAAGCTCGTTAAAATGGCTTGATTGCGCATAGAGCTGAGACTTTCTAGTGCATCGCCTTGGTGTGTGGCAATGACTACACTCCAACTACTACCAGGAATATGGCGGGCGTTAATCCAGAAAGGCATATCGTCAATGGTTGTGCGAAACGCTTCTTGTTCTTGAGCTAGTTTACCTAGTCCTATTTCGTGAACTTGAGGGTAGTGATCCGCAAAGCTTTTTAAGGAAAGCTCGTTATCAGGGTGCGCAATAATGCGACCACTGCCATCAATGAGCATGGCATAACTATTTGGGGTGGGCTGAGTGGTACGCACTAAATTGACAATTTCTTGCATCCCAATATCTGCAGCTGCAACCGCAATCAAATCGTCTTTGTTGTTTTTGATGGGCGAGGCTAAGGTGACCACAATGGTGTCATCGTCAGCATTTACATAAGGATTCGTTAAGATCTCTGTTTCAGCAGCAGCGGCGTCTGTATACCAGGGCCGACTGGTTGGGTCATAGTTGCTATCCATACGGGTTGCGGGAGACGTCACAAAACGCTTATTGGCCCAACCAATATATGAGGAAATAAACATGCCTGATTCACGGGCTTGATCTAAAACAGCGAGGGGGTAATAACTGGAAGCTGCTGGGGCTAATGCTTTAACGATATTTTTTTTGTTTTGAAGCCAACTTTCAATCTGTTGCACTGTTCCATCAATGACTAAGTTGGTTTTATCTTGGGCTTCATTAATAAAGGCGCGTTGTGCTGACTGATGGTTGGCAAAGGCTAAAGCCGCCATAGCAACAACTATGGTACAAATGGACGCGAGCACCAATTTTGTACGTATAGATAGGTTTTTCATTTTTTATTGATACTTGTAAAAAAGCTTTAATAAAACAGAGATATGTTAACGGAACAAGTTAACAATAATTTAGAAACTTTGTCGATATAGTCGCATATTGATACAAAATTGTTTCAAAAAGATTTATCTTGTGGTATAAAAAACAAAACTCCCAACGTGTGGGAGTTTGTGCAAAAAGAAAGAAATAGATAAAAATGAGCTTAGCGCACGGTGGTTATTGGGCGGGGCCCCAACCCAAGGTAGCGCCGCGTGCGATGGCGGTATAAACGGCAGCATTGCTATTGTGTACCTTTAAACGTTGATAAAGTGTTTCCGTATGGGATTTTGCTGTAGCAACAGAAATGTCGAGTTCTTTAGCAATACTCTTCAAAGGCAGCCCTTGGCCTAAAAGGACCAGTACCTCGTATTGCCTAATGGTAAGTCCTAAAAGTTGAGCTTCTTTGTGTAAAAACTGAGTCGATAAAGCAGTAGGAGTTGGTGTGCTCCACGAGCTGGCACAAGTCACATTTTCGTCTAGCACTAAGCCAGCGGGTTCGGCTTGGTTGTAATGAGGGAAGCACGTCCCTCCCGCCAGAACGAGACGAATAGACGCTTGGATAATTTCAGGGGTGGAGTTTTTACAGATAAGGCCGCGTACTAAAGGGTAATTTTTGCATGTCCCTGGCGGTAAGCTAGGCTGGCCTTCGGCCAATAAAAGAATAAAACGTGGTGTATAGCTTTTAGAAAGTAGCGTTAATTGATTAGTAGGATTGGCTTCGGAACCTAAGGTGTAAACTATCAAATCACAAGAGGCGGGTTTTTTTTGTTCTGTAAGCAGATGGTAGTCTTCTGCTTTTACTGTTGTCCCCTCGAAATTTTCCTTTAAGAGCTGAATTAACCCCAACCGTAAGATAGGATGAGGATCAAGCACGATAATCGTGGTCATAACAAACCCCTCTAGGTGGCATTTCACCTGCGTGAAATCTTTGAGTTTTTTTAAGAATAATTTAGAAAAGTCTTTGGGTATTTACGAACTATGGAGTAACGAACAGGGGTGCAGCGATCTTATAATTAACTCGTTTTTTTTAAAATATACCATAGATTAAAATTTGCTTTTACCTTTATTAACAAAGGTTTAGAGTTTCTAACATGTTATTTAAGCAACCGCATACCAGAGGACAGCAGATGTTGCCCTCTGAGTATGTTGTTTTGTGAAACGTATTAGCGCTGGTTCACATAGGCATGGTTGCTTGTGCCGATTTGGGTTACTGAGGCATGAAGATCGCTGCCACGTTGATTAATATGGCCCTCGTTAAAGGAGCCAGTTTGGCTAACGCTAGCCACGTTCTTTAAGCCACGACCGCTTTGTGAAATGCTGGCATCGTTGGTATAGCCAGCTTGCACAATAGTGGCGTCTTGGTTGTAGCCACGCTGATTAATATAAGCATTGTTATGCGATCCCGAGTTCTGGTAGATAGCTGCCTCTAGGTTTTTAGATGTGCTACCGTTGTAATCAGTTTGCTTAATCCAAGCGGTATCGTGGTGGCCGGTGACAACAATTTTGGCGTTACCATTATGGACCCGAGTGGTGGTAATACCGGCTTTATTGTTAGTGCTCCAGTTTTCGATAAGGATAGAGCCTTTGACATCGTGACTACGTGTCTGGGTGATATAGGCTTTGTTGTCATGCCCTGTTATATAGGTGCTGCCGTTGCTCCATGAGTTTTGGTCTTGCATAATATCGGTTTTGTTGTTGTTGCCCACAACACCGATGGTTGCATTGGTTTTCTGATTATTTACTTGCTCTACAAATGCATTATTAGCAACCCCATCTTGGGACACGACCGCTTTAGTGGTGGCAAAAGCAGTACCGCCAAAAGCCAAGCTTAGCCCTAATACAGCAATAATAGGTTTGATTTTCATTTGAATCTCCTTAAGGCAGAGACTAAGATTAAGCGCACAATATGGTCTCCGTCATACGGTGCGTACTGCGTAAAACGATTAAATAGGTTGAAGCGGGTACACATCGTCGGTTTTTAAATAGCGCTGAATAATATCGGAATTCCAATCTGTCTCTTGGTCCAGTTGCCAATTGCCATCTTTAAGACCCTGAACGATTAAATGAATTACAGCGGCCTCAATAGCTTCTTTGACGCCTAGTTGTGCGGGTTCGTTACGTGTTAAGCCAGCCTCAATTTCAAGTAAGTCTTTAAAGTTCACGAATTTGAAAACGCTAGGCCGTACTTCATAAGAAAAAATGGTTTTGGTCGTGGACACAGATTGCAGAATTTGGCCTGTGCGTATATCGGTGCTGCGTAAGCTGATAGTGACTTGATCAACGCGATATTGGGTTGAGAGACCTATACCCAGAAAGCGTGCGCCGGCCCCACCAGTACGTACATTGCTCTCATAAGAAATAATGCCGCCATCAATTAAAATAGAAGCAGGGGTTAATGGCGGTATATAGATAGCTGGTGCTTCGTCAGGCTGAGAGCCATCAAGAGCACGCACAATACGACGCTCCGTAAGCAACTCTTGCAAGCTTTCCCGCTCTACTGGGGTGTACCAACCCGAGTCTTTTAACGCTTTGATCAACATAGACGTAGCCCCTTGGGTTACTAAGGTTGAAAAAGAGCTATCTGGAGAGGCTTTGTATTGGCCTGTTTGATCTCTAAAACCATATACCGCGGCAATAATTTTTCCTCTAGGCTGCGGCATGCGTAATAAATCGTTGGTGGAGGGGGTTGGTGGGGTCAATTGAGCCGCTGTATCCACCTCTACAGGTTCTTGGACTACCGCACATCCTGCTAAAGAAAGCACAAATAGGCATCCAATAACGCGAGCGAGAGACGGGTTTTTAAAAATAGTGAGGAAAGTCATTTTTTACTTACCTCAAAGATAGTCACGCCACCAGAGATACGGTCAGTAGTGGTAATTTGTAGTAAACCGGTGCCAGGGTCAGATACACTGATAGTGAAATTTTGGGTTTCGATGGTGCCAGGAATGAAGTTGCCAAATTCGTCTACGATCTTAGAGCTAGCTGATGCTGCTAAACGAGAAATAATAGTGCGCTCAAGGGTTTCATTAAACTGATCAATCGCTGGCTTGTCTTCAATGCCATAGCGATCGTTGTCTATATCTGGGTCTTTATGCTTGTTAGTGGCTTGGGCAGAGTTTAAAAGCACTGCACCGTTTAAAGGGCTACCGCCAAAAGAAGGGTTGATGGGGTAATAGATGAGCTCGCTAGCTTGGCTTGTGCTCAGGCTTAGGGTGCACATAGCGGCCGCTATTAGAGCACTATATATTTGTCTCTTTGGCTTCATTTACATCTCCTCCGGTCCTAGATCATCGCTACTAAAAAGGCTCTTTTCGAGCTCATTGTTTTGAATATTTTCAAACACGATGGCAGCAGCTTGCTCGCTAATTTGTTTGGTTTGTGAGCGCGCTGGTGGTAGAAAGGTTCTAAACATAATGACGCGATTGTGCTCTACCCAGACTTCGCTACCCCAACGTGCTGAGGGACGCTCAAATACGGAAAGCGAATACTGATTGGCCTCGTCATGGTGATGCCACCACATAGAAAAATAGTGATAGAACTCATGCCCTTGTACTGTGACGGTGCGATTGACCAAGATGCCTTTTAATGGGTCGTCAAAAAGCGTGTTGGGGCTAGTGGGTAATGGATTTTTTTCTGTTAATGTGGGGGCCGTATTTGCTTCAATCTGAGAGGCAGATGCGGTGTGGTATGTTCCTAGTAGCATGCATAAAGCAACAAAAAGAAACCGCTCTCGCATAAGACGCCTCAATTGATTCAGTTGGATACCAAAGCAACACTTAGTCACTAAGATAATAGTGGGAATTAGCGGGCGTAAATATAGGGCAAATGGCGAGAATAACTCGGTCGTTTGCCGTAGATGTTTGAAAAATAAAGAATAGTTTAGGGAAAAGCCTCACCCGTTATAACGGGTGAGGCTCAATCAAAATAAATGGGTTTTTATTCGATGGTTTGTAGGTTTCTAGGGGCCGTGCTGGAACTACGCTTAGCTGTAGATCGATTGCCTGATCGGGGCTTGTTTCTAGAGCCAGCCCCTGATGTATTGGAGCGACGGCCACGGGAACGAGGGTTTTCAGTAGTAGCCGAGCGTTTAGACACAACCGGTTCCGGTTCAGTTGAAGGCGTGAACCCCTCAATGGTAATCGGCGTAATTGGGCGTTTAATTAAACGTTCAATGGCTTTAAGCAAACGAGTTTCAGAGCTATCAACTAATGAAATAGCACGCCCTTCACTGCCTGCTCGACCCGTGCGACCAATACGGTGTACATAGTCTTCGGCAACTTGGGGTAATTCAAAATTAATCACATAAGGCAATTGGTCAATATCTAAACCACGCGCTGCAATATCAGTGGCTACCAGCACCGCAACCTTGCCATTTTTAAAACCTGTTAAAGCACGCGTACGGGCTGCTTGGCTTTTATTGCCATGTAAAGCCGCAGCGCTTAGGCCGTCTTTGCTAAGTTTATCTGCTAACCGGTTAGCTCCGTGTTTAGTGCGACAGAACACTAAGACCTGATGCCACCCGCTTTGACGAATAATATGGCTCACTAGATCGCGTTTATGACGCTGTTCGGTCTGTACCATTTCTTGGGTGATGAGTTCAGAAGCCGTATTGCGGGGTGTAACAGAAATTTCAATCGGGTCATGAAGTGAGCTTTTGGCTAAAGCTCGAATCTCGTCAGAAAAGGTAGCGGAAAAGAGTAAGCTTTGGCGTTGTTCAGGTAGCAGTTTCAAGATGCGACGAATATCACGGATGAAACCCATGTCTAGCATGCGGTCTGCTTCATCCAGCACAATAGTCTCAATACCGCTTAAATCAATATTTTTTTGTCCTACGTGATCTAACAAACGACCGGGCGTTGCCACCACTATATCGATAGGATGACGTAAAGCGTTGGTTTGGGGGTTAATATTTACGCCACCAAATAACACCAACGAACGCACAGAAGTGTGTTGGCTGTATAAACGTACTGATTCTTCGACTTGAGCAGCTAATTCACGCGTAGGCGTTAGAATTAAAGCGCGAGGGCGACCTGCAGTTAATTTTTTTAATGGTTTGCTTAAAATTTGGTGCAAAATAGGAAGCGTAAAGCCCGCTGTTTTACCCGTTCCTGTTTGAGCAGCAGCCAATACATCGCCACCCTGCAGCACATGCGGTATGGCCTGAGCTTGAATAGGGGTAGGAGTGGTATAACCGCTGTCTTTAATGGCGCGCAATAAAGGTTCTGCCAATGCTAACGAGGCAAAAGTAGTGTTGTTATTCAAAGTATTTCCAGCGACTAGCCTATTACTAAAAAGGTAATACCAATCTAGGCTGACAGAATGAGGTTGATGGCGAAGATGCCGATACAGGGTAAGACCTGCTAGAGAAACGTAATGATTGGTGTGTTACGCAAAAAATCTATTATAGCGTTAATTAGCTAAGAATTAGATAAAAACTCTGATGATCTTAATAATTTTTGGCTTGCTGAGCCTGTGTCAGGCGTTTAATCTAAGCACTACTTTGATGATGCGCGTTAGATAACGCCAGTTTTTATAGGAAGCGATTATGAAAACGTATTTACGTTGGCTGTGGTTAAGCGTTACTGCGGTGTTATTAACGGGTTGTGGTTATAACGATATACAGCGCCTTGATGAGCAAGTTAAAGCCGCGTGGTCACAAACACTAAATCAATACGAGCGTCGTGCTGACTTAGTGCCCAAGCTAGTTAGTTCTGTGAATGCATATATGGTTAACGAGCGCACTGTGCTTACAGATGTGACAGAGGCTAGGGCAAAAGTAGGGCAAATCAACCTGAATGTGAATGATTTAGATAATCCTGAATTAATGCGTCGGTTTTCACAGGCTCAGGGCGAGTTGTCATCTGCCTTGTCTCGCTTAATGGCGGTATCAGAAAACTACCCCCAATTAAAAAGTGATGGCTTAGTACGTGATTTAATGACCCAACTCGAAGGTACAGAAAATCGTATTGCTACTGAACGTGGGCGTTTTGTGCAAACTGTTCAAGAGTACAACTCGTATATACGTCAGTTTCCAACCGTGCTGACAGCTAAAGTGTTTGGTTATAAGGTAAAAGAGAACTACGGTGTAGATCGAGAATCAGAAATCACCCGTAATCCAGAGGTACGGTTTGATTTACCTACGAGTCAGCCTGCACAGTAATACGTAATTATTATCGGTATTGAGGGGTATATGAGTCATTATCTACCGAGCAATCGTGGACAGCAGCTCATGAAACACGGCGTGTTTTTGTGGGTGTTGGCGTGCTGTTTTTTTATAAGCAGTTTGGTATGGGCTCAAGCGCCGTCTATTCCCAAGTTAGACAATTGGGTGGTGGACACCACGGGCACATTTTCTTCAGCTGAAAAACAAGCCTTAACTCAGCGTTTGCAACAGCTAGAGCAAACTAAGGGGGCGCAACTCTTTGTATTAGTGGTTTCCACTACGGATGGTGAGCCCATTGATCAGTACACTCGTCGAGTTTATGACGCGTGGCGCTTAGGGCGTAATAAAGTCGATGATGGGATTTTATTAGTAGTGGCTAAAGACGATAGGCGGTTACGCATAGAGGTCGGTTATGGCCTAGAAGGCGCTGTAACTGATTTACAAGCAGGCCGCATTATTCGTGAGTTCATCACCCCATATTTTGCGAAAAATGATTACGTGGCAGGGATTAATGCAGGGGTAGACCAATTAATAGCCTTGGCCCAAGGTGAAGACTTACCGCCAGCTACCCAAGAGGGTGTTTGGGGTGATGAGGACGCGCCTCCGTTGTTCGTGTTGTTTCCTTTGGTGTTGTTTGCATGGGTATTACCGCCTTTAGCAGCGGCATTGATTACGGCCATTTTCACATTTTTTGCTTTTGGCAGTGTATTAATTTCACTGGTCTGTGTGTTGGCTGCAGTTATGCTGTCTTTAGTAGGGAAATTTCTGGGGCCACGTTCTCGGGGTAACTCAGGCCGAGCTTCTAAACGAGGGGCGACCTTAGGCGGCTTAGGAGGGGGTCTAGGCGGCTTTGGGGCTGGCCGGCATGGCGGCGGTGGCGGTTTTGGTGGGGGCGGCTTTGGCGGCGGCGGTGGCTTTGGTGGCGGTGGCGGTGGCAGTAGTGGCGGCGGTGGAGCCTCTGGTAGCTGGTAAAAGGATAAGCAATGAAAACAACCTTTAAAAAAATCACAGGCTACTCCGCTTTAGAGGGGCAATGGCTACGTCGTCGTCATTTTGACGAAGAGGTGTTAGCTCATGTGGCGGAACGAATTAAAAACAGCGAATCTAGCCATACAGGTGAGTTGGTTCTAGCCATTGAGGCGGTGATGCCTAGCCACGAGCCTGATGCCTATTTACGTGCTCTAGAGGTCTATGGGCGCTTGCGCGTATGGGACACACCATTAAATAGTGGTGTGTTGCTTTATATCGCCTTAGACCAGCGCGCAATAGAAATTATTGCTGACCGCGGTGTTAAGGCTGCCAATACAGCGTGGCAACAAGTATGTAGTACTTTAGAGCGTCGTTTTGCTCAGGGCGACTACATAGAAGGTTTGCTTGCTGCGGTTGATGAGATTGAGCTGATTTTAAAAAAGCATGCGCCTACAGGGGATACAAGTCAAAATGTATTACCCAACGAGCCTGTGATTATGTAGCTATGCGGAAAAAAACATCGGATTTAGTGCCGTACTGGCTATTAGAGGCGGTGCGATTAAAAGAAAGCCAATGGGGCCCTATTGAAGATGCAGTAGAGGTGCGGCGGGCTATTGCCGCTGGCGGTAGCCTAGAAGAACGTCTGCTCATGCGTGCTCAACTTTTAAGTCAGCGTGAGCAGTGGTCTCAAAAGCAACAAGGACTCTGGCGTTTTATGCGTTGGAGCTTAGGGCTTGTCTTTGCATTGTTTTTGATTCTAGGCACCGGAGCAGCGTTAGGAGCCCTAAATGCGACGGACGGACGGGTCAATATTCTCTGGGCCGTGTTAACGCTTTTGGCCTTGCCTAGCTTTAGTTTGTTGGTGTGGTTGATTGCGTTGCTTTTTAGTACACGTTCAGAACAACGTGCGGGCATAGGTGTCAGTCAACTTTGGCTTTGGCTAAGCCAACGTATAGTGAAAGGGCCTGATCAAGCTTTACTTTTTAATGCGTATTTAAATTTATTAATTAAGCAACGTCTAGCGCAATGGTTATTAAGCGTGATTAACCACGCCGCTTGGGTTTTAGGCTTAATGGCTATGTTGGTAACCCTGTTATTGTTGTTAGCGGCAAAGCGCTACAGTTTTAACTGGGAAACGACTTTATTAAGTGCAGATAATTTTGTCTTAGTGGTGCAAGCCTTAGGTTGGTTGCCTGGTTGGCTTGGTTTTAGTACCCCTAGTCCTGAGATGATTCGTTTAAGCGATGGGCTGCAAACCGTACCTAGTGCCGTGCAGGTGCAGTGGTCAAGTTGGCTAGTGGGTTGTGTGTTAGTGTACGGTTTGTTGCCTCGTCTGGTAGCGTTAGGGGCGTGCTATTGGCAGCTAAGAAAAAACTTACGACAGCTACATGTTAATACTGATCAAGTGGGGTTAATTGAGTTACGCCCGCGTTTAATGCCTGTTGCTGAGTATGTGGGGGTGGATGCAGTGGCTGGAGTGGATCAGGTTCCAGTGGCTCCCGAGCCAATACAACGTCCTGCTGTTACGGCTAAGACATTGGTTGTTGGTGTAGAGTTGTCGCCCGATCAGCCATGGCCGCCGTTTAGTTTGCCTGTGGGGTGGCAGGATGCGGGGTTAATTGATAGTCGAGAACAGCGGGCTGAGCTGTTAACCCAGTTGACACAACATGCGTATGCACATGTGGTGCTATGTGTGGATGCTGCCCAAACGCCTGATCGAGGCGTCATGGCGTGGCTAGCTGAGCTAGCTAGCTATAGCGACTTTGCTTCAGTGTACTTAATAAATGCAGGTCAAGGTCCTGATCGATTAGACGCGTGGCGCTCTCGTTTAAAAAAAGCAGATTTTGAGTCGGTGTATACAGATATAAATACCTTATTTTTCGAGTTACACAATCACCATGAATCCTGAGTTTGCTCCGCTTCGACTGGCAGTGGTCGGTCATACCAATACGGGTAAAACCTCGCTGTTACGCACCCTAACACGTGATACGCATTTTGGTGAGGTGCGTAATAGTCCCGGCACAACGCGCCATGTAGAGGGCGTGCGCTTACGTTTGGCTTCTAATGAGTTAATCGAGCTGTTTGACACACCAGGCATGGAAGACAGCATGGCTTTGTTCGATTATCTGCAACGTTTAGCTACTGAGCACGAAGGTATGGATCCACCGCAGTATATAGAGCGGTTCTTACAGGCACCGGAAGCGCAAGAGCGTTTTGAACAAGAAGGTCGGGTTTTGCGGCAGTTGTTACACAGCGATGTGGCGTTGTATGTGGTGGATGTGCGCGACCCTATTTTGGCTAAGCACAAAGACGAATTAAAAATTTTAGTTATGGCAGGCAAACCTATTTTGCCTGTGTTGAACTTTACTCGGAGCGCAGAGCAACGCATTGAGGAGTGGCGCTCCGCTTTAGCTGCTTTGGGTCTGCATGCTTTGGCAGAGTTTGATACGGTTGCACCCGCATTAAATGGTGAGGCGCAGCTATATGAAAAATTGGCTCTGTTAGTACCAGCACGCCATGGCGAGCAACTGCACCGCCTAAGCACCGATGTAGAGCAGCAACGTCAACAACGTTTAAAAGATGCATGGCGTATTTTGGCCGAACTTTTGGTTGATGTGGCTGCTTTACGGTTGGTTAGCCCATCGCAGCGCGAGTTTTTAGAACAAAATGTACGCGCTTTGCACGAAACAATCCGTTTACGTGAAGAGGCATGTGTGAAGTCATTGTTGCGTCGCTTTAATTTTACGACGCGTGATTATTTGCCTGATGATATTACCTTAGAGGGCTGTCGTTGGGAAACAGACCTGTTCCATCCAGAGGTGATGAAAGAGCTAGGCGTTCAAGTCGGTAAAGGTGTGGCTGCAGGAGCTATGGCGGGTGCTACCTTTGATTTGCTTACGGCAGGTTTAAGCTTAGGCACGGGCACTTTAATTGGTGCGGCCGCAGGGGGGTTATGGCAAGGCGTAGACAAGTGGGGTCAGCGCCTTATTAATAAATGGCGGGGCGAGTCCGAGCTAACGGTGGACGATAGTGTAATTCGTGTATTGGCTTTACGTGAAACGGCGCTAATAAATGCGTTGGCCCAACGAGGGCATGCAGCGCAAACCCCGATTGCTATCCCTCGTGCTCAAACGTCTTTGCTTGAAGCAGAGCAAAAAACCATTGCGCCTGTTAATTGGCGTTCGGGTGATTTGCCCGAGGTATTAATCCAAGCACGTGCTTTTCCTGAATGGTCGGCTTTACACCAAAAACATGTGGCTAGCGCACGCCGTGAACAGGCCGTGGATCAGTTAGCCGCTTTGCTTGAGCAGCAAGCCTCGTCTGAGTCGGCACAGTCGGTTATTATGTCCTCAAACCCATGATAGTAATAGGGTATAAAAAAGCTAATTCACGTTGTGTTTAATTCTTTTTTATTACTATGTACGAGTCTAAACAAGAAGCCCTGATCAGCAATAAAGCCTTTGTAGTGCGGTGTGCTTGGCATATTGCTGCTGCGTTTTTAATTAGTTTGATCACTATTGTACTTGGTGCTTTAGGGCACATGTTTTTTGAAGGTATTGTTTTTGACGATGCACTATTAAATAGTTCAATGATCATGGGGGGATTGGGCACAATTTTTCAACCGGAAAGTTACGGCGGCAAGCTATTTCTTTCCTTTTATGGGTTATTTGTGGGGGTGTTGTTTGCTACGCTTATTGGTGTAGTGGCCGCGCCCCTTATTCATCGTATAGTGCATAAAATGCACTTAGATGATGAGGAAAACGATTAGTTGTGATTCAGCCAATAATAAAAACGCCCCAGAGGGGGCGTTTTTTATTTGCTTTTAATCTTTACGCGGTGAACTTTGAGGGTGATCGTCATCGTCACTACGTAAACTAAATAGAGCAGGGGGAGCAGGCAGAATGATAGGTTTTACCACAGTAAAATAAAGGAAAAACACACCAAGAATAATATACCCCAAGGTGAAATCAGGTGCGGCATTCCAACCCAAATGCGGTGCATGAATTAAGCCGATAAAAGAAAGAAAAGCGGTAATAAAACTGAACACAGCGGCACGGCGGAAGTTGTGATCAATAATACACACTGTCATGGCACCGATCATCATGGCGGTAAACATGGCCCCTTGGCCCAGAGGTACAATGCCAGAGGAAATACCCTCCACCACTTCACTGGCCTTATTACCAAAGCGTGTCATGAGGTAATTACCAAAATACGGCAGCATGGCTAAGGCAACAGCAGGATAATAGCGTTTAGCATTAGCCTGATAAGCCGTTGCTACCATGGAAATACCCACAAAAACCAAAATGGGGGAAACCACAGCCACGGGAATAATCGCGGCAAGAGTGGCAATCAAGCCACAAGTGGTCGCAATTAGGTAAACCACGCCGTTAGCAATACTGTAGCCCCGTCCGGCATTCATCCATTTGGAGCTTGCGGAGGCAATGTAAACAGTGGTGGGAAAAAGCCCGCCAAATAAAGCGCCTAAGGCAGTACCGATACCGTCTACGGCCTGACACTCACGGACATCATACTCATCACCCAATACTTTCATGGTTTCCACGTTATTCATGGTTTCAATGGCGTTGTAAAGAGTGATAGGCAAGACCACGGTAAGTACGCCTACCATGCTGGTAAAGAGTAAACCCATACCATCAAAGGCAGCCATGGTGAACATAGGAGGGTAAAAGCCCAAATGTTCGAGGCCTTCGTGAATATTATTGGGGTCGGCTTGACGTAAGGTATAAGCTAATACTGTGCCAATCAAAATGGCAAAAAATGTGGGAGATAAGCGAAATGGCATGACCACACGACCAATAATCCCCACGATAATGATGCCTAAGACGACTAAACCTAAAATAGGCATTTCGAACGTCTTAAAGAGCATTTCACCACCAATAAAGGTCATGGCGACCCCAGCCACAGCTCCTAACATGGCTGCTCGTGGTAAATTGCGTTGCATCCAACGTCCGGTTAGCGATACTAATACCTCAATAATACCGCTTAGAAAACACGCACCAGCAGCGATTTTCCAAGCCAGGTCCGCATCACCTGTAATGGTTTTTGCTGGCAGTAGTACACCAAATAAAAACACAAACATCACAGGGGTACTAATTCCATAAGATAATGCCGTAACGTCAGTACGTTGCTCACGTTGAGCTAAACGTTTTGCCATGTAGGCATAGTAAAAGTTGCCTGTCATGACGGCCACGGCAGCACCAGGTAAAACTTTTCCAAAGACGATGTCTTGGCTAAAGCCCATGCCCAGCATAGCGAGTGCAATAATAATGAAATTAGCAATGTTGTTTTGGAATAATGCAAAAAATGCATCAATGTCTTCATGCTTAAACCACGGATAGTGGACGGACCCCTGACTCATTTCTGACCTGTTTAATAGTAAAAAAGCCCACGCCACTGATATGAGCGTGAGCTAGTTAAAATGCCTGAGCATCAAAGTGCAGATTTTAAACGTTAATTAGGCGTTACTGCTAGTGTTGCGCTGCAGTATGTCTGGTAATAGCCGCATATCTCTAAAAAAATACTGTGCGCCAGCCTCTAGAAGAGGAGCAGGGTCTTCGTCGTCTGGACAATAGGCGAACACGGTAGCGCCACTAGAGGCTCCGGCCGTAATGCCGGTAATACTGTCTTCAATAACAGCGCATTGGGTGGGGTCAACGCCCAAGGCCTGAGCAGCAGCTAAGTACACATCGGGGTAGGGTTTGTTACGCAGTACTTGGGTACCACTAAAAATATAACCATCAAAAAAATCAGTTAAGCCCAGTTTATCGAGCTGAAGAGTCATTTTGCTTTTTTCTGCTGCAGAAACGCAGGCTATGTGTAAGGGCCAGCTTTTACGTAGTGCTTTTAAGCATTCATAAATGCCAGGGGTGGCTATGACATGCTGGCGTAAGGCTTGATTGCGACGTAGAGTAAAGGCTTGGTGCCATTCGTGATCGAGCTTGATATTTAGGTGATTTTCTATAAGTTGGACTTCTTCTTTGGAGGATTTGCCTAAGAAAAAGCGTTTGCATTCGCTAGGGCTTAATTGCCAGCCGAGATCAGCCAGCATTTTGCGTAGTATTTCTAAACGAATGGGCTCACTATCAACCAAAACACCATCACAATCAAACAGTATGGCAGCAAAAGACATACGAGCTCCTTTATTTATGTGGAACTAATTATAAAGGAGCCGGAGCTTAGGCGGTGGCGCAAACAGAGCAGGAGGGACCTTTACAGTTATGGAGTACAGAGCTGCGTATGCCTGACTGCATACCTGGACCTTGAGCTTGGGTGCCGGCAAGTTGTTGTTGGGGGGTTAGCGCACGCATAGGGCTATCTTTAAATTGTAGGCTGCGGGGCGCTGTAATTTGTAGTTGTAGTTGGCCTTTGTTGCAATGTGGGCATGGGCTTGGATCGTGCCGTTGGGCCATTGGTAAAAAGCGGCTGCTAGTTTCAAAACAAGATGAACAAAAATAATCGTAAATGGGCATGAAACAGCTCAGGCCTGCTTCTTAGGCAGGCCTGAGGGAGAAAGAAGTTAGCTTAGTGTGCAGCGCACCCCAGGACGACCATAATGGGCAGCCTCGTTCAAGGCCCCTTGGGGCAAGATATCCGTATCAAAAATGCCGGTAGGCAACGCCAACGAAGCAGACGCGTTTGGTAAGTCAACCACCCCACCGTAACGCCCCTCTACGGGAGCTGCTGTAAGCAACATATAGGCTTGGCTAGCATTGAGCTCAGTAACACGCGTAATGTAATCAATAGTTGCTAAGCAGGCTTGTTTGTAGGCCACAGTAGCATCTAAATAGTGGTTTACATCGTCCTCTACGCTAATGCCGGTAAAAGTTAGCCACTGGTCATAGCGCACATCGTGACGGCCCGGTACATAAATAGGTGAAGTAATACCGTATTTAGCCATTCCGCCTTTGATGAGGTCAAAGCCTAAGTGTGCTGCGCCATCCATTTCAATAGCACCACAAAATGAAATTTCGCCATCCCCTTGAGAAAAATGCAGGTCGCCCAAAGACAGGCCAGCACCTTTAACGTAGACAGGGAAATAAATACGAGTGCCTACAGTGAGGTTTTTAATGTCTAGGTTGCCGCCGTGTTCGCGTGGCGGTACGGTACGGGCAGCCTCTGAGGCCATGCGGTCAAAGTCGGCACCTGATACACCACGTAATACTGCGGTGTCTTTATGAGGGGGGTTGGCTTGGCCTTTTTTGACGAGCACGTCTTCACGGCGGTTCCATTCACGTAGTAGCTCGTGGGAAGGCAGCGTGCCGATTAGTCCTGGGTGCAACATAGCACCAATGCGTACCCCTGGAATATGGCGTGAGGTGGCGTATTTACCCTTGAGGTTCCAGATGGCTTTGTCGGCCTCGGGGAAATGGTCGACTAAAAAAGAACCCCCATTGTTTTTGGCGAATACGCCAGAAAAACCAATAGGGGTGACATAATTAATATCGAGCAAATCAACCACGAGAATGTCCCCGGGTTCGGCACCCTCGACGTGTACCGGGCCAGTGAGGGGGTGAGCTCGTGTTAAGTCCACATCGCGCACATCATTGGCGCTATCGCTATCTTTAATTTGAGCATCTAAAAAATCCAGACATTCGAGAATAATTTCTTCGCCTGGTTTAACGCTAGTGAGCTCGGGAATATCAGGATGCCAGCGATTATGTCCGATTTCGGCTTGTTCGGCTAAGGATTTGCCAGGGGAAATTTTAATGTGTTGCATGTCCTTTTCCTTGTAATTCATTTATTAATTATGAACTTTTGCTACCGCGCGCTTCTTTATGTTAGCGTGGATATAAGGATTGGCTAGGGGACATAAACCCTAAGTCGCTAGTTTAGAAAGCGTTGGACTTGGCGCTGTTGCAAGCAGGCATTTTGCAATTCCCCCCATGTGCTAAAACCAAGTTGTTGTGCTTTGTGTAATAACACCATCACGAGCTCAGCGGTTGCCAAGGCGTCGGCCGCAGCATTATGACGCGCTAAAATAGGCAAGTTAAAAATCCGTAACCAATCGTCCAGTGTTGCATTGCTTGCCGCCAGCTCGGGAAATAACAAAGGCGCTAAATACGCGATATCTATAGGTTGGGGGTCAATAATTAGCCCTAAATGCTGTAAAACAGCGTTTTTAAGCATGCGTCGATCAAATTCAGCATGAAACGCAAGCCAGATATGATTTTGGCTGTAATAAAAAAAATCAAATAAGGCTTGGCGTGGATCGCAGCCTTTGTCTAAGTCTTTTTGGGTTAACCCATGGATCAACTGACTTTCGCCGTGTAAATCAACGTTTATATCTAGCACTTGGTAAAAACTATTACCTAACGCTATGCCTTGCTCTGCCAAGCGTACTGCACCAATAGAAATAACGGTATCGGTACGGGTATCTAGCCCTGTGGTTTCTAAGTCAAACACCATGGCAGGATGTTGCAGGGATTGATCCGCAGGAATTAGCGGGGCTGCTTGGTTCAATACCTGTTGTGCATAACGATCAGGATGAAAACCAGTACGTTTTGATTGAAAAGCTGTGTAGTATCGTTTAAGGGATTGCCACCAAGAAGCTCGCATGCTCATAGCCTATAGCGATAGGTAAGAAAAGCTTGAATATAACGCAGCTGACGCAGTGCTTCCCGTAGCATACGGCTATGAAGTTGATTGAGGTCGTCTAAGGCTAAGGTGTTGGTAAGAGGCTGTTGGTGTGCTGCTAGGCGTTGATGCAGTTGTAAACGTAGCAATTGCAAATACCTATACGCATCAGCCCAAACCTCTGCATCTTTGGCGCTAATAATTCCTTTTTGGGCCAAGCGCTCTAAACGCAAAAGAGTGGAAGCCTCGGCAATGTTAGCAGATAGGGCCAATACCCGTGCTGCATCCACAAAAGGGGATAAACCATGTCGCTTCAACTCGAGCTGGGTATCGGTAGTAGCGCCTACGGTACGAGCAACCCAACGTCGCAGTTGGCTTGGTGCAGAAGGATAATTTAAGGCGGCTTTGGCTAAGCGGCGTAAAAAACGGGCGTCTTTTTTGGTTTTGGCTAAAAGCTGTTGATGAAATACATCAAAACCTAGTTCAGGCCCCCACACACGACGTAAATCGAAAAAAACCGACGCTTGCAGTAAGTGTTTAGGGTCAGGGTGGCTGAGTATGTCGTCGAAACGAGCTTGCCATTCCTCTAAAGATAAGCAAAGTTTTGGGTTGCTTGCCATAACATTGCCCTTACACAAGCTTAAACCGCATTGATCTAAGGCCTGGTTAATGGCAGTGGCAATAGGGAGTAAGGTTTGACGGTATTGCTCGGCTTGGTCTGGAGTATCAGCAAGAAACAGCATGCCATTGTCTTGGTCCGTAATAAGCGCCTGCTCGCCACGCGCCTCACTACCAAATACCAGCCAGTTAAACTCAATGTTTGGGTTACCGTGTTGACGTAGCACCAACTCGATAATACGCGATGTGGTGTGATCATTAAGCTGAGTAATAACCTGCGTGATTTGATTGGCATCGGCTCCGTGCGCCAACATACTATCAACCAGATGATGAATGTCTGTGCGTATTTGTTCTAAAGCTTTTATAGAGGGCGCTTGGCGTAATGAGCGGGCTAAATGCACTAAATCTACACGCTGTAATGAAAACAAGTCCCGCTCGGAGATCACGCCCACTAGCTTTTTGTTCTCTACCACGCAAAGATGACCAATATGATGTTGAGCCATTAATAAGGCGGCATCAAAGGCGCTAGCGCTTGGGGGAAGCGTTAAGGGCTCTGTCACCATTAAATTACCAATAGGTGCAAAGAGGTTTTCTGGGTTGGCTGCCAAGACGCGACGTAGATCTCGTAAAGTAAAAATACCGAGCGGGGCTTGCTCAGCATCCACAATAACCATACTGCCAATTTGATGCTGCTGCATACTTTGTAGTATTTCGTGCAGGCTTTGCTCGGCATAGCAACTGATAGGTTGGTGTACGATTAAAGAGCGTAACTCATCATGCATGGAGTAGTCGGCACCCAAATGGGCTGATGCTCGCTCTTGAGCCTGCTGCTGCAGTTCAGAAAGAAGACTACTAAACCCCCGTATCGCATAAGAACGCAATGGCTCAGAAATACGCAATAGCTTCACAAAATCAGCCGCGCTTAAAACCAAGCAAAAACAGTCTTCTTGTGCCGTATAAGTTGTGCGTGTTGAGCGTTGACTTAAAATGGCCGCAATGGGGAAACTATCTCCCACGGTAAGTAAAAAGCGTTCTGTATTGTCTGGGTAGCGGGTATTAGGTCGATCTCCGCGGACCAGACCTTGGCGAATCAGAAACCAATATTGCTCAGTCTCGTTATTAGCATCGGTAATGGTCGTGCCTTTGCCGTAAAACCGTAGCCAAGCGTGCTCTACCAAATGATGCAAGTGACGTGTTTCCATTTGGTTAAAAGGGGGGTACTGCTGCAAAAAGTGCAAAATAGCTGGGCCATTTTGTTGTAATGCGGCTTGGGCGGTAGGGCTAGAGGCGTTTGGGTCAGTCATAGGCAAAGTAATATCAATACAATGAAAGCAAGCACTACTATTTAGCCTAACAGGAATGACAAAGAGTTCAATGCATAAATAAAAAACCGATCATGCGGTTAGGCAGAGGATCGGCGTAAATGGAAACGGTGGTTTGTCTATTGAGCCAAGGTGCCGGCTTGAAAGTCTTGCAGCGCCTGCTGAATTTGCTCTTGGGTATTCATCACAAACGGGCCGTATTGAGCAATGGGTTCTTTTAAGGGCTGACCAGCTACTAACAGCACCTTGGCTTCGGTAGAGGCCTGTAACTGAACATGATCACCATCGTTGGCTAAAATGACCATTTGGTGCGGAGTTAAGACTTGTTCATTTAGGGTAACTGAACCTTCGTAAACGACCAAGAAAGCATTGTGGTTTGCTGGAACAGGGTGGGAAAACTGGGCCTGTGCTGGCAGATGCAGATCAAGCACTAAGGGTTGCGTGACGGGACGTGTGACCGCACCGTCTGTACCCTGACTTTGCCCTGCTAACACAATTACATTTACCCCGTGCTCGGTGTGGTAGCTAGGTAGGTCCTTACGCTGAAAATCGTGATACCACGGCTCATCCATTTTATTGGCGGCGGGTAAGTTGACCCATAGCTGAAAGCCAGCCATGACACCATTTTCCTGTTGCGGGATCTCTGAGTGAATGACACCACGTGCTGCACTCATCCATTGCATGCCCCCATCCTCGAGTAGGCCCTGATTGCCGGCGCTATCCTGATGCAACATACGCCCTTTTAGCATGTAGGTCATGGTTTCAAAGCCACGGTGCGGGTGGTTAGGGAACCCGGCAATGTAATCGTCTGGATTATCGCTGCCAAAGGCATCAAGCATTAAAAAAGGATCTAGGCGTTGTTGTAAATGGTGACCAAGTAGACGGGTAAGCTTTACGCCAGCCCCATCTGAAGTGGCTTGGCCTGGGACAATGTACTCTACGGAGCGATTCATAGCGCAACCTCTTGAATTAAATACGTAATGTATTCAGTTTAAAGGATTGTGCAGGCTTTGATTAGGGGGTATTTAAGCAAAATATTGTTGCTTTTATGGCAACAATGAGTGTTATTTTGTTGAGGATATACAAAATTATTGATGATGCAACGCAGATAGGGGAGCAATTAAGCAATTCATCATTGCTTAATGAAATATTGAATTAAGCCTCTTAGCTAATTAAATAAAAGCGGCAGAAAAATATCATCAATCCACGCAAGTTGCAGTGCTTTTGGGGGCGCTTCGTTGTGGATTAAAATGTAGTGTCCTATTAAATCACTAAGTAAGGTTTCTAACGGTGGGGTGATTTTGTGATGGGCTATTTCCCCACGATCAGCTGCACGCTGCAAGATAAGTTTGAGGTGATCGCAGCAATCGGTACTCAAGGCATCACGAAGCATGGATGCTGAAGGGTAGATCTCTCTAAACTTTGAGTCAGATAACAAAGAAAAAATAATAGTGATTACCGGCGCTAATTCACTGATTCGTTCTAAATAGTTTTCTAGCTCGGGACGTAAGGCATTAAGGTTGGGCTGTGTATAAGGATATTGTTCTATTTGCGCACGGACTGTGGCAGCAACTAAAGCGGCTTTGGTATCCCAGCGCCTAGCTAATACCGAACGACTTGTGGCGGCTTCGGTAGCAACTGATTCCATCGTTAAACCAGCATAACCCGCACGCAATAGCTCTTGCCATGTGGCCTCTAAAATAGCGGCCTCTAGATGCTGATCGCGACGACGGGTTTTGGGGGTAGAGGTCATAGACAAATAGAAACTAAAAAATGATCTGATTTTATTATTTATTATGACATTGGGAACGTATAAAAATACAGTTTACCCAGAGCACGACAAGCCCGCCGTTCAGGGCGCGGACGTTGGATTTTAGCGAGGTGGGGCGGCCCGACCGCCAGCAGCAGGAGCCTACCTAAGTAACTCAGAGGCGTCTTAATGTTGCGCCTAAGCGCTGTAAGCATCTCCGGCCTTTAGGCTGGGGGGATATTAAGAGTAAAGTATCTGAGGCAGGGCTGAACCTAGTAATGCTAAGCCAGAACCAATAAGCAAGCTGAGTACGACTTTTCTAAATACAGCGTCACTGATGTATTTATAAATGCGGGTACCCAAAAGAGTAGGGATCAACATAGCAGGTAGAACCAACCCTAACAGAGGCAAGACAGAAGTAGTGACCAAGCCCGTAGCTAAGTAGGTGACCATGGTGACACTAAGTATAGCCAAATTAAAATTTTGGATAACAGCACGTTGAATGTGGCGGTCATAGCCGCGCACATAGCACCATAGGGTTGGGATAGCACCAGCAAACCCGCCTAGACCGCTCATTACTCCTCCTAGGATACCGATGATGCCATTCAAAAGAGGAAAAGTGGGCTTGGGCGTGGGGATGGTTTTGGAAAAAAGCATGACAGGACACCACAGTACTAATAGGGCTCCGATAAAAACTTTAAACCAGTTACTGTCTAGTAGAGGCAGCACCCAAACACCGAGCGGAATACCAAACAAACCACCCACTACAAACGGTGCCAACAGCGAGAGATTAAAAGCGCGGCGCACCGAGAATACGGCTAGTACTTGACCTGTTAGAGCACCAAATACAGCTAAAACTGCTGCAATCTTAGGGTCTACTGCCCAAGCCCAGAAGGACATGGCTACCATACTAAAAGCAAAGCCGGACAGCCCTTGGACAAAACCTGCAACCACAGCGCCTGTAATAATCAAAACGATAGTACTGATATCCATAAAAAAATGCTTTTTCTTTTTTTAAGGTAGTGGTTAGAGGGGTAAGACTGCAAATGGGGTGATTTTACGAATAGAGCCAATGCACTTTACGTCTTTGACATATTACTGTGCTAAATGGGATTTTGGGACAAAAAATAGCCTACAGTAGAAAAGCAAAACGCCAACCCCTAAGGATTGGCGTTTTGTTTGTATCTGGTGCCGGCTAAAGGAGTTGAACCCTCGACCTTCGCATTACAAGTGCGCTGCTCTACCAACTGAGCTAAGCCGGCTAAAAAAGATATTATAAAGGCGGATTTTTAAAAAAGCAACTTTTTAATCAGTATAAATAACTAAAGAAAAATGACCTCACTAGAAAGTGAGGTCGGTAGTCTATGCTTTTTTATAAAGCTAGAGTAGTTACTCACTGATTAAGGGGTCGGTATCATGGACCATGTGTAAGAAATGACGATGACGCTCGTATTGATCAAGGATGTCGTTGATTACCTCATCCTCGGACCAGCCCATAATATCGTAATCTTGACCGCCTTCGGCTAAATGAACTTCAGCGCGATAGTAAATTTGATTTTCAGGGCGCTTAGCGTCGGCTGGAGTCAGTGTAGGCCTAGACTCAGCAATAGGGCGTACGGTGTATTGAAAATCTTGGTATTCGCCATGATGCGCCACGCATAAAGACCAACCTTCGGCATCGCCTGCATCAGAAAGGTTTTGTTGAACTTGAGCATCAAAGCCGGATTTAATTAGCTCTTCGCTGACGGCTTTCATGGCGGGGGCAGCAGTAAGATTAATAAACCGTACCACTTGATCTTGTTGTGGCATGACGATTAAGTTACGCAGACGTTTTTGCCAAGGCTGACCAGGAACACCAATTTGCGTACGGGCTACAGTTTGATAGCGAATTTGGCGTTTGGTTGCGTCGGTGCGCAAGGCTTTAAACAAGCCGAAAATAGACAAAAGCAAAATAATGGAAAATGGGAATGCAGTAGCAATTGTCGCAGTTTGCAGCGCCTGGAGACCATCAGCTAAAAGCAGAGCTATGGCAACTAACCCTGTAAGTGCCGACCAGAAAATACGCTGCCAAACGGGTGAGGGCATATTTTCTTTAGAGGCGAGAAGGTCTATGACTAAAGCTCCAGAGTCGGCAGAGGTGACGAAGAAAACAACGACCATCATCAAAGCCAGAATAGATGTGATGCTAGTCAGAGGCATTTCCTCTAGAAACACAAATAGAGCTTGAGAGGTGTCCGCTTGCACCACAGTACCAAATTCGGTCATGCCCTCTACCAAAATATAATAGATGGCGGTATCACCAAAAACGGTCATCCAGAGCAAAGTGAAACCTGCGGGAACTAGCAACACGCCCGAAACAAATTGACGGATAGTACGGCCTCGGGAAATACGGGCAATGAACAAACCGACAAACGGTGACCAAGCAAGCCACCAGCCCCAGTAAAACAAAGTCCAACCACCGATCCAGTCATTGGGCTCGTAAGCATAAAGGTTAAAGGTGGCGGTAACGAGATCGGATAAATAGGAGCCGGTATTTTGAACAAAGGTTTGTAACAAAAAGACGGTTGGCCCTAGAATAAGCACGAAGAGCAATAACAGGAATGCAAAGCTTAGATTGATCTCTGAGAGTATTTTAATCCCTCGATCTAAACCACTGGCTACAGAAAGAGTAGCCAAGCCACAAGCAATAATAATAAGGACAATTTGGGTATAGATGGTAAATGGGAAGTCAAATAAATAGCTAAGCCCGCTATTAATTTGGGCTACACCAAAACCTAAAGAGGTGGCTACACCAAAAACGGTGCCAAGTACTGCAAAGGTATCAACGGCCTGACCTGCCTTACCATGAATATGGTCGCCGATCATAGGGTATAGTGCCGAGCTAAGCTTTAGGGGCAAGCCATGTCTATAAGAGAAAAACGCTAAGATCAACCCTACAATGGCATAGATAGACCACGCATGTAGTCCCCAATGGAAAAAGGTGATGCTCATTGCATTACGAGCAGATTCTATAGTGCCTCCTTCACCTACAGGCGGACTGATAAAATGCATTACCGGTTCGGCTACACCAAAGAACATTAGACCAATGCCCATCCCTGTAGAGAACAACATAGCAAACCATGTCATGTCTTTAAAGTCGGGGGCAGAGTGGTCAGGGCCTAGCTTAATGTCACCATAACGGCTAATCGCTAAAAAAATAGTAGAGATTAAAATAATGGCTACAGTTAGTATGTAAAACCAACTGACATTAGTGAGAATCCAGTTTTGCGTATTTCCAAATAGCTCTTGAGTGAAATTAGGAGCAAAAATAGCAAGACCCACGAGCAAAAAAATCAGCAGAGCCGCTGAGTAAAAGACGGGGGGGTTAAGACTGGTTTGCTTGAATATTTTCACAATAAACCCGATCAGTAGTTTGACTTTATGCTGTGCTGCGGTGGCAGAAGTCGTAGTGTGGACAATAAGCGATAGCAACGCGGCGCTTTTTCATTTAAGAAGCTAAAAGTACGGGTTTTAGTTTCTTAGTTTAAATATAGCGACCAAAAAGCAAAATGCCAACCCAAAGGGATTGGCATTTTTTCATTATTTAACGATACGTAGATGACCTCGATCTGGGGCGGGCCCTTTGGGATCGGGGTCATCGTGAGGCGGTTCTGTTGGCGCGCCCTCGTCGGTATACGGTGCGGATGGGCTTATTTCAAACCCCATTCCAGCCCCTGTTTCGCGTGCAAAAATAGCGGAAACGGCTGCTACCGGAACAAAGATGTCTTCGGTCACCCCGTTAAAACGGGCTTGGAATTCGATGTAATCGTTGCCTAGTATGAGCTGGTTAGTAGCAAGTAGCCCGATGTTTAAAGTGATTTGACCTTCTTGAACATGGGCTAGAGGCACCACCGTATTTTCATCGACTTGAACCACGATATGTGGGGTGTAACCGTTATCGGTACACCAGTCGTGCAAGGCGCGTAGCAAATAGGGTTTGGTAGAGGTTTCGTTAGCTGACATATTAACGACGCATTACTTTTTCAGAAGGGGTTAAGGCTTCGATAAAGGCAGGGCGTGAGAACACACGCTCACCGTATTTTTGAATCGGTGCAGCAGATTTAGGCAATTCAATACCGTAGTGGTCTAAGCGCCAAAGTAACGGAGCAATAGCCACATCTAACATAGAGAATTCTTCGCCGAGCATGTATTTGTTTTTAGTGAGGATAGGAGCAAGTTGTGCCAACCCGTCACGAATTTTTTGACGTGCTTGTTCTTGGGCTTTGGGGGCAGTTTCGTTGCGGTCTTCAAGTAAAGACACTTGGGTAAACAGCTCGCGCTCAAAATTAAACAAAAATAAACGGGTACGAGCACGCATCGTGGGATCAGCAGGCATTAGCTGCGGATGAGGGAAGCGCTCATCGATGTATTCATTGATGATATTGGATTCGTACAAAATGAGTTCACGCTCGACCAGAATAGGTACCTGGCCGTACGGGTTCATGACCGAAATATCTTCAGGTTTGTTGTACAAGTCGATATCGCGAACCTCGAAGTCCATGCCTTTCTCGAACAACACAAAACGACAGCGTTGTGAAAAGGGACAAGTAGTTCCAGAGTAGAGCACCATCATAGTATGGATTCCAGTCGTGAAAAAAAAGCAAAAAAGCCGAGGGCTTTAAACAGAAAGGCGGCCTGCCTTGTAGAAAGGCAGGCGCGCGTAACGAATAGCAAGCAAAGCGTTTATTTGATGTCTTTCCAGTATTCTTTGTTCAGGCGCCATGCGACGAAGAAGAACAAGAAAAGAAATACCATGACACCAGCACCAATTTGTTTGCGTAGTGTTTGTACCGGTTCAGCCATCCAAGCAAGAAAGTTGCTAAGGTCAGCGACATCATTATCAAACTGAGCCTGACGATCGGGATCAACAGGGGTCACCACCACGGTTTCAGAGTCATCGCCGTTGTAATTGGTTAAGACTTCGGAGCTTTGGGTATGAAAACCAAACTGATCAATATCAGTGACGGTGCGCACCCATTGTTCCTTGCCATCTACATTGGTCAAACCGACTTTTGTACGTTGTGCCGTAACGGGGCCTTGGAGTTCCCACATGGCATGAGGCATACCTACGCTTGGGAAAACGACGTTATCCCAACCTGTAGGACGGGCTGCGTCACGGTAGAAAGTACGTAAATAGCTGTAAATGTAATCGGTACCGCTAGGGCCTAAGTTAACCGATTTTGCGCGAGCAATAACGGAGAGATCAGGAGGCGTGGTACCAAACCACTTGCTACTGTCTGCTGGACGCATAGCAATAGACATGGTGTCACCGACTTTGTCCGTAGTGAAAAGCAAGTTTTTCTTGATTTCTTCTTCGGTTAGACCGATTTCGGTGAGCTTGTTGTAACGCATAGCATTGGCGCTATGGCAGTTTAAACAGTAGTTAACAAATAGCTTAGCGCCATTTTGTAAGGCGGGCAAATCATTGATGCGATTAGGGGCGCGTTCGATTGCTCCGTCGGCAGCTTGAGCTACGCTGCCTAGACTAAGAGCTAATGCCAGAGCGCCAAGGATTTTTTTAATCATGGTCATTCCGTGTTGTTAAAACGTCCTTAGTGGGCGCGGAAAGTTACGCGCTCGGGAACTGGCTTGAAGGTACCTAGACGGCTCCAGACAGGCATCAGGAAGAAGAAAGCAAGGTAAATAACCGTGCCAACCTGACTGAGCAAGTTGTAGAGATCGCTAGGTGGTTGTGTACCTAAATAGCCCAACATCAAGAAGTTCACGATAAAAATCGCATACAGAACTTTATGCCACGTCGGACGATAGCGGATGGATTTCACTGGGCTGTGATCTAACCAGGGTAGGAAGAAAAGAATCACAACCGTACCGCCCATAGCCACTACACCCCAGAACTTCGCGTCGAACACTTTAAGTGCAATAGCGACAGCAATCAGGATTGCGGGCACGATAATGCGCATCTTTCCAGGTAGGCCTTTGATGAGGAACACAATGGCAGCCAGCACTGAAGCACCCGCTAGAAGCCATGTAAAGTCATCGGTGGTGGCACGGAGCATGGAGTAAAACGGAGTGAAATACCACACTGGCGCAATGTGCGGTGGGGTCTTCATGGAGTCAGCAGGAATAAAGTTGTTGAACTCGAGGAAATACCCGCCCATTTCTGGGGCAAAAAACAAAATGGCGGCAAAGACAATCATGAACCCTGCCACCCCAACGATATCGTGCACGGAGTAGTAAGGGTGGAAAGGAATGCCATCTAATGGGCGACCTTTTGCGTCTTTTGGGCCTTGTTTAATTTCAACGCCGTCTGGGTTGTTAGAGCCGACTTCGTGCAGAGCGATTAAGTGGGCAACTACTAAGCCAATTAACACCAATGGAATAGCAACCACGTGCAATGCAAAGAAGCGGTTTAGAGTGGCGTCTGACACCACGTAGTCACCACGAATCCAAATGGCCAGCTCTGGACCAACAAAGGGAATGGCAGCAAACAAGTTAACAATAACCTGAGCACCCCAGTAAGACATTTGACCCCAAGGCAAGAGATAGCCTAGGAAGGCTTCGGCCATAAGACAGAGGAAAATAGCTACCCCGAAAATCCAGACGAGTTCGCGTGGTTTGCGGTAAGAGCCATAAAACAACCCACGTAGCATGTGTAAATACACCACCACGAAGAACATGGACGCACCGGTTGAGTGCATGTAGCGGATAAACCAGCCCCCAGGTACCTCGCGCATGATGTATTCGACCGAAGCAAAAGCAAGCTCTGCATCCGGTTTGTAGTTCATTACGAGGAAAATCCCAGAAACAATCTGAATAACCAACACCAGCATGGCAAGTGAACCGAAGAAATACCAAAAGTTGAAATTCTTGGGGGCGTAGTATTCAGACATGTGCTCTTTGTAGAGTTTCGTAAGCGGGAAGCGCTTATCGACCCATCCTAAGAGACCTGTTGTTTCAACAGTTTTGTCGTCAGCCATGAAACGGCTCCTTTAATCTTATATTTAATGAGACTGTAATGACCTTAAGCCTTGTTGTTTTCATCTACACCGATAATGACACGCGTGCCATCGGCGGAGAACTCGTAAGGCGGAATTTCAAGGTTATCGGGAGCAGGCTTGTTGCTGAAGACACGACCTGCAAGATCGAAGGTAGAACCATGGCAGGGGCAGAGGAAGCCTCCGTTCCAGCTGGATGGTAACCCGGGCTGGGCACCGTTCTCGAGACGAGGGGTAGGTGAACAACCTAAATGCGTACAAATGCCGATACATACGAAGATTTCAGGACGACGTGAGCGGTATTCGTTTTGGGCATACTCAGGCGTGAAGCCAGGGCGGTTTGAATTAGGATCAGCGAGCTCACTGTCATTTGAGGCTAAAGCGGCCAATTGACTTTCGGTACGGTGTAGAATCCAAATTGGATTGCCACGCCATTCGACAGTACGCATTTCGCCGGGCGCGAGAGTGGAAATATCTACCTCTACTGGAGCACCCGCAGCACGGGCTTTAGCCGAAGGGGCAAACGAGCCCACAAAAGGGACAGCGGTAGCCACACCGGCGACACCACCGACCGCACAGGCGGTAGTGACCCAAAAACGGCGCGCAGGGTCGGACGGGAGAATGGCGTTTTCTTCCGCTCCGTTGTCATTGGGCTGTGTCGTAATCTGACTCATTCTAGTATCCTTATTCCTGCCCAAGTTGGGCTTAGCACAAATTATGGACTTGGTCTGGGTATAGTTCTTGCAACCATCTATTATAGCGTTTGCAAATTTTCTGTGATGTCATTAAGAGGCTTATATGAGTAAAACCACTAGTTTTTTTAAAGAGTTCCGCGAATTTGCTGTGAAAGGCAACATGATCGACCTAGCAGTAGGGGTGATCATTGGCGGCGCATTCGGAAAAATTATTGATTCGCTAGTCCGAGACGTATTCATGCCAGTTATTAGCTTTATACTCGGTGGCGAAGTTGATTTTGCCAATAAATTTACCGTTTTACGCGTGCCCGAAGGCTACACGGGCGCATACACCTTAGAAGAGCTTAATGCTGCAGGAGCCGTCGTATTAGCATGGGGCAACTTTTTGACCATATTTATCAACTTCATGTTGTTGGCTTTTGTGGTCTTTGTCATGGTTAAGATGATTAACCGTATGCGCCAGGCTGTTCATCACGAAGAAGCTACTGCACCTGCCAAGCCCGCCCCTACGCCCGAAGACGTGGTGTTGTTGCGCGAAATTCGCGATGCTTTAAAAAACAAGAATGCTTAATGAGTGAATCGCGCTAATTGTACAATAAAGCCCGTGGAAATACGGGCTTTATTGTTTTAGATAGGGTTGTTGAGGTCGATAAATTCCACTTGAACCTTAAAGTGTTCGGCTACTTTTTCGCCTAATGCTTTCACACCATAGCGCTCGGTGGCATGGTGGCCTGCCCCAATGTAAGCCGTTGAGGTCTCGCAGGCATAATGGTAGGTAGGCTCGGAGGCTTCACCACTGATATAAAGGTCTACGCCGGCTTCGATGGCCTCGCTCATGAAGCCCTGCGCCCCCCCTGTGCACCACGCCAAGCGTTGAATAACCTGTTGTGGATTGCCTACAGTCAACGTTTTTCTTTGTAAAATATCGCTAATTTTATCCGACAGAGAACCTAGGCTTTCTGGTATATCTAAATAACCAGTTTGTATAAGATTGCTAGGTCCTATGCCTATAGGTTGACCATTAGTATCTAGATCGTGTTTAAAACCCAACTGACGAGCGAGTTGGGTGTTATTGCCTACCTCAGGGTGTGCGTCTAAGGGCAGGTGGTAAGCAATAAGATTTAGATTATGCTCAAGAGCGTATGCAATACGCTTTTTTTTCATACCGCGAATGCGCTCGTCTTCGTTCTTCCAAAACCAACCGTGATGCACCAGTACAGTGTCCGCACCGCGTTCTACGGCAGCCTCAAGCAGTGCTAAGGAGGCTGTCACGCCGGTAACGATATGGCGCACTGTTTCAGCCCCTTCTACTTGAAGGCCGTTAGGGCAGTAATCTTTGAAACGAGAAGACTCGAGGTAAGTATCTAACCACTGTACGAGTTCGGAACGAGAAAGAGAAATCGACATAGCTAATGCAAAAAAATGTAGGGAGATTCCCCATAGTTTAGGTCTAAAGCATATGGCAGTCTAATGAGCACTTTCGTATTAGAGCAAAGCCATGATTTCAAGGTACTTAAACTACGAGGCAACGTCTAAGTGTAGTCGACATCTGTTTTTTGTCTAGATCATAACGTTACTCATATAAAGGCACTGTTTAGGTGGCTTTGCTGTAGTCCAGCATCAGTTATTAGAAAAAAGGTGGAATATGCAAATAAAAGCTACGCCAGTTGCTTATGGAAAAAGCCCAGAGCAATGGTATGAGTGGTATGAGCCTAATGCTACTTTGCCCCCTAAGGGAGTCATTGTATTGGTTCATGGAGGGTTTTGGCGTCAGCAGCATACGTTGATACAAATGTATCCGTTAGCCAGTTTTTTTCTAGCCCAAGGATGGGCCGTCGCCAATATAGAGTATCGGCGGGGCGACTGTGATGGGAATTGGCCCCATATAATTGAGGATGTTATCCAAGCATTCCAATCAGTGCGACAGCGGGCTCAAGCGCGACAGGTTGGTGGGCCAGTAGTAGGAATAGGGCATTCCGTAGGAGGTCAGCTTGTATTGCTTGCCGCTCAGGAGCAAGATCAGGTCATTGCTTTAGCGCCTGTAACAGATGTATTACGTACTGAGCAAGAGGATTTAGGTGAGTCGGCAGCGCGGGCTTTTTTTGGGGCACAACTAACAGAGGTTGCCGTTGAGGCATCGCCTATTCATCAATTGCCTGATCAGCGCGCCTTGTTGGTGATCCATGGTGAAGAGGATCAGCGTGTTCCCCTAGCGCATTCCACCGATTATATACAGGCCTTAGAGGCTCAAGGTTTGAAGCCAGAGTTTTGGCAAGTTGAAAACCTCGATCATTTTTATATTATTGATCCGCAATGTGAGATTTGGCCTCGAGTCTTAGGCTATTTAGAGGTTAAAAATTAAATGTATTAAGTCCTAATGCCCACTAAGCCGTCGTGTCTAGGGGCGCATAAGAGTGATTTATTACATAAAAAATAGCGGCCTAAGCCGCTATTTTTAAGCGTAGTTAAAATCAGTTAGTGACATCAACTACATAGGCAATAATTGCTTCGCGATCGGCTTCGTCCATATCAGAGAAAGAAGGCATAGCGCCCATTCCTTCCATCATGGTTTTACGGATACGGTCAGCATCGGGCTTGAGCTCGTCTAGATCTGGACCAATAGTACCTGCCGCGCCTGCGTCGTTAAGTGTATGACACACGGCACAGGCAATAGGCTGTGCGCCACCGCTAAATAGCGTTTTACCTTGTTCGAGTTGGGCGGCGTCTGCTGCAATAGCTGTAGAGCTTAGGAGGGCTAGAGTTACTGAGCTAAGTGCGCTGAGTGTAGATTTCAACATATTGTTCTTATCAGAAAAAGGATAAAGGCTGAGCCTAAGCTCAGCCTAATAACATAAAGTAATGATCAGATTAAGCAACAGTGATTGTTAATGCGTGATCTTCCCAGCTGTTGTTTAAGTAGCCACGGTTGTTTTCTAGGCGTTCGGCAGGCTGAACCTCTCCGTCTTTATTAGTAGCACGGCTAGCTAAGGTGTAGGTGCCTGCTTTGAGGTTTACAGGCAGTACGAACTGACGCCATGCGAATGGGCCTAAGTCTGGGCCAGTGAACTCGGCTTTTTGCCATGTTTTTCCGCCATCAACAGAAATCTCGATGCCTGTGACATCGGAGGTACCACCCATAGCTAGACCTTGGATTTGAAGGTTGCCCGCTTTGAGTTTTGCATCGGGGTCGCCTGGATGGGTAATCCATGATTTAACTGGCATTTGCCAAACGGATTTTTGAGTTGGATCGCCTTTTTCGCCTTGAGGGGCTAAACGATAACCGGTTTGTTGAATGTTGGCGGAAGATTGTTCTGTGGTAAATGCTAAACGTTTGATGTATTTAACGTTGTTTACGCCAGTGTAACCAGGAACCACCAAACGCAAAGGACCACCGTGCGCTAAGGGGAGGGCTTCGCCGTTGATTTCCCATGCTAACAGTGCGTTTTCAATGCCCTCGAGGGGTACAGAACGCTCGACTTGGATGGTGTTAGGATCTAGACCCTCTGGGATAGGCTCGCCACCTGTACCTGTCATGTACTTGGCATCTGAGTTCATGCCACCTACGTGTTCGAGTACAGTTTTAACGGGTACACCAGTAAACATGACACAACCAGCTGCGCCAACCGTCCATTGGGTGCCGCTTGGTTTGCTAGGGAAGTAAGCACGACCATTACCTGAACACTGTAACACCATGGCTACTGTAGTTACGCCTAAGGTTTTTAGGTCAGCTACGCTAATGGTGATAGGGTTTTTAACGCCTTCGATTTGTAGTTGCCATGCATCGGGATCCGCAACGATGTCTGCGCTGGGCGGGGAGATGTTGTTACGTACAAAGAGACGATCTAGTGGAGTAATGACACCACTACCAAACGCATTACGTTTGGTTTCCATGGTATTCGCACTGTGTATTATGAGGCTGTCAGCATTTTTCCAGCTGGCATAAGGAGGCAAAGCCACTTTCTTGGCATCGTCTTGGGCTGCGGCAAGTGCTTTGGCTGCAGGTGTAAGTGTGCCGATAGCCCCGATAGAAGCAAGACCAATAGCACCGCCTGTAGTTGTTAGCAGACTGCGACGAGAGTGGTTAATCTGATTCATAACGCACCTTGTGTGTAGTAGTTGATTGTTATATGAGAAAGTAGTTTAGATCGTAGTGTTAGTTAGATATAGGAGTTCTAACCCTAGTATATAACGCAAAAAACGAGCCAATTTGGCTCGTTTTTTGATATATGGGTGCGTTTTTTGAACTATTGGGTATCGGTATCGTATTCGATGACCTCGGGTTTTTTCACTAAATTAGCAAAAATAATACCAATTTCATACAGCAAACAAAGTGGCCCAGCCAAAAGAAACTGACTAATGACATCAGGTGGTGTAACTACCGCAGCAATTACAAAAGCACCCACTATGACGTAGCCCCGAATTTCACGGAGTTTTTTAACCGTTGTTAGACCTGTTTTGACGAGTAAAACCACTGCAATAGGTACTTCGAAGGTAATCCCAAATGCAATGAACATCGTCATCACAAAGTTGAGGTAGGCCTCGATATCGGGAGCAGGGGTAATGGAGTCAGGTGCAAAAGAGGCAATAAAATGGAATACCGTTTTAAATACCACGAAATAACAAAAGCTCATTCCCAAAATAAAGAGCAGCGTACTGGAGAAAATAAGGGGAATAGCCAGTTTCTTTTCGTGAGAGTAGAGACCGGGTGCGATAAAGGCCCATGCCTGATAGAGCACAATAGGTAATGCAATGATAAACGACGTCAGCAGAGTGACTTTGACGGGTACCATAAACGGTGTGATAACACCGGTAGCAATCATGCGGGTGTCTTGGGGTAAGGACGCCAGCATGGGTTGGGCTAAAAAGTCGTAAATGACTGAGGGCCCAGGGTAAAGAAATAACACCACAAACACAGCCAGTACGCTAACAACGGCTTTAAGAAGACGGCTGCGTAACTCGACTAAGTGAGAGATAAAGGTGTCACTAGCAGGAGTAGTGCTCATTCTTTTTTACCATCAGCGCTGTTATCTGAAGCAGCAGGTTGAGAAGTGTCTTTGGTTGAGTCTGCTAAAGACTTTGCCATCGTTTCGGTATCGTGTTCAAGTTCGTTGACAGCCTTGCGCGCTTCATCAAGGGGGTCTTTAATTTGACTACCAAACTGATTAACTGACTGCTTAATAGATGAAGAGGCGTCTTCCATTTGTTTTTTAATGGAATTGATCTCATCCAAGTCAATTTCGCGTTGAATATCGGTTTTGACTTCGTTCATGTAGCGTTGCGCACGTCCAAACATGTGGCCTACCGTACGGGCAACACGGGGTAGGCGTTCGGGGCCAAGAACGACCAACGCTACGATACCGATGAGTAAAAGTTCGCTGAAGCTAATGTCAAACATAGTGATAAACGAGACGTATTAGTTTTTAGAGACGTCTTGTTTTTCTGTGGCTTGAACGTCTACGGTATGTTGATCAGCCACCTGTTTAGGAGGCAGGTCTTCGGATTCGGCTTCTTTGATGCCTTTTTTAAACCCTTTAACAGCGCCGCCTAGGTCTTCGCCGATATTACGAAGCTTTTTGGTGCCAAAAACTAAAGCAACAATGACTAAAACAACAAGCCAATGCCAAATACTAAAACTACCCATGGTAGGACTCCGGTTATGCAACTGCTGTTGCAGTGTTTTTCCAAGGGCGTTCGCCCCCAATAATATGTAAATGCAGGTGGTCGATTTCTTGGCCACCGTCTTGACCGCTATTAATGACGATACGATATCCGCCTTTGGCACCCGGTCTACAGCCATTGTCTAGGGCAATCTGAGGCACTAGAGCCATCATTTTTCCTAGCCAGTTTGCATCGTTATCTGTGACGTGTTGCATAGACACAATGTGATGTTTTGGGATCAGTAAAATGTGAACGGGTGCGACTGGGTTGATGTCTTTGAAGGCAAGAAAGTCGTCGTCTTCGTAAACCTTAGCCGAGGGAATCGTACCCTCGATAATTTTGCAAAATAAACAATCTTGACTCATGTCTGTTCAGTGTGAGTAGGTACCGTTTTAAATAAAGTATGTTTTAACTATTGTAGTGTATTGTGGGCTGTTGTTGGAATTAACTTCGATTGGCCTTTTCCACTAGACCCGAGATGCCTTGGCGTTTAGCCAGCTCGGCAAAAACTTGTGCGGGTTCAATATCATAATAGTTTAATGCGACTAAACAATGAAACCATAAGTCAGCGGTTTCACTAACTAGGCTTTGACGGTCTTGGTCTTTGGCCGCCATCACCACTTCGGTGGCTTCCTCGCCAATCTTTTTTAAAAACGCATCGGGACCTTTGGCGTAGAGTTTGGCTACATAGGAGCTGTCGGGATCGCCGCCAGCACTGGGCAAGCGAGATTGCAATACAGCCATTAATTCAGTTAAAACGAGGTCGGCATTCATGAGTATATGCTGTCGGGATCTTTAAGGACGGGGTCAGTGATTTCCCACTGCGGACTAGTACCGGAGCAGTCTAGGCGAGAATAAAAGCAACTATTACGCCCTGTATGGCATGCGATGTCGCCCTGTTGTTCCACAGTAAGCAAGATCACATCGCCATCACAGTCTAAGCGAATGGATTGTACATTTTGGTGGTGGCCCGATTCCTCGCCCTTGCGCCAAAGTTTTTGCCTAGAGCGTGACCAGTACACCGCCCGCTGAGTGGCTACTGTTTCCTTTAAGGCGTCAGCATTCATCCAGGCCACCATTAAAATACGACCGGTGTGAAGGTCTTGGGCGATAGCAGGGATTAAACCCTGCGCATCGAAATGAACGTGGTCTAACCAGTTTTTGCTCATAACACCTTGATGCCCTGTTGGGCTAAATAGGTTTTGGCTTCGGCAATGGTGTGTTCGCCATAATGAAAAATACTAGCGGCTAGCACGGCTGAGGCACCGCCTTTGAGCACGCCATCAGCTAGGTCTTGGAGAGAACCCACACCACCGGATGCGATCACAGGAATCGCCACAGCATCAGAAATAGCACGAGTAAGAGCTAAGTCAAAACCCGATTTGGTACCGTCTTTATCCATGCTGGTGACTAAAAGCGCACCAGCACCCATTTCCTCCATGCGTTGTGCCCATTCTATGGCATCTATACCAGTGGCGCGTTTGCCACCATGGGTATAAATTTCCCAAGTGGGGTGACTAGGATCAGCGGAGGTTTGACGAGCATCGATGGCTACGATAATGCTGTCTTTACCGAACTGTTTGCTGGCAGCGCGCACCAGTTCGGGGTTGCTAATAGCAGCACTATTGATGGAAATGCGGGTAGCCCCAGCGTCCATTAAACGTTGGACATCGGCGAGCTCGCGCACGCCGCCGCCTACAGTAAGGGGGATAGAAATGTTTTTTGCGACCTCTGCAATAATGGGCAAGATCAAATCACGATCTTCGGTGGTCGCTGTGATATCAAGTAAAGTGAGTTCATCAGCGCCTTGTTCATTGTAGCGGCGTGCAATTTCAACGGGGTCCCCTGCATCAACTAGGTCAACAAAGTTGACGCCTTTCACAACACGACCGGCTGTGACATCAAGGCAGGGGATAATACGGCAAGCTTGTTCAGATTTCATGCTTCGTACTCGTCAGCAAAGGTTTGCGCCTCGGCGAAGTCCAAGGTGCCTTCGTAAATACTACGGCCTAAGATAACGCCCTCTACCCCTTCGTGTTCTACCGCGCATAATGCATCTATGTCTTTGAGGTCAGTAACCCCGCCCGATGCGATCACAGGAATGTTGACGTGTTGAGCAAGGCGTACTGTGGCTTCGATATTGACACCAGATAGCATGCCGTCGCGCCCAATATCGGTATAGATAATGGACTCACAACCGTAGTCTTCGAATTTTTTAGCTAAATCTAATACATCGTGGCGAGAGACCTTGCTCCAGCCATCGGTAGCAACTTTGCCATCGCGTGCATCTAGACCTACGATGATGCTGCCAGGAAAGGCACTACAAGCATCACGTAGAAAACCAGGGCTTTTTACTGCAGCTGTGCCAATAATGACGTAGCGCATGCCCATGTCTAAATAGGTCTCGATGGTATCTAAATCGCGGATTCCTCCGCCAATTTGGACGGGGATTTCATCACTCACCGTATCTAAAATAGCGGCGATTGCCTCTTTGTTGAGAGGTTTTCCAGCAAAAGCACCGTTCAAATCAACCAGATGTAGACGACGTGCGCCTTGTTCTAGCCATTGTTCGGCCATGGCGGCAGGATCATCAGAAAATACAGTAACGTCATCTAAAGCGCCTTGGCGCAAGCGCACACAACGTCCGTCTTTAAGGTCGATGGCAGGAATGAGTAACATGATGTAGAACCAATAAATGCGTAAAAGAAAATGGCAAAAAGGTTATAAGACGCCTTTGGTAGAAGGAATGACGTTTTCATTACGTGGATCCTTTTCAAGCGCCATGCGCATGGCACGCCCAAAAGCTTTAAAAATGGATTCACATTGATGGTGGGCATTTTCGCCACGTAAATTATCAATATGAACGGTGGCTTGTGCATGGTTCACGAAGCCTTGGAAGAACTCACGCGCTAAGTCTACATCAAAATTACCAATGCGCGCGCGCGAATAATCAACAAAATAGAACAAACCCGGACGGCCAGAGAAGTCCATAGCAACTCGTGATAGCGACTCGTCCATAGGAACGTAAGCATGGCCGTAACGACGAATGCCGGCTTTATTGCCGATTGCTTTGGCAATGGCCTGACCGAGCGCAATACCAATGTCTTCCACAGTGTGATGATCATCAATATGGGTATCGCCATCACAGTGCACATCAAGGTCTATCATGCCATGACGAGCAATTTGGTCGAGCATATGATCAAGGAAAGGCACGCCACTATTTAGGCTTTGGCGGCCTGTGCCATCCAAGTTAATAGAAACGCGAATACGAGTTTCGCTGGTATTACGAGTTACTTCGGCAGTACGCATAGTGATGACAAAAAATTAAGAGGTTTTAAGCCGATATTCGGCACTGGCAGCGTGAGCATAGAGACCTTCGCCTTTGGCTAAGGTCGCGGCGATGGGCCCGAGGGCTTGAGCGCCAGCAGATGACACATGAATAATACTGCTACGTTTTTGGAAATCGTAGACGCCTAGGGGCGAGGAAAAACGTGCAGTACGAGAAGTGGGTAAAACGTGGTTTGGCCCTGCGCAGTAATCGCCAAGCGATTCAGAGCTGTAATGACCGAGGAAAATAGCACCTGCATGGCGTATGTAAGGCAACCATGTTTCAGGGGCTGTAGTACATACCTCTAGGTGTTCGGGCGCAATAAAGTTGGCAATTTCACATGCTTCGTGCAAGTCTTTGACCAGAATAAGCGCGCCGCGATCTGCTAGGCTGGTGCGAATAATATCTGCACGTGGCATGGTGGGCAGTAATTTTTCTATGGCGTCCTCGACCGCCTGTAAGTAGTTGGCATCGGGACACAATAAAATGGACTGTGCTAATTCGTCGTGCTCGGCTTGGGAGAAAAGGTCCATAGCGACCCATTCTGCTGGCGCACTGCCATCGGCAATAATTAAAATTTCACTGGGGCCGGCGATCATGTCGATGCCTACTGTACCGAAAACGCGGCGTTTAGCTTCGGCTACGTATGCATTGCCGGGACCAACTATTTTATCTACGGCTTGGATGGTGTCTGTGCCATAGGCCAGAGCGCCCACTGCTTGGGCACCGCCGATAGCGTAGACCTTGTCTACACCGCTTAGGGCGGCTGCAGCCAGCACCAGAGGGTTGCGCTGGCCTTTAGGGGTGGGCGTAACCATAATGAGTTGACTGACACCAGCGACTTTGGCCGGGATGGCATTCATGAGAACCGAGGAAGGGTAGGCCGCTTTGCCACCAGGCACATATAAGCCCACGCGGTCTAATGGGGTGACCTGCTGCCCTAAACGAGTGCCATCGGCTTCGGTATAGGTCCAGCTTTTGCCTAGCTGGTGTTCGTGATATTGCCGCACCCGTTGCGCAGCTGCTTCTAGGGCAGCGCGCTGGGTAGGTTCGAGTGTGTTGAGCGCATGATGTAATTCGTCGTGATGGATTTCGAGTTCAGATGCATGATGAACCTGTACGCCATCAAAGCGATGGGTAAATTCAATGAGCGCTGCATCACCACGTTGGCGGATTTGATGCAAAATGTCTCTACAGGCATTTTCAATAGAAGCGTCTTGCGTTTCTTCAAACGCTAATAGCTGACGCAATTCAGCATTAAACTGAGCAGTGTTAGACTGCAAACGACGAATTACAGACATAAACCAGATGTTCCTAAAGCGATAATCTATACGCTTAGTGTATATCGGAACGCTTAGTTTTGGGGGGCTGGATCGAAAGCAGCTTGCATTAATGCATCAATTAAAGGCTGAAGTTGTGTTTGGCGCGTTTTCATGGCGGCCTGATTAATAATAAGACGCGAGGAAATTTGAGAAATTTCTTCGACCTCAGTCAGGTGATTAGCCCGTAGTGTGCCGCCAGTAGATACTAAATCCACAATAGCATCGGCTAGGCCCACCAGAGGCGCAAGTTCCATTGAGCCATACAGTTTGATCAGATCAATGTAAACGCCTTTGCTTGCAAAGTGTTCACGTGCAGCACGTGTGTATTTGGTCGCGACTCGTAAGCGGGAACCTTGCTTTACGGCATTGTGGTAATCAAAGCCATCGGGCACGGCAACAGACATCCGACAGCGCGCGATATTTAAATCTACCGGCTGATAGAGACCGCCAGGGTGACTTTCCATGTGCTCATACAACACATCTTTGCCTGCAATGCCAATATGGGCGGCACCGTATTGAACATAGGTGGGGACATCGGTGGCGCGCACAATAATGATTTGTATATCGGGCGAGTTGGTGGGCAAAATTAATTTGCGTGAGGTTTCTGGGTTTTCGAGAACCTCGATGCCAGCTTGATTAAGCAAAGGCATGGTTTCATCGAAAATACGCCCTTTAGAAAGAGCAAGAGTTAAGGGGCGATTGGGGTTGGCAGGGCTCATAACATTATTCCTGACGCAAGCGTTCAATAGTAGCGCCTATGGCGGCTAGCTTGTTTTCCATGCGGTCGTAACCGCGATCTAAGTGATAAATACGATCAATAATGGTTTCGCCTTCGGCGGCTAAGCCAGCAATAACTAGGCTGGCTGAGGCACGTAAGTCAGTCGCCATAACGCGCGCCCCGAGCAAGCGCTCAACGCCTTTCACGTACGCAGTATGCCCTTCGGTTTCAATGTGGGCCCCTAGACGTTGTAGTTCTTGAACATGCATAAAGCGATTTTCAAAGATATTTTCTACAATAACGGCGGTGCCTTGAGCTAGTGCATTAAGCGCCATGAGCTGAGCCTGCATGTCGGTAGGGAAACCAGGGTGTTCAGCGGTACTAAAACTGACGGACAAGGGGCGAGAATTCATACGACCATGAATACGTGTGCCATCGCATTGAATGCTTAGGCCAGCTTGTTCTAGCTTTTCTAGTGTAGAACGTAAGGTGTGGGGGGCTGTGTTATGCAGGGTGATAGCACCACCTGTAGCACCTACGGCACATAAAAACGTACCTGTTTCAATACGATCTGGCATGATGGCGTGCTCAGCACCGTGCAAACGTTCCACCCCTTGAATCACAATACGCTCGGTACCATGACCTGAGATTTTCGCGCCCATTTTAATTAAAAGCTCGGCCAGATCAACAATTTCAGGCTCTTGGGCAGCGTTTTCTAAAATGGTTTCGCCCTGGGCTAGAGCGGCTGCCATAAGCAGATTTTCTGTGCCTGTTACCGTTACCATGTCGGTGCGAATCGACGCCCCTTTAAGGCGTTTGGCCTTGGCAACCACAAAGCCGTGCTCGATTTCAATCTCGGCCCCCATGGCTTGTAGGCCTTTTATGTGCTGATCTACTGGGCGTTGACCAATAGCGCAGCCCCCAGGTAAGCTTACCCGAGCCTCACCAAAACGTGCGAGCAAAGGGCCTAGTACCAAAATAGAGGCGCGCATGGTCTTAACGAGCTCGTAAGGGGCCTCGAGACTGGTAATTTGAGAGGCGTTAAGCGTGATGTGCTCGCCCTCGACGTGGGCGCGTACGCCGAGTTGCTCAAGCAAGCTACAGACGGTACGAATATCACGTAAACGCGGCACATTGCTGAGCACTAAGTCGTCTGCTGTGAGCAGGCTAGCACACAGAATGGGTAAAGCCGCATTCTTGGCGCCAGAAATGGTGACGTCCCCGTGCAGTTTCTGACCACCGGTGATGCGTAATTTATCCATTATTGAGCCTTGTGTTCGTCTGGGGTAAGAGTGCGCATGGAAAGGGCGTGAATTTCGCTTTTCATACGATCGCCTAAGGCAGCGTAAACCACTTGATGGCGTTGAATACGACTTTTGCCTTCAAAAGCAGAGCTGACGATGAGGGCTTCGAAATGAGAGCCATCGCCTTGGACTTCGATGTGATCACACGCTAAGTTGTCATTGATGTACTGACGTACAAGTTCTGGGGTGGGCAACATAGTATTAATTCCGTAGTTTGTAGCCTGAAGCAAGCAGGCGTAGTGATAAAAAGCAAAGCACTACAAAGACCGTGCCAACCACGGCAAGACTATGCCACGGAGAAACGTCTGAGGCTGCAAAAAACCCATAACGAAAACCGTCAATGGTATAGAAAATAGGGTTCCAATGTGACACGGCCTGCCAGAAAGGCGGCAAACTGTGAATGGAGTAAAACACACCAGATAAAAAAGTAGCCGGCATGATTAAGAAGTTTTGAAAGGCTGCGAGTTGATCGAATTTTTCTGACCAAAGCCCTGCAATAACGCCTAGAGTTGCCATGATACCGCAAGATAAGACGGCAAAGCTAATTACCCAAAGCGGGTTGGCTACGGGTAGACGCACAAAAAATAAGGAAACAAGCCAAATACAAATACCTACGGTTAGGCCACGAATAATAGCGGCCAAAATATAGGCAAAGAAAATTTCACGGTGTGACAGCGGTGGTAAAAGGATAAATACCAGATTACCGGTGATGCGGCTTTGAATTAATGATGAAGAAGGGTTAGCAAATGCGTTTTGCAGCATGCTCATCATCATAAGGCCAGGGATCAAAAATGCCGTATAAGGCACTGTATCAAACACACGTACGCGGTCTTCGAGTACGTGAGCAAAGATTAAAAGGTACAAAAGTGCCGTTAAGACGGGTGCGGCAACGGTTTGAAACGCCACTTTGTAAAAACGCAAAAGTTCTTTTTTAAATAGCGTAGGAAAACCTGAACCCATGGTGGGCTGTGGTTTGAGCTGTTGGGTTGTACCTGATGTGGGCTCAGTAGAGCTAGGCACGCCCCAATGCTTGGTAGTAGTGGAATCTGTCATAGTTTTTTTTCAGAATGCATAATACGAACGAATGCTTCTTCTAGATCGCCCGTGCCAGCGCGCTCAAGCAGCGCGGCGGTCGTATCTAAGGCTACGATTTGACCTGATTTAAGCATTGCAATACGACTGCACAAGGCCTCGGCTTCTTCGAGGTAGTGTGTAGTTAAGAGAATGGTGTGGCCTTCATGGTTAAGACGAGAAATGAATTCCCACAAACTGCGACGCAAATCTACGTCTACTCCGGCAGTGGGTTCGTCTAGGATAATGACCGGAGGACGATGCACCAAGGCTTGAGCCACCAAAACGCGTCGTTTCATACCACCTGATAAGGCGCGCATGTTCGTGTTGCTTTTGTCAGAAAGGCCGAGATGATGCAGGATTTCATCAATCCAGTCATCATTATTACGTAAACCAAAGTAGCCCGATTGAAGTCGCAGCGTTTCACGCACTGTGAAAAATGGGTCGTAGACGATTTCTTGGGGCACCACACCTAAAGCACGACGTGAATTACGATAATCGGTTTCCACGTCAAACCCACAGATACTGGCACGACCTGTTGTGGCTTTGGAGAGCCCAGCTAGTATAGAAATCATGGTGGTTTTGCCTGCGCCATTGGGGCCAAGCAAACCAAAGAATTCACCTTGTTCAATCGTGAGATTAACGTCTTGAAGAGCCTGAAAACCTGGGCCTGTAGCGGGGCTAAATAGGCCTTTTTTTTCAGGGGGAAAAACTTTAGAGATATTTTCTAATTTGATTGCAGACATAGGTACACAATAAAAATCTGGCCCACCATGAGCCAGATTTCTATTATAAATGAGCTGAATTAAAACCCTAACGGTATCGTTAAATGATTAAGGGTTTTGTACAGGCATGGTTTGTTTATTAAGGCTATCGATCAGACCGTCTATGCCATCACGCTGAATGACTTCAGAGAACTGGTTGCGGTAGTTTTGAATCAGCCAAATGCCTTCAACATTAAGGTCATAAATGAGCCATCCGTCGGGCGTTTGCTCCATTCTGTAGTCTACACCAACAGCAGGACCATCACGCTGAATGATGGTGGTGCGCACTACTACATCCTCTGCATTGGCATCGCCACGGAAAGGGCCTACTTGGATAGAAGACAGTTTGTTGACGTTAGCCAACGCACCGCTATAGGTACGGATTAAGGTGTTCTTGAAAGAATCAACCAACGCGTTGCGCTGTTCAGGGCTAGCTTGACGCCAATGGCGACCCGTCGCTAAGCGGGTGGTTTTCTCAAAATTCACATATGGCAGTACGTACTGATTTACCAAGGCGTTAATCGCTGCACGGTCACCGCCTTGGGCTGCCGTGTCGTTTTTTACCGCGTCAAGAGCTTGAGTTGCAATCTCGTCGATGAACTCAGCGGGAGGTTGTTTGCGGTCGACCTTTTGTGCATGAGCATGGGAAATGCCTAAGACCAAGGCAAACGCCATTAAAATTGCAGAAAAATAGTGTTTGGCTAACAACATAAAACATCCTTTTTGGAGGGATTAATTTGTGGTGGATGAGGCGTCATCGTCATCAAAGTCTTCGTAGTTAGGCAGGTCATCGCCATAGCTATCATCCATGGGGTCACGAAGCTTCCGGTTAACCAGTGACTGACGACGTTGCAAGTAGGCATCGCGTATAAAGCTGTAGCGATCTAGCGCAATATCATTCACCATTGCATCTGCATCCAACAAGCCTGTACGTAAATCCACAAAGTACAAGCCTAAGATGGAGTTGCGAACGGGGACATTTTTAATCGCCACAATCGGAGAGGACTCGCTAAAGCCAACTGCCACACCGCCTGCTAGGGCCGCGCTGTCTCGTACTGTGCTGGGGCCAATTAAAGGTAACACTACATAAGGGCCTGAACCAATGCCCCACACCCCTAATGTTGTTCCGAAATCATTAGGAATACGCTGTGCACCGTTTTTTGACGCCACATCAAAACACCCGCCTACACCCATAGTGCTATTAAACAAAACACGTCCCAAGGTGTTAAAAAAGTCATGCGGACGACCTTGTAAGAAACTGTTGGCTGCTGACCAGACATCTCCTACGTTACGGAACATATTATGTATACAGGATTGTACGGGCTGTGGGGTTAGCGTTTTGTAAGTGTTTGCAATGGGTTTTACCAACGCGTTATCAACGTTGTAGTTGATTTTGTCCATGGTACGGTTGTAACTTTCCCACGGGTCATTTGGGTTAGGGTGCTCGACCGTGGCACACCCTGTAATGACGAGTAAAGAAGTAGCGGCTAAACCGAGGCGGCCCCATGTGGGGCTATTTTTGGAATGGCTCTCAGGTGTACTAGACATAAGATCAAACTCGAAAAGAAAGAGAGGACTCAGGCAATGCCGATATTAATCGCTTGCTTTGCTGTAGAGAAATTTGCTGATGAGGTCTTCAAGCACAACAGCACTTTGGGTGTAAATGATTTTGCTGCCGTCTTTAAAGTCGTCATCACTGCCGCCTGGAGTTAGCCCAATATACTGCTCTCCGAGTAAACCAGAAGTTAATATGGAGGCTGAGCTGTCATCAGGAAAGAGAAATTTCTCGTCGATTTCAAAAGTAGCTGTTGCACGGTATTCAGTGGTATCAAAACCAATATCGACCACTCGGCCTACCACTACGCCACTGCTTTTGATTGGGGCACGCACTTTAAGCCCACCAATGTTGTCAAAAGAGGCATGCAGTTTGTATGTGGGCGCAAAAGAAAAGGTGCTGAGATTGCCTGCTCGTAGCGATAAAAAAACCAGAGCGAGAAGGCCGATTAAGACAAAGAGTCCTACCCAAAAATCGCTTTTGTTATTTGACATAGAAACTATTCCAAAATTAATTGCTAAACATAAGAGCTGTGAGCAAGAAATCCAGCCCGAGCACGGCTAACGAGCCGCTAATTACAGTACGCGTGGTAGCACGAGCTACGCCCTCAGGTGTGGCCTTGGTGGTCCAGCCGGTATAGAGAGCAATCATGGTGACTACTACCCCAAACACAACGCTTTTAATCACACCATTTAGGACGTCATTGATGACGTCTACGCCGCCTTGCATTTGTGACCAGAACACGCCAGGATCAATACCGATCATTAAGACTCCGACTACCCAGCCACCGATAATCCCCACCATGGAAAATACAGCAGCTAAGACAGGCATAGCAATAATTCCGGCCCAGAGACGAGGTACTAAAATACGCCGCATAGGATCCACTGCCATGACTTCCATGGCAGCAATTTGTTCACCGGCTTTCATTAGCCCGATTTCAGCGGTTAATGAGGTGCCGGCGCGACCCGCAAACAACAAAGCGGTGACCACGGGCCCAAGCTCGCGAGTCAGAGAAAGTGCCACCAACAAACCAATGGCTTCTTCGGAGCCATACCGAGTTAAGGTGTAGTATCCCTGTAGACCCAACACAAAACCAACAAAGAGTCCGGAGACACTGATAATTAAAAATGAATAATTACCAATAAAGTGGATTTGTTGAGTCACTAAACGGGGGCGCGTAAAAATGACACTGCTACGAGCCAACAGAGCAAAAAAGAGGCGTGTAAAAGCACCTAGAGCCACAATGCTGTGGCGCACATGCCTGCCTAAAGCAGAAATCGGAGTCGTAAGAAAAGTCATGATTTATTACGTTGTTGGAGCCAATTTTCAAATGCCGGCGTAACGGGGTAATTAAAGGCAATGGGCCCATCGGGCTTGCCATTTAAGAACTGCTGTACGTATTCATCGGTGGATTCCAGCAACTGGTCTGGTGTACCACTGGTAATGAGTTTCCCTTGACCTACGATGTAAACCTGGTCGGCAATTTTAAAGGATTCGGGAACGTCGTGGGTGATAATCACCGAAGCACAATTTAATTGATCGGATAATCGACGAATTAATTGGGCTGTAATACCTAATGAAATAGGATCTAAGCCAGCAAAAGGTTCGTCATAGAGAATGAGTTCGGGTTCAAGCACTACTGCACGCGCCAGAGCAACACGACGCGCCATGCCGCCGGAAATTTCAGAAATATATAAATGAGCTGCCGCTTTTAGGCCGACGGCATCCAGTTTATCGAGCACAATTTGCGTGATTTCTGATTCAGACTTATTTGTTTGTTCGCGTAGTGGAAAAGCGACGTTTTCAAATACATTCAGATCGGTAAATAATGCGCCGTGCTGAAAAAGCACCCCCATGCGCTTGCGTAATGCTTGGAGCTCTGGGGGATTTAGCTGAGCAATGTTTTTTGAAAAAGCAGTAATAGTGCCAGTTTGTGCCACGATTTGACCGGTTGCCGCACGCAATAGAGTGGTCTTTCCTGAGCCGGATCCCCCCATTAATGCTACCACTTGGCCCTTTTGCACCGTAAGGCTGATGTTTTTTAGGACGGTAAAGTCCCCATAGCCCAAGGCGACATCATCAAAGTGCAAAACGGTGGTGGAGTCGATAACAGAGGTCATAGATTCAAAATAAAAAATGGCAGCGTGTAGCCTTTATAGCGTATTTTTTAAACGTAGACGTAAAAAACCTGTTGCTAACAATGTGCCAATTAAAACAAGAGCGGTACTAAAAAGCTCGTTTAAACCAAATGGCTCATTTAAAAGCAAGACGCCCCAAATAATACCAAATGGTGGCACTAAAAAGGTAACAGTTACACTGCGAGCACCACCAATGGATGCCACGAGCCGATAAAAAATGATATAAGCCACGGCTGTACAGAGCAAGGCTAGGCTTAATGCTGAACCCCATGCATTGATAGAAACAGGGTGCTGTGGCCAGAAATAAATGGCTAAGGGCAGCACACACAAAGTAGCCGAACTAAAGCTGCCAGCCGTAACTGCAATAGGGTCAGCACCTTTTAAGTACTTAGTGCTAAAGCTGGCGGCAATGCCGTAACTGATTGTGGCAGCTAATGAGGCAAACACAGCTAAGCTTTGGTGCTGATCCTGAAAAAATAGTTTGTCATATACGAGAAAAACAATACCACTAAACCCCACAATAAGCCCAAGCAGCCGAGAGCCACTGAGGTGTTCGCCAAGCCAAGCGCGCGCAATAAGAGCGCCAAATAAAGGCGTCATGGCATTAATCACGGCAATGGTACCAGTAGGTAAGTGTTGGGTAGCGTACACGAATAAGCTAAATGGAATCGCAGCGTTTACCACCCCAACAAAAGCAATAGGCCAGCCGTACTGTCGCAGGGCTTGCCACTTTTTTTGCCAAGCTACGACACTTAGCATCGCTAATGCGGCTATGCCTACCCGCACCAACATAAGAGGCCATGTGCCAAAATCATCTACAGCTAAACGCATAAAAAGAAAGGAGCTGCCCCAGATAGCGGCGAGAAGAAACAGTTGCTGCAGGTCTTGGGCTTTCATAGAAAGGCGGCCTTGGCGTAAAAATGGAATAAGAGATTAATTGTATCTGCTTGGTCAGTATTACGCTGCTTTTTGCTTTATATAAAAAGCGAAAAAGCTTAGTTCAGAAGTAGAGGCCAAGTAAATACCAGTTACTATCTGCTAAGCTTAGAGGCTGCCCGGTTTAGGTGTAATTCCATTACAATTTAATAATGACCCCTATTCAAACACTTCCTTCATTGGCTGATTTAGATCAGCGCTATCAATATTTATTACAGCAGGCCTATGACTTGCCACAAGCACAGAGTCGTCCTGTTACCGTATGCAATCGGTTATGTGGTTGGGCCACCGCTCAAGCCACTGCTGTACTTGCCGCTTTACCTGGCGTGCAAGTTAATGACACTGGCGTGCATATTGCGTGGGCCCAAGAACCTAGCCCTGCCATTAATGCACTTTTAGCTGAGATTGCGGCGCAGTTAGATCAAGCCGGTTTGGTAAAAGCATGGCGCGATGAGCTCTTGCATGTGTTTGCTAATACAGAAATGGTAGGGGCCATAGAGCGTGGTGCAGTGCGCCCATTAGGTTTGGTGACCCAGGCTGTGCATTTAAATGCGTGGAGCCATGACGGTAAACTATGGGTAGCAAAACGCGCGGCGACCAAACCGACGGATCCCAACAAATGGGACACAATGGTGGGGGGGCTAGCAGTTGCTTTTGAAGACTTAGACACTTCTTTATTGCGCGAAAGCGAAGAAGAAGCAGGGCTTTTGCCCCAGCAATTGTTGCAGCGTGAGCCTTTACGGCACTTATTACGCATGTATCGCCAACTTCCCGAGGGGTATCAGGTTGAAGACGTACTCATTAGTGACTGTGTACTTGATGAGGGTGTGATTCCTCAGAACCAAGACGGTGAGGTCAGTGAGACACGTTTGCTCTCTATTTCAGACTGGTGGGAAATGATGCAAACGGGTGTGTTTACGCTCGAGGCTGAAATGGTGCTTATTGATAGTGTGCGTTTACGGCTCTTACAGGCATAATAGATCTAGGTGTACGTAACTAGACGTAAAGGAGACGCTTGATCATGAAAAACAATCCATTTGATATTCCAGGTTTTGCTGTTAACCAAGACAACCCGCTGCTAGCTAGTTTAAATATGATGCAGCAAATTTGGGGCAATATGGCTAAAAGTCCCCTTGATTTAGCCACACCGGCTACCGCGATCCCTACTATCGAGGATCTTTCAAAACGCATTGAAGAGCTACAAGCGGTTGAGAGCTGGTTACGTCTTAACTTGTCTATGTTATCTAGCACCATTCAAGGCTTAGAAATTCAACGCAGCACCTTGACGACTTTACAAGCAATGGCAAAAAGCGGCCTAGGTGCAATGTCTGAACTCAGCGGAATGATGGCACAGGCTAATGAGCAAGCCGCTGCCCCAGAGACAGACACTGCTGAACAAACCGAAGACACTAACGATGAAAGCCTACGCCAAGCAGGTCAAGCCTGGTGGGATTTATTACAAAATCAGTTCGAGACCTTAGCCACAGCAACGGCACAGTCCATGCAACAGGCGCAAAACGTAGCAGAAAACCTATCTGCAGGCGTGGCTTCTCCTTCGGCTGACAGCACATTTAAACCCAAAGAGACGGCGAAAAAGTCGGCAGCCAAAAAAACAGCTCGCACGACTAGCGCCACCAAAACCACAAAAACCACGTCTAAAAGCGCTGCTAAAAAAGCAGCCAAAAAGACAGCTAAGGCGGCGAAAAAAACCTCTTAGCCCTAACCTAAGAACGGGATGTATATGTTAAATGTAGTGATTCTTGCAGCGGGTAAAGGCACTCGTATGCAATCAGATTTACCTAAAGTGCTACACCGTATTGCGGGTCAAAGCATGTTAGCGCACGTGCTACAAAGCGCACAAACGCTACAACCTGATGCAGTCATTGTGGTGACAGGTCATGGTGCAGAGCAAGTAAAAAATACATTTAACCAAAATGCTGACATGCAGTTTGTGTTGCAGCAGCCTCAGCTGGGCACAGGCCATGCCGTACAACAAGCGGTGCCCGCTTTAAAAGGTGGTGCCAACCCGCAGGACACCACCTTAATACTCTACGGCGATGTACCGATGGTACAGCCACAGACTATGCAGGCCTTAATTGCAGCACGCGGCCAAGGCATGGCCGTATTAACCGAATTCTTGTCTGATCCTACGGGGTATGGGCGTATAGTACGCGACGCCGAAGGTCGCATTCAACGCATTGTGGAGCACAAAGACGCAAGCGATGCCGAGCGTGCCATTACCGAGGTCAACACCGGTATTATTGCTGCACCTACCGCTCAGCTAAAAGAATGGCTAGCACGTTTACAAAACAACAATGCACAGCAAGAGTTTTACTTGACCGATATTATTGGTTTCGCGGTACAAGATGGGGTAGCAGTTAATGCAGCACACCCCGAGTACGACTGGGAAACCCTAGGGGTAAACAGTCGCGTGCAACAAGCCCAACTAGAACGAGCTTGGCAGCGCGAACAAGCATCCCGCTTAATGCACGCCGGTGTTACTTTGGCTGACCCAGAGCGTATTGATATTCGCGGTACCTTGGCGTGTGGGCGAGATGTGTTTATTGATGTGGGGTGTGTGTTCGAAGGCCATGTGGTGCTCAAAGACGGGGTACAAATCGGAGCACACAGCGTGATCAAAGACACCCATCTTGGTGCAGGTACAGTGGTGCATCCATTTAGCCACCTAGACCAGAGTCACGCGGCCGCCCACACATCCATTGGCCCCTTTGCTCGGTTACGTCCAGGCACGCAGTTAGGCGAGCGCGCACATATCGGTAATTTTGTCGAAGTCAAAAACAGCCAATTCGACACAGACGCTAAAGCCAGTCATCTCAGCTATATCGGCGATGCGCAAGTTGGCCAGCGCGTTAATATTGGCGCAGGGGTTATTACGTGTAACTACGATGGCGCCAATAAATTTAAAACGGTTATTGGGGACGATGCATTTATTGGCTCCGATTCGCAGTTAGTAGCTCCGGTTGTCATCGGTAAAAACACCACTGTAGCAGCCGGTACTACCGTAACACGCGATACTGAAGACAACGGTTTGGTTTTATCCCGTACACCTCAACACTATAAAGCAGAGTGGCAACGCCCTAAAAAAGCGAAATAACATTGACGAACTCAGCCCATTCCCAGACAGCTCATGCCGAGTTGCCTGATGGGCTACCTATGCCGCGTCGCATTTATGCGGCGCTGACGCTTTTGGTGTCCTTGGTGATTACCGTGCTGGATGCCAGCATGTCCAATGTGGCTTTGCCGGTAATCGCATTGGAACTAGGCATTGATGCAGCGGTCGTGGTGTGGGTGGCTATTGCGTACAGTTTGACCATTGTCATGACGCTATTGCCGTTTTCAGCCTTAGCAGAGCGTATTGGCTTAGGACGGCTATTTACTATAGGCATTGGTGTGTTTTTAAGCGCATCCATTGCTGCTGTTTTTTCTTATGATTTTGTCACCCTGATCCTAGCTCGAATTGCCCAAGGCATTGGTTCGTCAATGCTGATGTGCTTATTTGGGGGGTTGGTGCGCAATATTTATCCCCTTAGCCGTTTAGCCATGGGATTAAGTCTTAATGCCATGACCGTTTCCATGACGGCAGTATTAGGACCATCGTTAGGTGCTTTTATATTGGAGTGGGGCTCGTGGCGTTGGATTTTCTTTTTAAATATTCCCTTTTGTATCGCCGCTTGGTGTGGGGTGCGTTTTTTACCTAGAGTGCCGCGTAGTCTACGGCGTTTTGACTGGTTTGCTGCAGTGATGAGCTTTCCGGTTTTTGGCCTTTCTATCTTAGGTTTGGATTTGATTGCCACCCAGTATCTGTGGGCGATTGCTTGCTTGAGCATAGCGGCTTTGTGTGCTTGGGTACTGATTCGTCATTCATTGCGCCACAGTGAACCTTTAATCCCCATTGATTTGCTGCGTATTACGCCGGTGGCTTATGCAGTAGCCGCCTCTGCTTTTTCTTTTGCAGCACAAATGGCGTCTGTGGTTGCACTGCCTTTTTATTTTCAGCGCATTATGGGCTATAGCTATAGTGAAATCGGTGTAATGTTAGGTATATGGTCACTGGGTGTTGGCATGATGGCACCTCTAGCGGCTTGGTTATCGGGTCGGGTTCCTATTGCGATTTTATGTGCAACAGGAGCCGGCACTATGGCTAGTTCTACCCTGCTACTGGTGTTCTTAGATGCACAGTCAGCCATTTACTGGGTGTGTGTTTCCATGATTTTAGGGGGCGTTGGGTTTGGTTTGTTTCAAACTCCCAATAACCGTGCCATGCTGGCAGGTATACCTCGCCACCGCAGCGCGGCAGCAGGGGGTATGCAAGCCACGACGCGTGTTTACGGCCAAAGTTTTGGCACTGCCTTGGTCGCGCTAGCATTTGCGTATGGCGCAGCCCAAGGCCCTATACTAGGCGTATTAGTTGCCACGGGTTGTGCGCTGATGTCATTGGGTATTAATATTGCCCGTCATTTAAACCCCGCTTCGGACCCTGACTTTTAAGTGTTGTTATGCGTGTTTTATTAATTAATTTTGAACGAGGTTGGCGCGGGGGCGAACGACAAACCCTGCTGACTGCGCTAGGTCTTCACGAACAAGGCCTGCATCCCACCGTATTAGCACGTCAAGGCGAGCCTTTGGCGCAGCGTTTAGCAGTGCTGGGCATACCAGTCGTTGAATGCAAGTCGTCACTACATGCTATGTGGTATTTAATCCAGCATCGGCATCAGTATGACATCTATCATGCCCAAACCTCTGCCGCTTTAACCTGGCTTGCTAGTCTGAAGCCTTTGCTAAAAGGCAAAGTCGTATTTACTCGACGCACTGCGTTTCCCTTGCGTCGCGACGGTCACACTGAAACCCACTATCAAAAACGCATAAAAAAACTGCGTTGGAAGTGGTCTAAGGTGGATGAGTTTGTTGCCATTAGTGCGGCTGCGGCGCGTGATCCACACGAACTGGGTTTTAAGCCCATTATTATTCCCAGTGCTGTTGAGTTTGTGCCTGCGGATACCGATCATATTATTGCTTTTACCGAGCAGCATGAGTTAGGGGGGCGGTATGTATTGGGTACCGTTGCGGCCTTAACTCGAGAAAAAGACCCAGAAACCACGATTCGAGCGGTGCATGCTTTGTGGCAGCAACGTCAAGACTTTGTGTTTTTGCATTTTGGTGCGGACGGCGACGCCACACCCGCAGCTAAAGCCTTAATTACCGAGTTAGGCTTAGATGGTGTTTATAAACTGATGGGTTTTGAGCGTCGCATCGAAGACATTTACCGTTTAATGCATGTGTTTGTATTAAGCTCGCGCTTTGAAGCCTTGGGCAGCAGCGTCTTGGATGCGTTTTTGTACGCCGCACCGGTGGTTGCGACCAATGCAGGAGGCTTAGCAGAGTTATTAGGTGATGAGCGAGGTATTGCCTGCGAAGTGGGTGATTTTAATGCTATGGCTGCCGCTTGCGACCGTATACTCGAAGACGAACCGTTTAGAAATCAAATGATTCTGACTGCCTTGCGATGGGTACAAAAAGAGCATGGCGTAGACACCATGGTACAAAGCTATATAGATCTATACCACGGACGTCTGAATGCAGCTCCCGAGTTAGCGGCTGATTCGGCCGCGGTGTCAGCAGAGTCAGCAGATCAGCCTGTGGTTGAACCCGTCTCAGAGTCTGCGGAAAAGCCTGAACCTGTTTTTACAGTAAGTGAATTGGAAGATAACGCTTCTAAAAGCACTTGATCTAGTGCGCGGCAAAGCTCGACCTTGAGGGCGGGGAAGGATAGCGCGGACGCCGTAGAAATCCTCCGGCTTTAGGCGGGGAAGATGTTAAGCCGTACCACCCAATATTCATTGGGTGTGTTGTGCTTAACGATTAACATGGATACCAAAAGGTTGCTGTGGTGGACGTGATACTGCAATACGAAAATTAACTTTTTCTTTTGCGGTTTTTTTTGCAAAATAGAAAACTAACTTTCTTTTATAAAGGTTAAAGCTATGTGCGGCATTGTGGGTGCGGTAGCGCAAAGAAATATAGTTCCTGTCTTGCTTGAAGGTCTCAAGCGTTTAGAGTATCGCGGTTATGATTCCTGCGGTTTGGCTGTGTTTAAAGAACACCAGCTAGTACGGGCGCGCAGCACGCAGCGTGTGGCTGAGCTAGCCGTCGCCGTTGAACAAGATGGTTTAACGGGCCAGCTAGGCATTTCTCATACGCGCTGGGCTACGCATGGCGCACCAGCCACACAGAATGCCCACCCACACTTCTCGGGCCAACCCGCTCGTATTGCGGTGGTTCACAATGGGATTATTGAAAACTACGAGCCATTACGCGCAGAGCTAATCGAAGCCGGTTATGTGTTCGAGAGCCAAACCGATACCGAAGCCATTGCTCATTTGCTAGATCATATGTATGACGGCGATATTTTTTCAACGCTGCAGCAGGTTTGTCAGCGCTTGCAAGGTGCCTATGCGCTAGCGGTAATGTGTACAGCTGAACCTACACGTTTAGTTGGTGCCCGCTCTGGCTCGCCCTTGGTGGTAGGGGTAGGGCAACATGAAAATTTCTTGGCCTCCGATGCATTAGCTATTGCTGGGGTAACAGATCAAATCATCTACCTCGAAGACGGGGACTTGGTGGATTTGGGTTGTGACCACCTGCACATTGTGAATAAAAGCGGCACAGCCGTACATCGCGAGGTTCACACTGTCCAAGCCCATATGGCGGCTGCCGATTTAGGCCCATACCGTCATTACATGCAAAAAGAAATTTTCGAGCAACCACGCGCCGTTGCCGATACCTTACAAGACATTGAATCCATTGGCCCCGAATTATTTGGTGCGGACGCAGCAGCGATTTTTCAGCGTATTGATCGTGTGTTGATTTTGGCCTGTGGTACCAGCTTTTATGCGGGCTTAACCGCTAAGTATTGGATTGAAGCGATAGCGCAGATGCCTGTTGCTGTAGAAATCGCCAGCGAATACCGCTATCGCGATAGCGTGCCTTTTGAAAGCACGCTGGTGGTTACCATTTCCCAATCCGGCGAAACCGCCGACACGCTTGCCGCCCTAAAACACGCTAAAGCCTTGGGTATGCCTTACACCCTAAGCGTATGTAATGTGGCTACCAGCGCCATGGTACGCGAATGCGCTCTGCATTTTATTACTCGTGCCGGTGTGGAAATAGGTGTGGCTTCCACCAAAGCCTTTACTACACAATTAACGGCTTTGTTTTTATTAGCATTAAGCTTAGCCAAAGTTAAAGGGTTGTTGGACTCCGACCAAGAAAGTCATTATTTAAATAAATTACGCCATTTACCTGTAGCCATTGGTGCTGTGCTAGCCCTAGAACCCCAGATTATGGACTGGGCCGATCACTTTGCTCGTAAAGAAAATGCCTTATTTTTGGGCCGTGGCATGCATTACCCCATCGCTCTTGAGGGCGCGCTAAAGCTAAAAGAGATCAGTTATATTCACGCCGAAGGCTACCCAGCCGGCGAACTAAAACACGGCCCCTTGGCTTTGGTTACCGAACACATGCCTGTGGTTACCATTGCCCCCAAAGACGACCTATTAGAAAAACTAAAATCCAATATCCAAGAGGTTCACGCCCGTGGTGGCGAGCTGTATGTATTCGCCGATGCCGACACATTGATCCGCTCTGAAGACCACATCCATGTCATCCGCATGCCTGAACACTATGGGGCGCTATCTCCCATTTTGCACACCATTACCTTGCAATTGCTGTCTTATCACACGGCACTAGCACGCGGCACCGACGTAGACAAACCCCGCAACTTGGCAAAGAGTGTGACGGTGGAGTAGGGGTTTGGGGGCTTTTGCTGCTGGTGTGGGCGGACAATTAAGTTGAGAAACAGACAAAATAGTTGAGAACTATGACACGAAAGATGAGAACTTAACAAAATAGTTGAGAACTTTTAGAGGTCCAGTTATGCTGTGAAAAAGCATACTGGACTTTTGTTATGGCTAAAGCAAACTCTTCATTCTCTGAAGTACAAATTGCCCGTCGTTTTAAAGAGGGGCGTGGCCAAGGGCATGGTAAGAACTATATTCCATGGCTAACAGTACAAGAAGTCCCTTCCTCAGGTCGATCCCACCGTATTTATTCTCATAAAACCGGACGAGTTCATCATTTGCTCTCTGATTTAGAGCTTGCTGTTTTTCTCAGTCTTGAATGGGAGAGCAGCGTGTTGGATATACGTGAGCAATTTCCCTTATTACCTAGTGACACCAAGCAGATTGCAATAGATAGTGGCATTAAGCATCCTGCTATTCGTGGTGCAGATCAGGTTATGTCTACTGATTTTTTAGTGGACTGCAAAGATGGTCCTTTTGAGCAGTTTGCTATTCAAGTCAAATCTGCAGCAGCCTTACAAGACGAGCGCACCCTAGAAAAATTAGAACTAGAGCGTCGTTATTGGCAGCAAAAACAAATTCCTTGGTTCATTTTTACTGATAAAGAAATAAATCCTGTTGTAAAAGAAAATATTGAATGGCTTTATTCAGTGAAAACAGAAGGGGTTTCTGCGGAGCTTTTAGCACAACTGCCAACATTGGCTCATATCCTGCAAGAAAAAGGAGATGAAAATATTATCAATGTCTGTAAGCAGGTTGATATTGCTTATGGTTTGGAGCTAGGTAAAACATTGAGTGAGATGAGAGCATTAGCCGCAAATGGTTTTATTAAGTTCAATATTTATAAGCCGTTTAGATTGAGTATTTGTTCAGAGTTTTATATTACTCAGGCCGTAAATCTGGAAGAGGCATTCTATGTGGCAAATCAATGAGGTTGTGCGCTTTGATGGTGTATTGCATCGCATCTTATCTGTAGATAACGGTTCAGTGGTGTGGATTCAAATTGAACAAGAAAAAGGTGTGCCCCAAACACTTCCAGAGCTAATGCTAGCTCAATATCTTGAGGAGGGTAGGCTTTCGAGAGCAGAAGACCCTTTTGCTGATATAGATTTAAAGGAGCCAGTCTTTGGCTCCGTTGAGTTTGTGAAGCGAGAGGAGACTTATCAACGAATCCTTCCTATCATTAATAGCCCAGTCCGCTTTGACTCTAGAGGTAGGGGCATTCTTATCGAGCAAATCGCTAATAAGCACCAAGCCTCTAAACCAAACATTTATAAAATTTTGCGCCGTTACTGGCAGCGGGGCCAAACTCCTAATGCTTTAATCCCAGACTATAAAAACAGTGGAGCACCAGGGGAAAGACGTTCAGCGACAGGAACAGCAAAAATTGGTCGAGCCAGAGAATATGGTAAAGGTGAAGGAACTAAGGTAACGCCCGAGATTGAACGGCTTTTTAGGCTGACCATAGAAAAGCACCTGTTGAATCAAAAAGGCACAAAGACAACCGTTGCCTATAGACGACTTGTGGACTTGTTTGCTCAGTATTTTCCTCGCATTTCCCAAGAGGATTATCCAACGCTACGTCAGTTTCGTTATTTTTATGATCGAGAATATCCTAAAGCTCAGCGCTTAAAGTCCAGAGTTAAAGCAGGGGTATATAAAAAAGACGTACGCCCATTAAGTAGTACAGCCACTTCTCAGGCGTTAGGTCCGGGCAGTCGTTATGAGATTGATGCCACGATTGCTGATATTTATCTAGTGGATCATCATGATCGCCAAAAAATCATAGGAAGACCGACGCTTTATATTGTGATTGATGTGTTTAGTCGGATGATCACGGGCTTTTATATCGGCTTTGAAAATCCGTCGTATGTGGTGGCGATGCAGGCTTTTGTAAATGCTTGTTCTGACAAAACGGCGATTTGTGCTCAGCATGATATTGAGATTAGTGGTTCAGACTGGCCGTGCGTAGGTTTACCAGACGTGTTGCTAGCGGATCGAGGCGAATTGATGAGTCATCAGGTCGAAGCCTTGGTTTCAAGCTTTAATGTGCGTGTAGAAAGTGCTCCACCTAGGCGTGGTGATGCTAAAGGCATTGTGGAAAGTACGTTTAGAACACTTCAAGCCGAGTTTAAATCCTTTGCGCCGGGTATTGTGGAGGGTAATCGGATCAAAAGTCACGGTGAAATAGATTACAGGTTAGAAGCATCTTTATCAGCATTCGAGTTTACACAAATTATTTTACGCACGATCTTATTCCGAAATAACCATTTAGTGATGGATAAATACGATCGAGGTACTGATTTTCCTACGGACTTACCATCTATTCCTATTCAGTTATGGCAATGGGGTATGCAGCACCGTACAGGCAGTTTGAGAACAGTTGAGAAAGAACAGTTGCGTGTAGCGCTCTTACCGCGTCGAAAGGTTTCGATTTCCTCATTTGGTGTCAATTTGTGGGGTTTGTATTATTCGGGATCGGAGATTTTGCGTGAGGGTTGGTTGCAACGAAGTACTGAGATAGCCAGACCTCAAAATTTAGAAGCGGCTTATGACCCTGTTTTAGCCGATATTATTTATCTTTTTCCACAGGCTGGTAGCCGCGTATTTTGGCGATGTAGTCTAACGGATCGGAGTCGGCAGTTTAAAGGTCTCTCATTTTGGGAGATTTGGGACATACAAGCACAAGAAAAACATAATAAAGCTAATGCAAAGCAAGATGAGCTAGCTAAACGCAGGGAGCTTGAGGCATTTATTGAGCAAACTATTCAGAAAGCCAACAAGCTGACACCTAAAACAACAGAACCAAAATCCAAGCGCATTAAGCAAATTAAAACCAATAAAAAAGAGGCCGTGACTACGGAGCGGAAAGGACGTGCAGAGCTTTTGAAGCCGAGTTCCTCAGGCAAGGAGGCTAAGGTTATTCCTTTCAGCACAGCGAAAGTAGATGAGCAAGAGGATTACAGCCTCCCAACATACATACCAGAATTATTCCAGGACCCATCAGAGGAGGATGAGTCATGAGTGCTACTCAGATTCAAGCGGTTTATCGCGATACGGGAGTAGAGGCTTATCGTGGTAATCCTTTTATTGAAGCTTTACCTCCATTGCAAGAGTCAGTGAATAGTGCTGCATCACTGAAATCCTCTTTACAGCTTACCTCCTCTGACTTGCAAAAGCCCCGTGTTATCAGAGCTCATACCATTTGTCGTATTCCAGATGACTATTTTCAGCCATTAGGTACGCATTTGCTACTAAGTGAGCGTATTTCGGTCATGATTCGAGGTGGCTACGTAGGCAGAAATCCTAAAACAGGAGATTTGCAAAAGCACTTACAAAATGGCTATGAGCGCGTCCAGAAAGGAGAGTTAGAGGCATTCCGCTTTGAAGAGGCTCGGTCCACGGCACAAAGTTTATTGTTAATTGGTTGTTCAGGTAGCGGTAAAACCACTTCGCTACATCGTATTTTAGCCACCTATCCTCAGGTTATTTACCATCCTGAGCTCAATATAGAGCAGGTGGTGTATTTGAAAATAGACTGCTCGCATAATGGTTCGCTAAAAGAAATCTGCTTGAATTTTTTCAGAGCGTTGGATCGAGCCTTAGGCTCGAACTATGAGCGTCGTTATGGCTTAAAACGTCATGGTATAGAAACCATGTTGGCTTTGATGTCGCAAATAGCCAATGCTCATGCTTTAGGGTTGTTGGTTATTGATGAAATTCAGCATTTAAGCCGCTCTCGTTCGGGTGGATCTCAAGAGATGCTGAACTTCTTTGTGACGATGGTGAATATTATTGGCGTACCAGTGATGTTGATTGGTACCCCTAAAGCACGAGAGATTTTTGAGGCTGATTTGCGGTCTGCACGTAGAGGGGCAGGGTTTGGAGCTATATTCTGGGATCCTATACAACAAACACAACGTGGAAAGCCCAATCAAGAGTGGATCGCCTTTACAGATAACCTTTGGCAATTACAGCTTTTACAACGCAAAGATGCGCTGTTATCGGATGAGGTCCGTGATGTGTGGTATGAGCTAAGCCAAGGAGTGATGGACATTGTAGTAAAGCTTTTTGTACTCGCACAACTCCGTGCGCTAGCTTTAGGCAATGAACGTATTACCCCTGGTTTATTGCGGCAAGTGTATCAAGATGAATTGAAACCCGTTCATCCCATGCTAGAGGCCCTACGCTCGGGTATCCCAGAACGCATTGCTCGTTATTCTGATCTAGTTGTTCCCGAGATTGACAAACGGTTAATCCAACTTCAGCTAGATATCGCAGCAATACAAGAACAAACACCAGAAGAAAAGGCGCTTCAGGAGCTAGATACGGAAGATCAGCGTCATTTTTACTTAATGCTAAAAGAGGATTACGACTCTGATTTGCTTGTTCCCACAATCCAAAAAGCCTTTAAACAAAATCCCACTATGACAAGGCAGAAGTTATTGCCGATTATTTTGCAGTGGTTAACTGAGGGTGAAGCATTAGAGTCAGTAACAGAAAAGTCTTCCAAGAGTAAAAAAGCACCGGCTACAACCGTAATAAAACCTAATGCTTGGGATAGTTTGCCTGATACGGACTTACGCTATATCTATTCACAACGTCCACCTGAACAAACCATGCATGAACGGTTAAAAGAGAAAGGAGTGATAGTGGATATGGCGAGCTTATTCAAGCAAGCAGGCTAATGATGAGAAACTTTCCTGTCCCGTACTCGAATGAGCTAATTTATAGCACTATTGCACGGGCAGGCGTTTATCAAGGGATTGTTAGTTCTAAGCAGCTATTAGATGAGGTGTATGGCAACCGTAAGGTTATTGCAACCTTAGATCTACCCTCCCATTTAGGTGTTATAGCAAGACATTTACATCAAACAGGGCGTTACTCTGTTCAGCAGCTCATTTATGAGCATACCTTATTCCCGTTGTATGCCCCATTTGTGGGTAAAGAGCGCCGAGACGAAGCGATTCGGTTAATGGAGTACCAAGCGCAAGGTGCAGTGCATTTAATGCTAGGAGTCGCTGCCTCTAGGGTTAAGAGTGATAACCGTTTTAGATACTGTCCTGATTGCATTGCTACTCAGCTAAACAAGAATGGGGAAGTCTTTTGGCAACGAGATTGGTATTTGCCTGCTTTGCCATATTGTCCAAAACACGGTGCTTTAGTTTTCTTTGATAGAGCAGTAGATGACCACCGACATCAATTTTGGGCTTTGAGTCATACTGAGTTGCTTTCAGGCTATTCCAAAGACTCCCTATCTCAATTAACGGCACTGGCAGCTTATATAGCCCCTCTTTTATACGCTCCACAAGTACAAGAGCTTTCCCCAAGCTTTGAGCAATGGACGCTTTTTTATCAGCGCTTAGCACAGGATTTAGGTCTCACTAGAGGCAAGCACGTTCGTCATGACTTGGTGGCAGAGAGAGTGAGGCGTAGCTTTAGTGATGATATGTTGGAAAAACTGCATTTAACACTGGAAGAGAATAAGGAAACCTGCTGGCTGAAAAACTTATTTCGCAAGCATAGAAAAACCTTTAATTATTTGCAGCACAGCATTGTGTGGCGAGCTTTATTGCCAAAACTAACGGTCATAGAGGTGCTACAGCAGGCAAGTGATATGGCTGAGCACTCTATAGCGACAAGACATGTCAGCAAGTCTGCGCAACCTAGCTATGAAGATTTATCTGTTAAGCATAAAGACTGGCAGCAACTAGTACATCAATACCAAGGAATTAAGGCGGCAAGACAGTCTGTAGAGGGTGGGGCGCTATACGCTTGGCTTTACCGACATGACAGGGATAGGCTAGTTCACTGGAATCAACAGCATCAACAAGAGCGTCTGGCACCCGCCCCTAGAGTTGACTGGGGACAAAGAGATCGAATCGCTGTACGACAACTGCTAAGAATCATAAAGCGTCTAGATAGCAGCCTTGAGCATCCAAGGATGACATCGAGTTGGCTGTTAAAGCAAATTCCTAACGGAACTTCACTTGCAAAAAACCTACAGAAATTGCCTTTGATGACTCTCTGCTTAAAGCGTTACTCAGAAGGTGTAGAGGACTATCAAATCAGACGGGTTAGCCAAGCTTTTATTAAGTTTAAGCAAGAAGGAGTTGAGCTCAGGCGTTGGCGATTATTAAGGCGTGCGACCTTGTCTAAAGAGCGGATAACAAAAGAAGCGAAAAATTTTTTGGAAATGGTCTGTGAGGAGGATTGAGTGGTTAAGCTAGCTAGTTTTGATGACAATGTACAGGTAGTACATATTGGCCACTTATTCCGTAATTCAGAGAATAAAGAGTGGCGTATTTTTGTTTGGTTTAATCCAAAGCAAGAACAGAAATGGGCTCGATTCACTCATTTGCCTTTATTAAGCAGAGGAAAAATTCTTAATCGTACAACTAAGAAAAATAATACAGCAAATCGTGTGATTGAGTTTGGAGCATCGGATCTTCAACGAGCTAAATTAATCGATTTTCCTAACCTTTCTTCTTTTGCCTCCATACGCAATAAGGATGGCGTACAGAACTCCTTTATCTACGAGGATGAAACGCCATATAGCAAGATTCGCTATCACATCCCACAGTTAGAACTAGCTCGGTCTTTATTTTTAATTAATTCTTATTTCTGTCGTAGTTGTTTGAGCAGTACCGCTTTACAGCAGGAGTTTGATGTTCACTATGAGGTTGAACGAGATCATTTAGAGATACGAATTTTGCCTAGTTCTTCGTTTCCTAAAGGGGCGTTAGAGCAGTCGGGTGTCGTGCAACTTCTAGTCTGGTTGTTCTCAGACCAGGAGGTCATGGCTTCGTATGAAAGCATTTTTAGGCACTATCAACAAAACAGAAAAATGACGAAAAATGGTGAGCAGTGGTGCTTTAGCTTTGTCCCTCCGCCCATGCAGGGGTGGAAACTACATGTAAAAGGACGTTTTTCTAATGAAGGTAGGGATTATTTAGTTGAGGAAATCGTTGGTTTAGAAATCAATGCCAGACTTCCTAGGACAACACGTATTAGTCATGTCTCTTTTCAGGAAAATGAGGAAAGTGACGGTGGTACGAAGCACATAGCAATTCCAACAGAGTCGGTCGTTGACGATGAGGATCTACAGTTAGATGACGAGGAAACAGCCAATGTTGAGACAGGCATCCGAGTCATAGAGGCTGATCCGACATGGGTGAGTTTTAGTAGACCTAGTCAGATTGAAAAATCACGCAGGACACGAAAAAGTAGCCAAACCATCTTAGAAAAAGAAGAAGCCACTACAGGTGGAAATAGTCATTTGGTTAGTACTGATGAACCACACTTAGGCGGTGTACTAGCAGCGGCAGATGTAGGCGGAAAACAAGATGCAACAAATTACAACCATGTTTTTGCTAATCGTTTTGCGGCCTTTAATGGGTTAGTTTCAATTTTAAAAACCAAATTTGGATGTCGTGTGATTTTTGAAGAAACATTGGTTTTGCCAAAAGTTGGACGTAGTCGACTGCATTTATGCAAAGATGGCTCGCCAAGGGTGATTAAAGCAGTTGGGTTACGACGAAATGGTGGCGAATTTGTATTGCTAGAGGTCGATGCATCGGATGGAGTAAAAATGCTTTCTACCAAAGTCTTGACTGGTGTTGATAGGGAAACATGGCGGAGTGATTTTGAGAGAATACGGCGTGGGGTAGTAAAGAGCTCATTGAACTGGCCGAATGGGTTATTGGATAAGCTATATGGAAAAGAGGGGCATAGAGGAGTGAATCATCCTAAGGGGTTAGGTGAACTGGAAGTGCCGAGAGAGGGTATGGAGGGGTGGGCTGAAAGATGTTATAGTTTGGCCTAATTACTCTTAAATACTTTTCTCTTTATACCCATGTAACTTTTCGCTACCCCATTTTCTTTGCTTTGTTTTTCTGTTGTTTAATAAAGCACAGTGGGTAGCTCATGGCGTCTCTTTTTTCCTTGTTGTTGGCTCTGGCTGCCTGCTGTGCAGAATTGGATTTCTGCATGTCTAATTTATATTCCACATGGTTTTTTAATGCGCGTCGAGACGTGGTCTCGGGGCTCTTAGTTGCCTTGGCACTCATTCCTGAGGCCATTGCTTTTTCTATTATTGCTGGTGTAGATCCTAAAGTGGGCTTGTATGCCTCATTTAGTATCGCCACCATTATTGCGTTTGTAGGTGGCCGCCCAGGCATGATTTCGGGTGCGACTGGAGCCATGGCTTTGCTAATTGTGTCTTTAGTTAAAGACCATGGTCTCCAGTATCTGTTAGCGGCTACCATTTTGGCAGGCTTAATTCAAATCGTAGCAGGTATGATTAAACTGGGTGGCTTGATGCGCTTTGTGTCTAAGTCAGTGGTCACGGGTTTTGTCAATGCGTTGGCTATTCTTATCTTCTTAGCCCAGCTGCCTGAGTTAACGAATGTGACTTGGCATGTGTATGCATTGACCGCGTCCGGTTTGGCTATTATTTATCTATTGCCGCGCATCACAACTGTGCTTCCTTCTCCTTTAGTTACGATTGTGGTGTTAACGGCTATAACGATGTGGTTTGGCATTGACGTGCGCACAGTGGGAGATATGGGGGAGTTACCAGATACGCTACCTATTTTTCTCATTCCCGATATCCCTTTTAATTTAGAAACCTTACGGATCATTTTTCCTTACTCCTTGACCTTAGCGGTAGTGGGTTTATTGGAGTCGTTGATGACGGCTTCTATCGTAGATGACATGACCGATACTCCTAGTAATAAAAACCGCGAAAGTATGGGGCAAGGTGTAGCAAACGTGGCTACAGGTTTTTTGGGAGGGATGGCAGGCTGTGCCATGATTGGGCAGTCGGTGATTAATGTGAAAGCGGGTGGTCGAGGTCGTTTATCTAGCTTATGTGCAGGTGTTTTTCTGCTGATTTTGATTGTGTTTTTAGGAGATTGGGTTAGCCAGATTCCTATGGCTGCATTGGTTGCAGTGATGATTATGGTTTCGATTAGTACGTTTGATTGGCAATCGGTTAAAAATTTGGTGGTGCACCCCAGAAGTTCTAGTGTAGTAATGATCGCTACGGTAGTGGTGACTGTTTGGACGCATGATCTAGCAAAAGGCGTACTAGTGGGCGTGTTGTTATCAGCAATCTTTTTTGCTCATAAAGTGGTAGATATTTTGCGTGTGCATAACTATCTTTCCGAGGATGGGACGTGTCGTATTTATAAAGCTAAAGGGCAGCTGTTTTTTGCGTCAGCAGGGCAGTTTGTTGACAGCCTGGATTTAAATGAGCCTATCAAGTCAGTACACATTGATTTGTCTGAGGCGCATATTTGGGATTTAACAGCAGTTGAGGCTTTAGAGAGGGTGCACACTAAGTTTAGTCATAAAGGGGTGAAGATTCACTTCATTGGCCTGAATAAGCCGTCCCGTCGTATTATTTTACAACTGGCAAATGAACCTAAAAAAATATTAGCGGCATCTCGTTAAATTACTTCTTTTAAAGAAAGAGCCTGATTTTATAGATCAGGCTTTTTTGTGCCCATTGACATTATTTCAACTATATTTGTACTATTAAAATAATTGGTATCGTTAAACACTGACTAACGGAGTTCTTATGAATGAGCCCCTGCTATCCCCTTTGACTGTTTTGTTTTTATGCACACACAATTCTGCCCGCAGTATTTTGGCCGAAGCCTTGCTTAATGATATTGGACGTGGGCGTTTCAAAGCCTACTCGGCTGGCAGTAATCCTAGCGAAAACCAACAACCGAATCCCTTTGCGTTACGTGTATTGCAGCATGCTGGGGTGTCTACCGAGGGGCTATACAGTAAAAGTTGGGATGCATTCTCTGGTCCAGGGGCGCCAACAATGGATTTGATTATTACCGTGTGCGATAACGCAGCCGGTGAGGTGTGCCCTATTTGGCCGGGTCATCCCGCTACAGCGCATTGGGGCTATTCCGACCCTTCTAACCTCGGTGACTCAGAAGAGGAAAAGTTAGCGGCGTTTAACCAAACGATGCTGATGATCCGACGTCGGTTAGAGCTGCTCACCAGCCTTCCTAAGGAAAAGCTAGAGCATACGTATTTACAGCAAAGTGCAAGAGAACTGTCAGAGCTATAGTTGGCTCTTTTTCTGTCCATGGTGTTTTCCCCCTAAAAGTCTATGCCCTAGGAATGTGTTGTGTTAGTTGCTATTTTGATTTTTGTTTTGACCTTGACCCTAGTGATCTGGCAGCCCCGTGGTTTGGGTATTGGCTGGAGCGCGTTAATCGGGGCAGCGGTGGCTCTTACTTTTGGGGTGGTGCAGTGGACGGATATTCCCGTGGTTTGGGGAATTGTTTGGAACGCCACCGCCACGTTTATCGCTGTTATTATCATTAGTTTGCTCTTGGATGAGGCCGGTTTTTTTGAATGGGCAGCACTTCATGTCGCTCGCTGGGGTGGGGGTAGTGGCATTAGGTTGTTTGCGTTAATTATTTTGTTAGGTGCTGCGGTTGCTGCTTTATTTGCTAATGATGGAGCCGCGTTAATTTTGACGCCTATTGTGATGGCGATGTTAATGGCAATGGGTTTTTCTGCGGCAGCAACATTGGCTTTTGTCATGGCCGCAGGTTTTATTGCAGATACGGCTAGTTTGCCATTGGTGGTGTCTAATTTGGTCAATATTGTCTCTGCGGACTACTTTTCTATTGGCTTTACGGACTATGCGGCAATTATGATGCCGGTTAATTTGGTGTCTGTCGTAGCTAGCCTGTGTGTGCTGGTTATGTTTTTCAAGCGAGATATTCCTGCTGCGTATAGTTTGACCCATTTATCAGAACCGCTGAAAGCGATTAAAGATCCAGTGACGTTTAAGGCGGGTTGGGTCGTTTTGATTTTATTACTTATCGGTTTTTTTGGATTAGAGCCTTTAGGTGTACCTGTTAGTGCCGTGGCAGCGATGGCAGCGGCATTGTTACTGGCGGTCGCTGCCCGTGGAAAGGTGATTAGCATAAATAAAGTCTTGCAAGGCGCACCCTGGCACATTGTTGTTTTTTCACTAGGTATGTACTTGGTTGTGTATGGCTTACGCAATGCCGGCTTAACGGATCACATTGCGTTGTTATTAAATAGATTTGCAGAAGGCGGTATATGGGGAGCAGCTATCGGTACAGGTGTGCTGTCTGCTTTGTTGTCGTCCGTTATGAATAATATGCCCACTGTTCTAACTACCGCGTTATCTATAGAGGCTTCCACGGCGACCGGTGCAGTGAAAGAGGCCATGGTGTATGCGAATGTGATTGGCAGTGATCTAGGGCCGAAATTTACCCCTATTGGCAGTCTGGCTACTTTGTTGTGGTTGCATGTGCTAGCAAAAAAAGGAACCACAATTAGTTGGGGGTATTACTTTAGAGTGGGGGTGGTTTTGACCACACCTGTCTTATTAATTACTTTGGTGGCACTAGCTCTACGTTTAGGTGCTTTTTCTTGAAGCAAAAAATCGCTTAGACATTTATGAAAGAGGATGCAAAATTGTTAAAAGATGAATTACCGAATATTGATGTAAAGCAATTAGAAGCCCCTGATTTAAATCGGCTATTTCCCAAAAAACACACATTACATTCACCTCGTATTGTGTTGCTTTACGGGTCTGTTCGAGAGCGTTCATACAGCCGTTTTGTAACGGAAGAAGCTGCTAAGATATTAAATAAGCTAGGCGCTGAGACTCGAGTTTTTGATCCTCGAGGTTTACCGCAGCCCGATGGGGCGACGGAAGATCACCCCAAGGTGAAAGAGTTACGAGATTTAGTGCTTTGGGCAGAGGGAATGGTGTGGACTTCCCCAGAGCGCCACGGGGCGATGACGAGTATTTTAAAGGCACAAATTGACTGGATTCCTTTGTCAATAGGCGCTGTACGGCCTACTCAAGGTAAAACTTTAGCGGTGATGCAAGTGTCGGGTGGCTCACAGTCCTTTAACGCCGTCAACCAAATGCGGGTTTTAGGACGTTGGATGCGGATGATTACCATTCCTAATCAGTCCTCTGTGGCTAAAGCGTATTTGGAGTTTGAAGAAGATGGCCGGATGAAACCGTCCTCGTACTATGATCGCATTGTGGATGTGATGGAAGAGCTTATGAAATTTACGTTACTGACTCGTGAATGCTCTGACTATTTAGTTGATCGCTATAGTGAAAGAAAGGAAAGCGCCGAGGAGCTGTCCAAGCGGGTGAATCAGCGTAGTATTTAGCTTCTATTCGCTTCGAGAGCGTTTTTCCTGAAATTGAATGGATTAGGTAGGTATGAATCAAAAAGAGGCGGTCAGTAAATTTGATGCCTTAGCTTCCGAGCTGAGACTTGATATTGTGAAGCTATTGGTGCAGTTTGGTGACGATGGTTTAGTGGCCGGAGAAATCAGCCTACAGTTGGCTATTCCTCCGACTAATCTATCTTTTCACCTAAAAACTCTGACACACGCTGGTCTTGTCTATGTAGAGCAAGAAGGGCGGTTTCAGCGCTATCGTGCTAATACTTCGGCATTGATGAGTTTAGTGGGATATTTAATGGAGAAGTGCTGCGACAAGCAAACTAAACCAAAAACCGAATTATGTTAGTTATTGAAAATAGACTAGCTAATTAACTAGTCGATAATAGAAAAAAATAGAGTTCCGAACTATTTTGTCCGTCTACAAGGGATGGTTCGCAGTCTGCTTTTAGAGGCGGCACCATTCATGGGCTCGCTAGGCAGTGCTCGCTTCACTTCGTTACGCTGCGTGCTGAGCCGCTCACCCAAGAATGCCTCCGTCCCTGGCTGATCTTGCCGCAGGTGCACAGCTAGTCATTTGTGTACATGCGGAGTCATATATTGTATCCATGTCGCATAAATTACACCGTTAATTGAGCCCTCCAGTGACAAAAGAAGGTGTGGCGGATTCACCCAACCTTTCTAGAGGGAAAATGCTTTAGGGTTTTAGTTGTCTACAGGCCCGTGGTTAATACGAGAGAGTGGTGCCTGAGTAGCTAAGAGTTTGACGTTGACATGGGGGAGGCCAAATTGTTTAAGACGAGCACTATGCATGAACAAGTACGCTTCCCGCTTCATTTACCTCTGAATTTTCTGTTCAAATCTTCCAAATTAGACATGGTTCGTGGCTAATAGACTGAGCGAGTTCTTGCATAGCAGGCGTCATTGCATCGCCCCAATGGTCTGAGTAGGGAAAATCGACGTAAAGAATATAGCTCACAGTGTGCTCCTTGTGGATGTATAGGTAATTTTATTATGGGTTCTTTGGGTTGAGTGCATGGCCGTTGCTCAAGGTTCAGGTATCTGTCTTGTAGATGGACGGTTTCTGCACGTAGCATATCGATTTCTTCTGGGGCCTTTTTCAAAGTGGTGAGTGTAAAGCTAGGAGTAGATAAAATGTGTTTTTACGCGCTATCGGCAAAAAGCATTTCCAGTAATTCTGTTGCCAACGCTTAGCTGTGGGTTGATACCTAAATTAAAGAGAGTGAATATTTATGCATAGCTTAGCTCTTGTAGAGCGAAGGTTCATTATTTATGTTCATATGATAGTCGTAAAGCGATGGGGTCGTACTTATTCGAAAAACCACTGTGTTTTTGGGGGTGGGTGATTATTAAACCTGCATATTTAACGTTGAACTGTTACATACGGCAATGGTCCTTATCGTTAATTTTAGGCTTGGGTATTATGCTTATCTAGCGCAGATTCACTACTAGTCTAAAATATGAAATAATGATTGATGGGGTTTTGGTTTTGTGCTGATCGCCTGGAGGGATGAGCGCTTTATGATCTTGTTAGACATAGATACTATGCTAGGTTGAAGCTTCTTAAAGAAGGAGATGGCCTTAAAGAGGCTGTATCAAAAGGGAGCTATGCACAGACGAGAAAATAGTTCATAGGTGATCAAACAGATATAGCTAGGATCATAGGGGGGCTGTGTGCTAGTAAGACCTCCTACTGCTTAAAAGCTATCCGAGCTATCGATAGACGATCAGCATTTATGTGAACCCCACTTTTTATTTTTATATTAGCTCTCAAAGAGGATGAACTCTTGGGTGGGAGAGCGTTTATTTAAAACCTTGTTGTATGACTAAAGGTTGAGGTTTCAAGAAGCAGTCCGTTGCGAACTGTAATTATAACGTGAGCCACTTATTCTAATAAAGGTTGTGAGCTAGGTTTTGCTTAAGATGGAATATGTAATTATTAAAGCATCTAGGATATCCGCTTTTACTCGTGTTACACGGAGTTTTTTATGGGGTTTGGATTTAAGAAAATTATTAATTTGAGTTAAGTGGTTAGTTTTGAATCTGCAAAGAGCAATATAAAAAATTTATTGTATATTTTAAGGTTTTATAAGTTAATCATTTTTTTAATTTTATTTAAATAATTAAGAAATGAAAAAAAATAGATATTTGATTGATTTGTTCTCTGGTTGTGGAGGACTATCGTATGGGTTTGAATTAGCTGGTTTTGAGTGTGTTTTAGGTGTTGATTTTGATGAGCCTGCTTTAAAAACTTTTGCTTATAATCACCCACATGCTGAAACCTTAAAATTAGACTTGTCTGAAAAAGAAAGCATTGATGAGATAGTTAATAAGCTAGGTAATAAAAAAATAGATTTGATTGTTGCTGGACCACCTTGTCAGGGGTTTTCATTAACAGGAACAAGGAATGAAAATGATAAAAGGAATAAGCTTTTTTATTCTGTTTTTGAGTTGTCTGAAATAATTAAGCCAAATTTTATTGTTATAGAGAACGTTCCGGGTATAGCTAATTTGTATGGAGGGAGGGCTAGACTAGCTATATTGAGCGAGTTTAAAAGACTTGGTTATACACTATCTGAAAAATTAATTTTTGCTCCTGATTATGGGGTTCCTCAAATAAGAAAAAGAATGTTTTTTGTGGGAGTATTAAATAGAGAGACGTTTGTTTTCCCTGAGCCTATTTTTTCTCCTGATGAGTATGTGACTTGCGAGCAAGCTATTAGTGACTTACCTCCTCTTCAAAAGGAGGTGGGGAAAGAGGTATCTAAATATAGCTCAGCACCTGAAAGTGACTATCAGGTCATGATGAGAGAAGGATCAAGTTTATTATTCAATCATGTAGGAACTAGACATACTGAACATGTGATTTCTGTTATTCGACAGGTACCGGAAGGGGGTAATCATAGGGATTTACCCCCTGGAGTAGGGGACTCTAGGAGATTTAATGAAGCCTGGACAAGATATCACAGTAAAAAACCATCAAAAACAATAGATACTGGACATAGAAATCACTTTCATTATAAATGGGATCGAGTGCCTACCGCTAGAGAGAATGCAAGGCTACAGTCTTTTCCAGACCGTTTTCGCTTTTTAGGAACAAAAACGCAGCAGTATAAACAAATTGGTAATGCTGTTCCACCACTACTAGGATTAGCTTTAGGTAAGAAGATTATGGATATGGGGTTATAGCCATGTTTAAAACGATAGATTTATTTGCAGGGTGTGGTGGCCTTACGGAAGGATTTAAAAGATCTAAAATTTTTGAAATAGTGGCAGGAGTTGAGTGGGATAAGGATGCTCTATTTACTTTGCGTAATCGATTGAGTAAAAAATGGTTTTACAAGGATGCGGAAAAGAGAATATTACATTTTGATATACAGCGTACCAATGATCTAGTGTCAGGTTATGATGATGAGCTGTATGGAAGCTCAGAAGGGTTTGATAAGCTAGTAAAAGATGAAAGTGTCGATGTCGTGATAGGGGGGCCTCCTTGCCAATCTTATTCTATAGCAGGAAGGATAAGAGATGAAAAAGGGATGCATGATGATTATAGGAATTTTTTATTTGAATCATATATAAAAATTGTGGATCGATATCGCCCAAGGGCTTGCATTTTTGAGAATGTTTTAGGCATGTTAAGTGCAAAACCGGGGGGTATTTCTATAACAGATAGGGTTAGAAAATCTTTTTTTGATATTGGTTACTATATAACGGATGATTTAAAAGCAGAGGCGGTTTTTGATACATCTGAATTCTTGGTTCCTCAAAAAAGAGTAAGGGTGATTATTGTTGCAATTGATATGAAAAGATATGCTGATTTTAAAGAAAGAGTAAATCTTTTCTATTCTAATCTTAATAGATATAAATCGGAAAAAGTTGTAACGGTATCTGAGGCTCTAGGAGGTCTTCCTGCTATTTTTCCGTTAGAGAGCCCTATGCCAAGATCTTCTCATTTTATTGATAAAGCAGGGGAGTTTGAAATTACAGCACATGAGCCTAGATATCATAATGAAAGGGATATTTCTATCTTTAAGTTGTTGGCTGAGGATATTCAGTCTGGAGGTTTTCAGTATGCGAGTTCTGATGCTCTAAAAGAGTTATACACGAAAAAAACAGGAAGAAAATCTTCTGTTCATAAATATCATGTTTTAAGATCAGACAAACCAAGTAATACAATACCAGCGCATTTATATAAAGATGGTCTAAGACATATACATCCGGATCCAAGTCAGGCTAGAAGTATCACTGTGCGAGAGGCTGCTCGATTGCAAACATTTGATGATGATTTTGAGTTTTTAGGATCGAGAGGGTCACAGTATAAAATGATAGGTAACGCTGTACCTCCTGTTTTTGCTGAAAAGATAGCCTTGTCTTTAGGAGGGATTTTATAATTAATTAGCTTCAGGAGAATAAATTGACACAATTGGTTTGGATTCATCGATTTAATGGGAATGAGCTAGGTCTTAGAGGGGCTGGGGCATTTTGTTTAGTTCCAGTAAAAGCAAGAGAAATATTTAAAATAGATAAAGACCAGGCTGAAGTAAAAGTATATTTGGACTCTTTGGGTAAATCTTTTGATCTGAGTTATACTATTCCTTTATCGAAAACTGAACATAGACTGTCATTATCTAAGTTAAGAACAATGATAGGTGATGAGGATTCTGGATCTTTAATTAGACCTGGCAGACTAGGTGTTTTTTTTAGAAAAGAGAATCGTATTCATTTTTTGCTAGAAGATGAGGGTGGGCCATGGGGATACCTTTTAGAAGAATTAAGAAAAAATAATAACAATAATATTGTTACGGAAATTGTACTTAGTAATGCTGAAGAGGAAGGGATTAGCAAAGCTAGCAAATTTGCCTTACCTAAACCCTTCCTCCTCCTAGCCGGTATCTCTGGCACAGGTAAAAGTCGTTTTGTCCGGGAACAAGCTAAAGCATGGGACGCTAGTTTAGAAACTTATTGTCTGGTGTCAGTGAGACCTGATTGGCATGAACCTAGCGATTTAATGGGGTACGTGTCTAGGTTAGGCCAACGACCGCAGTATGTGGCTACCGATGTGTTGCGTTTTATGGTGCGGGCTTGGCAAGAGGTGATTGAGTCTGTGAAGCGAGATGATCAAGGACGGCCAGTGCGTTGGCTAGGCCGAGATCTAGATCAGATTCGGCCTTTTTGGTTGTGTTTAGACGAAATGAACCTGGCTCCGGTAGAGCAGTATTTTGCTGATTATTTATCTGTATTGGAAACACGGAGTTGGACCTATGCTGAGCCGTCTGAGGCCACATCATATAGCTATAGTTGTGATCCTTTAATTAAAGGTTCGGTCTTCAGTTCATTGGATGTAGGTATGACTGATGACGACTTGAAGCCTTCTGATTTGTTGGCTCAAGATTTAGGCTTAAATCTTGAGCTGCCTTTGGATAAGGATATATGGGATTTGTTCTTGCAAGAGGGCATTGGTATTCCATTTAATCTTATCGTAGCAGGTACGGTGAATATGGATGAGACCACGCATGGGTTCTCCCGTAAGGTCATTGATCGAGCATTAAGTTTTGATTTTGGCGATTTTTTTCCTAATAATTTTGAGCAGTTTTTTGAACCTGCTGTTTTCAATAAAATTTTAACGTATCCGACTCAATCGCACGCCGACCGTTCTACTTTAAGTACAACCATAGACAGTGATGGCGCTCTTAGTATTCAGTTTTTAGGCAAAGTGAATGAGGTACTAAAAGGGACGCCATTTGAGTTGGCATATAGAGCCCTCAATGAATTGCTTTTGGCTGTGATGAGTGCTCAACCCAAGGATGAGGCCACATTGCAAGCAGTGTGGGATGATTTTTTAATGTGCAAAGTCTTGCCTCGTCTGGAAGGGGATATAGATAAGCTCGGTGGCGCTCATTCCTTATTAGAACAACTAGAAGAGGTGCTCCCTGTAGAGCTAGACTCCATATGGAGTCCTTCTACTGAGTCAGCAACACGTCCTGATTTATATCGTGAATATAAAGTCACAGACTCTGATTCTGTGATGACCTCGTCTGAAGTGCTCATAGCATGTCGTACTCGAGCTAAGCTAGGGTGGATGCGCAAGCGCCTAGAGAGCTCTGGATTTACGAGTTTTTGGCCCTAGCTTTGCCCATTAATTGTGAGAGCTTAAAGCAAACAAGGAGGTACGATGCCAGAGCTGTTGCGGTTACACACACCTGATTTTGAGTTGTCGGTGTGGGCTAATGACATTACTAAACAAACAGAAGGTTATCAATCCACACTAAATAAGCGAGGTATAGAGGCGCCCCAGCATGTATTGCGATTTAATCCACCTTTGGCGGAGGGGGTTTTTTGGGTAAGCACTCCTCCTTTATCACTAGAAAAGGGAGATGCGGAAAAGGTGACTTTGAAGGAGGCTTCTCATGTTTTACTGACACAGCCTCTTTTTTTTGAAAATACCTTATATCAGTTTGAATGGGTGTTTTTGCAACCAGTTAGCCATGCCTATTTAACGCATCGTAGCCGGGCGATTAACGAGGCGTTTAGGTTTGTTCCTAAACGTGGTGACACACCGGCACGTTTAATGGGGACCATTCAGACAGCAAATGACGTAGGTTGGCTCAGTTTACCTTTATGTTATGAGCTGAAGGGTCAAGCTCAAACCCAGAGCTTAGCTTTTGAGGTTTTGCCTATTAAGATGGCACTGCATCAAGATTTACCGGCGATGTATGAAACTATTGATCAGAGCTTTCCTTTGTGGCGTTTTAGTCTCATACAAAAAACAGCGCAAGAGGCACAGCGAGGTCGACGGCAAGGCTCTTTTCCCTTAATGTGGCTAGCTAATTTCACTGCATTACGTCAACGTTTTGAGCAGGGCTTAAAGGTGATTTGTGTTGCGCCACACAATCGCTTAGTGTCTTTTACAACTTCTACTAAGGCGGCAAGGCTTAAAGGACGTTTATCGCCTAAGCTCAGTGAGCGGGTTTTATTGGACTTGGCCAATGGGCTACATGAACGCCACTATGCGGTAGAGCAAAAACGTCTAAGTGTGAATACACCAGAAAACCGTTTTATTAAGATGGTGGTGACACAAAGTAAAAATCAACTTGCTAAATTTGAAGCAAAATTGCGCAGTCATAACGAGGCACCCCAAAATCAACGTTTTTCACAAGCATTTTTGAGTGAGCTGCATGCTTGGCAGCAACCTTTGCAAAAATTACTACGTCAAAGCTTTTTAACAGAGGTAGGGTCCTATACAGGGTCAAATCGAGAGTCCTTGGTGCTGCAGCAAAAAACAGGTTATAGCGCGGTCTATAGAGTTTGGCAGGAGCTGAAGTTTTATTTGGATGCGTTAGGTGGTCTGTCGACTATTTCGATGAAATCGGTAGCCGAAATTTATGAAATTTGGTGTTTTTTAGAAATTAAGCAGCTTTTAGAATACGAGCTAGGCTTTAGCATAATTCTCAGTCAAATGGCGAAGCTGTCGTTAAATAGTTTGTTTGAGTATCAGCTTGAAGATGGGTTTGCGGGTGCCTTTGAGTTTGAGCGCGCTGATGGCGTGAAGGCTAGGCTAGTGCATGAGCCAGTTTTTAGTAAACAGAGTAAGCCGATTCGCAGTTATTTGGTGAATCAAAAACCTGATATTGTTTTAGAGGTCACTTTGCCACCTACTGGTTTACAGGAGGCCAAACAGTTTATTTGGTTGTTTGATGCCAAATATAGGATGGAGGAAGGACGAAAGAGCCCTAATAGCTCAAAAGTAGATTTGGCTCCCGAAGATGCTTTGAATCAAATGCATCGCTATCGAGATGCTTTAATACACTTGGAAACCGAGAAGAGCAAGCAAAAAAGCCGTCCTATCTTTGGAGCTTTTGTTTTGTACCCAGGATTTTTTGATCAAGAGGCTAGTGAGAATCCTTATCAAGCTGATATTGCCGAGGTAGGTATAGGTGCTTTTGCGTTATTGCCCAGTTTGCAAAAAAATGAAGCGGGAAGCGATAAACACACGGGTCGATTATGGCTAGCACGGTTTTTAGATGAGCAGATGGGCAGGAAGAAGGATGGGGGGTTGTATGAGTCACCGGAAATTGCTGAGCGCATTTACGTGCAGGAAGCCGCTCGTATTCCTGCCTATGGCATGAAGCAAAGTTTATATCCTGATTTGCTTATGATGGCAGCTTTAGGGAAAGAAGAGGATCGTGATCCCGCTTATTTCGATAAGTTTAGACAAGGGCTAGCACAATGGTATCACATGCCCAAGAAGACGTTTAATGACAGATTCAAGCATGGCGTAGTGACTGAGATTCGTTATTTAGGCTTGGCATTTGCAGAGAATAAAAATTCAGATGATAAGCAAATCACAAAAGTTTGGCCTGTTAAACAGGTTAAGTTGGTCGCTCGTCATGAAATTAGCGTACTGCAGTCAGGAAAAGAGTCTACTCACGATGAGCTTTATTATCTGTTTAAATTAGGTAAGCCGCTAGCTTTATCACAGCCTATTTGTAATGTTACTGTGAGCCCAATGACGAGCTCTATGATTCTAACGACATTGTCTAGGATAGAAAATGTGAGCTGCTTTAGCAAGGTAGAGACGGTATATATAGGAGCAGATTATGCTTCCTTGTAGGGTTGAGCGATGCTCGCGGCAAAGGATTGTCGAAGGCTTGGTCTTCTTCTACAAATAAATCTAGACCGGTGTGTAGTCACCATCTTTAAGAATTATTTTGTAATTAAGATCAGAAAAAGGGCTCCTGATGTAGGAGCACCCCTATGGGGCGCTCCCACCCCATTTAATGCTCATGACAAATCATGACTTTGCAGTAGGGGGAGTTCGATTTAAGTGTTTCAAATAATGCGGGCAAGGTGTGTAAAGAGGTGCGTTTATTAATAAAAATGTCTATTAAAACGGGCATAGCGGTTAGCATATCTAATGTTGATTCATATTCTTGCTGGTTAAAAAAGACGGCGGTTTGAATGCGCAGTTCTTTGGATAGGGCCTCAAAAGGGATAAAGCTGTCAGGTTTTGTGCATAGGCCTAGAATAAGCAAGGTGCCTTGGGGGCGTAATAGGGGGATGGCTTGTGCAATGAGGCCGGGGACGCCAGCGCAGTCAAACACAATATCAGCCCCTTGGTTGCCAAGCTTGGCAGCAGTGGTTTCTGTAGGCAATTGCGGGGCACAAACGAAATGGTTGGCGCCTAGTTCCAACGCTTGGTTTGCGCGCTCTGGTTTGATGTCTTCTACGATGATTTTTCTGGCACCAAAGCGGCGAGCCCAAAATACGACGGCTAAACCGATTGGCCCAGCACCGTAGACAATAATGTCTTGCCCCGGCTGAAGGCCTGATTTTCTAACGCCGTGCAAAGCAATAGCCAGAGGTTCTACCAAAGCTCCCGTCTCAAAGTCGGTCTCAGCGGGCAAGGGGATGCAAAGGCGGGCTGCGACGGCGGCAAATTCGCCATAACCGCCGCCCATTAGCGCCATTTCCGAGCACCAGGCGGGATTACGGGCCAGGCATTGAGCACAGTGGCCGCAACTGTGATAAGGCATAACCGCCACCTGTTGCCCTATTTTTAGATGGGTGACGTCTTTACCTAGAGCGATGATCTCTCCTGCAAACTCGTGGCCTAATACGCTACCGGGCTGCAGGTTAAAGGTGGGGTCTTCGGTCATGTGTAAATCCGAGCCACAGATACCGCAGCGTTTGACGGCTAGAATGACTTCATCGCTAGCAGGAGTGGGGGCAGGGATTTTCTCTATCCGCAATGGCTTGCCGAAGCCTTCAAAAATAGCTGCTTGCATCATAGAATACTCCCCAAAGACATGCCGCCATCAATGACCAAGTGAGCCCCTGTCATGTAATCAGAGGCATCAGAGGCAAGATACAGCGCAAGTGGTTTAATTTGCTTAGGCTCTGCCACACGACCTAAGGGGACCTTAGAGTCCCAGGCTTCGCGGGCTTGGGGATTGCTCTTAAGCCAACCGCCCCCAATGTTTGTGACAAAAGGACCAGGGGCAATAGCATTGACCCGAATATTGAACTCGGCAAGCTCTAGGGCCAATTGACGTACCATATGAGCGAGGCCAGCTTTGGCTGGCATATAGGGTAGACCGACGATGGGCCCACACATTACGGCTGCATTCGATGAGGTCACTATAATCGAGCCACCTTTACCCGTGCTTTTCATGCAGCAAACGGCCTGGCGTATGGTGTTATAGGGGCCAGTTAAGTTGACCTGAATGCTTTTATCCCAGGTTTCTGGGTCGTAGGTGTCGACTTGTCCTTGCTCGTTCCTATAGCCTTCGGGGTTCCAGAAACCCTGTCCGGTATCAATTCCAGCATTAGCAAACACAATATCTAGTCCGCCATAGCGGTGTAGATGGTCATCAAAAACTTGCTGTGTTTGATGGCGATCAGTGATATCGAGTACTGCCCAGCGCACTTGCCAACCGTTTTGTAAGAGCCTTTGGCTTTCTTGGACCAACGCTGCTTCGTTAATGTCAGTTAAGGTTACGCTAGCACCTGCCTCAGCGAGTGCTTCCGCATAGGCCAGCCCCAGCCCCGAGGCTGCACCGGTCACAAGTGCTGTACGACCTTTAATAGAAAACATATCTAGAAAAGACATAGGAGTGCTTAAATCCATAGTTTTTTATTGATAGGAAGGCCGTGTTTTTCGCAATAACTTTGGTAGTGATCAATGAACCAAAACACATCCAGTGTTTCTAAAAAATTACCTTCAGAGTCATAAAATTCATTGGCACCCTGCATCCAAAATAAGGCTTTCATACCGTCAGGGTGGTCAGTAACTAAAGTATGAGCAGTACCGGGTAATTCCGTGATGAAGTCGCCTGGTTCACAGACCCAGTCGTACTCTAGGTAGCGGAAGCTACCCTCTAGCCCAATCGCCCAAACCATTCCACGGTGCTTATGGGTACCAATCATGCCAGGGGACTTAATCCACAAGATATTACAGTACACGTTGTTGCGTACATCAAAGGCCAAGTGGCGGATGGCAGCATTGTCGCCAAAAGGAATCCAAGGGCTTTCTTCTTCTGATCGGTTGATGTAACTGCCTTCTACGCCCCATTCAGCGATACGGTGTGGTAAGGACTCGGGGACTTGCACGATACGGTAGTCATTATCTTTGTCTTTTTTGGTTGTTGCAGTAGCAGCTTTACTCATGATTTGCTCCAGTTTAGTCATTGTTGTGTAGTTAAAAGTAAGTCTGTGTTTAAGCAGTTTGCGTGAGGGTCTTGAGGCGAGATGGTGCGGTTTCCCGTAGACCACATGCACAGAGGCTAGCGAGAAGAGCTAAGGCAAACATTAGCCAAAGCGCGGATTGCAAACCAAATTGGTCGGCTAACATGCCCGTTAAAAAGGGTGAGAGCACGCCACCTATTAGCTCACCTGCCCCCATACTCAGTCCTAAGGCGGTTGCTACTAATCGAGGGTCTACACTTTCAGAGGGAACGGTGGCCATAAAGAGTGGCAATGTGCCGTTAAAGCCCCAGCCAAAGAAGAAAATAATGGCTAATACCCAAACAGAACCAGTAAAGTAGAGAGCCCCGAGTGGCAAGATCACTCCAATTAAGGGCATGAGAATTAAAAGAGGGCGTCGTCCAAAGCGATCTGATAGGCCTGTGATGATAAAACTACCCAATGTGGCAGAGACCCCTAGAGTGCCCATTAACCACCCCATGCTGGTTGGAGACACCCCTTTTACTTGGGTTAGGTAGAGAGGCATAAACACCCAGCAAACGACGAGGTAGGACACAAGCAAGATGCTAAGAGCAACGCATATTTGTACGTTACGGTCTTTTAAAACGCTAAATACGCTAACAGAAGCGGTTTCTTTTTGTGATTTTTCTAAAGAGGCTGGCTCGTCCAAGTAAAACCACATGAGTGCGGCACACACTAGGCCTGGGATACCAGCAAGAAAAAAGGCTTCACGCCAACCAAAGTAGCTAGCAAAAGAGACGAGTAGTACAGGAGCGACAAAAGATCCCAGTAGGTTTGAGCCAAAGTTTTGTGTAATGCCTTGGGCTAAGCCTCGACGTTCTGCTGGTACTTCAGAAGCCACCATGGCATGACTAATTGGTAGAACGCCACCCTCCGCGACACCCATGAGTAGTCGTGTTGCTAACAGAAAGGCAAAAGAGCTGGCTAAACCGCTGAGAAATGAGCATAACGAAAAAGCAATGGTCGAAAGAACGAGTAGCAGTTTTCTTTTGCCTAGACTGTCAGAAAGCTTGCCTACGACTAGGGCTGAGATAGCCCAGCTAAAGGAGAGTGCGCTGACTAAGATCCCGACCTGAGTATGGCTAATTCCCAATTCAGGTTGGATGAATGGCATTAAAAAGCTAACGGCATTTCGGTCGAAGAAAACAATACCGAAATTTAAGCTAAGTAAGGCAATGAGGGTGTACTGATAGCGTCCGAACCGATGAGGTTCGGTATCAACTAGTGTTGCTGCTGTATCCGATACGGTTGTCATACATGTCTCCTACTTTTTTGATTATTACCTCGATTTTATTAAGTGCTGTTATTTGGTTCTTGGATAAAAACGAGGCCTATAGGTATAGGAGCGCAAAACATATAGGGTCTTGACGGAGTGTGCGGAAAGCGTTCCTTGAGTAAGCTATTTTAAGTATCAATGAGTAGGTGTTTTAGGGAGGCGGCCCTAAGCATAAACAGGCAGAACCCCATGACCCTGTTCATAAACGACTAGAAAAATAGGGGAATTACAAGGAGACCTTGATGCAGCAAATTGAGCAGTTCTCTACATTTCAAATTCAACCCCAAAAACGCCTAGCTTTTTGGAACTCTCTGTGTGATAGCACGTTATCGGGAACTCGAATTGATAGTGCTTCAGCAGGATTTAGGGCAGAAATGCTTCGTTGGAATGTAGGACCTTTGGTGTTGCTTAGACCGCGCTCAGATGCCTCGCGAGTCCAACGTAAACAAAACTGTGCTCAATCATCACAGCGATTAATTTTGCATTTTTTAAATCGAGGTATGGGGGGGATTAAGCATAAGGGGAGCGAGGCCATGTTAAATACGGGTAACTTTGTTATAAGCTCGCCCTATATAGGCTATGACTTATCATTATCCCAAGATCATGAGCTATTGGTGGTGGAAATGCCTTTAGAACCGTTACGGCATCGCCTTGCGGATCTTGATGAGGCATTAGAAAAACCAATTCCTAGTGCAATGAGTGCAAAAATATTGCAAGAGTTTCTCTTGTCTATGTGGCGGCACGGTGAGTATGCAGAAAATTTACCGGGTTGGGCAGAGGAAGTGACAGAAGTGTTTTTTGACCTGTTAGCTATGGCTATGCGTTATTCTGATGGCGCTGCTGCAACGCTATCCCAGAACACACAGCGACTAAGCTTACGTCGTGCAAAGACATTTGTGGCAAATAACTTTACTGACCCTTCGCTGAATACACAAAGCATTGCAGAGTATTTACATGTTTCTGTAAGAACAGTTCAACATCTTTTTTCTTTAGAGTCGACGACGCCCTCTGCCTATATTTTAGAAAGTCGTTTAAGTCGAGCTGCTGACCGATTAAAAACCGAGCCTACGTCGAGCGTGACCCAAATTGCTTATGAAATGGGCTTTCAGGATAGTGCTTATTTTAGTCGATGCTTTCGTCGTCAGTTTGGTTTAGCGCCGCGGGATTGGCGTAAGTGAGTATGAGCTTTGGCTAGGTTGCTCAGCTAACTAAGCCTACTGCGCTTTTACACGTGTTTAAAGAAGCAAAGAATGACTTGGGGTTTACTCATGCGGCACACATTGCGCCGTTAATTGATCAGTATTTGGAAAAATAAAATGGCCATTCTTGATTTAGCAACGTTATTAGAAAATTTACAGCCGGTCTTAGACCCCAAGGAGTATGTTTTTTGTACGGTGAATGGCGATTTAAATAATTATCTTAGCCTTGAGCCTTTGGCGATCTTTGTCGAGGAGGAAGGCTTGACCCTGATTTTAGCTAAGCCTCAGGCACAAAGCCTAGGCGCTTGCACTGAGTCTACGTTTAAACGAATTACATTATCTGTTTATTCAAGTTTAGAGGCGGTTGGGTTAACGGCTGTAGTAGCTGGGGCGTTAGCCAAAGAAGGTATTAGTGCAAATGTTATTGCAGCGTATCACCATGATCATGTGTTTGTGCCTATGAATAAAGCTGATGAGGCAATGCAAATAATAAGCACATTAAGCAATGCCTCATTTTCTCTGCATTTCCTAGGCGATTAGTTCAATGCTAGCTGGTCCAGTAGTTGTTTTAATTTTTCTCTTGCGTTTTTTCTAGGGTTTTTAAAGGCAGAGGAGGGCTAGGTGATGTTGTAAACCCTAAGATTTCTGCTGCAGTAGCAATGGTCCGCAAGCTACCATACTGCGTAAAAAAAGACCATAAACCATCTAGTTGTTGGGATAGTTGTACTGTTAATGCGGTGTTTCCTGTTTGTGCAGCCCGCGTAATGGTCAAAGCTGTTTGGGGAAATAGCCCTACTGTAACGGAGTACCACGTATCACACCCTGCATGCAATGCTGTTGCTGCAAATGGATCACCGCTAATTCCTAGACTGACATGAGCAGGAATTTTAGAGCGTAGTGCTGCAATGCGATGTTTGGCTGCTGTTAGATCGGTGGGTACAGGAGGAATTTTAATGGAGCTTACCTGAGATAGCTAGGCAATTTTCCCTAGCAGTTCATCGGTAAAAGAAAAATGCGTCGTTCTAGGGTTGTCATAAACACATAAGGGTATGGATAGCTCGGCATTAACCAACTTGTACAAATTAAAAACCTCTGACTTAGTGAGCTCTTGATAAGAAACGGGGGCTAAAAGTACAGCGCTTGCCCCGGCCCGTTGTGCGTCTTCGGCGAATAGTAAAACGTCTTTAACACGTAATGAGCCTATTCCTACTATCACAGGTATGGTTTCTGCTTTTTCTATGGTCCATGCGGTAACTTTGGCTCGTTCTGCCCGGCTGAGGTACATATAATTCCCTGTAGAGCCTAAGGTACAAATAGAGTTTACGGCGTTGGCTGCTAACCGTTGGATTAATGTCTTATAAGCGACCTCATCTATCTGCACTTTATTCATTGGTGTTAAGGGAAACACACTTAATCCTGTTAGCATTTGTAGACTCCATATTAGATCTAGTTTTAGAAGTTTTTTGCCGAGTTTATTCATTCATTAGCTGAGCATGGCCGACTAGTTAGGTCGGGGCAAGCGTTTCAAGTTGAAAAAATAGAGAAGCCATACGTATTAGCATTTCTAAATTAGAAAAAGAGCAAGCCGTTCTTTTCGCTAAACATCTTAAAGAAAGCATTAATGATTAATTCCTTGCTTGAAAGTGCTGTAAAAACAGCAGATGAGCTTGAGTTGTTTTCTTAGTAATAGCTACCAAAGAATCATCAGAAAAAAGCAGATGGAGTAAAATAAAGATGAAATACTCTGCGAAGCCAACGGTTGTGCTGTGGCTTTTATAAGGAAAAAGCTTTAGTAGTACACCGTTCATTTATTTACTTGGCTATCAAGGATGGGAGCCAACTATGAATAACACACAGACTGCGTTTTTAAAAGACTTGCTTGCTAATGGGAAAATAGATAAAAAAGATATAGATATCGTAGAAAAAGCCATTGGTTTTGGCTATGAGATGTTATCGGTCGAGCAGCAAACCCAAGTACAAAAGTACATCGGTCAGGGCCATTTGGAAAGTAGACCTAGCCAGACCAAAGCGTCCGTTGAAGATAATTTAGCACTGTTTGATTTGCTTGGGGGCAAGATGCAATGCAGTGCTTGTGAGGATGAAGATAACTACGTAAAAGAAAGAATAGAAAAGCAAAACAATAATAAAACGGATTAGTTTAATTACTATTTAAATATGGAAAATTGAGAAATAGCCTTATTTATTAAATAGTATGTGCTTCTTTAAAAAACTAGATGCTATGTACGTTTTTTCTTATTAAAAAGCCCAGTTCATATCACTGGGCTTTTTGTGTTTTAAGACCTAGACCTAACGGTGCTGAGTTTTTAAAAATAGCTGTAAAAAAGTTGCAGCCAATAATAAGGCTCCCGCATACAACCAATACAAATGGCTAACGGACCAGTTGGCCTCCAATAAATGTCCTGCTACGACAGGGGAGGCCATGCCGCCTAAGCGTGCAAAAGCAAGCACCATGCCTACACCAGAGCTGCGGGTAGCTGCTTCAAAGCTTTGTGGGGTAGTGGCATAAAGTCCGGCAATGGAACCATTAATTAAAAAACCAATGGCAATCCCTAACGCAATGGCTGCAGGCAGTGACCAACCGGTGGCTGGAATGACGGCACACAAGGCAAAGACGCCTAATATCATCAACGATTGGGCCACGCGTTGCAAATGCCAGCGACTAGCTAATAAGCCTAAAGCCAAAGCGCCCAGCATACCGCCCACATGCAGCAGTACGCCACCGGCTACACCTTTATCGGCAGAAAGACCTGCTTGTTCAAGCAGTTTGGGTGTCCAACTGGTCACAAAGTAAAAGCTAAACATCAACGCAAAAAAACTACCGCCCAGTAGCCACGTGCGTAAAGCGCCGGGGGCCCACAATAGCTGAAGAGCTTGTAAAGCGTTGGGCTTAGCGCTGGGAGCAGGGTTTGCAGAAATGGATAAGTGGCCGTGCCCTAGGCGCTTGAGTAGAAGTTGGGCGCGCTGTTTATCGTTGTGATGGCGTCCTTGTAGCAGTTGATCAAGGGATTCAGGTAGGCCAATTGCAATCAAAAGTGCAGTGATCCACGTTAAGATGCCGCCCCAGACAAATACGTCTTGCCAAGCATTATTTTTTAATAAGTAGGCTGCCATCATGCCGCCTAAGGTGGCACCTAGTGCAAAACCAACGGATTGCAAACCAATAGCCAGTGCGCGCCATTTGGCATTGGCGTATTCGCTGGTGAGTACGTTGGCGTTCACAATGCTACAGCCAATTCCTATCCCAGTTAAAAAGCGTAATACGCCCAGTGTCCATGGGTCATTAATCCACTCAGTAGCCACCATAAACGCCCCGGCTGCTGCCAGACTTGCTAATACCATAGGGCGACGACCCCATCGGTCAGATAATGGGGCTAAAAACACAGAACCCACGGTCATACCAATAATACCTGCTGACAGCAGCCAGCCGAGTACTACGTTATTTAGGCCCCAGTCTTTGGTAACGGCAGAGGCGGTGAACGCCATTACCAATACATCAATGCCATCGATGGCATTAATTAAAAAACATAAAACAATGGCGCGCCATTGCAAAGCGCCCATGGAGGCAGCATCTAAATGCTGACGTAAAGTTAAAGGAGAAGGGGTGGTCGAAGAGCTCATGACAAAGCACGGCTAATGCCGTATAAAACGATCTGGCGTTGAAAAAGGGTAAAAAAAGAGCTCCTAAGAGCTCTCTGGTGTAGCTAACAGGTGTAAATCGTAGAGATTTAGTTGTTGGGTGCGCCCCAAACCTCGTTAGCGATTTCTACAACAAAACGTAGCTTGGCGTCTTGCTCGTCTTCAGTGATGTTGTTGCCTTCTTCGGTAGAAGAGAAGCCACACTGTGGGCTGAGACAAATTTGCTCTAGGGGTACGTATTGTGAGGCTTCCTGAATACGGGCTTTAATTAAGTCTTTGTCTTCGAGTTCACCGGTTTTAGTGGTGACTAAACCCAATACAACTTGTTGATGACCTGGTTTTATAAAACGCAAAGGACGGAAGTCGCCAGAGCGATCGTTGTCATACTCTAAGAAGAAAGCATCTACATTTACTGTGCCAAATAGCAATTCGGCAACAGGCTCGTAACCACCAGAAGAAATCCAAGTGGAGCGGAAATTGCCACGACATACATGTAGGCCGATAACGAGGTCATCAGGCTTGCCTTCGAGAATGCGGTTTAAGACATTGGCGTAGGTTTTAGCGAGCACATCGGGATCATCGCCGCGATCACGCACAATTTGTTTTTGTTCTTCGGAGCAGAGGTAGGCCCATACGGTGTCATCCAACTGTAGATAGCGGCAACCTGCCTTATAGAAAGCAGCCAGAGCATCACGATAAGTTTGAACTAAATCGTCGAAAAACTCGTTTAAATCGGGGTAAACGTCGGGGCTAACTACATTGCGGCCACCACGGAAATGCAAAACGCTGGGACTAGGGATAGTCATTTTAGGTGTGGCTCCGGACTCGAGTGACTTTAAGAACTCGAAGTCTTTGAGCATGGGGTGATCACCAAATTTAACTTTACCTATTACACGCACGTTGTGTGATTTGGTTTGTACGCCAGAGAATTGAATGCCTTCTTCGGTATCGTAACGCTCTACGCCCTCGAGTCCATCAAAAAAGTCAAAGTGCCACCAAGTGCGACGGAACTCGCCATCGGTAACAACGTGTAGGCCGCAACTGCACTGATTATGTACGCTGTGACGAATGGCCTTGTCTTCTTCTTCACGTAACCCACTGGCAGATAGCTCGCCTTTTTCAAAGGCTTGACGTGCTTGCTTTAAAGCGGCTGGACGTAAATAGCTGCCCACCACATCGGCACGGAAAGGGGGCAAGGATCGGAATAAAGACATGTAATACCTCTAAAAAACGTCCTCATGCTTCAGCATGAGTGAAAAAATCAATAGATGAATAATAGGCTTTTTAAGCGCTAAATGATAACGATAGTTTTTCAATTTAATATGAATTTAATTCATGTTAAATGTTTTTTACACTTGACCGCGCTTTGCTTTATTTTAGAAGTGTTTTGTGATGGGTAAAGGAGCTTGCCTTAAAGCGTAGGATTTGACCCACAGCTAGAGAGGATGGTGTTTAAAAATGCATCCTTATCACATTTAGCTAAGATGAGTAGATAAAGCACTTAGTAAGTCTGACCGGATCTTAGTCATTACCCTCATAGTTAGAGGTTCTCATTCTTCTATGGCGTGGTGCGATTAGAATGGATTTTGCAGGATGTAGAGACTAAGCAGGGGAAAGTGAAGTAGTGATTGATTTGTTAAGTGATAGTGTCTAAACGGATGTAATCGGGATAAAGCTTACAAATATTAGTTATGTGAGACAGTGTTTCAGAGAGATGGTGTCTTAACGCTTGTTCTGCTTGTGGAATATCATTGTTTTTTATTGCTTGAACGATAGCTTCATGCTCTTTAATGATTCGTTCTCCTTTTCCTGTTTCCGGTAAATGTAGGCGTCGTAATCTATCGAGATGACCATTAGAGCTTTGTTGTAATTGCCATAACTCTTCTACATTAACCGCACGGTGCATTTGCTGGTGGAACAGTTTGTCAGTTTTGCTCAGGGTATCCCAGTCATTTCGCTCTAAAGCTTTTTTCTGCAAAGCAATACTATCTTCGAGTTCATAAATTTGTTGTTCTGTGTGTTGTTGAGCTAATGTTCTTACTACCTCTAGCTCTATAGAACGGCGTAGAAAATGGGCTTGCTTAGCTTTTCTAATGTCAATTTTACTTACTGTAGTGGCATGTTGAGGGTAAATATCGACCAGACCTTCAGCACTTAGGCTAAGTAAAGCATCTCGAATAGGCGTTAAGCTTACTCCAAAACACTCTGATAGTTCAGCTCTAGAGAGTACAGTCTGTGGAACAAGCTGCAAATTTAAAATGTGATTTCTGAGAATTTCACTAATCTGAGGAGCAGCGTGGCGAGATCGATCTAGCTCTACGGGTGACAATATAAATTGAGTTTGGCTCATTTTACTTCCAATCGCTATTAATCATTTCTTAGTAGTTTACCCTCATTTTATATTTTTTAATATAGTAATATATTAGTGTTTCAGTTCGGCCAGATATCACAATAGGAGTAAGAAATGACGGAAGAGCGACGTCCTTTACGTAGTGAAAGATGGATGGGGAAAGATGATTTGCGTTCCTTTGGACATCGTTCGCGCATGATGCAAATGGGGTATGACCCCGTAGATTGGAGTGGAAGGCCCATTATTGCCATTATCAATACTTGGTCGGATCTCAATCCTTGCCATGCACACTTTAAGCAACGCGTTGAGGATGTGAAACGAGGGGTTTTACAAGCGGGAGGGTTTCCGGTGGAACTACCGGCCATTTCGGTGTCCGAATCTTTCGTAAAGCCGACCACTATGTTGTATAGAAACTTTCTTGCTATGGAAACCGAAGAGTTAATCCGAAGTCATCCGATAGATGGGGCGGTGTTAATGGGGGGGTGCGATAAAACGACTCCAGGTCTATTAATGGGGGCTATTAGCGCTGACATACCTTCTATTTTTATTCCAGCTGGTCCGATGTTAAGAGGAAACTGGAAAGGTCAGACCTTAGGCTCAGGCTCGGATGCTTGGCGTTTGTGGGATGAGCGTCAAGCTGGTCACCTCAGCCAAACACAGTGGTTGGAAGTTGAGACGGGAATTGCGCGTAGTCATGGTACGTGTATGACGATGGGTACCGCAAGCACAATGACTTCGATTGCGGAAGTTTTAGGCATGTGTTTGTCAGGAGCCTCATCCATTCCTGCTCCTGATGCTAATCACCCCCGGATGGCCGCGGCTAGTGGCCGCAGAATTGTCGAGATGGTGAAAGAGGATTTAAAACCAAGTGACATACTCTCGGCTGAGTCCTTTCAGAATGCTGTAAAGGTAGCGATGGCATTGGGTTGCTCAACAAATGCAGTAGTGCATTTATTAGCGATGGCACATCGTTGCAGCATACCGCTGGATTTAAGTGATTTTGACCAAGCAAGTCGGGAGATTCCTGTTATTGCAAATATTAGGCCCAGTGGCACCACCTATTTAATGGAAGATTTTTATTATGCCGGTGGATTACCTGCATTAATTAAACGCTTACATGAGAAGCTATTTTTAGCTGCAAAAAATGTAGAAGGTAAGGATTTGGGTACCGTAACAGCAGAAGCCGAAGTGTATAACGATGATGTGATCAGGCCATTGAATAAGCCTTTATATCATGAAGGAGCTTTAGCTGTACTGCGTGGAAACCTAGCGCCTAATGGGTGTGTGATCAAACCGAGCGCAGCTGAATCTAGACTACATAAGCATACAGGTCCTGCCCTTGTTTTTGATGATTACCCCACATTGTTGGCTGCCGTTGAGAATGAGGATCTAGATGTTACTGCAGACCACATTTTGATATTAAGAAATGCCGGTCCACAAGGTGGGCCGGGTATGCCCGAATGGGGCATGTTGCCTATTCCTAAAAAATTATTAAAAGAAGGCATACGCGATATGTTGCGCTTGTCTGATGCACGGATGAGTGGGACTAGTTATGGCAGTTGCATTTTGCATGTTTCTCCCGAGTCGCATATAGGCGGACCTTTAGCTTTCGTCAAAACAGGCGATGTTATTTCGGTGGATGTAGCTAATCGTTCTATTCATTTACATGTAAGTGAGCAAGAGCTTCTCGAACGCAAGAGTCACTGGCAACAGCCTACGCCAAAATATGAGCGAGGTTATGGCTGGGTGTATTTGAAACATATTGAACAAGCACATTTAGGTTGTGATTTTGATTTTCTAAAACCAGATTTTGGTGCGGCAGTGGCTGAGCCAGATATTTTTTGAGGGGAAGTTATGAGCGAGTTTACTGAGGAAATAAAAGCCAAGTTGATGCAAGTTAGTACAGCTACATTATGTACTGCTTTATTTAAGCGGGGTCTACGTAATCAGTACATACAAAATGTGTATCCACTCAACTCTGATTTACCTAACATGGTAGGCCCTGCGTATACCCTGCGATATATACCAGCGCGTGAAGATCGTAATGGGTTAGAGGTATTTAAACGACCTGATCACCCGCAACGGGTCGCTGTTGAGGAGTGCCCAGTAGGAGCTGTGCTTGTTATGGATAGTCGTAAAGATGCCCGAGTTGCTTCGGCAGGGTCAATCTTAATCCAGCGTTTAGCTCAGAGAGGGGTTGTGGGAGTGGTGACTGATGGAGGGTTTCGAGACTCACCTGAAATAGCTAATTTTACTATACCCGCTTATCATTCACGCCCTTCAGCTCCGACCAATTTAGGTTTTAACGAGGCCATTGATTTGAATGTGCCTATCGCATGTGGTGATGTAGCCGTCTTTCCCGGTGATATTTTAGTGGGCGATGCCGAAGGAGTGGTTGTTATTCCTTCAGCTTTAGTGGCAGAGATCGCTCAAGAGTGTATAGAAATGACTTCCTTTGAAGATTTTGTAATGGAAGAGGTCAAAAAGGGTGCTGCGGTGATTGGCTTGTATCCACCCACTAACCCTGAGTCACAACGTAAATATGAAGCATGGAAAGCAACAAGAAAGGGTACGCAATGACAGCAACGAACTATATAGATGGTGCCTGGGTAGCAGGTACAGAGACGATTAAAAGTATAAATCCCTCCAATTGGAATGATTGTGTTGGAGAGTTTTCTTTAGCAACACGGAATGATGTAGAGCAAGCTGGAGCGGCTGCTGCCAAAGCATTTTTACTGTGGTCACGAACAGGGGTGCAGGCTCGTCATGACATATTGAAAAAAGTGGGCGATCTTATCCTAGAAAAGGTTAATGAGCTTGGAGACTTGTTAGCCCGAGAAGAGGGTAAAACGAAAGCAGAAGGGATAGGAGAGGTCACTAGGGCTGCCCAGATTTTCCATTTTTTTGCTGGAGAGTGCTTGCGTCTAAACGGGGAAATTTTGCCATCAACTCGTTCCGATCTAACCGTTGAGATAACTAGAGAACCAATAGGTGTAGTGGGTTTAATTACCCCGTGGAATTTTCCTATTGCTATTCCTGCATGGAAAATAGCACCCGCTTTGGCTTATGGAAACTGTGTGGTCTTTAAACCTTCTGAAGAAGTACCTGCCTTGGCCTACCAACTCGTCCGTATTTTAGAACAGGCAGGGTTACCAGCTGGGGTGGTTAATCTAGTGATGGGTACAGGCAGTGAGGTAGGGCAAGCACTGGTTGAGAGTAGACATATCCAGGCGATTAGCTTTACAGGGTCACGAGCTATAGGACAGCGCATAGGAGAGCAGTGTGTTGAGCTAGGGAAGAAGTTTCAACTGGAGATGGGTGGGAAAAACCCATTAATCGTGTTGGATGATGCGGATGTGGATAATGCCGTGGAGTGTGCAATTAACGGCGCGTTTTATTCGACTGGACAGCGTTGTACTGCTTCGTCACGCTTGATTGTGACAGAAGGAATTTACGATTTGTTTTTGTCTAAGCTTACCGAGCGAATGAGAGCGCTTGTAATAGGTGATGCAAGAGACAGCCATACTCATGTTGGACCTTTGGCTAATAAAGCACAGCTTAATAAAACTAAAGAGTATCTAGCTTTAGGGCAAAAGGAGGGCGCTCATTTGGTTCAAGGGGGCGAGGATTTAAGTGAGGAGCTACAGGGGTATTTTATCCGTCCAATCTTATTCGAAAATGTAACGTCTTCTATGCGTATCGCTCAAGAAGAAGTATTTGGACCGTTTGCAACGTTACATAAAGTGGCTGATTTTGAAGAGGCTTTAACACTGGCGAATGCAACTGATTTTGGCTTGGCTGCTGGTATATGTACAAGCAGTCTTTATTATGCGCAGGAGTTTAAACGACGAAGTGAAGTGGGCATGGTCATGGTGAATGTGCCAACTGCTGGGGTCGATTATCACGTTCCGTTTGGTGGACGTAAAGGCTCTAGTTATGGCCCAAGAGAACAAGGCCGTTATGCTGCAGAGTTTTATACAACAGTAAAAACCGCTTATATCAAAGCACTTTAATATCATCTGGAGGAGACAAAACATGAAAAATTTATTACGAGTGGGTTTGTCAGTAATGGCTCTAGCTTTGAGCGTGTCTACAGTCCAAGCACAAAATAAGATTAGTTATCCAGTTAAGTCAATACGACTATTCGTACCAGCCGCGCCAGGTGGACCCACTGATATGGCTGCGCGAGTATATGCTCGGGCCTTTGAGGAAATAAGTACCGCTAAAGTAGCTGTAATTAATCAGGCAGGCGGAGGAGGTGTTTCAGCGTTTCAGTCTGTAGCACAAGGACGCCCAGATGGCTCTGTATTGCTGTTTGGGAACAGTGGTCTGCATATTGCTCATGTGACAGGCCGTTCGCCATACTCAATCCAAGACTACAAGGCCTCTGCTGTTTTAGCGAAGTTAAATGAAGCCTATGTAGTGCCACGTAATGCTCCTTACAATACACTCGCCGAGTTTGTCGAATACGCCAAAAACTCTAGCGAGCCTCTGACGATGGGGATTCAAATGGGGGGCGGGTCACAGCTAAAAGCAGAAGCATTAAATAAAGTGGTAGACGGTAGATTGCGTATTGTGGACTCAGGGAGTGAGGGACAACGTATACCCATGATTCTTAGCGAACAGATTGCTATGACTACGTTTGGAGTAGTGAATGGCTTGCAATATCAAAGAAGTGGTGACGTAAAGGTACTTGCAGTGGCGAGTGATAAATCGGATCCAGCTGCACCCGATTGGCCTACCACAGCAAGTGCGAACGTAGATATTGATCTACCGTTGGTACTGAATATTCTTATACCTACTAAAAGCAATGCAAAGATAACGGAGGTATTGGATCAGACTCATTCTCGATTAGTTGAGACAGAGACATTTAAAGAAGGGATGCAACAGATTTCGGCTGTTATTGATTATGTTGACTCATCTAAAGCTCATGAGTATTTAACTGCCGAAGATGAAAAAACTCGCTCTCTATTGACTAAGTAATACCTAGAGGAGAAGCTAAATGATAAGAGAGAAAAGGCAAGTACTCGCTTTGGCTTTTATTGCTCTAGCAGTTGCTGTTTATATGTATGCAGGTACTTTTCCACTGGGCGAGGGCGGAGACCCTGGGCCCCGTGTATTTCCCCGAGCAATAGCAATAGTAATGGGAGGACTAGCTATATTGCAGTTTTTGATAAGCATAAAAAGCCAACCCTCTCAAACAAAAGCTAAGTCTCCCACCAAGTCTAAAGCTTTGGGGCTGTGGTCACCAAAGCTGACACGTTGTTATGTATTTTTGCTGTTAATTATGGTGTTAGCTTTGGCTTTTGAGTGGTTGGGGGCCTATAGTGCAACAGCTTTGTTTTTGTTGATTAGCTTCTTCTTTTTAAATAAAAGTACCAAAAATAAACTTTTATATAGTGTGGTGTGGGCTCTTGGTTTTACAGCGGCTATTTATTTGGTTTTTGAGGAAGTTTTTTCTATTCCCTTACCAGCCGGTTTGTTTATTTAGGAGTAGGGAATGTTAGACATATTCTTAGGAAGCTTAGTAGAGCTTTTAGAGCCCTATTCGTTGTTATTAATTTTGGGCTCAGGAGTTATAGGTTTAATTGTAGGCACTTTACCTGGTCTTAATGCGGCGATGGCAGTAGCAATTATTTTGCCTCTGACATATGGAATGAGTCCAGAAGTGGGACTTGCTGTGTTGGTAGCAGTCTATATTGCTGGGATTTCAGGTGGAATGGTCACAGCGGTACTTTTAAATATGCCAGGTACACCATCTTCTGTGGCTACGACATTCGAAGGGTATCCAATGGCTATGCGGGGTGAGGCTGTTAAAGCTTTGGGTACCTGCGCCTTAGCCTCCTTCTTTGGCGGGATACTTAGTCTTGGCATATTAATCGCTTTTGCTCCTTTAATTTCAAAATTTGCTATTAGATTGACACCTGCTGATTATTTTTCAATTTCTTTTATGGCGTTAGCCTTGGTTGCTGTTTTAGCTAGGGGTGCAGCAATCAATGGTTATCTTTCTGCCTTGTTAGGATTATTAATTGGCACGGTTGGTTTTGCTCCTCTGGATGGTGCGGCTAGATTTACTTTTGGTTCCGTCTCTTTAATGGCAGGTTTTTCTGTTGTTCCTGTAATGATAGGCTTATTCGCACTTTCTCAGGTTTTAAGAGAAATTTATAATGATAGCCCTCCATTAAAAATAAACTTAGCCGTCAAAGGTGTTGGTGTTTCGATTAAAGATGTGTTCAGTAATGGTTGGAATATTATTCGTTCGTCTTTAATAGGAACAGGTATTGGTATTCTGCCTGGTGTAGGTGGAACAGCTTCTAATATGATTGCTTATGGTGTAGCTCAGCAATCTTCTAAGCAACCAGATAGTTTTGGTAAAGGAACTACTGAAGGGCTTTGGGCATCAGAAAGTGCTAATAATGCCAGCATAGGTGGTGCCTTACTTCCATTAATTACTTTAGGGATACCAGGGGATGGGGTTACCGCTATTTTGATTGGGGCATTTATGATTCATGGGCTACAACCAGGCCCACTACTGTATGTTGAGAATCCGCAAATTATTAGCTCTATATATGCTGCTTTTTTATTAATAGCTGTATTTGTTTTGTTTTTTCAATTTGCTACTTTACGAGTTTTTCCTAAAGTTTTAGGTATACCTTCTCATTACTTGATGCCCATTATTGTTGTATTTTCCGTTTTAGGTGCATATGCTACGGATTTTAATACTTTTGACGTTTGGGTGATGATATTTATAGGACTCTTTGCTTTATTGATGGCAAAGTTTAGTCTGCCTTTGGCTCCCTTTGTTTTGGGCTTTGTTCTAGGACCTATAGTTGAAACCTCATTTAGAAGAGCTTTAATGATGTCTGATGGCGACTATTTAGTATTTTTATATAGTCCAGTATCAATGGTTTTCATTTTGTTGTCTTTAGGGATTTTTATATTACCAATATTTAAATATCTAAGATCTAGATAAGACTAAAAAGAGAGCAAGTCTCTCTTTTTATCTTCTACTCACTTGGTTCTGAGCGTGGCGCAATTTTACTCACACTAATGCGCCCATCTTCGACTTGAGTGATTTGAACTTTATCGCCGGCTTTGACCGTTTGATCACAATAAGCGTTGTAGCTGGTGCCGGCGAGCTGGACACGGATAGGCTGATAGGACGAGGTATTACCGCTAAGCACGGTGACTGTTTGACCCAGATAGGCGTGGGGGCCTTGATTTAGCTTGGAGGCTGCTGCGCTTTTGCGGGCTTGGAAGCGCAAGCCAATCCAGATGCTAATGCCCATAAAAACAACAAAAAAAAGCAGGAGTAAATAGGGGGCGGGTGTGCTCATGAAGCTAGCGGGCAGAGCTACTAATAAAGCAGCTAGCCCTATCCAAAGTAAATACACTCCAGGCACGAGTAGTTCAAGAAACACTAATACCAAGCCTAATGCGAGCCAGACTAAGGGGGAGTTGAGGTCAACACCAAACACAGTCATGGTTTATTCCTTGGTGGTTTGTTGTAGTACTTGGGCGATCCCTGCAATGCTGCTAGCAACGCCACTTGCTTCTAGGGGCATTAGCACTAGTTTTGAGTTCTCTGCCGAGCCTATAGTGCCTAAGGCTTTGATGTATTCCGTGCCTAGAAAGTATTGAATGGCAGCAATATCACCGTCTTTGATGGCTTGAGACACTAAGGTGGTGGATTTGGCTTCAGCTTCAGCAGTGCGCTCACGAGCCTCTGCCTCCAGAAAAGCGGCGTCTCTTTCGCCTTGGGCACGCAGTACTGCTGCTTCTTTAGCACCTTCTGCTTGCAAGACCTGAGCTTTACGGTTGCCCTCGGCTTCGGTCACTAAAGCACGACGTTTGCGTTCAGCCGTCATTTGTAGGTTCATGGCGTCTTGAAGTTCTGCTGACATGCTGAGGTCACGTATTTCAATACGGGTGACTTTTACCCCCCAAGGCTGAGTGGCCTCATCTACCGCCTCTAGTAGTTTGGTGTTGATGTCTTGGCGATTGCTTAGCATGTAGTCCAGATCCATGGCACCTAGTACTGAGCGTAGATTAGTGATGGTGAGGTTTTCTATACCTACTTCTAAATTGTTGACTTGATAGGCGGCTTTTGCGGGTTCAATGATTTGATAAAAGGTGACGCAATCCGCGATGATGGCTACGTTGTCTTTTGAGATAACATTTTGTGGGGGAATATCTAAAACGGTTTCCATCACAACTAGTTTTTTACCGATGCGGTCAGCAATGGGCACAATAAAATGTAGACCTGACTCCAAGGTGCGCGTGTACCGACCAAAACGTTCTACGGTCCAGTTTTGTCCTTGTGGTACGGTTTTTACTCCCCCAAAGACAATAGCGGCAGCAACGACAACAACTAAAAGAATCACAAGTTCAGACATCATGATATTTTCCAAATAAAAGTAATCCGTTGAACTGGGAGTGGTGCTCTTTATTTAATAAGTCTGTTATAGCTACTATACAAGTGGATAGCGCTGCTTGCTAAACTTTATCAAGAGAATGGGCGGAGCCGTATTAAACTGGAAGTTCTAGATTGATGAGTTAACAAAAACCGTGGGTTAGCTAAGCTAAATGCACAACGCCCCTACTAGTAAGTAGAGGCGTCAAGGCAAGATGGAATCCGTTTAATCTCAAATTGTATACAGTTTGAGTCGCTGTTTTTAGATTAAGTACACGGCTAGTAGCGAAGAGACCAGTAAACCAGCAATCACCGGAACAAAATTCCTACGAGCTAGTTCAGCTGGGTTAACGCCTGCAATACCGGCGTCAGCGGCCATGCCAAAGGCCCACGCCGTTAGGGTTCCGCCACCGGCGAAGACGGCTGCAACTTGCCCTACTGCGGCTAATACCCCCGGGTTTAGCTCTGTACCCGAGGTTAGGGCGGCAGACAGTGATCCAACTAACGGCAAACCTGAAAAACCTGAACCATCTAAGCCAGACAAGATACCAATAAACGCAATACCTGAGGTTAAAAGGAATTTACTACCGTCAATAAAATAACCAATGTTATTGCCAATATCAAATAAATACCCTGATGCACCTGCACCAATGACCGCTTCGGCCTGTTTAGGGTGACCTAAAAAGAAAAAACCAGCGATAGGAATAACCGGGGCAAAGATTTTTACTGCAAACATGAAACCCTCACGAATATGCAGAGTAATATTTTCTAAGCACTGCTTCCCTTGTGAAACCATACAGGTCAAGATGAGCAATAAAGCGGCAGATCCCCCCAGCAAAGCAGTGGCAGCACCTCCTCGTATGGCGCTTTCTGGCGCAAAAAGTGCGCGATAAATCATCAGCACCACAATACATAACAAAACTAAAGGAACCAATAGAGCAAAACATCGAGCACCACGTAGTGCTACAGGACGAGTTGCTGTGTTGGTATCTGTGCTGCTTAATGCGGTAGGAGCCGGGGCAGGCAATTTACCGTTTTTCATATCGCGCTTTAATGTGTATAGCGCAATGGCTATAGCAACGACGCCAGTTACTGTAGAAAATAAAAATGCATAGGGCAGCACTTCTTCGGTACCAATACCAGCTGCGGTTGCCGTAAGTCGATTGGCCCCTTGGATAACAGGGTCGGCCGATAAGGCCATGCCGTGACCAAAAAGATTGACTGAAACAGCAGCTGCCATGGCGGGTAAACCCATCTGTACAGCTACCGGTAAAAGCACGGTACCAACTAAGGCAATAGATGGAGTCGGCCAGAAAAATATAGCCGCTATGTACATGGAAATACCTAGCACAAAAAATGCGGACCAAGGCCCAATCATTAGCTTTTTCATGGGTTCTACCATGAGTCTATCTGCCCCTTGTTGGCGTAATGCACTAAGCAGAGCCACCATAATGGCAATGACCAACATAATATTAAACAGCTGTTTTCCTGCATTAAGTAAGCCATCAAAGATGACTTGAACTGAGAAAATTATGTTGTTGACTAAGCCTACATGCGGGGTTTCTGTAAAAAAACCAATAAGAAATAACCCAATTAGCGATGGAATAATCACATCACGGCGAAAAATGATGGAAATAATAATTGTGACTACAGTAAAAACGTACAACCAGTGTGAAATACCCAGCTGAACTAACTCTATTTGCTCCATTGGTACCAATCTCCTATAGCAATTAGATAATGTGCTTTAGTTATAGTTATGCTCAAACTACATATAAAATATTGTATACAGTTTGACTGGGTAAAGAGTAGCACCCTTGTGTTAGCTAGCCAAACAAGGAATAACCCTTAAAAGAAGATATGCGGATTTTGTACTGTAACGAAGCATTTTAAATAGAAACAAACACAGCAAAAATAAATGGTCTCTCTTAAAAAGGAGACCATTTTGAGGTTTTATGAGCTTTATAAGAGTTGGTTCAGCCGTGTTTAGGGAGAAGATCAGGGGTGAACGTTGGTTAAGTGAGTTTAGGAGCAGCAAGGGGCGGACCATCGTAGTTTTTTACGACGCCAAAATGATCGGTTTCATGCCACAGCCGGATTGACTCTAAAACCTCGGCTTTATTGCGCTCAACAAAATTCCAATAGAGGAATATGTTTTCATTAAAAGGTGCACCGCCAATAAGAATAATTTGACTGGCTTCGGTGATGTTAAGTGTAAGGTGGGATTGCCCAGGCGAGAAATAAAGTAGAGAGCCTGGAGTTAAGTCTTGACCATCTGCTTGGGCGTGACCTGTTAATACGGCAAGACCATATTCGAATCTCGGATTTAATGGCAAATCAAGTTGTGTGGGCTGAGTAGTCGTGATGTCGACACCGACTAAATCTGAATACACCACGACAGGAGAGCGTTGGGCCATGAACTCACCGACTAAAACTGTGAGTAAGGCGTTTTGATGCGTTAGGCGTGGTAGCTCAGGATAATGCTCAAATGCTGGCTCAATAAACCGCTTATCTTGGGGTAGAGCAATCCAAAATTGGGCAAGCTGTAGTACATCTGAACGTTGAGCAGGGGATTCTTCGGAGTGCGCAATCCCTCGTCCTGCAGTCATGAGATTCACTTGGCCTTTTTGAAGCAGTTGTTCATAACCTAAGCTGTCGCGGTGCAGAATTTCGCCATCGACCATCCAGCTAAAAGTCTGCAAGCCAGTATGAGGATGAGGGCCGACCCGTACGCCAGGCCCTTGGCTGACATCGGCTGGTCCGGCGTGATCAAAAAAACACCACGCGCCGATCATGCGCCGTTGGCGATGGGGTAATAAACGCCGGATCAGCATGTTTTCGCCTAGGGTGGCTTCGCGTGCAAGCAACATCTGACGTAAAGGGTTGGCATCGGATGATGGAGTAGTGGGTAGTTCACTCATAGGCTTTTCCTTAAAAGTAAAATTCCGCCGTTTGCCGTATTTAATCCATCCTAGCACGAGGTTCTATGACAGCGCTGTACCGTGCTTAGCTTGTTTGCGTCCCATCATTGAGTAAGCTAAAATTGTTATGTTATAACATATCGTTTATGTGGCTTCAAAAGAGGATAGATAATGCTTAAAACAAGCCTATTTCACCCAATACAGAGGATTAGAAATTCATGTTAACAGAGCCTTCGTCTAAACCCAGCTCACAAAACGCTTTGGGTCAATACGATGAGACCATTCAACAAAAACAGCACGCATTGATTCAAGATTTTGAACTGTTAGCAGATTGGACTGAACGCTATCGTTATTTAATTGAGCTAGGTCGAGCTTTGCCCCCCTTAGAGCCGGCTTTAAAAAGTGGGGCTACACAGCTTTTTGGCTGTCAGGCAAAGGTTTGGTTAACGGCTATAACAAAAGACGAACGTGTATTTTTTAAAGCAACTAGCGATTCGGATTTGGTTTTGGGCTTGGTAGCGCTGCTTGTTAAGGTGTATTCAGGTCAGCGGGCAAAGGACATCGTGGCTTCATCCCCTGATTTTATTCAGCACTTGGGTTTAGCACAGCAGTTAACTCAAGGCAGAGCTACTGGACTAGCGCAAATGATACAGCGTATTTATGCCTTAGCGCACGCCGCTTTATAGAGCGTTCTACTTCTGCTTAAAAAAACCGTTACGCTGCGATGGCTCATTGGGTTGATCGAAAAATAGTCGGTATTGATGGAGGTAATCGATCTTCTTGGTGAACTAGTAATTGAATGATCTCTCTGAGTGTTTTCCCTAAAACAAACCATTAAGCTCTCGATTCCCAATTGACAGCTCCTTTGGTATGTATATACTTTTTGATAGCAGTATGATGAATTTTCTTAAAAATCCATAAAAGGAAAAGCACTAATTGTTGGTTTGACGTAGTTCGCAAACTCTTCAAAAAGCGGTAGTGGAAACCAAAGGAGGGTGACCACTACCGCGTGCTCATTTAAAACAACATAAATGGTAGACATTTAGCTTGCTGCGTCAGAGCCTGATGTGTGCCTGTAAAGGAGACAAAAATGTGGATCAAACAGTTAAGCAAAGCATGTGCAGCTTTACTCACCCTAGGCGTGTTGTCCGCTCCTGTTTATGCGGAAGACTTATTAGAAAGAGTGAAAAAATCGGGCGAACTAGTGGTCGGGACGGAGATGCAGTTTGCTCCGTTTGACTTTCATGAAAATGGTAAACAAACTGGTTTTAACAAAGACTTATTTGAAGTGGTAGGTAAGCGGTTAGGCGTCAAAATTCGTTTCATAGACCTGCCGTGGCCGAGTGTGTTGCCTGGTTTAGATGCTAAAAAATTTGATATGGGTGGTGGCCCTATCTTGGTAACAAAAGCTCGTAAGGAAAGATATGCCTTCACCTTGCCTGTGGCAGATGGTTCGGTCGCATTATTAAAAAGTGCAAAAAATAAAGACCTACAAAAATCAGAAGATATCGCAGGCTTTGCGGTAGGTGGAGGTAAAGGCTCAGCTCAGCTGGAACAGTTGAAAGACTTTGTGGCGACCTTAGATAAGCCTGTCGATGTGCGTGAGTATATTGATAACAATCAAGCCTATGCGGACATTGTATCGGGCCGCTTAGTGGCCGTGGCTAACTCCATTACTAATATTGCTTACGTAGCTAAACAACGTCCTAATGTATTTGAGGTGGTACAGCCGCCTTTTGGCAAAAAAGTGTATTTTGCCTATTTCATGCGTAAAGACGAAGACAGTCGCTCTTTACTCAATGCTTTCGATGAAGCCTTGCAAGCTATGCATGCTGATGGATCTTTAGCTGCCTTACAAGCTAAGTGGTTCGGTATGGAAATGGAAGTGCCATCGGAAGATTTTGAGCCTGCGGTTTAAGTCTTTGAAGAGCCACGGGCTATAGTTCGTGGCTCAGTTGACTGTCATGCTCGTGCCGGGCTTATTGTCCAGACGCGAGCCTAGAGGTAAAAAGCATGTTTGATTTTCATGTAGCGCTGGAGTCTACTCCCTTATTACTGAGTGCTGCCAAAATGACGTTGTTTGTCTCGGTGGTAGGTTTAGTAGTTGGGTTTGTGATAGCCGTTATGGTGGCTTCGGCTAGCCTGTCGTCCTCACCCCTACTGCGACGTATTACAAGCTGGTATGTGTTTGTCTTTAGAGGTATTCCGTTATTAGTGCAGTTGATGGTGGTATTTTATTTTTTACCCGTTATTGGGATTAATGTGCCGCCGTTGGTCGCTGCTATTGTAGCGATTTCATTGTGTGAGGGTGCCTATATCGGTGAAATATTGCGCGGTGGGTTTATGGGTATTCCTAAAGGTCAACTCGAGGCAACTCAGTTATTAGGCATGTCACGTTTCACCACGGTGGTTCGAATCCAAGTACCCCAAGCGCTGCGCTTAACTATGCCAGCTTTAATCAACGAAATGATTATGTTGGTAAAAGCCTCGTCGCTGATTTCTATTGTTGGGGTAACCGAACTAACGCGCATGGCGCAAAATATTGCAGCAAGCACATTTGCGCCGATGGAAGCCTATTTAGGCGCTGCATTTGTGTATTTCTTAATTAATGGAGTGTTATCGGTCATAGGTTATTGGGCTGAGCGTCACTACGGGAGGATGGCATAATGGCTGTGGATTTCAGTGTACTTAATTCATACTGGCCAGCCATAGGCATGGGCTTTTTAATGACCATCTATACGTGGTTAGTCGCTGTAGTGCTTGGCATGATTTTGGGCTTTGTTGTAGCGGTGTTGCAGTGGCATGGTGGCCCTGTGTTACGCGCTGTGATTCGTGTGTACATCGAAGCCATTCGTACCACGCCGTTTTTAGTGCAGTTATTTGTTTTGTATTACGGAGGCCCCAGCATTGGCTTAGATCTATCTGCTACCCAGGCTGGTATTCTGAGCTTAACGATTTACGGTAGTGTTTATTTTTCCGAAATTTTTCGTGGTGGGTTTGCCGCCGTACCTAAAGGCCAGATTGAAGCCGCTGAGTTTCTAGGCTTGTCCAGATTCAATGTAATTTGGCGTGTGAAACTGCCGCAAATGTTGGTGATTATTACCCCTGCACTAGTGAACTTAATTATTATATTAAGCAAAGAAACCGCTATTTTATCTATTGTGACAGTACCTGAATTGACTTCAGTGATGGTTCAAATTGGTAATGAGCAATTTGCGCATCTAGAAACCACTTTATTGTTATGTGTTGCTTACTTAATTTTGGTTGCCGTAACAGAACGAGTGGGTCGTTGGGCAGAGGCACGCAGCAATCATTTTTTAGCGCGCTAAGCAGCCCAACCTAAAAGGAGACAGAGATGGAAGCAAAAGTGAATGGAGTCTACACCGAGCCCAGCCTAGTCCAGGTTCAAAACCTTTATAAAAATTATGGTTCAGTGCAAGTCTTAAAAGACATTTCATTAGAAATACGTCGTTCCGAGGTGACCTGTATTATTGGCCCTTCTGGGTCAGGAAAAAGTACTTTATTACGTTCGTTGGCTTTTTTAGAAGAATACGATCAAGGTGAGGTCTTAATAGAGGGAGTGCTGTTAGGTTATGTAGACAAACCTGATGGACGACGCGTTAAGGCTAGTCGCAACGAGTTGAATCATGCGCGCCGCCATGTGGGTATGGTGTTTCAGCAATTTAATTTGTGGCCGCATATGACGGCGTTGGGTAATGTCCAAGAGGCCTTGTTACGTGTAAAAGGTATGCCCAAAGACGAAGCCGAAGAAAAAGCGCGTTCAATGCTAGCCAAGGTTGGTCTAGGCGATAAAGTGAACTCTTTTCCAGTTAATTTGTCAGGGGGGCAACAGCAGCGTGTTGCCATTGCCCGTGCTTTGGCGATGGAACCAAAAATCATGCTGTTTGATGAGCCTACATCCGCTTTAGATCCCGAGCTCGTGGGTGAGGTCTTGCAGGTAATGAAAGACTTAGCTCGGGAAGGGATGACGATGGTAGTTGTTACCCATGAAATGGGTTTTGCGGCTCAAGTCGCTGATACGGTGGTCTTTATTGATAAAGGGGAAATTGCGGTAACTGGCTCGCCTCAGGAAGTCTTCTCCCAAAGCTCTCAGCCACGTTTAGCTCAGTTTTTAGAAAATTATTTTGAACGCAATGCTTTTTGGGAACGCAACTGTACCCAAAATACCGAGCGTGCAACAGCAGTGGTGTAAACCATATAGTCATCACAGGGAATCATTATGTTTGGACATTTACGTGCGTTTGATGGGGACCCTATTTTTAGTTTAGGCGAGGCGTTTCATGCGGACCCCCGTGGCTTAAAAGTCAATCTAACGGTGGGTTTGTATTATGACGAACAAGGTCGGCTTCCCTTATTGGATGTAGTGCGTCAGGCCGAGCAACAATGGGCTGACCAAGCGTTACCGCGTGCCTATTTACCTATTGAGGGGTTAGCTGATTACCGGACTCAAGTGCAAAAACTGGTCTTTGGAGAGCACAGTGCAGCTTTAGCAGAAAACCGTGTGGCGACTATACAAACTCTGGGTGGGACAGGTGCCTTAAAGGTCGGAGGTGACTTTCTTCATGCGGCTTATCCTGAAAGTGAGATGTGGATCAGTGATCCCGCGTGGGACAACCACCATGCTATTTTTAATGGTGCGGGCATCCCTACACATACATATCGTTATTATGATAGCGTAACGCGAGGCCTTGATTTTGAAGGCATGATAAAAGCCCTAGCCCAACTGCCTAAGCATAGTATTGTGCTGTTGCATCCGTGCTGTCATAACCCTACAGGGGTAGATTTAGACGATGAGCAGTGGCTAACTGTTATTGAGCTCTTACGTGAGCTAGAGTTGATCCCTTTTGTGGATATGGCTTATCAAGGGTTTGGGCGCAGTTTAGATAAGGATGCTTTTGCTATCCGAGCCATGGACCAAGCAGGCTTAACCTTTTTGGTCGCCAACTCATTTTCTAAGAATTTTTCATATTATTCGGAGCGTTGTGGGGGGCTATCTGTGGTGTGTCAAAGTGCTGACGAAGCCAGTCGTGTACTGGGGCAGCTTAAAGCAGTAGCACGGCGTATCTATTCCAATCCCCCTTCTCATGGGGGGCAAGCCATTGCCTCGATTTTGGCAAATCCGGCTCTTTATCAGGCCTGGTGCCATCAAGTTGATCAAATGCGTGAACGCATTGTTGGATTACGTCAAAAAGTCTACGAACGATTACAAATTTTAGCCCCAGATTATGATAGCTCCTACTTTATTAAGCAGCGCGGTATGTTTTGTTATACCGGCTTAAACAAAAAACAATTGCAGGCTTTACGCAGTGAGCATGGTGTCTACATCATTGATTCGGGACGCATCAGTTTGCCAGGTTTGAATGAGGACAATCTTGAGTACTTTGTGCAGTCACTGACGGCGGTCATTACAGATCCTTCTTTGCAGTAAGGATAATGTATGGCACTGCTAGCGCTAAATGAAGAACTACTGTGTCAGCTTGTCGTTTTAAAGGAAGCCCGCCGCAAGGGGGTATTTCATGTATAGCATTTAATTAATTGCTCAGTAGGCTTTCTAAATAAAGACGCGTCTTTAAAGGACGCGTTTTTTATTATGTATAACCGCCCAAACAGTTTAGTTTTTCTAATCAAAAATCAAATTTTGCTGACTTAAATTAAGCTTAGAATGGTTTAACTATAAAAGATCACTGTCTCATCGAAGGCAGTGGCGTGGAGACCGTTTATCAAAGGAGAAAGCCCATGTTTGTACGCAATGCTTGGTATGTGGCAGCGTTAAGTCAAGACATTCAGCACAGCTTGTTTGCGACGCGCTTATTAAATGAAGCCATTGTGTTGTATCGCAAGAAAAATGGCGAGGTGGCTGCTTTAGAGGATTCCTGTCCACATCGCCGTTTGCCTTTATCTAAAGGCCGTTTACTCGGAGATCAGGTTGAGTGTGGTTATCATGGGCTGACTTTTGATTGCAGCGGTGTCTGTACTAAAGCACCGGGTTTAAAACACATACCAACTAGCGCTCTAGTGCGTAGCTACGCCTGTATTGAGCGTTATGGCATGGTGTGGGTTTGGATGGGTGATGCTGACAAGGCAGATCTGTCCCAGTTGATTCATATTAATGAGTGGGATAACCCTGATTGGGGCGTGAATCGGGGTGACGCTATGGAGCTGAATTGCCATTACTTATATGTCACCGATAACTTACTTGATCCCTCACATGTATCGTGGGTGCATCAAACGTCTTTTGGGAATGCGGACATTATTGGTTTGCCTTTAAAAGTTGAGGTGGGGGAGCAAGGCGTAACCGTGTCGCGTTGGTCAACTCAGGTCGAGGTAGCACCTTTTTATAAGAAGTTTGTGAGCTTTAGTGGGATGTGTGATCGCAAACAGCATTACGAGGTGCGTTATCCCTCGGTGGCGGTGATTAAAGCGGTATTTTTGCCTACAGGAACCCAAACGGATGACCCGAGTCAGTATCCGGATGATGTGTTTTTAATGGACTCGTACAACTTTTTAACGCCCATAGATGAAAACACCACGCGCTACTTCTGGTTTCAGCTGCGCAATTTCAGTCCTAATGACCAGACGGTGTCAGAGATATTTAACCATGACGTACGCTCGGCTTTTTTAGAGGATAAAGAGGTGTTGGAACAAATCCATAAAAACCTAAAACATAAACCGGCGGCATTAGATTTACCTCTTGATTCAGGCCCTATGCGTTTTCGTCGTAAAATTGCTCAGCTCATAGAAAGTGAGCAAGCAGATAATGCCGTTACAGTATAAAAGGTGAGTTTCATGATCGAGAGCATAGAGAGTCCAACTGCAGCCAGTCAGGCACGACACTTTAGAGAGTATAAGGTGGTAGCCAAACAAGCAGAAAGTCAGGTCATTACGTCTTTTCTTTTAGCTCCTACCGATGGAAACCCTCTTTTGCCTTACAAACCAGGTCAATATTTGGTGTTTCGTTTTCATATCGATGGTCAGTCGGTATTGCGTAATTACAGTGTGTCGGGGGACCCAGATCAGTTAGGGTTGTTGCGCATTTCTGTAAAACATGAAGTAGCTCCTGCAGGTTTAGATGTACCCGATGGCGTAGGCTCTAGCTATTTGCATCATCAGGTCCAAGTCGGTGATGTGTTGCAAGCAGCAGGGCCTTTAGGGGATTTTTACTTGGATGAAAGCACTGAGCGGCCCGTCGTGCTTTTAAGCGGGGGCGTAGGTTTAACGCCTATGCTTTCGATGCTGCACCGTTTGGTGAACGACTCAGAGCGCAAGGTGCATTTTATGCATGCCTGTGAAAATGGAGACGTGCATGCGTTTGGCGCTGAGGTGATGGATTTAGTGGCGCGACGCCCCAAGGTGCAAGCGTTATTTTGGTATCGTGCTGCTTTAGAGCATGATAGTAAAAGAGCATGGTCATTTACCGAGGGCTTATTAACTAAAGAGCAATTACAAAGCTATTTGCCTTTGGATGATTATGAGTTTTACCTATGTGGTCCCAGTGGGTTCATGCAGGCTAACTATACGTTGCTACGCCAACTAGGTGTAGTCGCCGAGCGTATACATTATGAGTTTTTTGGACCGGCAACGGTGTTAGAACAAACAATAACGGATGCGCAGGCAGAGGCGCAAACGGCTACTGCTCTGACAGCGGCGGCTGCACCACTGGCTTTGTCTCAACCTATTCCAACTACGGATACGACTTTAGCTGCTGCCAATACACTGACGTTTTTGCCCGATGGTCGGCAAGCGCAGTGGCAGGACGATTACGAGTCACTGCTTGTGGCGGCCGAGGAGGCGGGTTTACAGCCCAATTTCAATTGCAGATCGGGAATTTGCAATAGCTGCATGTGCACCTTAGTTGAAGGCGAAGTGGATTATTTTGAAGCGCCTTTAGACGATGTGCCCGCTGGTAAGGTTTTACTTTGCTGTGCCAAGCCTAAAGGAGCAGTAGTTATTGAGATTGAATCGTAGGTTTTGCTGTAGTGGTGAGTTTTTTGCCGACTTGAATGATCAAGTCGGTTTTTTTTGTCACGTGGATTTTACGTACGCCCTGCAAATTTATAACGATCACCAGGATGCCACATGCGTGCAAACGAAGTGAAGTGACCGCCGGAATAGGTGGTGCGATTTAACACTAAGCAAGGTTCATTGGCTTTCATTTGCAGCGCGCGGGCAATTTCTGCACTAGGTATTTGTACTTCAATGGTGTAGAAGCCTTTAGGTAATGGGGCAACCCGCGTTAAGTATTCGTTGGGTGTGGTGTGAGACCAGTCTTGCTCTAAGTAATCTGGTGCCATGGTGGCATCCACCAAGCGATCCTCATACTGAATGGGGGTCTCGTTTTCCAAGTGCACAATGACCGAGTGAAAGAGAGGTGTGCCCGTAGGAATTTCGTAGGTTTTAGCTTGTTTGGCTGTGGCTTTTAAGCTGTTCATACTGAGGACTTGGCTACGATGAGTATGACCACGCTCACGAATATCTTGAGCAATACTGCGAATTTCAATCAAGGTGGACTGATATTTAGGCTGTGCCACATAGGTGCCTGAACCTTTAATTCGCACCAATAAACCATCATTACTGAGCTCACGCAAAGCGCGGTTCACTGTCATTCTAGAAACCGAAAATTTCTCACAAAGGGCTAGTTCCGTGGGAATTAAGTGACCTTCTTGCCACTCACCACTTTGTATTTTATTTAAAACGAAGTTCTTGATTTGCAGATAAGCCGGCTGAGCTTCGTTAAAGGTAGAACGGGAGGGATCGACGTTCATGACTGTAGTATTTTCCTTGTGGTAAGAGTACTGGTGTCAGGGCTTTCCATGATATGTATAGACAATTTATGTAAATGCCTATACATTAACCATGAGCTTACAAGAAATTTTTACCTTTGTCGGTTATTTGATGCGTTAGGTCTCTGCCCGATGCGCTTTTTTTAACCTTTAAGCCATCTAAGAAATGCCCTATGGAGGAGAGCGCCATGTTGCAACAAACAGATATTGTACCTAGTCAGGATCCGCGTTATGACCAGAGTCGTGAGATCCATGCCCCAACGGGTGCCACGCTTAATTGTAAAAACTGGATTGCCGAAGCCGCTTATAGAATGATTCAGAATAATCTGGATCCAGATGTGGCAGAAAACCCAAAGCATCTTGTGGTTTATGGCGGTATAGGTCGTGCAGCACGTAATTGGGAATGCTATGACCAAATTTTGCAGTCGTTACGTGACTTAGAAAATGATGAGACGTTGTTGATTCAGTCTGGTAAACCGGTAGGTGTATTTCGTACCCACGCTGATGCTCCACGTGTGTTGTTAGCCAACTCAAATTTGGTCCCTAAGTGGGCCAACTGGGAGCATTTCCACGAGTTAGATCGTGCTGGCCTTTTTATGTATGGTCAAATGACAGCAGGAAGCTGGATTTACATTGGTACGCAGGGCATTGTGCAAGGGACGTTTGAGACGTTTGCGGAAGCGGGGCGTCAGCACTATAACGATACCCTCGAAGGGCGTTGGATTTTAACTGCTGGTTTAGGTGGTATGGGGGGCGCTCAGCCTTTAGCAGCTAGTTTTGCGGGGGCTGTATCGCTAAATGTGGAGTGTCAGCAAAGCAGTATTGATTTTCGTTTACGTACACGCTATTTAGATAAACAAGCGCGTGACTTGGATCATGCCCTAGAGTTAATTCGTGAGCACACCGAGCGCAAGGAAGCTGTTTCTATTGGTTTATTAGGTAATGCTGCAGAGGTGTTTCCCGAGTTAGTGCGTCGCGCCAAGGCCGGTGGTTTGTGTCCTGATTTGGTTACTGATCAGACGTCGGCGCACGATTTAGTGAATGGGTACTTGCCAATCGGTTGGACGGTAGCGCAATGGCGCGCAGCTCAAGCCGATCCTAGCCAACACGCACGCTTGCAGCACGATGCGGCACAGTCTTGTGTACAGCACGTTCAAGCCATGTTGGATTTCAAGGAAATGGGTATACCTGTGGTCGACTACGGCAATAATATTCGCCAAGTGGCTTATGAGCATGGTGTGAAAAATGCTTTTGATTTTCCAGGTTTTGTACCAGCGTATATACGTCCTTTGTTCTGCGAGGGCAAAGGTCCCTTCCGTTGGGTAGCACTATCTGGTGATCCCGAGGACATCTACAAAACAGATCAAAAAATTAAAGAGCTGTTCCCCGAGAATCATCATGTGCATCGTTGGTTAGATATGGCTAAAGATCGCATTGCTTTTCAAGGTTTACCTGCACGTATTTGTTGGTTAGGGCTAGGCGAGCGCCACTTAGCGGGTTTGGCCTTTAATGAAATGGTACGTAACGGTGAGCTTAAAGCGCCGATTGTGATTGGCCGTGATCACCTTGATACGGGTTCAGTAGCAAGCCCGAACCGTGAAACAGAGTCTATGCGTGATGGCACGGATGCCGTGTCTGACTGGCCTTTATTAAATGCTTTATTAAATACGGCTTCTGGGGCCAGCTGGGTGTCTTTACACCATGGTGGTGGTGTAGGCATGGGCTATAGTCAGCATTCTGGCTTAGTTATTGTGGCCGATGGCTCAAACGAGGCAGATGCTCGTTTGGCTCGGGTATTAGTTAACGATTGTGGTACAGGTGTGATGCGCCATGCGGATGCTGGTTATGAGTTAGCTATTAAGACTGCAAAAGAGTTTGGTCTAAAACTACCAATGATTAAATAGCGAGCAACAATTATGAAACAAAAGCTAGTTATTCAACCTGGTCAAATGACTTTGGATGAAATTCGTCACGTTTGGCACAATGCCCCCTATTTGGTGTTGCCCCAAAGTGCCGTAACGGCCATGGAGGCTTCGTCGGCCATTGTGCAAAAAATTATTGCCAAAGGCGACCCAGCCTATGGGATTAATACGGGTTTTGGCAAACTAGCCCAAAAACGTATTCCTGACGAGGATTTAGAGCAGCTGCAAAAAAACCTTATCTTATCGCATTCGGTGGGCGTGGGAGAACCCATGAATGAAGCTGTGGTGCGTTTGATTATGGTGCTAAAAGTGGGAAGCTTAGCACGCGGCTACTCCGGTATTCGTCCTCACGTAGTGCAGACCTTATTGGATATGGTGAATGCAGGCGTGATCCCGCATATTCCGGCAAAAGGCTCTGTAGGGGCGTCGGGGGACTTGGCACCCCTATCTCATATGACTTTAACGCTAATTGGTGAAGGGCAGGCTTTTTACCAAGGCGAGTTAATGAGCTCGACCGATGCGATGGCTAAAGCAGGTATCACTCCTATTGTGCTGGCAGCAAAAGAAGGCTTAGCGTTAATTAACGGGACCCAAGTATCGACGGCATTGGCATTGCATGGATTATTTAAAGCCGAGCGCTTATTTAACAACGCGGTTCTGGCTGGAGCACTTAGTGTAGACGCTGCCAAAGGCAGTGATTTGCCATTTGATGAGCGCGTGCATGCAATTCGCGGGCAGCCCGGTCAAATATATGCGGCAAAACTGTATCGTGAACTATTAGCAAACAGTGCTATTCGTCAATCCCATGTGGAAAATGATGAAAAAGTCCAAGATCCCTACAGTTTGCGTTGTCAGCCTCAGGTAATGGGCGCTATTTATGATTTGATTCAACAAGCCAGCACTACCTTATTGATTGAGGCCAATGCAGTTACAGATAACCCCTTGGTTTTTCAGGGGCAAGACGGTGAGTCGGATCAGGTCATTTCTGGGGGCAATTTCCACGCTGAGCCAGTCGCTTTTGCAGCGGATATCTTGGCCTTGGCTATTGCAGAAATAGGTGCTTTGTCCGAGCGCCGTGTGGCATTGCTGATTGATGCCAGCATTTCGGGTTTGCCTCCGTTCCTGGTGCCTTCTGCAGGATTGAATTCAGGTTTTATGATTGCGCACGTCACCGCTGCAGCGTTGGCTTCAGAAAACAAAACCTTTGCTCATCCAGCCAGTGTGGACAGCTTACCCACATCGGCTAACCAAGAAGACCATGTGAGTATGGCAACGTTTGCTGGGCGTCGCCTCGAGGACATGGCAGAAAATACCGCACAAATTGTGGCAATTGAACTGCTGTGTGCAGCTCAAGGGGTGGATTTCCACGCACCTTTACAAAGCTCACCATTGCTGACTGCTGTGCATGGTCTGATTCGTCAGTCTGTGCCTTTTTATGACGAAGACCGTTACTTAGCCTTAGATATTAATGCGTTGCACCAGCTTGTGGTTTCTAATCAGTTGGTCGATGCGGTGGCTGACGTTTTTGCGTAATTGACATCCTCCCCCGCTTAAAGGCCGGGGATTCCTACAGCGCTCAAGGGCGGCATTGAGCCGTCCCAGAGTCGCTTCGGTGGGTTCCTGCTGCTGGCGGCATTACTGCACCGCTCACTTCACAGGCGAACCGGACGTGCCCCGCCCTTAATACATTGATCGCGCCGACCACATCGGCGTTTTCCTCTACACCACACTCAACACATCGGAACTGCGCTTGCGTAGGGCGATTTTCTTTGCTGCAATGCCCACATTCAGGGCAGGTCTGACTGGTGTAGTGCGGGGGTGCGACAACGAGCCAACCTCCTACCCACGCCAGTTTGTAGTCTAGCTGACGGCAAGCGGGCAGGAAATTAGCCAGAATGGTATAACTGAACTTAGTCGTATTTGAGTTCGTATCGATAGGCTTGCCATCGTTTCATACTAAGAATTATACTTGGCCTATGAAGAAAAACAACGACATTAGACGCGGTAGACACTGTGTTTTTAACATGCACGTTCACTTGGTCTTTTTGACAAAGTACCGCCGTGGTGTGTTCACCAAAGAAATTCTTGATGACTTGCGTGACCTCTTTGCGGGCGTCTGTTCGGACTTTGAGGCAGAATTGGTAGAGTTCGACGGTGGGGACGACCATGTTCACTTGTTGGTCAACTATCCCCCCAAGGTCGCCGTGTCGGCACTGGTAAATAGTTTGAAAGGCGTATCAAGCCGGATGATTCGCAAAAAGCAGTATCCGAGCATTCACAACAAACTATGGGGTGGTGCCCTCTGGTCGCCTAGCTACTTTGCCGCAAGCTGTGGCGGTGCGCCTATCGAGATCGTCCGACAATACATTGAGCAACAACAGACGCCAAGCTGATACGAAGACGCTAGCGCGTCCGCGCTATTCCTCTCCGCCCTGAACGGCGGGGTTTTCCGCGCGATTTGATAAAAAAACCTACAAACTATGTAGGCATGCCCGTCCTCAAAATTAAAGGCAGCTTGCGCTGCCTTTAATTGTTTAGGTAACCGATCGGTAGTGATCAGCCAAGCGGCTTAGGGCATGCGTTAAACACGCTTTAATAACTGGGGCAAGCTGAGCAGCACGAGCCGTATCATAGGCATAAGGCGGGGTCTCGTCCATATAGTTGAGTTGAGTCAACTCTAGCTGTACCGCATGCACGTTTTGATCAGGCTGACCATAATGACGAGTGATGTAGCCGCCTTTAAAACGACCGTTGGCTACGGCATTGTAGGGGCCTTTGCCTGCTAGTTGAGCGAGCTCTTCAGCCAAGCCGGGCAAAGCGCTGTGATCATTAGCGGTTCCAAAATTAAAATCAGGCAGGCGGCCCTCGAATAGACGAGGAATATAAGCCCGAATTGAGTGAGCCTCCCACAGCAACACATAGCCATGCTGGCGTTTAATCCGTGCGATTTCATCGTGTAAGGCCCGATGATAGGGTTCCCAATAGGCTTGGCGTCGGCGCTCTTTTTCTGTGTCGTTAGGCAGGTGATCCTCTAGGTAAAGCGCTTCTTCACTAAAGGTGTCAACGGGCAATAGACCAGTGGTGTTTTGACCAGGATAGAGGTTCTGATCAGTAGGCGGGCGGTTTAAATCAATTACATACCGAGAATAAACAGGCTTTAAAACGGAGGCATTTAATTCCTCTGCAAAACCATATAACTGGTCCAAATGCCAATCGGTATCGTCTAGGCGTTGTGCTACAGGGGTCATGGTTGCCAGTAGCTCATCTGGGATATGGGTACCTAAATGAGGAATAGAAATTAACAAGGGGGAGTGGCCTTGGTGCAGTAAAGGAGCATGTTCCATAGTCGTTAGCCTTAGTAGTTTTGCAGTAAATGACCTAAGCTGTTGCGGTAGTTGTGCCAAGCTTCGTCCTCGTGAGCATGGCGACCTTGTTGGATGACAGGGTGGCCTGCTACATACACATCCCGAATGGCTTGGCTACCGGTGCGCTCATTAAATACCAGCGCAGCAAGCCATGTTTCAGGGGTGTGCTCTGCTAAAATCACATCGTCCGTATTTAGTACAAGAAAATCCGCTTGTTGTCCCACGTGCAAGCCTCGAATGGCTCGACCAGAAGCCTGAGCACCGCCGCTGATGCAGGCATCAAATAGATAATCAGCGACCGAAGGCTGCTGTTCGGAACAAAGCACATTGCGTTGCTGATGCCTTAACCGTTGACCGTATTCCAGCAAGCGCAACTCCGCGCGCCAGTCCACCGCAATGTGACTGTCAGAGCCCACACCAATGCGACCCTGAGCAGCCAAATACGCTTGAGCAGGGAAAATTCCGTCGCCAAGGTTGGCCTCAGTGGTTAAACATAAGCCTGCGACGGCACCACTGGCGGCGCTACGGCGGGTTTCCGAGCTATCTAAATGAGTAGCGTGTACCAAACACCACCGCTGATTCACATCAAACTGGTTCAATAGCCATTCCACAGGACGTTGCTGATGTTGTGCCACGCAGGCTTCGACCTCAGCCATTTGCTCGGCAATGTGAATATGAATTGGGCTGTTCGGGAAATGAGCATCCATTAACTGCACCATTTGTTGCAAGCTTTCTGGCGACACAGCACGTAACGAGTGCGGTGCAACGCCATAGGCACGGTGTGCGTTCGCAGGAAGGTCTTTTTGCAGCTCAAGAAGAATGTCTAACAGTTGCTCAGGATGGTTTAAAAAACGTCGTTGATCGGCACGCGGCGTTTGGGCACCAAAACCACTGTATTGATACAGCACTGGCAACATAGTGATGCCAATGCCGCTTTGTTGAGCTGCTTGCAGTACCGCATGCGCTAAGGTGCTAGAGGAGGCGTATGGTGTGCCATCGCTTTGATGGTGCACATAATGAAACTCACACACAGAGGTATAACCGGCTTTGAGCATTTGAATATAAAGCCATTTGGCAATGGCGGCGATGTGCTCGGGTTGCAGTTGTGCGGCAAAACGATACATAAGGTCGCGCCAACTCCAAAAACTGTCTTGGGCCTGACCGCGGTATTCCGTTAATCCTGCCATGGCGCTTTGAAATGCATGTGAGTGCAGATTAGGCATACCCGTAATGACTGGGCCTGCTAAATGAGGCAGGGTGGTGCGAGTCGGAGTATCGGGGTTGAGATTAACCTCTGTTAACGTGCCGTTGTGATCCCACGCTAAGAGCACATGGGGATGCCAATGGTGGTTAATTCGAGCCCAAGGAGCAATAACACGATGGCTCATACAGATCTCCGATCCACGCTGATCGCACCGTGGCGCACCACCAGTGCACAGCGCTCTAAACCCATCCAGTACACCAGTTCAGCCAAATCATCGATATCCCATGCCACAAAATCGGCCTTGTGGCCTATTGCTAGTTGACCTGTTACGTCTGGATGACCCAGTGCACGGGCGGCGTGTTGGGTAACTCCAGCTAACACTTCGGGTACGGATAGTCTGAAAAGCGTACTGGCCATATTCATTGTTAACAGCAGTGAAGTGCAAGGTGAGGTGCCTGGGTTACTGTCGGTGGAAATCGCCATCGGCACCTGATGGCGACGTAGAAGCTCTATAGGTGGTAATTGGGTTTCACGTAAAAAGTAAAACGCCCCCGGTAAAAGTACGGCTACCGTGCCAGCTTGTTTCATGGCAAGAATGCCGGCCTCGTCTAAAAACTCTAAGTGATCGGTAGAGAGGGCTTGGTATTTAGAAGCCAATACCGAGCCCCCCATATTTGACAGTTGTTCGGCATGCATCTTCACGGGCAAGCCTAGCGATTGTGCTGTTTTAAAAACTCGTTCTGATTGTGCTAGGTTGAAGGCGATGTGTTCACAAAATACATCTACGGCATCAATTAAACCTTCGGCCGCTAGCTGCGGCATCATGACATCACAAACTAGGTCTATGTATTCATTGGCACGTCCTGTGTACTCAGGCGGTAGGGCATGGGCACCTAAAAAGGTTGTGCTGATTGTTACAGGGCAGTTTTGAGCCAATCGACGAGCAACACGTAGCGCTTTGGCTTCACTTTCTAGATCTAAACCATAGCCTGATTTAATTTCAACCGCAGTAACGCCTTCGTGCATAAGAGCGTGTAAACGGCGTAAAGCTTGGTGGTAAAGGGCGTCTTCACTTAGACTGCGCGTGGCATTTACTGTAGAGACAATGCCACCGCCTTGTTGGGCGATTTCTGTGTAAGAGGCTCCCGCTAAACGTAGCGCAAACTCTCGGGCTCGATGCCCCCCAAACACCAAGTGCGTATGGCAATCCACTAACCCAGGTGTGACCAAACGCCCTTGTAAGTCGTGGGTTTGGTGTGGAGTCTGATAGGACACTGGTAGTTGATCAAGCGGACCTAACCATTGGATTTGGTCATCTTTGACCACTATGCAGGCTTGTGTGATGAGTTCATCCGGCTGCGCGGTTGGCGCTAGGGTGCAGTTTTTCCAAAGACTAACAGACATAACTGGCCTTTATGACTAAAGAGGTTGTATATGGGCTACCACTAAAACACTGTTTGCATTTTGAGGTGCAGAATGCAAAGTAGGGGGCGTATGAGGTACGGGTAGATAGAGGCTGTCGCCAGCTTTGAGCGCGACGTGTTGTTGGTTAATTTGCAAGGTGTGGGTTCCTTGAGCACTGTGAAAAACATAATGACCTGTGCGCAATTTTTCTTGATGAGGCTGGTGCCAACAGACCACCTCGCCTTGAGCTTCCGAGCGCCGTACCATTAGGTTGAAGTCAAAGGTTGGTCCAGTAGGCAATTCACAGTTAATTTGCTCCTCTCCTGCAAAAGCAAAAGGCTGAAACGGCATTAAAGTCTGGGTGCGCTTAGAGTTGCGCAGATGTAAAACCATGCTTTGCCCCTCAATCAACACAATATGGCGGTCAATGCCAGCAAATTGCGAAAAAGCGCCTGCTTGTTCGACTGCGGCAATACTGATGCGCCAACTGAAGTTCTCAAAATGACTCTGAGGCGGGTAGCTGAACACTTCTTTGGTACTACCGCCCCCATTTTTCCAAGGGGTGGCGCATAAGTCCGAGGCAGGAATGTAGTGCAAGGTAGTTTCCATAGCGCGTTGTTTGCTCTTCAATGTATATACAAATAGGCTTGGTTCAATACTACCTCACAATTTCATTGTGTGGTTTATTGCGAGCCCTAGGGAAAATACGGAGATTATTGCGCAGGTGGCATTAGAAAAAATAGCTACCACGAGGGTGGTAGTAGTATGGTGACCCCCTTTGCTATTTTCACGGTGTATATCATTTCACTCATTCAGTGTTTTAATTAAACAGAGAAGCGAAGCGTAGTAAGCACAGACTTTGCAGTATCTACTGAAAAATCTGCATAAAGTCACCATTCACACAACAAGGCGAGAACGCATATGGGTTTAAGTTTAGAGTTTTTGGGTACCGGTGATTCGGCGCAAGTGCCTGTGTACAACTGTTTGTGTGTGGCTTGCAGACGGGCCCGCACGGACAGTCGATTTAGACGCAGACCATGCAGTGCTGTAGTGCGTATTGCGGGGCAGCAGTGGCTGATTGATGGGGGGCGTATGGATTTGGCTGAGCTCTTTCCTGCCCCCATGCTGACTGGTATTCTACAAACGCATTATCATCCAGATCATGCTCAAGGGTTGCTGCATTTGCGTTGGGGCGTCAACATACGACTGCCTGTATGGGGGCCGGTGGATGAAGTGGGTTTTGCTGATTTATACAAGCATTCGGGTATTTTGGATTTTTCCCAACCCTGGCAGCCTTTTGAGTCGCGGCGTATCGCCCATGTCAGCGTTACAGCGGTCCCTTTGCAACATTCTAGGCCGTGTATGGGTTATGTGTTTGAAAGTGCTAAAGGGCGTGTGGCGTATTTAACCGATACAGTGGGTTTGGCGCCAGAAACGCAGGCGTGGTTAGCGCAGCGGCCATTACGTTATTGTATTGTGGATTGTACGCACCCGCCTCAAGCCACCCCACCCCGCAATCACAATGATGTGCCTTCGGCCCTAGCCATGTGTGCTGAGCTCGATATAGAGCAAGTGTATTTGACTCATATTTCTCATGAAATGGATCAGTGGCTAGAGACCCATGCCGACGAGCTACCGTCTCATGTGCAGGTAGCTCGCGACGGCATGTTTTTATTTTGTTAAGGTTGTATGGCGTAAACGCAGTGCGTTGCCCAATACAAATACGCTCGACAACGCCATGGCTGCCGCAGCAAAAATAGGTGACATTAACAGCCCAAAGCTGGGGTAGAGAGCACCCGCTGCAATGGGAATAAGTGCGGTGTTATAGGCGAAGGCCCAAAATAAGTTTTGTTTGATGTTTTGTAAGGTGCGTTGTGATAGTGCGATGGCTTTAGGTACTCCCATCAAGTCGCCCGACATGAGCACGACTTCAGCAGCCTCCATGGCCACATCGGTGCCTGTGCCGATAGCGATGCCAACATCCGCATGGGCTAAGGCGGGCGCATCATTGATGCCATCACCCACAAACGCCAAGGTGCCATAACGTTGGCGTAAGGTTTCAATTGCTTGGACCTTACCCTCTGGCAAGACTTCTGCCATCACCTCGTCAATGCCAAGCTGCTGGGCAATAGCCTGTGCAGTATGGCGGTTATCGCCGGTGATCATAGCGACTTTTAGCCCCTGTTGGTGCAGCGCTTGGATGGCAGCAGGTGTGCTGTCTTTAATCGGATCGGCGACGGCTAAAATAGCGGCGAGCTGACCATCAACCGCCACGTACATGGGGGATTTGCCCTCACGCCCTAGGCGCTCTGCCGTGGCCTCGAACGCAATCACATTTAGCCCTAATTGGTGCATGAGACGGTCTGCCCCAATCTCTAATTGACGCTGTGCTACGGTAGCACGTACCCCAAACCCTGTTAATGACTCAAAGTGCTCGACCGGCAATAGACTTAGCCCTTCCTGGGTTGCCGCGTCCACGATGGCGTTGGCAATGGGGTGTTCAGAGCGGGCTTCGATGGACGCTACCCAGCTTAAGACCTCTGCCCGTTCATAGCCCCGTTGTAGCTCGAAATCGGTTAGGACGGGGCGTCCAGCAGTTAGTGTTCCTGTTTTATCGACGGCGACAATACGCGCCTCTTGGAGACGTTGTAAGGCATCGCCTTTACGAAAGAGAATCCCCATTTCGGCACCACGCCCTGTGCCCACCATAATAGACGTGGGCGTAGCCAGACCCATCGCACACGGACAAGCTACAATTAACACAGCCACAGCATTAACTAGCGCAAAGGTTAATGAAGGGGTCGGCCCTAGCCACCACCAAAGGCCAAAGGTGATCAAAGCCAAGGTAATCACGGCGGGTACAAACCATAAGGTCACTTTGTTGACCAAGGTTTGAATAGGCAATTTGGCGCTTTGAGCGTCTTCCACTAAGCGAATAATTTGGGCTAAAACGGTAGCACTGCCTACGGCCTGTGCGGTAAATTGGAACGAGCCAGTTTGGTTGACCGTGCCACCAATGAGCTCAGCGCCTTGGGTTTTCTCGACCGGAATCGGTTCACCAGAGATCATGGATTCATCCACATAACTATGGCCGTCGGTCAAAACGCCGTCTACCGGAATACGCTCACCAGGTCGTACCTCAATCACATCGCCTACGCGTACCTCTGCAATAGCTATTTCGTGACTTTGCCCATCGCGATATACCCGAGCGGTTTTGGCCTGAAGACCGGCTAAGCGTTGAATGGCCGCCGAGGTACGCCCTTTAGCACGCGCTTCTAAGTAGCGTCCTAGCAAAATAAGGGTCACAATAACGGCCGCTGCCTCGTAGTACACATGCACAGTTTGCGCGGGCAGGAGCGCAGGCACAAAGGTGGCAATCACCGAGTAGCCGTAGGCTGCCAGTGTGCCCACTGCGACGAGTGAATTCATATCGGGGGTCAGGCGTTTGAGTGCTGGTAGGCCCAACTGATAAAAAGAGCGACCGGGATAAAACAACACCACCGTGGTGAAAGCGAACTGCACATACCAATTTAGCTGTTGACCTAGATGTTGGTTGAGCCATGTATGGATGGCTGGAATAGCATGCGCCCCCATTTCAATGAAAAACACAGGCAAAGTAAACACAGCAGCAATCAACAAATGCCGCTTTAAGGTAAGGGCTTCTTGTTCTTTTTTATGTTGAGTCGCGTCGGTTGTGGTGTCCGTAATCGCCGTCGCGGGATAACCGGCTTTGTCTGCTGCGGCAATTAGGGCTTCAGCAGAGGCTACACCCTGAATCGTGGCCCGCTCAGTGGCTAGGTTCACATTCACCTCAAGCACTCCGGGCACCGCCGCTAAAGCCCGTTCCACCCGACCCACACACGAGGCACAGCTCATATCGGCAATAGCAAGCTCGATACGCTGTGGTTTGACTGGATAGCCAGCTGCTGTGACGGCGTCTATTAAGGCGGCGGTGGTGGTGTCAGGCGTGGTTTGCACCACCGCTTGTTCAGTGACTAGGTTTACGGTTACCTCATGAACACCGGCGACCCCACGTAACGCTTTGTCGACTCGACCTACACACGAAGCGCAGCTCATGCCTTCGATGGGTAATGTATGGGAATGCAGGGTAGTGTGTGGGGTAGTAGACATAATCGGTTCCTGACAGACGCGGTCCATGGGCAAAGCGACGCTTTTTTAGACCAGTACAATAACTCTCTATATAGGCTAAAGCTTAACCTAAGGTTAAGGTCAAGCGTGAGCTTCAAAAGGGCGTGTTATTCTCCACAAACGTATGCTTAACTCGACCGCATTATTCGATAATAAAAACATCCCCTATGACTGAAGATCTCCTTTTTAAATATGCTGTTGCCGTTATAGCAGCATTGTTGTGTTTGGCTGCGCTGGCTGTACTACGACTGCGCTTGCATAAACGGCACCTAAGCATGACCAGAAAAATAACGCTGCATGCTTTGCAGACCACTTTTTTGGTGTTGCTTATCTTATCGGGCCGCAAGCTGGTTCAAGATGCAGTCAGTGATTACCACCTTCATCAAAGTCTATTGAACCCTATTAATTGGGCCACGTTAATCCTGATCGCTACTGCCGTATTGCGCTTAGCTTTCTTACTTATTAATTTGATGGAAAAAAATCAAATTAGCAAAGGCAATGATCCCACCACCGCTCGATTGATTTCTCGAATTCTAAAAATCATTCTGTTTTTTATTATGGCTTTAAGCTTGGGCGAGCATTTTGGGCTTAGTTTATCGGGCCTGATGGCGTTCGGAGGCATTGGTGGTATTGCATTAGGTTTGGCCAGTAAAGATGTGCTCAGCAACTTCTTTTCGGGGGTAATGCTGTTTTATGATCGACAGTTTAATATTGGCGATTGGATCAGCTCGCCGGATCGAGAAATCGAGGGCACGGTACAGGAAATTGGTTGGCGTATTACGAAAATCCAAACCTTTGATCAGCGCCCTTTGTATGTTCCTAATTCCTTATTTTCCTCGATCAGTGTACAAAATCCGGGGCGTATGACGAATCGACGCATTACGGCTACGATCGGTTTGCGTTATGACGATGCTGATAAAATCGAGGCCATTGTGCAAGCGATACGTACCATGTTAGCGCAAAACGATCAGCTTGATCATACTCAAACCACATTGGTTTATTTCAATGCCTTTGCGGATTCCTCGTTAAATATCATGGTGTACTGCTTTACTAAAACCACAGAATGGGCTGAGTGGCTTGAGGTACAGCAAGAGGTGTATTTAAAAATTATTGCCCTCGTTCATCAACATGGGGCTGACTTTGCTTTCCCCACACAAACCTTGTATACCGTTGCACCGCCCTCTGCGGATCCCATGACAGCCCACTCAGCCCCGTGAAATAAATCGAGGCGTATGCTTACAGACGTTAAAGACTACATCTGGTTAAGCTATTAGGGTCACTGTCTGAAAAGGAGAGATCGTATGCGAAATAAATACTGGATTGGCTTAGTTTGTACAGGCGCTTTAGTTCTAGCGGGTTGTTCCACCCCAACAGAAATTACCACTACAGATGGCCGTACGGTGGTCGCCCCTGACAAACCCAAGGTCAATAGCAAGGACGACTTTATTCGCTATAAAAAAGACGGCAAAGAAGTCCACATTAATAAAAACGAAGTACAAAAAATGGAAGAAGTAAAATAGTAAAAAGGCCACGCACGATGGTGTGTGGCCTGTAGCTGAGTTAGTGCGAAGAGTAAAAGTCCCGGGGTGGGTCGATCACGGCAGCCACTACCCCAACACGAACCACAAAGTCGCCAAAACATTCGGCATCGACCCGTTCGCGCGACCAGCGCCCGATCAGCTCATCCAAGTGCTGCAGTATTTCTTCTGTGCTGATGTTTTCTTTGTAGAGACGAGGGATACGTGTGCCAATTCGGTTGCCACCAAGGTGTAGGTTGTAACGGCCAATTGCTTTACCAACTAGCCCAATCTCTGCTAGCATTGCTCGCCCACAGCCATTGGGACAGCCCGTAATACGGAAAACAATGGCTTCGTTATCAAGTTTATGTTTGGTTAATAGCGCTTCGATTTGATCAGTAAACGAGGGCAAAACGCGTTCTGCTTCAGCCATAGCAAGGGGGCAGGTGGGAAGTGATACACAAGCCATCGAAGCATGGCGTTGTGAACGTAGGTGGGCGTCCATCAGACCATGCTCTATCGCAAGCTGTTCTATTTGAGCTTTATGTTCTGGTGCAACATGAGCCACGATAAGATTTTGATTGGCGGTTAACCGAAAATCGCCTTGATGAATACGGGCAATAGCGGCTACACCCGACTTAAGAGGGCGCTCTGGAAAATCCAATAGGCGTCCGCTCTCGATAAAAAGTGTTAAGTGCCACAAACCGTTACTGTCTTGTTGCCAGCCAATACGATCACCGCGTTCTGTAAACGCGTAGGCCCGAATAGGCTCAAAGCGGCAACCCATGCGTTGTTCGACTTCGGCTTTAAACACATCTACACCCACTCGCTCTAAGGTATAACGCGTTTTAGAGGCTTTACGGTTACTGCGATTCCCCCAATCTCGTTGGGTCGTAACCACAGCTTCCGCTACTGCTAGCGTATGTTCTAGACTCACAAAACCGAGTTCTTTAGCGGTGTTAGGGTAGGTGGCTTCATTGCCATGTTCCATAGATAAGCCACCGCCGACTAACACGTTAAAACCAACCAGTTGCTCGTTCTCCGCTATAGCAATAAAAACAAGGTCGTTGGCGTGTATATCCACATCGTTTTGAGGGGGGATAGCGACAGCAGTTTTAAACTTTCTAGGTAAATAAGTATCACCCAAAATAGGTTCGGCTTCGTCTTCACTACTATGTAGCTTTTCACCATCAAGCCAAATTTCTGCATAAGCCCGAGTGCGAGGCAGTAGATGTTCAGAAATCTTTTTTGCCCATTCATAGGCCTCTTGGTGTAATGAGGACTCGATGGGGTTAGAGGTACACAGCACATTACGATTCACATCGCCAGCTGTGGCGATAGAGTCCAAGCCTAAATGGTGTAACCATTGGTGCATGGGTTTGATGTTGTTTTTTAATACGCCGTGAAATTGAAAGGTTTGACGGTTGGTTAAACGAATACTGCCGTACAAGGTATGTTCGCTAGCAAATTGGTCTATGCCTAGCCATTGTTTGGGGCTAATAATGCCGCCCGGTAATCGGCACCGTAGCATGACGTTTTTCAGTGGCTCTAACTTTTGCTCTAACCGTTCAGTACGCACGTCTCTGTCATCTTGTTCGTACATGCCATGAAAGCGGATGAGTTGGAAGTTATCGCCAGTAAAACCGCCGGTTAACTCATCGCTTAAGTCCTGACGAATGCTGCCCCGCAAATGTTGGCTTTGCTGTTTTAGACGTTCGTTATCTGACAACGGTGCATCGGGAAGGCGAGCACGAGGATCGGTGGAAGAAGTCGAGTTACTCATAATCATCACTTATTAATAAACATCACGTTGATAACGGCGCTCGTCACGCAGCTGATCGAGATAGGCTTCAGCGTCTCCTGAATCCAGTGCGCCATGCGTTTGGATAAGAGCAATCAGGGCAGCTTCAACGTCTTTAGCCATGTGGTTTGCATCGCCACACACATACACGTGCGCGCCTTGTTGTAGCCATTGCCAGAGGGTAGCGCCTTGCTCTTGAACACGATGTTGGACGTAGGTCTTAACATTGGGATTTTGGCGTGACCAAGCAAAATGGGTGTGTTGTAGCAGTCCTAGTTTGTGCCAGCGTTGCCATTCACTTTGATAAAGAAAATCGTCAGTAAAGCGCTGATTGCCAAAAATAAGCCAAGCGCCACCACTGGCTTCGTCCGCTTCGCGTTGCTGCATAAAAGCACGAAAGGGTGCAATACCTGTGCCAGAACCAATCATAATGATGGGAGTGCTTGGGTCGGGTGGTAGCCTAAAACGAGGGTTAGGCTCTACAAAGACTTCAAGTTCATCGCCTTCTTCTAACTGCAAGCCTAAATACGCTGAGGCCGCCCCTGCATAGGGCTGATTTTCATGTGTGTATTGCACCAGACCGAGGGTGAGATGGACTTCTGGGCCCACTTCGGCTTGGGATGAGGCAATGGAATACATACGCGGAGTAAGAGGGCGTAAAAAGTCCACCCATGCTTGAGCGCTAAGCGCTGCAGCAGGATAACGCTGTATGAGTGCAAGCAATGGCGTATGCCGAGCCAATGTGTCCAATGCCGTTGGTTCAGTAATGCATTGTAATAACTCAGAGTTTTGGCTGAGCTCAGCCCATTTTTTTACCATTACCGCAGAGTTTTGCGTGAGCTCAAGATGCTGACTTAGGGCGTCTTGAAGTGTTAACTCTAGTCCAGTGCCCAACTGTACCGTTTCCTCACCTGTGAAAGGAAGCGCGTCTAAAAACGATTGCACTAGATCAGGTGTATTGCGCACATAGACACCCAGTGCATCGCCGGGCTGATACTGTATGCCAGAGTCGCCCAAGTCAATTTCCAGATGTTGCACGTTTTTATTAGCTGAGCGCGCGGTGATTTTTTGTTTGCTTAGTAACGTAGCGTGGAACGGTTTGTCTTTAGTGTATTGCGCAGAAAGCGTAGCCACTTCATTTGAGGCGTCTGGTACTGCAGGTGTATGACGTAACGTTAGTTGTTCGTGTAGCACCCCGCGAATATCTTGACGCCATTGTGTGGCTGCAGCTTCATAGCTGAGATCGCAATCCACACGGTCAAATAACCGAGTGGCTCCCAATGCAGCTAAACGTTCATCTAACTGTTTGCCCGCTTCACAAAACAAAGGGTAAGAGCTATCGCCCAAGGCCAAGACAGCAAAGCTTAGCTGGCTTAATTCAGGTGTCCGTTTACCAAATAAAAACTTAGCAAACGAAATGGCTTCTTCGGGGTAGTCGCCTTCGCCTTGGGTAGAACAGACCACTAATACAATGTCTTCTTCGGTTAATTGACGGGCCTTGTAATCCCCTAGGTTTTCTAAACGAAGCGTAGCGTGTAGGCCTTGCAGTTGCTCATGTAACTGCTCGGCGACACGACGCGCATTGCCTGTTTGAGAGCCAGACAGGATTAAAACTTGACGTGGTACAACTGCGGCCTCGCTTACGGCATGAGGGGGCGGCGCGATTTGAGTCTGAGCTACAGAGTCTAAAAGCGGTTCTTTTTGCAGGCGTGCCCAACAGTAACCGGAAAGCCAGGCTAGCTCAGGGTCGGTTAGAGCATGTACGTGCTTTAATAAATCATCGGAGGCAATCATGCGGGAGCTCCATCACTGTGTTCAATCATGCCTGCCGCTACAGTTTGGTGGGTTGCTTCATCAATCAATATAAAAGCTCCTGATGCCTGATGGTCCACGTAGCGATGAGCAGCAATAGGTTGTTGTAGGCGTAAGCTGACACGTGCAATATCATTCATTTTTAGTGGGGCTTGCGTTGGCTTTTCTTCTAAGTCAGACAAATCCAAGAGCCCATGCAGCTGTGTTACCTTGGCATAAACGGTTTGAGTGCTGTGCTTTAACCAGTATTTACGGCTGGGGTTAAGGGCTATGTCGTCAAACCAACATACGGTGGCCTCAAGGTATTGGCTGGCTTGAATAGGATGGTCAAAGGCGACAATGCTAGAACCACGTGAAATATCCAGCTCATCAGCTAGCGTAATGGTTAATACATCCCCGACTTCAGCGCTTGATTGAGCGCCACGTACTCCATACAACGCTCGAATGGTACTGCTTTGTTGGCTAGGTAAGACACGAATGCGTTGGCCTACCTCAAGTCGGCCTTGCTCTAAGCGGCCCTGATAGCCTCTAAAATCGTTTTGCTGGCTACCGTCTTGACGCGCTACTCGTTGTACTGGGAATAAGCCAGGCTCATAAGAGCGAGAGGACATTTGCGATTGTTGGCTAGGTAGTGTTGCCAATAAATCTAATAAGCTTGGGCCGGTATACCAAGGCATACGCTGGCTTTGGTGCACAATGTTGTCGCCTTGCAAGGCAGAAATGGGCACAAAATGCACATGCGTGATGTGCAAACGTTTGGCGAGTTGAGTATAGGCCGAGACAATAGCCTCATACACAGCTTGGTCATACTGCACTAAATCGAGCTTGTTGACGGCCACCACGATCTGTGGGCAATTCAATCGTTTAAGCAGCACACTATGACGTAAAGTTTGCGGTAATAAACGTAAGGGTTGTTGAGTCAGATCGAGGCGGCTTGCATCAATCAGTACTATGGCTGCGTCTGCGGTAGAGGCGGCCGTCACCATATTGCGGGTGTACTGCTCATGACCTGGTGCATCAGCCAAGATAAATTTTCTTTTGGATGTATTGAAGTAACGGTAAGCCACATCAATGGTGATACCTTGTTCACGCTCTGCCGATAGCCCATCGGTCAATGCAGCAAAATCAGGAAGCTCCGTGGGGCTTTGGTGATGGTGAAGCTGATCGATTTGATCACTCAACAGGGTCTGGCTGTCATAGAGTAAGCGCCCGATTAAGGTGGACTTACCGTCATCGACGTTGCCCGCGGTGATCAAACGCAGTACGGGATTTTGTTCTACAGTCATGGTTGATCCTGAGTAGAAGTAAAGTTAAAAGTAACCGGCACGCTTGCGTTCTTCCATGGCGGATTCGGAAACCCTATCGTCCATGCGTGTGGCACTGCGTTCAGAGAGCGTGCTTTGAGCGGTTTCTAAAATAATGTCGTAAGCGGAACGGGCCGTGCTGGCGACCGGGCAAGTGCAGCTAATATCGCCTACTGTTCTAAAGCGTACGGACCGTACTTGGCTTTGTTCCCCTTTTTGCATAGGGGTAAGTGGCGTAATAGGAACTAACAAACCATTGCGTTCAACCACTTCGCGTTCGTGAGCAAAGTAAATGCTTGGTAGGTCAAGCTGCTCACGCTCTATGTATTGCCACACATCAAGCTCAGTCCAATTCGAAATGGGAAACACGCGCATATTTTGGTTGGGATGTAGGCGTGTGTTATAGAGCGACCACAGCTCTGGGCGTTGGTTTTTTGGATCCCATTGTCCGAACTCGTCGCGGAAAGAAAAGATGCGCTCTTTGGCACGTGCTTTTTCTTCATCGCGTCGGGCACCGCCCATTAAGGCATCGAACTGATGCGTTTCAATGGCTTCTAACAACGTGACGGCTTGTGCTGCATTGCGAGAGTCATTGGCATGACGTAGCACCACAGAGCCTCGTTGAATGGAGTCTTCGACATGGGCCACGATCAAATGGGCTCCGGTGCGAGCCACTATTTCATCTCTAAAACGAATGACTTCAGGATAGTTGTGGCCGGTATCTACATGGAGCAAGCTAAACGGCAGGTGCAAAGGGTGTCCTGAGATTTCAAAGGCTTTACATGCCAGAGCGAGTAGCACCACCGAGTCTTTGCCTCCAGAGAAAAGCAAAGCAGGGCGGCGTGCTTCTGCAATGGTTTCACGAATAATATAAATGGACTCGGCTTCTAGCCAGTTCAAATGATGGTTATGAAGTAGCGACATGAATCAGCTCTTATGAATACAAAAATATGGAGATAAATAGCAATTAATTCGCGTGCAGACCGCATTCTTTACTGTTTTGGTTTTCCCACCACCAGCGGCCAGCACGTAAGTCTTCACCCTGACGTATGGGTTTAGTACACGGCTCACAGCCAATACTGGGAATGCCTTGGGCATACAGTGGATGATGGGGGAGCTGATAGTGCGAGGCATAAGCCCAGATATCATGCTGGGCCCACGCTGCTAGGGGATTGAGTTTTGCTAGCTGATGCGCCGCGTCCCATTCTTCTTTAAGCAATTGCGTGCGCGTGCTTGCTTGTTCGCGTCGTTGACCGGTAATCCATGCATCGTAAGACTGTAAGGCGCGTTGTAAAGGTTCTATTTTTCGTGCATAGCAACAGGCTTTACGGGCTTCAAGATGAAGGTAGATGTCGGAAAAGTCGTGCTGATGTGCAAAGCGATCCAACTGATTCAAATCGGGCTCATATTCCACAAAGGAAAGCCCTGCGTAATGAGTGCGTAATGTGGCTAAGTAATGCTGTGATTCTGCATGCAGTTTGCCTGTGTTTAAGATAAAAACATCAATAGCCAAACCTAAGCGCACACACGTATCAATAATGATGATGTCTTCAATGGCTAGGCTATTGGCTAAGGTGATGCGACGAAAACGCTGCGACCATTGGGTTAAGTCGCGCTCTAAGGTGGCAACCAAGGCGGGTAGCCGCGCAAAGTCAGCTGCGGTGCTTTGTGGAATTTGCCAGAAACGAACAGGGGCCAGTGAAGTCATGGTCATACATCAATAAATGAATCAATAGAAACTCATTGTAGGTAGACATGACAGGCAACTTATCGATTATCTGGTTCTATTTATATTGCGATTTAAAAATAACTTAATAAATACCATTACCCATTTATATATAACTAAGAACATAAAATAGATAAAAATATTTAATATAAGAGTTATAGAAACTACGTCCTACACTGAATGACTTGTTTCTCATTTCACGTAGGTCTAGCATGAATTACTTTCCTATTTTTGCCTCATTAAAAAATCGACCGGTATTAGTGGTTGGGGCTGGAGAGGTGGCATATAGAAAAATAGAATTATTATGCCAAGCAGGGGCACAGATAAAAATTATTGCGCAGCACCTAGGGGTAGAGGTGCAAGCGTTGGTAGATGAGGGTAAGGCTAGTTGGTGGAAAAAAGAGTTTCAGGATAATGATGTAAACCAAGCGGTATTGACCATTGCTGCCACGAACAACGCCGACCTAAACCAACAAGTCGCCTTGGCCGGAGAGACCTATTTACGTTTAGTCAATGTGGTGGATGACCCAACGTTATGTCAGTTTATTGTGCCGGCTATTGTGGATCGTTCACCCGTGCAAATTGCTATTTCTACGGGGGGCGCAGCTCCAGTGTTGGCACGCCAAATTCGTCAAAAACTCGAACAAGAGCTACCACAGCATTTGGGTGCGATGGCACAGCTTGCTCAGCGTTTTCGGTCAAAGGTAAAAACACAGCTTACTACCTTATTGGCACGCCGTTTGTTTTGGGAGCGTCTATTTAATCAACCTAAGTTTTCGCATCTGGTGGCTCAGGCGCAATGGGACGCAGCGTCGGCTCATCTCTTGAGCGAGCTGGACCAAGCCTCTTTGCAGACGCCCCAAGGGCTAGTGAGCTTGGTAGGGGCGGGCCCAGGTGATGCTGGTTTACTGAGTTTAAAAGGCTATCAGGCCCTACAGGCTGCGGATGTGGTGTTGTACGATGCGTTGGTTGGGCCAGGGGTATTGGACTTAATACGACGTGATGCGCAACGTATTGCCGTGGGCAAGCGAGCGCATCACCCTAGTGTGCCCCAAGAGGAAACCAATCGCTTGTTGCTGCATTATGCGCAACAAGGTTTACGAGTGGTGCGCTTAAAAGGCGGCGATCCATTTGTGTTTGGGCGCGGTGCCGAGGAGGTAGAGGTATTGCAGAAAGCTGGGGTGGATTACCAAGTCATTCCTGGTGTGACAGCTGCTTTGGGTGCTACCGCTGCTGCAGGCATTCCTTTAACGCATCGGTCTTATGCTCAGTCGGTGGTGATGGTAACAGGGCATTGTCGTCCGGATGGGCACGAAGTGAACTGGGCCTGTTTAGCACAAGAACGTCAAACTGTAGTGATCTATATGGGCACAATCAAAGCCACTGAAATCAGTGCCAAGCTGATGGCGCATGGCAGAGCCGGCAGTACACCTATTGCTATTATTAGCCAAGGAACCTTAGCTACCCAAACCGTAGCACGGGGTCAACTAAGCGAATTACCTCAGTTGGCCCAAGCTGCTCAACGCCCCGCTTTAATTGTGATTGGGGAAGTAGCTCAGTTAGATCTAGCGACTACGCCTCAGTAAAGTTTTTTGTTTTTTAGTTGGGTTTTGCTGTTTTTGGTTACAGACAGCCTTTGCTTGTTTCCTTTAAGATGAGGTTACATCTGTAGTCGTGTGTAGTTTTACGCGTAGTTAGCCATTTCTTTCATCATTAAAAGGACACTGCTATGAACGCAACTAAAAAAATCGCGCTGGCTTTATTGTTAGGCTCATCAATAGCTTTAACAGCAGGTTGTTCCGTTGTGCGTAATCAAGAAACAGTAGGTGAATATGTGGACGGGGCTGCGGTTACGGCCGAAGTCAAAGCACGTTTAGCGAATGATCCTGACACCTCTGCAGCGAACATCAATGTAAAAACCATTGATGGTGGTGTTGTTCAGCTTTCTGGTTTTGCAAAATCTGAGCGTGAAAAAACACGGGCAGGCGAAGTGGCTCGCTCTACTAAAGGCGTAAGCCGCGTTATTAACGATTTGGTCGTTAGACGTTAACCATTTTATTACGCCCAAAAGGTCATTGAGTTCTCAATGGCCTTTTTTGTTGGAGGTGGGCTTTTTATTTTATCAGTGCTACTCTGTTAATGAGCTTTGCATTGATAAATGTTTAATCTAATTTGGTGTTTTTTATGACAGATAACGCTACTTTACGATGCGGCAAACTGTTTTTATTACGAGCATTTATGCTCGTTTTTTTATTGGTTGGCGCTACCTTATTAACAAGTACAACAGCTTGGTCTCAGAACGCAGAGCCTAGGCAAGCTGAATCAAGGTTAAGCTATGAAGGCTTAGCTGAGGTGCTAGAAAACGATGCGCTGCGAGATCAGCTAATACAAGAATTACGTGGTTTAGCACAAGAAGAGCCTGCAACCACTACGGTAGCACCATCACCTGCTGAACCTGTAGCTGTACATGATCCAGAGCCAGAAATAACAAGCAATACCTCGGGCCAATGGATGACGGCGTTGCAATATTTTGCGTATCAATTGCACGTGGATGTAAAAGCGTCGTGGGCAGTCCTAAAAGATGTGATTACTCAGAACCCACAAAAAATAGAGCAAATTAAACGTTGGCGTGCACCTGTGCTGAGTCTTTTCATCGTCATTGCGCTAAGTTTTGTGGTGTATGGCGTAGCTCGACGCGTAGTAACGCCTTTATTTGCTCGACTTAATGATTGGGCTCATCGGTCTCCAGTCCGGGGTCATTGGGTATTAGCACGTTCGTTACGTTTTAGAAAGCTGCTGGCTGTGGCCGCAGCGTTATCTGTGGACTGGGCTACTATTGCGGGGGCTACCTTTGTTGGTTATATCGGAGTGGTTGGCTTAATCAGTGCAGACCCTAGCTCTTCACGTGCTTTTTTAAGCATGCAGTTTTTGACGGCATTTGTTTTGGTAGAAGGCTTGAAATCTTTAAGCCGAGCGGTATTTTCTACACGTTATGAACAGTTACGTTTGCTGCCCATTGGGTCTACCAGTGCACAATTTTGGAACCGTTGGTTCAGTGTGGTTGTTAATCTAGGGGGATACGGGCTGCGAGTCTTAGTGCCTTTACTGGGCGTCATATTATCCACTGCAGTGGCTAATGTGGTGGGCACAGTATTGGCTATTGGTGTTTATATGTATGCCATTCGTGTGTTGTGGGCCAAACGTCATTCCGTAACGGCTACTTTTTTAGATCAGGCGGCACAAACAGAAAATGCTGTGATGGGAACGCTATTACGCATTATGGGGCGTCTCTGGGTGTGGGTGGCAATGCTCTATTTCACAGCGCTGCTGGTGGTGACTCAGATCACACATGACAATGCGTTGGTGTTTATGGCTCAAGCCAGTGCCCAGACCTTATTGGTGTTTTTAATAGGCGGTATTTTGTCCTTAGTGTTGAGCATCCTAGCCAACCACCGTTTGCATTTACCTGCTTACTGGCAAAGCAACTTTCCTTTATTGGAAGAGCGTCTGAACTCCTACGTGCCCGCTTTGCTGCGCGTAATGCGATTAGTCATAGTGATCGGCATGTTGTTGTGTGTATTTGATGCGTGGAAACTCTTTAATTTAAAGGGGTGGTTGCTCTCTGCGCACGGCCAAGCGGTTTTGAACACATTTATCCGCGTTGTGGTGGTGCTCAGTATGGCCGCCCTAAGTTGGACGTTATTAGCTAGCATGATTGAGCATCGGTTAGCGTGTGCGGCAGGCGCTAAGATGCCTACGGAACGTGAAAAAACCTTATTAATGCTGTTTAGAAACGCGCTGGCGATTGTGATTGTGACCTTAACGGTGTTAATTGTGCTTTCACAGGTTGGCATTGATATTGGCCCTCTTATTGCTGGCGCAGGGGTGGTGGGTTTAGCCATTGGTTTTGGAGCCCAGAAACTGGTTCAGGATGTGATTACAGGTGTGTTTATTCAGCTTGAAAATGGCATGAACCAAAACGATGTGGTGGAGGTTGCAGGGTTATTTGGCGTGGTTGAGAAATTGACCATACGGTCGGTGGTGATTCGTACACTAGACGGCGGTTACCATTTGGTGCCGTTCTCAAGCATTGACTGCGTGGCAAATCATACGCGGGATTATGGTTACCATCATGGGGAATACTTGATCAGTTTACGCGAGTCGGTGGATGATGTGATGGAGCATATGCATGCGGCTTTTGCTGATTTAAAACGCGACCCAGAGGTGGCGGATTACATCTTAGAAGACATCAGTATTCCAGGTGTTACTACTTTAGGCAGTGCTGGCGCTACCATTCGCGTATTAATTAAAACTGCACCAGGTATGCAATGGGCCGTACAACGCAGCTTTAACCGCTTGTTGAAGCAGCATTTTGATGCGGCCGGTATTGAAATCCCCTACCCACAAACTGTAGTGCATTTTGGGCGCGATAAAGACGGTAATTCAGCTCCTGCAAATATCCACATGGTGGATGCGCTTGCTCAAAGCCAACGCGCCGCTGAAAGTGCTCAACCTAAACCAGAGCTTTAACCCGTTAAGCGCGTAGCAATAAAGCGTTTAAATGGCGTCAATGTATCGGCTGCTTTTAAGATAGCTTGGCGCATCATTCGGGCGGGGGGCAGGTCATTGGTATACAAGGACACCACCAAATTGGTAGCAGCAAACAAAGGAAAGCAGCGTTGGTGGTGTTGGCGTGTATAAGCCGCTAGATGTTTAGGGTCGGCCAGATCCTGACCAGCCCGATGCGCACGAATAAGATAGTGGGCTAGGCTGGCTACGCTGCTTAGACCTAGGTTAAACCCATGAGCGGTTACAGGATGCATTCCTACTGCAGCATCACCAATTAAGGCAAAACGTGGTGCGTGAAATTGTGCGGCGTATACCCCAACCAAGGGGTATACGAACCGTTCGCTGATGCGCCGCATGGCACCTAATTTAAACTCGTAGTGGTCACTAATGGCAGCATCAAACTCATTCTCGGGTAAAGCGAGCAACTGTTGCATGGCGTTGTGATTGAGCGTCAGCACCACTGATGCGCATTGGTCATTCAATGGCAATAAAGCCCGAGTTTGACCATAACCAAACCACTCCCACGCAATTTGATGATGAGGTTGGGCAAGCTTCACTCTACACACCATCATGCTTTTGCCAAAGTCACGCACATGGGCTTGGATGCCCATAGCACGCCGTGTTTCTGAAAACCGACTATCTGCCGCCACGACTAATGGGGCTCGAAGCAATGCGCCATTGTTTAAACGTAGCTCAATGTGATTTGTGTGAACGAGAGTGCTTTCTATATTTACATCTGTGATGAGTTGCACTCGGTTCTGAAGTGCAATGCAGTCATAGGCTGCTTGACGCAGTAAGTAGTTGGACACCAGCCAACCTAATTGTTTTTTCCTGCCTAGCTCAGCGTGGATGGTCATGCCGCTTAATGCGGGACCATCAAGGACTTGCGCATGGCGCAGGTCTGCTATAGCAGAGGGGTCAATTCGATCCCATAGCCCCCATTGCTGTAGAAAATGGCGCGAGGCATGGGTTAATGCGATTTCCCTGCCATCAAAGGCGGGTTTGCTGATAGCCGTCAGCGCCTGACGCTCTAACACAATGCTGTGTAAGCCTGCTTGGGCTAATGTATTTGCTAAGCATAAGCCAGTAGGGCCAGCACCAATGATAATGACATCTGCATGCATGAGGCGTAATCTGAATGGTGAAGAGTTAAAGCTCTTAGTTTAATGAGCACTATCAAGTAACGTATTGATTTTCCACAAATAGAAGAGCTAATGTTAAGAAAGGTTAGAATTGCCAAAAATTAAAAAGGCGCTGAAGCCAAGTGATTCATGCTGGAAAGTTGTGTGATAATGTATCTAAAAATAGTAAAAAATGTATTTTTAGGCCAAGTGATATAAAACAGGTCACAGCCTTATCGCTATTTCATATGGTCTATATAAATACATAGGCGCTACAAGTAGGAAAAACAAAGGCTACACATATGAAAACCAAAGTACAAAAAAACATAGATTTATTACGTTTGGTTTTAGTGGTGACAATGGCCACTGGCGTGTTAACTTTTCTAAACGTTTTTTATGCTAGCTATCAGGTGCAACGCGCTCAGCTAGTGGATGCCAGCTTAGAAAGCAATTACAACTATGCGAAAAAGCTAGCCTCTAGTACTGAAGACTATCTACAGGCAGCACAACAACAACTCAAAGTCAGCGCTGAGCGAATCGCTTCCATTTATAACGACTCCACCTTGCTAGGAAAAGAAGCTGAGCGATTGCATACGCAAACCGAAAGCTTTAACTCGGTGGTAATTATTAATGCCGAGGCAAAGGTATTGGCGGCTTCACCTGGAACTTTGCAAATTGTGGGCGATCGCATTCAAACACCGGGTGTACAACAGGCTTTAAAAGACCACAAACCTTTAATTAGCAAGCCTTATCTATCTGCTGTGGGTAACTTCATTATTTTTATTTCACAGCCAATGTTTAATAATGAAGGTAAGTATTTAGGCCTAGTAGGGGGTAGCTTGTATTTGCGCCAACCGAGTATTTTGAATCGATTACTCGGTACTCACCATTACCGCGATGGGTCTTATTTATATGTGGTTACCCAAGACAAGCAGCTCATTTATCACCCCGAGTCAAATCGCATCGGCGATATTGTGACGGTTAATCCCGTTGTTAATGCCGTAACACAGGGTGAGTCTGGGCGCTTAGCCGTGGTAAATAGCAAGGGGGTAGAAATGCTAGCGGGCTACGCCTATATTCCTAGCGCTGGATGGGGTGTGGTGGCGCAACGTCCGCTTGCAGCAGCTATTGCACCTCTAGATAATTTAATGCAGCGCGTTATCTATAAAACCATTCCCGTGGCAGTATTGGTTCTATTAATTGTGTGGTGGTGTGCCCGTCAAATTTCAGCTCCGTTACGCTTATTAGCCGAAAATGCACGCAGTATGCATATGCCAGAAACGGAAGAGAAAACTCAAAAAGTAAAATCGTGGTATTTTGAGTCGCTAGAATTAAAAAATGCCATGCTTTTAAGCATGAGTTTATTTAAAAGTAATATCGATAAACTGAATAAAGACGTAAATACAGACCCTTTAACTGGGTTACATAATCGGCGCAGCCTTGAGCACACTTTGCTGTATCTTGAGTCTAAAAAAGAGTTCTTTTCTGTGATCTCTGTGGATATTGACCATTTTAAACGAGTCAATGATACGTTTGGTCATGATGTGGGCGATGTGGTGCTGCAGCGTTTGGCTCAAATTATGCACGAGGTATCGCGCGAGACAGATTTACCTTGTCGGGTGGGAGGCGAGGAATTTTTACTTGTATTGCCTGCGGTAGAGGCCAAAGGTGCTGCGCAAATTGCTGAACGTCTACGTGTCAAAGTCGAGGCCACCGTCATCCCTCCAGTAGGAGGGATTACTATTTCGTTGGGTGTGGCCTCGTGGCCGCGTGATTCAAACGATATTCCAGCAGTTTTAAAATTTGCTGATGAAATGCTTTATAAAGCCAAACACAAGGGTCGCAATCGGGTTGAGGTCTATAGTCTATCAGCCGGGGCGCTGGTCGACGCGGGCGCTCCAGAGCGGCACAGTGTAATGAATTAAAAACCAGCTAAATGCTAATAAACACAGGGCTAAGCTAAGCTGATACGCATTTAGGCTCCATTGGGGCCACCAAATAGGCAATAGACTGCGTATTACCGCAGCAACGAACACGCATAATAAGGCTGCACTCAGACCTGGTAACGCTTTCATGGGACGCCCTGTATGACCTAGGCTGACACGTGCCATCATGGCAAGAATAATGGCTAGCATGCTTCCTATGGTTAAAGCATGGACGGCGAAATCCAAAGCCACTATTTGCCATATATGTAATAACCACAACACGGCACCTACAATAATAAACCCATAGCTTAGATGCAGGCCCCACAATAAAGGATGACGCCAACAGCGTAATGGCTGCCATGAGACAAGTCTGGCTGTGTTGCTAATAATAAGGCCACACAGTAGTAGACTAAGAAGCCAAGTAGGACTAGAGCCGCCTAGTACTTGCACAAGCATAAGCACGCTAAGCAATAACGTACTGATTATGGCTGGCTTTTCATAGTAGTTTGGCACAGGAGCCAGGTTTAGGTTGAGAGCGCGTGAGGTAAAAAAGGGAATGACCCGTCCCCCTAACAGCACAATTAAGCTAACAATTAACCAAATAGTTAAGTGCGCACTGGCTTGTACTAGCTGAGGGATGGCATGCATTTGGCCCCAATGCATAGCGAAATTTGCGCCCGTTAAAACCAAGAGCACTGGCACAAAGACTAAATTACGCCATTTTTTAGCGCGCACGACTAGATTAGCTAAAACCAATGCCACCACAGGTAAAAAAGCTACATCAAGTATCATCGGCCAAACTGGATCCAACCCCATAGGAAAGGCAAGTACAATCCGCGCTGCCAACCACAGAACAACCACCCCACCTAAAGCAGGTCCTTTTAGGCTGGCTAAGCCTGTCCAAGTTTGCACGGCTGTAAGTAGAAAACCAGCCACAATTGCGCAAACAAAGCCAAAAAGCATTTCGTGTTGATGCCACCAGACCATGCCTCCTAGTGGCTGCAAAGGAGCATTGCCACGCCAAAAGGATAGCCACACTAATAAGGCCAAGATCAAATACACCGACCCCAGCCAGAAAAAAGGCCGGAATGCTAAGCCCGTTTTAAAAGGAGAAAGGTCTAAAAGCACCTGCTTAGAGGGGGATTCCATACAAATCCTTTATAGATATAAAGCACACAACAAAATTAGTCGAGGGCTTCTGCGGGACCAAAAAACTCGTAATAGCACTGAGTGGCTGGAACTCCTAGGTTTTCTAGGCTACGTCGAATAAAAGCCATAAAAGGGGTCGGGCCTAGGTAATACACGTCAACATTGGTATGTGGTAATAACGAGCCTAATAAGGCTTCATTTAGCATCCCTTCGTGATGCGCTTTGCCTGAGTCATTGTTTTCATAACATTTGAAAATAGTGAGCTGAGGGTGCTGTTCGGCTTGTTCGTATAACCAATTATAAAAAGGGTCAACGTCATGATTTTGCGCAGCATGTACAAATACGACGTCTTGGCCTGTACCAAGAGCCTCTTCTAAGAGCGGGATCATTGGCGTGATGCCTACACCGGCGGATAACAACACAATTGGACGTTGCGTGTTTTGCAACGTGAAATGCCCAAACGGTGGAAAGACGCGTAACTCGTCACCCACTTGAACCGTATCATGCAAATAGTTTGAAACCAAGCCACCCGGCTCGCGCTTCACACTAATACGATAAGACTGCCCATTTGCTGGGGCCGACAACGAGTAGTTACGGCGTTGCTCGCCTTGGGGGAAAATAAATCTAAAGCCTAAATATTGCCCAGCTTGGTGGCGCAGTACCGGTTTACCATCTACGGGTTTAAGGTAGAAAGAGGTAATAATGCTGCTTTCTTGGACTTTGTCGGCAACATAAAACAAACGCTCTCCACGCCAACCACCATCGGTTTGTTCGGTGCGTTGATAGAGACTTTCTTCTGTTTGGCTTAATAAATTAGCCAAAGACACATAAGCCGACTCCCATGCTGCGACCACTTCGGCAGTGGCTAAGTCTGGTCCTAGTACTTCTTGAATAGCACGCAGCAGGCAGGTGCCAACAATAGCGTATTGGTCAGGCTGAATTTGCAACGACGCATGTTTGTGAGTGACTAAGGTTATCAAGTCCTGTAGTTGTTCTAGCTCATCAATATGCTTGGCATACATTAATAGACTATTGGCTAAAGCGCGTGGTTGCCGCCCAGAAGCTTGTGCTGCCTGATTAAACAGAGGGCGTACTTGGGGGTATTCTGTAAGCATTATGTGGTAGAAATGCTGTGTTAAGGCTTCGCCTTGGCTTTCTAGTACAGGTACAGTGGCTTTGATCAAATCGCGTTGCTGCTCGGTTAGCATAAGATATCCTTAAAGGTGAATATAATAGTCATGTTATAACATGACTATAAAAGTAATGTTATATTTAATGGTATAAATTTCTTTTTTGGACGGTTATGCAACTCACCCAGTACACGGATTACTCTATACGCACGTTGCTCTATGCGGCTGCTTATGCTGACCGTCTAGTGAACATTAGCGAAATAGCCGATTATTATTCGATTTCACGCACTCATTTAGCCAAAGTCGTGGCAGGTTTAACTCAAGCAGGCTATTTGCAAGGGATTCGAGGTAAAAACGGTGGTTTACGCCTAAGCAAAGCGCCACAACACATTAACTTAGGCGAATTAATAGAAAAATTAGAACCGTTAGAAATAGTGGAGTGTTTTGGTAATAAAAATACCTGTGCTATTACAGTCAGTTGTCAGCTAAAGCATGTATTGCACGAGGCCAAAGTGGCTTTTATTACCACATTAAAAGGCTATACCTTGGCAGATATTCAGTTACCTACCCCTTTGCCCGTTGGGGTAGAGCACCCTTTAACCTTTTATTCAACTAAGCTAAATCAAGCACTTTAAGATTTATCGGCGCGGTTAGGCCAGGTAATACACACTAAGCAAAAAATAATTAATGTGATGCCTATCCAACCTAAAGACGTTAAGCGTTCGCCCACAATAACCACCGCCAAGAGAGCGGCAATCATGGGTTCTATTAAGCTAATGGTAATCGCTGTGCTGCTTTGAACATGGGCTAAGCCATAGCCAAAACAGACATAGCCCAAAAACATGGGAATGAGCGCCATATACAGGCCTACGGTTAAGTTTTGCCACGAGTCTAAGAACGCGGCACCGGTAAAAAATAACACAGGCATTAACAGCATACCCCCCAGCCCAAAAATAGTGCCCATTGCAGCGCGACTGGGGACTCCTTGTTGCATCAAGCGACGGGCTGCCCACGAGTACATAGCATAGGTTAAGGCGGCAAGTAGCCCCAACATAATACCTAGCGTCAATTGTGTCTGCGCAGGATTGATAGGCAGTGTAGAGTTATCGGCTAAGCATAAGAAAATAATGCCTGTTAGCCCTAATGCGGTGGCCCCTAACCAACGTCGAGTGAGACGTGCTTGCTCCATCACCATTTCAATTAAAAAAGACAAAATAGGTGCTGCGCCAATAGAAATCACCGTACCAATGGTGACCCCCGCCAAGCGCATAGAGCTATAAAAAGCTAATGGGTAAATAGCTACGGTTAGTGCTCCTAATAGGTAATAACGGCGCTGAGCCTGCAGTTGAGAGTAGTGCTGTCGTATAGACCCCACTGCCAAGCCCGCTTGCAATAAACCCCCAATGCCCATGGCAGCAGCACCTATAGCTAGGGCATTTACATCTGGAGCAAATGTGGCAGATACCCCCGTGGTTCCCCAGAGAAAAGAAGCGAAAATAATGCTGAGTATGCCAAGTGTTTTGGGCGTAAAAGAGACGGAGCGCATTAGCGGATCAACTCGGCAGCTATGTGTTTAGCCTCGTGAAGGCAGCGACTTTGGCCTTCTAGCCCTGCTCGTACTACGGCACCCTCAAGCACGAAAGAAAGGTGCTGAGCAAGACGAGTGACCTGTTCGGTTTTGGCGGGAAAACAAGCCGTTAGGTGTTCATGCAGTAAATTTTGGATGGTTTCTTTTTGGCTTCGCACGGTATCTCGACCCACGTGTTGTGTACTTAATTCGGCAGCAGCGTTTAATGCGCCACAGCCCCTAAATCCTTTTTCGTATCCCCATTCTGCATGATCAATGTAAGCATCAAAGATGGCTAGCACGCGCTCGCTAGGGGTGGTTGCAGTGATTAAACGCTGCTCATATAAGGCTAACCATTCGGTGTGACGCTGTTCTAAATACGCCAAAATCAAGGCGTTTTTTGAATCAAAGTTGTTATAGAGGCTTTTTTTAGCAACCCCTGCTTTTTTGACAATAGCATCAATGCCACTCGCGCCTAGCCCATCGTTATAAAACAACTCGGCGGCAGCATGAAGTAATTTATGGCGAGCACTAGAAAGAGGGATGGATTTGGTTGACACGATGTACCTCGGCTAATAGTAGGTAGCCCAGTCTACTTACTTATTTTGTGTAATACAAGCTTCGATTAATGCAATGAGTGGCGTTGTAAAAATAAGCGTTTTACATAGAGAGCACTACATCGTGGTATTAACCCTTATATCAGGATACCTGATTAATAGGGTATCTTATTTTTTCCTCAGGTTCCCTGATATAAGAGAGATACGCATGTCGAATTATGAAAATCGCTGGTCTACAGTACATGTAGCAGTGGAAAATAAAATTGGCTGGGTTACGTTAAACCGTCCAGAAAAACGCAATGCTATGAGTCCTACCTTAAACCGTGAAATGGCCGAGGTTTTGGATGAGCTGGAGCTAGATGACGACGTAGGGGTGGTGGTATTAACAGGCGCAGGCGAGGCCTGGACGGCAGGCATGGATTTAAAAGAGTATTTCCGTGAAACCGATGGCAAGTCTGACGTGTATCAGGAGCGCATCCGTCGTGAGTGTTCCCGTTGGCAATGGCACCAATTGCGTTTTTATAACAAACCCACTATTGCGATGGTGAATGGCTGGTGTTTTGGTGGTGGCTTTTCCCCCCTAGTGGCGTGCGATTTAGCTATTGCTGCCGATGAGGCCGTATTTGGACTATCCGAAGTGAACTGGGGAATTCCTCCGGGAAACCTAGTCAGCAAAGCTGTTGCCGATACTATGGGTCATCGCAATGCACTGTATTACATCATGACAGGTGAAACGTGGACCGGAAAACAAGCAGAGCAGATGGGCTTAGTGAATAAAAGTGTACCGCTGACAGAGCTAAAAGACGAAGTCATTCGTTTAGCCCAGTCCTTATTAGAAAAAAATCCCACCGTACTTCGTATTGCAAAACATGGTTTTAAGCGCTGTCGTGAATTGACTTGGGAGCAGGGCGAAGACTATCTCTATGCCAAAACGGACCAATCTAACCACCGCGACCAAGAACAAGGTCGTAAAGAGGGGCTAAAACAGTTTTTGGATGAGAAAAGTATCAAACCCGGTTTACAAGCCTATAAGCGCGTCTAATAAAAATAACAGCACTAAATAAAAAATCAAAGACGAGGAAGACAATGAGTACGATCAAACCGCTGGACATTACGTTTTATCGGCAGGTGGATATGTTGCAAGCAGAGCCTGTGGTACACAAAGAAGAGGATGGAATATGGCGTATGCATTTAAAGCAAGCGCTGGCATCCTATGACCGACGTATTACCGATGCCTTAGTTCGCGGCGCTACCCATTACCCAGATCGTACTTTTGTCGCTGAGCGATGCCCGGAAACCGATGCGTGGATTCGTGTCAGTTACGGGGAGATGTATGCAGCAGTGCAGCATTTGGGCCAAGCTCTACTGAATTTGGGTTTAACTGCAGAGCGTCCATTGGCCATTTTGTCTGGCAATGATATTGCTCATTTGAAATTGGCTTTGGCTGCTCAGCATGTGGGGGTACCGTATGCTCCAGTATCCACTGCGTATTCGCTGTTGGCTCGTGGTTATGATCGCTTAGCTCATGTTATGCAAATTATCACGCCGGGAGCTGTTTTTGTGTCGGATGCTCAAGCGTATGGAAAGGCCATTGCAGCAGTAGTTGCCGATGATGTGGCATTGATCGCTTGCCAAGGCACGTTTCACCGCACGAATCATACTTATGCCTTTGATGAGCTCTTAAACACAACCATAACAGAGGCTGTAGCGCAGCATTACAACGCCATTCAACCCAACACCATCGCAAAGTTTTTGTTTACCTCAGGCTCAACTAGTGCGCCCAAAGCGGTGACCACTACACATCAAATGTTGTGTGCTAACCAACAAATGCTTTTGCAAACTTTTCCCTGCTTTGGGTCAACGCCTCCGGTTTTAGTGGACTGGCTACCATGGAGCCATACCTTTGGAGGCAGTCACAATGTGGGCATTGTGCTGTCAAATGGCGGGACTTTGTATTTGGATGATGGGGTACCCACTGAAACAGGCTTTGCCCGCACCTTACGTAATTTAAAAGAAATTTCCCCTACTACTTATTTAACTGTACCTAAAGGCTGGGATGTGTTGGCTGATGCACTAGAGCAAGATGAGCAGCTGCGTGATTGTTTTTATAAAAATATGCAGTTTTTTTATTTTGCCGGGGCAGGTTTATCTGATGCGGTTTGGGAAAAATTAGATCGCCTTAGTACGCAACATTGCGGGCGTGCGATTCGCATGCTGTCGGGCTTAGGTATGACAGAGACCTCGCCTTCCAGTGTGTTTACGACGGGGCCTATGGTGGGTGCTGCGTATATAGGCTTACCTGCACCAGGTTGTGAAATCAAGCTCGTGCCTAATGAAGATAAGTTAGAAATACGCATCAAGGGGCCTCATGTGATGCCGGGCTACTGGCGTGATTCACAAGCCACTACTGCTGTATTTGACGAAGAGGGTTACTACTGCACTGGGGACGCGGTGGCTTTTTGTGATCCACAACGGCCCGAGTTAGGTTTGCGGTTTGACGGTCGTTTGGCTGAAGACTTCAAGCTCAGTACCGGAACCTTTGTCAGTGTAGGCCCTTTGCGCAGTCGCGCCATTTTGCTAGGCGCACCCTACATTTGGGATGTGGCTGTATGCGGATTGAACCAAGACGAAATTGGTTTGTTAGTGTTTTTACGTGAACACGAGACTCAAAAACTGTTGCCTGCAACAGCGCCCGTCTTGCCTTTGGCACAGCTATGTGTACAGCCGCAGGTCAAAGCGTATTTTTATGAGTTTTTACAGCGCTTGAATCAGGGTGTGGGCGGTAGTTCGCGTCGTGTTAGTTTTATACGGTTAATGGATGAAGCCCCTTCCTTAGACCATCACGAACTCACGGATAAAGGTTCATTTAATCAACGTGCTATTTTGACGCGTCGTGCTGATCTGATTGCTCGTTTGTATGCCAAAGAGGATGCAGAGCGTATTGAGTGGAGCAACATGCCTTTGGGGGAAATGGCATGAACTATGACGTCTTTATGATGTTAAGTGTGGATGCACTCACCAATGCAGCAATTTATGCGTTATTAGCCTTAGCGTTGGTGTTGGTGTTTACAGTGACCCGCGTCATCTTTTTACCCCAAGGAGAGTTCGTAGCCTTTGGGGCCTTAACCTTGATGGGACTACAAGCTGGTCATACGCCAGACACGGTGTGGTTGTTATGGGGGCTGGCTATTTTGAGCGCTTGTGCAGACGTACAGTCATGTTGGCGCAATGATGAAATGGATACGCTCTGGAAACGTTTAGCTTGGACCTTTAGTGCACCTGTCTTGGTGCTAGCGGTATTGTGGCTGTTTCCCGCAGTCGATCAGCTTTCTTTGTTCGTGCAAATTCTGCTGGCGTTGCTTATTACCTTTCCAATGGGTATTTATTTGTACCGAGTGGTCTTTCAACCCGTTGCAAACCAATCCAACTTGTTTTTGTTAATTTTAGCGATGGCAGTGCATATTGCTTTCCTAAGCCTAGGCCTGTACATGTTTGGTGCCGATGCCAATCGTACCCCCAACTTCACAGAAGGTATGGTGGAAATGCTAGGTACTTTTGTGTCGTTTCAAGCTTTATGGATTATTAGCGTTACCGTGTTGGTGATGCTTTTATTGTATGTGTTTTTTGAGAAGAGCTTTTATGGCAAAGCGTTACGTGCTACTGCTGTGAACCGTTTAGGCGCTCGTCTGGTGGGCATCCCTACCGAAATGGCGGGCAAGCTAGCATTTGGGGTGGCTGCATTTATCGGAGCCCTATGCGGTATTTTGGCCTCTCCTTTGACCTTAATTTATTACGACAGTGGTTTTTTAGCCGGCTTAAAAGGCTTCGTGGCGGCTATTTTTGGTGGCTTAATGAGTTTCCCTCTGGCTGTGGTTGGGGCAGTGGTCATTGCTTTCTTAGAAACATTTGGGGCTTTTTGGGCCAGTGCTTATAAAGAGGTCATTGTGTTCACCTTGATTATTCCTATTTTGTTGGTGCGCTCTATAGGAGCGACCCACTCTGACGAGGATTAATAGCATGCGAAGCATATTGGCATATGGTTTGGGTTTTATAGCTTTGCTGCTATTACAGACCGTGTTAACGAATTTTCAAATTACGATGCTGAACTACATTGGTTTAGCTGCGTTAGTAGCCGTTGGGTTGGTGCTGCTGACAGGTGTAGGTGCCATGACCTCGTTTGGGCAGGCGGCGTTTGTGGGTTTAGGAGCTTACACCACAGCGTATATGACCACCGTCTATGGCAGCTCACCTTGGTTAACCTTGGTGGTCGCTTTGGTTCTAGTTAGTGCATTGGCGTTGTTTTTAGGTTGGGTCACCATGAGCCTATCTAGTCAATACTTGCCGTTGGGAACCTTAGCATGGGGTATTAGCATTTATTTTTTATTTGGCAGTAGCGAAAAACTCGGTGCGCACAGCGGTATAGCAGGGATTCCAAGCATTCCATTTTTCGAATGGGAAATCCGTAGTCCAGGCTCTTTTTTAGCACTGATTTGGGCTGTATTGTTGGTGGCAATTTGGTGCAGCCAAAATATGCTGCGCTCTCGTGAAGGTCGAGCCATGCGTAGTTTGGCGAACCCTGGTATGAGTGCAGCCATGGGGATTAAAACTTCGTATTACCGTATTGTTTTGTTCTTGATAGCAGCTCAATTAGCCTGCGTATCGGGGTGGCTGTTTGCCCACATGCAGCGTTTTATTAGCCCTACGCCATTTTCACTAAATGCAGGTATTGAGTTTTTATTTATGGCGGTGCTGGGCGGTATTGGTAGTGTGTGGGGTGCTGTGCTTGGTGCCAGTGTTGTTTTATCTTTAAAGCAAATGCTACAGGAATGGCTGCCTTCTTTGATGGGAAGCACGAGCAATATCGAGGGCGTGGTCTTTGCTGTGCTTGTGGTGGTGCTATTGCATAAAGCCCGTTTTGGGTTATGGAGTTTTGTAGCCCGATTTTTACCCAAACGCTGGGTAGACAAGCCCATTGTGGTGCAAGCAGACGCTCCTGCGTTACCCACACGTACTTTGCCTCCTGCTGGTTCCGAGCTACTGCGTGTTCAAGATGTGACTAAACGCTTTGGTGGGCTGGTCGCAAATAACCAGATGAGTCTTACATTAAAAGCCGGTCAAATCACAGCGCTTATAGGTCCTAACGGCGCGGGTAAAAGTACGCTGTTTAACTGTATCTCTGGGGTATCAGCCGCTACAGAGGGGAGCATAGACTTTTTGGGGCAGCCTATTCAGCAAAAGAGCCCAAGAGAAATTGCCGCACTAGGGTTAAGTCGTACCTTTCAACACGTGCGCTTAAATCTAGAAATGACTGTGTTGGAAAATGTGGCGCTAGGCGCGCATTTACGTGGTCATAAAAATTTCGTGCAGTCCGCATGGCGCTTAGATCGAGCTGAGGAACAACAAATTCTGGCCGAAGCACAACATCAAATCGCACGCTGCGGCCTGACGCCTTATCAACACATGCGCGCTGGCGATGTGGCTTTAGGCCAGCAGCGCATTATTGAAATCGCACGCGCACTGTGTGCAGACCCCATTTTATTAATGCTAGATGAGCCTGCCGCTGGCTTGCGCCACAATGAAAAACAACAACTGGCCGAGCTATTAACGCAACTGCGTGCCGATGGGGTGGCGGTGCTGCTTGTGGAACATGATATGGACTTTTTGATGGGCATTGCGGACCAAGTGGTGGTCATGGAGTTTGGGCAATGGCTTGCCGCAGGGACTCCCGCTGAAATACAAGCGAATCCCAAAGTTCTAGAGGCCTACCTAGGAGCCGAGTTATGAGCAGCAATGAATTATTGATGGTGCAAGACCTCTGTGTCTCGTATGGCTCGGTTGAAGCGCTTCATCAAGTCAGCTTGCGACTGGGTAAAGGGCAAATAGTCAGTGTGATTGGATCAAACGGGGCAGGTAAATCCACCTTATTGACGACCTTAATGGGGCTGCTGCCTTATCAAGGACATATTCAAAGTGCGCTCATTCCCAGTAAAAGAAAGTGGCGTGTCGAGACGCTGGTGGCCCATGGGGTTGTGTTGGTGCCAGAAACCCGAGAGTTATTTGGTCAAATGAAAGTAGAAGACAACTTGGTGTTAGGGGCGTATAGCCGTTATACCCAGGGTCATCGCGATCAAGCTCAATCTTTGGACGAGGTCTATGAGTGGTTTCCGCGCCTATACGAGCGTCGTCAGCAATACGCTCACACCTTATCAGGGGGTGAGCGCCAAATGTTAGCTATTGGACGTGCTTTGATGGCTAAGCCCAGTGTGCTGATGTTGGATGAACCCAGTTTAGGTTTGGCCCCCCTCATCGTTGTAGAAATACTTGAGATTGTGCAAAAGCTACGCGATGTGGGGGTGTCCATTTTATTAGTAGAGCAAAATGCTCGAGCGGCATTACGCATTTCTGACTATGGCTATGTGTTGGAAACCGGGCGAGTGGTATTAGAGGGAGAGGCGCAAAGCCTTTTGCATAATCCCCAAGTCGTTAATAGCTACTTAGGCGTCAAAGCCTAAAAACTCAATCATAAAAAAGATCCACAAGGAGACAGCAATGAAACTAAAAAACCTACTTATCACCTTAGGTTTAAGTGGCTTACTCAGCCTAAGCCTTAATGCTGCGGCTGAGCTAGTGGTGGGCGTAAGCGTATCAGCGACTGGGCCCGCTGCAGCACTGGGTGCACCGCAACGCAATGCGGCAAGTATCATGCCGACCACCATCGCTGGCGAGCCTGTTAAAGTCATTATTTTGGATGATGCTTCTGACCCGAATGTGGCGTCCCGCAATGCACGTAACCTAGTTGAAAGCCAAGCCGATGTGATTTTAGGTGGTAGCACGGTTTCGAATGCATTTGCTATTACCGAAATAGCAGTGGAGTCTAAAACGCCTTTAATTGGCATGTCGCCCGCTAAAGTAGCGGATACGGCTAAAGCCCAGTGGGTATTTCCCGTGGCTCAGGACAATACCTTGATGGCTGCCGCGCTGATCGAGCATATGGTAGGAAATGGGGTAAAGCGTTTAGGGGTTATTGGTTTTGCAGATCCTTATGGTGACGACTGGCTTAAAGCCGTTCAAGACAATGCACAACAGCACAACATAGCGCTGACAACCATTGAGAAATACAACCGCAGCGACACCTCAGTGAATTCTCAGGTAGTTAAACTGATTGCCTCGCGGCCTGATGCCGTACTGATTTTAGCCTCAGGAACCCCCGCGGCTCTACCTCATATCGCATTAAGCGAGCGCGGCTTTAAGGGCCAAATCTATCAAACACACGGTGCTGCCGGTGCGGAGTTTCTTAAAGCCGGTGGTAAAGCCGTAGAAAGTGGCGTATTTGTTATTGGCCCCTTATTGATTAATGATTTGCTACCCGAGGATGCAGCCACTAAAGCAACAGCTACGGCCTTTATAGAGAGCTATAGCAATGAGTTTGGCCCTGCTAGTATTTCTACCTTTGCGGGCCATGTGTATGATGCCTGGGCTTTGTTAGAACAAGCTGTGCCCCAAGCCAAGACGGCAGGCGAACCGGGCACCGAAGCCTTTAGAGTCGCTTTACGTGATGCATTAGAAAAAGCAACTGAGGTGAAAGGAGTCCACGGTGTTTACAACATGAGTCCTACCGATCATTTTGGACATGATGAACGAGCCCGCTATCTAGTCCAAGTTAAAAACGGTGCGTTTGAATTAGTTGAATAAGGATGAATACGTAATGCCTGCCTATCAAGCTCCTCTGCACGACATGCGTTTTATCGCGCATTATCTTCAACAGCAAATTACTAAACATTGTGCGCCCTTGGCTGAGTTGTTCGATTTGGACTTGTTTCAGGCCATTGTGGTGGAAGCCGATCGTTTCGCCCAAGGTATGATGCAGCCTAGTAACCGCACAGCCGATGAGTTTGGTGCGGAGTTGCGTGCGGGGGTAGTGCATACTACGCCTGAATGGCATGCGCTTTATCAGCAGTTTGCAGAAAGTGGGTGGATTGGTTTGGCTTTGCCTGAGGCGCATGGCGGGCAGGGTTTACCTCGTAGCTTTGCGCGTGCTGTGTGGGAGATGTGGTACAGCACAAACTTGGCCTTTTCCATGTTGCCTCAGTTAAATGTGGCCCAAGCAGAAGCCTTAATTGCAACCGCTGATTCGCGCTGGCATCAACCGTGGCTAGAGCATATTGTGTCAGGTCGATGGGCTGCGACCATGGACTTAACCGAACCCCAAGCTGGCTCAGATTTGGCTGCCACCACAATGCGAGCTGAGCCTCAAGCTGATGGTTCATACCGCTTGTTTGGGCAAAAAATTTATATTTCGTTCGGTGAGCATGAACTAGCAGAAAATATTGTGCATCTGGTACTGGCTCGATTGCCTGATGCACCCGCTGGACACCGAGGTTTATCGTTGTTTTTAGCCCCTAAATACCTCGTTAATGAACACGGTGAGCTTGGCGCAAAAAATGATATTGTCTGTGTTTCTATTGAAGACAAGTTAGGGATTCGTGGTAGTCCAACCTGCACATTGGTGTATGGGGATAACCACGGTGCCAGTGCTTATTTGGTCGGCGAGCCCAATCATGGTTTGGCGCAAATGTTTGTAATGATGAATGAAGCGCGGCAGGCTGTGGCTTTGCAAGCCGTAGGTGTATCAGAAAAAGCCTATCAGTTGGCGCGTCAATTTGCCGGGGAGCGGGTTCAAGGAGCTGTCGTAGAGCAAAAAACAACCACTGCACTTCCTATCATGCATCACCCCGATGTAAAACGCATGTTATTGGAATTGCGTGCAACTACGTTTGCAATGCGGGCATTATGTTATAGCTTGGGCGCTTATGCTGATCAACTTGAACATGTGACGGACACAAATCAAAAAGAACGGTTAACACAATTGGTTGATGTGCTTTTACCTATCGCTAAAGGTTGGTGTACAGAAAAGGCCTCTTATAATAGTGCATTAGCCGTGCAAGTATTCGGAGGCATGGGATACGTAGAAGAAACCGGTATTGCTCAGGTTATGCGTGATGCACGTATTTTGCCTATTTTTGAAGGCACTACTGGTATTCAAGCAAAAGACTTATTAGGGCGTAAATTGCTTCGCGATCAAGGTCAAAGCGTAGAGCTGCTATTACAACAGATAGAGCGCAGCATAGCTCCTTTGGCACAGAGTCCCGTCCTAGCCGCAAGTGCAGAGCTTTTACAGCGCGCGGTAGACGCTGGACGTATTAGTGTGCACACGCTGACTACGTCACCAAGCTCTCAATACGGTCTATTTGCTGTTTCGGTGCCTTTGCTTGAGTTACTGGGTGTGTTAAGTGCAGCTTGGCAGTTAGCCCAATTGGCCGTTTTTGCTGATGAGGCTGCCATACAAGCCATAGAGGGGCGCGAGTATTGTTTAGGGGTGCAACAGTTATGGCTGTATTTTGCGACACACCACTTACCCACCGTTCATGCGCTGGCACAGGTCGTTCAGTCAGGAGGTACTGCTGTAGAGCAGGCCAGTTTTGACTGGGCATTAATTTAACTCTATTAACGATGGGTTCACAGAGCTCATTAGGAAAAGCATGAGCACATTGAGTACACCTACACCTAGTCAGGTGCAACGCGAAACCAAACCCGTTGGTATTGCTTATTTAATTGGTCGAGTCGACCATGTGTTTAAACGCGTGATGCGTGAACAACTTAAAGACTTAGGGCTAACCGTCAGCCAATATACGGCCTTGTCCTTTTTGGCTGATCAACAGTCCATGAGCAATGCTCGTTTGGCTGAGTTAGCCATGATTTCGCCCCAAAGCGCGCACGAAATGGTGCTTTCAATGGAAATAAAAGGCTGGATTACACGCGAGCCCGACGCGGCGGATAATCGTGTTGTGCAAATTGCCTTGAGCCACGCCGGACGTCAGCTACTTGCTGAAGGGGATGGGCGTGTCCGAGCCATTGAGGCTTCCATGCTTGAAGGGCTTAACGGTGACCACCTCATTGTCTTGAGGCAGACGTTGCGTTTATTTCTTGAAAATGTGAAAGCAAACAAAGAGTGAACAAGAGACGTCTTTTAAGCGACCTGAGTGGTCGCTTTTTTTAATTTTCGTTTTGAGAAAGTGTGGCTTTTAGACGTTGAATACTGTTGTTTAAATGAATTTGCATGGCACTACTTGCTAATACAGGATCCTGAGACTGTATTGCTTGATAAATATTTAAATGCTCATCGTGGACACGATTAAGATAATCAATCATCATTTTAGGGTTGTTATTTTGAATTTTAATCCTTGTTCTGGGGATGACTGCCTGACCTAAATAAGACATAAATTTTGTGAAGTATTTGTTTTTAGTTGATTTTGCTATGGCTAGGTGGAATTCAAAATCACTATCGGCAGTATTTTCTCTTTTTGAAAGAGCTAATTGAAAATTTTCTAGCGCTTGTTTCATGGCTTCAAGGTCGAGGTCAGTTCGTCTTAGAGCGGCCATGCTGGCGGCAGCAGACTCTAAGCTTTGTCGTAGTTCCAAAACATCGATGATGTCGTGGAGTGTATCCAGTGACTCGGGTGCTATTCTAAAGTTAAGGCTAGAAGGGGTGTCGAGTACAAATGAACCTATCCCATGGCGAGTTTCAATTAGGCCGTGAGCTTGTAAATGAGAAATGGCTTCTCGAACTACTGTGCGGCTAACTTGCATTTGTTCGATTAACTCGGACTCAGTAGGAAGCCTGTCCCCACGCTTCAGCCTTCCTGACTGGATCATTTCCGTCAACTCTTGAGCTACTTCTTGAGTTAGGCTTTGGGATCGACGGCGATTATTTTTCTTTTCATTAATCATGGTTTTGTTTGAGTCATGGTGGTATAAAAATTATTTGTTTAGCTATCTATACGTTTAATTGACTTATTTTTTACTGTTGAATTAAGGTAGGCTAAGCTTATGATTCCAAATAAAACTATAGCCCCTCCAAAAAGTTGATTAAGGCTAAAGGTCTGATCTAAAACTATCCATGCAAGAAATAAAGAGGTCACTGGTTCAATATTCATGGCAGGAGAGTTCGTTGCCATATTAAGTTTAGGAGCAAATACAAAAAGTCCAATAAAAGATAAGGTATAAAGAACACCTAACAGAATTAAAGCAACCCAACCTTTTTGATTATGAGGAAGTTGAGTGCTGTTTTCTACAGTCCCACTGAGTGCAAGTATGACAATAATAAATAAAACTATAGCTATAGTATAAAGACTTCGTACCGGACCAGATACTAAGCCAAGCTTATGTTCAGTAATCCAAAGGGCAAAACTAAAGCAACACGCTGCACCTAAAGCAAAACTCAAGCCCGCATACCAGTTTTTATCTAAAGTAGTGCTTTGAATCCACCATGTTGGTAAATCGAGCACCCATATAAGACCAAAAAAAATAACACCCATAATAATTAAAGAGTGCCGTGAGGGTTTTGGTCCGCCTAAAGCCCAAGTTAAAAAAGCTAAAAGAATAGGGAAGGTATTTGCTACTAACAAGGCTATGGCAACAGGAATACGTGCTACAGCAGAAAAAATGCATAAGCTTTGTAAGCAGATGAGAACACCTAAAGTGAGCTGCCATTTAGCGAGTTTTTTTGGTAAGTGTAACGAGTGTTTAGTCCATATTAAATACCAGAGCAATGTTATGAAGCTTAACCCAGCCCTAAATAGTATAGCGGCTAATAAACCAGTTCCAGCATCAAAAGCAACTCGAGCAGAAACATGATTTGCAGCAAAGCCGCTACCTAAACACAAAATAATAGCGATGGCAAGGTGACGAGGTAAAGGTGATGGAGAAGTCATTTTAGTTAAAGATACTCCAGCGTAGACCGCGTACTCCGGGGTGTAGTTCATATAAGGCTACAGCGGTTTGATCTACACTTTTGTGAGTAACGTATAACGTGCTTAATTGTTTTCCTCCGAAGCAAGCCTTAGTTGGATTAAGGGTAGGAAGGTAAATAGAGCGCTCCAATTGGCCGGAGGGTAAAAAACGATGGATCACGCCTGCTTCTATACCACAAATCCAGTACCCCCCTAAAGCATCGATTGCTGCACCATCTGGGCGTCCTTGTCCAGGTTTTAACGTAGCAAAAAGCCGTTTGTTTTTAATTTTCCCCTGAGCTAAATCATAATCAAAAATATAGATTTCACACTTACTAGGGTGAGAGTCGGATAGGTAAAGGCGATTTTGCTCTGGGTTAATGGCTAAACCATTTCCTATTTTGAGGTTTGAGTCATGACGTGTTAGCTGTTGTGGTTTTTCAGGATCCCAACAATACAAGCCACCTAAGCCTGAGTTATCTTCCTTTTGTGGTTGTTGCGAAGAAACAGTAGTGACCCAGATCCGACCTTTTGTGTCCATGATGGCGTCGTTAAGCCGCATTTTTAGAGCAGGTGGAGAAAAAGTAGCAATGGTTTTCACAGCAAGCGTGTTTTTTTCCCACTCTAACTGAGCTGTACCAATACCATTTTCTGTGCACAACCAGACTTTATTTAAATGATGAGGGTCTTCAAATACAGCTGTAAGTTTTATTTCAGACTCCCAAAAATGATGTGCTTTAGTGATGGGGTGATAACTATGCAGCCGACCCAGATCAATATCAACCCAATAAAGCTGTCCTGAACGCGGTGCCCAAGATGGGCTTTCCCCCAAACTGTTTTTATTTTCAACAGTGATCTTAGCTTCAATAGGTTGAGCAGCAGGACGAGGGTAAGGACCTAACTCCGTAAAATGTCCGCCTTGGTATTTTCGTTGAGCATGCTCTGCAGGAAGACGAGGTTGCTGCGCTATTACAGAGCTAAAAGTAGAGCTGCTGTCTTGGGGAGTAAAAGGGATAATTTCAGTGTGAGCCGAAGACCACCATGTATCAGGATTATTGGATACTCCGTAAATAATTTGGTGCTGGATATTTGGAGTTTTTAAACCTAACTGAATTAATTGAGCTAGGTCATCGTAACTGAGCCAAGTGGAGAGCATGCGGTGATCTTTAGGCTCTGGAAATGAAGAGCCAATACGGATGCTCAAGGTCTCAATACCATAACGGTCATAATAAAAAGAGGCTAAGTCCTCAGTAAACGACTTGGAAATACCGTAGTAACTATCTGGACGCTTGGGAGATTGAACATTTATTTGTTCACCTTGTTTATAAAAACCAGTGACATGATTTGAGCTAGCAAAAATAATGCGTTGAATAGAGTGTTGTCTGGCTGCTTCGTAGATATTATATGAACCTACAATATTTGCCTGAAGAATACTTTCAAATGGCGCGTCTAAAGAGATTCCGCCTAAATGAACGATGACATCGACGTTTTCGCATAGAGCATGAACCTCTTCAGCTTGGCTCAGGTCGGCAAACCTAAACTCTTCATTAGGAGAGAGTTGATGAATTGGCACAATATCGCTAACTCGTAAGCGGTGACACAATGGGGCTAATCGTGGTCTTAGTGCTTGACCTAAACCTCCAGCTGCACCAGTAAGCAATAAAGTAGATACGGGAAGCTCTCTCAGAGCTGAAGTCTCATTAGTCGTCATATGACTGCCACCTATTTAGAACATTTGAAATTCATAAATTCTGATTTTTAGAGTGTACACGGTTGATATTACGCTTCTTTTAGTGATTACCCTAGGTGATTTAAAAAAATTATGTTGTATGATGACATTTAAGTTGGCGTGGTGAACCGCTCACCCTGTTAAGAGCAAGAAATCAAAAAGGACGAAAATGACACGCTTCGATAATTTTATTAATGGCGAATGGGTTACAAGCACTGAATACACAGCAAACTACAACCCTTCTGATTTGAGTGATGTGGTTGGTGAATATGCGCAGGCAAGTATTTCCCAAGTCAACGAGGCAATTCAGGCAGCACAGTCTGCTTTTAAACAATGGTCATTAGCTTCTATTCAAGCGCGTGCTGATGCCCTAGACCAAATTGGCACTGAAATTTTGAAACGAAGCAGGGAAATAGGCGAACTTCTAGCTCGTGAAGAAGGTAAGGTTTTGCCTGAGGCTATCGGCGAAGTAACACGAGCTGGCAATATTTTTAAGTATTTTGCTGGAGAGTGTTTACGCTTAAACGGAGACACCTTACCTTCTGTACGACCTGGTGTTCAAGTTGAGGTCATTCGTGAGCCTGTTGGGGTAATAGGGTTAATTACACCTTGGAATTTTCCTATAGCTATACCTGCTTGGAAAATAGCTCCTGCCTTAGCTTATGGTAATTGTGTAGTTTTTAAACCAGCGGATCTAACTCCCGGCTGCGCATGGGTATTGACGGAAATTATTTCACGAGCAGGTTTGCCGGCTGGTGTGTTTAATTTAGTGATGGGGGCTGGACGTAGCGTAGGCAATTGTATTGTAGAGTCACCCCAAGTTGATGCTGTTAGTTTTACTGGTTCTGTAGCTGTAGGGCGCTCAATTGCTGAGCGTTGTGTACAACGTCAGGCTAAAGTGCAGTTAGAAATGGGAGGTAAGAATCCTCAGGTGATTTTGGATGACGCTGACCTAGAGCAAGCAGTGGAATTAAGTATACAAAGCGCTTATTTTTCTACTGGGCAGCGTTGTACAGCATCAAGTCGCTTAATTGTAACGGATAAAATTTATGAAGCGTTCAAAGAGAAATTACTAGAAAAATTAATTTCTTTGCGTGTAGGGGATGCGTTAGACCCTAATACTCAGATAGGCCCAGTAGTTTCAGCTCAACAACTGGAAAATAATTTGAACTATGCCGACATAGGAGTTAAAGAAGGGGCTCAGCTTTATGGTGGTCAACGTTTAGATTTAGCAAAAAAAGGTTTTTATCAAAGGCCGGGGTTATTTGTTGAATGCACACCTGATATGCGAGTTTGCACAGAGGAAATTTTTGGCCCAATGGCAAGCTTATTAAGGGTTAAAGACTATGAGGAGGCCTTGGCTATGGCTAATGTCACACAGTTTGGCTTAGCTGCTGGCATAGCTACGCAGTCTTTAAAGTATGCCCAGCATTTTAAACAGCACGCTCAAGTAGGGATGGTTATGGTTAATTTACCTACTGCAGGTGTTGATTATCACGTACCTTTTGGGGGTAGAAAAGCCTCCTCGTATGGACCTCGTGAGCAGGCAAATTATGCAAAAGAGTTTTATACCTCTGTAAAAACAGTATATGTTGCATAAAAATTAGTACGACGTAGTAACTATAAAAGCAAATGAAAATCTAGGAGACAAAAATGGAATTAAAAAAGCGTAGCAAAGGGTTAAGCGGTTATTCAGGCGTGCGACAGGTATGTGGCGCTTTAGTGATCGCAGCGGGTTTAGCAGTAACTCAAGGAGCCGTAAATGCAAAAACTTTACGTTCTGCCGATGTGCACCCAAATAATTACCCCACCGTTGAGTCTGTCAATTATATGAGTGAAAGGCTCAAAGAAATGACCAACGGGGATTTAGATATTAAAGTCTTTGGCTCTGGGCAGTTAGGGAATGAGAAAGCAACACTAGAGCAAACGCGTTTCGGCGTGCTCGATATGAATCGTATTACTTTAGGAGAAATTAATAATCTCGTAGAAGATACGATTGTATTGTCTTTGCCTTATGTTTTTAGATCTAAAGAACATATGCGCAAAGTGGTAGATAGCGAAATAGGAGCTGAGATGCTTGCTTCGCTAGAGCCTCATGGCTTAATTGGTCTAGCCTTTTTTGATGCTGGCTCGCGCAATATTTACAACAGCAAACATGAAGTCAAAACACCAAATGATTTAGCCGGTCTGAAGATTCGAGTGCAGCCATCGGATATTTTCCTCGACATGATTAATACACTGGGAGCCAACGCAGTCCCAATGGGATTTAATGAAATGTACTCAGGGTTACAAACAGGCGTAATTGATGGCACTGAGCAAAGTTGGCCTACTTATGAGTCTACGAATCATGTAGAGGTGGCTAAGTATTACTCGTTAACCGAGCATTTAATGTTACCCGAGGCTCTAGTAATGTCGAAAATAACCTACGACAAATTAACAGAAGAGCAGAAAAAAGCAGTTCATCTAGCGGCTCAAGATGCTAAGTACAAAATGCGTGACTTATGGGATGCCCGAGAAAAAGAATCAGAGCGTATCGTACGGGAAAAAGGAGCCATTATTGCAGAGGTTGATAAGCAGCTGTTTATGGATAAAGTGGCTCCTGTGCAAGAAAAATACTTAAAAAATGAACGGTTAAAAACACTTTTTGATCGTATTCAGGCCGTCGAGTAATAACACGTTCGATGCACTTATGTCTTAGTAGACATAAGTGTCCCTCAAGGGGTTTTAAGTATGGATACGTTAATTAATCAAAACGTAAGAGAAGAAGCAAAATCCTCCGGGATTCGCTTAGCTTTGCAGTTGCTGTGTGATCTGGCTCAATGGATCTCACGCCTATGCTTATTAATAATGACTATTATTATTGGCTGGCAGGTTTTTGCTCGATATGTACTAAATGCATCACCAAGTTGGAGTGAGACCACCTCCATATCTTTAATGGGTTGGTTTGTTTTAGTTGGGGCAGGGGCTGCCGTTCGATATCGAGACCACTTAGGTTTTACAGTTGGATTACTACTAATGCCGGCTTCAGTGAGGCGTTGGGTGGTGTTATGCGGAGACCTATTAGTTGCGCTATTTGGTGTAGGCATGTTTGTTTTTGGTCTCGATTTAATTCGCGGCACGTGGAATGTGATTATGCCAGGTAGTTTTTTGCCTCAGGGGGCGCATTACGTACCGCTGTCAGTAAGTGGGGTGCTAATTTTTCTTTTTAGCTTAGAAAACGTAGTGGAGAGTTTGCAGACCAAAGCTGGGGAGACGACATGGAGCAAATAGTTTTATTTGGTGTCTTCCTTATATTAATGGCGATTGGTGTGCCAGTAGCATTTTCTTTAGCTATTTCTGCTTTAAGCACAGCGTTGTATATGGGAGTGCCTCCTTTAATTGTGTTTCAGCAAATGAGCGAGGGGGTTGGGTCTTTTGCCATGATAGCCATTCCTCTTTTTATCTTTGCTGGAGAGCTGATGATGCGAGGTGGCGTGGCTGACCGCATGATTAATTTTGCAGGCAGCTTGGTGGGCCATCTACGCGGAGGACTGGGGCAGGTCAACATTATGTCTTCAGTATTTTTAAGCGGGATTTCCGGCTCCCCTATTGCTGATGCGTCAGCGATTGGTGGAATTATGATTCCACAAATGGTGCAACGCGGGTACGCACGTAGTTATTCGGTAAACGTCACAATTAGCAGTGCCGTCATCGCATTGATGATTCCGCCCTCACCAAATTTAATTCTTTATGCTATTGCTGGAGGGGGTGGGATATCCATTGCAGATTTATTTACTGCAGGTATTTTTCCAGGTTTATTACTGGCATTTGCTTTATTAATAACTGCGTATATTCAGGCCGTTAGGAAAGGTTATCCAGCAGAACGTTTTGCTGGGTATTACATGATTTTAAAAACATTAATTGCTGCTATTCCTGCCATTATTTTAGTAGTAGTAATTTTTGGCGGAGTGCGCTTCGGTATTTTTACGCCGACTGAAAGCTCATGTATAGCAGTAATTTACGTATTTGTAGTGATGTTGCTGACATATAAAGGGTCTTCTTTTCGCATTTTGATGGAGGCTGTAAGTGCCGCAGGTCGAACTACAGCAATGGTGTTATTTATTATTGCATCGGCTGCTGCATTTGGTTGGTTTATGGCATTTTTGCAAGTCCCTACCTCAGTTATTAATGCCATGAGTGCCATTTCAGAGAACCCTATTGTTGTTATGGCTTTGATTTTGGTTACTTTACTGTTGTTGGGCACTTTCATGGATCTATCACCAATGGTGATTATTTGCACCCCTATTTTTTTACCAGTGGCTATTAATTTTGGTATTGATCCTGTGCATTTTGGAATAGTCATGATTTTAGCCGCTGGCATTGGGTTATATACGCCTCCGGTGGGGACTTTATTATTCGTGGGGTGCGCTATTGGGAAAATTGGAGTAGGAGAGGTATTAAAAACCATTTGGCCTTATTACCTGACTAGCACCGTGGTTTTGTTAATAGTCGCTTATGTGCCGTGGTTCTCACTCTGGCTGCCTGCCTTATTTCGTTAATTATTGGATGATTTATGAAACATACCAACACAGAAATCCCTCAAAACCTTAATCCTCACTCAGGGCAAGTTGTATTTATAACGGGTGCGGCTGGGACGATTGGGAGTGCCATCGCACGTCGATTTGCACAACAAGGGGCGAAACTTGCCTTAATGGATAAAGTTGAGCTTAACCAGTTGCAGGCATTGGAAGCCGAGTTAAAAGCCCAAGGCGCATCTCACGTAATAAGTATTCAAGGTGACTTATCTAACACAGAACGTCATGCAGAGTGGGTACAAAAAATCGTACAAGAAATGGGTCCGATTCATTGCTTAATAAATAACGCCGGCATGGGAGCGTTACGTCGAGCAGATATGCTTGAGCTAACTCCAGAAGCATTTGATGTTGTGATGAATGTGAATTTAAAGGGCACTTTTTTCCTTACTCAAAAAGTAATGGCTCATATGCTAACGCAGCAAGAAGTCTCCCATCCCAGGGCCATCATTACCGTTTCATCAATAAGTGTAGACGTTGCATCAGTAGAGCGGGTTGAGTACTGCATGTCGAAGTCGGCTTTAGGCATGCTGACTAAATTAGTGGCATTACGTTTAGCTGCAGCAAATATTCCAGCGTTTGATCTACGTCCTGGCATTACACATAGCGGGATGACAAAACCAGTCGAAGCACGTTATGACAAGTTGATAGCAGAAGGACTAGTGCCTATTGGTAGATGGGGAGAGGGTGAGGACATGGCAAATATTGCTTTGTCTTTGGCTAGCGGAAATTTTGCGTTTGCAACAGGAACAGTAATTCAGGCCGATGGCGGTCTGACCATACCAAGCTTATAAAAAATGCTGTTTTTTGACATGGTGGAGATAGTAGATGAGTTTAAATAATCAGTCAGTGCGTGTAGGTGTAGATATTGGTGGCACGTTTACTGACGTGGCATTAGAAGTGGGTAAAGAGTTATTTACTACCAAGGTCTTAACTGACTACACCGCGCCAGAGCGCGCTATATTGAAAGGATTAGGGCAAATTTTAGATCAGGCAAAATGTGATTTTGCTGATATTGATGTCATTATTCATGGCACAACGTTAGCAACGAATGCGTTGATTGAGCGTCGTGGGGTAAGTACCGCTTTAATTACAACTGAAGGTTTTAGAGATGTAATTGAAATGCGTACCGAGAATCGCTTTGAGCAATACGATTTAAATATTGTTTTGCCCCCTGCGTTAATAGAGCGAGAGCACCGGTATGTGATTTCTGAGCGCATGGACGCTCAAGGCCGAACTTTAGTTGAGCCTGATATGGGTCAAGTTGAGGCCTTAATCGATGAGATTGAAGCAAAAGGATACGAGAGCGTAGCAATTGGTTTTTTACATAGTTACGCCAATGGTAAGCATGAAAAACAAGTACGCGACGCGCTATTAAAACGTTTACCTACTCTAAGCGTGTCTATCTCTTCTGAGGTTTCGCCACAAATTCGAGAATACGAGCGTTTTAATACCGTATGTGCTAACGCTTATGTTAAACCGCTTATCAAGTCCTATTTAGCGCGTTTAGTGGATGAGTTAAAAAATCAAGGTGCGTTGTGCGATGTTTTTATGATGCATTCTGGAGGCGGTATTATTTCAGTGGAAACAGCAGCTGAGTTTCCAGTACGGCTAGTTGAGTCTGGTCCAGCTGGTGGTGCAATTTTCGCTGCTCATATCGCCGAGCGCTTTGGTCTAGACTCTGTATTATCTTTTGATATGGGCGGTACTACAGCCAAAGTATGTTTGATTGAGAACTACACACCAAAAACAGCAAAAATTTTTGAAGTAGCTCGTACGTATCGTTTCAAAAAAGGGAGTGGAATGCCTATTTCTATTCCTGTGGTTGAAATGGTTGAAATCGGAGCGGGTGGTGGTTCCATTGCTTCTGTTGATGGTATGAACCAAATTCGAGTCGGTCCTCGCAGTGCAGGATCAGAGCCGGGTCCAGCGTGTTACCAAAGAGGCGGTGAAAGCCCGACAGTAACAGACGCAAATCTAGTGCTAGGTAAACTTGATCCTGACTATTTTGCAGGCGGTGCTATGCAACTCAGCATGGACTTAGCTAAGGCTGCCATTCATAACGATATCGCAACACCCCTTAATTTAACGACAGAGAATGCTGCTTATGGCATTTTGGAAGTTGTTGACGAAAATATGGCGAATGCGGGCCGTGTCCATGCCGTTGAAAGCGGTTATGACCTAGCGGGCTTTACCATGATTACTTTTGGTGGGGCAGGTCCTGTACACGCTGCGCGCTTATGCGAAAAAATGGCAATTGATGGCTTTCTGGTACCGTATGGTGCGGGGGTAGGTTCTGCTTTGGGTTTCTTACGGGCACCTTTTGGGTTTGAGTCAGCGCGTAGTGGTTTTATGAAACTCAATGTCTTTGATGCCGAACGTGTGAACCAATTATTAGTTTCCATGCAAGAAGAAGCCACTACTTTTGCTCGCCAAGGGTTAAAAGATGTAGATCCGGTTTTAGAGCGTGTGGCATATATGCGTTATGCCGGCCAGGGCTGGGAGATTCCTGTAACAGTGCCGGTACGTGATTTTACGGCTGCTGATCAACAATACCTAAAAGACGAGTTTGAAAAAGTGTATATCCGCTTTTTTGGACGAGCAATCGACGGGTTGGATGTAGAAATTGTTAGCTGGTCTGTACGGGCCTCAAGTTCACCCGCAGCAGTAGAGCGCCTCGATAAAGTAAAGAAAACTCAGGTAGCTAAACCGCAAAGTCAACGTTTAGTTTTTGAGTCCAAATTAGAGAAGTTCGTTGAGTCAGGCATTTACAATCGTGACCTGCTTAATGTTGGTGATCAGGTAATAGGGCCTGCAGTCATTGTAGAGCGTGAGACGGCAACTATTGTGCCATCTCAATTTGTGGCCACGGTACAAGCCGATTTGTGCTTGTTCGTAGAAATCGATAAGCAAGCAAAATAGGTGTTGCCCATGTCAGTCAATATGAATCATATCCATAGTCAAGTTATGTGGAACCGCCTTATTTCGGTGGTTGAAGAACAGGCTCTTACTTTAATCCGTACTGCTTTTAGTACAAGTGTGCGTGAGGCAGGCGACCTGTCAGCTGGTGTGTTTGATGAGCAGGGACGTATGCTTGCGCAAGCCGTAACCGGTACACCTGGGCATGTAAACGCTATGTCTGAAGCGGTAGGGCATTTTATGCGTGCTTTAGGTGTGGACACGATGGCTGAAGGAGATGTGTATATCACTAATGATCCGTGGAAAGGTACAGGGCATTTACATGACATCACCGTGGTTTCGCCCGTTTTTCGCAACAAAACCTTAATCGGATTTTTTGCTTGCACTGCACACGTTGTAGATATTGGCGGTCGTGGTTTTGGTCCTGATGGCCGTGAAGTGTATGAAGAGGGGCTATTTATACCAATTATGCGCTTTGCTACACGTGGAGAAGTCAATCGAGACTTAGTAAATATCGTGCGCAATAATGTGCGTGAAGCGGATCAGGTGGTAGGAGACATCTATGCTTTGGCTGCGTGTAATGAGATTGGAGATCGCCGTCTTCAAGAGATGATGAATGAGTTTCATCTAGATGATCTGAGCTCTTTAGGTGAGTACATCTTAGAAAATAGTCGTATAGCAACTCTGGCAAAAATTGCAGCTTTACCTAAAGGTAGCTTTAGCAATGAAATGCGAGTTGATGGTTACGAAAAAGAAATCACTATGCGTGTGAAATTAACGATTAGTGATGACATGGTAGTAGCAGATTATGATGGCACTACAGGTGTTAGTGAGTACGGCATTAATGTGCCTATGATTTATACCAAAGCGTATTCATGCTATGGCCTAAAGTGCGCCATTGCCCCTGAAATTCCCAATAATGCCGCTTCTTTAGCACCTTTTGATGCGATTGCTCCAAAAAATTGCATTTTGAATGCTCAGCATCCTAGCCCAGTCGCTGTACGTCATGTGCTCGGGCATTTCATCCCAGATGTGGTGTTGGGGGCCTTACATAAGTTTTTACCTGATCGTATCCCCGCCGAAGGTGCGGGCACTACTTGGAATATTCAAATAGGGGTAGATGCCGCTCAAGAGGGCTTAGACCAAAAAGAATCCACACAAATTCTGATGTTTAATAGTGGCGGCGGTGGTGCTCGTCCTCAATACGATGGTTTGCACGCGACTGCGTTTCCTAGTGGTATCCATACTATGCCCGTTGAGGCTACTGAGCAGGTAGGGCCTATCGTTGTTTGGCGTAAAGAACTACGTCCAGACTCTGGTGGTGCAGGTCAATGTCGCGGAGGGTTAGGTCAAATAGTTGAAATAGCGGCTGCTGATGGTTACTCGATGTCGTTTAATGCCATGTTTGATCGTATTTTGAATCCAGCCTTGGGACGTGAAGAAGGGCAAGCAGGTCTAGCAGGGGGGGTACAGCTAAGCGATGGCACGCCACTTAAAGGTAAAGGTTCGCGAGTATGCGTACCAACAGGACAGCGTGTGATTTTAACTTTACCTGGTGGTGGCGGTTATGGTTCTGTTAAAGATCGTGATCCACAAAAAGTTCGCGATGATGTACGTAATGGATATATTTCCACAGCTACAGCTAAAGATATATACGGTGTAGATGTGTAAGTTTCGAACTTGAAAGTCATTTTAATGGCTTTCAAGCAGATTGATTAGTTAGCAGAGCAACTCATAACAGGAATTTTTATCTAACTCCTTAGTTATAGTCATAGGATGACATATGAGTTGATGCGCAGCTTCTTTTATTTATATTTAGGAGTTAATTATGAGTCCTCAAGAGTTAAAAACCGTTTTATCTTCTGGCTTATTGTCGTTTCCCATTACGGATTTTGATGAGAATCTAGAGTTTAATCGTAACTCTTATATACAGCGTTTAGAGTGGTTAGCACCCTATGGTGCCAGTGCTTTATTTGCTGCTGGGGGTACAGGTGAGGGCTTTTCTCTTTCTTTAGATGAATATGCCGATGTAGTCCGTACAGCTGTGGAAACATGTAAAGGTAAGGTACCTATTTTGGCAGGAATTGGCGGTAATACACGCCAAGCCATTCAGATGGGTAAGATCGCGCAAGAGTGTGGTGCGGCAGGCGTTATGTTAATGCCTCATTACCTTACTGAGGCCAGTCAAGAGGGTGTTATGCATCATGTAGACCATGTGTGTAAGGCACTTTCAATTGGAGTCGTCGTCTATAACCGTAATGTTTGTGAGCTAAACGCTGATCACATGGAGTATTTGGCAGAGCGTAACCCTAACTTAATTGGTTTTAAAGATGGCATAGGGAAAATTGAGTTAATGGCAAGTGTGCGTCGTCGAATGGGCGACCGCCTTACCTATTTAGGCGGTCTTCCTACGGCTGAGATTTATGCCGCCGCATATCGCGCTTTAGGGGTGCCTGTGTATTCATCTGCCGCGTTTAACTTTGTTCCGCGCACAGCAATGGAGTTTTATAACGCCATTGCAAGTGGAGATGTAGCAACACAAAATCGTCTGCTGGATGACTTTTTTCTTCCTTACGTGAAAATTCGTAATCGTGGAGAAGGCTATGGAGTAAGCATTGTTAAAGCAGGCGCTCGTTTGGTAGGCCACAGTGCTGGGCCAGTGCGTCCTCCTCTTAGTGAGTTAACAGGAGAGGAGGAGGAAATGTTGCTTGAGTTAATCCAAAAGCAAGGTGCTCAATAAAAATCTATGTAAGCCCACCTAATTAGGTGGGCTTTTTGAGGTGTCATATGTTGGTAATCACTAATGATGATGTGCGTCGGGTCACAGGCATACCCCGTTTGGAGCAAGTATTAAAGCAAGCGTACTTATCTTGGCTTCCTGACAAAGTAGCGATACAGCCTCGATTTCGGACGGAGGTCGATGGTTTTAGATTGGTGTCTATGGGAGCTGTACTTAAAGACATTGGCTATGCAGGATGTAAAATATACAGCTCTTATAAAAATAAGCTGTGTTTTAAAATATTATTATTTAGTACTAGTACAGGTCAGGCTTTGGCATTGTTGGACTCAGATGCTTTGACGCCGATGCGTACTGCAGCGAGTAGCCTTTTAGTCGCTCGTCGCTATGCTCAGCCAAACTCGCACTGTCTAGGCGTTATAGGATTAGGGCCATTAGGTATAGAACATATACGTCAGTTTATAGAGGTTTTTCCCATTTCCCAGGTTTTGGTTTGTGACCCTAAAGTGTCTAGTGCCTATATAGATGCGGAGTTAACGGCAAAGGGCATAGAGGTGCATCAGGTAAATGCAGAAAAATTGGCACGTTCAAGTCAAATTATAGTGACGGCTACTCGTAGCACTACTCCCGTTTTACAAAGCTCATGGGTGCAAGAAGGCACATTTGTAGCTGCTATAGGATCTTGTTTAGCTCATGCTCAAGAGCTAGATCCACATCTGATAGATAGAGCGCAAAAAATTGTGGTTGAGTGGCCCGAGCAGACTTTAAAAGATACAGGCGACTTGTATTTGTATGCAGATCAAAAAGCTCTTCTAAATAAGATAGAGGCCATGACAAAAACACTACAAGAAAATGACTCAGCTTATGACTCAAGGAACATAGTGATCTATAAGGCTGTAGGTATTGCTCTTGCCGATATTGCAGCAGCAAGTCTAGTGTATGAGCAGTATAAATCTTAGCTTTTGTATTCAGTGGTTAAAAACATAGGAAGTCATGCACTGTTGTGGTCGCTTTTTTTAATCCGTGTATGATAAAGAGAACGACTCAATTAGCTGTAGCCTCTCCAAGTGCTAGCGTTGTGGGCATGTAGGCCGAGGCCAGTGTCTGTTTTTGCTTAAGGAGGCTTCTAATGTCACATCCCAATAGCTTTAAAGCCCGTCAATCGTTATCGGTAGGCACTCAGAACTACCAAATTTTCCAGCTTTCTGCACTCCAAGACCAAGGCTTAGATGTTCAGCGTTTGCCGTACGGTTTAAAAATCCTTTTAGAAAACTTACTTCGTACTGAGGACGGTGTAAACGTCACAGCAAATCACATCCGCTTTTTAGCCAGCTGGGATCCTCAGGCTGAGCCCGACTACGAGATTGCATTTAGTCCTGCTCGTGTGGTCTTGCAGGATTTCACTGGGGTGCCGGCAGTGGTGGATTTGGCTGCTATGCGCGAAGCCATGGCAAGTCTGGGTGGTGATCCGCAGCGCATTAATCCTTTGGTGCCTGTGGAGCTCGTAATTGACCACTCTGTCATCGTGGATGATTTTGCTCATAACCAATCCTTCCAACGCAACGTAGAAATTGAATATCAGCGTAACGTAGAGCGTTATCAGTTTTTACGCTGGGGGCAAGATGCTTTTGATAATTTCAAAGTGGTCCCCCCCGGAACAGGGATTGTGCATCAGGTTAACTTAGAGCATTTATCCCGAGTGGTGTTCACCGATGAGAAAGACGGCGTGTTACAGGCTTACCCAGACACCTGTGTAGGCACAGACTCACATACACCGATGGTGAATGGTTTAGGCGTAGTGGCATGGGGGGTGGGTGGCATTGAAGCCGAGGCGGCTATGTTAGGTCAACCCATATCTATGTTGATTCCGCGTGTGGTGGGCTTTAAGTTAACGGGTAGCTTGCCTGATGGGGTGACGGCCACCGATTTGGTATTAACTATTACAGAAATGTTGCGCAAGCACGGCGTAGTAGGGAAGTTTGTTGAGTTTTATGGGCCGGGTGTTAGCGCGGTGCCATTGGCTAATCGTGCCACTATCGGCAACATGAGCCCAGAATATGGTTCTACTGTTTCGATGTTTCCTATTGATGAGGAAACGTTAAGCTACATGCATTTAACTGGGCGTAGCGAACAACAGGTGGCTTTAGTTGAGGCCTATGCTAAAGCTCAAGGGCTGTGGCACGACCCTGCCCATGAGCCGGTGTATTCAGAGTATCTAGAGCTTAATTTATCGACTATTGTGCCTTCCATTGCTGGGCCCAAGCGTCCCCAAGACCGTGTGCCTTTGACTTCGGCTCAATCCGCCTTTAGAAAAGAATTAGCAGTATTAAAGGGAAATAGGGATGGCAGCGAGGTCGATGAGGCGTCCAAGGAGTCTTTCCCTGCCTCTGATGCGCCTTCTTTAGAGCAACCTAAAAAAGCGGCGAGCTGTGTGGTGGTGTCACAAAGTGATGGCACCCATTATGAATTAAATGATGGGGCTGTGGTGATTGCGGCCATTACATCATGCACGAATACGTCAAACCCTAGCGTTATGATTGCGGCTGCACTGGTAGCTAAAAAAGCGCATGAAAAAGGCTTAACTCGCAAGCCATGGGTTAAAACTAGTTTGGCACCAGGCTCACGCGTGGTCACCGATTATTACGAGCGAGCTGGTCTTACTCCTTATTTAGATGCGTTAGGCTTTAACTTAGTTGGATACGGTTGCACCACATGTATTGGTAATTCCGGTCCCCTAATTCCCGAGGTAGCTCAGGCCGTGGATGCTAACGATCTAACGGTGGTGTCGGTGTTGTCAGGTAACCGCAACTTCGAAGGGCGCATTCACCCACAGGTGAAGATGAACTACTTAATGTCTCCCCCTTTGGTGGTGGCCTATGCCATTGCGGGCACCATGAATATTGATTTACAAAAGGCTGTACTAGGCCAAGACACCAACGGCCAAGATGTGTACTTAAAGGATTTATGGCCTAGCGCTGCTGAGGTTCAAGCGGTTATGGATCAAGTCATCGCCAAAGACATGTACAGCAAAGGCTACGAAGACGTATTTGCCGGCGATGCACGCTGGCAGGCCTTATCTACGCCAAGCAGTCAGCAGTTTGCTTGGGACTCACAGTCCACCTATGTACGCCACCCGCCTTATTTTGAGAACATGCCAGCGCAACCTGCACCAGTAACAGATATTCATGGTGCACGGGTTTTAGCAAAATTAGGCGACTCAGTCACCACGGATCACATCAGCCCAGCGGGGGCAATTGTAGATATGACACCGGCGGCGATGTATTTAAAAGACCATGGTATCGAACCCAAAGACTTTAACTCATATGGTTCACGACGTGGTAACCACGAGGTGATGATTCGCGGTACGTTTGCTAATGTACGTTTACGCAACCAATTGGCCCCAGGTACTGAAGGGGGCTATACACGTGATTTCACTCAACCCGAGGCTCCTATAGCTACTATTTACGATGCGTCACGTCATTACCTAGCGGCTAATACCCCATTAGTGATTTTAGCGGGTAAAGAGTACGGTTCCGGCTCATCCCGAGACTGGGCTGCCAAAGGTACTGTGCTGTTAGGGGTACGAGCGGTTATAGCCGAGTCATACGAACGTATTCACCGTTCTAACTTGCTTGGTATGGGTGTGCTACCACTGCAGTTCCCCAAAGGGAGCACAGCTCAAAGTCTTGGCTTGTTAGGGGACGAGGTATTTGAAATCACCGGGGTTAGCGTATTGAATCAAGGTCAAATCCCTAAGACTGTGCATGTAAAAGCTGGCGATGTTGAGTTTGAGGCCATTGTGCGTATTGATACGCCATCTGAAGCCGATTACTACCGCCATGGTGGCATCATGCAGTATGTGTTGCGGGGTTTGAAAAACGCGTAACCGACTTTAAAACTAGATGCGTTAATTTAAAATGCGGCCTAAATGGCCGCATTTTTTGGGGCTGTGTCTTCGTTACAGACCACGTGTTTTAAACTGTTCAATCCAATACGTAGTGGAAGGGTCATGGGTTTTGACGCAGGGTTGATTTTGCAACTCGTTAGTGATGTCAGTGGCTAAAATTTTGCCGTACTCTACACCCCACTGATCAAAAGGGTTAATGCCCCACAATACTGCTTGGACAAATACTTTGTGCTCGTAAAGTGCAATCAAAGCACCCAAATGGTAGGGCGACAAGCGGGGCAGCACAATTAGGCTATTAGCGCGACCGCCTTGGTGAATACGGTGTTTGGCTAGCCAACGGGCTTGCTCGGGCTCATGACCTTGAGCTAGGCATTCCTCGTAGGCTTGGGCCTCTGTTTTTCCGCGTAACATGGCCTCACGCTGTGCTAAGCAATTAGCCAGTAGGCTTTGATGATGGCTGGGCCACTGGTGCTCGGCTTCCTGACACACAATAAAATCCACCGCAGCGCCGTCACTGCTTTGGTGCAGCCACTGAAAAAACGTATGTTGTGCATCAGTACCAGGCATACCCCAAACAACAGGCCCAGTCGGTACGGGAACGGCTTCGCCACAGACATCTACCGATTTACCTAGGGACTCCATCTCGAGTTGCTGCAAATAAGGTACTAAATGCATTAAACGGGAATCGTAAGGCGCTAAATTTAATGAGCTAATACCTAGTACGCTACGGTTAACTAGGCCGTGCAAGGCCATTTGTACCGGTGCATTATGGGCTATGGGTGCCGTTTCAAAGTGTTTATCCATGGCGGCAGCGCCTGAAAGCATGCCAGCGACAACATCAGAGCTGACGCTTAAAGCGGTGGTTAAGCTAACACTGGACCATAAGGAAAAGCGTCCACCAACCCAATCCCAAAATTTAAAGATTTGTTTATCTGGAATACCCCATTTTTTGGCTTGTTCTGGGCGCGCTGTAATAGCTACCACTTGCTCTAGCGGGTTGCGTACGTTGGCTGCTGTTAGCCATTCAATTGCGCGCGAGGCGTTTTTTAGGGTTTCTGCAGTAGTGAAGGATTTAGAGGCCACCACGATTAAGGTGTCGTGCGGATTTAAATCGGCAAGACCCGCTTTTACAGCGTGCCCATCAATATTGGCAATAAAACGAACTGAGCGCCATTGTTTGGTATAACCAAAAGCAGCCACCGTTAAGCGTATGCCCCAGTCGCTACCGCCAATACCAATATGCACAATATGACGCCAACGTCGAGCAAGATCGGACTCACGAATAAATGCGTTAAGGCGCTCTCGTTCTGCCATGACCTCTGGGATGGCAGCCGGCTGGCGTAACATGCTGTGCCAAGCTGCCCTGTTTTCAGTAATATTGGCAATACCACCGTCTAATAGTGTTGCCCGTTGTTGGCTAAACTGCCGTTGCTCTAGTAAGTCTAGGCCGGCTTGGGCAAGCTGGGGACTGTAGCGTTGCCCACTTAAATCTAACGTTAGGCCTGCCGCATCAATTAAACGCAGCTCATTGTGCAAAGGATTCGCCTGTTTGGCGGCCGCACTAAAAGTAGACCAGGCGGGTAAAGAGGTAATAGACGATGGCTTCAAGGTAGAATATACGAGCGAAAAAATTAACAGGTAGGCCAGATGTACAGATTAGCCCACGGGTTGAAATAAATACAAAAAAAGATGTTTTAATTTAAAAAACAATAATTTTTAAATCAAAATAATACCATTTATTTATTCTGTACTTTAGTTTAAAAAACTCTGTAAATTAAATACAGATTGTGAAAGAAGTTAAAGGAGTTTTAAGTGAAAACACACCGTATTGCAGTAATTGCTGGGGATGGAATTGGTACAGAGGTTATGCCAGAAGGGCTTAGAGCGCTAGAGGCAGTCAGCAAGGTATTTGGTATTCAGTTTGATTTTAAACATTTTGATTGGTCTAGTGCTGAATTTTATCAAAAACATGGTCAAATGATGCCTGATGATTGGTTTGAAACCATTAAAGATTTCGATGCGATTTTATTTGGTGCTGTGGGTTGGCCTGAAATCGTGCCTGATCATGTTTCCTTATGGGGGTCATTACTTAAATTCCGTCGCGAGTTTGATCAATATATTAATATGCGTCCTGTGCGTTTGATGCCTGGGGTGCCTGGGCCTTTAGCAAATAAACAGCCTGGTGATATTGATTTTGTAGTCGTTCGTGAAAACACGGAGGGTGAATACACCAATCTTGGGGGCAAAATTTTTGAAGGCACTGATCGTGAGGTGGTGATTCAAGAGTCTGTGTTTACGCGTATAGGTGTGGATCGTGTCTTGAAATATGCATTTGATGTGGCACAAAGTCGTCCTAAAAAACACCTTAGCTCGGCTACTAAGTCTAATGGCTTAGCAATTAGCATGCCGTATTGGGATGAGCGTTTAGAGCAAATGGCACAGCACTATCCTGAGGTTCGTTGGGATAAGCATCACATTGATATTATGACCGCACGCTTTGTCTTGCAGCCCGAGCAATTTGATGTGGTGGTGGCATCTAATTTATTTGGCGATATCTTGTCTGATCTAGGGCCAGCGTGTACTGGTACCGTGGGCATTGCGCCTTCGGCGAATTTAAACCCTGAGCGTCATTTTCCATCCTTGTTTGAGCCTGTACATGGTTCTGCTCCAGATATTGCCGGTAAAAACATTGCTAACCCTGTTGCAATGATCTGGTCAGCCGCGCTGATGGTAGAGTTTCTAGGCGCAGGCGACGCTACGCATCAGGCAGCGTACGAGGCCATGATGCAAGCGGTAGAACAAAGCTTAGAGCATGGGCCACGCACGGCGGATCTAGGCGGTCAAGCCAATACAACCGACGTGGGCAAAGCAATTGCTGCACTAATTGAAAAAGCAGCCTAAGCCTTTAGGCCACTAGGGTTATATAGGCCTATGCGTTATTTGGGTCTGTACATATGGAATAAGGTCTGGTCGCTAATCTCATAATAATCGGCCGGACCGCCCCCGCGTAATATGGGCTGGGCTGCAGCACAATGATAAATGCCATCCTTAATTAAGGCGGGGTCAATGTGAACCGCAACAACTTCACCAATTACCATCCACGTATTGAGTGCGTCTTGGTTTTGGTCAGTCATTTGAAAGTGCTGAGTCACTTTACATTCAATGGAAACAGGGCTTTGAGCCACGCGCGGTGCTGCAATCAGTTGTCCTGCTAATGGCGTAAGTTGGGTAAGGTCGAATTCGTTGACAGGCTGCTCTAGACTGCTTTGGTTAACAGCTTCTGCTAACGAGCGCGTTGCCAAATTCCACGTAAAGACCCCTGTCTCAATAGCATTACGCACGCTATCTTTATATCCAACGCTAGAAAAGGCAATTAATGCGGGCTTGTAGTTGAAAATATTGCAGAAACTGTAGGGGGCGAGGTTTGGCTGCCCTGCTGTGTCTTGTGTACCTATCCAACCAATAACGCGGGGGCCAACAATAGAGCTAATGGGATCATGGCGTAAACCATGTCCGTTCTTGGGCTCGTAAGTATGATAATGATCTTGCACTGTTTTTTCCCAAAAAACGATAGCGAGGTGTTCGGGAATGTCCCGATAATAAACCACATACTTTACAACTAAAATAATAGATCGGCAATTCACTGAATCAGTCGCTGCATTTATTTTGCAGTTATCCAGAGGGTTTGTTATGACATCCCTAAGCCCATGGCAACAGTTCGTTTCTACTGACTTAGACCTCGTGCAGTCGTCTGTCAGTACCTTAATCAAGCCACATCGTCTCACTCTTAACAACACCACACAGCCTTTGCAAACTCGTTTGCGTTTTGTGCAATTAGGGCAGGTGGGTGTGATGCGACTCGGTTATGGGGCGGATGTTCGTATTCAGCCCGAACAGTTAGCCGGTTTTTACCTTATTCAGCTTCCTCAGTATGGGCAGGCCACGGTGCGCAGTGGTAATGAACAAGTTGATTCATCTCCCCATGTTGCCACTGTATTAAACCCTAATGTAGACATTGATATGGTGTGGCGAGCCAACAATGAGCAACTCATGCTTAAAATTGATCGGGCCTTGGTAGAACAAATCGCCCCACATTTTGAGCAAGGAAACTGGTCGCCTTCATTTATGTTTCCATTGCGGTTTCAAGCTCATCAACAGATGAGCTGGCGCTTGATGATGCGTTATGTTATTGATTGTGCCCGTCATTCTGAGTCCGTATTAAGCTCCCCATTAGTAGTAGCTCAACTTGAGCAATTGGTGGTGACTACCTTTTTAGATTTACACCCACCTATAGATAGCCCTACACCACGGCGCACCGATCAAGTTTTGCCGCGTTCAATCCGCTTGGTTGAACAGTACTTACACGAGCATGCGGATCAACCTATTCGTCTCGAGGAGCTCGCGGCCTTAGCCCAAATAAGTGTACGTAGTTTGCACGCTGGTTTTCAGCAGTATTGCGGCATTAGTCCCATGCAGTATTTACGTCAGATTCGTCTAGATCGGGTACGGCACGAGCTGTGCCAACCTAGTCCAGACTCGGTAACTCAGGTGGCACTGCGTTGGGGGTTTATGCATTTAGGCCGTTTTAGTGCTGAATACAAGCGACGTTTTGGTGAAAGCCCTAGCCAAACACAACAACGCATGCGCTCTGCTTCATAGGGGCCACAAATACAAAATCAAGGGCAGTGTTAACGCAACAATTAATATGTCTAATGGCAGCCCCATACGCCAATAATCATTAAATCTAAAGCCTCCGGGCCCTAAAATTAAGGTGTTGTTCTGATGACCTATAGGGGTTAAAAAAGCACACGAAGCCCCAATAACAATAGCCATTAAGAACGTATCGGGGTTGACGCCAAGCTGATGAGCCGTACCCAATGCCACTGGGCTCATAACGGTAGCAGTAGCGGCATTGTTCATCAAATCGGATAGCAACATAGTGGTGACCATAATCAGACCTAAAGCCCAGACCGCATGACCTTGGGCTCCGTAGTCGAGTAAAAGCTTGGCAATTTGTGCTGCAGCCTGAGTGCTTTCTAGGGCTTGGGCAACCGGTATTAATGCTGCTAGCAATACAATTACAGACCAGTCCACAGCATTATAAATTTGGCGTAAAGCAATCACATTAAAAAGTAAAAGCAATAGCACGCCTAGCATAAAACTCAGAGCGGCTGAAAATAAGCCAGAGGCGGCAAGGGCCACAGAAAGTACCATAATGCCGTTTGCTAACAGCATCTTGCGGCGGTCGGGTACGCGTAGGGCTCGTGCCGCTAAAATAGCGCAGCCACCGTTTGAGGCAAAGTTACTGATGCGGTCTTGGGGGCCTTGGAGCAGCAACACATCACCAGTGCGCAGGGGTGTGTTGCGCAATCGGGTTCTAGAGCGCGTGCCTTGACGTGAAATAGCCAATAAATTGACATGGTATAAAGCCCGCAGGCGTAGATTGGAGGCGCTGCGTCCAATTAATGAGGAGCCGGGCAGAATAACCAACTCAGAAAGCTCGGTATGAGTAGGTGGTTGTTTTTTATCGGAGTTTTTAGTGTCATTTGCCGAGTCAGAAGAAGGTGCTGGGACTGTATCAGACTCGTCGGTAGGTGGTACTAATTCGCGATCTTCATGAAAAACTAAATTGAGTACATCTAGGTTTTTAGCTAACACCTCTGGGTCGGACTCAATTAACAAAATGTCACTTTGCTGTAATTGCAAAATAGGGCTGGGGCTGTGAATGGTGACTTTTTCACGAATTAGGGCTAGCACTTGGCTATCGGTAGCCGCCAGTATGTCTTGGACTTCGCTTAAACGCATACCAATGGCCTTGCTGTCCTCGGCGACGCGGGCTTCGGTCAGATACGAACCGGTTTCAAAAGCGTCGGCATGGGCCCGTTGACGCATAGGGATTAAGCGCCATCCGATTAAAGAGATAAACAGCACGCCTGCAACCGCTAAGCTAACCCCAAGCGGGGTGAAATCAAACATGCTAAAAGCTTTGCCTGTGGCTTCGGCACGGTATTCCGACACAATTAAGTTAGAGGGGGTACCAATTAGTGTGGTCATGCCGCCTAAAATGGTCGCGTAAGAGACCGGCATGAGGATTTTTCCGGCCGGTATATTGTGTCGTTGCGCCACTTGTAACGATACGGGCATCAGTAGCGCCAATGCACCTACATTATTCATAAAGCCGGATAGAAAAGCTGCTAAAGCTGTTAAGGTTAACAGCGAGACCGTTATATTGCTTTTTTTAGGTAATACGCGTTCAGCTAATACATCAATGGCACCGGTTTGCTGCAAAGCATAACTAAGAATTAATACACAAGCCACCGTGACCACGGCTGGGTGACTAAAACCACTGAATATAGCATCGCTGGGAATGAGGCCAAGCACGCTACTGAGTAGAAGTGCGATCACAGCCACCACATCGTGACGCCAACGACCATAAATAAATAGACCTAGCGTTAGGAGTAAAACACCAATAGCTAACAGGGCAGGGCTCATAGTCTTCTCCTTGTGGTTATTATTGGAGTGCGGTAGATAGCGACTAAGTGGTTATAGACTAAAAATGGAAAAACCACTATGAGGGAAAATGTAGCATAGTGGTTTTAGGGTAAGTGAGCTAAAAGAAATAGTTACGATTTTTTAATGCGTTGTGCTGCTAAATAGCCCGACTGTCCTCCTAAGCCTGGACCAGGGTGCACGGAGGCCCCGATATGATGTAAACGGGCAATTGGAGTTTGGCCTGTGCGCGTTTTGGCTGAACCAGCAAATGGGCGCATGAAGAAAAATTGATCAGGTGAACAAACGCCAGAATAGGGGTCACCTCCCACTAGATTAATATTTGCTTGTTCTAAATCGGCGGGGCTGTAGGCTTTTTCCCCCACGATTAACTGACTAAAGTTAGGCATAACGGTTTCTAAACGCTGTTTGACCCGCTCTACCATGGCTTGTTTAACGGCTTCATTCCAACGGCCATCGGTAGGTATGGGAATTTCACCGGCGCTATCAGCCCGCAAATGAGTCGGTAGCTCTTGCATTTGTACCCAGAGGATCCAACTGCCATCTGGGGCACGTGTAGGGTCTACGACCACAGGCTGCCCTACGGCTAAGGTAGGCTTAGCTGGTAACCAACCGTTATTGGCTTCGACTACGGATGCACAGACTTGCTCCATGCTTTCCGTTACGTGCACCAAGGGCACATGGATGAGCTCTTGGTGTAACCATGTTGGTTTGGCATTAAGGGCAAAATGAATTTGCATACCACCTCGGCCATAACGATACGCTTTGGCCTGATCTTGATAGGCAGTATCAATGTTGGGTAATAACTGCTCGTACAATTGGTTTGGGGTGACGTTAGCGACCACTGCGCGTTGAGCATAGTAGTATTCATCACCTACACGTACCCCCTTAGCTGTGTTGCCCTCAACCAAGATCTGATCCACGTGTTTGTTGGTAATAACTTGACCACCCGCTTGCTCGATAATTGATATAAAAGCCTTAACCAGTTCGTAGCCTCCGCCTTGGACTACTGGCATACCCCCTGCTGTAACGGCACAAAAGGTGAGCTTACCGATTAGGGCGGAACTGGCTTCGTCAGGGCCTAGGCCGCTATGCAATACCCAGGGGGCAATCAGGGCCCGTGTTAGGTCGTGACTCAATTCGCGTTCGGACCAACGTCTGAAATTTTCTAAGGCGTGACTGGCAAAGGCCATCATGCCGTCTACACCACGTTGACGCCACGAATTAAGCAGTAATTTTGTGGTCTTCCAGCTATAGGGGGCACCGCCCATTAAACCAAAGACCAAGGCGGCATCAGCCCCAAACAGTTGTGTGGCAGCAGCACCGATGGCATCGCCGTCTTTAGGTGCCACTTGGTTTAAGCGTTGTATCGTGTCGCTCATGTCTTGGCGTAATGCCAAGCCTGTGCCATGCGGAATAGCTAAACCGGTACTATAAGAACTATTTACAAACTGCACACCGGCCTTGGCGAGTGGGTCTTTGAGCTCGGCATAGGCTGCACCCCCTACAAAGAGGGGATACCAGCTTGAGAAAAGGTCGTGCGTGAAACCGGGGAAAAGGGTTTCAGTGCGTATGCACCCGCCTGCAATAGGGTTTCGTTCTAATACCGTCACGCTTAAACCGCGGTTGGCAAGCAAAGCGGCGCAACTTAATGAGTTAATGCCACTGCCTATAATAACTACATCGCTGCGATGCTGCATGATGTCTCCTGAGAGAATTAGTCGCCCAGTCGTGTAAATTTACCGCGATGGAACACAGCTGGCTCATGCTCAGTGATGGTGCTGTGGCGCACCACACGCCCAATAAATAATGTGTGGTCACCACCTTCGTGCTGTTTATAGTTTTCACATACAAAGGTAGCCACACAATCATCAAGTAACGGCACACCTTCTTCGCCATCGACGTGAGAAACCAAGGCAAACTTATCCTCTATTTGGGAGTTCGCAAAGCCTAAGGCGGCCTCTATCTGTTGTTGGCTGATCACATTAATCGCAAAATAATTACACTGCTCAAAAATAGCGAGACTGGGCGAATGATTGACTAGGCTCCACATAATAAGAGGAGGCTCTAGTGATAACGATGAGAATGAGTTGATGGTCAAGCCCACAGGCCGTCCTTCTGGTGTGCGTGTTGTGACAATTGCCACACCTGTGGGGAAATGGCCTAAGGCGTGTCTAAATGCTCGACTATCGAACAAATTCAGCGCATTTTCGGTTTCCGTTGTGGCCTGTGTAGACATGAAAAAACTCCTAGGTATTACAAATTAAGCTGTGACGGGCAGATCTGCAGTGGTCTGAATCAGCTTTTCAGCCTCTGCTAGGTTGTCCCATGCAGGATAAAGCACAGGTGGGTTATCAAATGCATTCGCAAGGAAATGAGCCAGTTTAGGCTGTTGGTGCGCCCCTGATAATAAAGCAAAGGCTTGGGGAGTAGGCGGCAACAGCATAGAGTTAGTCCATGAGACGACGCGATGGGCATAATTCCAATACGTTTCAAATGTGGCTTCCATCCACTCGCGATCAAAGCTAAGCGTACCTCGTGCGAGGATTTGATCTAAATACACTTGAGCGCATTTGGCCGCGTTGTTAGAACCCTGACCGGTAATAGGATCGTTGACTACCACAGCGTCCCCCATGCCTAAGACCAGATTGCCTGAGGGCAAGGTAAGTACGGGTTTACGTACTGTAGGAGGGAAACTGCCCGCTAAATAGCCTTGTGCATCGGTGAGCTCGCAGTTGCGGGCGCGGTCGGCCTCCCAAGGTAAGAACTCGTCAAGAAAACGAAGACTACGGTCAAAGTGATCTTGGGGGCTTTGAGCGTCTTTGAAGCGATCTAGTGGTCCATTCGGAACGCCTTCAAACACCATGATATCGCATGGGCCCGATAAGGTTAATGAGGGGAAGACAAAATACTCGCCTACGCCAGGTATAAAGTTAAAGGAAACGCGTGAGTAATCGGGAGTGGGTTCTAGGCCATGAACATAGGTCAAAGCCAGCGCACGCTGTGGCTTATCGAAAGGAGAGCGAGAGGCATCGCGCTCAAATAAGCGCACCACTTCGCCTTTACCTGCAGCAAGAATAGTGAGTTCATGTTCACTGCTAATGCGTTCGAGTTCGGCCACGCCCACATCCTCAAATACAACGCGACCGCCGCGTTCGGCAAACTCCTCGATCCACACTGGCATTTTAATACGTTGATCCGTGGCTTGGGCTACGCGGTCTAGACGTCCGCTCCAGTCTATGGCTTTGGTGTCGGGTTGCTCGGGATGAGGCAAAGCAAAACCAATGCCTTCTACTGGTGGACACTCGTCCTCCCAAAAATTAATGTCCAAACGGCGCTCTACATCTAGTGCGTTGGCAAACATACACTGACTGGACATTACGCGCCCAGCACGAATTTGCTCAGGAGTGCGATTGGTATAAAGAGTCACTTCATACCCTTGGGCTAATAGGCCAAAGGCAACTGGCATGCCGGCTTGGCCCCCACCAATAATTGCAATAGTACGCATAGTCGGTCTCCTTAGGTGATAAAAGTGTGTTTATTCGGCTAGTTGGGGAATGGCTGGAATGGCTTGTTCGGGGCCCATGGCGGAATAGCCGCCGTCAACGGCATAGTCGGCACCTGTGACAAAGCTGGCCGCATCAGACAGTAAGAAAGCAACGACTTCACCGACTTCAGAGGGGTTGCCTACCCGTTTTAAAAGGTGAAACGGAGCAGCGACCTGATCGGTTTTAGCGCGATTGCCCCCAGTCAGCTCGTCCATGACTTTGGACCAGGTCCAACCAGGGGATACGGAATTAACACGAATATGGTCTGCAGCCCAATCCATGGCTAAGCTACGTGTAATTTGCACTAAGGCTGCTTTGGAGGCGGGGTAAAGCCAGCGTCCAGTTTGGGCTACTGCAGAAGAAATAGATGTGAAGTTGACAATGGCACCGCCTTTTTGTTGTTGTAAATAAGGATGTACTGCTTTACTCATCTGCACGGTACTCACCACATTTACATTCAACGCTGTTAACCAGTCTTCGCGATGGGAAGCCATGCCTTCATCCACATACGAACAGGCCAAGTTCACTAAACCATCAATACGCCCAAAATGAGCATGGACAGCTGCAGTGGCTGCTGTGATGGCGGCATCATCGGTGATATCCACTTCCCAAAAGCGCGCGTGTTCTGCTTGTGTTCCAACCGCAGCTTGGCCGCCGACCACATCAATATCAAAAACTGCAACGCGCGCGCCATAGCTGCGTAATACTGCAACCACCCCTGCACCAATATGAGTGGCTCCCCCTGTCACAATGATGACGTTGTTTTCTAAACCTTTCATAGATAGCTCCATAGACGATGACGTCTGTTTCATTACCGCGTTGGGCCTTGGTTGACTAGGCTCAAATAGAGTCAATACGCGGTGTGAAGCAGATGGCGATCAATAGGCAGAGTCTAGGTGGCAACTAAGTGGGTATTACGCTACTGTGCCTGAGTCTCCACCCATTGATTTATTGTTTAGTTGTCAATGATTTGAATAGTAGAGGGGCGTCAGAGCTGCAGCTATCCAGCTTTAGCTAGAGGTATCCATTTAGCGCAAGGAATTGATATTTATAGGGAAAACACTCATCTAAGAAGAGCCGAGATGGCAATGAGCGTAAAAAAAAGCAGGCGTTTTGAAAGGAGGTTAACAAAACGCCTGCAGAGCCATAAACGTAATGAAGTTAAGGCTGACTTAGTTCTTTAATTTGAGCTCTATAGTAATCAAGAGCAGCTTGACCATCGATGTTTTTCTTTTCCGCTGCTTTAATCCAGTCTTGTTCAATAAAGACGAGGTCGGCTTTGAGTTTTTCGAGCTCAGCGCCTTCTACGTGATAGGTTTTTAGGCCAGCGTCGGTTAGGCTAGTGATGGCTTTTTGTTCGCCTTCGTTCCATTTTTCACCAAACATGCGTGCAATGTGCTCGCCCGAGATCTTGCTGATAGCAGCGCGGTCGGCTTCGCTAATGGCATTCCATTTACGCTCATTCATGAATAAGAACTGGCTACTTTTACCAAAACCGCCGGGAACGGCCACTGCACTTTTAATGAGTTTATCCAATTTGAAGTTTTCAATTTGGTCATATTGGAAGTACAGGCCGTCAATCACACCGCGAGAAAGCATTTCATAACTTTCAGAGGCTGGGGCGTTAACCGTCACAATACCCATGGCTTTGCCAATATTGTCAAACAGAGGACTAGGGGAGCGCAGTTTAAGACCATCGAGTTGATCTAAGCTGGTAATTTCCTCTTTGTTGGTAAAGATTACCGTAGCAGGACTAGTCCAAACCCCCATTAGTTTCACACCACGGTGCTCGTCGGCATCCATCATGAATTTTTCGTAGGTGCGCCAGTACGCCACAGAGTTTATCCCCCCGTCTTCTGTGGTAAAGGGCAGCTCTGCAAACTCAATCAATGGAAAACGGCTCGCGGTATAGCTGTGTACTGACATACCCATGTCGGCAACCCCATTTCGAACCAAATCAAGGTGAGCTTGAGGTTTACCTAAAGGGTTAATGAATTCGACTTTGACACGGCCCTCGGTCACGTCGTTAACTTGGGCCGCCCAAGGTTCTAGCATTTCTTTCACAATGTAGTGCGCAGGGGGCAGCCAATTCGAAAAACGAATGGTTTGCGTTTCCGCTTGAGCGCTGCCAAAGGGAAGCACCGCGGCCAGACTCAGACCTAAACAGGCACTTAAACGCTTTACAATTTTCATAAAATGTCTCCAGGATGAAGTGGGTAATATTGTTTTTTATAGTTAGAACAAGCTAAAACAGAACAAGCGCAATGATGAGCTACATGCTGTTAGGTATAACCATGACAATCCATGGCACTAACACCAATACTGCTAGGCGGATGATGTCAGTCAGAACAAATGGGGTCACACCATAAATAACCGTACGTAAAGGAATATCGGGCATGACGTTTTTAATCATGAAAATATTCAAGCCCAGAGGAGGCGTGATTAAGCTAATTTCTGCTGCGACCACCACAATAATGCCAAACCACACTAGGTCGAAGCCCATCGAGGCCACAATGGGATAAAAAATAGGTACGGTTAGCATTACCATAGACATGGTTTCTAAAAAGCACCCCAATACCAAGTAAATAAGGCAGATCATGAAAATCACCATCAGGGGTGACATATCAAGGGTGTTAATAAAATCCAATAACTGATTAGGTAAGCCGGCTACGGTTAAAAAGTTGGTGAAGATAAGAGCGCCAATCACCAAAGCAAACATAACAGCCGTGGTTTGGGCGGCTTCGACCAACACAGTGAGATACACTTTAGGCTGCCAGCCGCGTCGTTTAAAAGTAATAAGAAAAGTACAAAATGCACCAATACCAGCTGCTTCGGTAGGGGTAAAAACGCCGCCGTAAATACCGCCCATAATCACGATAAATAGCACCGTGATAGCAAATACCCCTTTGGTAGCATGCAGACGTTGTGCCCATGAGCTTTTGGTGCCGGGTTGACCGAGCTTAGGATTAAGGGTGGTTAAGATAAGCACGGTGATTAAGTACATCACAATAGCCAAAAAACCTGGTAAAAAACCGGCGGCAAAGAGCTTGCCAATATCAGTCTCGGTCAAAATACCGTAAACCACCATAATGACGCTAGGTGGAATCAAAATGCCCAAGGTGCCCCCAGCCGCTATGCTGCCGGTAGCTAAGCGGTCGTCGTAGTTGTATTTGCGCATTGAAGGCATGGCAACGCGGCTCATGGCTGCGGTGGTAGCCATGCTAGAGCCTGACAGAGCACTAAAGGAACCACAGGCTAAAATGGTTGCCATGGCTAAGCCGCCACGTAAATGCCCAATGAATGCGTTAGCGGCTGTATAGAGATCGCGTGACAATCCCGAAGCGTTGACTAGATTTCCCATTAAAATAAACAAGGGCAGCACGGTAAAACTGTAACTCATGCCCGTGTCATAAGCAGTTTGAGCTGCCATCGTCAATGCAGCTTCAAGACCGGTGTAAAAACTAAAACCAACAACGCCAATTAGCAGCATGCCCCAAGCAATAGGTAAACCCACAAAAAGACAGGCTAATAATGCGATTAAGCCAAGTAAAGAAACAAACATAATGCGTAAACCGTAACGGGTTAGGGGTGAGCCGAGGCGGGTAAAAACACGTGTACTAATGCTGCTAATGCCGAAATAGCGGTAAAAATAGCAATAGCGTAAGCAAAGGGGGCCAAGGGTAAATTTAAGGCGTTACTCATATCGCCATAGCTTGCGAGCTGAGCGCCATGCTGCCATAAAAAATAGCTGAGTACAGCCAAACAGACGGCTGAAACTAAGGAAAGCATTTTTTCCTGAAGGCGTTTAAGTGTGGGGCTAAGCGTACTGCCTAAGGCGGTAACGGCTAAATGCTGTTGATGCCAAGTTACACGGGGCAGAGCAGCAAAAACTAAAATGCCCAATAGCAGTTCGTTACTTTCATAGGCACCGTGTACAGGCGCATGTAACAGGTAACGACCCACCACGTCCACTGTGGTGATAGCAGTCATTAATACAAGAATCGTGGCACAGAGTGCATCAAGCAAGGTCTCTACAAGGCGGACAAGACCACCTTGGGAGCGCTTTAACTGCATACCGATTAAGTCGTTGTCCATGTGGTCTCCGTACGAGGACATCAGAAGTGTTTTTATGATGAAGAAGGCGTGTGAATACACGCCTTGTCATTAAGATGTTTTGTTTTAAATAGTTTAAGACTTAATAAATTCAAGTGAATAGAAAAAAACCCTTAAATTGCTTAGATTTTTAATGTGCCAATGCTGGCACCACCGCATACATACAGGGTTTGACCGGTAACAAAGCTATTGTCTGGGTCAGCAAAAAAGTTGACTGCACGCCGGATATCATCGACTCGACCTAGGCGTTTCACAGGGATAGCTTGAGCAAGTTGTTGTTCCCGCTCACTACCAGCATCCACGACGTCATGAAACATGGGGGTTTGTATAGGACCAGGTGCGACCACGTTTACAGTAATACCTTGGTCGGCTAACTCCAAAGCCCAGGTGCGTGCCATGCCAATCATGCCGGCCTTAGTGGCTGAGTAAGCGCTGCGGGTCTCTAGTCCCAATGCGCCGCGTGAGGACATAAACACCACGCGCCCAAATTGACGACTACGCATATGTGGTACAAACGCCTGCATCAGTTGGATGGCAGCGCCCAAGTGAATTTGCGTGAGTCCTTGGAGCTCGCTAAGACTGACGTCTTCGAGCAAATTAGGCCAAATTACCCCAGCATTATGAATAAAATGGGTTACGTGATGATTAGCAGCAATTGTGGTTGCGGCAGCAGCGGTAGCGGTCTCGTCTAATAAGTCCACCTGCATTTGCACCAAACGCTCGTGCTCCCAATCTAGGGTTTTACGGGCAAGAGAAATAACGGTGTAACCCGCGTCGATATAATGCCGACACAGATCAGCACCAATGCCCGTGCTGCCGCCAGTAATAACAACGGTATAGTCAGTTTGCATAATTATCCTTGTTGAATAGTAGGGGCATGCGCCACCAACACCCCGACATTGGCTGCATCCAGTTCTAAGCGCAGCTCAGTGGGGTCGCCGGTTTGCAAATTGTCTTTTAAATGGGCAATGACAACGGGGCCACACGCTAGCTGTACTGTGCCAATACGCCACGGCAAATGGTCTTGAAAATACGCTTCGTTGCTGTGGTGCAAGGTAGTAGAAGCCACAACCAGCCCTCGATTATCAACGACTTGCCATTGCAGCTCATCGTGTAAGCATTGACCACAAACATCGCGTGGTGGGTATTGCACACTATGGCAGTCGGTGCAGACTTGCAAAGCAAAATGCCCGGCTTGCGCCGCTTGGGTTAGGCCCTCAGCTGCGGCACTGCGTGTTCGTGGAGGTAGTGCAGAGCTCATGCTTGACCCCGTTTTAAAATAGTGGCTGCTGTACAGATGCCGCGATCATAATTGATCATGCCAAAGCCGGACACCATGCCTACTGTGGCATTTGGAATTTGTGTTGCGGCAGCACTGAGCGTGAGTTGGCGCAGGGCTTGAACTAGACCCAAATAACCACCTGCTGCGCCGGCTTGGCCCACAGAAAGCTGTCCTCCCGATGTATTAAAGGGGAAACTGCCATCAATGGTAAAGCTGTGGTTGCGGATAAACTGTGGGCCTTCGCCTTTTTTACAAAAACCTAAATCCTCAAACTGCAGCACATTAATGACCGGATAGTCATCATAGGTTTCTAAAAAGTCGATGTGTTCGGGTTGTACGTGTGCCATTTCATAGAGTTCGTCTACGTCCAACGCCCAACCGCCACGATATTGCACAGGATCCTCAGTAAATGCGTTGTGTCGCTCAATGGTAGACAGCACTTCCACATAAGGCAGGTGCAGAGCTTGGGCTTGTTCACGGCGCATCACTAAATAGCCTTCTGCGCCGGCACATGGCATTACGCAGTCAAACAGATGAATGGGCTCAGCAATAGGGCGTGCTTCAAGGTATTGCTCTAGAGTTAAGGGCTTTTTCATGAGTGCGTGAGGGTTACGCAATGCATTATCGCGCTGAGCCACACACAACTTGCCAAAATCGGCACGGGTTGCCCCGTAGTGCTGCATATAATAATCGGTGAGCAACGCAAAACTACCATTAGGGCCTGCAGCGCCATACGGGTAGACGGCATCTTGGGAAAACCGTGAGAAGCCACTAACGGTATTTTTAAACGAGTCGCGGTGATTGGTGTCACCTGCTAGGCAGGCAACCACATTGGCATCACCACATTGCACAGCTCGTGCGGCACGACGTAAAGCAATAATACCGCTGGCACCTCCCATGGGGATATGCTCTAAAAACCGTGGGCTCATTTGAAAGTGCTGCATCAAGCCTACGGCAGTGTCTGAGCCTAGGGTAAAGCTAGACACACAGACGCCATCGATATCTTGTTTTTGGAGGCCGCTTTGTTGCAAGAGGTTTTTTAATGCGGTGCCTAGCCATTGATGTGCACTTTTTTCAGAGAAACGTTCATAGGCAACAGTAACGGGGCACACAAGTACTACATCGGTGTAGGGAGAGCGCTTCATGCGATTTCCTGTCTTTTCTTTAATGCATTGGTGTTGATGCACTCAGGGTGTTCGACTAAATCTAAGGCTAGGGTTTTAAGCTCACCCCGTTGAATTTTATTGGTAGAGGTTAAAGGCAGGTTCTCAATAAACATGACGTAGCCTGGCACTTTAAAATACGCCAGCTGAGTTAGACCCCAGGTGACAATATCCTGAGCAAGCTCTTGTTTTTGTTCAAAGCTAACAGGTGTTTGATGCGGCACAATAAGAGCCATGACTTCATCCCCACGGATGGCATCCGGTACGGCAGCTACCGCAATAGAGCGAATTGCAGGGTGCTGTTGCATCACATTTTCGACCTCAACCGCGGCAATGTTTTCACCGCTACGACGAATGACATTGCGTTTGCGGTCAATAAAATGCAAGTAACCGTTAGCGTCGCGTTGCACAATATCACCGGTATGGAACCAACCATCGGCCCAGGCTTCGTCGGTAGCGGGCTGGTCTTTCCAGTAGCCTGCAAAAAAACCACGGCGTGGATTAGGGCCGGCGTGGCGTACTAATAACTCGCCGTTTTCCCCTGGCCCTACGTCTTGGCCAGCATCGTCTACCAAACGAATAGCTACGTCAGGGCTTTCTTTACCAAAACAGTTGGTCCCAATAAAACGAGGCTCTGTATTGGCAATAACACAAGCGCCCGAGCCGGTCTCGGTCATGGCCCATGCCTCAAGTAGTGGGAAGCCAAAGCGTTGCTCGAAAGGCTGATGCAGGCTGCCATCTACCCCTGCGCCAAAACCAAAGCGCACGCTATGCTCTAGGTCGGCAGGGCTGGCTTCGAGCTTCATTAAAATCGCTGGCATCACGCCTAGATAATGCACCACAGTTGCTTGGGCACGACGTACAGAGTCCCACCACGTGCGAGGGTGAAAGCGGTCTAGCACAATTAAACAGCCACCTGTTTTAATCATAGCCATGGCAGAAAAAGCTAAGGCGTTCATATGGAACAAGGGCAGAGGGGTCAGCATGCGCTCGGTGCCTTCGCGCAAAGTGGCTAGACCCCCAATGGTGGCGTACCAGTCGCCCGCATCATGAAAGTATTCATTAGGCAGCATGCAGCCTTTAGGGCGTCCTGTGGTGCCCGAGGTATACATTAACGCGCACTCGGTCGCCAAACTAAGCGCTTGATTAATACAACGCGGTGCTTGGCTTGCTGGTGGTGGGGTTTGATCGGGCGTGATAAGAGCTAATGGTTGTTGTGCTTGGGCGGCAGCTGCGGCCAAATCCGCATGACGGTTTGGTGTAGCCACGGCCAATAGCATTTCAGAATGCCCAATGAGGTATTCAAGCTCGGCCGCTCGTAGGTCGGGATTGATGGGAACAATGGATACGCCTAAACGGTTCAGTGCGAGCCAATGCAAGAAAAAGGCTGGGCGATTTTCTAATAACATACCTACACGATGACCATGCCCATAACCTGCTTGTTCATATATGGTAGATAAACGGTCTATTTCAAGCAGAGCATCAGCGTAGCTAAGGGTGGTGGCTTCAATACCATAAACGGCAGCTGTTTCTGGCAACACCATCATAAAATCATGGGTAGGCCAGCGTGTCGCGGTCTGTTTGAATGCACTGTAAATCGTTGAACCCATCTAAATCTCCTACATAAACAGCTGAATATTGCCTAAAGGCGCATCGCAATTAAGCAGATCCACGCGCTTTAAGCGTTGACGTAATTGCCCGTTTTCTACAACTAAGTGGTGCGTGGTCCAACCAACGTACATGGTTTGAGTATCTCCCCGCGTCTCTGTGTAGTGAAAGGCGGTACGCACACGGTGCTCCGAGGCGCTAGCATCAAAATCGACGACATGCGGCTGTTGCAATAGGTGATGGCAACGACTTTTGGGTTGTTGAGAAAAAGTACGTTGACCTGCTAAGCGCTCGATACGTACTTGCAGTAACAGTTTGTCCTCGTACATTAGCGAGGCCTCAAGGATGGGGTCCGTTTGATTATGTGTCAGCGGCATCCAGTAATAGCCGTCTTCAGTAAAAAGTGTTAACCACTGATCAAATTTCAGCTCATCAAGAAGACGTGCCTCGTGGTAAACAAAGTCAACGAGGTCTTGTGCAGTAATGGCAGTCATAATGAATCCTTTATGTCAGAACGGGCACTAAGCCTCGATACCCATGTATTTCAACCACGCACGGAATTGAGCGCGCATTTGCATTTCACTGGTGCCATTTACCACTACATTTTTTTGGTCTTTTTCGGCAGGATCATACAGACGGCCGACGTTCATCCAATCGCGACCGCGACTATGCAGGGCTTCTTGAGCGCGCTCGTACATTTCTAAATCGTCGTGTCCTACTACAGAGGTGGGGGCGTTAATCAGACGGTTGTACATCAAGGTGCGTTCTAAGAGTTTGTCTGGTGCACCAACTAAACGGAATGTCCAGGACTCGACGAGGGTTTTATTGGCAGCGATGGGTTTAAACAAACGTAGTGTTTGAATAGGGCCCTTGATCATGATGTTAGGAAAGTAGACGGTGTTGTGACGTACATCACCTAAAATTTCTTTGGTGCGCTCTTCGCCATAGGTTGCGACCATTTGATCCCAATAGCCATCAATATCTGAGTATTCAGCATGAATTGAATCCGAGACACCAGTGTGGCCATGACCATTTTCCCAAACACGGATTCCCATGTTTTCAAAAAATTCGTAAGGCGACATAAAGGGCGCGAAAAGCTCGACAGCCATGGGTTTAGGCGTGCCTTCAGGGGCATCTTCCCACACTTTGATTGCTGTGCCAGCGGATGACTCGTGGGCCACCATGGGGTGACAGGTGTCGGTTTGGTTATCGACTAACATTTTCCAGTTGCAGTTATGCATATAGCGCATAACCCCACCTGCTACCTCGAGTTTGCCTTGGGGGGAGCGATCCACCATGTTATCGATGGTGCTTAATGACTCGCCAAAAAAGTCGGCAAAGCTTTCTCCTTCAGGGCTGAGACGACAAAAAACAAAATCTCGGTAGATTTCAACATTTTCGACTGCTGCCATGCCTTGAGTGGCTTCGGAACATTCAAAACCGGTGTCCTCATAGCCTTTTTTCAGTGGAATAGCTAAAAGGCGGCCATCGGTACGAAAAGTCCATGCATGATAGGGGCAGCGAAAAAATTTGCCGGTATTACCACAGGTTTCGCCCGCGACTTTGACGCCTTTATGGGGGCAGCGGTTATAGAGTACTTTAATGCTGTTGTCGGTATGACGCACCATAACTACAGCTTCGGTGCCTACGGTTGTGGTGTAGTAATCGCCTTTATTGGGAATTTGGCTGGCGTGTCCTACATACACCCACGTGTTGGCAAACAGGTGTTCCATTTCTAGTTGGAACACGTCTTCATCAATATATAGATCTTTATGGACTTCGGTGTCACGCACGAGTTGGCGCAGAGCAGTTGGGTTATCACGGTATTGCGTCATGATGGCATCCCTTATTACATATCAAGCACGAGTTTGGGGGAGTGAGAGCGAGAGATACAAATTTGAATGACTTTGCCGCTTTGCTTTTCTTTGTCGGTCAAAAAGTAGTCGCGGTGGTCTGGAGTGCCTTCGAGCACATCAACAGTACAAACACCACATTCGCCGCGTAAACAGTCGTACATGGGATCTTCGCCGGCTTCTTCTAGAACTTGAACAATGGTTTTATCGGCAGGCACAGTAAAGCTGAGTCCGGATTGACGTAGTTCTACTTCAAACGGTTGGTCGCCTTCCAAAGGAGCTGCAGTAATAAACAGTTCAAAGTGAATATGCTCGCGATCCCACCCCTTTTCTTTGGCTAGAGCAATAACGGCATCAATCATGCCTTGGGGGCCACACACATACAGGGGCTGATTAGGGCTAAGGCTTTGAAAGAGCTGTGCCAAATCAAAGTTATTTTGATCGTTGGTATAGCAAACTAATTGTGAATTAAGCGATGCAGATAGTTCGTCCGCAAAAGCCAATTGATCTTTGGTGCGGGCGCTGTAATGCAGACTAAACGCACGGCCTTGTTGTTGAAGCTGCTGTGCCATGCTGGCAATAGGGGTAATGCCAATCCCGCCTGCAATCAGAACCAGCTCAGGCTCATTGGTTTGCGCCTCATGTAAGGGAAAATCATTAACTGGGCCTTCTACCTGCAGCACATCACCTGCTTGAAGCTGATGCATAAAACGTGAGCCACCCTGGCCGTCTTCCTCTAGACGAATGCCTAAGCGGTACTGAGTGGGAGTCTGAGCCCAGTCGTAGTGAGGGTCCGTAACGATTAAAGAGTAACAACGGTGATCGTTTAGCTCGGGGATATGGATCTTTAGGTGCGAACCTGCCGTAAAAGCGGGCAATGCAGTGGCCTTGGGGGCCTCTAGGATTAGCTCACGAATCAATGGGGAAACGGGCTTTGTTTCACGGACGATGAGTTCAAAAGGTTGCATAGTTTGCCTCGTGTATGCATGTAATGAACACTGGCTGATCCGCAAACAGAGTCAAAATACTTAGCCCCATGACTAGTCATGAAGCTAAAGCAATAGGAGGTCTCCGCCTTAGGATGAGAGTGAGCTCGGTCAGCTTGGTCATCACAAAATAATTCTTAATATGTGAGTTATTCTATTGATGAATAGTTTAGTAATCAATATATTCTCAGGAATATAATGGAAAACCATTAGGGCGAATTAACAGGCCATAGACACCGAACCAACATTGGTGCACTCTTAGTTCGCTTTACTGCTGCCCAAAAAAAAGAGCCCCTAAAGGGACTCTGTTAGGCGTTTACACTGTGTTTATGCAGTGACTAATGCCAATACACGTAATGGGCTACCTGAACCTTCTTCGATTTTTAAGGGTGCGGAAAGAATAAGAGCTCCGGTGGCTGGTAACTGATCTAGATTTTTTAAGCACTGCAAACCATAGCGGTTGGCACCGTGCATTAGTGAGTGGCAGGGATAAGGCAAAGGCCACGCATAGGATTGACCTGCATCCGTGTTAATGGTTTCTACGCCAAAACCGTGTACATCTCTTTCATGAATAAGCCACTCGACTGCTTCCTGGGAAGGGCCAGGGGTGTTGGGGCCATTTTCTTTCATGTTCACATACGCCTCTGCACTTTGTTCTAAACGTTTAGACCAGTCGGTGCGTAAAAGTACCCATGAACGTGCAGGGATCTTGCCATGCTTGGCTTCCCACGCTTGGAGAAACTCTGGCGTTAGCACCCAGTTGTCGTCTTGGGCCACCTCGGCACTAGCATCAATGACCACAGCAGGGCGGATAAAGTGTTCGGTAGGAATGGTGTCAACCGTATTTTCTGCATGTTCACGCCCAGAAATCCAGTGGGCTGGCGCATCAAAGTGCGTGCCGGTGTGCTCACCACAGGTAAAGTTGTTCCAGTACCAACCTGGGCCTTGCTCATCATAATGACTAATGCGCTGCTTAGAAAAACCAACGGTTTGACCAAACTGCTCGGGCAGTTGCAAAGCAGGGAACGATTCGTTGAGGGTGTGGGTTAGATCAATCACTTTGACTTCTTGATTGTCTAACGCTTGGGTCATTAGGTGTAAAACGTTGCTCATGGAGTCTCCTCGTTATACTAGATGCTGGGAAAGAGGAGGGGCGCGTACATCGCACGCCCCATATTTTTAATTAAAGGTCAGCGTCACGCCCAAGGGCGAGGTCTGAGTCCTCTGGATTGAGTTCGTCGGAACAAAACTGGTCGTTAGTAAAAGTGGCTGCGCTCAGGGCACGGCGATTCACTTTTAGGTCGAACACATCAAATCGATTGTAGTGACCGGTAATGTCATGCATTTGACGAGGTTGAATACAACGGTTTAAGTCGATGTCGGCATAAGCAATACCTTCTTCGTCAATTAATGCTTCGCCTACAGTGCGACCGTCTGGGCCAATGGTGCCAGAAAACGCGCTGTTTTTACGGGCCAATAGTTCGCGTGCCTCGGGGTGCGTAGCGCTCATGAGCTCTATTATTTCCTCGGAAATGGTAGAGCACGACACCACGGTAAAGACTTTACCTTCAAAGCAATGCGCTGCAGCACGTAAGCGAATGGCTTCTGCCATATCGTAATCTTTAGGTGCCACTGGCAGTGCAATGTAGTTGGCGGTGTGAATCATTTCACCCTGAGCTAATAGGCTAAAACGCGCCAAGGTGTTGGTGTTTTCGCCACAAGCTAAGGAACCCAAGGGGCCAATATTGGTTTTGTGAACGCGCATAGAGGAGGCATCGCCCGGTGCCCAGGTCAGCTTTTCTGCCCAGGTAGGTACCAGTTTGCGATGGCGACCAATAATACGGCCTTCGTGGTTAATGGTAACCAGCGTGTTGTAGATGGTGGCAAAGCTATTGGGGTTGCGCTCGTTAACGCCAATCACTACGTTTACACCACGCTGGCGTGCTGTTTGTGCGACTTTTTGTATTTCTGGTCCAGGCACTTCTATAGCAGAAAGCACGAGCTTTTCAAACCAAGGACTAGCCTCTACCGGGTTCATGACCCAGCTCCAGTAGGGGTAGGCCGACACAAACACTTCAGGAAAAGCAACAAGCTGAGCGCCATTATCGGCGGCTTCATGAATATAGCGGCAGGCTTTTTCAATGGTAGCGTCGGTGTCTAAAAACACCGGCGCGGTTTGAACAGCTGCAGCTTTGAATTTAGGTAATTCAAGCATGCATTGCTCCTTATTTAGCAGGGGTAACGTCCACGATGGGGTTGCGCAGCGTACCGATTCCTTCGACGGTGGCCTCAACCACATCGCCTGGCCACATCCACTCTTGTGGTTCACGACCTGCGCCTACGCCTTCGGGGGTACCTGTAGCAATAATGTCACCGGGTTCTAGGGTAATACCTGCACTGATATCAGCCACTAACTCGTTCACGTTAAACAGCATGTGTTTAGTGTTAGAGCTTTGTTTGGTGACGCCATTTAGGGTGAGGCTAAGATTGAGGTTGTGCGGGTCTACTAATTCGTCAGCCGTCACAATAACTGGACCAAAGGGTGCGTAGGTGTCTTGGCCTTTGGAGTAAATCCACTGACCAGCGCGGCGGCAGTCACGGGCGCTCACGTCTAGCATCACGCTGTAGCCGAAGACGTACTTGAGGGCGTCCTCTTTTTGCACGCGTTTAGCGCGGGTGCCCATAATGACTGCTAGCTCGACTTCCCAGTCCATTTGCTGAGTGATGTTTTTGTTGTGCTCAATAGCATCATCTGGACCTACTACTGTGGTAGGAGGCTTAGAGAAAATAATGGGCTCTTTAGGTAGCTCTTTAGAGGTGTCCAATGTACGGCTGGATTCGGCTACGTGCTCTACATAGTTCAAACCAATACCGAAGATGTTTTTGCGCGGACGGGGAATAGGTGCTAGTAGCTTCACGTTCGCTACCGGTACGGCTACACCTAAAGGTAGCTCGTCGGCGTACTCGTTTAGAAGTTGGCTTGTGGTCGCAACGGCACCTGGACCCATGTCAATAAAGTCCAACATGTTATCGGGCAGAGGCTGACCAATAGCAAGACCAAACTCAAAGAGATCAACGACGAGATCGTTGACAAGAGCACCTAAACGAGCTGGAGCAGACACATCGCTGCGGAAAGTAACAAGACGCATTTTTATCTCCGTTAGTACATGGCGCGCTGTTGCGGCAGCGCGTTAGATTCAGTAGTTATTCAGTAATGATTTGATGACCGTTGTTATCGACCAGCGCTTCTTCAAAGTACAAATTAAGCGCGCGCATCACAGGTAGGTCATGGAATGAGAACAAGCAAGCGTCTTCGCTGCTAGAACCATTTACGTGTTCGTGGAACATCCAAGAAGGCACGCAGAAAATATCACGTTCGCGCCAGTCAAAGCGTTTGCCATTGATGATGGAGTAGCCTTCGCCTTTGGCAACCTGATACATAATGCTCCCTGTGTGACGGTGGGCTTTGGTGTGCTCACCAGGACGTAGCATTTGCATGCTAGCGCCAATGGTTGCCATAACAGGCCCGCCCGTTAAGGGATTGGTGTAGTCCATGATGATGCCGTCAAACGGGCTGCCATCAGTGACTTTAGAATAACGTAGCAAGGCCTCGTAGGTAGGCTCCCACTCGTACTTCAATAGAGGTGAATAGGGTTTTTGCCAGTCGTGTAAGGTGGGTTTTAAACCGGGGCCGCCCCAGATATAGGAGGCGTCATTCACAGGGTAGGTCACCGCTTGAGACAGGTCTGGGTGCACGGCATAAAAACCGGCCTCCATGGCGTTAACCAAGGGGATATCCAAACCGTCTTGCCAAATGCAGGTTGAGCCTTCGGCGCTGACGCCGTGCTCATGCCATGCCCCATTAGGGGTCAGTACAAAGTCATTCGCACCCAATGTCATTTTATGGCCGTCCACTACGGTGTACGCACCCGACCCCTCCATAATAAAGCGCAATGCGGAAGAGGAGTGAGAGTGGGCAGAAGCGGCCTCGCCAGGGTGCATAACTTGTAGGCCTGAGTACAACCAACCCACTGCGGCAGAAACGTCTTGACGGCCTGGGTTGTTTAAATAAATGACGCGACGTCCGGCTTGTTCAGGTGTGACCAAATCCACAGAGCGTAATACATAATCACGTAGGTCTCGGTAGCGCCAAAGCACAGGCACGGACTGGGATTTTGGTTCCCAAGGTTCAATTTTGTTGGCTACGTTCCATAACGCGCCGGCTTCAAATTGCTCTAAGTCTTTGTAGTATTGAACTAATTCTGGCGTATCGGTAACGTTAGCGCGGCCGATCACGTCTTCTTTATAGATGTCATAACGATCTTGTGTCATTACTTGTCTCCTTAGCCTTGTAATACAGGGCGATTTTCTTGTCTTTCTAGCCAGTCTTGGCCCCATTGGTACTGAACAGGCCATTGCACATCGTGGTAGCCCAGTTTGGCTGCTTCATGTAAAGGCCAATTGGGGTTCGCCAAGAAAGCGCGTGATAGTGCACATAGATCGGCACGCCCTGCAGCAATAATGCTGTTGGCATGATCCGCCTCTAAGATAGCGCCTACAGCGATGCTAGCAATACCCACTTCGTTGCGAATTCGGTCTGCAAATGGGGTTTGATACATACGACCATAAATGGGTTTTTGGTCGCTGACAACTTCACCACTAGAGACGTCCACTACATCAGCGCCAGCCGCTTTAAAGCAGCGTGCAATTTCTACGGCTTCGTCTACGCTGGTACCGCCTTCCGCCCAATCCGTAGCGGAAATACGCACAAATAGAGGTTTGTGGGCAGGCCATACCGCACGCATGGCATTAAAGACCTCTAGGGGGTATGCCAAACGATTGGTTAAGCTGCCACCGTATTCATCACTACGTTGATTCAGTAATGGGGAAATAAAACTCGATAGCAAATAGCCGTGTGCGGCCTGAAGCTCTAAGCAGTCAAAACCGGCGGCGTCAGCGCGCTGTGTAGCAAGTACAAAGGCATCACGGACTTCATCCATTTGCGCACGAGTGATTTCTGCGGGGCAGGCACTATTGGCATCATAAGGTAGGGCAGAGGCAGAAACCACATCCCAATTGCCACTAGGCAAGGGCTGATTGGCTTGTTCCCAACCTACTTGAGTGGAACCTCTACGACCGGCATGGCCCAATTGAATCCCTGCAAGAGCTTGACCCGCATGGATAGCGTTCACTACCTTTGCCCAAGCTGTCGCTTGTTCGTCGTTCCATAAGCCTGCACAACCTGGGGTGACGCGCCCTTGAGGGGTAACAGCGGTCATTTCTGCCATGACCAGTGCTGCCCCACCTAAGGCGCGAGCGCCATAGTGCACACGATGAAAATCGGTAACCACCCCGTCCTCTGCGCTATAAGTTAACGTGGGTGAGAAGATAATGCGGTTTTTAAGTGTGAGCTCACGCAGTTTAAAAGGCGTGAACATAGGGGGCGGTGGATTTTGATCCGTGTCGAGCTGCATACCCGCTTGGGTAGCAAACCAACGCTCAAATGCGGCAATACCCGCAGGGTCACGCAAACGCAAGTTTTCATGAGAAATACGTTGTGAGCGGGTCAGCATGGAGTAGGTGAATTGCTCGGGAGCCATATTGGCATAACGGGCCACGTTTTCAAACCACTCAGTGGAGTTGCGAGCGGCATTTTGAATGCGTAATACGTCAATGCTGCGCTCTGCGCTGTACTGTTCCAGCGCCTGTTCTAAAGAATCGTCTTGCTTTAGGTGATTTGCTAAGGTGATCGCGTCTTCAAGAGCAAGTTTGGTGCCAGAGCCAATGGAAAAGTGCGCGGTATGAGCCGCATCGCCCATTAAAACAAAGGGAACATTTTTGCCATCGATATTTTCCCAATGCACCCAGTTATTGCAGATTACACGGGGGAAACGAATCCAAATCGCCGAGCCACGCAAGTGCGTTGCATTGCTGACTAAGGCATTGCCATCTAAATAGGGCGCAAAGAGGTCTTCGCAGTATTTAATGCCTTCCTCTTGGCTCATGTTTTCAATGCCTGTCTTGGCCCAGGTTTCATGCGGGGTTTCAACAATAAAGGTCGACATGCCTTCTTCAAAGCGATAAGCATGTGCTTGAAACCAGCCATGTTCATTTTCTACAAAAATGAAATTAAACGCATCAAATACTTTTTTGGTGCCTAGCCACACAAAGCGACAATGACGCTCGTCAATATCGGGTTTAAAGCTTTCGGGGTGTTTATTACGGATGCGGCTGTTAATACCATCGGAGGCAATAACGAGGTCGGCTTCATAGCGCCGAGCTATTTCTTGTTCGTCCTCAACGTTGGTTTCAAACACCAACTCAACGCCCACTTCCTCGCAGCGTGCCTGCAAAATATTTAGTAGTTTTTTACGCCCAATGCCAATAAAGCCATGACCTTTGCTGCGAATAGCACGCCCTTTGAAATGGGTTTCGATATCGTCCCAATGATTGAAGGCATCGCCAATGGTTTGTGCTGAGACAGGGTCTGCTTCACGCAGGTTTTCCATAGTGGCATCAGAGAACACCACACCCCAACCAAAGGTGTCGTAGGGGCGATTGCGTTCCACCACCACAATGTGGTTATCAGGGTTTTGTAATTTCATCAGCAAGCCAAAATACAGACCTGCTGGGCCTCCACCTATACATACGATTTTCATAGCTGTTCCGTATGGTTATGACACTTAGCTAATCAGATTCAGCTAAGTATATTTATTAATAAATAGTATACAGGTAAACTAATTGCGTAAATAAAAACCACAAAAAATATACCTGTTCTCCTGAGTTAAGCCTGACATGAGTCCGCGGTTGTGGCGACCTGAGGTACTAAAAAAGCTTGCATAGGCTCGCGTAAAAACTCGGGCACAGGGGCGGCTTGGTGGGTGATAAGAGAGGTTGTCACAATGACTTGGTTTACCTCCATGCGCAATACACCGTCATGACCAACACACTGCAAGTGCAAATGCAATGAACGACTGCCGATTTTCTTAACGCCTAGGCTTAGGGTGACATCGTCGCCCATTTGGCTAATAGAACGAAAGTTGGCTTCTAGGTGTACAGTAGGCATGCCGACTTTGTGTTTAGCAATTAGGCCATTAAACCCATCAGGAATCATCGTGTCTACCCACTGTTCCATTAGGTTGTTAAACATAACAAAATACTGAGGATAGAACACAATGCCTGCTGGATCGCATTCAGAAAATCGAATGCGATGTTCTTTGGTATACAGCTTTGATCCCATGCTTGTCCCTTCGTAACAAGATGTGCGTTTCGCACTGTGAGTTAATCAAGGTTTGGGTTAAGCAGACGGGATGCGCAAACCCAAACCAAAGCTTTATCATGAATCAGAGGGTGCTTTATTTGATTAAAGACAATAAATGCACACGTAATTGCCCTAGCTGTTGATGAACGTCTTCAACGGCATCGTGATCCAGCCCTTCGAAAAGCTCGGTGACCCATTGATTGTGCTGTTTAGCCATTTGTTCAAATGTGCTTTTACCTTTAGGGGTAAGTCGCAATAACCAAGCGCGTCTGTCAGTAGGGCTGCTTTCACGGGAAACCAACCCCTCGCGAGCGAGCTCATCGGTCAGGCCGGTGACATTGCCACCTGTCACCATCAAATAGCGGGATAATTCGCCCATTTTTAAGCCATCGGGGTAGCGATAGAGTTGAGCCATGTAGTCAAAGCGCGCTAAAGAGATGTCGAAGTTGACACGTAAGCGACGACGAATCTCATCCTCTATTTGTTTGGTGCATGTCATCAGACGTAGCCACAAACGTAGACTGGCTGGATCTTTGGGGCCTAAACGGCCTTCGTAGCCACTGTCGTGGTTTTGTTCTAAGACCTCATCGTAGTGCGCTGCATTTTGCTTCATGGTTAAGTGTTCCTCTGCATCAACAGTTCGTAAGGGCGATCTGTGATGGTTAACTGTAGTGACGGAGTCATTCCGTTTCGCTGATCAATGCTGATAGTTTAAAAGTATTCTACTATAAATAGTTTAGTAGTGAAGCAATTAAACTCCTATCGTTAACCATAAGACATCGCGTTTTACTTAGACTAATGCATAGGCGTTTAGCTTTTTTTCTAATGCTTTACCGTGCTCATCAGCCAGAGCGGCATCACGCAAAATCTCTAAGATTTGAGGTGAAACCCGACTGTGATGTTGATCTAAGGCTGTCATTACAGTGTGGAAGTTTTTTAAACCACGCAAGTGGGTATCACCATAGCCTTTAACTAAACGCTGAGTACGCGCAATTTCTAAGGCTAAAGCGGGATGGCTGCTTGCATGACTTTCAATACGGTTAAGCCACTGACTGATGCGTTCTTGCTCTACTTGGTAACGCAGAGATTTACGACGCCAGCGTCGTAGGCCGCCCAAGGTATTTAAAAGCAGAAAACCACGTAAGGAGCTAGTCTGTACCACACGTCCTTCTTTGGTGAATTTGCGCAAGAGTTTATGACCCCACGATTTAGGGTTAAGCAGCCAGCGACCTATGCCCACATGAGGAATAATTTCGCTAATTTCTTCGACCCGGGGGTGCATGTATTCGTTGATGGTTAAAATTTGACCCTCATTGAGTCGGACTTCTTTTTGCACACGCTCAAAACGACTGGCTCGGGTTTTTAGTTCAGCCACACGCACCGCATCTTCAAAGGACATCCACAGTGCCAAATAGCGCGCTGTTTCCTGTATAAGCTTGTGGTCATCAGCATGAGCTTGCTGCTGAACTTTACGTAGACGATCTACATAGAGCTCCGCATAAGCGATGTCTTGGAAATCAATTAAACGTCGTACTCCTTCAGCCACAAAAGGCTGAACTTCCGGTGCAAAATGCTGGCGTACCTGATCAATGAGCGCAGCTACTTTTGGGTGTTTGGGCTGGATGGTAGCCATATCGGGCAGTGCACTTTCTTCGATGTTATCTGCTTGGTCACGATTCCCTACATGGGCATACGCATTGCCAAAAGCACGTAGGCTGGGTTTTACCCCCACTCCACCTCGTTCAATGGTTTGTTCAAACTGTTCGCGGCTAAAAGGCAAAACGCCTGAGGCCGAAAGTGAGCCAAACAAGACAGCGCTAATTACACTACCAGAGTCTTCTGCTACTTGGGCCATATCAAAATGGATAAATTGCTTTGCGGCTGCACGTGTGTGATGGATGAGGCTATCACTATCGACGCGGCCATCGCCCATCGCCATTTTTTCAGCAATGGAGTAGACACGGTGGGTAGAGGTAATAAGCGTCGTGCGATCAGAAGTGACCAAACCACGTTGGACAGCACGACCGGCCTCCATAAGCTCTGAGGCTAAGACCACGTCTACATCGCCTGGCATAGGCATCAGAGCGAGTACTGGAGCTTTTTGCCCAGCGACTAAGCTTTTGGGGAAAAGCTCCACGTAATAAATAGTAGCGCCTGTGCGTTGTGCTACCCCAGGAACTGAAGTGGTTTGTGCAATGTAGCCATTGTTTTCCCCTAGGCTAACGATCCAGTTGGCGAGCACGCCCCCGCCTTCGCCACCCATGGCGAGAATAGCAATTTTGATTGGTTTAACTTGCATGGTGCATCCTTTAGCGATTTAGAAAGCGTATTGGTCGCGTTTAGCGGCGCTACGACGTTGGAACCAACTGATAATACGGCGACGCCATTTCTCTCGGAATGTATCCATGGAGTTGGGGTTGCTGATAATCTGCGCTCTGTAAAAAGACGGACATAAGATAGCTGCATGCGACACCTCGCCGCATAGTCCGCAGCCCACACAGCTGTTCATCACCGTGGCGACTGGGTCTGTACGTAAGGGGTCCGGATTAGGGCGAATAGACAAAGAAGGGCAACCTGATAAGCGTATGCAAGAGTGATCGCCAGTACAGGTATCTGGGTCTACACCAAAACGCTCACGCACCACCCGCTCACCGGCGGCTACGGCTTTGCGTACTTGACCTCGTTCGCGTCGCTGACGGTTCAACATACATTCACTTTGCGCAATCACCACTTTGGGGCCTTTGACCGAGGTGGTTAGGGCTTCTTTGAGTGTGTTGGTCATGGCTTTAAGGTCATAGGTGCGTTTTACGGTGTGCAACCAATTTACCCCAACCCCACGAGCCGCTTTTTCAATTAGGTGACCTGTGCTGCGAGTTTCATTTTTTGCTTTGGAAGATAGGATGTCTTGTCCACCTGTGGCTGCGGTGTAGCTGTTGTCCACCACAATCGTCAAGTTGTCGCTTTGGTTAAAGACTGAGTTAGCAATGCCACTGGTTAAACCGTTGTGCCAAAAGCCGCCATCTCCCATGACTGAAATAGCACGCTTTTTGCTGGCGTTAGTGTTGAGCGCCGACGCAGCAGCCCCGCCTAGGCCATAACCCATGGTGGTGTTGCCCAGATTAAATGGCGGCAAAATAGAAAATAGATGACAGCCAATATCTGCACTGACGTGGTGCTCGCCTAGCTCGCGCTCTACGAGTTTCATGGCGGTAAAGATAGGGCGCTCGGGGCAGCCAGTACAAAAACCAGGCGGGCGCGCATGTACATTTTCATCTAGCGAACCCATAGGTTTGACTTCAGCGGCCTCAACCACGTCATTGAGTTGAGCCACCTCTACTTTAACTGGGCTACTTGTGTCTTCGGTGCGAGGCACCACACGCGGTTTTGCTGCGGGCACTGGTTCAATTCGACCGTAGTGCTCTAAGAAAGCACGAATACCTTTCAACATGGTTTGGGTGTTGTATTCGCCAGCCATGGGTAAAAAGTCTTTGCCGTGAAGCGCTACATCTAAATCAGTACGATTTAAAATAGCGGCAATATTTTGCTCTACAAAGTTGGGCTGACCTTCTTCTAGAACCAATACCGCGCGCTTGCCTTGGCAGAACCGAATTAATTCGGAGTCAATCAGCGGATAAGCCACATTCATGACATAGAGAGGAATTTTGGATTCGCCAAACACATCGGCTAGGTCTAGGTGTTCTAGTGCACGAATTGCGCTGTTGTAGCCACCGCCTTGGATAATCAAGCCTACATCATCGTTTTCATCACCAAAAAACTCGTTGATTTGGCGTTCTTCAATAAATTTAATGGCGGCAGGCCAACGTTGCTCGACCTTTTCTTTTTCATGCAAGAAGCTTGCTGGGGGCAATACGATGCGATCCACATCGCGCTCGGGCTGCTCCATGGCGTCTTTGAGAGAGAACTTGGCCGCTTTGTTATCAGAGGCCACAAATTGTCCGTGGACGTGACAGGCACGAATGCGAAGCTGCAACATAACAGGTGTATTGCTGGCTTCGGATAAATCAAAGCCATCTTTAACTGCCTGAACAATACAGGGCAAGTTAGGGCGTGGGTCTAGCATCCACATTTGGGATTTCATTGCAAAAGCATGACTACGCTCTTGCATAATAGATGAGCCTTCGCCGTAGTCCTCGCCTACGATAACCAGAGCGCCGCCTTTGACCCCGCCCGAAGCCAAGTTAGCTAAGGCATCAGAGGCCACGTTAGTGCCTACGGTGGCTTTAAAGGTAACAGCACCGCGCAGTGGGTAGTTAACCGATGCCGCTAACGAGGCGGCTGCGGTGGCTTCGGATGCACTGTTTTCGAAACGTATACCGTGCTCGGTCAAAATGTCTTGGGCATCGGCCAATACATCCATTAGATGGGAAATAGGCGCGCCTTGGTAACCGGCTACATACGATACCCCAGACTCTAATAAGGCTTTGGTTACTGCCAAAATGCCTTCACCGCTAAAGACTTCGCCATCGCCTAGGCGCAGTTTTTTGACTTCCTCGACAAATGATCTTTCTGCCATGTTGCCCTCCTCGTAATGCATCTAATTTGATTAACTATTATTTTCATATGAATATGTTTAGTTCTCAACATATGAATAGTAATGGTTTTCCCTAGGCGTGTTGTTTTGTTCAAAAAAAACCTAAATAGGCGTAGCTTAGGTATAGTGAAGCCAATTTATAGTTATGCGTGAGCAATTTTTTAAATAGTTAGGGTACGTGTGAATACCGAAACAATTTTTGTAGATAATTATTTGCCGGCGTTATTGGCCCAAGCCAGTCAGATTATTTCGACTGAGTTTCACCAAGTAGTACAGAAAAATGGTTTGTCTATTACTGAATGGCGTGTGTTATCCATTTTGTCTGGAGCAGGCGTGGTCAGCGTAGGGCAATTAGCGCGTATTGCAACGAGCAAGCAGCCTACCGTGACTCGAGTGGTGGATAAAATGGTTAACGCAGGTTATGTGCATCGTGTGGCCCACAATGGGGACAGACGGGTGTCGTTAGTGGAAATTACAGAGCCAGGGAAAGTATTAATTTCTGGTTTGATTGAACAAGCCAAAAAGCACGAGTCAGAGGTTATTGAGCGCCTCCAGCCATTGGATGTGGAAGCGCTAAAAGCGACGTTGCGTCGCTTAATTTTAGAAAACCGCGTGGACGAGTAATTAGACGTTAAGTTGGTGGTATTTACGCCCAAACTCGACGGTGGCTTGGAAAAAGCCTTCTTTGCTGCCGCAGTCGAAACGGGTGCCCTGATAGCTATAGCCAAATACAGGTTGTTCTTTGAGTAAGCTAGCAATGGCGTCGGTTAGTTGAATTTCACCGCCCACGCCGGGGGTGGTTTGGCGTAAATGCTCGAATATCTCTGGCTCTAGCACATAACGGCCTACTACTGCCGAGCGGCTTGGGGCCACATCAGGGGCGGGTTTTTCTACAATGCCATCCAAACGCATCGTTTGCCCATCGACTGGCTGGCCTGACACGATGCCATATTTGTCGGTGTGTTCGAGCGCCACTTGTTGTACTGCAATAACACTGCCATTGTTTTGATGAGCGGCTTCTACCATTTGTAAAGAAACACTAGGCTCGGCATCAATCAGGTCATCGGCTAACAACACGAGAAAGGGCTCATTGCCAACTATGGGAGCTGCACACAACACAGCATGACCCAAACCTTTTGGCGTGGCTTGACGGGTATAAATACAGCTTATGTGTGGGGGCAGCACATTGCGCACAATGTCCAGTAGCTCATGCTTTTCTTTGGCAGCCAGTTCTGACTCTAGCTCGGGCATACGGTCAAAGTGATCCTCGATAGCGCGTTTATTGCGGCCAGTCACAAAAATGAGTTCAGTGACGCCTGCCGCAATGGCCTCTTCGACCGCGTATTGAATCAAGGGCTTGTCCACTATAGGCAGCATTTCCTTGGGCATGGCTTTGGTAGCTGGAAGAAAACGGGTGCCTAAACCAGCAACCGGGAAAACAGCTTTGCGAATAGGTTTCATACGAAAAGACCGAGTTAAGGTTGAGAAGGGCCAACATGAATGTGGGCATGATTAAAAAAAGGTTTAGGGGAGGGACTGCGTCCTAATTCACTTGGTGCAATGCCAAAAAAGCCCTGACCATAAGCCAATAAAAAAAGATTAATTATGACTAAAAATAAAGCAAAGGTACGCATAGGGATCCTTTTTTAGTATTGCGTTGCCATATAGGCTAAACCATCTAAAACCGGAGTGGGTTGGTACAACAACTTTTCTGGTCGTAATTGTAATTGCTGCTGCCGCTGCAAATAAGCCTGTTCTATTTCAGTGTGAACGAGCTCCCAACCGCCCCCACTGCATACCAGTAACGGTACACCAAGGTCTAACTCTAAGGCGAGTTGCCATTGTCGTAATACGGCACCAGCTTGGGCGGCAGCAATTCCTGTACTGATTGCTGCTCGGGTATGGGTAGGAAAATCCAAAAGTGCTCCAGGGCCTTGGCCCAGTTTAGCTGTTTTGGTAGCGAGGGCCTCATACATGAGTTGAGGACCAGGCAAGATCAGCCCCCCTTTGAATAAAGCAGTTTCCGTCGATGTGGCCGAGCATAAGGTGTCTACAGTAGTAGCAGTACCAAAACTAGCATGCACAATAGGGCGTGCTAGGGCCTGATGTTGCATAAGCACACCGATTAATGCCAACCAGCGATCAGTTCCAAGCTGATTAGGTTGATCATAACCATTGCGTAAAATAGCACAAGGTTGAGCCGAGTTGAGCCAGATTACAGGGCATGCTATGTCTTGTAGTAGCTGTAGAATGCGCTGTTCGACTTCGGCTTTGGCTACCGAGATAAGCAATGCCCGCTTTGGCTGTAAGTGATGCTGGTTTAGCCAAGGGATAAATTGGTCTAGTTCGTCTGGGGTTAAGGCTACTGTATGCGCGTGACAACGCTCTCCGCTAGCTAGTGCATAGCCAAACTTAATACGGGTGTTGCCTATGTCTATGAGTAAATTCATGCGATAGGCTCTGGCTTAGATGGGCGTACCGAGACCTCGCCTACCGAAATGGCATGGGTTTGGCCTGCACGCCGCAACAGTAACTGACCGTGCTCGTTGATGCCAGCCCCTATGCCCTCAAGCAGCGTTTGATTGTTATCAATAATCGCCAACGCTCTATCTACTAAACCATCTACTTTTTTGTAGCGTGCGGGCAAGTCTTTAAAACCATACGCAGTCACATCATTAAGAGCTTGATACCAACTTTTGGCAATATGGGCTGCAAGCTCGGCAGCACTGATATGCTTTAGGGTAGGAGACTCGTCTACTACGTCCGCCCAATCGGCCACATGACGGTTTAAAGCATGACTTAATGCTTTGGCATCGTTAAGGTTGACACCAATGCCGATGATAACCACATGGTGGTCAGCACTAAGAGGAGAAGTGCTGGCCCGTGTGACTTCGGTCAAAATACCAGCCAGTTTGCCGCCGCGCCACAAAATATCGTTAGGCCATTTCATTGTGAGTTTGTGCGCGTCTTGGATGGGCAGCAAAGCACGTAGCGCTTCTGTAGCGGCGACCCCAGCCAATGGGGATATGGTAGCCAACTGGCGTGCAGGCAAGAAAATATCAAAAGCACAAGAAAACATAAGGTGACCACCACGACGGTTTTCCCAAGTGCGTCCGGCACGACCGCGACCGCGGTCTTGAAGATGGGCACCAAGCAGCCAAGGACGAATGAGTTGTCCAGAGCCAGCACGTGCGAGCTCTAGTAAATCCGCATTGGTTGAGTCAGTACGCTCGACCCAGCGTAGAGTAGGAAAAAAAGGAAGCATGCTTTTAAGTTGTTGGATGATCACACTGGGATCATCTAGACCTAAAGCGGCGGGACAAGGCTTCAAGGGTAAACGGGTGTTCACAGGCACGATACGTAGATTTAGTTAAAATAAAACACATTACTCCTATTATGGCATTTTAGACATGGAACGTATGCAGACTATTCAGTTCGAGGGCAAAGCAGGGCGTATTGATTGCGCTATGGATTGGCCCGAAGCCCATCAGACGATTCGAGGTTGGGTGTTGTTGTTGCACCCCCATCCTTTGCACGGGGGCGCACGTAATAACAAAGTCATTACCACCATGAGTCGTGCCGCAACGGCACAGGGTTTAGTTGTGGTGCGTCCTGACTTCAGGGGCGTAGGCGTCTCGGCGGGCAGCTTTGATCAGGGGCATGGTGAAACCCTAGACATGTACGAGCTTGTGTTGCAGTTTCAAGCACAGTTTCCCGATATTGCACAGCACGCATTTTTATTGGGCGGGTTTTCGTTTGGCACATCGGTGGCGGCTCAGCTTTACAGCTTGCTAAAGCAAGCAGGCCAAACACCGCCACAGCATTTGGTGTTAGCTGGCTGTGCGGTAAAGCGGTTTATGTTTTTGGATACCGTAGAAGTGCCTGAGTATACGTATTTGGTGCACGGTGCTGATGACGAGGTGGTTCCTATAGACGAAGCCATGACATTTGCGCAAGCTCACGATTTAGCGGTAACAGTCATACCCGAAGCCGGTCATTTTTTTCATGGCAAACTGATTCTGTTACGTGAGCTAGTGGCAGCCCAGTGGCAGTTAGGCTTGTTGCGTGGTGATTCGTAGGTTTTTGTTACACATCGTAGCGTGCCAATTGGCCTTTAGCCGTTCTTAGCACCGAATGACGTGCCTATAATGGTACACACTTTCTTTTGCCCCTTATTAATGACGTCGAATTATGTTTAACAACGGTCGAATTTCTTTACGCCGCTATGTGGCGGCGCTAAGTCTGGCTTTTATGCCTTTGCTTTCTGTGGCTCAACAGCTAGCTTCAAGTCCAGACTCCACTTTGGTCAGTGAATTATCTACTATTCCTGCCCCTACCTTAGGTGCTAAGGCATGGTTGAGCTTAGACGTAAATAGCGACCAAATTATTGCTGCCCACAACATTGATGAACGTATTGAGCCTGCTTCATTAACCAAGCTCATGACTGCGTATTTAGTGTTTGATGCGATTGAAGACGGTCGATTAAGCCTAGACCAAGAAGTCACAGTCTCTGAAAATGCGTGGCGTACCGAAGGCTCGCGTATGTTTTTAAACCCTAACTCGCAAGTGACTGTTAATGAATTACTGCAAGGCATGATTGTGCAGTCGGGTAACGATGCGACGGTAGTATTAGCAGAGACTATTTCGGGTAGCGAGGAAGCCTTTGCTGCTCTGATGAACGAAGAGGCCAAGCGCCAAGGGTTAAGCAACACGCATTTTGAGAATGGCAGTGGCTTACCGCACCCAGATCACCTGACCTCAGTACGTGATTTAGGTATTTTAGCCAAAAACTTAGTGACCCGTTTTCCACAACACGTGCATTATTACAGTCAAAAAGAATACCTCTACAACAAAATCAATCAACCCAACCGTAATCGTTTGTTATGGCTAGATACTACCGTGGATGGACTGAAAACGGGTCATACTAAGTCAGCAGGTTATGGCTTGGTGACCACGGCTTTACGTGATGGGCGTCGCATTATTACCGTTGTCACTGGCACGGCTAATGACGCCGCGCGCACAGAAGACAGTCTGAAGCTTTTAAATTGGAGCTATCAAAACTTTGATACGGTAGAGCTTTATAAGCCTAATGAGCCCATAGTCAATGCACGTATTTGGGAAGGGGAAAGCGAGAATGTAGGCTTGGGGTTAAAGCGTTCAGTATGGGTAACCGTACCACGCGGTCGTGCTAACGATATCAAACCAACAGCACACTACACTCAGCCCTTGATGGCACCCGTCGCCCAAGAACAACAGGTGGGTAACGTCACCTTTAGTCTAGAGGACCATACTCTTGCTAATGTGCCCTTGTTGGCATTGGAAAATGTGCCTCAGGCCGGCTTTGTTGGGCGTATGATTGATAAAGTTCGCATGTGGTTTAACTAAGTCATGGCTCTTTTTTCTTCTTTATCATTGTTGTAAACGAGGCAAACATGATTCCAAACGTAGATCCTGACACTATCGTCTATTTAAATGGCGATTATGTTCGTATTGCTGACGCCAAAATCTCTGTGCTGGATCGCGGTTTTATTTTTGGTGATGGTATTTACGATGTGGTACCCGCCTATCAGGGCAAACCTTTCCGCATTGATGAACACTTAGCCCGTCTAGAGCGCAGCCTAAAGTTGATTCAGCTTGAAACTTCTTTTACGCGTCAGGACTGGGAGCAATTAGTCTTAGATATGCTGGCACGCGTAGGGCGTGGTCGCGACTGTATGGTGTATTTGCAGGTTACCCGTGGCGCAGCCAAGCGGGATCATGCGTTCCCCGCCGACAGCACACCTACCATTTTTTGCATGGTAACCCCGTTCGAGCGTCCGACCGAGACACGTGAAAAAGGCTTAATAGCTGTAGCAACTCAAGATGTACGGTGGTTAATGTGCCATATTAAATCCATTTCATTGCTAGGGAATGTGCTTGCGCGTCAGCAAGCCGTCGAAGCGGGGGTTGATGAGGTCATTCAATTCCGAGATGGTTTTTTAACCGAAGGTTCGTCAACCAATATATGGGTAGTCAAAGACGGTGTATTGCTTGCACCCCCACGTAATAATTTAATTCTCGAAGGCATCCGGTATAGATTGCTCGAGGAGCTCGCGGCTAGTGCTAATATTCCATTTGAAGCGCGTCCTATTGCCGAGGCCGAAGTGGCTGAGGCCGATGAGTTATTAATTACTTCTGCTACCAAAGAAGTGCTACCTATCTTGCAATATAACGGCAAAGCAGTTGGCCGGGGACAGCCTGGCCCTATTTACCAGGCGCTCAGAGCAAGGTACGATGAACTTATTGCGCAACTAGAAGGACAGTAAAATGGAAATCAAACCCGAAGATTCCCTAATTGAATACCCTTGTGTCTTTCCCATCAAGGTCATGGGTAAAGCCGTCCCCGAGTTCGAGGACGTATTAATCGAGGTGGTTCTAGAGCACGATCCCGACTACGACCGTGGCACCTTGGTTAGTCGCCCCAGCGAAAAAGGTAATTACACAGGCCTGACATTTCATGTTAATGCGGTGTCACGCGAGCAGCTTGACGCACTTTATAAAGCTTTGCATGGTCACCCCCTTGTTTCTATTGTGTTGTAAATCAGGTAAGTGGTAGATGACTATGCAGTTGCGGTGGTTAAACGGCCAGCCCGATTACACTCTTATTTGGCAAGCCATGCAGGATTACACCAACACACGGCATGCCGATAGTTCCGATGAAATTTGGCTGTTAGAGCACCCCGCAGTGTATACCTTGGGCCAAGCAGGCAAACCCGAGCATATTCTAAATGCTCAGGCCATTCCTGTTGTGAAAACAGACCGTGGTGGGCAGGTAACCTACCACGGGCCAGGTCAGCTTATTGCTTATTGTTTAATTGATTTACGTCGCCAAGGCTTATATGTACGCGAGTATGTAGCCAAACTGGAAACTGCAATTATCCAAACCTTGGCGCATTTTGGAATTGCTAGCGAACGCAAGGAAAATGCGCCGGGGGTATATGTACGTGGTCATATCGTACAAAATACCCATTACGCTTCTGATGAATTCGTTAAGATCGCTGCCCTCGGTGTTAAAATACGAAATGGCCGTAGTTACCACGGTTTGTCTTTAAATGTCGATATGGATTTACGCCCTTTCGATGGTATTAACCCGTGTGGCTATGCTGGGCTGGGCACCACCGACATGCGCTCATGTGGTCAGGCAGTCAGTCTGGAACAGGTAGGTCAGGTCTTGTCTTTACAGCTAAAACACCAATTTAGCGCTACTACTGAAAAAGCTTATGAATAACGTGAATACTCCCAAACCTACAGTGCGTCCTCGTGAATACGACCCAACGCAAAAGCAGAAAGCGGAAGACAAAACCTCGCGCTTACCTATAAAAATCGTTCAAACCGAGCGTTTGAAAAAACCGGATTGGATTCGCGTTAAAGCGGCTGCGCCTAGCTCGCGTTTTTATGACATCAAAACCATCCTGCGCGAACGCAATCTTTATACCGTTTGCGAGGAAGCCTCCTGTCCTAATATTGGCGAATGTTTTGGCAAGGGTACCGCTACATTTATGATCATGGGCGACAAATGTACTCGTCGCTGTCCTTTCTGCGATGTGGGTCATGGTCGTCCCGATCCGTTAGACACCGACGAGCCCATTAACTTGGCTAAAGCCATTGGCGCGATGCGTTTGTCTTACGTAGTGGTTACCTCTGTAGACCGTGACGACTTGCGCGATGGCGGTGCCGCTCACTTTGCTGAGTGCATTGAAAAAGTGCGCGAGCACTCACCTCACACCACAATCGAGGTATTGGTGCCCGATTTCCGTGGCCGTCTGGATCGCGCCTTGGATATTTTTGAGCAAAGTCCGCCCGACGTGATGAATCACAACCTAGAAACCATTCCTCGCTTGTATAAACAGGCTCGTCCGGGGGCCGACTACGAGCATTCGCTCAAGCTGCTGTCCCAGTTCAAAGAGCGCTGCCCAACGGTACCTACCAAATCAGGTTTAATGGTTGGTCTAGGTGAAACCAACGAGGAAATTCTCGAGGTAATGCGCGATCTACGTGCTCATAACGTGGATATGCTTACTATTGGTCAGTATTTGCAGCCCTCCGAGCACCATTTACCTGTTTTGCGCTATGTCACTCCTGATGAGTTTAAAGAGCTAGAGCAAAAAGCATATGAAATGGGTTTCACCCATGCCGCTATTGGGGCTATGGTGCGTTCGTCTTATCATGCTGATCAGCAGGCCGAAGCTGCTGGCGTGGCCTAGAGTATGCCAAGCTAAAATAAAAAAGGGCTTTTAAGCCCTTTTTTATTATGTATTAAAACTATTACGACGCAGCAATCCACTGGATAGGGGTTTGACCATGGGCCTCTAGCCACGCATTGCATTGTTTGAATTGGCCGCTGCCTATAAAGGGCGTGGGCTTTCGTTTCGCCGCCAAAGGTGACGGGTGGTTTGAGCGTAAAATTTCAATTGGGCCCGTTTTATGTGCGTTGATAAGCTCGATTTTGGCCTGGGCGTGATTGCCCCACAGCATAAATACTTTTGGAGTGTCTAGCGTGAGCAAATGCTGCAAAATACCATCGCTGATGTATTCCCACCCTTTGTTGGCATGCGAGGCTGCTTTACCGTCTTCGACTGTAAGCGAGGTATTTAAAAGCAGCACCCCTTGCTCTACCCAGGGCGTAAGATCGTGACGTGGCGGGTAGTTGGCGTATTCGGGGTATTCCAAATGCAGTTCTTCGTAGATATTACGCAAGCTAGGTGGGCACGGCACGTAGTCTGGTACAGAAAACGCTAAGCCTTGGGCTTGGCCTGGGCCGTGATAGGGGTCTTGGCCTAGGATAATGACCTTGATGTCGGCAGGCTGACACAGGGTTAAAGCATAAAAAGGATTAGATGGATAAATAACGGCCCCAGCCGAGAGGCGTTGTTTTAACCAGTAATCAAGCAGTTGTAGTTTGGTTTGTAGAGGTTCTTGTTGAAGTACAGACTGCCATTCGGGAGACAATGCCGCAACCAAAGGCTGGAGAGAGCCGGTTAATTGATTAAGCGTTTCTGGCTGATCTAACAGCCCTAGTTGTTGCATGTGCATAAAAAATAGGTGTGTTTAGTTAAAAAACAATTGCTCTAACGCCACCCCAGGATCGGGCTGACGCATAAACGCTTCGCCCACTAAAAATGCGTTTACCTGATGATCGCGCATTGTTTTGACATCATCAACATTAAGAATACCACTTTCTGTGATGATCAGCTTGTCTTCGGGTATCAGACCAAGCAAATCAAGAGTATTTTGCAAACTGGTCTCGAAGGTGCGTAAATTGCGATTGTTAATGCCAAGCAATGGGCTTTTTAGCTGCAAAGCCGTATCGAGCTCGTCTTTGTCGTGAACCTCGACCAGCACATCCATGCCTAATTCGTGGGCTAGGGCCTCGAGCTCAAGTAATTGATTGAGATTAAGAGCGGCCACAATGAGCAAAATACAATCGGCACCGATGGCGCGCGCATGGATGACCTGATAAGGGTCCACCATAAAGTCTTTGCGCAAAACCGGCAGCGCGCAGGCAGCACGGGCTTGGCGTAAATGGTCGTAAGCCCCTTGGAAATACTGCATGTCGGTCAATACCGATAAACAAGCAGCCCCATGAGCCGCATAGCTAGTAGCAATTTCAGCGGGGTTAAAGTTTTCGCGAATCACACCTTTAGAGGGCGAGGCTTTTTTCACCTCGGCAATTACCGCAGGTTGATTTTGGCTAATTTTATAGTTCAATGCACGGACAAAACCACGCACATCTTTACGACTTTTAGCTTCGCGTAATAAGTCGGCTTCGCTGCGTAATTGACGCGCTGCCGCGACTTCTTCTTTTTTAGTTTGGAGAATTTTAGCGAGAATATCGTTCATGCTGTTAGTTTCCGAGTGTACGTACAAAATTCATCAAGCTTCGCGCGTGCAGCGCCCGATGCAATCATATCAAATGCAATGCGTAAACCGCTCTCAATCGAATCGGCACCATTACCGGCATAAATGGCTAAGCCGGCATTAAAAGCCACAATGTCGCGAGCGGTGCCATCGACATTGTTGAGGGCGTCTTTGATCATGAGTGCAGACTCTTCTTTGGAGTCGACCCGAATTGAGCGATTAGAGCTCATGGTCATACCAAAGTCTTCGGGATGGATTTCGTACTCAAACACTTGATCGTTTTTAAGTTCGCCAACTAATGTTGACGCCCCGGTAGAGGCCTCGTCCATACCGTCCTTGCCGTGCACAATTAAAACATGTTTTGCTCCAAGCCGTTGCATTGCCCGTACTTGGATACCGACTAGGTCAGCATGAAACACGCCCATGAGCTGATTGGCTGCACCGGCCGGGTTAGTTAATGGGCCTAGTATATTAAATAGTGTGCGTACACCCAACTCTTTACGTACTGCGGCAATGTTTTTCATCGCACTATGGTGTGCTGGTGCAAACATAAAGCCAATATTGATGTCCTCAATGCTTTGGGCAACTTGTTCAGGGTGTAGGTCTAAGTTTGCTCCTAAAGCTTCTAGTACATCTGCGCTACCGGACGAGGAGGACGCACTGCGGCCCCCGTGTTTAGCGACTTTTACGCCAGCCGCTGCCACCACAAACATGGCTGCGGTAGAAATATTAAAGGTATTGCTGCCATCGCCGCCGGTGCCACACATGTCCAGTAGTTCGTCTGGGTTATGGGTAATTACAGGAGTAGCAAATTCACGCATGACCTCTGCCGCGGCAGCGATTTCCCCTATGGTTTCTTTTTTAACACGTAACCCCATGAGCAAAGCGCTTGCCATAACCGGCGACATTTCGCCTCGCATTAACATACGCATTAAATGCAGCATTTCGTCATGGAAAATTTCACGGTGCTCAATACAGCGTACAAGTGCCTCACTAGGCGTAATGGTTATGCGTTCTTTTTTCATCGTTGTCTCTTAGGCTTCTAAAAAATTTTTTAATAGTTGGTGGCCGTGTTCGCTCAGAATGGATTCGGGATGAAACTGTACTGCACTAATTGGCAATGTTTTATGACGCAGCCCCATGATTTCCCCATCCTCCGTTTGCGCTGTAATGATTAAGCAGTCAGGAAGGCTCTCTGCTTCTACGGCTAAGGAGTGATAGCGCGTGACGTTCATTGGACTGGGTAGACCTTTAAATACATCTGATCCGTCATGACGGATAGCTGACACTTTGCCATGCATAATTTGTTTGGCATGCACTATTTTGCCTCCGAAAGCCTGCGCGATGGCTTGGTGCCCTAAACACACTCCGAGTAAAGGCACTTTGCCTGCAAAGTGTTTTATCACCTCTAAACTGATGCCTGCATGGTCTGGGTTGCTAGGGCCTGGAGAAATACAAATGTAGGACGGATTAAGTGCTTCAATATCCGCGATCGTACACTGATCGTTACGCTGGACTTCAACCGGTTGACCAAGCTCTTGAAAATAATGCACCAAGTTATAAGTAAATGAGTCGTAATTGTCGAGCATAAATAGCATGATGAGTCCTTTAAGAAACAGAGAGCGAACACGTTGAAAAATAGAAACCGATTAAATGGGGTCGTCCAAACCAAATTGGACTTGTTCTGCAGCGCGTAATAAAGCACGTGCTTTGGCTTCTGTTTCTTGCCACTCTAGCTCTGGAACTGAGTCTGCCACGATGCCAGCCGCAGCTTGAACGTACAGTTGACCGTCTTGAATGACACCGGTGCGGATCGCAATAGCTAAATCCATTTCGCCGCTGTAGCTGAGGTAGCCCGCTGCGCCGCCGTAAATACCACGTCGTACGGGCTCTAACTCATCAATAATTTCCATTGCTCGTACTTTAGGAGCACCCGTTAGGGTGCCCGCAGGAAAGCTGGCTTTTAATACATCCATGCTGCTCATGTGCTCTTGCAGCTCCCCGCGTACATTCGACACGAGGTGTTGCACATGAGAGTAGCGCTCAATGCTCATGGTGTCAGTGACTTCGACTGTGCCGGCTTTGGTAATACGACCTAAATCGTTGCGAGCTAAATCAATCAGCATGAGGTGTTCGGCGCACTCTTTGGGGTCCGTTTTAAGTTCAGCGGCGAGTAGCGCGTCCTCTTCAGGTGTAGCACCCCGACGGCGCGTTCCAGCTAGCGGACGTATGGTGACAAATTGTTTGTCCTCACCTTGGACGCTCTGTCGTTCTTGGCGCACTAAAATTTCTGGCGAGGAGCCGACCACTTGGAAATTATCAAAATTCCAGTAGTACATGTAGGGGGAAGGGTTCAGTGAACGTAGAGCGCGGTACAGCGAGAGTGGTGAGTCACGGAAAGGCTTTGTGATGACCTGACCGATTTGTACCTGCATGATTTCGCCATCGGTGATGTATTGTTTGGCTTGAGCTACGGCTTCTAAGTAGTCAGTCTTAGCAAAAGTACGCTGCTCAAAGGTTTCCATGCTGGCATAGGCATAAGGGATGGTCACCGGATGGCGCAGTTTTTCGCGCAGCTCGCGTAAACGACGACGTGCTTTGGTAAAGCTTTCAGCTACATTGGGATCAGCGTACACAATTAAGTAGGTGCGACCCGCCAAATTGTCCACAATAACTAGCTCATCAATATGCAAAAGCATTAAATCCGGTGTGCCAGTTTGCCCTTCAGGAAAAGGTTTCACTGTAGGTCCTAGACTGGTTTCAATGTGGCGTACGGTGTCGTAACCAAAGTAGCCAGCTAAACCACCACAAAAACGGGGCATGCCAGGACGAAGAGCCACAGTAAAACGTTTTTGATAGCTTTCTACAAAATCAAGGGGATTGCCTTCGTGGGTTTCAATGACTTTGCCCTCGTGAACCAGTTCAGTGGTGGTACCGGTTGCGCGAATAATGGTTTTAGCGGGCAAGCCAATAAAGGAATATCGTCCAAACTGTTCGCCACCAATGACTGATTCCATCAGGCAGCTATTGGCACCATGTTCAGTACTGGTATGAGCCAGCTTCAAGTAGATAGAAAGCGGGGTGTCTAAATCCGCATAGGTTTCTACAATCAGAGGAATGCGGTTAAATCCTTGTGCTGCAAGAGCTTTAAATTCAATTTCAGTCATGATATGAGGCCTTTGATTTCATAAAGCGATCAAGGAGCCGGACTGAGTTGGGAACAAAAAAGCCCGGCTCTGTGAAGAGTTCCGGGCTTTTTGTGCTCGTCGTGTAAACAAAAACTATAAATACAGTTACACGGCGGCCTTTGTTACAGACGACCCGGAACCCAAACGCCACCAGCGCCAATAGGCGCCATAGATGGAATAAGAGTTGCGGTTCGTTTGCATGAATTTTTATGTATTAAGAAGTCGTATTGGATTGGGCAGCCCACTGGGCCGCAGCGACAATACTGGAAACTATACCATCACAATCCAGATCCTGCACATCTTTCCCTTCATTGTAGCCATATGGCACTAGCAGTACATCAATTCCGGCCCGTCGTGCCGCAACGCTGTCATTACCTGAATCACCAATAACTAAGGCTTGCGCAGGGAGCACACCCAATTTTTCACAAGCATATAAAAAGGGCATGGGATGTGGTTTTTTTTCTGCACACGTATCGCCGCCTACCAGCAAATCAAAATAATGATCTAAGTGCATTAGTCGCAATAAGTCGGGCACAAATTGCATGGGTTTGTTCGTAACCACAGCTAAAAGACAACCAGCTTTTTGAAATTTTTCGATACCGGCAATCACATCAGGAAAAACCTGTGAAATACTGTTTTTAGTTTGATGGTCGTAATGTTGAGCAAATAAAATACGAGCCTGCTGTTGCAGATCAGGGTCGATGGTGGATTGCTCAGTGACTTGTTTAAGGCATAAATCGATAAGGTGGTGCGTGCCTTGTCCTACAAAGGTGCTGATCAGATCCACCGATAGGCTAGGAAAACCTAAGTCGTGCAGCATTAGATTGGCACCTTGTGCAATATCAGGAATGGAATCGACTAAGGTGCCATCTAAATCAAACAAAACCGCTTTATAACGCATGGTACGTGCTCCGCATAAGCAAATAAACCTAAGTGTAGCGTGAGAAATGCACAACGCCTGTGCTATTTATATTGATACTTTTATGACAATAGTTGTTTAAATTGTCGCAATCCTATATAAATGTAGGCAACTCTTTCTCCTTTCACAAAACCTGCTGCTCCACTAAGTAAAATAATGATGAAGGCTGCTTTTGAAGATGTACTGCGCCACCAGCGGTTAACACCTTTGTTTCAACCTATAGTAGACATACAAAACCAAAAATTAGTGGGGTATGAGGCGCTGATTCGAGGTCCTCAGGAAAGCCATTTTTCTACACCTTTGGTGTTGTTCAAAGTGGCGCGAAAATTACATAGAGAACGTGAGCTAGAGCAGTTGTGCTGTCGTTTGCAAATTGCGGAGTTTTGTCGCCAAGGCTTAGAGGGTTGGTTATTTTTAAATCTAAGCCCTCAGCTTTTTATTGAGCTATCGCGTTTAGAAGAGCATCAAAAACCATGGTGTACTACGACAACCCAGCAGCCTCATGTAGTGATAGAGCTTAGTGAGCAAGAGCTGAGCCGGGATTATGTACAGTTGCGTATTGCTGCCGAGCGTTGCCGCCGTCAAAATGTGCGCTTTGCTATTGATGATTTAGGCGAAGGCTATGCCTCGTTGCGTCTTTGGTCTGAGTTGCAACCGGAGTTCGTCAAATTAGATCGGTATTTCACCCAGCACTTACATAGGCATCCGTTTAAACAAAAGTTAATCGAAGCCATTAGCTCTGTCGCTCAAGCGCATCGCACGTGTGTGATAGCAGAAGGGGTAGAGCAAAAGTGTCAGTTAGAGGTACTGCAAGCGCTTGGGGTTAGCCATGCACAAGGGTATTATTTTGGTCACCCTCAGGCCATTCCCAAACGCGATTTTGGCGAATGCTGGTCGGCTTAGGCCGATAAACTGTCGGCAGTTGCTATTTCGGCACGCATTGCCTGAATTTCAGTGGCGTAGTCGCTTTTACCAAAAATAGCCGAGCCAGCTACAAAAGCATCGGCCCCAGCAGCACGAATGCTTTGAATATTTTGTGCTGTTACCCCCCCATCGACTTGAAGATGAATAGGGTGACCGCCTTGGTCTATCCAGCGGTCAATGCGAGCACGAGCATGGCGCAGTTTATCAAGAGTACCAGGGATGAATTTTTGACCACCAAAGCCGGGGTTAACCGACATGAGTAAAATGAGGTCGATTTTGTCCATCACGTAATCTAAATAGCTAAGCGATGTGCCGGGATTAAACACCAATCCGGCTTTGCAACCGTGTTCTTTAATAAGTGCTAAGGTGCGATCAATATGACGTGAGGCCTCGGGGTGAAAGCTAATGAAGTTAGCACCCGCTTTAGCGAAGGGCTCGATTAAGCTGTCTACAGGCTCTACCATCAAGTGCACATCGATAGGAGCTTGAGTATGGGGGCGCAAGGCCGCACAGACCATGGGGCCAAAACTAAGGTTGGGGACGTAATGGTTGTCCATTACATCAAAATGAATCCAGTCTGCGCCGGCCGCGATGACGTCGCGTACCTCTTCGCCTAGGCGAGCAAAATCAGCAGCCAAAATACTAGGGGCAATAAGAGCAGGTTGTTTGTGAGACATAACAATAAGAGCTGGTAATGAGGGTTACAATGCGCACAACAAGTGAGTAATTCTTAGTGCTGTGGTGTAATACATAATGCATTGTAATCAGCTATTAGATCTGGAGCGAACTTATTTCTATGCAGTCTAACGATATGGTGGTGGTTGTTACACCTAATTACCTTCCCGAACAGTCGGAACCAAATCAACACCGATATTTATTCTCCTATCACGTTCAAGTGCGTAATAATAGTGCTCAAGCGGCACAACTCATTAGTCGTCACTGGGTGATTACTGATGCCGAGCAAAACGTCCAAGAGGTAAAAGGACTCGGTGTAGTAGGTAAACAACCTTTAATTGGACCAGGCGAGGTCTTTGAGTACAGCAGTGGCTGTCCGCTACCGACGCCATTCGGTACGATGAAAGGCTCTTTTCACTTTGTGGGCGAAAATGGCGTACCTTTTGACGTAAGCATTGATGAGTTTGTTTTGTCTATGCCGCGAACCTTACACTAGTTTGAGGGTAGTAATGACTGCACTACGATATTTAGGATTAGGGGTAATTGCCGCACTCTTTGCTGCGTGCACTACGCCTGGAACTCAGATAGCCACTCCCACCTCCACAGACAGCCTACCCGCTAAAAAAGAAGACGTGGCGCTAAAGCCGCTACAGGTACCCAATTTAGACCAATTGCCTGAGACGCCTGCTCGTTCCTTAGCTGCTAAATATCAAGCGGTGCAGTGGGGGGCTTTACCCGGCTGGAAAGACGATAACTTAGAACATGTTTGGAAGGCTTTTGTTAATAACTGCAAGGGGCTTATGCGCCCTGTAAGCGGGTCTTTAGCTATGCCCGCCCGAGCCGCTCCTCGCGCTTGGCAACCTGTGTGCTTAGCCGCTCAAAACAGTGGTTTGGGTACTGAAAGCACTGATACGGTAGCCATACGCCAGTTTTTGGAAACCCATCTGCAACCTTGGCGCTTGTTAGACGAGAAAGGGCGAGCCGCAAAAAACACCGTAACGGGCTACTACGAGCCGTTATTACAAGCCTCTAAACGTCAACACGGTGTGTACCAATGGCCTTTGTACGCGGTGCCTAATGACTTATTAACGGTTGATTTAGGAGGGCTGTATCCCGAGCTGGCCGGTAAACGCATTCGCGGCAAGCTAACCGCAGACAACCGTATTGTGCCTTACGACACACGCGGTGAGATTACTAGCAATCCCCAGCGTCAACCCAAGGTTTTGGTATGGGCTGCCGATCCGGTCGAGGCTTTTTTTCTGCAAATCCAAGGCTCAGGTCGTGCTGTATTAGATAACGGTAAAGCCGTGCGTCTTGCTTATGGCGATCACAATGGGCACCCCTATAGTTCTATAGGTAAATGGTTAGCCGATAAGGGTGAGCTACCTTTGGCGCAAACCTCTATGCAAAATATTAAAAAATGGGCCAAAGACAATCCACATCGTGTTCACGAGATGCTGAACGTGAACAAGGCCATGGTGTTCTTTAACGAGGAAACCATTGTTGACCCATTGCTTGGCCCTAAAGGGGCCTATGGGATTCCCTTAATTGCCGAACGCGCTGTTGCGATTGATCCTACTTTTGTGCCACTAGGCACACCCGTTTATCTTGCTACCACTTTTCCAGCTTCACCGTCTCCTTTGCGTAAATTGGTGTTTGCCCAAGACACCGGTGCAGCCATAAAAGGCGCAGCGCGCACAGACTTTTACTGGGGTACGGGCGATCAGGCCGGTAATCATGCTGGACGCATGAAACAAAATGGTGAAATGTGGCTGTTATGGCCTAAAGACGCTGGAGCACCTACAGCACGATGAGTACAAACGAATCTATTGTGGTTTGCGGCGGCGGGTTGGCAGGCATGGCTACCGCCCTAGGGCTAAAAAAAGCCGGTTTTGCTGTGCGCTTGTTAGCTCCTGCCTATAAAGCTTTGGACTTGGCTCCTCATCATTATCATCCTCGTGTTTATGCGCTTTCCGAGGCCAGTCAAGCATTTCTCGAACAGTTAGGTGTTTGGCGATTGATGCGCTCAGAGCGCATTACGCCGGTGACAGGTATGGAGCTCTTTGGGGATGGGGATGGGTTTGTGCAGCTAGATGCTTGGCACAACGCCCAATCTAACCTAACTTGGATCGTGGAGTCCGGCGAGATGGAGCGCGCGCTTTATCAGGCTCTACAGGTGTTTAATGTACCGTGGCAAGATGATTTGTTTGCCGAGCTCACCGCCACTGGCTTAAAAACCCAGCGGGGGGACGTACTGGCTGCAGATTTAATCGTGGGCGCAGATGGGGCCCGCTCTTTGGTGCGGGCTAAGGCCCATATCGAACACCATCAAACCCCCTATCATCACAATGGGGTGGTGGCTCATTTAGATACTGAGCTGCCGCATCAAAACCGAGCGTATCAATGGTTTACTGGTGATTCTGTGCTTGCATTATTACCTATGCCCGACACGGATCAAGGCCCACAGGTATCCATGGTGTGGTCCGTCCAAGAGCAGCAAGCACAAGACTTCATGGCACTAGACTCGACTCAGCAAAATCAGCACATACAGCGTGTGTTGGGTGCATTGACGCAGCACCGTTTGGGTCAACTACAGTTGCGTAGTCAACCTTTTTCTTTTCCACTGACTTTAGAGCGTAGTGCCATGATTGCTCCGCGCGTTGCCTTAGTGGGCGATGCTGCACACCGTGTGCATCCTTTGGCAGGGCAGGGGTTAAATTTGGGTTTAGGCGATATTCAGGAACTTATACGTGTGTTAACGGACAAACCCAGTTATCAAGGCGTAGGCGAGCGACGTGTACTGGAACGTTATCGCCGCGCCAGGCTTGAGCCTATTTTGGCGATGCGGTTAATGACACATGGCTTGCATCAGCTTTTTGTCAGTCAGGCGGCACCCATTGCCTTTGCTCGCAATGTGGGGATGAACCTAGTCGATAAACTTCCTTTTATCAAGCGTCAACTGATCCACCGCGCTGCAGGAAAATAGGTCTTTAACTCTAGCCTTTTATTTTTTATAGGTGGTTGTGACGGCTTAGCGTCACCCTAGGAGATAGAATGAAATTGCGCATTGCGGCCAGTCTGACCGCATTTACCTTATTGTGCGGTGGTGTAGCCACTGCGACAGAAACCCCCGTCTCAGTAGCCCCCGAGGTACTTAGCCAAGCCAAAGAGCGCTTTGAGTCTCAGTTTGAAGGCATTGCCATTGACGAAGTATCTGCTACCCCTTTCGAGGGTATTTTAGAGCTACGCTTAGGTAAAGACGTACTGTATACCAATCCCACTGTGGATTTTATTTTGCAAGGCTCTTTGGTAGATGTAGCCAGCCGTACTGATTTAACCGCTCAGCGTTTAGAACAATTAAATCGGGTTGATTTTTCAAGCTTACCGCTAGACAAAGCCATTAAAACCGTAAAAGGCGACGGCTCACGTCAATTGGTGGTGTTCGAGGACCCAAACTGTATTTATTGTAAAAGACTGCACCAAAGCTTTGCCGAAATCGATAACGTGACGGTGTATTCATTGCTATACCCTATACTGACCCCCGACTCAAAATCTAAGTCGGAACATGTGTTGTGTGCTGATGACCCTGCTGCTGTTTGGAGCGCCTGGATGGTAGACAACAAGACACCAGAAGTTAAAACCTGCGATAACCCTATTGATGAATTGTTGCAGTTAGGCTTGTCTTTAGGGGTACAAGGCACACCCGCTCTGTTTTTTGAAGATGGCTCAAGAGCAAATGGGTGGTTACCTCCCGAGCAACTCGAGCAGCGCCTACAAGAAGCTTCCAAAAAATAATGTTAAGAACGTTAATAATTACAAAGCTTGGCTATTAAAAGACTTCTATTTCAGTGACAATAAGTAGCAGATTTGTTGCCATAATGCTGCAACTAGGGTGAATACTTATTGTCTATGAAATATGTCAAGCAAACTATCGTTTTGTTTCAGAGCGCTACAGACAGCGCACGTGTTTGTGATGAGCTGAAGCAACACCACGTCCAGTACTATGAGCTGGTTGAGTCGCTTAATGACTTACAAGCGTTACTAGAACAGGGCAATGTACCGTTGATTTTTGTGAATGCGCCTCAGTTACCGCTTAACTTAACGGTAGTGAACTTGCGTACTCTGGTTGGTTTAGGGGGGCTAATAGTAGCTGCCACCTTGAATCAGCCAGAGCAAGCGACGGATCTACTGCTTGCAGGGGCTGATAGCGTGGTTTCAGGTGCGACGGTAACGCACACGGAGCTCTTGGCGTGGAAATCCGTATTACTGCGTCGCGCAGAGGGTTTTTTACGTCTTCAAGAAGTGCGCTCTGATAGTAAAGAGGAGCTCGATCAGTCGATTCATGAAGCGGTGAGTGAGCTTCAGGTGATTTGGCGCTTAGCCGATGGCGGCTGGCGTCTAATCAGTCCTTCTGGAGAGGGCATTAATCTGACCTCTAGTGAGCGTTTTTTTCTTGAGCATTTTGTGGGTCAAGTAGATAAGCGCTTGAGCCGCGAGGAGCTGCTAGAAAAAAATGCAGCCTTAACACAGAATAGTCGAGCTATTGACTCGCTCATTAGTCGTTTACGCCGCAAGGTCATGCAAAAAAATCTGCATTTACCTATTAAATCGGTACATGGTTGGGGCTATAGTTTTACTGGACTACTACTAGATGAAGACAGCAGCGTAACGCAAGCGCTAGAAAAAGGAGCAAATGATCCAATCGAGGCGAGCTACCTCACTGAGTTAAGTAACCGTGCTCAATTTGAAGAGCAGCTGCAGAATGAACAGTTTGAGTTTGTGTATCAGCCTATTTGCGATACGGTAGAAGACCGTATTGTAGGAGCGTTGGCTGTTTTAATTTGGAAAGACTCCCAAGGCAGACCAATTCGAGTTGAGCATTTGGTGCCACATCTTGAGGCTCTGGGTGTACTTGAGGCATTAGGAAGCTGGGCAGTAGTAAAATTAAATCGGGAACTCGCCGCGTGGGAGATTGACTACGCAGTGACTATTCCTATTTATGTAGGTATGCCCGCAGCCATGCTGCTTCAAAAAAATACAAAACCAGAGAACGATGCCCATTTCTTAACGGCAAAGCAGCTCACGATAATCATACAAAATATTGACCACACAACGGATGTATCTGCTCTAAAAGCGACCATTAAAAAGTTCAAACAAAATGGAATAGCTGTTTGGGCACGCTACGAGGATGAAAGCGTGCTGCCCGTGTTAAAAACGCAGATGGGTTTTGAGGGTGTGAGCTTTTGGCGTCTAACCGATGGTGTGCTCCGAGGTTACACTAGCCAAAGCATAGGCCGTGCTTTGGATTACGCTAAACAGCAGCATTGGCCTACGCTTGTGGTGGATGTGGATGATGCAGAACAACGTCGCCTAAGTCAGTTTTTAGAGATACGTTATGTGGCTGGAAACATGATCTCTATGGAGCTCTCTAGGGATGGTTTGCTATTAGCTTGGGCTAGCCACCAAGTGAAGTCCTAAGCGCTTTACGCATCTAGCGTAGCGCCACCATCAATACGCAGGTCATGCATACAAATATGTGATGCAGCATCACTAAGTAAAAATAACACCCCTTGGGCAATCTCGAGGGGAGTGGCAATTTTCTGTAAAGGGATACCTAAACGAAAATCAGCAGCGGAGCCGTGAATTACGGTCTCTTTACTGCTTCCTAATTGCCACATGGCTTGTTGCATTGGCGTATCGGTGGAGCCTGGCGACACACTATTAACACGTATTCCAAGCGGGGCCAGCTCTAAGGCTAAGCACCGGGCAAATTGCGTGGTTGCAGCCTTAGAGGCCGCATACGCACTCATGTTGGTGCGTGGTGTGCTGGCGGCATTAGAGCTGATGATAACGATGGCTCCCTGACGGTGTTGACGCATGTGAGCAGCAAGCGGTTGGCACAGGTTAAATACCCCTTCTGTATTAATCGCAAAGGTGCGTTGCCAATCTTTTGGGCTAAGCTCATGCGCATAGCCCATTTGCAACACACCGGCTGCACACACTAATTCATGAATAAGGTGGGTTTCCAGTACAGGGCGAAGCCATGTGTTAACGGCGTCAAAATCACTGACATCTAAGGCCACGCAATGCAGCTGCTGAGGGTATTGAGTGGCTAGCTCTTTTAAAGGGCTAATATCTAAGTCTACGGCCCAAACTTGATGCTGCTGAGCTAAAAGCGCCTCACATACCGCAAGACCTATACCTCCGGCAGCACCGGTAATAATTGTATTTTTTTGCATTAATCCACCTTGGACAGTGCGCTTAAAAGTTGCTGAGTGGTTAAACAGACTCCGCACCGTTGCGATACATGCCGGATGGCCATTTGGTGCTCTTCAGCACTAAAGTCGGCGGTAGCATCGGTAATAAAAAAAGGCTGTATGTCTTGCATAAAGGCATCCAGAGCCGTTGTCATGCAACCAATATGAGCATAAATGCCAGTAATAATGAGTTGGTCGCGCTGTGCTGCACGTAATTGTTCAGCTAGCGAAGAGCGCACAAAAGCACTATAGCGCCACTTGGTTAAGACAGTATCGTCTTCTGCGGGTTGTAACTCTTCGATAATGGGTTGTTCAGCCTGAAAGTTGGGTGCTGTGACGCCTGAGCCCCAAAAGTCATTGAGTAAGGCACGGTCTGCGGCGCTTTGTACTTTAGGTTGTGCGGTGTAATACACAGGAATACCCGCTGCTTTGCAGGCGGCGTAAATGGCTTGGGTGTGCTGGACTAGTTCGGGGATAGGTGCTGCCGTCATGTCATATTTTTTTAGAAAATAATATTGCATGTCATGGATAAGCAGCGCAGCACGCTGAGGCTCCACTTGCCAGTTCACTCGGTTCACAATATCAGTGGAAGGCATGGGGTAGCTAGCTAAAGCAGCAATGGTTCGTTCAGAAGTCGTCATGCGGTAATCCCTTTCTGGATCATAGAGGGGTCAGTATGTAAGGCGTTTAATAAGGTACGTAGTTTATTGCCTGTTTCAATGCGTTCTGCTTGTGGGTCAGAGCCAAGTACTACGCCAGCTCCTGCCGATAGCCTAAGTTGCTGTTGTTGATAATGAGCGCAACGTATAGCTACCGCCCATTCGCCGTCACCGGCTTGATTCATCCAACCTACCGCACCTGCAAAAAAGCCACGATCTATGTTTTCAATGCGGCCAATTTCTGTTCGTGCTGCAAGCGTAGGATGACCGCATACAGCAGGTGTGGGGTGAATTGCCAACGCTAATTGCAATGCATCGGCATAGGGCGCTTTAAGTTGGCCTTGGATTTCTGTAGAAAGATGCCAAAGAGTAGCCGTAGCAACCAAACTAGGGGTTGGAGCCGCTTCTAATGAGTCACAAAAAGGGCGTAACGCCGTTAGAATATTTTCTATGACAAAAGCATGCTCACGTTGGTCTTTGGCGGAGGCCAAAAGTTGTTGTGCTATGGCTTGATCAGCGCTGCTGTCTTCTGGTTGTCGCAGCGCGGTACCTGCCAAGGGGTTCAAATACACCTTTGTGCCTTGCTTGCGTAGCAACAATTCGGGACTCGCACCTAAAAAAGTAGCCGGATCTGGCTCGTCGTCTAAGGCAAAGCTATAGGTATAACCATGCGGGTTTTTTGCCCACAATTCGTTCAGTAATGCGCGGCGGTCTAAGTCATATTTGAGCTGAGCGGTTAAATGGCGTGCCATGACCAACTTCTTTAAATCAGTAGGCTGTGCTAAACGCTGAAGTGCTTCTTGAACCCATTTTTCAAACTCGGCTGCACTGGGCTGGGCCTGCAAAGAGAGCAGAGGGTTAGCATCAGGACGTGAGTCAAGTGGTGGGCAAGCCGCTGCATACTGTGTGACCTGCTGCGGCACAATAAGCTGTGCGGGCTGATCAGTATGAAAAGGGATCACCCCAAATAACAAAGGGGTTTGCGGGTACTGCTGTAAAAGTTCTTGAGCCTTTGCTCCTAGCTGCTGATGTTGGTTCGAGCAATGGACTCGCTCTAAGCAGCCATGTCCCATCACAGTGCCATTAGGGCTAGCAAAAAGATGACTGCTGGGCTGGTAATGCTGAAGTACGTTCATAGTGGGAGCAGGCGGGTGCCCAGAAAAAGCACCCGCACAAAAGCTTATTTCAGTTGAAGACGAGTAATGTAATCGGCGCTTTCATCGTTTTGACCTCGGGCTTTGTTCACAAAAAACACATGTCCCTTGTGGTCAGTGGCTATGTGATTAGGAAAGCTACCCACCTCAAGGTTCGCCACCAAATTACCATCAATGTCGAGCACGCTCAGGGTGTCAGAGCCACGGTTAGCCACATAAGCGGCTTGGGTGGTCTCATCCCACAAAACATTAAGTGAACCCGCACCTACTTGGACCACCTTGATTAGTTCACCTTTGTCTAAGTCCACAATACCGACGCTATCAGAGCCTTGACCTGTTACAAAAACTCGGTTTTTATCCGCAGCCACGGAAACCCCTGCTGCGCCTTTGATGCCAGGTAAAGCAATAATTTGATCTACGTTTAGGGTTTTGGTGTCGATGATGGCTAACTCATTGGTACGTAAACTGACGGTGTAGAGTTTGTGCTGCTTAGCGTCTAAGGACAGACTCATCGAAGTGAAGTCTTGTCGTGTCTTAGAGGGTAGGGTGATGGGATCAAGTGCTGTTAGGGTTTTGGTGTCAAACACATACAGCTGATTAGAGGTAGGTGAAGAAGCAAAAGCACGTTGATGGGCTCCGTCTACGACCACGTCGCGGGCATGAGCAGCGCTACCATGGGGAAATTGCTTGACCAGTTTGAGGTCGTTTTGATCGTATACCGATACTGTGCCAGCACGTGTGTTGGTAACCCAAACGGTATTGGCCTCATCATCAACGGCCACGCCGTATACCGCCATTAACTGATCTTTGCGTTCTGTGTCAGCAGCGGGCGTGACAGCATTAATGGTTTTTAAGGTGGCTGGATCCAGTTGGCTAAGTTGAGACTGCTTCACGGGTGGACGACCCACGGAGGAGGTCACATAGAGCGCGTTGTTTTTTGCGCTATAGGCCACTTGATACAAACCATTTGTCACTGGAGCCTGATCCAGCACATATAAATCAGCGCCCTTAGCAGGCACCACAGGGGATACCTTTAGATCAAATACTGTCGCTGCTGAAGGCTTGGCAACCTGAGCCACAATAGGATGTAAACCAATGGCAGCATCAGCTGGAATACTGAGCTGAATGCGGATCTCACCTTGGTCATTAGCAATTAAGGGTTTGCTGCCACTGAGCACTTTGCCACTGCGTAAGAGTTGCACCTCTTGTCCAGGCGTAAAACCACGCCCCCAAATTTCCGCCAACTCGCCGGGATAAACCACCCCCGATACACCCAGTGTTGCCGTGAAATTTGGGTCAGGTTGATCGAAAACGGGGTTGGCCCACGTCGCTGCACTTAGCGCCAGAGCAGTAAGACCTAAGCCTAGACGTTGCCATGATTTGTTTTTAATACTGAGATTGATTTGCATTACATACCTTAGGAAAAAGGAAAAATAAACAGGAATGAAAAACCATATACGATTAGTCTTTGGATTGCGTTAAATCACGTAAGCTACGATTGCCAAGGGCAAATAAAGAGCTCAGCATAAAACACAGACCGCCCCCAAGAAAGAAAGCGGTAGTAGGTGAGTACCAACGCGATACTACACCCATTTGCATATTGCCTAGCGCTGTTCCTAGGGATGATTGTGTCATCCATAAACTGGACATACGCCCAAGCAAATGATCGGGAGTGTGTTTTTGGACCAAGGCCATACGAAGAATTTTAGATAGGGTATCGGCAGCCCCCATCAAAGCCAAACAGAGCAAAGACCAGGGTAGCCATATCCATTGCGATAAGGCCCAAACGGCAACCCCCCATACCATAACGGCACCAATAATAACGCGTCCAGGGTAGCGAATATGCTTAGTCCACCCTGAGCTTAGCGCCATTAAAGTGGCTCCAAAAGCGGGCGCTGAATACAAAAGACCTGTAGTTTCCGCGCCTTGGTTTAGTATATGTTCCCCCCATTCGGGAAGAAGAGCTAATGGAGTAGCTAACACCACAGCCGTTAAATCAATGAGTAGCAATGAACGCAGTAAAGGATGTTTTGCCATATAGACAAACCCATCCACAAAGGACTGAAACATTGCAGTTTGTTGCGTTGAGCCTCCTTTTGGGGGCAGCGCAGGCAATTGTTTTAAGAAAAAAGGCGTAGTGATAACAGCTAATAGAACAATCACATAGCAAAAAATTAAACCTGGGCCTGCAATAATTAGACCGGCTAAAGAGGGGCCAATTACCCCCCCAATTTGCATAGAGAGTCCCGATAATGCGGCGGCTGCGGCCAAATGCTCTCGTCCCACTAAAGCGGGCGTGGCAGACATCATGGCCGGTACACTGATGCCCCCAGCGGCCCCACCTATACCTGCTGCAAGATAAATTAGCCAAATAGATGGATTAGGCAATAAGGCGTTAATTAAAAATAGCCCTACACTAAATACATACACAGTGCGTGAATAGAGCATGAGTTTGCGTCTATCCATACGGTCCGACAGCACACCCCCTATCATCAAGGCCAGCACCATTGGAATGGCTAAGGTGGCATTTAAGCCTGCCACTGCCAAGCTCGATTGTGTGATTTGAAAGAGTTGGATACTGGCTGCCACCATAAGCATACCCGTCACCAAAACGGTGGCGGTACGCGCAGCGTATGCATAACGGAAAGCACGGCTTTGCCGTAAAGGACTAATATCTAAAAACAAACGACTCATAGATCTACCGTTATGGCGGGTTGCTGTTCTACTGCAGTAAGGGCGGTACGTAATACGGGTGCCCACAACGCAGTTGCTTCATTACTGGTTAAATGTGCGTGTAAAAAAGGAAGGCTGTGTATATCTAAGGCTAGCGCCCATGGTAACCACATTTCTGGGCTAAGATCCGTGTCTTTATGGTCCAGCCCTGCTTGAAAATACAACATAGTGCCATTAAAAACGGATTCAGTATGATCTCTTACGGCTTGGTTATTGGTGGCGACGGCGTTAAATACGCCATTTAGCTGGGCGTCTGCCAATGCGCCTAGCGGGTGGTTTTGCTGACGTAAAAAATCAATAACACTTTGACGTTCTAGCTCAACCTGAGGCAGCTCGTTGGGGTCATAGCCCGCAATATGCAATAAGGCTTTATAAATGGCATTTGCAGCGGGTTTGGGTTGAGCGCGCCATGCTGCGCTGGGGTAAGCATCCAGTAAGCACACCACCCCGACCTCAGCATGTCGGTGTTGCAGCTCGACGGCAATAGCATGTGCCAAAATGCCCCCTACTGACCAACCTAATAAGTGATAAGGGCCTTGTGGCTGAGCCGCTTGAATGGCATCAGCATAACTATAAGCCATCGCCTCTACGCTTGTAGGTTCAAGCGCTTCGTTGTGAAAGGTGGATGCTTGTAAGCCGTACACCGAGCGTTGATCTAGGTTTGAGCGCGCTAAAGCGCCATAACACCAACTGAGCCCGCCTGCAGGATGCACACAAAACAAGGCGGGTTTTTGTGATTGGCCTTGGTGTAACACCAGTAAACGTTCAAAACCTGCACTGGTATCCGAAGTGAGTGCTAACTGATTTTCCAGATAATGCGCCAATTGACCAATGGTAGGGTAAGCAAAGAGTGCCCCTAGATTGAGTTCATACCCCTTGTCACGTAATTGAGCTACGATTTGCGCAGCCAACAGTGAATGCCCTCCTAGGCTAAAAAAGTTGTCTTCTTTATAAACAGGAGTGCTTAATTGCAATGTCTGACTAAACAGGGTGGCTAACTGTTGTTCTAAATCAGTCTGTGGCGGTGTACCCATGCTGCGGCTGCGTTGTGGCGCGGGCAAGGCTTTTCTATCTAGCTTGCCACTGGGATTTAGTGGAAACTCGGAAAGCACCATAATCGCATTGGGTACCATGTAATCAGGTAAATGCTGACGGCACACAGCTAGCAAATCATCGGTGGCAAGGCTGGCATTACTACTGAGTACATAGGCCACGAGTTGCTGTTGACCGACCTGATCTTCACGGACCAACGCAACGGCTTGTTGTACCTCGGGATGCAACGTCAAGGCATGTTCAATTTCCCCAAGCTCAATACGTAGACCTCGTAATTTCACTTGGAAGTCAGCGCGCCCTAGGTACTCAACAGCACCGTCTGCACGCCAACGCGCTTTATCACCCGTTTTGTAAATGCGACCTGGGGCAAAAGGATTAGCAAAAAAACTGGCCTCGGTCAGATCGGGTCGATTGAGGTAACCCTCTGCTAGCTGTACCCCGCCTAGGTATAAGTCGCCGGCTACACCCACCGGTACAGGACGTAACTGTGTATCTAAAATATATAAGGCGGTATTCCAAACAGGAAAACCAATGGGGACAGGATTGCTGTAGTCATTACGGGCCGCATGCCAGTAACTGACATCAACAGCCGCTTCAGTGGGACCATAAAGATTGTGTAATTCGCCATTAAGTCGGGTGTAAAAGCGATCACGCAAGGTCGCGCTTAGGGCCTCGCCACTACAAAACACCAAAGGAATAGTAAGCCCATGACTAGAGGTGTCCGCCAAAAAAGCCTCGAGCATGGAAGGCACAAAATGGATGACCTCTATACGCTGCTGTTGTATGAGCTGCGCAAGCCATTGGGGGTCTTTATGGGCCTCTGGGGGGGCGACATACAAATGAGCGCCACTGATAAAGGGTAAAAAGAGTTCCCACACCGATACATCAAAAGTGTATGGCGTTTTTTGTATAAAGCGTGTTAATGGGGTAATAGCATAAAAATCACGCATCCATAACAAGCGATTCACAATGGCTTGGTGCGTAATTACTACCCCTTTAGGGTCTCCTGTAGAGCCAGAGGTAAATAAAATATACGCGCGGTCTGTGGGACTGGGGTAGGCCAAATCACTAGGGTTTAGTATGGGAGCCGGTAGCTGTGTTAAGTCATAAATAGGCGCGGGAAGCGCTTGTACCGAACTGAAATGCGAATCACTCAGTATCAAACGGGGTTGGGCTTGTTGCACCACACGCAGTAAACGAGCAGTAGGCTGAGTACCATCCATGGGTAAATAAGCCGCACCGGCCCGTAAAATGGCATGTAATGCCAAGACCATATCAACTCGGCGCTCTAAGGCAACCGCAACACAATCACCACGTCTTACGCCTGCTGCGTGCAGCTGTAATGCCATCGTTTCAACACGATTTTGATAGTCGGCATAGTTTAAGCACTGCGTATCGTCACTTAGGGCAGTCGTTTCGGCATAATGCTGCGCCGTCAAAGCGCACAAATGGCTTAATGTGGTCTCAGGCAGCGGGTGGGCCGTGTGATTAAACTCTTGTATGACGCGTTGGTATTCAGCAACGGTAACAGTAGGAACGTCTGCTAAACAATCGGCTTGTAGCGCGTGGCTAATAAATTGAATTAATCGTGGAATATGGGCTTGAATTTGGTCCAAGTCATACAGCTTGGGGTTGGCTTCTATTTCCAAGCGCATGCCCTGTGCTTGGGTATCTGAACGAAATGTAAAGTTGATGTCTTCCACAGGCCCTGCGCACACCACATGAGAGGTTGCGTCTAGGCCGGTGCCCACATAGGGGGTGTCAAACGGTAAGATATTGATTAAAGGCCCGTGTAAACGACGCATGCCGTTTAATAAACCCAAATCGCGGCGCAGCTGTTCGCTACGATAACGGCCATGACGCCGTGTTAGCATCAAGGCTTTTGCCCCTTGCTGCATAAATACAGGCATGGGCAGGTGTTCATCAATACTTAAAGCCAAGGGGGCCACATTCATGACCGTGGCAATGGTCAAAGCACTGCTGTTACCCAGACGCCCCATATACGGTACCCCAAAAACGGAGTCATATTGACCCGTATGGCGCGCAATATAGGCGGCTGTGAGCAAGGTTAACGCATCTGCCCAACTGCATTCATGATGTTCGGAAAACTGAAGTAGGGCAGCACTGAGCTTGGGCTCTATATGGTGCTGTGCGTATAAAAAACGGTGATCAGTTAAGGCCGTGGTTGGGCTAAGGCTAAGCACTTCGTCATAGGAGCCCAGTTTTTCTAACCAAAAACTGCGGTCTTTGCTGTATTTAGGACTGTGTAAATACGCGGCATCGTCTGCCAATGTGGCTTCGATGGGGCCTAATTCCTGAGGCGGAGTATGCCCATGCAGTCGTGCTAAATAATGCTGTATGCAGCGGGCCTCAAGCAGGTTCATGGCATAGCCATCTGCTGCAAGATGATGCACACGACTATAAAAAATGAAGTGCTGAGGGTTCAGCTCGTACAACACAAAACGTGCGCACGGTTGCTGGTACAAATCTACGGGTGTTTGTTGGTCGTTATGAAGATGTTGTAAGACCTCTGCACGGCTGCGTAAGTGTTTAACCCACTCGACCTGAGGAGAGGGGGCATCAAAACGTTGTTTGGTGTGTCCTTCGTGCTCTTCTAGGCGCAGTTTTAGCACGGTAGCTTGAGCAAGCACGGTTTCTACAGCATCTATAAAGAGCTTGGCATCTAAGGTGTGATGCAGCTCGGTATAGTGGGCTGTATTAAAGATAGGATTCGCGGGATCAACGTCTTGTGCGAACCATAAGCCCTGCTGTGCAGAGCTGAGGTCATAGAGAGCAGCGTGTTTAGACATACAACAACAAACAAAAAACGGGTTAAGCAGCGTGGCGTTGAATGACTGCCCACCAGTGCGCTAAGGTGGGCTCAACTGCCATATCGGCAAACTCAATCACAGCACCAGCTTGACGCCAACGTGCAGCAAGGTTCATGGCACGCATGGAGTCCAATCCCCATTCCATTAGGTTATCGTCATCCTGAATGGCACTGGGGTCTTCGTGCAATAAACGAGCCACATCGGCGCGTAAGGTGTCTAAGGTTAAATTTAGAGTAGTAGGGTTAGTCGTCATGAGAAGCGTTTAAAGATTGACTAAGTTGAAGACGTAATTGTTTGCGGCTGATTTTACCTGCAGCAGTAATATCAAAATTATCTACAAAAATAATTTGATCAGGCACTTTGAAGTCGGCTAGACCACGCTGGCGAATCCAGCGTTTGAACTCAATAGCACGAGGTTTGCTGTGCTCTTTTTTAATAATAATAAAAGCGCAGCTGCGTTCGCCTAAGTAGTCGTCGGGTACGGATACCACTGCCGCATCAAACACAGCAGGATGAGCCAGTAAATGGTCTTCGATTTCTTCGGCTGAGATTTTTTCGCCAGCTCGGTTGATATGATCATTTGCACGGCCTTGGACCACTAAGTTCCCTGCTGCGTTGCGCTGTACGATATCGCCAGTGCGATAAAAACCGTCTTGAGTAAAAGAGCGCGCGTTAGCAGCTGGGTTGTTGTGATAGGCACGAATGGTATAAGGACCACGTGTTAATAAATGACCAATAGCCCCTGGGGCAACCGGTTGATCGTTATCGTCCACAATTAAAATTTCGTCATCTGGGCTGATAGGTCGGCCTTGGGTATTAATGATGGTTTCATCAGGGTCGTCTAAGCGTGTGTAGTTGACTAGCCCTTCTGCCATGCCAAAGACCTGTTGCAGCTGTATACCTAGTACGGGACGAACGCGACGTGCTACCTCGGGGATGAGTTTGGCACCACCCACTTGAATGGTTTTTAACGTGGAAATGTCATGCTGACTGTGGGGCGCAAACTCTAGCCACATTAATAATAGAGGGGGAACTAGGCTAGTAAAAGTGACCTGATGTTGGGCAATGAGTGCAAAACAGCGCTCTGGCTCGGCACTAGGACTAAGCACTACGCAGCCGCCGGCATACAAGGTACCCAGAAAACCCGGTGAGCTCATAGGGAAGTTATGTGCCATGGGTAAAGCAGCCAAAAATACGGAATCTGCCGTTACCCCACAGATCTTGCTGCTTTCACGCAAGGTGTAAATATAATCGTTGTGAGTACGCGGGATCAGTTTAGACAAGCCGGTACTGCCCCCAGAGATTTGCAAAAAAGCGACCTCGTCCGCTGTGGACACACTAGAAGGAACGGTGTGTGCTTGCTCGTGGAGCTCTAGTGTATGGAGGGCATGGAATTCTTGGGCTTCGCCCACAATAACCACATGTTGTACCTGAGGGCAACGTTGCTGTAGCTCTCGGGCTAAAGCTACGTAATCAAACCCTTCGAACTGATCTGCGCAAATATACGCATCTGCTGGAGCGTGGGTAGCAAAATGCTCTAGTTCGGTAATGCGGTGAGCAGGCAACGCATAAATAGGAATCATGCCTGCTCGGAATAGGGCAAAGACCACACTGATAAACTCAGGAATATTGGGCAGTTGCACCAAAACACGTGCCCCTTTTTTGAGGCCTAGCGATTGCAGCCCAGCGGCTAGTGCAGATGCTTTTTGATCTAGCTCGGTGTAGGTCCATTGTTGATGGCTTCCAATTACTGCTAGGCGTTGCGCATACTGTTGCGCACGCTCGGCTAGTAATTCACCAAAACTTTGGCCCTCCCAATACCCAGCTTGGGTGTATTTTTCGACGAACTCTGCAGGCCAGACTTGTTGTAATGGTATTGGATTAGGCATGATAATGAGAATGATTATTAATTTGTTTTAGTGTATCACTTTATCATGAACGGGGTTGAATAGCACACCCATCATGTCGTTTTATTAGCGTGATGGGTTGGGTCTGTGCTAGGGCGCAGAACAGACTAGGTTCCAAAAATTCAGTATGTAAATAGTAGGTTTGATCAAATAACGTGGCTTGCTCCTGCCTAAGCAGGATTTGACGCGGATCCGTATATAGACCTGTGCCATAGGCTTTAATAATGGCTTCCTTGCAACACCAGTGCCGATAAAGCTCGGCTGAACTGTCCATTATGTGGTGCTCTTGTGGATGCAGTAACAGGGATGCAAGGTGGGGGTCAAAAGGAACATCTGTATGCTCAATATCAATGCCAACAACATGAGGCGCAAGCGCCAATACGGTGTAATGACGGCTATGGCTTAAAGAAAACTGCCACGGCGCGTGGGCTAACAGAGGTTTCTGGTATGGCCCTGTGGTGATTTCCACCGCTAGGGGCTCTATATGCAGTCGCTGGGCCATTTGTTGGCGCAAAAAAGCACGGCTAGCTATATACCGTGTTTGTAAAAATACAGTATGAAAGCGTTGCGCGTGCATCCATTCCGTTTTAGTGACTGCGTTACGCAGTTGCGCTAAGTCCGGGGCGTAACGCCTATCAAGCACATACAGCTCTACCATAGTTAGGCGGCAAACTCTCGTAAAGCAAACTCTGTAGCCAGACCCAACATGGCTCCGTGGTCAGCGTCTGGAAACACATGACGTTGGCTTTTCAACTGGCTAGAAGTGGGCAGTTGATCCATAAACTCATCTAAAAAACGCAGTGTAGGAATGCCTTCGGGACGAGGTGCATTAGGGTCGGCAGGCTTTGGTCGCCATTGTTCTTGGCCGCCAATCAGTACATTTAATTGTGTGCTGCGCTGGAGGGCTGGAAGTTGCAAGGCACGTGTTTGCATATAGGGGTGATACCACCATAGCGATGGGCTGGCTGCGATGTAATGCTTAAACAGATGGGGCTGTGTTAATAATGTATAAAGAGTGAACAAGCCACCATACGAATGCCCGAAAAGCCCTAAGCGTTCTAAATTAAGGGGGGCAAGCTGCTGGAGTCGAGGCAGAAGCTGATCACTAATGAAATGCAGTAGTGCATCGGCACCCCCTGCGGGCCAACTTGGCATGCGTGGATCAACGGCGGCATGCGGTGCGGGCGGTACAGGAGAGTAATCATACGAACGACGTTGTCGTGCTGCCTGACGCTCTAGATTAAAACCAATGCTAGCAATAGCAAAATTAATAGGACGCGCTTGGCGTTCTAGAAAGCTTTCTATGTGGTGGTGGATCCAGTCTCCATCAAGCATAAGGAGCAAAGGAAAGCCCTGTGCAGGAGGGGGTGTTTCAGGTACCCACAGCCTACACAAATACGTGCGTTGATTTGCAGACGTTAAGATGGATTGCCAAGGTTGCATTAAGGCTCCTTGCTACCATCTAAATCAATTAAATAAGTGCCCCGCATGGGAACAGTTAGAAAGCGTTGATTGACTTCTTCTAAGGTGTGTTGGGCAGAAATACCCTGCATACGCTCAGGGTGAATCCAACCGGCTAAGGCTTGAATAAAAATCATGTGCAAAGGGGAATCATTAAACGCATGCCAAATACCATGGGCATTATGGTGTTGCACCGCGTTGATATGTTGAAGCCGATTAGCCTGCACAATGTGTGCTAGGCTTTGACGCGCTTCAGTGGCCTCTATGCCTGTGCCAATGGCAAGCCCTCCGGCTTGATTACGTCGTTGTGCCCCTGTGCCTGTGGCAATGTATACGTTAGGATTACGTGAGTTAATGTATTCGTAATTCACATTGCCTGTAGGCGTTTTAAGCACATCGGCCCCTATATTGTGCCCCCCAGCGAAACGAATCATATCGTTAAATGTGCCTGTGCCCGGCGAGTTGCAACAATCAGTACTGCCTGCATGAGCGTGTACAAATACAGGAGGGAAAGACTCGGGTTCAAGGTCTTGAAGACGCTCTTGGACTTGGGCCATTTGGCTTTGGTAAAACTCAATGAACTCTTGTGCACGCGCGTCGGCACCTATGGCGCTACCAAGCGCTTGCAGGCTAGGCACTGTGTTATTAAGTGGGTCCATGAAGAAATCCACAATTAAAACTGGTACCCCTGCGCGATCAAAACGACGGATAAGTTCCGAATCATTCGGGTCTTGGCCGGGCAAGAGCCCAGCAAAGCGGGAGGTTAACACCACTAAATCAGGACGCAGTGCCAAGCTTTGTTCTACGGAAAAGCTATCCGCTGTATGGCGGCCCACCACGGGGATGTCACTAATGGCCGGAAAGACGGCTTTGTATTCCTCGTACTCGTTAGCAAATGAGGTTTTAAACTCGTCAGACCACCCTGCAATCAGACTGACTGGATCGGGGTGTAATAAGGCTAAGACGGGCATATGACGAGCTTGCGTCAAAATAATGCGGTGGGCGGGCTGATCTAGCGTTATTTCGCGTCCCATTACATCGGTAACCACAATGGGGGCGGCAGCAACATGGCTAGCCAAGAACAAGCTCATCAAACTGAAGAAAAAGCGTTTCATACTAGGCCTTTGGATTGAGTGGTTAACCCATCAATAAATACATGAAGTTGATGATGACTACAGGCTTCAATACGGGTAGCCACCCCATAGGCCTGTGCTAAATGAGGCGCTGTGATGACCTCGGCCACTGGCCCTTGGGCAAGTACCTTGCCTTGGTTGAGCAAAAGGCATTGATCACTGTGTTGTAAGGCTACGTTAAGATCATGCAGCACAATTACACTAAGCATCTGATGGCGTTGCGTTTGCTCTTTGAGTAGCTCCATGACGTGGTACTGATAATTTAAGTCCAACGCAGAGAGCGGCTCATCCAGCAACAAGAGTTTGGGGCGACGGATAAGGGCTTGGGCCAAGCCCACCAATTGCTTTTGTCCCCCAGAGAGCTCATCTAAAAAACGCATGGCTAAATGATCAATACTTAATCGTTCAAGTAGCTCCATAATTTGTTGAGCATTTGCACTGCTGTGCTGGGTGGGCGTTAAAGTAGCATTTGCTGCTACCAGCACCGACTCAAACACTCGTAAATGAACGGCTGCGGGCAGGGATTGAGGTAAATACACTACATGCTGTGCACGTTGCTCAAAATTTTGTTGGCGTAAGTCCATCTCATCTAACAAAATACGGCCTGCTTTAGGCGATATTAAGCCCGCTAAGCTTTTTAATAAGGTGGATTTACCACAGCCGTTCGCGCCCAATAATGACACCACTTGCCCGGTTGCCAAGGGTTCAATATCAATTTGGCTGAGAATGGTTTTCTTGCCGTAGCCAACTTGGAGGTCTTGAATTTCTAGCATGACAAATAGGGTTTAATGCGCTTGGCGTCGAAGCACTATAGATAAGAAAAAAGGCACACCAACTAAAGAGGTGACAATACCTACTGGCACAATGACACCTGATACGATGTTTTTGGAGGCAATAGAGGCTAAGGAAAGAATTAATGCCCCGACCAGCGCACTGCCAGGTAAATAAAAGCGGTGGTCTTCACCAAATAAGCGGCGTGCTATATGCGGTGCGATGAGGCCAATAAAGCCAATGGTGCCGGCAAAAGACACCGCCATGGCTGCCAAAAAACTAATGCGCAATAGTGAGGTCAGACGCAAGCGTTGCACATTAATACCAAAACTGAGTGCGCGCTCTTCGCCTAAACGTAATGCTGTCATTTTCCATGCATCGCGCATAGAAAGAGGAAATAGCACCAGAACTGTTAAAAACATGAGGCCGACTGTGCCCCAAGTAGCGCGAGACAAACTGCCTAAGGTCCAAAACACTAAGCCCTGTAAGGCTTCGGCGCTGGCTACAAATTGCATCAGAGAGACTAAGGCATTAAAGGAAAAAACCAACGCAATACCAAACAACACAATGGATGAGGTGCTGAGCGCGCCCCAACGTGCGACCGCATCTAATAATAGAGCGGAAATCATGGCGAATAAAAAAGCATTAATAGCAATCATCCATGCCGCAGGTACACCAGGAATGGATAAATTAAGTACCAAAGCCAACGAAGCCCCAAATGCCGCGGCTGATGAAATACCCAAGGTAAAAGGGCTGGCTAAGGGGTTATTTAAAATGGTTTGCATTTCAGCGCCCGATAAACCTAAGCCCATGCCTATGGCAATAGCCATCAGTGCATAAGGCAGACGAATATCCCAGACGATGACACGCGTAGTGGCGTCGACCTGACTTGGGCTAAACAAGGCCGCAGACAGCTCAGACCAAGCCAGCCCAGACGGGCCTAACATGAAATCGGCGATAAGACTGAGAGCAATGGCAAGAAAGAGGCCAGCAAGAATAAAGAGGCGCTGACTTAGAACCTGTTTGTAGGCTGTAAGCGTAGCGGTAGTTGCCATCATAAATACAAATGAGAATAGTTATTACTCAGTCTAGTATAGTGGATTTTCTGTTGGCTTGGCTATGCTTATAATGGACATTTAACTGGGGGGATTATGTCAAATCAAACGATAGATACACAGTGGGTGGCTTTAGATGGCAGTGATCCAGAGCTAAAAATTAAGCTACACAGTCATCATTATGGCTTTGCTCGAACGATGAATGCCATGCCTTTGGCCCAGAGTGAGTACGAACAAGCTTGCAAGTATTATCCTATTGTGTTTATTGCGGCAGATGCAGCGGCTACGCAGTTACAATCCGTGGTGTTATTTGGGTTTGAAGCCGAACAAAATTTGTTTGTTAACCCCGATGGTAGCTGGGAGGCATCCTCTTATGTGCCAGCTTATGCCCAACGCCATCCTTTTCAGCTACAGTGGCATGCAGCAACACAACAGCCTGTGGTGCACGTAGATGCTAACTACCCAGGTCTAAGCCACGACGAAGGAATGGCATTTTATGAGGCGGGTACGCCTAGCGCTTATTTACAGCAGCTCAGTCATGCACTGCATACGCTAGAGCGTGAATTAGAGCAAACCCAACAATGGGTAATGCGCCTTAAAGAAAAAGGGCTTCTGACCGAACAAAGTATTAACTTAACTATGGATGGGCAAACCCAAAGCGTTGCTGGGGTATGGGTGGTCGATTTTGCACAGGTAGATCAACTGGATGATAGGGAGCTAGTCCAGATGTATCACAATGGAACTTTGTCGTTGCTTGAGCAGCATCGCATCTCACTTAGCAACTTAGATGTGTTGGCCCAGCGCGTAGGCGTCTAAGCATGAGCCCTACACCGCGCTTTATTCCGAATCGAATTGTGCCCACTGCAGAGCAAGTGGCCATTCAATGTTCACAGCACCGTATTACGCTAATTGAAGCCAATGCGGGCGCTGCCAAAACCACGACCTTAGCGTTGCGAATAGGCGAGGCATTGGCGCGGGGGCTAGTGCCAGAACATATTCTGGCTTTGGTATTTACAGTAGAAGCCAAAGAGGTGTTACGTCAGCGCCTTAGAGAGCTAGGGGTGGCACCTTTTATTATCAATAAAATGGCGCTTTACACAGTCGAAGACTTTGCGCACCATGTTTTAAAATTTTGGGAAGAAGAAGACCCGCCCCGCTTGAGCTCCTTGTACGATTTAAAACCAATGGCCTTGGAAGCGCTCGAGCATTTAAGTCAACAACCCAATGCATACGGGGAAGAGCTGGATTTCCGCACACACCATGTGGCTTTAAGTCAGTTTTTTCAAAGTCAATTACGTTTAAAAGCCAGTTTGGCTGTGTTTTTAAACGAGGAGGAAACCGCCGCTGAAAAAGCACTGCAAATGGGGGTAACACTCAGCGACTTTTTATGGACTCAGCACTATGAAATCTTGCGCCAAAGCCCCTATGAGGGCGTGCTGTTTCGTGGGCCCCAAGACGCAACCTATGATCTGGCGACCACCTTACTTGAGCAACCCGATCTTATGGAGCTGTTGCCCGATTACCGCTTGATTGTGGTTGATGAACTGCACGATGCGAACGAGGCCGCCTTCCAAGTTTTGCGCTTATTGGCCCAACGCGAGCAGACCTATATGGTAGCGGCGGGTGATAAGGATCAGGTTATTCAAAAACATTTAGCAGCAGACGCCAGCTATTTGCATGCGCGGTTTGAGGCGTATTTTGAGCAGATAAAACGCTTGCCTCTGAGCTATACCTATAGGCATGGCCCGTATTTGGCTTATGCCACAGCACAATTCAAGCAGAAAAAAGTCGATAGTTTATTGCCCTTAGCCACCCAAATTCATGTGCATCGTTACGAGGCGGACCAAGCCGTAACGCCCGTGGTTCAGGCCATAATGCAATGGCAGCGCCAAGGTGGGCAGCTTGCCCAGTGCGCCGTGTTGTTACGAGACGTACACCAATCCATCCATTTAGAAAATCAGCTGCTTACACAGGGCATACCCTATACCCTACAAGGCATGCAAAGCTATTTACAGCGCGACGAGATTTTGTTTTTACGTGCTTGGCTAGCTTTGGCTTTGGGTGATTTGGCAGCTATTCAACACAGTGCATTGCGGGAACGTATGGTGCGTGCCTTAGCTTTGTTTAGTGAACTGCCTTTTAGCGAAACAGACATTGCGGCGGCAGCGGCAGAGATTGCAGAAACGCCTGCCTTATTACGCTTTTTTTACGAAGGGCAGATGATGCGTCGTGCCTCAGAGCACGACCAGTGGCGTTTTAAAGAAACTCTGGGCTATTTAGAACAGGTTTCAGCTACCAGCTCTGCGGCAGAGGTATTAACCCATTTAATGCAAACACTGGATGTAGCCAACGTAGCAAAGCGTATTTATGTATTTGACCATGCTGCCCAAGTAATACATAAGTCGATGGCGGCATTTTTGGCGATGGCGCAGCAGCTGGAATTAGGCATAGCGTCTTTTTACCAATGGTGTGCCCAGCACGACCCGAGTGCTCAGCCGGCATCACAGGCCATCACACTTAGTTGTGTTGCACAGGCCAAAGGTAAAGAGTACGAACATGTGCTGCTGCCCTATTTGGAAATGGGCGAATTCCCGTCTTTGCAACATGACGCTGAGATGGAGCGTAATCTGTTTTATGTGGCTATTACGCGTGCGCAAAAACGGTTGAGCTTATTTGTACCTCAGGCCGATCATCAGGTCAGTGAATACGTACGCGAATTGCGGTTGAAACATATTCAGGCAGTTACGCAACAGCGTTTACAGCAGTTACAGCAAAGCACCGTTGGGCATCAGGTTAGTGCAGTCTCAAGTCACACAGCTGCTCAGCGCGTTAATTTGGTTGTGCCTTTTGCTGAAAAAGATCAGGCTAAAGAGCTCGGGGCCCGTTGGGACCCCGTGCAGCGTGTGTGGTTTGTACCGCCAGGCCTCAGCCCAGCGCCTTTTACGCGTTGGATACAAGCCAAAACGTAATTACTTTAGCCATTTATCCTCTGCGGCATCCAACACATCACGCTCGTCCATTAAATCCCACACAAACTGCATCATACGTACGTAGTCCGTATCATCAGCTGCCAACATAAATCCGAGATAATTAACGGGGGTCAGAGGCTGATCAATAAATAGAGCACTTAGGCGAGAGTCGGCGTTGCTGTAATGTAGGGCTTCATAGGTTTCTGTAATCATGATGTCGCCTTTGCCTTCCGCAATGAGGGCAGGGATCTCTGCATTTTTATCATGCGTACTGACTTGAGCCTCTTTGAGATGCTCTAATACAAACAGTTCATTGGTACCGCCTGGGTTTTTAATCACATGCACAGAAGGCTGATTTAAATCAGCCACTGTTTTGTATTTGCTTTTATCGGTACTGCGCGCTAAAGCCACTTTACCAAAGGGCGCGTAGCCGGGCAGCATTTCCATTTTTGCAATGCGAGCCGGTGTACGTGTAATGCCTCCGACCGCAATATCAAATTTGTCAGCTTGTAGGTCTGGCATAAGATTGGGCCATGTGGTGGGCACGTATTCTATGGCTAAGCCTAGCTCAGCGGCCATGGCCTCAATCACATCAATGTCATGGCCTTCATAACCTTGTTCGGTTTTAATGGCAAAAGGGCGGTAGTCGCCAGGCGTGCCTACACGCAAAGTTTTGGACTCTTGGATACGATCAAGACGCGGACCCGCTTGTGCGCTAAAAGCCACCGCTCCAAGTAATACAGCACCAAGTAATTGGCTCCATTTTTTCATAGTTGTCTCCTAGGAATAGATAGAAAAATCCCCCTATTAATAGGGGGACTGGGGGCGCAGAATTACGCCTGTTTTTTATTTTTACGATGAGCTAAAAACTTACCAACTAAGACGATGGTAATAGCCCCTATAGCAGCTGCGCTGTAATGCACTAACGCAGTAGGTTCACCAAAATGCTTAATTACAACCACATCGGTCACTAACAAACCGCCGGCAATCCAGCCCAGTAAACCCGCACCAAAAGTCACAATGGAAGGGAAGCGGTCAATGAGTTTTAAAATTAAGGTGCTGCCCCAGACAATAATTGGAATGCTAACCAATAAACCAAAAATAACCAGCCCCATTTGGTGATCAGGGTCGGCTAATTGGGCCGCCCCAGCAATGGCAATTACATTGTCTAGGCTCATGACAAAGTCAGCAATAATAATGGTTTTTACTGCTGTCCATACGCTGGCACTGGCTTGGATATTTGCGTGCTCATCATGTTCGGGCACCAAAAGCTTTAATGCGACCCAAGCCAACAGCAAAGCTCCAACCAGTTTAAGGTAGGGTACCGCTAATAGTGTTAAGGCAAAAGCAATTAACAGCACACGCAATACAATGGCACCGGCTGTTCCCCATAGCACCCCTTTTAAGCGTTGTTCTTTAGGAAGGTTTCTACAGGCTAAGGCAATAACTACTGCATTATCACCGCCTAAAAGAATATCAATTAAAATAATTTGAAAAACCGCAGCCCAACTAAGAGTTTGGAAAAATTCCAACATAGTCACTCCAGAAATAAAAAAAAGCCTGATTCCAATAAAAGAGCAGGCTTTTTGTATGGAGTACACGCACCTTGCCCTTTGATTGGCAAGGTCTTGCTTGTAACGTTGTGGGTTGAGGCCACATATAACGCGAGCGTTTGTTACCCGTGCACCGGGAGACTATAGAGTCTGGCCGTGATGACGATGCGACGGAAATAAGCTACTCCCCTTTGTCAGCCCTAAGTATAGCGGAAAAACCGTGTACCAGTGCTTTCTGATGGTGCTTTTTATTATCACAGTAGTTGTTTTTATAGCCAAGTGTTGGCTTGAGCAGTGCACCAGAGTTGTGAGTTTGTAGTGGTGCTTGGCTTAGGAAAAACTAGAAAAAAATGAGAAACCAGTGGTAAGATTCATTGATGTATCTTAATGCGCTAGCTTACAGCGATAGACCTAATAGGCAAAAACACGATGGAATATAACTTTGGTTTTGAAGTAGCTCCCCCTGCGCGCACCTATCGCGGCATAGATCGACGCGAACTCATCATTACAGAGGCCACCGATCGATTTTTAGAAAGAGGCTATGCGGCTGTTAGTGTTGATGAAATTATTAAAAAAGTAGGCGGCTCTAAAACCAATGTATATCGACATTTTGGTGGTAAAAAGGGTCTTTTTATCGAGGTGGTACGCAGTTTAGCTGCCGAATTTCTAGAGCATTTGCGCACCACGGAAATTACCAACAAAACGCCTGAAGAGGGGTTGCGCCAAATAGCCCACAATTTACTCAATCAGCTCTTAGATGAACGTCATTTGGCGTTTCAGCGTCTTATTATTGCAGAGGCTCGACGCTTCGAGGACTTAGGCAAAGTTTGGCTTGAAAGTCGGCCCCAACAGTCACGTCGTGTATTGGCTAAATTTATTCACGAGCTGCAGCAAAAAAAACAGCTAAGAGAGGCTGATCCGCTCTTAGCTGCTACATTGTTTCACGACATGATTAGCTTTTATCCTACCCATAAAGCCATGATAGAAATCCCACTCACTCAAGACGAGCTCAATGTTTTTATTGATGAGGCTGTAGTGGTGTTTATGACAGGTTATGGGGTGTAAAAACTAGCTCTTAGCGGAACAAGGTGTCCACGTAATCGGCACCTAAACCAATTTTTTCATAATGAGCGCGGCATAACGCAATGTAGTCATGCACATCAAAATACCCACAGGATTCTCCTTTTTCGTCTAGCCAAATAAGTGGGCCTTTGACATTAAAAAAGACTTTCATGGGGTCTTCGTGCTCATAGGCTACAAGGGTGTGGCCCTCGCCTGGGGTTTCATACACAAAGTCGCCTGCGGTGGCAATCCAATCGTGCTCTAAATAGCCCCATTTGCCTGAAATGGTGTAGGCAAAAACCTCGTGGGGGTGGTAGTGACGATTAACCAAACCAGGGCCAGTTGCCATTAAAATATCGCACCAGCGGTTTTCATTTGGAGAAATCCACAGTGGGCGCGATGATACCGTTTCCGTAAAGGGTACATACAGCGATGTGTCATCAGTTGGTGCATTCGCAATATACACTTCAGGTAACGCGTCGGGTTGAAATACTTTTTCAATAGGGGCAATTGAGCGCCAAAATTCATTTCCTGAGGATGTCATGAGCTTCTCCTAAATAAAGTCAATACATATACTAAGTAGTATAAAAAGAGCATGGAGAGCGGTTTTGACTGTGAAGGACATGAAAAAGGGATGTATCCAGCGCCAGCAGAGCTTAATTGAGTGTAAACCCTTGCTGTACAGATAACAGGTAGCCGCTAAGCTAAAGAGCGAATTGATTATTGGGTGTAGCTATGAGTTTGCGTATTACTTCTGCTTCCACGGCCTCGTTACCGTTAACACAACGTTGCGCGTACTGGGAGTCTTATAGCTCGAATCGGCTTGTCGATTTAAAGTGCACACCTTACGATCCGCGTGGCTTAATGGCTGCCCAAGACAATATGTGGAGCCAACATTTAGGGTTAAGCATAATTCGTGGCAATTCGCACATTATTGAGCGCACGCCTTTGCATATAAAGCGTACTCCCAAAGACAGCATATTTATTTCGTTTGATTTTATTAGCGCTGCGTTTTTTTATCAGGGCAAGCAGTGTCATGCCGTTCAACCGCACGATATGGTGATTTATCGAACGGATAATCCGTATCTATTCGGTTTCAAAAGCAACATGCGTCAAATTATTATTGATTTGCCCTCAGAAACGATGCAGCACATAAACCGAATAGCATTAGATCAGCCGTTGTTGTTACGGGCCACCACTGCACAACAACGCTTATTGCAACGCACCTTAGCGCAATGTTGCCGTCAATTTATGGCCCAACCTTGCACCCAGCGGTTACCGGTCTTACAAGAGCAGATCGTAAGGCTGATGACGGCTTTGCTTTGCCCCGATCGTCCTTCCCTAAGCCAAAGTAGCCTAAGTCTGGTGTATTTATTAGCTGCTCAACAGTTTATTGCCGACCATCTTGACGAGCCAAGCTTGAACAATGCACGCATAGCAGCGGCGGTCGGGGTTTCTGAGCGCCATTTACAGCGTATATTTAGTCAATGTACAGAAAGTAGCATACAGAACTATGTAATTGACCAGCGTTTGCAACGCGCCTATTGGCGACTCATGCAAGAGAAAGACTCCGTGCTTTCTATAGAGGGTTTAGGGGCCGAGGTCGGCTTCATCAGCACCGCGCATTTCTCACGCCGCTTTAAACAGCGCTATGGCGTAAGCCCTTCTCAGCTTAATGCTAGGCAGTAAAAAGGTCGCCGTAGCGACCTGTATGTGTTTAAGACTGAGGGCGAGCTTGTGGCTCGTCGGCGCTCGGCTCCTCGTCGTGAATTAAGTCCTCGTCATGGTCTTCCATGTTCCACGGCAAGATGCCTGGAGATACATGCAAGAAATGCATGTATTTTTCAAACTGATCCAAAATATCGGAAATAATATCTGAGGGTTCGTAGCCGTAAACGTCATACGCTTGACCGCCACGGCGTAAAAAGACTTCAGCACGGTAATATTTGTCGTCGGTGCTAGCGCCATTTTTAGAGTCTTCTGGCAGATCAAAATCGGGCATATCATAGCCGCGTAAGCGTACCTCATAAATAAATTCCAACTTGCCTTCTTGAATGACCTCAAAGTGTGCACGGTGATTTTGTTCATCAAAAATCACGTGGGCATTCCAACCTTGCTCTTCTAGCTCTTGCTCCACCCGCTGCATGCTGGACATAACAGTATGGCGAATAAAGTTTTCTACATCGATACGAGAAGGAAAATCCACTAAATTAGCCAAACGTTTTTTCCAGTAATTGAGGTTGTTACGTGCGCCCACAGGGCGGTTTTGTAGCGAACCTTGAAGGCTGGCCTCGTGATGTTCTTCAATAATTAATGCGCGCCACATACCAATAGCAGCAATAATCATAATGATAGCAAAGGGTAAGGCGCTGATTACCGAGGCGGCTTGAAGAGCGCTTAGGCCGCCCGCAAGCAGTAAAGCAATGGCAATAATACCAGACATGGACGCCCAGAAAACGCGTTGCCATACAGGGGTATAAGCCGCGCCGCCCGAAGCAAGTGAATCAATCACTAGCGAGCCAGAGTCAGATGAGGTCACAAAAAACAGCGCAATCAGCATCACTGTTACGAACGACACAATACTGGCTAAAGGTAAGCGTTCGAATAGCTTAAATAATGCAATAGCGTGGTCGGCCTGTACCTCCTCAATGAGGGCAGTGTAGCCTTCGACCATAATCATATGCAAAGCGGTATCGCCAAAGACGGAAAACCATAAAAAGGTGAAGACGGTAGGTACAACCATTACGCCCACAATAAATTGACGGATAGTACGACCACGGCTAATTTTGGCGATAAACAGCCCCACGAAGGGTGCCCACGCAATAGTCCAACCAAAAATAAATAGGGTCCAGTTACCAATCCAGTCGCTGGTGGTATACGCCTGCAAGTTAAAGGTGCGCTCTACAATGTTGCTGAGATAGCTACCTGTGTTTTGCATAAAAGTATTTAAGATAAAGATGGTGGGGCCTGTTACAAAAACAAACAGCATCAAGGCAACGGCAAGAAAAATATTAAGTAATGAAAGACGTTTCACCCCTTTATCTAAACCGGCACCAACGGAAAGCGCTGTTAAGGCAGTCACCAAAATAATGGTAGTAATTTGGACTGCATGGGTCACAGGAATGCTGGGCCAGAGATAATTTAGTCCCACATTAATCTGGGTCACTGATAGACCCAATGTGGTCGCAATACCAAATAAAGTGCCCAAAATAGCAAAAATATCGACGATGTGACCGATAGGCCCATAAATGCGGTCGCCAATAATGGGATATAAAGCGGAGCGCATAGAAAGCGGTAGACCGTGCCTAAAGGTAAAATACGCCAAAGTAAGGCCTACTAAGCCATAAATCGCCCAGATATGAAAACCCCAATGAAAGAAGGCGATTTGCATAGCTTGTTTAGCCGCGTCTACGGTTAAGGCGGGACCTGCCGGAGGCGAAGCGTAATGTAAGACGGGCTCGGCTACACCAAAAAAAAGTAAAGCAATACCGTAACCAGCTGAAAATAACATGGCAAACCACGAAATAAAGCTGTACTCCGGATCGGCGTGGTCTGGGCCTAATTTAATGTTGCCCCATTTTGTAAATGTGATGGAAACCAAAAATATAAGAAAAAAGGCCACCGAAAGCATATAAAACCAACCAAAATTGGTGGTGAGATATGCCAAAGCACTAGAGAATATATTTCCTGCTAAAACAGGATTACTCATCGTGCCAATCACCATCAAAATAATGATGACCACGGCTGGTGCAAATACGGGCACCAGAATCGTAGGCGAAAGGGATTTTTTTGAGGTCATAAGTCGTCCTCTGCGAACTCGTAAATTAAAAATAAGTGAGGTTCGATTACGCCTAAAAAATATAAAAAATAGATATTAATTTTATTTTTTAATATGTATTTTCTATAAATTTAGTAGGCCGTAATCTATTTAAATTCAGTTTTTGAATACTGATTAGTTTTTATGATGGATTTTTTCATTTTATAAAAACAAGTAAAGATAATCGTTTTTTCTAAACTCTAAAATATAAACATATTAGGAATGAAAAATATAGGAGCCTTTAACAAAAATTAACCAGTCTTGGTAACCAAATGTGTCCTTTGGGACAAAGGTTTGAGGGTTTGGCAACGCAAAGTGAGCCAACCCGTTACACTAATAGCGCAAAGAAGAATTGCGTGTGTTAATTAGTGGATAAAGTAGAAAGCAGGGATTGTTTTTTAGGAATAAAAATGACGTATCGTATTGGTTTGATTGGGTTTGGTGCAATTAATCAAGACGTGCTGCGCTCGTTGCAGCCGTTGATTGAGCAGTTAGGGGCCGAGGTCATGGTCTTGCGGCAACGTGCTGAGGCCGTAGCAGGGCTTCAGGTGTGTACGCAAATAGAAGACTTATTGGCGTTTAAACCTCAACTTATTATCGAGGCCGCAGCTCAAGAGGCGGTAGTACAGTACTTACCTGCCTGCTTAGCCAGCGGGGCAACGGTCGTGGTGTCTTCAGTAGGGGCTTTTACACAAGCTGACTTATTAGAAACTGCGCAACAGTTGTGCCAGCAGCACGGAAGCCGCATTATTTTGCCTTCTGGGGCAATAGGGGGGTTAGATTATATTCAGTCATTGCGCGACGCGCCCGATTTAGAGCTGATCTATGACTCCTTAAAGCCAGTTAAAGCCTGGTCCAACGAGTTGGTAGCAGCTGGTATAGATCCAAGCACAATTACTGAGCCTTATGTAATGTTTGAGGGCAATGCGGCAGAAGCGGCTCGTTTATACCCTAAAAACTTAAATGTGGCGGCTACATTGGCTTTAGCTGGGCCCGGCCTAGAGCGCACTACAGTTCGTGTCATTGTGGACCCACAATTAGAGCGTAATACGCACCGTATTCATGTGCAAAGCCAGTTTGGAAAAATGAGCATGGAAATTCGCAATTTTCCTTCACCCACTAATCCTAAAAGTTCATGGATTGTGGCACAAAGTATTGCCAGTGTAGTGAAACGAGAGTTCGCTGTGCTGCAATTGCGCTAAACATAGCGCTGATACAAATTGACCCCCTTTGGCTAGCACGAAGGGGGTTTTTTTATGTGTTAGTTATCTACGCCGTTGTCATTACTCATTTTTTTCAATAAATACACAATGGCGATTTGTTCTGCTGAATTGAGATTTCCAAGCGTGAGCTGACTGATGTGATGAGCACGCGGGATGGTTTGCTCAATTAATGTTTTGCCCTCGGGGCTGAGACTAATAATGACTTTACGTTTGTCTTCGATGCTAGTGGAAAGCAACACTAAGCCACGCGCTTTAAGTCTATTAATAATGCCACGAATGGTGGCTTGATCTACAGCCGTGGCCGCCACTAACTCGATTTGTGAGCTTGGACCTTTATCGTACAACGCACATAAGGTCACAAATTGAATAGCAGTTAGTTGGGGGTCGCCTATATGCTGCTGAAAAATCGCGGTATGACGCTGAGTAGCACGACGTAATAAATGTCCAATTTGTTCTGTGACATCGTACTCGGGCAACGTGATGCTGGGCTTCTCTGTCGTTTGCATCCATTTTCCTTATAGCTGTTTTAAGACAATAGATACAGTATAGCCTTTAGTGAAAGTACAGTGTGTACATCCACCGTTTAAAGTCTATGCGCTGTAAAAAAATAATAATCATTAGCGTAAACCCCTAATATATTCTGGTTTCTTAGATCGTTAACAGTGTGTACACTTTAATCTATTACGTTTTAAGCTTAGATTGATTCAGGGGGTATGATCGAATGGTTAAGAAAGTCGGTATAGCAATTGTGGGTGCTGGAATTGGTGGGGCAGCTGCCGCGGCTCTGTTACAGAAAGCCGGTTTTGATGTAGAGCTATTTGAGCAGGCGAATGCTTTTTCTCGACTCGGCGCTGGTATTCATGTGGGTCCGAATGCAATGCGCGTTTTCCGTCAGATGGGTTTAGAGGAAAAACTAGAGCAAATGGGCTCGCATCCTGATTTTTGGTTTAGCCGTGAAGGTGAGACCGGAGATTACCTGTCGCGTATACCTCTAGGTGATTTTGCTCGTAAAGAGTATGGCGCAGCCTACATCACCATTCACCGTGGTGATATGCACGAGCTTCAAATCAACAGCCTAAAAGAAGGTACCGTTCACTACGGTAAACGCTTAGAAGCGCTTCAGGAAGAAGACGGCTATGTGCGTTTGCTGTTCAAGGACGGCACAGAGGTGCATGCAGACTTAGTGATTGGTGCAGACGGTATTCACTCTAAAGTACGTGAAACCTTGCTGGGTGTAGAAGTCCCTACTTACAGTGGTTGGGTAGCTCACCGTGCATTGATCCGCGGTGAAAACCTCAGAAAATTCGCGGATGAGTTTGAGCCGTGTGTGAAATGGTGGCGTCCAGATAGCCACATGATGGTGTATTACACCACAGGCAAACGCGACGAATATTATTTTGTGACTGGGGTTCCGCACGATGCGTGGGATTTCCAAGGTCCTTTTGTCGATAGCAGCCAAGAAGAAATGCTTGAGGCATTTGATGGTTATCACTCCACTGTAGAAAACTTAATTCGTTCTACTGAAAACATTACTAAATGGCCGTTGTTAAACCGTAACCCATTACCTTTATGGAGCCGCGGACGTTTGGTGATGTTAGGTGATGCATGTCACCCCATGAGACCACATATGGCTCAAGGCGCATGCATGGCAATCGAAGACGCGGCCGTTTTAGCACGTTGTTTAGAAGAAACCGGAGCTCAAGATTACGAAACGGCTTTCTCTCTTTATGAAGGCACGCGTAAAGCGCGCGCGACCAAGGTTCAAGACGTTTCTAATGGCAACACCTTCTTGTTAAAACAAGAAGATCCAGCTTGGGTGTATGGGTATGATGTGTACGCCGAACCTCTTGCTGCCGCGAATTAAAACATAGATACATACATAGTTGGTTTATCGTTAACGCATTTTTATAAATGCGTTAACGCGTTTATGGTAGTAGGAGACAATGATGCAAACACAGGCAGCTCTAGGAACCGTGCCACATTCTTCTGAGCACAATCAAGAGCTTTACAAGAAAATCATATGGAAGTTAATTCCATTTTTATGCTTTTGTTATTTGGCAGCGTATTTAGATCGTATTAATGTAGGCTTTGCCAAGTTACAAATGCTTCAGCACTTGCAGTTCAGCGAGACCGTATATGGTCTAGGTGCTGGGTTGTTTTTTGTGGGTTATATTTTATTTGAAGTGCCCAGTAATTTGGCGCTAGAAAAAGTAGGGGCACGAATTTGGATTGCCCGTATTATGATTTCGTGGGGTATTTTGTCTGGGTTGACCATGCTCGTGACTACGCCCACACAGTTTTACATAGTACGTTTTTTATTGGGGGCAGCCGAGGCGGGTTTCTTACCTGGCGTGCTGTACTACCTAACGACTTGGTTTCCCACTTACCGCCGCGGCAAGATTATTGCCTTATTTATGCTAGGTCTACCCTTATCTAGCGTTATTGGTGGTCCTATTTCTGGTTGGATCATGGGGCACTTCCATGGTTTGAATGGTTGGCAGGGGTGGCAATGGTTATTTTTCCTTGAGGCTATTCCTAGTATTTTGTTGGGTGTTTTGACTTTCTGGGCCTTGCCTGACCGCTATGAAAATGCCAAATGGTTAACCGCAGAAGAAAAAGCCTTATTAAAACAAGACTTGGATGCCGACGATAAAGAGGGCAAACACAGCAAGAGCAGTTTTAAAGATGGCTTCTTTAACTTAAAAGTTTGGATGCTTGGTAGTATCGACTTCTCTATTTTGCTTGGAGCATATGCGATTGGGTTCTGGATGCCAACATTCATCCGTAATGCAGGCGTTATGGACACTTTCCATATTGGATTGTTAACTGCTATTCCAAGCATTGCTGGGGTATTTGGTATGTTGTTTCTAGGGGCGAGTTCGGATCGACATCGAGAGCGTCGTTGGCACCTGTGCATTCCTTTGCTTATCGGCGCAGCGGCATTAACGGCGAGTACATTCTTTGGCGATAACTTGATCATGACAGTGGTGTGTTTTACCGTGGCGTCGTGTGCCTTACTTGGTGCAGTACCTGTGTTCTTTAGTGTGCCAGCCACGTTCTTAAAAGGAACTGCAGCAGCAACAGGTTTTGCCTTGGCATGTTCACTGGCAAATATTGCAGGCTTGGTCAGTAATTCGTTGATGGGGATTGCTACTGACTTAACAGGTACCAGTCATGCCGCCTTGTGGTTCTTTGCAGCGTGTTTGGTTTTTAATGGATTCTTAGCGTTAGCGTTCCCTGCTAAATTAGTAAACCGTTAATTCCTCTCGCGTACTTACACAAAAAAGCCTGAGCATTTTTGCTCAGGCTTTTTTTGCCCCTAAAGAACTAGGGGCAAGAGAGGCTTTGTGCACTTAGTCTAATAGAGCTTTGGTTTGTTCTAGTGTAGCGACGTAAGCGTATTTTTGCTCCATATCGAATAAATTTGCATCGTGTGGAGCAATAGCACGGTCGCCCACGCAGTCGGATACCACTAGAGGGCGGAAACCTAGCTGCATAGCATCGACCACAGAAGCCCGTATACAACCGCTAGTAACAGCACCGGCCACAACCAGTGTTTGCACGCCACGTTGTGTTAACCAAGCCGCTAAAGAGGTACCAAAAAAGGCAGAAGGCACGGTTTTGCGCACGACGAGCTCTCCGTCGGCGGGTGCTAACTCGGGCACGATTTGACTGTTATGACTGTCTTCGAGCAAGGTCAACATGCTTGGGACTTTAATACTAAAGATGTTGTTGTCGGACTGATCATCGGCAAACACAATGCGCGTGTGGGCCACAGGCCAATTTTTTTCACGGGCCAGAGCAAGCAGCTCTTGGGTATTGGCAATGGCTTGGGGAATATTTCCGCCGCCAAATACGTCTGGGTCAGCAAAGCCGTTAACCAAGTCAATAATTAATAGACCATAGGGGGCTTTAGGCTCCAACTGTGCACCAAAACCTTGTTTAGCATAAACCGCGGTTTCACTCATTGTTTGCTCCATCTAAAACACGTCCTGCTTTAACAACGCAGAGATCATCTAAAAACACGTCGCAACGGCGTAAAGGGATATCAATATGGCAGGCAGTGGTACGATCGCCCCCTGCTTCGTTATTTGGCCCTAAGGAAAAGAGAAAATTGCCTTCAAAAGCACGGGCATCCATGCCAATGGTTTGCTCTTTATCGTAATGGTCTAAGGTAGACCAGTGCGTGCGTGGCTGTAGGCCCCAACCAATATGGGAAATCGCATAGCCTTCAGGGTCATTAAAGGTTTGCATGTACTCGTCTAAAAGCTCGGCATCAATCCCACCTTCGATTTTGGTGGCGTAGCCATTTTCTACGGTCAGGGTAATAGGCTCAGAGACGTATTTTTTCTGAGGCAATAAAATATCGCCTTTGTCGATCACAATGGTTCCTGTCGCGCCACCCTCATTAGGCCAGGTCAGCACAAAGCCGCTTGGCCAGTGATCCCAACGGCCGGGTTCGTCCACAAAGCCGTATTCGCTGATCGCAGGGAAGTCACCAATGGGGCAGTACAGATTGGTACCAGCGGCAGAGGTGACACGCATTGCAGAGGCGTTTTCAATTTTTTTAGCGGCATTTAATACCCGAGTGCGGTCGGCCTGGCTAGGAAGTGCGCGTACAAGGATCTCGGGTGGCTCAACTGCCAATAAAATTTTAGTGCCGCTAGCCAAAATTTCACCTTGCTCAGGTGAGAACAGTAGTGTCATTAAGTCCAACACCAGATCGCTGGCTTTTAAGGCCGCTATGGCTGCTGGGTTATTGGTAATAGGCGTAGTGCCTAAATACGATAACGAGTCACGGCTTAACGATTTTTCTGCATTCACAGGGGGTAAATCCAAACGATTCACTATAGCCCCTTTCATTTGCACAGCAGTTAAAGCGCAACGTAAGGTTTGAGGATGCGTGGAAGCTCCGGTCAGAATCGTAACGGTTTGATTTTTTTCTAGCTTGGAAAGAGTAAGCACCTCGAGCCAAGCATTGATTAATTGGTAGTCACTGACGGCCATAAAACAACTCCGATTTAACTTTAAGGATTTAACGCAGCGCCGAGGAACTCGCCAAAGGCTTGGTAAAAGCCTTCTTCGTTGTCCCATGGGATCATGTGACCGGCATCGGCAACATGGGAAATGCTGAGCTTGGGAATAAGGGATTGAATTTCTTCGGCTTCTTCGGGACGGATCACATCGCCCCGTTCGGCAATCATAAGTAAGGTAGGCACCGTGATCTTGGCGAAGTCTTGGTGCACATCGTCGTTTTGGAAATCGTTGAAACTTTGGACAATAGCGGACTCATTGCAGGTGTGTAGCCACTGAGCACGCAGTTGCAACTGCTCTTCAGTCCACGTTGGGCAAAAAGCACGCATTTGCTCTGCGGTGCAGCCTTCACGTGCCATTGCCATGGAATCTACATACCACGGCAGTTGGGCCGGGTAGGGACGGCGGTCTGGCCCAGAAACCGGAGGATCCACCATCACAAGACGGGTTAAACCCTCGGGGTGCATGGCGGCAGCTCGTGCGCCAATACGACCACCCATAGAATGGCCCACCACAGCATAGCGCGTTAAACCTAATGCTTTAGCAAACTCAATGACGTCATGCGCTTGAGCGGTCAGGCCGTAATCGAGGCCATCTTCGGCAGAGCTAAGACCGCGTCCACGTACATCAAGCACATAGGTATCAAAGTACTGACCTAAACGTTCTGCCACGAACCCCCATGTTACAGCGGGGCTGGTAATACCAGGTACCAGAATAATGGCATCACGCTGCTGTTGAGCCGTATCGTTAGGCTTGCCGTAACGTAAGTAATGTTGACGGATACCATTGGCATTTACGTTGCCGCCATATAAGAAGGTACTCATTCTCTTTGTCTCCTAGTAACGGGGGGGTGAGTAGTTAAAATGTGTTGAATATGAGTGGGGCTAAAAGGCGCTTCATAAAACCGTCGTGCCGTTGCATCAAACAAGGCATTGGCTACAGCAGGAGCGCAAGGTAACGAGGCCGATTCGCCTGACCCGAGCGGGTCATCACCAGGGCGTTCTATCAGCACCACATCAATAGGGGGTAAGTCTGTAAATTTAAGAATGGGATAAGCACCCCATTCCAAGCTGGTAACACCTTGCTTATCAAAGCGCACCGTTTCATATAAAGTGCGGCTAAGTGACTGAATCACATTGCCATGAATTTGATGGCGTACACCAGCGGGGTTGATCATCTGGCCCGTGTCTTGGCCTACCGTGATGTGTTCAATCACCACTTGGCCTGTCTGCTCATGTACTTTTAAGTCAACAATCCACGCCGACCAAGCTGATCCAAAACCGGGGAATTTGCTGTGTATATAACGGGCATAACCAATACCGCGGCCGTACATCCAGCCATTGGCGTCACTGACCCCGCGTGAGCCTTCATGGTGCGGCTTCCATTGCGCCCGCTCAGCAACGGCCAAAATCAAGTCTTGAGCGCGGGGATCTTCATGAAGGTGTTTGACGCGAAAAGCCACTTGGTCATAGCCAATAGCATGGGCTAACTCATCAATCATGCACTCATGGGCAAATGAGTTCGGTAAAGCGGAAACCCCCCGTAACCATGAAGCACGCACAATAGGTGCCATGTCATTACACACAATATGTTGACTGGGGTAGGTATAGGGAGGTACCGCGGTACGGTCACCCATTTGTAAGGTGCGTGGTTGGGCCGAGGTGTGCCCAGTTAACAGAGCGGCCAATAGCGGCGCATCATTAGACGGATAATGCGTTTGAAATTCATAGCGCACAAGTTCGCCATCGGGAGTCACGCTGGCTTTGTTTTTCATAAGCTGCGCGGCGCCTTTAGGCTCCCATGCGTGCTCTTGCTCTCGCGTTAATTGAAGGCGTATAGGTCGTTGTGTGAGCTTGGAAATCAGTAATGCATCCGCACACACATCATCGGCACAATTGCGACCATAACAGCCTGATGCTTCGTGGCGAATAATTTCTATAGTGCCTTCGTCTATGTCAAAAAGCTCACTCAGTTGGGTGCGCAGCATATGCGGGTTTTGGCTACCCGACCAAACTTGCACCAAACTACTATCATAAATAGCTACAGCACAGGAAGGGCCAATTGAAGCGTGCAACTGAAAGGGCCAAACGTATTCATTTGCCAACTCTATGCAGTTGTCAGGTGCAGCGCTTTCTGCAGATGTGTCTTTCAAAAGGCGAGGTGTAGAGAAATGGTTGTCTACCGCATCACGTAGACACGACAAGTCTACTAGCTCTGGTGGCGTGTGCCACGTTACGATTAGCTCGCGTGCGGCTTGAGCGGCATGCTCTTCGCGTTGCGCCACCACTGCAACAAAATCGCCTTGTTGTACGACCTCTATGTCGGGACTAATGTGCTGGACTGAATTGGCATCCACTGAAATTAAGCTTTTGCCAATAAAGTCGCCACTATCACGACCTAAATAGGGTGGGCGCACTACGCGCGCATGCCACATACCGGGCACCTGTACATCGTGCACATAAGTAAAAGCGCCCACGGCTTTTTTAGGTATATCGACGCGAGGCGAGGATTTACCCACAAGATTAAGCTGCTCTTTGGTTTTTGTAATGATGTTCAGGTCTAAGTAGGCACGTAGTTGAACAGCGTGTACGGCGTCCTCATAACGAATAGTTAATCCATTAGGACCATAGATAATGCCTTGGGCGGTATGCAGATCTTTTACATTCACTTGCCACGTTTGGCTTTGGTGTTGCAGTAAAATTTGCTTGGCTTGCGCAGCGGCTTTGCGCAGCGGCACGGCTGAGATTTGTATAGAAGCGCTAGCAATAGTAGGCCCTTGATTGGGCGAAGCGTCTGTGTGGCCCAGTACCATCTGTAGTTGATCTGGGCGTATATCGAGCTCGTCGGCCACAATTTGCCCCAATGCCGTCTGAATTCCTGTACCCAAATCCACATGACCATTAAATGCAAAGATGCCTTCGTCGGTAATGGCAACAAAAATATCGTCGTGGGCTTGAAGGTACGTGGAGTTGACTCCAGGCTGACCAGGAGCGGGTGTGGGCGGCAAGCTAGGCTCGCGCACAATAAGCAGGCTGTGAGGGTGAGACAAAAGACGTTTTTGTGTTGAGCGTGGCGCGCGATCAAACATGGTAATTCCTTAACGAGCTGAGCGCTTTTTAAAATGCTTTAAATAGTGTGTGCGCTGTATATAGGTTATATGAAATATTTTTTTATTGATATAAGTCAGCCATTTTTTAAGTATAAACCCCTAGTGGATAGTGATATTTTTTTCTTTTTAGATTGTTTATATTTAAAGAGAACCATTGTAGGTTCTGATTTAATAGAGTGTGTAGGCTTTTAATTGGTGGGTTGATGTCTAGTCTTATTTCCATGAAACTGAGTGTAAATGGTCAGGAGAAAACCGTAACGGTAAGCCCTGATACGCCATTGTTATATGTGTTGCGCAATGACCTCGGTTTAACGAGTGCAAAATTTGGGTGTGGTCTTGGAGAGTGCGGTGCCTGTACGGTATTGGTCGACGGTGTAGCAGCTCGTTCCTGTGTTACCACCTGTGGCGCTGTTCAAGACTACAGTATTACCACCCTAGAAGGACTGGCTGTAGACGGGCAACCTAATCCCGTTCAACAAGCCTTTATCGACCATCAGGCCGCGCAATGTGGTTATTGTTTAAATGGCATGATTATGACGGTACAAGCCTTATTGTTACGCAATCCGCACCCTTCCCAAGAGGAGATTCGTAACGAATTACGCCATAATCTATGTCGATGTGGGACTCACATAGAAATTCTCGCCGCGGCGCACGCTGCAGCCTACCCGGCTTAGGAGAGAGCAATGAGTCCACGTTCCTTGGCTACGCTTCGTTTTAATAACCAACAACTAACCGCAGCCCCCCAGTTACCGGCGACGGCCTATTTTTTATATGGTGCTGTGATTTACCCAGCGGCCGATGTATTGGCTGCTTTAACCGAAACAGATCCAGATCAAAGTCCATCGGTTGATTGGACAGCGGCACAACAGGTGCCGGGGGTGGTGAAATGCATACAACACCATCATTTTTTGGCTATTGTGGCTGCTCAACAGCATGCTGCGTATCAAGCGCGAGACAGAGTAGAGGTCGATTGGGGGCGTGCATCGAACACAGCTTCTTGGTCTCATAACGACGCCTATAGCTGGGACAGTAGTGTAGATAATACCGCAGCCTGGGCTGTGGCCCATTTTGTTGATCAACAACTTCATTTGTGGTTAAGCACAGCTTATCCGCGTCAATTGCAGTCTGAGCTAGCGGTAGTAACTGGGTTAAGTCCAGATCAGATTCTTCTCTATCAAAGTACAACACCTTTAACCGAATCCTATGACGTTGCCGTAGAGGCGGCGTTGATTGCTTTAGAAGTAGACCAGCCTATATATAGACAGGCGCAATCGCAGTTACAGGTGATTCGACTGGCGCTAAGTGACACTGCTGATACTACTTGGCAAGCCAATGTGCACCCAGGTTTAGGTACCTCGGTGGCTGCGCGTTTGCTAGGTTGGAATGCGCCTCAGCCTGCTGGCGTTGAAGTTCGTACTGATTACGTGAAAACAACGGTTGCTAATCACATAGAGTGGGTAGCCCCAACCGGACAACAGGCCGATTATGCCGCTGCTCTAAGCTTTGCGGCAGAGTCCGAGTTTGATGAGCTCCAACGGGCCCAAGGACAAGACCCTTTGCAGGCACGCTTAACGCAAATGCATGATGAGCGTGGTAAAAATCTGATTCAGCGCGCGGCTACTCAAGCCGGCTGGGTCAATGCAACCGGTGAAGTCTATACCCCACAAAAGCCAGACCATGGCTATGGTTTTGCCTATGTTAAAGCCTTTGATTACGAACAGCAGCCCGCCCAAGAAGTGTGGTCGGCATGGGCCGTTGAGCTCAAATACGATGCAACCGAACAGCAGTTAAATTTGAATAAAGTGACGGTTGCTTTTGATACGGATCAGCACAGTGCGCCGATTGATTCGGCCCAAACACAGATCAAGCACCGAATTTCACAATGGACCCAGCAGTTGTTGGGTTTGGCGGGTACCAAACCCGTTTCTACAGAAACCTCGTCCACCGAGCCGACGAGTGCAGCAACGGATCTAGCCCATATTCAGGTATTTAATCAAAGCCCAGTGGTGGGGCAGTCGTTAGCGTGGAGCAAAACCGTTGAGCTACCGGCAGCAGCGGCTATTGCCAATGCGGTCAAGGACGCAACGCAGGTTCGGCTCTATCATGCGCCTCTGGATTTAACACTAGCAACGCAGCGCTTAACAGGTCGCCAAGCCCGTTTAAACAAAGCAAAAAAACGGTGGGCTTGGGCCGGTGGCATGATGAGTGCCCTGACTGGAGCATTATTAGTAGCGGCACCTTGGCGTCCAGCCATTCCACCTGTGAATCAAGTAGACACCAGTATTTTTTCGAACCAAGCCATTGAGCGTGGGCGTTTGGTGGCGCTCGCAGGCGACTGTATGGTGTGTCACACTACGGAAGACGGTAAAACCAATGCAGGTGGCTTAGGCTTAGACACGCCCTTTGGTACCATTTACACCACGAATATCACGCCTGATAAAGAAACCGGCATTGGTGCGTGGTCGTATAAAGCCTTTGAACGCGCTATGCGCGATGGCATCCACCGTGATGGGTCCCATTTATATCCTGCTTTTCCTTATACTTCTTATGCACAGCTGAGTGATGAGGATCTGCAGTCTTTGTATGCGTATTTAATGGTGCAAGAGCCTGTATACGCACCCAACAAAACAAACGAGCTGCCTTTTCCGTTTAGCTTTAGGCCTGCCTTAGCAGGATGGAACACCTTGTTTCATAAAGAGCGCCAAGCCTATCAATACCAAGACGATCAATCACAGCTATGGAATCGTGGGGCGTACCTTGTAAATAGTAGTGGTCACTGTGCTGCGTGTCATTCGCCACGTAATGCGCTTGGCGGTGAAAAACGCGGGCAATATTTCTTAGCGGGGGGTGAGGCCGATGGCTGGGAGGCACCTGCTTTGAATGCATTATCTAAAGCGCCCGTAGCATGGACCGAAAATGAGCTTTATCAGTATTTGCGCACCGGGCAGTCGACGCAGCATGGTGTAGCAGCAGGTCCTATGGGACCTATTATTGCTGGATTAGCAGAGCTGCCTGAGTACGATGTACGTGCCATGTCGCATTATTTAATGAACATAGATGGGCAAAAAGCAGCAGTGCCCGCGACGGTAGCCTCGGGCAGTGCCAGTGTGGCGCAAGTTGAGCAAACAGCACAAACAGGTGACGTTGATGTATGGTTAATGCCTGGTAAAACGATTTACGAGGGGGCTTGTGCCGTGTGTCATGATAGCCAGTCGGGTCCAGCGTTATTTGGCTATAGACCGTCTTTGGCATTAAATACCAATGTGCATAGTGACAAACCCGATAATTTAATTCAGGTCATTATGCACGGCATTACGCGGCCTTCAGCCTCAGGTTTAGGCAATATGCCTGCTTTTAAACATAGCCTTAATGATTCACAACTGGTTGATTTGTTAAAGTATTTGCGCAAACAGTATGCACCTGAAGCCCCAGCGTGGGCTAATCTCTTAGAGAAAGTTCAACAAATTCGTCAACAACCCGGTCATCTCTAATAGCATTCACATCATGGAAAGCATCGATCTCTTAGTGCTCAGACAGTTAAACGCTTGGCGTCAAGCATCTCAGCATGCGGTATTAGTGACGGTGTTACAGACGTGGGGGTCGTCCCCACGCCCAGTGGGTGCCATGATGGCTATTCGTGAAGACGGGCGTGTAGTGGGTTCTGTGTCTGGGGGCTGTATAGAGGATGATTTAATCCGTCAGTTTAGTCAGACCGGTGCATTAGCGGCTCAGGCTTTGCAACTACCACAACGGCGTCAGTATGGTGTTAGTGCCGAGGAGGCGCACCGCTTTGGTTTGCCCTGTGGTGGCACCATTGAACTCTTATTAGAGTACAACCCAAAAGCCTCTCAACTAAGGCAGCTATTAGATCAGCTAGATCAAGGTATGTTAATGACCCGCTCTTTGCATCTGACAACAGGTACAGTGCGCTTGCAGCAAAGCATACAGTCAGAGGCACTTTACTTTGACGACGAGTGGTTACATGTGGGTTTTGGGCCGCGGTTCCGTATGTTGTTAATTGGTGCGGGACAATTAAGCGAGTATCTTGCTACGATGGCACTTTTTAATGGCTTTGAGGTTACGGTCTGTGATCCTCGACACCAATACCATCAAGGGTGGGCGGTGGACAAGGTTCAACTGGTAACGGGTATGCCTGACGATGAGGTGGTCACCTTTGGGCCTGACCCACGTTCGTGCATTATTGCTTTAACTCACGACCCAAAATTGGATGATCTGGCCTTGCTCGAGGCTTTAGCTTCGCCAGCCTTCTATGTGGGCGCTATCGGTTCTAGAAAAAATCACGCGTTGCGTCGTGCCCGTATGATTGAGCACTTAGAGCAAACGGAACAGAGTCTTGCTAAATTAAAAGGCCCCATTGGTATTTATATAGGTAGTAAAACCCCTGCAGAAATTGCTGTCAGTATTATGGCTGAAGTGATTGCTTATAAAAATAAAGTAGTGTTGCCAAGTCAGTTAAATGTGCAGCTAGCAAAAGATCACGCTGATAGAGTGTACGAGTGGGAACAGACATAGTACGCACCGGGATCGTGTTGGCAGCAGGTAGAGGCACACGATTTGATCCGTCAGGTCAACATAACAAATTATTAATCACTTTAGTGCATGGTAATAGCGTATTACGTAGTAGTTGTTTGGCTTTGATGTCTCATGTTGATGAGCTAGTGGTGGTGTTACGAGAACCGTGTCCTCGTATTGAGGCTGAGCTTAGGACATTGCAGCTACGCTATGTGTATTGTGAACAAGCGGATCAAGGTTTAGGGTATAGCTTGGCTTGCGGTATTCAACACACACACCCTCAACAAGCTTGGGTAGTTAGTTTGGGTGATTTACCCTTTGTGCAGAGCACTACTTATTCTATCTTATTGGCTAATCACGCTACCTATGGTGGCATTGTGCGTCCTAGCTATCAGCAACAGATTGGGCATCCTGTTGTGTTTTCTGCCTCTTTAGCCGACGAGTTAGCACAGGTACGGTATGCTGATGGTCCTAAACATATTTTTAAAAAATACGCGGATCAGAGCCGAGTCCTAGCTGTTAGCGACGCAGGCGTTTGCGCTGACATTGATTATCCTCGCCATCGTTATCGCTGCCCGTACTAGTTTTTAGCGGTTAAAGTCCTTTTACCATCACAGCTCGTTGCTCCGAGATATGATGGTTTTTTTTATTTGTGGTGCTTTCTGCCTATTTCTCATTAATTGAGACATTTTATTTTGATTATTGTTATTTTGAGCGTAGAATAAGCCTATGCCGATTAATTATTAGGATGAGTTATGGGAGCAACCACTGCACACGTTTCTACGGCAGAGCCACAGCAAAAGTCGGCTCGACCTCAAGTAAAACAGACTGATACACCACGTAAGCCATCTATTTGGCAGGGCATTGCTTTAGCAGCAGGCCTAGCCATCGTTGCTACGGCATTAGGTAAATGGCTACCCACTGTAGGTGGACCAGTGTTTGCCATTGTGTTGGGTTTAGTCATTCGCAACAGTTTAGGTATGTTGCCTGTTTTTCAACCCGGTCTAGCCTTTGCCTCGAAAAAGGTACTGCAGTGGTCGATTATTGCATTGGGATTTGGTTTGAGTTTTACTCAAGTAGTACAAACCGGTTTTGAGTCGCTGTGGGTGACTTTAATCACCATGGCAGCCGCTTTTATTGTGGCAGCTGTATTGGGGCGAGCGCTAGGTATACCAGATAAATTACGCACTCTAATTGGGGCTGGTACCGCCATCTGTGGCGGCTCTGCCATCGCAGCTGTTGCTCCTATTATTAAACCCGAAGAACATGAAACCGCTTTTGCGATTTCCACTATTTTTCTTTTTAACGTAGTGGCAGTGCTGGTGTTTCCTTTTTTTGGGCATGCCTTAAATATGACAGACATTGGCTTTGGCTTATGGGCTGGCACAGCGATCAACGATACCTCGTCGGTGGTAGCCGCGGCGTATAGTTACAGTACCGAGGCGGGTGACTATGCCACCGTAGTAAAACTGACACGTGCTACGTTTATTATTCCTATCTGTTTGTTTTATGTGTTTTTAGAAGTACGGCGTCAGCAACAACAAGGTGGGGGCTTTAGTATTCAGCGTCTTATTCCTTGGTTTATTGTGTGGTTTGTAGTGGCTTCTATGGTGCGCTCTACCGGCGTATTGCCTGCCGAAGTATTAAGCGTGCTGCAAACTATAGCCCAGTTTTTAATGGTGCTTGCACTAGCAGCCATTGGTTTATCCAGCAATATGCGCTTAATGGCGCGTACTGGTTGGCGTCCAGTGGTATTGGGTCTTGGGGTTTGGGTGGCTGTAGCGGTAACTAGTTTAGCAGTACAGCTTTATAGTGGTGCTTGGTAAAACGCTCTCCAAAAATAATAACTAGGTGGTTCTCATTGGCTCTTCCCTAGGGAAGAGCTTTTTTTTATCTAGCGTATTGCTGTAAGAACTCATTGGCTAGCATGGCTAATGCGTGATCATCGGCCAAACTGCGTCCGCTTATTCCTACAGCCCCGATCTGAGTGGCGTTTATTTCTAGAGGTACGCCGCCAGGTAAAGCGCACAAGGCTGGGTCCATAAAATCACTAAGTGATAAGGACTCACGTTGCAAACGCTCCTGCAAAGCTAAAGTGCTACTACCAAATCGTGCTGCACTGTATGCTTTGGCCTGCGCAATAGAAATAGTACGTACTGGGGCGGCGTCCATGCGTAGAAAATACTGCAGTGCCCCGTCTGGATTGCTTAACGCAATACACACAGGGGCTAAGCCATCTGCTTGGGCTTGCTGAACCAGCCAGTGCCCAAGCGATTGAGAGAGGGAGTCGGTAAGTAAAGGCATAAGTATTTTTTCACGTATAAAAAAGCGATAAGCCATGCACAGACTTATCGCTTAAAAAGATATAAAGAAAATAACAGTTAAAACATAAATTTCATGGAGTTAATGCTGCCGTACATGAGCCCTAAGCCAATGATGACTAAGCTGATAAACGTAATGCGACGCATCGTAGTGGGGCTGACGGGTGGGGGGAAGCGCTGAGCCAATAAAGTAAAAATAGCCACACAGGGAATTGCGATGGCCGAAGTTACTAAGGTCTCGGTAGGTAAGCCCTCTGTAATCACCTCATAAAATGTTCGCGTAAATGCGGTACAGGCAAACATTAGCAACAGCATGTTGCGGATGACTGCCATTTCCATGGGTTGGCGATACATATGAAAAATAACGGGAGGACCCGGCATGCCGAACAGGCCGCCACACAAGCCAGAAATAAACCCAATACCAAAAAAAGACTTTAGGCTAGATTCTTTGGTGCGTTGTTTAGGACGTAAGGCAAAGCTGATGCCGCTATAGACAATAATTACACCCAATAAAAACTCTAGAATGCTTGCAGCTTGGGCATTCAGGAAATTGAGTAACACCACCCCAATCACACTAGAGGGCACGATTCCTAACAAGGTGGTATTTGCAATGCGCCAATCGATATGGTGAAGGTGTCTGGGCAAGGCAATGGCACTGTTTACCAAGCTAATTAAACTAACCACCGTCGCAATAAAAGGCACACTAGTTAGCTCTAGACCGCTGCTCAGACCAATTACAATCATGGCAAGGCCAAAGCCCGTCACCGTTTGAAAGTAAGTACCAATAGCGATGACTAAAAGCAGCACAGATAAGGTTAAAAAGCTCATGTTGTATTTTTTCTCATATGGGCTTGAAGAGATGTGATGGCAATAACACAGTACACATCTTCTGTACTGCAGCCACGTGAGAGGTCATTGATGGGTTTAGCAAGACCTTGAAGTAACGGTCCGATAGCGGTGGCACCCCCTAAGCGCTCTGCAATTTTATAGCCAATGTTGCCGGCCTCTAGGTTAGGGAACACAAAAACATTAGCTTGCCCTTTGACTTGAGAGTTTTTAAGTTTTTTTGCTGCGATTTCTGGAATAATAGCAGCATCAAATTGCACGTCTTCATCAATTGCAACACCGGGTAGAGCGGCTTTAACGCGTTGAGCTGCGTTAATCACTTTGGTTACGGCAGGGTGTTGGGCGCTACCCGCAGAGGAAAAGCTTAACATAGCAATACGGGGCTCAACTTGTAATAAATAGCGTGCGTTTTCAGCTGCAGCAATAGCTATAGCCGCGAGTTCTTCTTCGTTGGGCTCAATCACTAAACCACAATCAGTAAAAATCACACCGTTGCGGGTAGGGTGATGGTCTTTATCCAAAAACATAAGAAAAAAGCTAGAAACTAGACTGGCTTCTGGGGCTTTGCCAATAAGTTGTAAAGCACTGCGCACCACATCTGCGGTACTATAAATAGCGCCAGCGACTGCACCATCCGCATAATCACAGTGAGCAAGCATGGTGCCAAAACACAATGGGTCGTTCAAAGCTTGGTGCGCTTTTTCCGCAGTCATCCCTTTATGGCCTCGACGTGCAACCAAGGCTTGTTCCAGCTCAGGCCGTTTTTTTGAGGTGCTAGGGTCCTCAATAATAAGGTCTTGAATATCAAGATAATGCTCAGCAGCTCGTTGCTTAATAGCCTCGCTGTTGCCTACTAGTGTCATATAAGCCAGCCCATGTTGGTGTGCTCGGCATGCAGCAGTTAAGATTCGAGGGTCCTCGGCTTCACACACCACAATTCGTGCGGGGTTCTTTTTAGCAGCGTGGATAAGGTGGTTTAATAATTGCATGTATCGCCTCGGTCTCGTTTTTTGGTACAGTAGGTATCGTTTATTGTTTTATAGAATTTAGCGAGAAATTAGGCTAAGGTCAAGATTTTGTGCTTTTTTTGGTATATTTTGTATTGAATAATAGAATTTAGGTGCTCAGAATGAACAATAAAGTGAACCCAGCGGATCTGGAGTCCGTGAAAATTGCAGGGGATACACCTGCTATGCGCTTGTTTAGTTTGCTAGAGCTGATTGCTGCCCAAGAGCGTCAGTTTGCTTTGCAGGATTTAGTCGATAACACGGATTTACCAAAACCTACAGTACACAGAATGCTGCAACAGTTAGAAAATGCAGACATGTTGATGCGTGATACTGATGGACGTCATTATTGTGTGGGCGGACGGTTACGTCGCTTAGCCGAAGACTTGTTGTTTAATGACACTCGATACGGAGCGCGTCATGCGGTCTTGAAGTCATTGGGTAATGAGCTGGGGGAAAGCTGTAACTTGACGGCATTAGCAGGCAATGAAGTCTTGTATTTAGATCGTGTGGAAACTGAAGCGCCTTTGCGGTTTTATTTACGGCCTGGTTCGCGTGTACCTGTGCATTGCTCGGCCAGTGGCAAGGTCTTGCTCGCTCAGATGCCACCCGCACAACGCCGTCGTTTATTAGCTAATGCGCCTTTTGATGTGTACACAAAAAACACGCTCCAGAGCTTAGAGGAGTTCGAGGCCGAGCTAGAGAAAGTGAAGCAACAAGGCTATGCGTTTGATAATGAGGAGTTTTTGCCTGGTTTGTTCTGTGTGGCAGTGCTAGTACCACGTCCTGATGGAAGTCGTTCTAACATGGCCGTTGCTACCCAAGCCCCCATCATGCGCATGACACCTGACAAAGCTTTAGAAACTCTACCTGCACTGCAACGTGCAGCACAGGCATTGACCCAAATAGAAGCGCAACTGGGTGAGTCTTAATCTAACGTCGGAATCCACGTAAGCTTTGAACAAAGTCATCAATAAAATGGTTGTCTAATCCTTTATGCAAGTCAGCAATAAGATAGTTTTGATAGAGTTGACCTAAATCTAGGCCTATACCAATACCACACACCTCCACACCAAGTGCTTGATACTGAGCAAGCACTTGTTGGAGATGGTTATCAATATAAAAATCGTCATTAGCCAAATTAGTAGCACTATCCATGGGCGAGCCATCGGACAAAACGTACAGTATTTTTCTGGTGGTGGACTGGGCTAAAAGCCGATCGCAAGCCCATTGCACGGCTTCCCCGTCTATGCCCTCTCTGTACAAGTCCAATTTCAACAAAGCCATAATGGCGCGGTTCGCGTGTTGCCATGAGGTCTCAGCCTCTTTGAAAATGCGGTGCTCTACCTCATTAAGTCGGCCTGGGTGTGGCTTACGGCCTGTAGCGCGCCAGCGTCTATAGGGGCGACCGCCATTCCAGGCTTGAGTGGAAAACCCAAGCACTTCAGTTTGAGCCCCCGCTCGTTCTAGGGCTTTGCAGAGTAAGTCCACCATCATGGTCAGAGTTTCTGCATGCATTTTCATTGAGCCCGAACAGTCAATTAAAAAGCTGACGCTGGTTTGGTGCTGGATAAGCGGTTGGGGGCGTTTAAATAAACGACGCTCCATGGGCGAACTAATTAACTGAGTGAGGCGGCGTCCATCAATGAGTCCCTCTTCTTGGTCCCATTCCCAACGCTCACCTAAAGGGCGCTCTAAGGCACGCCGTATACGTTGTACCAGCAAAGGAAAAGGGATGTGTTGGGCTGCAATGCGTTGGTTGATGCGTTCGCGGTATTCCTCTAATAGCTCGGTTCGCACGCTTTCTGCAGGGTGGGTGACCCGATCAAATTGCGCGTCAAAAATGACATAGCGTTCTTTTAATGCTGTGAACACGTCACTTTGTGCGGACTCTGCCGTATGGATAGCTCCTTCTTGGCCTGCATCTAGGTCTAGTAATAAGGCAAACGCGTCTTGGCTTGAATCGTCCTCTTCGTCTTCTGGGTTTTGCTTTTTCTGATGAGCTAAGGCCTGCTCCACACTACGTGCTACTAAATGGGCAATGGCTAAGGCATGAGGAATATAGTCGGCTTGATTGTGTCGGGCGCGCCGCAAACCAGCTAAAGCTGTTCCGAGCTCAGCATTAATTGAAGCACGGGTAGCCTCAATAAGATCTTCAGTTTCTTCGTAGACCGGTCGGCCCATTAAGCGGCTCCAGCACATTTGCGCTACGGTATATAGCAAAATACCTAAGGCCGTTTGGGTATGACCAGCATGATGAAAGCCAGCGGACCAGTAATAAAACCGTTTTTCTAAATTGGCTTTAACTCCGGGCAAGGTGTCGGGGGTTAAGGACTCAGTGCGCAAGCTTTCTAACCAGTCAAAAACCATACGAGCCAATGGCTCGTCGGGTAAATGAGATTGGTGCAAAGTCTGATCACTGTATTGCAATCGTATAGCTAAACTGTCTGCGACCCCACGTAAAAACTCTAGCTGCTCCTCGGGTTGTAAGCGCAGGTGCGGCGCGTAAGAGGCCAGACTTTGGTTTCCTTTGAAAAAATGTTGTTGCCGTAAATGGATGCTTGGATCAGCAGCTAAAGCGCGAGTCACGGCTGCACTTAGCTCGCGGACCCGGCGTTGGTGCCTCAAGGCGTCAGTGGATGCGGTCATAATAAGTAGCCTCCAGAGATCAAGAGCATTACCACACTAGCTCTTCATTAAAGCAACGCTGATAGAGCTCGGCCACCATGGCTTTTTCTGCTTCATCACATTTATTAAGATACGACACGGCAAACGCACGCTGCTTATCTTTAAAAATGGTACAGTTTTCCGCCCACGTAATCACAGTACGAGGAGACATCAAGGTGGATAAGTCGCCGGCAGCAAAAGCTTGACGCGTTAAGTTTGCTAAAGTCACCATGGCTTGGATATCTTGTGCACCTTGAGTAGTGTTTTTAATGGGGACGCGTCCTAAAACAATAGCCACCTCTTGCTCGGGGTCCATGTAATTCAGGTTTGCCACAATATTCCAACGATCCATTTGAGCGTGATTTAGTTGATGTGTACCGTGGTAGAGACCAGTGCTATCGCCAAGTCCTACGGTGTTAGCTGTAGCAAAAATGCGAAAATACGGATGCGGCGTTAAGACCTTATTTTGGTCGAGCATGGTGAAACGGCCTTCTTGTTCAAGAATTTGCTGAATCACAAACATCACATCAGGGCGTCCCGCATCGTACTCATCAAAAATCAAAGCAACAGGTCGTTGTAAGGCCCAGGGGATAACTCCCTCTTGGAAAGAGGTGACTTGTAATCCGTCTTCAATGCGAATGGTGTCTTTACCCACTAAATCTAAACGGCTGATATGCCCATCGAGATTAACCCGTATGCAGGGCCAGTTTAAGCGGGCGGCGACTTGTTCTATGTGGGTAGATTTACCTGTGCCGTGGCGTCCTTGCACAAGCACGCGTCGGTTATTGTTAAAACCTGCTAAAAGCGACAAAGTGACTTCAGGATCAAATAAATATGCTTCATCAATCTTGGGCACATATTCAGTGGGCTCTTCAAAAGCCATTACCTTCATGGTGCTGTCAAAATTAAATAGATCTTTTACGGCAACTTGACGCGTAGGTTGTTCAAGCAAGGTTTGCATTTTTGTCTCCAAAAAAGCCCATATAGGCAGTGATTTTTAGGGCTTGTACCTAGGGTTAATCATATATTATTAGAAAAAACGACACAAATCATTTCATTTATTTGTATTTTTGTGTTAGCTTAACCCTAAATGGCTGAAAATCTCGAATAAAAGTATTTTTGGTCTTGGAATTTGTAATTTGTGTGGCGGGTACGCTTAACTCGTCAAAATTGGAGACTTCATAACATGAGCCAAGTAGTTGATAACCGTAAAGTGGTCAGCGGCGTTACCAAGATGACCCCCTCCGAAGCCTTTGTGGAGACTTTGGTTGCCAATGGCACCACCGATATTTTCGGAATTATGGGTTCTGCGTTCATGGACGCAATGGATATTTTTGCTCCCGCTGGTATTCGTTTAATTCCTGTTGTACACGAACAAGGCGCTGCGCATATGGCTGATGGTTATGCGCGTGTATCTGGTCGTCATGGTGTAGTGATTGGACAAAACGGTCCTGGTATTAGTAACTGCGTTACCGGTATTGCGGCCGCTTACTGGTCACACAGCCCTGTGGTTATTATTACCCCCGAGGCAGGTACCAATACTATGGGTCTAGGTGGTTTCCAAGAGTGTAACCAACTCCCTATGTTCCAAGAGTTTACTAAGTACCAAGGCCATGTGACCAACCCTGCACGAATGGCTGAGTACACAGCGCGTTGTTTTGACCGCGCTAAAAGCGAGATGGGTCCTACTCAGCTCAATATTCCACGTGATTACTTCTACGGCGAAATCACATGTGAAATTCCTCAGCCTCAGGTAGTAGATCGTGGTCATGGCGGCGAACAGTCGTTAAATGAGGCGATTGAGCTATTGCGCAATGCAAAATTCCCCGTCCTTATTTCCGGCGGTGGCGTGGTTATGGGTGATGCAGTTGAAGAATGTATTGCTTTAGCCGAGCGCTTGGGTGCTCCTGTAGTGAATAGCTATCAGCATAACGACTCATTCCCTGCCAGCCATCCACAATGGTGCGGACCATTGGGTTACCAAGGTTCCAAAGCAGGCATGAAGTTGATCTCTCAAGCTGACGTGGTTATTGCTTTAGGTTCACGCTTAGGACCATTTGGTACCTTGCCTCAGTATGGTATGGATTACTGGCCTAAAGATGCCAAAATCATCCAAATTGATGCTGATCACAAAGTATTGGGCTTAGTGAAGAAAATTTCCGTAGGTATTTGTGGTGATGCCAAAGCCGTAGCTACCGAATTGACTAAGCGTTTAGCCAATGAAACATTAGCGTGTGACGCAACCAAAGAAGAGCGCGCTCAGAAAATAGCGGCTGAAAAAGCCGAGTGGGAAGCCGAGTTAGACGGTTGGACTCATGAAAAAGACCCGTACAGCTTGGACATGATTGCAGAAAACGCCAAAGAGAAAACCTTTAATGGCGGTGACTACTTGCACCCACGTCAAGTATTGCGTGAGCTAGAAAAAGCCATGCCAGAGAACGTAATGGTCTCTACCGATATTGGTAATATCAACTCCGTTGCTCACAGCTATTTGCGCTTTGAAAAGCCACGTAGTTTCTTTGCACCAATGAGTTTTGGTAATTGTGGTTATGCTTTGCCTACTATTATTGGTGCCAAAGCAGCCGCGCCTGATCGTCCTGCTATTGCTTACGCAGGTGACGGGGCATGGGCTATGAGCATGATGGAAATTCTGACAGCTGTACGTCATGACATTCCAGTGACTGCGATAGTATTCCACAACCGTCAGTGGGGTGCAGAGAAGAAAAACCAAGTTGAGTTCTATGACCGTCGCTTTGTAGCGGGTGAACTTGAAAGCCCATCGTTTGCAGGCATTGCCGAGTCCATGGGTGCCGAAGGCATTGTGGTGGATCGTCTTGAGGATGTCGGTCCAGCACTAAAACGTGCTATTGACATGCAAATGAACGAAGGCAAAACCTGCGTTATTGAAATCATGTGTACACGTGAGCTAGGCGATCCGTTCCGTCGTGATGCCCTACGTAAGCCTGTACGTATGCTAGACAAATACAAAGATTATGTCTAAGTCTGCATAGACGACCACTGGTTACGCTGTAGAGGCTTTAGCTTCTACAGCGTTTTTTGAATAGATGTAGAGGTAGTAAATTTCATGGCCACAGACCCTTTTGTTTTAGCCGGAAAATCGTATCAATCCCGCTTACTTGTTGGTACAGGTAAGTACAAGGATTTTGAGGAAACGCGTGCTGCCATCCTAGAAAGCGGTGCCGAAATTGTGACTGTTGCTATACGCCGCACCAATATAGGTCAAACCGCCAATGAGCCGAGTTTGCTTGATTATGTGTCGCCAAGCGAATTCACGTATTTACCCAATACGGCAGGGTGTTATAGTGCCCAAGACGCCATTCGCACCTGCCGCTTAGCTCGTGAGCTTTTAGATGGGCATAATTTGGTTAAGCTAGAAATTTTTGGCAGCCCGTCCAACCTTTACCCTAATATGCCTGAAACCCTAGCGGCTACCAAAGAGCTAGTGCGTGATGGTTTTAATGTCATGGTGTACTGCTCAGACGATCCTGTACAAGCCAAGATGTTAGAAGATTTAGGTTGTGTGGCGGTTATGCCCTTAGCGTCGATTATTGGTTCTGGCATGGGGATTCTGAACCCGTGGAATGTACAACTCATACGTGAACAAATATCCGTGCCTGTGTTGTTAGATGCAGGGGTGGGAACGGCATCAGATGCCACTATAGGGATGGAGTTAGGCTGTGATGCGGTGTTGATGAATTCGGCTTTGGCCTATGCCCAAGACCCTATACGCATGGCTCGTGCGATGCGTCGCGCAGTACAAGCAGGGCGTGATGCGTATTTGGCGGGCCGGATGCCTAAAAAGCATTATTTGGCTGAGCCTTCTTCACCTACAACAGGGTTAATTCATACTCAGTCACAACCTGTGGCTCAATAAAGTCCTACCCGAATACGTCTTTACGACATAGAACACGGTCTAGACCACAGGCTCTGAAAGGGCTTGTGGTCTTTTTTTATTAAATCGCGCGGAAAACCCCGCCGTTCAGGGCGGAGATGAATAGCACTAAAGCCAAAAGTCAGCGCACTAAAAAATTGACAAGTTAAGGAAAAACCGAATAGAAAAAAGGTTGGCGATCGGTTACTTTTCAATTTGGCTCATATAAATGGAGAGGGACGATGAATAAAGAGTCAAGTGGCGTGATGTGGCGGCAGCAGTTTTTACGTCATGCGAACCTTGGTCTCAGCCTACAAGCTCAGGTGCGCCAGATGGTAGTGGGTGTGGTGCTCGAGGGTCAGTGGCCCACAACCATGGCTATTCCCTCAAGTCGGGAAATGGCTGAAATACTCGGTCTAGCGCGTAATACCGTAGTCATTGCCTATCAAAACTTGGTGGACGAGGGCTATTTAATTGCTTACGAACGTCGCGGTTATTTTGCCAACCCGGCACTCATGCAACAAATCAAACATGCACCGCGTCAAGCTAAGGACATTGACCCCGAGCAACGTCCTAACTGGAGTCATCGTTTTCGATTTGATCCTGAGGCCCAGCGCAACATCACAAAAAAAGCCAATTGGCGTCAATACCCTTATCCATTTATCTACGGTCAGTTCGATAGTGAAACTTTCCCAAGTGCCGCGTGGCGTGCATGTTGTATGGCGACTCTCAGTGCGCTTGAGGTCTCAGAGTGGGCCCAAGACATGTTCATGCGTGACGACGAGGGTCTAATTAAACAGCTACGTCTGCGCGTCTTGCCGCGCCGTGGGGTCTGGGTGAATGATAATGAGCTTGTTATCACTGTGGGGGCGCAGCATGCCCTGTATTTGCTAGCCGATTTACTGGTTGGGCCAGACAAAGTTGTTGGTATCGAGGACCCTGGTTATCCCGATGCACGCAATATTTTTTTAAGTCGCACTCAACAGGTTCAGCCTTTGCCCATTGATGCAGAGGGGCTAATTATTAATGAGGATGCGTTAGCCCGCTGTGACTATGTGTATGTTACTCCTAGCCATCAAAGCCCGACTACTGTGCGCATGAGCCTGGAGCGTAAACAGGAGCTTTTACGGTTGGCACAAAAGCACGACTTCATTGTTATTGAAGACGACTACGAGAGTGAAAACTGCTTAACGAATGAAGCGTCCCCTAGTTTAAAAAGCTTAGATCAAACCGGACGCGTTATTTACATCAGCAGTGTATCCAAAGTACTAGCTCCGGGCATCCGAATGGGTTATGTGGCAGCTGATCCAATTTTAAGTCAGCGTTTACGCGCTATTCGTCGTTTAAATATTCGGCATCCTACGGCTTATATGCAACGCGTTTTTGCGCAGTTTTTATCGCTAGGCCATTACGACGCGGTGTTACGCAAGCGTGCTGCTCTGCTCAGCGATAAAGCCGAGGTGTTAATGCGTGCTCTCGATGAGCACTTACCTTTTCTGCATTATCAATACATTAGTGGCGGAGCTGCGTGTTGGGTTGAGTGCCCTCCGGTCATGAATTCTCATGAATTAGCTCAAGCAGCTGAACAGCAAGGAGTACTGATCGAGGTAGGGGATGTTTTTTTTACTAAAAGTACGGAAAATCAGCACTTTTTCCGCTTAGGGTTTGCCTCTATACCTCACCACAAAATTGAGCCTGGAATTCGGCAGTTAGCGTCTGTAATCCGCATGCTTTATGGGTTTGGTGAAAGACGGCATGCCAAGGCCATTTAATCTGGACCAATCGATTGTCTCCAGTTGGTTCTACGAGCTCTGCAGCACATTCAGTATGTTGGATAGAAGCATAAAATTTGAGCTACACACGGAGACAATCATGTCAGAAAAAAACTTAGCCCTTTTGAAAGAATTCGCCGCCGCTTGGAACCGTCATGACCTTGATGCACTAATGAGCATGATGACCGAGGACTGTGTGTTTCACACGGTGGCCGGAGATGGGCTACGCGGAACTACTCACACCGGTCAAGCTGCTGTGGCTAAAGCCTTTGAGCAGGCTTGGTTAACTTGCCCAGATGCACAGTGGACAGATTTTATTGCCCAAGTTGTGGATGATTTTGGTTTCTATAGCACCACTTATTCTGGCACAACGGCAGATGGGATGCGCACTGAAGCTCGCATGGTGGATTTGATTACATTCCGCGACGGAAAAATTGCAATCAAAGACGCTTACAGAAAAAATCGTCCTGCATTTAAAAGTGAGTAAGGGCCATGAACGCATCAAACATGGAGCTATTGCGTAATCAGGCCACTTCGGCCCGATCTGCCTATGAGCCAGGTTATGACCCAATGCTCGATGCCACACCAGGGGCAGGAGTAGATTATGCGCCAACCTACTGGATCGGCACCGCAGGCGAACCGCCCGCTGATGATGGCCCTATTCAACACGATACCGAGGTTGAGGTCGCCATCATTGGAGCTGGTTTTACTGGTTTAACCACGTCTATTTTTCTGGCCCAAGAGTACGGTATTCAGTCCATTGTTCTCGAGGCAAACCGTACCGCCTGGGGTTGCAGCACCCGCAATGGTGGTCAAGCACAATGCGCTTCTGGCCGTCTGAAGCGCTCGCAGTGGATTAAGCGTTGGGGTTTGGACACCGCACTGAAAATGCACCGTGAGTGTGTAGAGGGCATGGAAAACTTCAAAGAGCTGATCAAGGATATCGATTGTGATCCTCAGCCTGGTGGTCATTTGTACATTGCGCACCGCGCCAAAGTGATGCCCACTCTAGAGGCTGAAGCCAAATTATTGCGTGAAACCTTTGGCTATAACGCTCAAATCCTTGATGCGCAAACAGTTAAAGAGCAATGGGTGGGCGACCAAGAAGCCCAGGGCGCTATGCACGAGCCTGAGGGCATTGGTGTGCATGCCGCTAAATTAGCTTTTGGCTACATAAAAAAAGCACGCGCCTTAGGCGTAAAAGTGCATCCGGCTAGCCCTGTAGCAGGGTGGGAAACGCGTAATGGTTATCATTATTTGCGTACCCCTGGGGGTGTAGTCCGTGCCAAAACCGTAGCGGTAGCGACGGGTGGGTATACCTCTAATCACCTACACAAAGAATTTAAAAACCGCTTGATGCCAGTGTTGTCCAACTCGGTGGTCACACGTCCTTTGACACCTCAAGAAATAGAAGCATGTCATTTCCATACGCATCAAGTGCTTACTGATACGCGTGTTTTACGTAATTATTATCGCTTATTGCCCGACAATCGCTTGCAAATAGGCAGTCGTAGCGCGATCTCTGGTCGTCAAGCCCCCGAGGACAAGTACGAAAAGAATCTACGCGATGCCATTGCCCGTAAGTTTCCAGCTTTAGCCGGTATTGAGTTGGATTATTCTTGGTGGGGTTGGGTAGATGTCAGCCATGACATGATGCCTCGCATCGTACAGCCAGATGCCAAAGAACGTATTTTTTATGCGATGGGGTATGGCGGTAATGGGGTGATGTACTCATCCCAAGCAGGACGTCGCATGGCACAACGTATTGCGGGGCATGGTGCTGAGCTGGATTTACCCATTTTCCAAGATCGATTGCCATTTCCTAATGTGCGTGAAATGGTGGTGTCCGAAGCCTTTGCGCCATTTAGACGCATAGGACAACGCTTCTTGTATCGCTGGTACCACTTAAAAGATGAAGTGTTGTAAGTCGTAGTTTCACAAAGGGTTACTACAGTAGCCCCCTACATACCAATACCTCTTAAAAAATACACAAAGAGGAAGGAGACAAACATGAAACTGAAGAAAAAACTGTTAATGCCATTTGCTCTAAGCATGGGCTTGTTAATGTCGAGCATGGTCTCGGCTCAAACCTTCAAGGTAGCTATTGGTGATGCCCAAGGCGGCACACAGTATGAACTAGCCAAGGCTTTTGCAGAAAAGCTGAACGAAAAAACTGACGGCAAAGCCAAAGCCGATTTATTCCCAAATAGTCAGCTTGGTGATGAACAAGACACCGTAAACGATGCCGCGATGGGGTTATTGGATTTTTCGGTGCTTGCTATCAATAACGTCACACCTTTTTCTCCCTCAGTCGCTATTTTGACGTTGCCGTACTTAATTCAAAGTGCAGACGAAGCCAAAGAGCTCACCTTAGGGCCAGTGGGTCAAGAGCTCACAGAAAATACGATTCGTGATGCCGGGGTACGGATTATTGGTTGGTCATACTCGGGCTTTAGAGTATTGACGAACTCCAAGCGTCCAGTGAAAACACTAGAGGACCTGAAAGGTCTTGTGATCCGCGTCCCTAAAAATGAAATCATGGTCTCTACTTACAATGCTTGGGGTTTAAACCCTAACCCATTGGCTTGGACAGAAACCTTTACGGCATTACAACAGCGCGTTGTTGATGGGCAAGACAACCCCTACATTACAGTAGCGGCAATGAAGTTTGATGAGGTACAAAAATACATTACCAATATTCGTTACTTGTTCTCGCTAGAGCCGCTTGTCGTCAGCGAACAGGTGTTCCAATCACAAACACCTGAGATGCAGAAAATTATCCTAGAGGCTGGTCTAGAAGCCACTGAGCACAGCTTTACTTACTTAAACGAAACCGAAAAAGAAATTAAAGAGCAGTTGACTGCCGCTGGTATGGAAATTGTTGATCCTGCCAATGACGAAAAAGAGTGGATCGATGCAGCAACCAGTCAGGTTTGGCCTAAGTTTTATGATGTGGTCGGCGGCAAAGAACGCCTAGATGAAGTCATTAATAGTCTAAATCGTTCCTAACTGTACTTAGCGTGAGCTACCCCTAGTAGCTCACGCTTTGGTGTTTATTGGTTCTATTGATTCGCTGCAACTGGAGGTAGTCATGTCGGTAAAAGCGAAATTACTGCATGTGCTGGATCATGTTGAGGAATATGTGTGTGGCTTATTGCTCGCCGTATTTGTCACCTTATTATTTGTACAGATTATATTAAGGCAGTTTTGGGGCTACTCCATTCCTTGGGGAGAAGAGCTCGCTACTTATATGTTTGTGTGGTTTGCGTACTTGGGGGCCGTGGTGGCTGCCAAAATGTCGGCCCATAACCGAGTTACGTTTCAGTTTCGTTGGTTTCCGCCCATTGTAAAAAAAATCAGTGAGGGCATTGCCGACCTTATTTGGGTTGCATTTAACTTGTACTTCACTTGGCTAAGCTATGACTTTGTCTTTAATCGCATGAATTTGTTTTGGAAGTCGCAAACCATGGGCATCCCAATGAAGTATTTCTTTATGGTGCTACCAGCCGCTTTTTTACTGATGTCCATTCGAATTCTTTGGAATAACTACTTATTGTTTTTTAAATCTGTGGAAATTGTGGATCCAGAGACTCAAGAGCTTCAAGAGATCACAGAAACTGCCCAAGCAGCTCAAAACCCCACTAGTGCTCCTTCGCAGTTAAAGGGAGTCGCATAATGGAACAGTATATTGTGGCGTTGTTGTTTGGCAGCTTTGTGGTGCTGCTATTAATCGGGGCCCCCATAACGGTATCGTTAGCTGGTGCGGCCCTTGTGGCGTTTTTAACGTTAGGTAAAAACCCCATTTCGTTTGTACAAATTGCGTTTACCTCGGTGGGTAGCTTTCCGCTGATGGCTTTGCCAGCGTTTGTGCTGGCAGGAGCCCTGATGGAGGCCGCAGGCATTTCGCGGCGTTTGGTTGATATTGCGGAAACCTTAGCTGGGCCCATTACAGGGGGGTTAGGGGTAGCCACCGTTTTAGCTTGTTTGTTTTTTGGCGCTATTTCCGGTTCGGGGCCTGCCACCACCGCTGCGGTGGGCATGTTGATGATCCCCGCCATGACCAAACGCAATTATTCGTTGGACTATGCCTCTGCTTTAACCGCTTCCTCAGGGGGCTTGGGTATTATTATTCCACCTTCTATCCCCATGGTGATTTTTGGTATTTCGGCCTTGGGTTTACAGCCACCGCCCGAAGCCGTTGCGCAATATGGTCAATTTAGCTCGGTATCCATCTCAAAGCTGTTTATTGCTGGTGTAGTACCAGGGCTAGTAATGAGCTGCAGCTTGCTGATTTTAAATTATATTATCTCTCGTAAAGAAGGCTATGCCGGCACCAAAGAAGGCTGGTCTGCTATAGAGGTTCTGCGGGCTTTACGTCGTGGTGTTTGGTCTGTATTAGCCCCCTTAATTATTTTAGGTGGTATTTATGCCGGCTTTTTTACGCCGACAGAATCTGCTGTAGTCGCGGTATTTTATACCGTGTTCGTAGGGATTTTTATTCACCGTGAGCTCAATTTGAGTAAAACGTTTCATGCGTTACGCACCACCACATGGATTACCGGGCGTGTATTGCTGATTTTGTTTGCCGCCACGGTATTTGGGCGCTTATTGGTAGAGCAACGTATTCCTGCAGTGATTGCAGAGTCGTTATTAAGCTGGACCGACAACATGTATGTGATTTGGACTCTACTCATCGCTTTTCTGCTGTTTGTCGGCATGTTTATGGAAACTCTAGCAGCCATCATGATTTTGGTGCCTGTGCTCTTGCCCGTTACCTATATGTTTGGCATAGATCCGACTCATGTAGGTATTGTGGTGATTTGCGCCTTGTCAGTGGGCTTTGTGACTCCACCTTTAGGTGAAAACCTCTTTGTGGCTTCCGGTATTGGCGGGGCTACAGTAGAAAAAATTGTGGCGCGCGCATTGCCCTTTGTTGGGGCTTATGTGGTTGCTATTTTCATTATTGCTTTTGTGCCCTCGCTTTCTCTCTGGTTACCCAGATTAATGGGGTATTAATGTGAAAAAAATGTCTTATATCAAGCAAGTCACTGGCGCTATGGTTGCGGCGGCGTTAGGCTCAGTTACCCCGCCAGCCGCTGCTCAAGAGCTCTTATTGGCCGAAGCGACCATGCAGACTAAACCGACGGTAGAGCAACGTGTCCATCAGCTATTGCAGCGTGCTGTGCAGCATATAAAAAACAAAGGAGTGGTGGGGGTCAATGACTTCAACCGCGACGCGCGTTTTGTGGACAGAGACCTCTATGTGTTTAGCCTCAATACAGAGGGCATTTTGCTTTCTAGTGGGGGTTGGTCAGCCACGCTGATAGGTGAAAACGTACTAGATCAAACCGATACAAACCAACGACCATTTTTTAAAGAAATAATCGAAAGCGTTAAAAGCCAAAAGCAGGGGACGGTGCAGTATCAGTGGTATAACCCTGCAGATGGCGGCATGGACGCCAAGCTAACTTCGTTTGAGTTGGTTGATGGTATTGTTGTGGCAGTGGGGTATTTCCCAGTAGCGCCCACCTTAGAACAGGTACAAAACGTGCTAGACGAGGCGGTGCATAGTTTTGAGGTCGATCCAGAGGGCGCATTGCGTAAATTTGCAAACCGTACTGGCGAGTTTCAGTTCAGAGGTTTACGTGTGCTCGTATTAGATCTAGAGCAGCAGAATGTGCAGTTTGATGCTGCTGAACGTTACCTGAAAGGCGTGAGTTTGGCTGATGTGGTGGATGTGACAGGGCGGCCATTTTTATTAGAAATGGCAGATTTAGCTCAAACCGAGTTTACCCAGCAGTTAGATGCGCTTATCTTAAACTTGAAAACCAAGCGTGTGGCAGTACAGCGTATTTTTTTCAAACGCATTGGCTCTCATGTAATTGGTGTGCAAGCAGAGATCAAAGAAAACACAGAACTATAACTGCGTTTTTTTCTCTTTAGCCCTCTGTGTTTGTTTGAGCACAGAGGGTTTTTTTATTTGCGTTAAAGGTACAAAAGGGTGACTTTTTCCAATTTGATTCTTATTGTTGCTGCGGCGTTATTGCATGCACTCTGGAATTTACTCGCTAAAAAAGCGGCAGCAGTTGGTGCAATCTTTGTGTTTGCTTATGCCTTGGCAGCAACGTTGGTGTATGCTCCGCTTGCCATCTGGGTGCTGTGGTCAAATGCAGCGCACTGGACGGGATGGATGCTAGGCGCTATTTGCCTAAGTGCGTTGATTCATTTGGCCTACAGCTTGAGCCTGCAGCGAGGCTACCAACAAGCGGACTTGTCAGTGGTTTATCCTATTGCCAGAGGTACTGGCCCTTTGCTTGCGACCCTAGGTGCAGTGGTTTTTCTTCACGAGCCCATATCAGTGGTAGGCGTAGTGGGGTTGGTTTTAGTGGTAAGTGGTATTTTGTTGATTGCCTCTAATGGGCGCTTGGCGTATTTGCTGCACCCTAAAGCGCGTTCAGGCTTACGGTGGGGGTTTCAAACCGGCTTGTGCATTGCTATATATACTGTTTTTGATGCTTACAGTATCAAGGTATTATTAATTAGTCCGCTCGTCTTGGATTTTGGCAGCAATTTGCTGCGCACGGTGTTACTCACACCCTACGCGTTAAAGGCTAACACCTTAAAAAAAATGCAGGGGTACTGGGGCTTGGCTGTATTGGTTGGTGTGCTATCACCGCTTTCCTATATTTTAATACTGTATGCATTGGGTTTAGGCGCACCGTTAAGTGTAGTGGCTCCAGCACGCGAGCTATCTATGATGATTGGTACCTTGCTTGGCTTTATTTGGCTCAAAGAGCGGGCTAGCTGGGGACGCCTTTTGGGCTGTGTGATTTTGATTGGTGGGGTCGTCTTACTTGGGCTGAGCCATTAAGGGTATGTACTGATGGGGTGCAACCCGTTCGGGTACTAAAATTCAACCCGTGGTTTATGTGGGTTGCACCTTTTATTATTTTTAGTGCAACCAAAGCTAAAAGGATGAGTGTTATGAGTTCTACTACCTTAGGTGTCAAAGTGGATGCCGCCCTGCGGGCGCGTATTCGAGCAGCAGCAGAGCGCATTGGACGCACTCAGCATTGGTTTATTAAGCAAGCGATTTATTCCTTTCTTGAGGATATCGAGGCAGGACGATTGCCGCCATCATTAGCGCATTTAGTCGAAGCCGATCAGGGTGATATTAAAAGCCTCGAAGAGGCCGGACTTAGTTTGGCTACAACTGAAAAAGTCCAACCGTTTTTGGATTTTGCCCAATCAGTAGCGCCTCAGTCGGTATTGCAGTCCGCTATTACCAGTGCTTATCGTCGTGCAGAGTCCGAATGCATGCCGTTACTTATTGCTTTGGCCGATCAAGGCCCACAAAAAACACAGGTTGAAGCCTTAGCGCGCAAATTAGTCGAAGCTTTACGCAGCAAGCGTCTAGGCAGCGGCGTCGATGGCTTAATTCACGAATACTCTTTATCTAGCCAAGAAGGCATTGCCTTAATGTGTTTGGCGGAAGCCTTGCTGCGTATTCCAGATAAAGCCACTCGTGATGCCCTAATTCGCGACAAAATCAGCAAAGGTGATTGGCAATCTCACATGAGCTCTGGCTCGTTATTTGTAAACGCCGCGACATGGGGGCTAATGATTACGGGCAAGCTGGTGTCCACCAATAGCGAACGTGGCATGTCTTCAGCACTAACACGTATGATTAGTAAAGGGGGCGAGCCGCTGATTCGAAAGGGTGTAGACCGAGCCATGCGCTTAATGGGCGAGCATTTTGTGTGTGGGGAAACCATTGCTGGAGCCTTGGCAAATAGTCGTAGCTGGGTGAACAAGGGGTTTACGTATTCCTACGATATGCTGGGCGAGGCTGCTATGACGGATGCCGATGCGTTGGCGTATTATGCCGCGTATGAGCAGGCTATCCACGCCATTGGCAAAAACTCTGCCGGTTTAGGTATTTATCAAGGCCCAGGCATTTCCATTAAGCTGTCAGCCTTGCATGCGCGCTATTCCCGTGCCCAACACGAACGAGTGATGCACGAGCTGTATCCTCGTTTATTACAGCTAACGGTGTTGGCACGTGGGTACGATATAGGTATTAATATTGATGCCGAGGAAGCCGATCGTCTAGAAATCTCATTAGAGCTACTAGAGAAACTTTGCTTAGAGCCACAGTTGGCAGGCTGGAATGGGATTGGCTTTGTAGTGCAAGCGTATCAAAAGCGTGCTCCGTATGTGTTGGACTACCTCATTGATTTAGGCCGTCGTACCAATCACCGTTTGATGGTGCGCTTGGTAAAAGGGGCCTATTGGGATACAGAAATTAAACGCGCTCAGGTTGATGGTCTAGAAGGCTACCCTGTGTTCACCCGAAAAATTCATACAGATGTGTCGTATTTGGCATGTGCACGCAAACTGCTTGCCGCACCGGATGCGATTTTCCCGCAGTTTGCTACGCATAATGCACATACAGTGGCTGCCATTTACCACATGGCCGGAACAAATTATTATGCCGGTCAGTACGAGTTTCAGTGCTTGCATGGCATGGGCGAACCGTTATATGAAGAAGTGGTGGGCGCAGTAAGCGCTGGCAAGCTAGCACGTCCATGCCGTATTTATGCGCCAGTGGGCTCGCATGAAACTTTATTAGCCTATTTGGTGCGCCGTTTATTAGAAAATGGGGCGAACTCTTCTTTTGTAAATCGTATCGCCGATGAAAGTGTTCCTGTTGACGAGTTAATAGCAGACCCAGTAGAGCAAAGTTTAGCTGTGCACCCCGTCGGGGCACCGCATCCGCTTATTCCTCTGCCTGTGGATTTATACCGTCATCAGGGCGAAGAGCGTCAAAACTCACAAGGGTTAGATTTATCAAATGAACACCGTTTGGCTTCTTTGTCTGCGGGTTTATTAGCAAGTACGGCTCGAGACTGGTTAGCGGTGCCTGCCACCCTTGATGAGACCGAAGAGGTCGCTAGTCGCTACAGAGATGTACTGAACCCTGCGGATCACCGTGATGTGGTCGGGCAGGTGGTATTCAGCGAGCCAGCAGAGGTACAGCGGGCTTTAGAGCGAGCAGAGAGCGCTGCACCCATATGGGCAGCTACACCCGCACTAGAACGCGCGCAGTGTTTATTGCGTGCTGCGGACTTATTGGAATCCCATACTCCCGAGCTTATTGCTTTGGCGGTACGCGAGGCAGGTAAAAGCTATAGCAATGCTGTAGCTGAAATTCGTGAGGCTGTGGATTTCTTGCGCTACTACGGTCGCCAGATAGCACAGCAGTTCGAGGCGGATACCCACCGTCCATTAGGGCCAGTGGTTTGTATTAGTCCATGGAACTTTCCTCTGGCTATTTTCTTGGGCCAAGTTTCAGCCGCTCTGGCCGCAGGGAATGTGGTCTTAGCCAAACCTGCAGAGCAAACCAATTTAATTGCCCAGCAAGGGGTGCGTTATTTACACGAGGCCGGTGTACCCCAAGACGTGTTGCAGTTAATTCCTGGGGCTGGCGATGTGGGTGCTGCATTAGTGCAGGACGCACGCGTGCAGGGTGTTATGTTCACGGGCTCTACCGAGGTTGCGCAGCTGATTGCTAAGCAATTGTCCACACGTCTAAATAAAGCAGGTCAACCTATACCTTTAGTGGCGGAGACCGGTGGGTTAAATGCCATGGTGGTGGATTCCTCTGCCTTGGCAGAGCAGGTGATTGCAGATGTGATTACTTCTGCATTTGATTCAGCGGGGCAGCGTTGTTCAGCATTGCGCATCTTGTGTTTACAGGATGAGGTCGCAGACACTATGTTGACGATGTTACGCGGTGCCATGCAAGAGTTACAGGTAGCGAATCCAGATCGTTTATCTACAGATGTGGGGCCTGTTATTGATGCAGAAGCTCAGCAAAATATCCAGCGTCATATTGCGCACATGCGACAAAAAGGTTTTGTGGTTGAGCAGCTTGAGTTAGCCCAAAGTTGTGCTCAGGGCACCTTTGTTGCCCCTACTATTATTGAGGTCAATGAAATTGCCGATGTGGAGCGCGAAGTGTTTGGTCCAGTACTGCATGTACTACGTTACAAACGCTCAGAAGTCAGCAAATTGATTGAGCAGATTAATACCAGTGGGTATGGCTTAACGTTTGGCGTGCATTCCCGCATTGATGAAAGTATTGACAAGCTTGTACAGCAAGTGCGCGCTGGCAATATATACGTGAACCGCAACATTGTTGGGGCGATTGTAGGCGTTCAACCGTTTGGTGGTCAGGGTTTATCAGGCACCGGCCCTAAAGCAGGTGGGCCTTTATATGTGCCGCGCTTATTGGCCTCAAGCCCAGAGCAGCTAGTGATGGGGGCTACCCCCTCCGAGGGTCCTATACAAGCTTTACAACACACATTTGTTAATTGGGTGAAAACACACTACAGCGCAGACCAGTCTGCTCAAATTCAAAAAATTATTGATTTGAGCTTATATGGCCTACAGATGGCGCTGTCTGGGCCTACCGGAGAAAACAATAGCTACCATTTGCAGCAACGGGGTCAAGTGCTGTGCATGCCGCAAACCGAGTGGGGGGCGACAATTCAATTAGCTTGTTGCTTGGCTACAGCTAACCAACCCATTGTTGTACTTGACCATAATAAACAAAGACTGAGCCATTGGTTGCAGCAGCTACCTAAGGATGTGGCAGCCTTTGTAATTCAAGCCTCTAGCGTAGAGCAGGCCGTAAAACAGCAGACGCCAGGGGCGGCGTTATTTGAAGGGGACGGCGACGAGTTATTGGTGGTCGCCCAGCAATTAGCTGAACATTCTGCAGTTATTATTCAACCACAAGGACGCACCGTGGCAGAACTCGAGGAGGGGAAAAGCTACCGATTAGAGCGGCTATTGGTCGAGCGATCGTTAAGTGTGAATACGGCAGCTGCCGGAGGAAACGCAACGCTAATGGCTATGATTTAAGCGTTATTACATTTTTATGCAGGCGGCTTACGCCTAGTCCATCAAACGTAATGCACTATTACGTATAAAACAAAGGGGTGAAAAAATGGACGTAATTAGTACTCCAGTCATTGTCATGTTCGTGATTTATATCGCGGCCATGCTGCTTATTGGCTGGCTAGGTTATCGATCCACCGAAGACTTATCCGACTACATCTTAGGGGGCCGAAAGTTAGGCCCATTTGTAGTGGCTTTAGCTGCGGGTGCTTCAGACATGAGCGGCTGGTTACTGATGGGCCTACCTGGGGAGGTCTACAGCACCGGTATTTCTGCCTCATGGATCGCCATTGGGTTAATCATCGGTGCGTATTTTAACTGGTTGTTTGTGGCCGCTCGTTTACGTGTTTATACGGAACGCTCGGGCAATGCCTTAACCCTGCCCGACTTTTTCTCTAATCGGTTTGAGGACAACAAAAATATCTTACGTATTGTGTCTGCCATAGTAATTTTGGTATTTTTCACCTTGTACTGCGCCTCGGGTGTAGTGGCCGGAGCGCGCTTATTTGAAAGCATGTTTGGCATGTCGTACACCACTGCAATTTGGCTTGGGGCATTTTGTACTATTGCTTATGTGTTTATTGGGGGTTTTCTGGCGGTCAGCTGGACGGACACCATTCAAGCCTCTCTTATGTTCACGGCGTTGATTTTGACTCCGCTCATCGTGATGCATCATGCCGGTGGTTTTGGCGAGGCCGTGGGTGCAGCGCAAGCTCTAAACGTCAGTAGTACTGATCTATTATCAGATGTATCTAAAGTGGGGATTATTTCTGCTCTAGCATGGGGCTTAGGCTATTTTGGTCAACCTCATATTTTGGTGCGGTTTATGGCGGCCGACTCCGTACAAAGTATTCCTCGCGCACGCCGTATTGGCATGACATGGATGATTTTGTGTTTGGCCGGTGCGGTAGCTGTTGGTTTTTTTGGTATTGCTTATTTTGAAGCACACCCAGAACAAGCCGCTGGTGTAACGGCTAATGCAGAACGTGTGTTTATCGAACTGTCTATCTTGTTATTTAACCCATGGATAGCAGGTATTTTACTCGCAGCGATCTTAGCCGCAGTGATGAGCACTCTTTCTGCACAGCTATTAGTGTGCTCCAGCTCGCTAACCCAAGACATCTATAAAACTTTCTTACGTCGCGATGCTGGCGATAAAGAGCTCGTTTGGTTTGGACGTTTGATGGTGTTAGCAGTCGCTTTAATAGCCATTGCATTGGCCTGGAATCCAGAGAGCCGAGTCTTATCTATGGTCAGCTATGCATGGGCTGGCTTTGGGGCTGCGTTTGGTCCAGTAGTGATTCTTTCATTGGTCTGGCGTCGTATGACCTTATCCGGCGCTTTAGCGGGCATGGTTGTAGGTGCTGTTGTGGTCTTGCTTTGGAATCATTTCGCTTGGTTTGGCTTATATGAAATTATCCCTGGCTTTGTTTTGGGCGCGTTGGCTATTTATGTTGTAAGTTTACTGAGTCCTGCTCCGGCAGCCAGTGTGACCCGCGTATTTGACGAGGTGCAATCCGAAGTCCAAAAAATGTAATCGAGCATTAACTTAAAAAAAGGGTAGCCAGCATTATGCTGACTACCCTTTTTTATGGAGTGTTAGCGTTTAGGACGCCTGCAGTAATTGCTCTGTAAGATCTAAGCCTTTGGTGTGGTCAAGTTTATCGAGTGCAATTTGCTTGGTTTTACCGTTTTTTATGAGCGGAGCTAAATCCAATCGGCCGTAGTTTAGGTCGGCGTAAGTGCGCACGTAGTAATGACCTTGTTGCAAATCACTAAGAGTAATCCAAGAGGTATACTCAGAAATATGATCTGGGTTGTCACCAACAGAGGGAGCCAACATATCCATAGCGCTTGCACCGATACGCGAATACACCGTAGCGCCACGGGGGCGATCAAAGTTGTTCATAATGTGAGCGAGTGTATTCACCGCTTTTTCAGGTGTTTTTACTTTCTCGGTGAACTGAGAATAATAGACAGCTCGTACAAAACGGCCTACCGACGTGTTTGAGGACGGTAAACCCTCAGTAGCAATACCTGAGTCCGGCTGGCTGAAGTGCTGACCATTAAATTCGGCCGTGGATTTATCCATATTGTTCAGATAAGTGTAATTACCTAAATTGGTTAAATGCCAAGGCAATGAAGGACTGTTGGTCATGACCCCAACGGGATTGTCATACACGTGTTGTTGACCATTGCTGAACTCCACCACAATAGATGCCCCTGTTGCATCATGCAGCGTGTAATGAAAAGGGGTTTTCATTAGCCCCAAGGGTAGCAGCGCAGTAACCAGCACCGGTTGGGTTTCTAAGGCTTCTTTTACCTCGGCAACAGTAGCAAACCGAGCTAACGCCCATGCCCCTAAGTCTATAGCTGACAACACCGCTTGGTTGGTTTGAAAGTGATCCGCGGGCCCATCCGTGGTCGCATAGGCCAACATACCAAAATTCAAGCCTTTTTCATTCATGCCATCAACAACTTTAAGCTCTTTATTTAGCGGATCGGGCACGTTAATAGAAAGAAAAGCATATTTGCTTTTGAAATCTAATGCATGGTGATGAGCGGCCTCAGATCCAAATGTTGTATTTTGTGGGGTAAACCGTACTTGGTACGGCATTTCCAAGGGCAACTCTAAAGTGCGACCTGCATAGTGAGCACCGTTGGCATCGGTGTACAACAACGAGGTACAAGCAAACAGGCTTTGAACCGGACCAAGAAGTACAGCTGCTGTAGTGGCAACTGCTATTTTCTTTAAAACAAACTTTTTCATAGGTGGCGTAGTGTAAAGAAAAGGAGCAACAGCCTGCCGTGATAAAGGACGGAGCCAAAATTCTCTCGCTTCGATCAAGTTAGGCAACGGGTAGTGACTTACTTGTACTATGGATTACGAATTAAAAAAAGAGGAATAGAGCTCCTCTGTAGAAAAGTAGGTTAGTCGCTTTGCATTTACATTTTATGGCCGTGGGTTGATAGATACACTTTGCGTTCCTATACACGTAAAACCAGTCGGCCATCCACGTGTGTTACAACCCATTTTAACGCGTAGTTTTACTTATTACGGAGTCAACAGTGAACGTCACCATCACACAGTTAATTACTTATCCCGTGAAGTCGTGTGCGGGTATTCAGCTAGAGCACAGTGCTATTGATTACCACGGTTTACAGTGGGATAGACAATGGGTGGTGGTTGATGAGCTGGGGCAAATGCTAACACAGCGCACGCTACCGCAAATGGTATTAGTGCAGCCTAGCCTAAGCGATCAATACTTGCATTTAAACGCTCCGCACATGCCAGAACTCAGGTTAAGCTTGGCAAGACCACATACACCCGCGACGCGCGTGCAGATTTGGGATGACGTAACATGGGGAGCGGATCAAGGTGAGTCCGCCACAGATTGGTGGAGCCAGTATCTACAGCAACCGTGCCGCCTGCTGCGTGTTCACACTCAGGCGCAGCGTGGACTTAATCAAACATGGGTTCGGAAGTGGTTGCAAGCAGACACGGTCCCTGCTCATACGGCAGGCTTAGCCCAAACGACGTTTGGTTTTGCAGATGGTTTTCCTTTTTTGATTTGTAATGAAGCCTCATTAACAGAATTAAATATACTGATTAACGAGCAGGGCGCCGCGCCGGTGGGCATGGACCGATTTAGGCCCAATATTGTGATTCAGGGTTTAGAGGCTTACGATGAGGACCACCTGTTAAGCTTAGGTAACGCGTCACTACAGTTTGCTAAGTTAAAAAACTGTACGCGTTGTCCTATGCCGAATGTGGATCCTAGCAACGGTGTGATGGGTCTACAGCCTGCACTGGCTTTGCGTGATAGCAGACGCACCATAGAAGGGGTGACATTTGGGGTGAATGCCGCTTTGTACAGTGCAGCAGCTGACGCCGTGTTAGACGTAGGCCACACTCTGCAAGCAGAGTTTACTTTTTAAATAGGCATTTACCGGTAGATTAAAGCAACACGCCTTCGTGTTGTAGTAGCCACTTTTTACGCTCAAGGCCGCCGGCATAGCCGACTAGTTGGTGTTTGTTACCTATAACGCGGTGGCACGGTATAACGAGGCTAATGGGATTCGCGCCATTTGCGGTACCTACAGCTCGCATGGCATTGGGGCGTTGTATGTATTCAGCCAGTTGTTTATAGCTCCATGTTGTGCCGCATGGAATATGCTGTAAGCCAGCCCATACCTGTTCTTGAAAAGGGGTGCCTTGAACAAAAAAGGCCACGGTGTTTAATGCTTCTAGCTGACCAGCAAAATAATGCTGTAGTGCGGTGGTGGCGGGGCTGGGCTTAGGGGCTGGCTGAATGTGTATAGATGTCCGAGGATAATGACGCACCAATAGCTGTTGCATACGTGTGCTGTATTCAGACCAGTCAATAGCCCTAGCTCGACCGTCCGCATCCATTAAGACAATAAGCTCGCCAATGGGAGTGGAAAGGCGTTCTTCGAATAAATTTAGCACAGACATCACTTCCCCTTGCAGATTGATTTCATTCATGATTTTAGCGCCATGTCTGTGCTTTTGCCTATGGTTTATTGAACAAGAGGCGTTAGTTACTCCTCATCAATACTGATTTCATAGGATTGGGTTTGGCTTTGACTATCAAACGAAGTGGCTAAGAGTTGATATTCTCCTGGTTCTAGCCACATAGAAATTGCCGCATTTAAATCACCACCGCTGTCATCATCTTCTGCTATCAGATTATTATTCTGCAACAACTGCAAGTACGTATCAAACCGTTCAGCATTCATGCGAATCACATAGTTTCCCGCTTGGGTAATCGACACGGAGAAAAGGTCAGCATCTATATTGGGATGTAAACGTTGCGAGGAGCGTTGATTTGGGCGTAGCGTTTTACTAGAAAGCGGCTGAGCAATAACCTCAGCGGAAGCAGAGAGCTCGTAAAGACCGGATTGATTATCACCGCTGACCTCAAGAGTATGCGTACCGGCAGGCAGATAAGCACGGATTTGTTGCGCACTGTTGGGGGTGTTACGGCTGTGATAAGGACCTAATTGTAAACTTCCTGTAAATGTAGGGCTATGTAATCGAGCGGTAACAATCTGAGGAGCGTCTAAGTGGAATGTAAAAGAAATAGGTTGATTGCTGTATAAGCCAGAGCGAGGTTGTCCATCTAAAACTAGCTCATCCCCTTGTGTGTTGAGCTGTATTGACTCGGGGCTTAATTCTTGTTGTTGTATGCTCAAGGCAATCCCCCCTGAAAACTGCTCATCTCCCATGGCGGAGGTGGCTTCAAGTAGGTAATCGCCCGCTTTTAAGTAGCGGCTTAGGCGCGCATTTAACTGCTCTCCGCCGTCATCGTCTTGCGCAATAACTGTGCCATCAACGGCTTTAAGGCTAAGAAAAGGGTCTAATGCCGGATTCATAGCTTTAAGATCCATCACATACAGCCCATCTGCTGCTATGTGTAATGGATACGTCAGGGAAGCGGATTGAGCCCAATCGAATAGGTCACTCTGAGCCGTAAGCGGCGTACCAGTAAATTGCTTGAGTTCGCTGACTTGCACGCTGAAAGGACCAAATGAGGCGGTATCTTTGCCACTGACAGCAAGCTGATATGATCCCGTAGCAGGAGCCTTGAAAAGCAGAGTCGTTGCGGACTGATCTGTAGAGCAAGCAAAGCAATGGTTATCTGAATCGGTACGCTCAACAAGTAAATTTTGGTGCAGAGCACTAATTTGCGCGCGTAACGGCCCTTTAACTTCAACTTTAACTAATTGATTGGCATTAAGTTGAATGTCATACACGGTGCTGCGTACGCCATTGCTCACATTTAGCAAGCTCTGGCTAGTAATTTCCCCTGTTTGCTTTTGATTTAGCTGCAAGCTTGGGTAGTCCGTGAGGGTAGACGAGTCTGAGGCAGGGGCGTAATGGAAATATGCATAGACACCGGCACCCGTTAAGAGCGCTCCGCATAACGCGGCGCTTAAAGTTGTTAATTTCATTGTGATGTTTTTTATAAAAAATGAATTTTTGGCCGAGCTTAATAATTTTATAAGACTACCTATGTTCTGCTAAACAAAGAATGGTTTAGTTACGAGTCGGTTCAAATCTTGAATTAAATATGGGTTTATATAATATTAATATGTATATTATTTGTGGAGATTTATAATGACACAGCAATACCATCAATTAAATCAAGACATTGGCGGTAATCTCGCTTCACTACGCAGTGGCATACCCCAAGTCATGGAGGGTTTTGGCGCTATGGTTAAAGCAGCAAATGTGGAAGGCACCTTAGACTCTAAAACCAAAGAGCTTATTGCTTTGGTCTTGGGCGTGGCTATGCGGTGCGATCCTTGTACAGGTTTTCATACCAAAGCATTGGTAGATTTAGGTGTTACCGAGGCTGAAATACAAGAAATGCTAGGTGTAGCCATCTATATGGGCGGGGGGCCTTCTATGATGCATGCAGCCAATGCTATGACCGCATTTAACGAGTTTTCAGAGGCCAAAGCGGTAAATTCATAATTGGCTTTAGGTCAAAGAGCACCACTAGGGCGCTCTTTGTAATGAAAAAGATCTGCTTGATACTATTAAGCGGGTTTGACTTGAATCGTCGAGCTGACTTGTTTGGCACGCTCGCGTGCAGTATTTACATCATCTGCCGCAGCCAGAGCCAAGCCCATACGACGGCGCTTAAAGCTTTGAGGTTTTCCAAATAAACGCACATCACTTTGCGGTACGAGTAGAGCTTGGGCCACGTACTCGAACATAACAATTTCCGTATCCACTCCACCATAAATCACTGAGCTAGCGCCTGCTGAGCGTAAGGTGGTGTCGACCGGTAAGCCCAAAATAGCACGCGCGTGCAGTTCAAATTCACTTTGAGTTTGGGTCGTCATGGTCACCATGCCTGTATCATGTGGACGTGGGCTGACCTCGCTAAACCAGACCTCATCACCACGCACAAAAAGCTCAACCCCAAACACACCTAAACCACCTAGATTTTGTGTGACGGATTGAGCAATGGCTTGTGCTTTTTGAAGCGCAGCGGTGCTCATGGGCTGAGGTTGCCAGCTTTCCACGTAATCGCCATCGACTTGTTGATGTCCAATAGGCGCACAAAAATCCGTCACTACCTGACCTTGGCTAAGGCTGCGTACGGTCAACAACGTGATTTCGTAATCGAAATCAATAAAGCCTTCGACAATAACGCGCTGCTGGCTAACGCGGCCTCCATCCATAGCGTAATGCCAGGCTGTCTCGATATCGGCAGCTGAAGCGATTTTGCTTTGACCTTTGCCAGAACTGCTCATGAGCGGTTTGATGACGCAAGGATAGCCAATACGACTTTCAATGGCTTCGGTTAACTCGTCTAAGGTATTACAAAAAGCATAAGGACTAGTGGGAACCTCAAGTGTTTCCGCCGCCAAACGACGAATGCCCTCGCGATCCATAGTAAGTTGGGTAGCGCGTGCAGTAGGAATAACACGTAACTTTTGTGCATGTTCAAACTCTGCTAATACCGATGTGGCAATGGCTTCAATTTCCGGCACAATAATATCTGGTTTAACGGTTTCAATGACTGTACGCAGTGCTTGCTCATCACTCATATCAATGGTGTAAGCATGGTGCGCCACCTGATGTCCAGGTGCGTTGTCATAGCGGTCAACAGCAATGGTTTCAGCACCTAAGCGCTGCAACGCAATAATCACCTCTTTGCCTAACTCACCAGCGCCTAACAACATCACTTTAGTTGCACTATGGCGTAGCGGGGTGCCTAGTGGTTTCATTACATACTCCATCAATAAAAAGCGTATCGCCAAATAGAATCAAAAAGCTATTGTAAGCGGTAGTGCTTTAAATGATTCAAACAGTAAGTTTTTTGAAACACTTGCGTTAAAAAAATCCACATAAAGCTAGGCTATGATGAGTTTTTGTGTAGTCACTTTAATAACGATTTTTATTCAGGCGCAGTAGGTCTTTCAGCTCAAACACAAATCAATGTTTTGGATCTATTTTTTTTATTTTCTTTTGTTTGGGTCTAACGTCTTTTGGTGGTTCTGTGGTCCATCTAGGCTTTTTTAGAGATGAGTTTTTAAAACAACGGGCTTGGTTATCCGAATGCAACTATGCCGAGCTTATTGCCTTATGTCAGCTTTTGCCTGGTTCTGCTAGTAGCTGTGGCAGTAGTAGCGCAAGCAATTTGGGGTATGGCAAGGCAATTATGTCGTGCTGTAGCGCGCAGCGTGATCATGCTTGCAGCTGCTGGCCTAGTCTTGCGTTTTACGTGGATTGGGGCTTAGGTGCTGATTATGTTGGGGGCGGCAACAATAGGCGCACTCTTATTTAAACCCATCACGTCACATCATAACGAAGCCTTAACGCTTCACGTCAGTCTGCGCATGGAGCAATTGGCTTTGCTGATTTTTGTTGTGTTGTTGCTGGGTCTACCTTGGTTAGCTCATAATTTTGCAAACCATACAGCCGTGCTAGTTGATACGTTTTTTAGAGCGGGCTCGTTGGTTTTTGGTGGCGGTCATGTGGTGCTGCCCAAGTGGTATCTGGTCCTTTGTATATCTTTGCGTCTTTTTTTAGGCGCAGCCATGTCCACTGCGCCCAACGGATGGTTAGAGGGGATGGTGGCAGCAGTAATAGCTATTTTTTACCTTCTTTTCTTTTAGTGATTGGGGCGATCTTTTTTTGGGAGCGCTTGCGCCAAAACTCTTACTCCCAAACGGCTTTAATCGGCATTAAAGCCGCTGTAGTGGGCTTATTGCTCGCTGCTTTTTATCATCTTATTTGGTTTAGTAATATTCACAGTCCTTTTGACGTGTTATGGGCTGCCATGGCGTTTATAGCCTTGACTTGGATGCGTTGTCCGCCTTGGTTAGTAGTGGTGTTGGGAGGCGTGCTGGGGGGAGTCCTGCTTTAATCCCCCTTTCAAGAGTTGCTTTGTAAGAAAAGTTATGGAGTCACAATTGCAAACCACAATTCAGGGCTTTCAAAGAGATTCGCAAAACTCATTAATACTTGAGGGTCGCCTGTTAGCTCTACTGTACCTGCTTGTATGGCTTCTCTCCAATTTAGCTGTTGGAGTTGAATTTGATTGAACGTCTCTTTATTTAGCCGTAATGTGACTTGTGGTTGACTCTTGCTTTTAGTTGAGTAATTTAAGACGGAGTTTTTTATTGAAACCGTATACGTTTTATCTAAATCAATAAAATTAAAAGCCAGAATGAGATCTTGGTCTTTTACCTTCTCTGCATCTAGACGAACAGATAAAAAATCAAATAAAAGACCAGGGTTCATCGCCTTTAATACATCAGAGCTAGTGTTAGCAGGAGGAGTAAGAGTGGGTTTTCCTTGTCGGAGCTCAAGGGCTCCTTGCAAATAAATAGAGCGCCAAGGACCTGACTCGGCTTGATAGCCTAGCTGCTCATATGCATCTGCTAATAAGTTTTTGGATTCAGTATCCTCTGGGTCTGCAAAGACAGCATGCTTGACTACGGTGGCAACCCATCTATAGTTTCCTGCCTCGTAGTCCTGTTTAGCCTTTTCTAATAAGGTGTCCCTTCCTATGTAGTCTAAATAGTGTTGAGCAACAACAGCAGGAGGTAGGCTGTCTAAACTGGATGGGTTACCGTCATACCATCCCATGTAATATTGGTATACAGCTCGGGCATTATGCTTCAACGTACCGTAGTAACCACGACTATCCCAACGCTGATCAAGCGCTGTGGGTAGCTCGATCAGCTCGGCTATTTCTTCGCCTGTATATCCTTTATTCATTAAGTTGACAGTACGGTCATGTATATATTTATAAAGGTCACGTTGATGAGAAAGGTAGTCCACAATGGCTTTGTTGCCCCAAAGCGGCCAGTGATGACTTTGAAACTTAACCTCAATATCAGGGCCATAGCGGTCTAGAGTTTCATTAAGATAATAAGCCCATTGTTTTGCATCCCGCACTTGTGTCCCACGCAAAGATAATACGTTGTGCATAGTGTTGGTGGTGTTCTCAGCCATCCACATAGCTTTGTACTGTGGTAAGTAAATATTCATTTCTACAGGTGCTTCCGTGCCAGGCGTAAGTTGAAACTCCATCTCTATTCCATCAATGGTCTGTTTTTGACCCGTACTGTGAATGGATTCTGTAGGAGCAATCAAAGTCATCGTGCCTAATGGGTTTGTCATACCTAACCCAGATCCCACACTATGCTCAGGTCCACGAGGTAAAAAAGCACCATACATGTAGGTGGCGCGTCTTTTCATTGCATTACCTGTAATAACTCCTTCGTTGATGGCGTGTTCCATAAATCCTTCAGGTGCAATAATGGCTGTTTTTCCAGATAGTACATCCGCTTCATCTACTATTCCTTTTATGCCTGCGTAATGATCTACATGCGGGTGACTATAAATAACGGCACGAATAGGTAATGCAGCCACCTGCTCTGTGATAAGTGCATACGCGGCGGCGGCTGTTTCTTTAGAAGTACCCACATCAAATACAACCCACCCTGTTGCACCACGTATAAAGGTAATGTTTGAAAGGTCGTAGCCGCGTACTTGGTATATTCCTTCGGTTACCTGATAAAGGCCGTCTAAAAGATTCAATTGTGATATACGCCATAAGCTTGGATTGACGCTAGCAGGGGCTTGAGCGTCCAGTTTGATAAATGACTTGTAGCTACTTAAGTCCCAAACTGTACGATCTGTTGAGTCCTTAATAGTCAATGAGGGGGCTCTGTAAATAAGACCTTTTTCAGCTCGTTGAAAATCGTCCTTATCATGAAAAGGCAGAGCTTGGAGTACTTGCTGTTGATGGGATTCAGTATGTGAGCTAGCCGGGGCAGCCCATAAATCGATAGGGCTAAGTCCTAAACCTAAGATACAAAAAGAGAGAACAACAAACTTGCGCATGAGAGCCTCAACGTAAAGAGTCATAATTAATACAAAAAGTGTACGTATGAGAGCTTTTTTTTGCTCAGTGCGTTTAGTCAGTATGAAAAATTATTAAATGTTTATTAAACGCTGAGGTCGTAGAGTGTAGTTTTGGTTCTGAATCTGGGTGTATGCATAATGAAAAACATACTAGGAGTAGGCGTGGGGTTGCTGATGGGTTTGGGCAGTGTGCAGGCTCAACTACAAAACGAAGCTAATAATCCCTTAAATCCACGTCCCTTATTAAGCTTGCATGATTACTATGTTCCCAAACTCAATGAGTTAGAACACTCATGGGCCAATCAAGCCATTTTACGGGGAGTATTGCCTAATAAGACCTTCGGCTTACCGCAGCTGTGGCGGTTTAATTTACCAGTCGTATCCTTGCATTATGATCGCTTGGGTAATCGATCTGGCTTAGGTGATTTGAGCTTGATGGATATTTTCATGAGCTCAAATGAGAATTTTTCGTACGGTGCAGGGCCATTATTGGTCATTCCCACGGCGTCTAATGACTATACGGGACAAGGGAAATGGCAGATTGGGACTGCAGGTGCCATCGTAGCGACTCGGCCTTGGGGGTTGATGGGAGGATTGGTCACTTATCAACAATCGTTTGCTGGTAGCTCGTCAAGACAAAGTGTACGAATGATGACAGCACAGCCAGTTGTTTTTTACAATTTATCTAATGAGTTTTACCTACGATCAAGTGGTGTCTGGACTTTTGACTTAAAAAATCACACCCATTTTATGCCTATTGGTTTAGGTTTAGGTAAGGTCATGCGCATGGAGGGCAATAAAACTATTAATGCTTTTATTGAGCCTCAGTACTCGGTTGCCACCAAGGGAGTAGGTGTACCTAAATGGCAGATTTTTACAGGCATAAATTTCCAATTTTAAAAAATCAGGTGGGTTGTAGCCGTTTTGCGATCCACGCTTCGTAGCAAAAGAGTTGATGTTTTTGTGCTGCTTGTAGAGCCGTCTGCCAAGCTCTTTTAGCTTGTGGATGACGGTTATTCGCCCGTTCAATGTCACCTTGTAAACAAAGTATTTCTGGCAGAAGCAGATAGGATTGACGTTGGGTGCAAATATGATGTGCTTTATTAAGCAGCTCTTCTGCTACACCTAGTTGACCTGATGCGATAAAAGCATGAGAAACCAAACAAAGGAAAGCATCTTGGCCTAAGGGCAGGTGCTGTTCGATCTGTGTAATCATGGCTTTTAAATCATCCAGCGGCAATAGCGAGCTTGGGTTTAAAAGGCAGGTTGAAACAGTTATATAGGCTTGGGCAATACAATGCCAAATACTTTGCGGCGCATTTTGTACTAAGCTTTGTGCTAGGTGTAGGCTATGAGACAAAAGCTCACTGAGGTCTTGTTGTAGGTAATTAATCCGCAATAGCTGTATATGGCAAAGAGTTAACGAGATTGCTGACCCACTGGATTTTGCTTTTTGTATAGCCTGTTTTATATTTTGACGACTAATATCGAACTTGCCTTGTATTGCTTGAGCTAATGCTAATGAGCTAAAGGCTAAAGCAATAGAGTGTACCCCCAATGTGCTTGAGGCTGGAGCGGGTTCTGCGCTGTGCTGTAGCGCTTGAATCGCTTCTACCAAGAGGCTTTCTGCCTGAAACGCATTGCCTTTCCAGAAGTAGTATTGAGCCTCAGCATAACAAGCCCATCCATACCAGACAATATTACGGTGTTGTAAGGATTGTTTTTGAAGTTGCTTGGCTAGTTGGAGTCCTTCGAGTAACTGACCTTCACTGTGTGTTATTACCCAGCGCCCCCAAATTAGGGTTAAGGCATTGCTTGGGTTTTTATCTTGGTTTCGACTAGCCGCTTTCTCATACGCTGCAATAGTATGAGGAGAAAGAGGGCCATAGTGTGAAATCTGTAAAGAGCCTAGGGCGACATATCCCTCAATCTCATAATGTTGCCGTAGCTCAGAGTCTTCGATATAGCGATAGCTTTGTAGTGCATTTGTGAGGTAATGTTCGGCTTGTTGAGTAAAGCCTTGTTGTAGGGCATCGTGAATTGCCTGTCGCCACCATCGAGTTGCTTCAGCATTTCGAGCTTGGTGCAATTGCTGAGCGATTTGATGTGCAGGGTATTGATGCTCTATAAAAAAATGCGCTAATTTGGTGTAAATCAGCGTTTTGGTTTGTCGGGTTATTACTTGTATCAAGGCCGATTTATGCAGTTGAGAATACACATGGAAATAGGTTTTTTTTGCTTTAATTAAACCCATAATAATAAGCTGATCGAAAGCTGCGCTAGCCTCATCGGGGCTTAAGCCAAGTATTTGTTCTGCCATGGTGTAGGTGGTTTGTTCGACACAAGCACATAAAAAAGCTAATTCCCTGAGCACTTTTGGTGCCGAGTAGAGTTGATTTGAGAGCAAATCCGCAATGCGTGGCACATAGTAAAAAGGCAAACCTAAATGATATAAATGAATCATTTCCTCAATAACCAAGGGGTTACCCATAGCGTGCATTTTTACTTCTTTTTTGACAGCAGCGGGAATCTTTAATGGCCGGCTAAGCGCCTGAATATAATGGTTCGAGTGCGTAGAAGAAAGGGGCTTAATCTCCAACGTGTAATCAAAAAAAGCAGGGTTTTGTTTTTGTCGAGAAATGCAAATCAGCATAACAAGGCCTGCTTCTGAAACGCTTTTCAGGGTCTCTAACAAATAGTATTGAGTGGGGTCATTTAAATCGGCGTTATCCCAAACAATACAAAGTGGTTGCTGTGGGTTTTTGTAATGTTGGAGTAATAGCGTAAGAGATTGCCGTAAGGAGTTTTGGTTTACATTCGAGAGAGGTGTTTTTAAGAGTTGTAATTGAAAGAGAGTTTGCCGAACTTCAATTTCAGTTAATTTTAAATGCTGAGGTGCCTTAATTTCAGCTTTTAGCCATGTGCTGATCGGGTCAAGCTCTACTTGCTGTGAGGACGTTAAAAAGAGAGTGCGACCTTGTCCTCTTTGAATAAGGGTAAGAAGAGACCTGGCAATCTGACTTTTTCCCAAGCCAGCAAGCCCATACAAATGAATAGTAGACAGTGTAGTCAGCGATGATTGCGCGCACCATAACTCATAAAGCGCATCAAACTCGGGCGAGCGGCCATACATACGCTTGACAGTGGGCAGTCGCGGGGCGTTTATATTTAATTCATACCGTCGTTGCTCGCCACATAGAGTAGTAGACACAGACCAGGCCGACATACGTGCCGCTGCTTGTGGGCTAAGTAAAATTTGCCGATGCATAGCTCCCCAAGCAAGTGGAATAATGGCTTGATACATCAAGCCGTCCCCCTGTAAGGCATGGTTTTCCTTGAGTAAACCCGTGTCTGCATGTAATGCAAGGCCAAGCTTAATTTCAGGTGGAACGCTAATTTTACATAGAGTTAACGCGAGATCTATAGCGTATGGAATGGGTCTATCTAACAAAAGAGGATAGCCAAAATGGGCAAATAGAGTAGAGTGATTGTCTGATATCCAGGCGTGATGTTGATTGGCTATTTCCCGAATTTTCTCTTTCCATTCCTGAATTAATAAAAGTGCGTCTTCAGGATCTACTTGGAGGGGGTTCCAAAAGGAGTCCTCAGTCAAGTGTTGCCACGATACTGCGATGGCAACAGTAGCAAATGGTAAATACTGCTCATTCTCTAAAAGACTTGCACGTGATACAGGGCGGCTTTCGAAGGGCTTAAGCAAAGCAAATGTTTCAGCGCTAGGCTGGGATCCGAAAGCATGTTGTAGGCAACTGCTACAGAGCTGATAAGCTAAAAGTGCTGCGTGGTGATCACCGTTTTGCGTGTGAGCCTGAATAATCCAGCGGTGATAGTGTTCTTCATGAGGACTTTGCTGGGACCATTGATGTGCAAGCTTGAGCATGACTTCAGGTTGCGTCTGATACGTTGCTATATAGTCCTGCCTAAAACGTAGCAAAGCTTGTTGGCATCGTAGTTGCCAAGCCATATACCAAGCCTCAAGATCGGGGTGGGAGGACCGTTTTATTGAGCCTAAAAACTCGCCACTAAATAGCAAAGAGTCTGGTGTGCGAGCTTCATCATTAGGCAGGTCAGTTAGCTGAACTAATTGCAAAGCATCCACTGTGAATGTGGTCTGCTGCAGTTGGAGCTGATTTCGATTGCCTAAAGCGACTCGATCTGTGCCTTTATTTAAAGCGGTGCGTAAACGATGCAAGGCATGCCTTAAACGTGAGCGCCCTTGTTCCTCAGCCAGATCAGGCCACAGCATGTCAGCAAGTTGCGTTCGAGTATAAGTTGTGTCTTTCTGTAGACACAGTAAAGCAAGTAGTAGTTTGACTTTATCGTATTGGAGCTCAGCCGTAAGATCTTGCCCATCAACAAACAAACGAAAAGTACCTAGCAATTGAATGTGTATCACTTTTATCGCCCATAAAAAATGACCTAATTGCTCCTCACTTCAACTAAGCCAAGGGTTTTTGTAATAACTTGATTTTATCTGTTATGGATGGAAATACACAGAGGAATGATTTTATAGCTATTTAATAGATACAAGCACAATGCGTCGCTTATTAAAAGAATAATGAACACACCAATGCCTGTGCTATATAAGCTAAGTTTTATAATGAAAGTGTTTTGTCATTTTAAGGATTGCTAAAACAAAAAGCCCAGTCAAACGACTGGGCTTTTTGTTTTAATTCTTTGGTGGCCTTGGGCGGAATCGAACCACCGACACAAGGATTTTCAATCCGTTCTAAGCTAGGTTGAATGAGGTTGAGGTAGGTTGATATTTTTCAATTAAGCTATTGATTTTAAAGATATTTTTTTAAAATAGTCGAGTTTGATAATTAAATTTTGTTCGTGTATGTTGACGTTACTCGCTTACAAACGTGCTTACAGAATGAGATTTAAAATAATGACGCGAATTCGTTTTACAAAAGATCGAATAGAGAAATTTCCCTTGCCACTGGAAAAAACTCAGGAATTCTATTGGGCAGAAGACCCCCGGCATTTGGCTGTGCGAGTCAGTGCTGGCGGTAAAAAGTCATTTATTTTTCAAAGTCGATTTCGTGGCAAAGCACTCCGTATCACGATAGGTAGCGTAACAGATTGGACCGTAGCACAGGCACAAGAGAAAGCTCGTAGTTTGCAGTGCATGCTCGATGACGATATTGATCCGAGGAAAGTACGACAGCAAAAAAGAGAGCAAGAGCTTTTAATCGAACAACAAGAAAGAGCAAATCAGCTGGTAGTTGAAGAAGCTTGGACTGATTACATTCAACAACGTACGCCCCATTGGAGTGAGCTTCAATTAAGAGATCACCTGAGCTTAGCCCAAGCAGGTGGTGAAAGACGTTCGCGCTCTAAAGAAAAATACACAATAGCTGGTCCACTCTTCTCCCTAATGGGTATTAAGTTAAAAGATCTTAATGATGACCATGTATTGGAGTGGGCTAGGCAAGAGGCCCAGACTAGGCCTGGTCGAACACGACTGGGAATTAGATTATTAAAAGCTTTTTTACGTTGGTGTGCATCAGAGCCAAAGTATCGAGATATTGTTCACGTAAATGCTGCAAGCTCAGGTCGTCTTAGAGATGTGCTTGGCAAGCCAGAAAGGAAAACAACTCTGTTGGAAAAAGGGCAGCTCACTTCTTGGTTTAAAGAGGTGTTACAACTGCCAAATGCAGTATTGAGTGCTTATTTACAGATATTACTTCTGACTGGGGCACGACGAAACGAGCTCGCGTCGTTGATTTGGGACGATGTGGATTTTCGTTGGCAGAAAATATGCCTTCGTGACAAAGTGGAGGATATGCGCGAAATTCCCTTAACACCGTATGTGGCTATGTTACTCAAAGGGCTCCCTCGTGCTAGTGACTGGGTGTTTTATAGCGAACGTAGTGCCTCTGGAAAGCTTGTCTCGCCAAATATTACGCATGACGCTCTTTGCGAGAAAATTGGATTACCTAAAATTACTTTGCAAGGGTTACGACGTTCTTTTGCGACGCTAAGCGATTGGGTTGATTTGCCACAGGGGGTTGTTGCACAGATCATGGGGCATAAACCTAGTGCGACTGCAGAAAAATATTATAAATTCAGATCCGTTGATATTTTACGCAGACATCATATTCGTTTTGAACGATGGATCGTTGAGCAAGCTGAGTTGGATTATCCGACCGAAAAGACATTGGTTACTCGTCAGCCGTTAGCAGAGTCAGCTCACGATAGCGTAGTTATGTAGAGACTGTTTTTTACAAAAGAGGATAAGTAATGAAAAAAACAAGGTATACAGAGAGCCAAATTATGTCGATTTTAAAGCAAGCTGAGGATGGCATGTCTGTAGCTGAGTTATGCCGTGAACATGGGATGAGTAGCGCTTCATTTTACGGGTGGCGCACTAAATATAGTGATATAAATATTTCAGCTGTGACTCGTCTCAAAGAGCTTGAAATTGAAAATAAGCTTCTTAGAAAAATGTACGTAGAAGCATGCTTGAGAGCGGAAATTGAGCGTGAGGTTACTGAGAAAAGAAGTAGCTCTATGCATCATAAAGATGAATGAGGTATGGCTGCTATTTGACCCAATGTTAACAGTTAAATAGTATTAGTCTATAGCTTGTAGATGACCACAGACTCAAGCCACTACATAAGCACCCGTTAATCGGAATAAGGCCCCCAGCTCTAAGGGTTGGGGGCTTTTTTCTTTCTTAGGAAGATGTAACCTTGAGTCTAACGATATTATGAAGATGTATTTTCGAGTCCTAAGATAATTGCATATTAAGGTCGAAAATATCTTTAAAGCGTATAAGACTCGATGTGATTAAGGAAACATTGCCGCGTACATCTCAATCATTGACGTATAGAGTACCTACCTTCACGCTCTTTAAAAGCGCGGTCTCCACCTTCAAGCAACGTACATACTGTCTGACGGATTCCCCTCAATCTCGCGTCAATTTCATTATGCTCCAAGGATCCTGAAATGTAGCTGAGCTCTGGATACGTTTGGGAAGAAGACCGCTCAGCGAGCGCAACAATGATTTGTTCAGCATCCGTAGCCACCACCAAGTTCGGGTTATGAGTAACAAGGATTATTTGTCGCTTTTCTTTTGCTTTTCGGATATAGGGTACTAACTGAGAATAGATAGAGGAGTTGTCTAAATTACCTTCGGGTTGATCAATCACCAAGGGACGTCTGTCATCCTCATCCATTAAGAGGTACAGCACTAAAAGTGCAATACCTCTCGTTCCTGGAGATAGGTGCTCTAGCGCTGTGCCGCCATATTTAATTTTATATGTTGTACCCACGTGATCCGTGGAATACATCCAATCTAGTAGTTCGATTAGCTTTAAGCTGGGAGATGCGTACAACCTCATGAACTCTAGTGGGCTTACCAACTGTTCAAATTGATTTATTGCCGTTTCGACCTTCTCTTTATCACCACTTTCCCAAGCTGGTGACAACACATCAATAACAAACTTTTCGATATCATCCTTCTTAGAGGATGCTGAGGGTCGTCGACCATCAAAGAAACGGCTAGCTCTTTCCAGCCAACTAACGTGATCAACTTTATATCCTGCAGTAAGCTCAAATTTCATTTCAGATCCAAGCCGATCAAGTTGTTGTTTCATCGGTGCATACAATTCTTGCAGTCCGTGTTCGTCTTCTGATAAAGCTTGAAAAAACTTTAAATAAAACCGATTTCGCTCTTGGTTTTTTTGTGAGAGTTGAGTTGACAAGAGTCCATCGATTTCGTTGATCTCACGAGTCAAGCGTTGGACTGTTGCTTCCTGGTCATTGATTTGCTTCTGTAAATCTAACAGCCTTTTTCGGTTAGTTTCGTCTTGACTAAGCGACTCTTGTAGCGTCTCAATGCGCATTTTAATGTCATATAAGCTGTTCCCATCTGGCTTGGGAGTATCCTCGCTGCCACGCAGCGTAGTGATAGCCTCTATAATATTTGTCGATAGCATTTGGAGCTCGTCTTCGATAGAAGTGTCCCAGCAAGGCATAAGCGCCTCTTTTTGCTCGTCTGTTATTAAAGATTGCAGCTGCGACGCATTAATTAAGTCTTTAACTTGACGATTGCTCCTCTCCTTTAGTTCCGAATATGATCGGATGAATTCCTCGATGTTGCGTTTATTTCTATTTTTTTCTGATAGATCAAGTTCGATAGCCTTAAGTTGGCCCTGTGCTTCTTCTAGTTGTTTCAGGGATTGGCTGTCGGCAGACTGAACAATGGAAGGCAACTGCTTCTTCATTTCCTGAATTTGTTGGCTAGTTTGGTCGCGGGCCCTAACTTTGTTGGAGCGTTGTTCGATACTTGAGTGAAGCCTGTCTATTTCGCGATGAAGAGAGTAAATCTGCCCTCGAAAATCATCTTGACGAGCTTGTGAGGCTGATTCACGTGCTCCTCTGAGCTCTTCAAACGATGAGTGGTCCTCTTTATGAACCTCGTCCAAATGGGAGAATACAACTTCTTCTATCGCTTTCTGCAACTCTCCGCCTTGATGATCTACGGAGCAAAGGCGTTCTACAAAATCCTGGGAGAGGTACCTAACTAATGGTTTAGCAGTACTATGTGGTTTATCCATGAGAGTACCCTCACTTTTTGATCCTGAGCCCCAGCTTAGCTCTACTCCCATTCCTGACAAGTGAAGTCGTCCCTTGAATATAAAAGATGATTGAGACTGAGAGTCTACAGGTACGCCAGAAGCGAAAGCGATTAAATCGGCAATCGCAGTCTTTCCCGCACCTTTTTCTCCAATAATAGTTACAAGCCCTGAATTGAGCTTAATAGAGGCTTCGTCAAACCAACCATTATCATTTTTAATCTTAATCTCTTTAATAACACGACTGGCATCTGACAATTTTGGATCCGTCGAACCGATGTGAACTCGACATTCAGGTTCCCACAAAATTTGGCGAAGCCCTTCAAATGTTGGGTCCGCTTTGATCCAGCAGTATCGATTATTGTCAGGTTTAAATAGGTTATGAAGTTCATGTGCATCTGAGCCATGTAGGCATGGTTTTAAACTTTTATACATACGCACAATTTCATCAACTGAGATACCAGCTTTAGTCCCTAAATAGTAGGCTCGGTCATTAGGATTCCCAGAGAAGACAAAGTCTGCATTTTTTAATAACTCATCGCGTGTGGCAGAAAAGCCGTCTGTAGGCAACCCGCTTATACCATCCTTACCGTTTGCGATTCCAATAAGAGAGTGGTTTTTGAGCCAGCCCTCGCTATCCAGCCATTTTAAGATGGTTTCGTAGGATGGTTTAAACTGTTCAATTCCAAATTTATAGGCTGCATCGTCATTTGATAAATTTGAACTTTGCGCTCTTGCAAAACTGATCAAATCCTCTCTTATACAACCATAGGAGTGACGTCCTTCATTAGAAGTATACTCAACCTTCAAGTTTCGGAGGGCACGCTTAATTTTTTCCACATGATCTTTAGCAGTTGGGTCTATTAGAATATGGATATTTAGAGCCTTTCCGTCTTTTGTGGCTGGCATAGCTCTTAGTTCTATGTTGGGGATAAGTAAATGTACAGAATTCAGACGTGGGTTATTTTTATCATTTTTCGCTGCTAAGAGTTTCTCGTATCCGTCTATTGACAGGTAATCCGTTACACCAATAACAGCGATTTTTTCTTTTTCAGCTGCCTGCTCAAGACTGTCAACATAATCATCCCAAATTACCCCGGGAAATGACGCACCTAACTTGCTTTCGGGAGTGTGAACGTGCAAATCCCAACGACGCCATTGAGAGCCTTCAGGAAATGTTGACTCTTTAATTGTATTTCTCACTACCTTCCTCCTCCATAGTTTTCTAGCTTAGCCGTACTGTTTGTCTTAGCCTTCTTGAGCGAGTATCTCTTGAGCGCAGCGTATTTCTGTAATGCTTAAGTTTAGTACTCTCTTTCTTCAGCGTTTCCTTGTAAGCTACACCGCACCTAGCCAGCATAAGCGTGTTAAGTTGAAGATCTAGGTGGTAATCGTTTGTAGTGTTACGAGTAATGTTTAACCAGTTGCTTCATTTGTAACATTACAGCATTGAAAGTTGATGAACATAATAGCACTCTAATGTGGTTTTTTAAGGTACGGAAAAGCATATTTGCAACTATCCAGAAAACTACCGTTTTTTGGACGTTCAAGAAATATCTCCGAAAAGCGGTTTTTTGCTTGATTAATGTCCAAAAATCACGTACAAAAATCTATGTCTAATAAAGGTGCGTTTTATGTTAATTGGATATGCTCGAGTAAGTAATCAGGATCAAACTCCAGACTTACAACTGGATGCGTTGAGAGAGGCTGGGTGTGAAGATGTTTTTCAAGAGAAGGTAACAGGAACCAGTCGAGATCGTCCTGAGCTTGCTCTTTGTTTACGCTCTTTAAGAAAGGGCGATACGCTTGTGGTTTGGAAGTTAGATAGGTTAGCGAGGTCTCTTAAAGATCTTGTCGCTATTATTCATGATCTTCAGGGGCGTGATATCGGGTTTAAATCGTTAACTGAAGCTATTGATACAACCAGTCCTAGTGGCCGTCTGGTTTTCCATATTTTTGGTGCGTTAGCTGAGTTCGAGTACAGTTTGATCAGAGAAAGAACATTGGCAGGCTTGCAGGTAGCAAGAGCCCGAGGAAGAAAAGGAGGGCGTAAACCGAAGTTATCTGACGCAGATATTAAAAAGGCTACTGCCATGTTGTTAGACCCTTATATGACGAAAAAAGAAGTCGCTGAGCATTTTAAAGTGAGTAGAACAACATTAAATAGTGCTCTAGCACGCTTAAAAAAATAGCTAAGAGGTGTGGTACAAGTTCATTTTTCTTCTTGACTACTCTGTTCTGAGTAGTAAATTACCTTCAAAACTCGGTCATAAATTAGTGTCTCAAGCCTACTTTGAGTATTTGGTAAAAAATAACCTTGTCACCATAATAATAGGGAGACAAGACAATGCTCCTAATTTTTAGGAGTTTTTATATGCTAATAAGTGTTTTCACCATATTTATATGGTGACAAGTTTTTTAGTACGTTTTTTTATAATTAACAAAAGTTCTTATTATTATGGTGACAAGATTTTTGTCGCCACATAAACAATACAGTGGTAAGTAAAGCTTTTTATTTTTACGATTTATCCGCAGTTTTACCTATCTCTTGATTTTTAAATCATAGGCTTAGTTTGAAGCCCACGATTACGTTGTTCCCTTTGTACATGGACCCCCGTTTAATGAATCAAAAAATCACTCTACAACAACTTGAATCTTTCCTTTGGGAAACCGCAGATATTTTGCGTGGCAACATGGATGCCTCTGAGTTCAAAGACTACATTTTTGGCATGATGTTTTTAAAGCGTCTATCGGATGCTTTTGATGAAGCCAAAGAGGGGGTGATCAAGTACTACACAGAAAACGGTAAAACAGAGGCACAGGCGCTTGAGTTGGCAGAAGATGAGGATGAGTATGACCAGACCTTCTATATCCCGCCTATGGCCCGCTGGGAGGCTTTAAAAGACTTAAAACACGATATTGGTGCTGCGTTGAATAAGGCCACCGAAGCCATCGAGGAATATAACCCCGCTCTAGAGGGGGTATTGGTTTCCATCGACTTCAATATCAAAAATAAGTTGTCTGATAAAAAGCTACGTGATTTATTAAGCCACTTTAGTCGTTATCGTTTACGCAATGAAGATTTTGAGCGTTCAGATTTGCTGGGTACTGCCTATGAGTACCTAATAAAAATGTTTGCGGATAGTGCGGGTAAAAAGGGGGGAGAGTTTTACACGCCGTCTGAGGTTGTGCAGTTATTGGTTAGTTTGTTGAAACCACAGCCCGGTATGCGTATTTATGACCCAACAGTGGGGTCGGGCGGGATGTTAATTCAAACCAGAAACTACTTAGCAAAACACGGTGAAAATCCAGCCAACTTGTCTTTGTTTGGTCAGGAGATGAACCTGAACACGTGGGCGATATGTAAGATGAATATGTTCTTGCATGGTGTGTACAGTGCAGACATTCGTAAAGGGGATACCTTAGGTAGCCCACAGCATACGCAAGACGGTGAGCTGATGACCTTTGATCGTGTGATTGCAAATCCACCCTTTAGTTTAAAAAAATGGGGCAAGGACGAGGCGGACAATGATCCCTATGGTCGCTTTCCCTACGGTACACCACCCAAAGATGCGGGTGACTTGGCCTTTGTGCAGCATATGATTGCTAGCCTCAATGCAGAGGGCATGGCAGGGGTGGTGATGCCGCACGGTGTGCTGTTCCGTGGAGCCAGTGAAAAACGTATCCGTGAAGGCATCCTAAATGATGATTTGCTCGAAGCGGTGATTAGTTTACCTTCGGGCTTGTTCTACGGCACAGGTATTCCTGCTTGTTTGTTGATCATCAATAAAAACAAACCCGCTGATCGTAAAGCTAAGGTGCTCTTTATCAATGGCGAACTCGAGTTTCAAGAAGGCAAAAATCAAAATAGTTTGCGTCCACAAGACATCAAGAAAATCGTGCAAACCTTTGAGGACTTTGCGGAGATCAAACGCTACTCCAAAGTCGCTACCTTAAAGGAAATTGCAGACAACGATTACAACCTGAATATTCGTCGTTATGCCGACACCAGCCCACCACCCGAGATCTTTGATGTGCGTGCGATCTTGCACGGCGGTATCCCTGTACGCGAAGTAGAAAGTGAATATATCCGTGAGGAAATACTGGGAGACTTTGATGTGATGAGCGTCTTTGTACTGCGTGATGCGGATTACTACGAGTTCAAACCTGAGATAGACAGCAAACAGAAAGTTCGTGAGGTGGTTGGAGAGGTATCTTCGGCAGTGATTGAGCAGCTGGAACGTTGGTGGGATAAGTACAGAGTATCGTTGAAAGAACTGGATGCAGAAGTGGCTGAGGCTGAACGAGTGATGAAGGCGTATTTGGTGGAGTTGGGGTATGAGTAGGCAAGTTTCTAATAATTGGAGTGTTGAGCCGATTGGTGATTTTATATCAGTTTTAACCGACTACACCGCGAATGGTAGCTTTGCTGCGCTCAAGGAAAATGTTACCTATTACAGTTCGCCAAACTACGCAGCTCTTGTACGCACCACTGATTTAGAAAAATCAAACTTCGCTCCAGAGCGATTTACAGATAGAAAAGGTTTTGATTTCCTAAGAAAATCAGAGCTTTTTCCGGGTGACATCGTAATTGCAAATGTTGGAAGCGCTGGAAAGGCATATAGAGTTCCAGCTTATTTTCTCCCGATGACTCTTGCACCCAATATGTATCTTGTTAAATTCTCAGACAAGATGCATAAGGACTTTGCTTTTCAGGTAATTACTAGTGATCAGTTTCAAGAAAGTTTACTTGAGAGCTGTGCAAATACAACACTGAAAGCCATTAATAAAAGCAGTTTCCGCAATATCGAAGTAGCGGTACCCCCGCTCCCCGAACAACAAAAAATCGCCGCTATCCTTTCCTCCGTCGATGACGTAATCGAAAAAACTCGTGCACAGATCGATAAGTTGAAAAACCTAAAAACCGGCATGATGCAGGAACTGCTGACCAAAGGCATTGGGCATACTGAGTTTAAGGATTCGCCTGTGGGGCGGATACCTCTTGATTGGAAAGTATTACCACTAGAACTCATTGTCGAAGAGGTTGTTGACTGTGAACATAAAACAGCACCATATGTTGAAAGCTCTGAGTTTCTAGTCGTACGTACCAGTAATGTGCGTGATGGTGAGCTTGTTTATGATGATATGAGATTTACTACTAGTGAAGCTTTTAGTGAGTGGACAAAAAGAGCAGTCCCATCTTATGGAGATGTTTTGCTCACAAGAGAGGCTCCTGCAGGTGAGGCATGTATGGTGCCAGCTGGTGTAAAGCTATGTATGGGACAAAGAATGGTTCTTTTACGCCCAAAAACAGATACGGTTTATCCTGATTACTTTTCATTGTATATAACATCAGAGCTTGCAAAACTAGCTATATATAAACTGTCTGTTGGGACAACAGTAACTAGAATAAATATAGAGGATATAAAAGATATTCCATGTTTAGTGCCTTCTCTTAAAGAACAGAGGGAAATTCAACTTAAAATTTCATCAATACAATCAATGATTAACAAAAGTACATTTTTATTAAAATCTAATGAAAAAATAAAAAAAGCCCTCATGCAAGATCTCCTCACTGGCACAGTCCGCGTCAATGTGGATTAAGAAAAAAGTACATCATGCACACCAACAAACTCCCCATCAATATTGATAACCTTCTCCATCAACGCACCGTGGAAAGTGAGCGTATTGAGTACAAAGAAGGTTGGAACCCTGAGTCCATCTTGCATACGCTGTGTGCTTTTGCGAATGATTTCCAGAACTTAGGTGGGGGCTATTTAGTGATTGGGGTGGCAGAGGTAGATGGTCAGCCCGTGTTGCCTCCCGTAGGCTTATTGCCCGAGCAAATTGATAGTATTCAAAAAAAGCTACTTAATTTGGGTAATTCGGCGATGCAGCCACCTTATCATCCCCTAAGTGCGGTGTATGAGGTGCAGGGGAAGAGCATTTTGGTTTTATGGGCCCCTGGTGGAGAAACACGACCGTATAAAGCCAAAACAAACGTAACGGATAAAAAGTCCGATTGGGCGTTTTATGTGCGTAAACATACCAGTACAGTCAGAGCGGCGGGGGATACGGAACGTGAGCTCTTGTCGTTGACCGCAACCGTACCATTTGATGATCGCTATAGGCAAACGGCTACCTTAGCTGATTTATCACCGACTTTGATCCGTGACTATTTACACGAAGTCGGCAGTGAATTGGCTGTTGAGGCCGCTGAGTTGCCTATGCAGGAACTGGCAGTGCGTATGAACATTGCGGGTGGCCCTCCAGAGGCATTATTTCCTAAGAATGTAGGCTTGTTATTTTTTAATCCCCAGCCCGAGCAGTTTTTTCCAGCTACGCAGATTGATGTGGTGTATTTCCCTGATGGCGCAGGTGGGGATCGCTTTGAGGAAAAAGAGTTTAAGGGGCCCTTAGCGCAGATTACGCGTCAAGCCCTCGGCTTTATTAAAACGCAGTACTTAAAAGAGGCAGTGGTCAAGCATCCGGATCGTGCCGAGGCGGATCGATTCTGGAATTTTCCTTATGCGGCTATCGAGGAAGCGGTGGTCAATGCGGTCTATCACCGTTCGTATGAAATACGTGAGCCCATTGAGATCCGCATTGATGCTCACGAATTAATGGTTTTGAGTTTTCCGGGGCCGGATCGCTCTATCCGTTTAGATGATTTGCAGGTTGGTAAAGCGGTCAGTCGCCGTTATAGAAATCGTCGCATTGGTGAGTTTTTAAAAGAATTAGATTTAACTGAAGGGCGCTCTACGGGTTTGCCAAAGATCTTACGTGTAATGCAGAGCAATGGCTCGCCTATGCCTGTGTTTGAGACGGACGAGGAGCGCAGTTATTTTTTGATTCGGCTGCCTATTCATGTGGGTTTTGCAGAAACAGATCAAGTAACCGACCAAGTAACCGACCAAGTAACCGACCAAGTCGCTCGTTTGTTGAAGGCCTTGCGACAAGGGGATAAAAGCACCAAGGAGTTGATGGCGATCTCGGGTCTAAAGCATCGTCGTACTTTTGTACAAAATCATTTGCAACCTGCAATTTCGAGTGGACTGATAGAAATGACGTTGCCCGAATCGCCTCGTAGTCCTAAGCAAACGTATCGCCTGACCTCATTGGGCAGGCAACTGGTCGTATCACTGTAGATTAGAGTCACTATGTTTAATGATGAAGAAGTCAAAGTAGAGCTCCCTGCCATCGAGCAACTTCAGCAATTAGGTTGGGATTATGTGCCCGGCCCTAGTTTGGCTGCAGAGCGTGGTTCTTTACGTGATGTGGTGTTGGTGCAGCGGCTTGAGGCAGCTTTACGTCGGTTGAACCCGTGGATTAGTGAGGAAAACCTCACTAAAGTGATGCGTGAGCTCACCCATCCAAATCATGCCGCTTTGATGGAGTACAACCAATCCATTTACGATATATTGGTTAATTACCTATCGGTTGAACAGGATTTAGGGCAAGGACGTAGGGGGCAGACGGTCAAGATTATTGATTTTGATAATCCCGCTAATAACGAGTTTCTGTGTACGACTCAGTTTAAGGTGGAAGGGGTAACGCAAAATATCATTCCTGACATGGTTTGCTTTGTAAATGGTCTGCCTTTAGCGGTGATTGAATGTAAGTCGCCCTATGTGGCGGATGCGATTGCCGAGGGTATTAATCAGCTACGGCGCTATGCAAATTTACGAGACCCAGCCAGTGATGAGGGGGCGCAACGGTTATTTTGGTACAACCAGCTCATGGTCAGTACATGCAGGGATCAGGCCAAGGTAGGGACGATTAGTTCTAATGCGCAGCATTACAGTGCGTGGAAGGATGCGTATCCGTATAGTGATGCCGAGGTGAAGCTACAGCTCATGTCATCGGTCGCTAACACTTCTGTCTTGTCAGATTTAAGCATGCCTGCTTATATAGAGCAAACAGCCGTGCCAGGTATGGAGCTGACCGAGCAGCAGCGTTTACTAGCTGGGATGTTTAACAAGGCTAATTTTTTAGATTTGATTCGCAATTTCATCATTTTTGAGCCGATGGATGGGCGTTTGGTGAAAAAAATTGCCCGTTACCAGCAATTTAGAGCGGTGAATAAGGTCATAGAGCGGCTGAAAACGGGTAGAGGTCGTAAAGAAAAGTCTGGGATTATCTGGCATACCCAAGGCTCAGGCAAGTCATTGACGATGGTGATGTTAGCGGTAAAGATGCGTCGTGATCCCGAGCTTCGGCAGTACAAATTAGTTTTTGTGACAGATCGCACTCAACTTGACTCCCAGCTGTCTAATACCTTTAGGGCGGCGCAAAACGAGACTATTTATAACGCCAGTTCGGTAGCGGATTTAAAAGAGCTATTACAGCGAGATTCATCCGATATTGTGACGGCAATGGTGCAAAAATTCCAAGAAGCCGAGGCTGAGGATGATTTTAAGGATCTAAACGTTAGCGACAAGATCATCGTTTTGGCGGATGAGGCGCATCGTACCCAGTTTGGCAATTTAGCGGCCACCATTAACGCCGCTTTACCCAATGCACCAAAAATAGGTTTTACAGGTACACCATTGCTTAAAAGTCAGAAAATGGATCAGGCTTTTGGTGGCTATATTGACCAATACAAGATCAATGAAGCAGTTGAAGACGGTGCGACGGTACGTATTATTTACGAGGGCCGTCAGGTACAAAGCGAGGTGATGGGCAAATCCTTAGATGCGTTATTTGATGAGTATTTTAAGGATTACACGGATGAGGAAAAACGAGAAATCAAGAAAAAATATGGGGTGGAGCGCGCAGTACGCGAAGCGCCCGCACGTATTCGCTGGGTATGTATAGACCTGCTAAATCATTATCGAGAAAAGATTCAACCTGATGGGTTTAAAGGCATGATTGTGGTGGGTAGTCGTTATGCCGCCGTACTATTTAAAAAAATATTAGATGAATTGGGCGCACCACCTTCGGAAGTGATTATCTCTGGCAAGCATAATGATGATGCTATTTACACCCCTTACACCAATGCTGCACATCAAAAACAGGTGATTAGGAATTTCACCAAGCCTTTTGGCGTGGATAAGGAAAAAGAAGATCCAACGGCATTTTTGATTGTAAAAGATATGTTGCTGACAGGTTTTGATGCGCCGATTGCTCAAGTGATGTATATCGATCGTGGCCTAAAAGAGCATACATTAATGCAAGCCATTGCTCGGGTGAATCGTACTTATAAGGGTAAAGAGGTGGGGTACGTGGTGGACTATCATGGGTTGACTGATGCGTTGAAAGAAGCCTTAGAGATGTTCAGCAGTGAAGATGTGGAAGGAGCGTACCATACACTTAAAGATGAAATCCCCAGACTAAAAGCCGCTCATACTCGTGTCGCACAGGTGTTTAGCACACTAAAGAGCGATAATATTGATGACTATGTCTTATTCCTTAAAGATGAAGAGGTGCGCCAGCAGTTTGAGCTAGCTTTTAAGCGTTTTGCGAAACAAATGGATGTGGTGCTACCTGATATGGCGGTTAAGCCATTTTTAAGTGATTTGAAGCTCTGGGGCAAGGTACAAAATGCCGCACGTAACCGTTACCGTGAACCCGAGCTTAATATTGACGATGTGGGTACAAAGGTACGTCAGTTAGTGGAGGATCATATTATTAGCACCGGTGTAAACCCAAAAATACCACCGGTGGATTTGCTAGCGGCGAATTTTAAGCAATCAGTAGATGAGATTAAGTCTCTAGAGTCGCGTGCCTCAGAAATTGAAAGTGCGATTAAACATCATATTACGGTTAACTTGGATGAGGATCCGGAATACTACAAGTCACTTAGCTTACGCCTGCAAGAAATTATTGAAAAGTACAATGGCAAGTGGGATCAGCAGGTAGAGCTACTTTGGGATTTGTGTCATAACATTGAGTCTGAACGTGCTCAAGTGGCCGCTGATTTAGGGCTAACCGATACCGAGTTGGCCTTTTATCATATCTTGATGGCAGAGGTAACTCGCCATAGTGGCGAGGACAGCCTGACTGAAAAAGTACATGATGAAATCAAAATCACCAGTCAAAAGTTAGTTGCTATGTTTGATGAGGCCACGCAGATTGTTGATTTTTTTGACAAGATGGACGAGGTGAGACGCATGAAAAAGGAAATCAAGCGCGCCATTTTAGAGTGCTCCTATAGTGACCCTGCCTTAGTGAAAGTAGTGCAAGATCGTTTTTTAGAGTTAGCTAGAACGCGTTTTGGTAGTAAGTAATTGATGAAGGGTGTTTCTGAGTACCGAGACGGTAATGGCTTTATCGCTGAAATAATCCGTACAAATCGTCGTAAAACCGCCTCTATCCGAGTCGAAGAGGGGGCTGTGTCGGTGGTTGTGCCTGCTAGTATCAGTGTGGAAAAAATTGATCAGCTTCTGGTGTCCAAACGCCTGTGGATTAAAGAAAAAATGGCATTACAGCGGGCTTTGGCTCCAGTTACGGATAAACAGTTTGTTTCGGGCGAGGCATTTCCCTATCTTGGGCGTAACTATAGACTTAAAGTCGAGCAAGGTTCTTTTGTGCCTGTGAAACTTTTGCAGGGGCAATTAGTCGTTCAAACGCCTGAGGGCAGTCAGCAGCCGCATATGATTCGCAATGCCTTAGTGCGCTGGTATAAACGCCAAGCATCGCAAAAAATAAAAGAAAAGGTAAAACGCTATGCGCCAATGATTGGCGTGGAGCCGCTTAGGGTGACTATTAAAACGTTTTCATCGCGTTGGGGCAGTTGCACAGCCAAAGGCGAAATTGAATTTAACTGGCGTATTATGTTGGCACCAAATCGGATGGTGGATTACGTAGTCGTGCATGAATTATGTCACCTTATTCACCATGATCACTCCCCCGATTTTTGGCAGGAAATGTCAAAAATAATACCGGATTTCCAGGTTTGTAGACAGTGGTTGAAAGAGAATTCTGAGCGGTTAAAAATCTAGCAAATTACGGCAAAACAATGGGGTTTATAACAGTCGATTTTTTGCTGAAAAAATAGGTTTTGAAAACATGAAATTTTCGCATGCGAAAATTTTTAGGCCCTTTTACTACTTAATCGAGTTGAAAAATCGCTTTTTTGATAACTATTGGTTATTAAACCTGCCAAATATAAACAAGAATTTTTTGATGTTTTTTAAGATATTTTTCTTGAGAAAATGAGGTATTTTTTGAACTTGATTTGGCTAATTTTTAACTATTTAAGGGAGTGTTTGAAGTGGTTTTTAGCAGAGCTTTTTGACGGTGTTTTTATCGTCACTGCTCAATGTTAAACTAATTTTTAGGTTTTTGGTTAGGACTCTTAACAGTTTTTCTAGAGCTAAAAAAATACATCGATAAAGGAGAAGCCTATGTTGATGGCCTTGATCCCTATCACCATTTTTTACGTTATTTTGTTTTTTATCGCATATATTTCGCATACGGTGAAGTAGATAGAGCAAACTATATGCTCTAAAACTGAAGAAAATCTCCTCTTTTTATGACGAGGAGTTAAAAAAACACCTTTTTAGGTGTTTTTTATTTTTTAAGTGTCCAAAAGGGGGCATTAGACGACCTTACGATTTTTTTTACTCATTCAAAATAGTTGATGTCTGCAGACTCTTGTTGATTTTCCTATTTATTTTGAGAGTTTTTTAATGAGTAAACCAAAAAAATTTAATCAGTCATCTCTTTTTTGTTTAGTAATAGCGCTATTGAAGATCTTTCAGCTGTTTTTTCAGAGCAGTTGCTGAGTATAAAAGAAAGTATTGCGAAGAAAACACTGTATTAGAAGTTATACACAGGTCAGATTGACTATGTTCACTGCTGACTTGTGTACAACACTAAAGCTAGTCATCTTTGACCGCTAATCCCCTCAAAGCAGGTCATAGCTGACCACATAAGTAGATGTTATAGATACTAAAAAGAGAGGGCTGCATAAGATAATGCATGTGAGTAACTTTTGATTTGCACTACAGCTATTATCAACTCACTTACAAAACTACTTATATTTATTTCAGACAGCAAAAAGCCCAGTCGTTTGACTGGGCTTTTTGTTTGAATTCTTTGGTGGCCTTGGGCGGAATCGAACCACCGACACAAGGATTTTCAATCCTCTGCTCTACCGACTGAGCTACAAGGCCGTTTGGCTTTGTGTTGCACCAAAAACATTACTATATCACAACGCTTTTGAATTTGTCTAGTTATTTAAAAAAACGGTAAAAACAACAGTTTTTTAGGCTAGATCCTACGGAATGCACCATAGATTTCAGTTATCAGCGTTGGGGGATTATAATCATATAAATACAAGTACGCCACCCCTTTGAATTTTTATTTGTGTCCATGTCTATAGATGTTCTCACCTTTGGTCTAAATCATGTCTCAGCACCGGTTTCTGTGCGAGAACGGGTGACTTTTCCTTTGGATGTGGTGCGTCCTGCGCTCGAGGCCTTGCGCTCTACATTTGGTTCTGGGGTGCGCGAGGCAGCCATCTTATCAACCTGTAATCGTACCGAGCTTTACTGTGCGGCCGAGCCCCATGTTATAGAACATGTGCCCAGCTGGATTGCTGACTTTAATAGCTTGCGGTCTGACGACCTCACCCCTCATCTCTATCGTTACGAGCATAACGAGGCGGTGCGCCACGCTTTTCGTGTTGCTAGCGGGCTAGATTCGATGGTCTTAGGCGAGCCTCAAATTTTAGGGCAGATGAAGGATGCTGTACGGGTTGCTAACGAGGCTGGCGCGCTAGGCACGCTGCTACATCAACTATTTCAACGTACGTTTGCCGTAGCCAAAGAGGTACGCACCCAAACAGCTATTGGTGCTCACTCTGTTTCCATGGCGGCTGCTTCAGTGCGTTTAGCACAGCGAGTGTATGGCGATTTATCCCAAACCAATATTCTTTTTATTGGCGCGGGTGAAATGATCGAGCTCTGCGCGGCCCATTTTGCCGCTACTTCGCCTAAACACATTATGGTGGCAAACCGCACCACAGAGCGCGCAGAAAGCTTAGCTGCACGTTTTGACAATGCACAAACTATGCGTTTAGCCGATTTGCCTGAGCGCATTGCTGACTACGATGTCATTATTTCCTGTACGGCCAGTACCTTGCCCATATTGGGTCTAGGTATGATCGAGCGCGCGATTAAACAGCGCCGTCATCGTCCTATTGTTATGGTCGATTTGGCAGTGCCACGTGATATCGAGCCCGAGGTCGCTCGTCTATCTGATGCCTATTTGTACTCAGTCGATGACTTAGGGCGTATGGTTCAAAAAGCCAGCGATGCGCGCCAAGCTGCCGTGGTACAGGCCGAGACCATTATTGATACACGTGTTCAAAATTTTATGCATTGGCTACAAAACCGCGAGCTAGTGCCTACTATAGTTAGCCTCCAAGACCGTGCGCAGCAGGTGTCCAATCACGAACTAGATCGAGCCAAGCGCATGTTGGCACGTGGTGAAAATCCCGAGCAGGTGCTCGAGTGGCTTACTCACAGTCTGCAGCAAAAATACTTGCACGGTCCATTAACTCAGTTGCATCATAGCGAAGGCGAGCAGCGTCAGCAGCTATTGCAATTAGTTCCACATTTGATTCCATCCCAAACACGTAGCCGTTAGCACTTTTATCATTCTTAATCGACGTTGCTCCTCGAGCCACGTCCGGCTATGGTTGTTTAATTTTTATCAAGAATAAATTATGAAAGACACTATGCGAGATCGGTTAGAGCAATTGTCTCACCGATTAATTGAAGTCGATGCCATGCTTTCCGAGCCGGAAATTGCTACGGATATGGACAACTTTCGCAAGCTTTCTCGTGAACGAGCTGAGTTAGAGCCGGTGGTAGAGGCCTTTAAGTCATATGTGGCCACGGAAGGTGACTTGGAAGTTGCCCAAGAAATGATGCGTGACCCCGATATGAAAGAAATGGGCGAAGAAGAATACCAAATCGCCAAAACACGCATTGTTGAGATCGAGGACGAGCTCGAATTATTATTGTTACCTAAAGACCCTAATGACGGGCGTAGTGTGTTCTTGGAAATTCGTGCCGGAGCAGGTGGCGACGAAAGTGCGATTTTTTCTGGTGATTTATTGCGCATGTACACGCGCTATGCTGAACATCAGGGGTGGCGTGTCGAGCTCATGTCGACCAACGCTTCTGAGATGGGCGGCTACAAAGAGGTCATCGCCCGTATTGATGGGGACGGTGTGTATGGCAAGCTCAAATTTGAGTCGGGCACTCACCGTGTACAACGCGTACCGGAAACTGAAGCACAGGGCCGAGTGCATACTTCAACCTGCACGGTCGCGATTATGCCCGAAGCCGATGAGGCCGAGGAAATCAACATTAACCCAAGCGATCTGCGTGTGGACACGTTCCGTGCCAGCGGTGCGGGTGGGCAGCACGTTAATAAAACGGATTCCGCCGTGCGCATTACGCACTTGCCTACTGGGTTGGTGGTAGAGTGTCAGGATGACCGTTCCCAGCACCGCAACCGTGACAAAGCAATGCAGGTATTAGCGGCGCGTTTAAAAGACCAGCAGTTACGTGAAATGCAAGCCAAAGAAGCTGAGCAGCGTAAAAGCTTGGTGGGCACGGGTGACCGCTCCGAGCGTATTCGTACCTATAATTACCCCCAAGGACGTATTACGGATCATCGCATTAACCTCACTATGCATAAATTAAATTATGTTATGGATGGTGACTTAGACGAGTTAATTAATGCGTTATTAACCGAGCATCAGGCAGAACAGCTGGCCGCGTTGGCTCACGAATAAGTAGGTGTGCAGACTATGCTGACGCTGAAGGTAGCTTTTACACAAAGTCAGCTACCCCGTTTAGAACAGAAAATGTTGTGGGAACATGTGCTAGGGGTAACTCGTTCCTGGCTCATTGCGCATGATACCGATCCTTTGTCCCCTGATGCTGTGCAACGTTATTTGGCGCTAGAGCAACGTCGCCTACACGGTGAGCCAATGGCTTATATTTTAGGTAAGCGCGAGTTCATGGCATACGAATTCATCGTTAGCCCTGCGGTGCTTATACCTCGGCCCGAAACCGAACTCTTGGTCGAGCATGCGCTTGAGCAGATTAAAGGCAAGCCATCAGTACGTGTGCTGGACTTAGGAACGGGCAGTGGTGCTGTGGCGATTTCTATTGCTTTGGCTAGGCCTGATGCCGTGGTGGTGGCGACTGACTTTAGCCCAGAGGCTTTAGCTATTGCTCAACAAAATGCCCACAATTTATATGCCAAAGTCGAGTTTTTGCAAGGGAGTTGGTACGATGCAGTAGTAGGGCAGGCACCCTTTGATATTATTGTGTCCAACCCCCCTTATATTGCAGACAGTGACCCCCACTTAGAACAAGGCGATCTACGTTTTGAGCCCATTACAGCGTTGCGAGCCAAGCAAAATGGCTTAGCTGATATCCGCGCTATTATTCATGGGGCGCGTCCTTATTTAACCGAAGCGGGCTCTATATGGATAGAGCATGGCTGGGATCAGGCCGTGCTGGTGCGTAACCTGTTCGCACAGGCCGACTTTAGTCAGCCGACCAGTATTTTTGATTTAGCCGGTATTCCTCGTGTCACCGGCGCTTACTCCTGAGGAACATTATGAGTGAAGTCCAAGATTTTATCCGTGAAACCGTCACTGAGCACCCTGTAGTATTATTTATGAAGGGTACTGCCCAAATGCCTCAGTGTGGTTTTTCCGCTCGTGCTATTCAAATCCTACGTGCGGTTGGGTTAACCCAAGTTGTTACCATCAACGTGCTTGATGACGATGAGGTGCGCGAAGGCATTAAGCAGTACTCCAGCTGGCCAACCATTCCTCAGCTCTATGTCAAATCCGAGTTTGTGGGTGGTTCTGATATCATGACCGAGATGTTTGAAAGCGGCGAGCTAGAAACGCTATTGCGTGAACATGGTCTTATTGATGCCTAATCCCAAGAAACGGATTGTGGTGGCAATAACGGGCGCTACAGGCGCCCTTTATGCCATTCGTACACTGCACCTGTTAAAGCAGGTGCCCAATGTGGAAACGCATTTAATCGTTTCACCCGCTGGGTTACTGAATTTACAGCACGAGCTAGCGATGCAGCGAGCTGACTTAGTTAAGTTGGCAGACGTGGTGCATAACTTTAAAGACATAGGCGCTACAGTAGCCAGTGGAAGCTTTAAAACCGATGGCATGATTATTGTGCCTTGTTCTATGCGCACGCTAGCCGCCGTCGCACATGGTTTGGCTGATAATCTTATTACCCGTGCTGCAGACGTTGTGCTCAAAGAGCGGCGACGTTTAGTGATGGTGGTACGTGAAACACCGTTTAACTTAGCTCATTTGCGCAATATGACAGCGGTTACAGAAATGGGCGCGGTTGTTTTTCCCCCGCTACCTGCTTTTTATTTCCAGCCTCAAACTATTACCGAGCTAGTCGATCACAGCGTAGTACGCATGCTTGAGCACCTTGGTTTAGAACTCGAGGGGCCAGCTTGGGCCGGCTTATAGCCCGTAATAAAACGAATAGATTTAATAAAGGAGCAAAATAATGAGTTATGTAACAATTACCACTGCAGATGGCCAAAAGATGAAAGCCTTCGAGGTGTTAGCTCAAGACAAAAACGCACCAGGTTTGATCTTAATTCAAGAGATCTTTGGTGTGAACTCCTCCATGCGCCAGTTAGCAAAAGACTGGGCCGCCTTGGGCTTTAATGTGTGGTGTCCTGACTTGTTTTTTCGCTCCGAGCCGGGCTTAGAGCTTGATCCCACTAATAATGCACAGTTTCAGTTAGGTGTAGAGCTGATGCAGGAAATGGATACAGACACTACTCTATCTGACCTAGAAAGCGCACGAGCTCAGCTTGCTAAAAAGCTAGGTCATGAGCAAATCGTAAGCGTGGGGTATTGTATGGGCGGTCGTCTGGTGGTGTTGTTTGCCAATCATAGTCCAATTAAAGCTGCCGTTAGTTACTATGGGGTTAGCTTAGAAAAAACTTTGCCCACCATTCAATCCAATGCTGCACCCACACTATTGCACATTGCAGAGTTAGATAGCTATGTGCCTGCCGAAGTACGTAGTGTGATCGAAGCCGATGTAGCACAACGTGCGGGTTGGGAGTCCTATGTTTACCCCGATGCCGATCATGCGTTTGCACGGCCTAATGGTGCTCATTATCAGGCTGAGGCCGATCAATTAGCGCTAGAGCGCTCTGCAAGCTTTATTAAAAAACACGTGTAAATCGGTTCATATTCTTGTCTTAAAATTTTAACGCGCCATGCAGGCGCGTTTTTTATGCGTTTATACATCAGGTCGCTAGGGCAAAGTTAACCGAAAGGGTAGCGTTGCCCCAATTCTTTAATTGAGCTGACGCGTAAGTCGATATAAGGGGCCCGTCCCGCATAGGTGGAAGAAAAGGGAGTGCCAGGGTGAGCAAAATGCACAGTACGGATCCCTAATTGATGCGCTACTTTAAGGTTGCGCAAGGTATCATCCACAAAAATAACATGGTGAGCGGGTACGTTTAATCGACTTAGAAGCTGTTGCATGAGGCGTCTGGATGGCTTGGGGTGACAGCGCTGCTGTAAAAACATGTCCTCTATGGAAAAGACACGTTCAAACAGAGGCTGAATACCTAGCTCGTTTAATACGCGGTGAGCATAGTTGGCTGGTGCATTGGTACAAAGCACTTTGCGCCCCGGTAAACGCTGTAAATGACGCTTTAAACCAGACTCGCATAGCACTTGATCCACCACATCAAAGTCATGGCTTAAATGCAAAAATTGTTCAGGGCAGATACCGTGATGTTTGATGAGACCAATAAGTGTCGCACCATAACGCTGCCAGTAGTCATGACGTAACTGATTTGCGTGGGCAACAGGAATGGTTAAGAGTTGAGCGATGCTTTGGGTCATCAACCCGTCAATGGCGGGAAATAGGCTTGCTGATGCGTTATGCAGTGTATTGTCTAAATCAAACAGCCAAACAGGGGTTGGCTGTTTGCTTGTAGCTGAGCTCATGCGTATTAATGAGAGCGAATCATAGTGCCTACACCTTTGTCGGTGAGGATTTCTAGCAATAAGCTATGAGGTACGCGCCCATCAATAACGTGAACGGAATTAACGCCATGGCGTGCCGCCTCTAGGGCTGAAGAAATTTTGGGTAGCATACCACCTGAAATTGTGCCGTCCTTAAAGAGCTCATCGATGGTTTGAGCAGAAAGCTGACGCAAAAGCTGACCATTTTTATCAAGCACACCGGGTGTATTTGTAAGCATAATCAGCTTTTCTGCGCCTAAGACTTCGGCTAGTTTGCCTGCGACTACGTCGGCATTGATATTATAAGAACGCCCGTCTTCACCAAAGCCAATAGAAGAAATAACTGGAATGAACTCGTCGTCTTGTAAGGCTTTAACTACTGCTGGCTCAACCCGTGTAATTTCCCCCACAAAACCAATATCTAAGAGATTTTCAGGGTTGTTTTCGTCCGGTAGGAATTTCTTTTTGGTTTGAATTAATTGACCGTCTTTGCCGGTGAGACCAACGGCTTTACCGCCTGCTTCGTTGATCATCATGACGATGTCTTGTTGGACTTGACCGCCTAGCACCCACTCAACCACTTCCATGGTTTCAGCATCCGTTACACGCATACCTTGGATAAACGTGCCTTCTTTGCCCACACGGCGTAAGGCATCGTTGATTTGGGGGCCACCACCATGAACCACCACGGGTTTTAAGCCTACCAGCTTTAGCAAGACCACATCGTGAGCAAAACTGCGTTGCAGATGCTCTTCGGTCATGGCGTTGCCGCCGTACTTAACCACCACGGTTTTACCATGGAAGCGACGAATGTAAGGAAGGGCTTCGGAAAGCACGTCGGCTTTTACGGTGGGGGAGTAGCTAGGTTGGTCGGCGTTTTGTGTCATGGCGATTTGGGGTGCTATAAACAAATAATAAAAAATCCGGAGGCCTTAGCCTCCGGAATGTGTAGGTGTTGCTGCCCTTGAGTTTAGCCGGCTAACGCTTTTTCAAGGGTTTGGATAAAAGCGGTTTTGTCGTAATTGCCTAAGTAGCGTTTTACCACACGGCCTTTTTTATCAATTAAAAAAGCGGTGGGTGTCATGCGGATGTCTCCGAAAGCCTGCGAGATGGCACCGTCTTTATCGCTGACCACGGTAAAAGGTAACTGACGAGCTTCGGTAAAGTTACGCACGTACTCGATGGGGTCGTGCTTCATCGCTACAGCAATAATATCAAAACCTTTATCGTGATACTGATTATAGTATTCGATATTGTCTGGCATTTGTGCCACACATGTTGTGCAATCGGTTGCCCAAAATTTTACCAGTGTTACTTTACCTTGCAGAGCATCTGAAGTGATGCTGTCGCCATTTAGCGACTGACCGCTGAACTCTGGCGCTTGGGCAGAAGATAAAGCGTCGTTACAGGCAGATAGGCTTAGGCCCAATAAAACAATAAAAAGAAAGCGAAAGATCATGTTAGTTAATGGTGAATACCTCAGGCTCGTTCGATGTCGTGCTGGGGCTCGGTGTACTGGACTCTGACGTAGCAGAGGGATTTGCTTCATTGGCTGATTGAGGAAGCAATACTCGTTCGGCACTGACATACTCAAAAAGTTTCACAACTTGTGTAACACCACTGACGGTGGAGGCTGCTTTGGCGGCGCGTTCGCCTTCAGCTTTTGTGACGCGCCCTTGGAGATACACTACGCCACGTTCTGTGCTAACCGTAATTGTACGACTAGGGACGTCTTTGGCGTTAATCAGGGCTGTAGTGGCTTTGGTTGTAATCCAACTGTCATTGGTGCGCACGCTAAGCTCGGTGGCAGGGCCTATTCGTAATCGATTGATTACCTCTTTGACGCTATCGATTTTTTTAACTGCGGCCTCGATTTTCTGACTGTCATCAGCAGTAGGTACATCGCCTAAAAGCAAAAGTTGCCCACCATAGGAAGAACCGTTGACCCGACCAGGGCGATCGCCAAGAATTTGATTGGCCTCGACACTGACTTTGACACCGATGGTTTTGTCGTCTACTTGTTCGCCGGCAGTGCGTCTATCAGTGGCAACCACTGCCGTAGTTGCCGCAGCCCCACCTAATACTAGTGGAGCGCAAGCGCTAAGCTGTACAACTACAACAGTAAGAGCGGTGAGCTGAGTTATATAACGAAATGAGCGTGGAAGAGCATTTAAAAACACTAGGGTTCTCCAAGCAGTAAGGCATCGATGCCATCACATAAAGCGTGTAACAGTACAATATGGACCTCTTGAATACGCATGGTACGAGAATGAGGCACGCACAGATGAATGTCAGTATCAGCTAGCATTTCACCAATTTGACCACCGCCTTTGCCGGTTAAGGCGATGACAACCATGTCACGTTCGTGAGCAACTTGAATGGCACGAATAACGTTGGCGGAGTTGCCGCTGGTGCTAATTGCCACCAGAATATCACCGGTTTGACCTAGCGCTGCAACCTGACGTTCGAACACCGCATCAAAACCATAGTCATTGCCTACTGCCGTTAGGATGGAGGTATCTGTATTTAAGGCGATTCCAGCTAAAGGCAAGCGATCACGCTCAAAACGTCCAACCAGCTCAGCAATAAAGTGCTGAGCATCGGCTGCGGAGCCGCCATTACCACAAGCGAGAACCTTGCCGTTATTGGCTACAGTAGCGAATAAAAGCTCTACTGCAGCGGCTAAGGGTTCGGCAAGCTCTACCGCACTAGTTTGAAGCGTGGCAGCAGAGTCGTGAAAGTGCGAATGCATTAAAGCTGTTAAGTCCATGGTTAATTATGGCATGTAGTAAAAAGTAATAGGGTGCTCGATATAGCTGGTCGCAAGAATTTCATTTGGTAAAAAGGCGATGCTAAAAACACTACGTTTAGTCGTATTGTAATGAATAACGGCGCGAAGGTGGAATGCTACCTGAATGCATCTTGAATCCAATGCAGGGTGTTACCTTCGAAGGCAACCACATCAAACCGACAAAAAGGCGTGTGACCGTCAAAGTATAAATGGGTCCATTGAGGCAGTAATTGCTGGGCTAAGCGTTTAATGCGTTGCTGTTTGGCTAGAGAGACGCTGGATCGCGCTCCACCATAATAAGCGTCATGGCGGTAGCGCACCTCAATAAAAACCAATGTAGTGAAAGATCGTGCCACAATATCAATTTCCCCGTACATAGAGTGTGTGTTTTTTTCCAATATCACCAAACCCTGTTGCTCTAAGAACGCAGCGGCTTGGTTTTCTTTGGCAAAACCAATTTTTTGACTTGTGGAAAGACGTGGCGATGTAGTGCGGGGCCGGCGAGCTGTTTTGACTCGCGCTAAGCGTTGGCGTTGTGCTTCTCGAGCAAGCGCCTCTGGACTGAGATTTTTTTTCATGAGTAGTACTATGCAAACCACAGAACAAGGAATACAGCTTTTGACACGCCTTGCAGAGCGCGTGCAATCGCAAGCATGGCCTAAACATACGCTATATGTGGTGGCTACGCCTATAGGTAACCTAGGTGATTTCACCCTACGCGGCTGGCATTGCTTGGGTCTCTGTGATGTGATTGCAGCCGAGGACACGCGTTCCTCGCGTCCACTACTAGAAGCGTGGGGCATCCAAACCCCATTAATTGCCGCACACCGTCACAACGAGGCTCAGGTGGCTGAGCAGATCGTAGCGCGCCTAGAGCAGGGAGAACGGGTGGCGTTGGTGTCCGATGCGGGGGCACCGGCTGTTAGTGACCCAGGCGGGCGTATTGTAAGAGCTGTACGCAAGGCCGGTTATAACGTAGTCGCTATACCAGGGGCTTCGGCAGTGATTACTGCTTTAATGGCTAGTGGTGTTACTAGCGATGAAAACCCCGCCTTTCTATTTGCTGGGTTTATGCCACCCAAGAGCATGGCACGTAAAAAATGGCTTCAAGACTGGGCTCAAACAGCTGCGCCGGTTGTAATGTTTGAAAGCCCGCACCGCATTAAAGTCGCTGTAAGCGACATGGCTGCGCTTTTTCCTGAGCGCCACATTACGTTTGCCCGTGAGCTCACCAAGCGTTTTGAACATGTTCATACCTGTGCTTTAGCCGAAGCATTGGCTTGGCTTGAGTCAGACAGTTATCACCAGCAAGGCGAGTTTGTACTGATACTTCATGCAGAGCCCACCACAGAGCAAACCACGCAACTGGACTCGGCGACACAAAATTGGCTTAAAGCCTTGCTTGAGCATGTATCTTCTCGCGATGCCGTAAAAGTAGCAGTTAAAGCCACCGGTTTACCCCGTGATTTAATCTATGACTGGGTATTGGCCCACAAAGATTAACGCACAGCCAAGGTAGGCTTGTGACCCGTTTCAGACTCAATGACTTGGGCTACCGTTAGCGCTTCAGCGCGGCTCGCGTATGGGCCCATCTGTACACGGAATAAATCGCCTGTGGGCTCAATATGGGCATCTCTGTAGTCTAATGCACCCACATCGCGATTGATTTGTGCAGCAAGCTCGGTGGCGCTTTGAGCATTACGGTAGGCACCAAACTGCAAAAAGACTAAAGGCAAGCCATTTCCAGCAATAGGCCGCAGTTGGGTAGGAGGATCGGCAGGAGGACGTATTTCTAAGCCAAGGCTAGACTCTGTTTTATTAGGTGAAAGACCAGCCAAAAACTGGCCTAAGTCTTCGGGCATATCGGTGGGGCTGGTGTCATCCACATAGCGTCCAGCTCGGATATCATCGTGAGTAATCGCTTCAACAATAACAGAGCCGCTGCCGGGGGCAATTAAGCCCAATTTGGCTGCCGCTACATACGATAAATCAATAATACGGTTACTGTGAAAAGGGCCACGATCATTGATGCGTACGATAACGGATTGTCCTGTGTGGGGTCGAGTGACTTTGGCATAGCTGGGCAGAGGTAACGTAGGATGAGCCGCTGTCATGGCATACATGTCGTAGATTTCACCATTGGCCGTTTTGCGCCCATGGAATTTTTTGCCATACCAAGACGCGGTGCCGGTTTGTCTAAACGGTTGCTCTGCAGAAAGAGGTGTGTAGCTCCTGCCTAAAACCGTATAAGGACGCATATTAGCAGGAGCATGTGTTTCAATGCGCGGTGTGGCATTGGGAATAGCATGTAGGTTCTTAGGAGTATCTAAACCTGGGCCATCGTCTTGGTAGTAGCCACCACCTGTGGTGCTTTTTTGACTTGTTTTAGGGCCGCTAGAGCAGCCCACAAAAATGAGACTGAGAAGAAAGCAAAAAGAGCAAAGAACAAAAAAACGCGAAGTCATAGGGGTAAGTTAACAGGGGGCTGATTTCGGTGTCGTATCAATAAAGAAGGATGGTGTGCAAAACGCAATGCTAACTGTTCTGTTACGTAAACAGAGCGATGCTGCCCACCAGTACAGCCAATAGCTACCGTTAAGTAATTGCGTGTGTCTTGCATATATAAGGGCAACCAACGCTCTACAAAACTAGCAATGTCATTCACCATATTTTCCACACTTCCAAACTGGGACAGCCACTTTGCTACGGGCTCGTCTTTACCCGTCATGGGGCGTAGCTCTGGATCGTAATGTGGATTGGGTAGACAGCGCACATCAAAAATAAGGTCGGCGTCACCAGGTGTTCCACGCTTATAAGCAAATGACTCAAAGGTTAACACCACTGGTGAGCGGTCAATTTGTATCAGGTCGCGTACCCAAGCACGTAGTTGACCGGGAGTTAGGTCACTGGTGTCAATGGTGTGCTCAGATTCACGCAACGATGCCATCATGCTACGTTCTGCGTCTATGCATGCTTGTAATGAAGGAGACTGGCCTTCGGTGCGCAAACGATCGGTGAGCGGGTGACGACGACGTGACTCAGAGTACCGTTGAGTTAGGGTGTGGTCATTGGCATCTAAGAACAAAACACTGAGTTGGATCGTGTCTTGGGAACGCAGCGTTTGAATGATGTCTGGCAACTGGTGTAGATCGCCGGGGGCACGTACATCAATAGCGACGGCCACACGTTCTAGGCCTACTTGGATGGCTCGCTCTACAAAATCGTGTAAATAAGGCACAGGCAAATTATCTACACAGGTATAGCCGGTGTCTTCGAGCAGACGTAACGCAACCGATTTTCCCGACCCTGAAATACCAGTAATTAAAACAACTTTTAGCATAAGAACCCAATTTTACGAGGAGGATGAAGGGGGACTGCTCTCCATCATAGCAAGCGCTTGGCGCTGCATAAATTCCTGCATGGTGTCTATACCACGAATACTTAATATGGTGTTTCGTACCGCGGCCTCTACAAGCACAGCTAGATTACGGCCTGCAGCGACTTGAAGCATTACCTGACGAATCTCAACCCCCAATACCGTTTGGGTTTGTTGTTGAATGGGTAAACGTTCAAAGCTATCTGCATTAGAGCGCAGCAAGTGCACAATTAAACGTAAAGGCATTTTACGCCGAACCGAGGTCTCACCAAAAATGGTGCGAATGTCGAGCAAGCCCAAGCCCCGTACTTCGAGCAGGTTTTGAATTAAAGGCGGACAATGACCTTCGATAATATGGGGCGCGGTACGAGACAGTTCAACGGCATCATCGGCCACAAGACCGTGACCGCGCGAAATTAACTCTAAAGCTAATTCGCTCTTGCCTAGCCCGGATTCGCCGGTAATCATCACACCCAAGCCTAAAACATCTAAAAAAACGCCATGCATTAAAGTAGAAGGGGCTAAACGTTTAGTTAGGTAGACCCGCAACACATCAATGAGTTCCGCGGCATCGCGCTGGGTATTAAGTAGAGGAATATTGTGCTGAGCGCAATAGGCAATGAGTTCGTCTGGAGCTTGACTGATACCTGCAACGATTAAGGCAGGCACACCGCCGTCGATGAGCTCAGAAAGATAGTACTGCCGTTTGGCTGAGTCAAATTTGTGGTAGTAATTAAGTTCCTCCACGCCTAAGACCTGAATGCGACGTGGATGAATTAAATTGAGATGACCAATTAAGTCTGCTGAGGCCATCCCAACATCTAACTCAATGGTTAGCGCGGCCTGTTCGCCAGCTAACCATTGAAAATCAAGACGAGTCTGGTTATCGCTAACCAGCTCATGAATGCTCAGCATGCGAGTCGTTTCCTATAGAAGTCGTTAAGAGCTGATGAATCACAACTGGGTCGGATTCAATTTCTAGCTCATGACGTAACGTGCTATCGGACATTTGGCGTGCAATTTCAGCAAGTAAATCTAAATGAATTTGCGTAGCGTGTTCGGGGACCAATAAAAAAAATAATAAACGCGCGCTGCGACCATCGCTAGCATCAAAGCGAATGGGCTCGGCCAGTCGCATAAAGGCACCAATCGGGTCTTTAAGGTCTTTGATACGGCCATGTGGTACAGCAACCTCGTGCCCTAAGGCCGTGGAGCCTAAACGCTCACGTGCAATAAGGCTTTGAAAAATGGCAGTGCGAGAAATGCCGTGGTGATTTTCAAAGAGTAGGCTGGCTTGTTCAAAAGCGCGTTTTTTACTCGTAACAGCAATATCAAGCACGATATTGGAGGGGGGGAGTATGCGTGACAGTAAGTTCATAGCTGCCATTATAGGGTGATTAATTAACTAGCAATATACACTGACATTTAATACGATGTTAGCGAAATAATAAAGCCCCGTGCAAAGGTGCTGCGGGGCTTATGGTGAGTGTATCACCCTATGGGTGTAGGGTAAAAGTGGTAATAATTAAGCAAAAGAACTTTCAAGCCGTTTGGGAGCAGTATGATGCGAGGGATGGGCCTGATTTTTTGTTTTGTATTTGATGATTTGGCGTTCGAGCTTATCCGTGAGTAAGTCAATAGCAGCGTAGAGGGACTCTTCGGAGTCAGAGCAATGTAAGCTTTTTCCTGTCACAGGCAGGGTGACCTCGGCGGTATGCTTGAGACGTTCGACTGAGAGTATGATTTGTGCTTCGACTACGGTATCGAAGTGTTTGTTGAGTCTACCGATTTTATTTTGCACGTAGTCACGAATAGCGGGGGTGACTTCAAGGTTGCGGCCGGTGATATTCAGAATCATAGTTTCTCCTGTGTGTGAATAAAAACGCATAAAAGCGCATAGAAAAGTCGATTTGTAAAACCTCCTTTTTGTTATTTACACAGTTTCAGTATACCCAAATTTATTGAAAAAGCTATGAGGAATATCAACCGAAAAAGACTCGCTCACACCTGATTTAATTGTGTTGAAAACCCGATGCGAGTTACTTACATTTTGAAGTTTTTGCCTAAATAAACTTCTCGTACCGCTTCGTTATGAATAATTTCATTTGGGTGTCCGCTGGTTAGAACAGAACCGTCACTAATAATATAAGCGCGGTCGCAAATGCCTAGGGTTTCACGAACGTTGTGATCGGTAATTAGCACCCCGATTTGGCGTGATTTTAAAAATTGGACAATGCGTTGAATTTCTATGACTGCAATAGGGTCCACGCCCGCAAATGGCTCATCTAATAAAATAAAACGAGGGTTAGTGGCAAGCGCTCGGGCAATTTCCACACGACGTCGCTCACCCCCCGATAACGATAGGGCGGTATTGTGTCGAATATGATTAATTTGCAGCTCATCGATGAGGTGATTGAGCTGCTCTTCGATTTCCGAACGAGTTAAACCACGGCCTTTACTATCGCGCTGCAGCTCTAAGACGGCACGTATGTTGTTTTCTACATTTAATCGTCTAAATACGGAAGCGTCTTGGGGCAAGTACGACAAGCCCAAATGGGCACGCTGATGCATAGGCATGGTGGTGATGTTCGTACCATCAATTTCGATGCGCCCAGACGCGACTGGCACAATCCCTACAATCATATAGAAACTGGTGGTTTTACCGGCACCATTGGGGCCAAGTAAGCCAACGACCTCACCGCTTTCTACCTGCAAGCTGACGTCTTTGACTACAGTACGTTTGCCATACGTTTTACGTAAACCTACAGCACGTAAACTGCCTTTAGTAATAGGGGAGCTAGCCATAATTAATGAGACTTTTGTTGACACTCGGCAATGGCACGGTCAATGTGTGCCCGAGGGCGTGCGACCGATCGCACTCGGTTTTGACCGGAGCCTGAGGGGGCATTGCTAACGGCTTGGTAGGTGTCAGTTTTTTTATTATAGACAACCCGATCGCCGCTAATGCTATCAATAGCTGTACCACACACATAGCGCGTGATCACGGCTTTGCCTACGAGGGTAAGCTGTTCAGTCGCACTGTTGTATTCCGCTTTGTGGCTTTCGCCTTTAATAATTTCAAACTTTTCTGGACTTTCTTGGCGTACAAGTACGTTTGGGCTATTTGAGACGGTTGCTACAGCATGCTGAGCCCCATCTGCAGTTTCGTTAACCACGATTTTATCTGCTTTGAGATTTAGGTTGCCTCGTGTCAGGATGACATTGCCTACAAAGGTACTGAGACGGTTTATGTCATCGTATTCTAACGAGTCGGACAAAATCACTGTGTCAGGATCTGCAGCCTGAGCCCAGGTAGCGGTGCTACCAAAGCTAAGCAAAAGAGTAAGAGAGAGCAGTAAAGGTTTAATCATGGGTAGAGGAGGTCTGTGGCGCAGCAGTAGGGGTCATGATGACGTGAGAATCGCGGTGTACATGTAGCTGCCGAGTGGTATTGTTGTAAGTCATGCCGGTTCCTTGGAGAGTATGTGAACCGTTTCTAACCACGGCTGGATCATCTGTTTCCATTGTATCTTGATTTGGGTAAAGTACGATACGTTCGCTGCGTACTGAAAGCACGTCGCCGTTGGCGTCGGCTTGGCGCTGCAATAATGCATTGCCTACAAGCTGGATGCGGGCCCCATCCTGATCCATGATAGCGTTATCGGACTGTGCCGTCATAATAGGATTTTGGATTTGATTAAGGGTGATGATAGCTTCATCTAAGTGGTAGGAGTCGTCATCGGGGTAGTGCAGCATATAAGTCCCCTCTAGACGATTGATTGCAATCCCTTCTTCGTTAGTACGCAGCATGACAAAGTTTTGAGCCCATGTGTCAGGCTCATGTGTTTGGCGTCGAGGCGGATCTAGTGCCACGGTATTTAATGTATAGTTAGCCGCCCACCAAGTGCTTAGTACTAGCAGCACCAACAACAGCAAAGCCACAAGAGAAGGGAGTCGTTCACGCATTATTGGGGGCTACCTGTTATTAAGCTAACAGGGGGGCTTTGAGTAAAATAATGCCCTAGGCGTCCCTGTGCCGCCAAAATCAAATCACAGCATTTACGAGCAGCACCATAGCCCCCTTCGATATCTGATACCCAGTGGGCCAGTTGACGGATATATTGCGGAGCATTAGGTACGCTAGCTACAAAGCCTACGCGTTTCATGGCGCTAAGGTCGATGAGATCATCGCCCATAAAACCAATTTGGGTCATATCAAGGTTGTATTGTTGCGCGAGCTGCTGCAACACAACGGCCTTGTCACGGATGCCTTGGTGGACCTCGTTAATGCCTAGCTCGCTGGCCCGACGCGAAACTATGCCCCCTTGGCGACCTGTAACCATGGCGACGGTAATGCCGCATTCTTGGAGCAAACGTAGTCCATAACCGTCGAGCGCATGGAAAGCCTTGAAGCATTCACCTTCTTCGTTATAAAACAAGCGGCCATCAGTTAGTACGCCATCTACATCAAACACCATTAAACGTACTTTGCGTAGTCGCTCTTGGGTTTCTGCTGCAATAGGTGCGAGCAATAACGATTCGACGGGATGAGGAATATAGGTAGATTGACTCATTATATGACCTTCGCATCAAGTAAATCATGCATATGTAAAGCCCCTAATAATAGCCCGTTTGCATCAGTTATCAAGACTTGATTCAGGCGTAAGCGGTCCATGGTGTTAGCGGCCTTGATGGCTAGCTCGGTAGCAGGCAAGGTCTGAGGGTGAGGTGTCATCCCTTGTTCTACGGTTAGATGACGTATATCGCCACAACGCGCGATAAGCCTACGTAAATCGCCATCAGTGAAAATGCCAATGGGGCGACGAGCATTGTCCATTACAATGGTCATACCCATTCCCTTAGCTGACATTTCTGCCAGAGCATCAGTAACTAAGGTTTGGGCATTGACTAAGGGCAAGGCATCCCCTTTACGCATGATGTCATTCACATAGGTAAGCAACTGTCTACCCAGTGCCCCGCCCGGGTGCGAGCGTGCAAAGTCCTCTCGACTAAAACCACGTGCTTCTAAACAGGCAACGGCCAGCGCATCACCCAGAACTAGAGTGGCCGTAGTGCTCGAGGTGGGTGCTAGGTTTAACGGGCACGCTTCATGCGCAACATGCACATCTAAATGCAGGTCTGCATTCTGAGCCAAATCCGAGTTCTGATGACCTGTAATTGCTATAAATGGGCAGCCCAAACGTTTTGTGGTTGTCAAAACAGTTAACAGTTCACTTGCAGTACCTGAGTACGAAATGGCGATAACCACATCGTCTTTTGTGATCATGCCTAAATCACCATGGAGGGCTTCTGCAGCATGCATAAAAAAAGCAGGTGTACCCGTAGAGGCAAAGGTGGCAGCGACTTTTCGTCCTATGTGCCCCGATTTACCAATACCCGTTACTACGACGCGGCCTTTGCAGTGCAAAATACAATCCACCACCAAATAAAAATCGTGATCCAACCGAGCCGCTAGCTCGGCCAACGCTTTGATCTCTGTGTGAAAAGTACGTTGTGCGGAGCTAAGCGCAGCATCCGACGTAAATGAAGACAAGGTGATAGAGCTCATAACAGACAGGCAGGCATCTATTGCCATTATTTGATTGAAGTACTGAGATTTTACAATCAATTGAAGCCAGAAGGGGAAGTCTAAATGTCTCCGTTTAGTCCAGCCACTTTTTACGCTAGCGTATCCTAAAGTCTACTAATTCTTTCTTATGTATCAGTAAATGTTGAAAAACCTTAGAGAGAGTTATATGATGCTGAAAGTATTGTAATTTCAGTAATTACTGAAAATTGGAAATTTATGAAGTTAGACCCACAAGCTGAAAGATTTGTTCTTCACTTTGGTGAGATGGGCGGTCGTTGGGGTGTGAACCGCACTGTCGGACAAATTTACGCGTTGTTATTTTTGTCACCCGAGCCTTTAAATGCAGAAAGTATCGCAGAGACTTTAGGTATATCTCGTTCTAATGTTTCTATGAGCTTAAAAGAACTGCAGTCCTGGCGTTTAGTGCAAATGGTGCACAAACCCAGCGATCGCCGAGAGTACTTTCAAGCGCCTGATGATGTCTGGGATATTTTCCGTGTACTGGTCGAGGAAAAGCGTAAGCGTGAAATTGATCCAACCTTAACGTTATTGCGAGGCTTGCTGCTTGAAGAGCCTCAAAATGATGGAGAGGCCTACGAACAACAACGTATTACCGATATGTTAGAGCTTATTGAGCTAGCCACTGGTTGGTTCGATGAGGTTCATCATTTACCCCCTGAAACCTTACAAGGCCTAATGCGGTTAGGTGCTAAGGTGCAGAAAGTGTTAGGGGTGGCAGGTAGAGTGCGCAAATCAATCGGTTCAGGAGAATCCAAATGATAGATCTTGATGTAGTGACACTGTCGCGCTTGCAGTTTGCGTTGACAGCTATGTTTCACTTTATATTCGTGCCGCTAACACTGGGCTTAGCCTTTTTGCTTGCCATTATGGAAAGCGTCTATGTGATGACCGGAAAGGATATCTGGCGTCGCATGACGATGTTTTGGGGTAAGCTGTTCGGCATTAACTTTGCTGTTGGCGTTGCGACAGGTGTGGTGATGGAGTTCCAGTTCGGTATGAACTGGTCGTACTACAGTCATTATGTGGGTGATATTTTTGGTGCGCCGCTTGCCATTGAAGGCCTAATGGCTTTCTTTATGGAAGCCACGTTTATTGGGGTCTTCTTTTTTGGCTGGAACCGCTTATCAAAAATCGGCCACCTCATTGTGACCTGGTTGGTAGCCATCGGTGCCAACTTTTCGGCGCTTTGGATTCTTATTGCAAACGGTTGGATGCAAAACCCAACTGGGGCTCACTTCAATCCGCACACGATGCGTATGGAGCTAGAGAGCTTTGTCGATGTCATTTTTAATCCCGTTGCTCAAGCAAAATTTGTCCACACTGTTAGCTCGGGTTATACCTTAGCTGCCGTCTTTGTCTTGGGTGTTAGTGCTTGGTATGTGATGCGTGGTCGGCATTTGGAAATTGCACGACGCTCTATGGTGGTAGCTGCTAGCTTTGGCTTAGCCGGTTCCCTTTCTGTGGTGGTGTTAGGTGATGAAAGCGGTTATCTCACCACGGAACACCAAAAAATGAAAATTGCTGCGATGGAATCCATGTGGGAAACCGAGCCTGCTCCTGCTAATTTCAACTTAATCGCTATCCCTAATCAAAATGAACGGCGCAATGATTTTGCCATTGAGATTCCATGGGTTATGGGTTTAATTGGCACGCGCTCTGTTACTGAGCCTATGCTGGGTATTAATGAGTTGGTTTCGATGGCCGAAGAGCAGATCAAAAGTGGCTTGATTGCCTACGATGCGTTGCAGACATTGCGGGATAACAAAGCAGATGCTGATGCACAGGCGTTTTTTGACGAACACTGGAAAGACCTAGGCTATGCGTTGCTGTTGAAACGCTACACACACGATATTCGTAATGCAACACCCGAGCAAATTGCACAAGCAGCATGGGATACCGTGCCGCAGGTTGCGCCGTTGTTCTGGACCTTCCGCATTATGGTAGGTATTGGTGTTTACCTAATTGGGTTTTTCATGGTGGCGTTTTACTTGGCCTCCAGAGATCGGATCACACATTCACCACGTTTCTTAAAGTTTGCGTTATTTAGCATCCCGTTGCCTTGGATTGCAATTGAGTGTGGCTGGTTTGTGGCCGAATTTGGTCGTCAACCTTGGGCTATCGAAGGTGTGTTGCCAACGTATTACGCGGCCTCTGGGTTGAGTCTGGCGGATCTAGCCATTAGTTTAAGCATTTTTATTGTGCTCTATACCATTTTGGCTATCGTGGGCGTTAAAGTCATGGTTAAGGCCATCAAACATGGCCCAGAAGATGAGCCTGCCGTGCCTGCAACTGATTTTGCGGCTGATGCTGCATTAGCCAAATAAGGAGTCGAAGATGGAATCACTGATATTACTTGATTACGTCACCTTGCGGCATGTCTGGTGGGTCTTGCTAGGCGTATTGTTAGTAGCCTTTGCCATCATGGATGGTGCCGATCTAGGTGTTGCCATGCTTTTGCCCCTGGTTGCTAAAACAGATGCAGAGCGCCGAGTACTCTATAACGTAATTGGTCCGGTCTGGGAAGGGAACCAAGTGTGGCTGATTGTCGCTGGCGGGGTGATATTTGCTGCGTGGCCCTTGTTGTATGCTTTGTCCTTTTCTGGTTTTTACCTAGCCATGATGCTGCTTTTAGTCGCGCTTATCGTGCGTCCGGTAGCTATTAAATACCGCAGTAAAATTGAAAGTGTGGCGTGGCGTCGAAACTGGGATGCAATTTGGTGTGCGTCGGGGCTGGTTAGCGCCTTAGTGTTTGGCGTTGCTATAGGCAACGTTATGTTAGGCGTTCCGTTTTATTTCGAGCCAGATACGCTCCGACCTGTTTACGAAGGTAGCTTTTTTGCTTTGTTCCAACCGTTTGCCTTGTTAAGTGGTTTGCTCAGCATCTTACTTATGCTGATGCAAGGCGGGGTGGTATTAAGCTGGAAAACAGAAGGCGAGGTGGCGCGTTTAGCCACTCGCTGGGCCCGTTATGCAGGCTTAGGTGCCCTTGTTGTGTTTATTTTGGGTGGTGTTTGGATCGCCTCTTCTGTAACAGGCTATAGCCTTGATACCAGCTTAATTAATGGTAATGACGTCTCCAATCCTTTGCTAGCGACTAAAGAGATCGCTAAACAAAGTGGCGCTTGGATGTTGAACTATGAGCTAGCTCCCCTGACTTGGATAGCCCCTGTAGTGGGTGTGTTGGGTGCATTGGCAGCTGTGGTTTTAGTGGGTGGCGGTAGTTTACTGGCCGTGATTATGTCCTCACTCAGCATTGCAGGTGTGATTTTTACCTTTGGGTTTTCAACCTATCCGTTTTTGTTACCTTCGTCTTCACAGCCAGCAGCAAGCTTAACTCTTTTTGATGCATCAGCTAGCCATTGGAGTCTGTGGGTTATGCTTTTAGTCACTGTGGTGTTTTTGCCCTTGATTATTGCTTACACCTCTTGGGTCTATAGCATTATGCGCGGCAAAGTAACATCGGAGTCGGTTGATTCGGCCCCACACTCTTATTAAGGAGTCATGGTATGTGGTATTTTTCTTGGATTTTGGGCTTGGGTTTAGCGTGTGCTTTTTCTATATTGAATGCGATGTGGTTCGAGCTACGTGTAGTTAGCAAAAGAGAACAGGAAGCATTAACTAAACCTTAACCCTCTCATCTGTGTGTATGTCTAAAACTCAATCTAAATCGGAAGCTGCGGTGCAACGCCGTTGGCTTTCAGGGGTGGGGCGCCAAGCACCTACAGCCATGTTCTGGGCTGTATGCGCACCGCTTCTAGATGGGGCTTTTATGATCATACAGGCTTGGTTCTTGGCTAACACCTTGGACCAAGCCATCCGTCTTTCTATTGCGCCCGTCCAGTTATTAGGGGCCATGGCTACCATTGCTGGGCTTATTGTTCTACGTGCCAGTATTAATTGGTCTGGAGAGCAGGCAGCTAGCCATGCGGCTGAAACCATCAAGCTGCAAATACGGCGTCAACTTTTTGCCTTAACTCTATCTAAAGGGCCTGCCTGGTCAAAACAGCACCCCGTGGGTGCTTTAACTGTTGCTTTATTAGATCAGGTACAAGCACTGGACGGTTACTTGCAGCGTTATTTGCCTGCTTTAGTGAGTGCGGTAATTCTTCCTTTAGCTATTGCTCTGGTCGTGTTGCCGGTGGATTGGGTGGTTGCTTTATTGTTTATTGTTACCGCTCCATTAATTCCTTTGTTTATGGCATTAATTGGTATGCGTGCCGAGGCCGCTAACCAAAAACACCAACGTGTGCTGAGTCGCTTATCAGGGGTTTTTTCCGATCGAATTCGTGGCTTATTTACCTTAGCTTTGTTAGGGCGCACCTCAGACGAGGTACGTTCAGTACGCTCAGCTAGCGTAGCGTTAAGCCAAACCACTATGAAAGTTTTGCGTATTGCATTTCTTTCATCCGCCGTGCTTGAGCTCTTTGCCGCTTTAGGGGTAGCGGGCGTTGCGGTCTACATCGGCCTTAGCTATTTAGGCATGTTGGGTAGTCACTTCACTGGGTTTAGTTTGCAGCATGGGCTGTTTTGTTTGCTACTGGCTCCCGAAGTCTATAACCCTTTACGTAAGCTAGCGGCTAGCTATCATGATCGGGCCACAGCTAAAGTAGCGGTTAACGCGCTGCATCAGCTGTATGAGCAGTTGCCGCTTTTAACCGAAGAGCTGCCGCTATCACCCAGCTCCCCGGTAGTGCGATTTTATGAACCGACCTCAAAGCCTTTGATTCAAGCAGAACAATTACGGCTTTGGTCGCCCAAAGGGGCACTATTACTCCAAAACACAAATTTCACCTTAAATCGTGGGCAACACGTAGCCCTCATGGGGGCGAGTGGTTTAGGTAAGACTTCCTTTTTAGAGACTCTGGTTGGCTTACGTCCTTATGTGAAAGGGCATGTGGGGTTCAGTTGCTCCCCTACAGATGTGGTGTTGATTGGGCCTCATCCTTTTATTGGCTTAGGAACCATTGCCGAGTTTTTGCGGCGGGTACAACCCGCTGCAACAGATGAGCAATTATGGGCGGCTCTTGAGCAGGCGCAAGCGGCTCAGTTTGTGCGTCTATTGCCAAAGGGCCTGGCGACCCAGCTTGGAACGCGTGGTCACGGTTTATCCGGAGGTCAAGCACACCGATTAGCCTTAGCGCGATTATTTTTAACGGACCCTGCCGTGATTTTACTGGATGAACCTACCGCGCATTTAGACAGCACCACTCGTGATCAGGTCTTAGCTGCTATTTTGCGCTTTGCTCAACAACGCTGCCTAATCATCGCAACGCATGACCCAGAGGTGGCTGTTCAGTTAGGGCAGGTGTGGGAATTAGAGAACCAACAGTTGCTGCAGCGAGACGCCTTATGAAGCTATGGTGGCAGTTAGCAGGTCCATGGGTTAAACAGCATTGGCGACTTGTGCTCTTGGCGTTGTGCTTGGCTTTATCAACCGTATTCGCCGGCATTGGTTTATTGTCAGTAGCTGGATGGTTTTTAACCGGTGCTTTTCTTGCGGGCAGTACATTAAGTTTTAATTTGTTTGCCCCGTCAGCCTTAGTGCGCGGTTTGTCTATGTGGCGTATTGCGTCAAGGTATGCCGAGCGCATTGTGGGCCATCACGTCACTTTAGACTTACAAGCCGAAATACGCACTCAAAGTTTTGCTCACCTTGCCAGTTTAAAACCTGCCCAATTAGCACAGTATCGTGATGGCGATTTAATTACTCGTTTAATTAATGATATTGAACGTTTAGATAGCTTTTTCTTGTTATTGGTAGCCCCTGTATTTACTGCCCTGATTTCAGGTGTGGTGTTTAGTTTGCTGATGGGGGTGGCATTACCTGTACTGGGCTGGGTGTTATTGGTGGTGCTGTGTTTAGCTGCAGGGGTGTTGCCGTATTTGGTTGCAAAGCGCACCGCTCAAGCTGGGCAGGCGGTGCAGTTCGCTCAAGCAGAATTACGGGCTTGGACCCATGATGCCCTAAACGCACATGCCGATTTATTGGTATTTAATGTAACCCAACAGGCCCAAGACCAGTTTGAGGATGCTGCGCAACATGTAGCAAGAGCGCAAAAGCGTTTGGCTGCTGCAACTAGTTTAGGTAATTGGCTGCAGCAGTTACTAATGGGGATGCTGGTATTAGCGCTACTATGGCTAGGAGCCAGTGCAGACAGTCAGCAAGAGCTATCTGCCCCTGTTTGGGTTGGGTTGTTATTAGGAGCCATGGGGCTATTTGAAATCATAGCGCCCATTATGCGAGGCGCTGCAGGCTTGGGCGCTGTTCATGCTGCTGCGGCTCGTTTGCAAGAGATCAATGCCTCCACACCCTCGTCACTTGAGTCTACCGTAGTCCACTATTCCTCTCTACCCGAGCAGGGCACACTACAGTTAGAACATGTCAGTCTAAGCTATGACTCAGGGGCAAAGGTGTTGGAGGACATTGATTTGGTAGTACCCCAAGGGCAACGTATTAGCATCGAAGGACTAAGTGGTAGCGGGAAAACCACATTGCTATTAGCTATTATGCACATTTACCCTCTAGCTGCTGGTCAAATACGTTATGGCGATGTGGATGTATCTCAGGTCAATCCGACCGAGCTCTATCAACGTTTTGCTTTTTTGTCACAGCACTCAGCCGTTTTTATGGGTACGGTACGCCACAATTTATTATTAGGTGATCCTACAGCAACAGATGAGGCGCTCTGGGAGGTCTTAAAACAAGTCCGTCTAGACGAGCAAATCTCGGCGTTGGGAGGCCTAGAGAGCTGGCTAGGCGAAGGGGGGAACACGCTTTCCTCTGGTCAAGTGCGTCGGTTAAGCCTAGCACGCACTTTGTTGACATCTGCCTCGGTGTGGTTACTCGATGAGCCAACAGCGGGGCTAGATAAAGCCACTGCAGATGCATGGTTAAAAGACTTGCATCATTTGGCTAAAAACCGTACCGTTATCATGGTCACGCATGCTCAGATTCCAGCAGGGGTCGTGCAACATCGTTATCAACTTTCCAATGGACGTTTAATTCGTCGCTAATAGCTTCATAGACGCTTTTAACGACGATTGTGTAAACTTATAGGTTTGCCGCAGGTGCATGGGGCACTTGGGCTTTTTTGTGGTTGTTACTTTTGTTATGCATACTGATCCAGCTGATTATATTCGTCAAACCATACGCAGCGTGCCAAATTGGCCACACCCTGGGGTGACGTTTCGCGACATCACGCCTGTATTACAAAACCCGCAAGCGTTTAGAGTCTTAATTGATCTTTTTGTTTATCGCTACATGCAGCAGCGCTTAGATTTAATAGCTGGTATTGATGCACGTGGTTTTATTGTTGGTTCTGTGCTGGCTTACGAGCTTAATTTGGGTTTTATTCCTGTACGTAAAAAAGGCAAACTTCCTTTTAAAACTGTTGCAGAGGATTACTCTCTCGAGTACGGCAATGCCTCAGTAGAAATTCATACTGATTCGGTGCGTCCAGGGCAGCGCGTATTATTGATCGATGATTTAATCGCTACGGGTGGTACGATGGTTGCCGCGTCCCGTTTATTACAACGGCTCGGTGCCAACACTGTAGAGGCAGCGGCTATTATTGATTTGCCTGATCTAGGCGGGTCTCAGGCGGTACGCGACACAGGGTTATCGGTATTTACCGCTTGCACTTTTCACGAGGACGACCCAGGGAATTAATCGCTTTAGTCCCAACCCAATCAAGCAGCTTTTAAGCTGCTTTCTTTTTTCATTGGATGTGTTTTATGTGGTATTTAGTCATGGCTTTTACAGCGGGTGCGGGAATGGCAATGCAAGCTGCTATTAACTCTCAGCTAGGTAAAGCGCTTTTTACTCAACCTATTTATGCTGCATTTTGGTCGTTTGTGACAGGCACTCTGTTGTTGCTGTGCATGTCAGCCGTGATAGGAAGAGGTCAGTTTATTCAGGCCTTAGGTCAAATTCCACAGCAACCCTGGTGGTATTTAACAGGGGGTATGATAGGTGCTGGGTTGGTGTTCACCAGTATTTTTTTAGCACCTAAACTGGGCGTAGCCAACATGTTGTTTTTTATGGTGTTGGGACAAATTATTTGTGGTTTGCTTATTGATCAATTTGGCCTATTGCACATGCCTGTACGAGAAATAAGCTGGAATAAGATTGTAGGGGTCATTATTATGATCGCCGGGCTGAGTGTGTTTGTTTTTGGCAAACGCTAGCTCTCATTCAACACAAGCTTATTCTTTATTTAAACAAAATTTTTAGCACGCAGACTAAAACCCAAGACTTATTGTATGCAGATTTATCAAAGCCTCACGTTTAGGGCCTTATTGTTTCCTTTGGCCTTTGCCTTGTTTGAGGCCGCTGTTTATATAGGCAATGACTTAGTTCAACCCGCCATGTTGGCAGTCACGCAAGAGTTTGGGGTGGGGGCAGAATGGACCCCTACCTCTATGTCCGCTTATATATTGGGTGGGGCATTATTAGCGGTTTTTTGGGGGCCTATTTCGGATCAGCTAGGGCGGCGTCGTGTATTTTTAAGCGGAGCCTTATTTTTTGTGGCGGGGTGTGTGGCGATTATTTTTACAAGCAGTATCGAGCAGTTTCTGGTGTGGCGTTTCTTACAAGGTACTGCTTTAACCTTAATCACCGCGGTAGGTCTAGCCACCATCCAAGAGGCGTATTCCGAGGCTCATGCTGTGCGCGTCACAGCCATGATTGCCAACATTACTTTATTAGCCCCGTTATTAGGTCCTATTTTAGGCGCGATATTAATTGAGCATGTGTCATGGCATTGGGGCTTTATTGGTATTGCGGCACTGGCTGGCTTGGCGTGGTTGGGCTTATGGCGTCATATGCCCGAAACCCTAACTGAGCATGAACGCACGCCAAAAAACATTAAACAAGTGTTGGGCGATTATAAAGCGGTGCTTACTAGCCGACGTTTTATTATTTTTGCTATGTCAGGCCCGTTGTTGGCCTTGCCGGTGATGCTGTGGATTGCATTATCACCGGTGTTTTTAGTGCAAGAGCTAGGGCTAAGCAATATTGACTATGCATTAAGTCAAATTCCGGTACTAGGTGGGTTGATCTTAGGTAATTTCGTGGTGGCTCGTTGGGTAGAACGCATGCCTTTGGGCAAGACGGTTCTAATTGGTTTTCCTTTTGTGCTCTGTGGCTGGCTTAGTTTGTTGATGGGGGTGCTGTTCAGTGCTCATCTGGTTTTTGCTTTGATTTTTGGTATGAGCTTAATTGCTTTTGGTGAAGGGCTGAGCTTTGCCGTGATGTATCGGTTTGCTTTGGTGTCTTCCCCTGTTAGCAAGGGCACAGTAGCTGCTGCTATTGCGACCTTAAACATGATGTTTTATGCCGTACTGATAGAAATAACTCGTCATCTTTATAGCGCGTGGGGTTTGAGCGCGATGATTGTAATGATTGCGCTCAGTTTAGCTCTGTTTATTCGCTATTCATTACCGCTATTAAAACAACTCATGCAAGAAAGGGAGCGCAATTAATAAAACGCCTTCTGGGTTCTGGCACAGAAGGCGTTTTGTTTAGATGCGCAGAATCAATAATTAAAGTAATACGCGCTCTATACCACCATGATTCGCTTTTTGCACATAGTCGGGCATCCAGTTTTCACCCAAAATATGTTTTGCCATTTCGACCACAATGTAATCGGGTTCGACTTGGGTGTCGTCCTGGTAACGAGACAAGCCCTGTAAACAGGAGGGGCATGAGGTCAACATTTTGACCGTGCCGTTAAAGCCATCGGCAGCAATGGTCTGTTGGTTTTTTTGTAGCTCCTCGAGTTTGCGGAACCGAATTTGAGTAGAAATATCTGGACGTGATACGGCTAAGGTGCCTGATTCCCCACAGCAGCGGTCGGATTTGATGGTGCTTTCCCCTACCAATGATTTAACTGTGCGCATTGGGTCTTGGAGTTTCATGGGGGTATGACAGGGGTCGTGATACATATAACGCACCCCAGTGCTGTTTTCCAGCGTAATGCCTTTTTCTAGCAAGAACTCGTGAATATCAATTAAGCGACAGCCGGGAAAGATTTTTTCAAACTCATAACCAGCCAGTTGGTCATAACAAGTACCGCAACTTACTACCACTGTTTTAATGTCTAAGTAATTTAACGTGGTTGCCATACGATGAAAAAGGACACGGTTATCGGTAATCATTTGATCCGCTTTTTCAAACTCGCCGTTACCGCGTTGTGGATAGCCACAACATAAATAGCTAGGGGGCAAAACGGTCTGTACCCCAGCATGCCAGAGCATGGCTTGTGTAGCTAGGCCCACCTGAGAAAACAGACGCTCGGAACCACAACCGGGAAAGTAAAAAACAGCTTCGGATTCGGTGTGCGTGCGTTTTGGGTCTCGGATAATTGGCACGTAGTTTGAGTCTTCGATATCCAAGAGCTTACGGGCTGTTTGTTTGGGTAGACCCCCCGGCATTTTCTTATTCACAAAGTGAATGACCTGCTCACGGATGGGGGCTTTACCTACCGTAGCGGGTGGGTTTTGTGTTTGTTGGCGCGCCGGCACAGTGAGCACATCGTGGGCTAAACGTTGTGCCTTATAACCGACCTCCATGACTTTACGCGAAGCGTTAATCACTTTTGGAGATTTAGCGTTTAAGAAAAACATGGCTGCAGCCGTACCGGGATTGGCTGATTTTTTCCCCATGCGGCGTAATAGGTGCCGCATTTCCATGGATACATCACCAAAATCAATATCGACTGGACAGGGGTTGTAGCACTTGTGGCAGACCGTGCAATGATCGCCCACGTCCTCGAACTCTTCCCAGTGTTTAAGACTAATGCCACGTCGTGTTTGCTCTTCGTACAGAAAGGCTTCAATTAATAACGATGTAGCTAGAATTTTATTGCGTGGAGAGTACAGTAAGTTTGCACGCGGTACATGGGTAGCGCATACAGGTTTGCATTTGCCGCAGCGCAAACAGTCTTTAATAGCATGGGAAATCGCACCGATTTCGCTGCGCTGCATAATCAAGGATTCGTGACCTAATAGATTAAAGCTAGGTGTCCACGCATGACTGAGGTCAGCCCCAGGCATAAGTTTGCCTGCATTGAAGCGCCCCTCGGGGTCTATGCGTCGCTTGTAGTCTTGAAAGGGCTGTAGTTCTTCTTGGGTAAGGTATTCAAACTTGGTTAAGCCAATGCCGTGTTCGCCCGAGATGACCCCATCTAGATTGCGTGCGATTTGCATAATGCGAGCCACTGTTTCATTGGCCTCTTGGAGCATTTCATAATCGTCAGAGTTAACAGGCAAGTTGGTATGTACGTTGCCATCGCCTGCATGCATGTGCAGCGCTACAAAAACACGGCTGCGCAGGATGCGATCGTGAATTGCTTGAATTTCAGCCAAAATAGCAGCACAAGACGCGCCAGAAAAGTGCTTTTCCATGGCGGCGCGAATTTCATTTTTCCACGAGGTACGCAAGGTATGGTCTTGGAGTAGCTCAAGAACGGTTACGTCTGGTTGTTGTGCTAGGCGTTCATCAAGTGGGCTTAGGGGTTGAATGCCTAGTTGCTCAAACGTTTGAGTCTCATTTTTGGCTAGCGCCTCGAGATTATTTAAGAGCCAGGTCCAGCGTTGACGCACTTGTTGTAATGTAGCCAGTGCGTCTTGACGACGCTCTTCGATGACTTCGCTGCGTGTATGGTCGGCATCATCGTGGTCGGTAATTTTGCCTATGGGCAAATCACCTTTTAAGAAGTGCTCTAGCGCGTTGACCAGTCGCAATTTATTACGCGTGGAAAGCTCAATATTGATGCGTTCAATTTCGTCCGTGTATTCGCCCATGCGGTGCAAGGGGATAACAACGTCCTCGTTAATTTTAAACGCATTTGTGTGACGCGCGATAGCGGCCGTACGAGCACGATCAAGCCAGAAGCGTTTGCGGGCTTCGGCACTGACTGCCACAAAGCCCTCACCATGACGAGTGTTGGCAAAGCGGATGACCTCGCTAGCCGCTTTGGCTACGGCGCTTTCATCATCACCAACAATATCGCCAATAAGCACCATTTTGGGTAAACCACTGCGTTTGCTTTTGGTGGCATAACCGACGGCACGTAAATAACGTTCGTCTAAATGTTCGAGACCTGCTAAAACTGCACCCATAGCTTGGCCCGCAGTGTCTAGATAATTTTTAATTTCTACAATGGATGGCACAGCGTTGCGTGCCGAGCCGAAGAATTCTAAACACACGGTACGGGTATGCTCGGGCATCCGGTGTAAGATCCACCGCGCTGCGGTAATAATGCCATCACAGCCTTCTTTTTGTACCCCAGGTAGACCAGCCAAGAATTTATCGGTGACGTCTTTGCCTAGACCTACTTTTCTGAAGCGTTGACCCTTAATGACTAAGGTGTCTTGACGTAGCAATTGGGCACCCGGCGCAAATGCCCCGTCATACCAACGCAGATCAAAAATAGCTTCGTCTACTTCGTGGATTTTGCCAAGACTGTGATTAATACGTGTGACCTCTAGCCAGTTACCCTCGGGGTCCACCATGCGCCACCAGCTTAGGTTATCTAACGCCGTACCCCAAAGGACGGCTTTTTTGCCACCGGCATTCATGGCGACGTTGCCGCCAATACAGGAGGCGTCAGCAGAGGTGGGGTCCACAGCAAAAACGCGACCTGCGGCTTGAGCCGCCTCGTCTACACGGCGTGTAACTACGCCGGCCCCAGTTAGAATGGTATGGGTGGGCTCGTCTAGGCCAGGTAGTTGTACGGCTTCGACAGGGCCAATGGCATCCAGTTTTTCTGTATTGATAACGGCTGAGCGAGGGCTAAGCGGAATAGCGCCGCCGGTATAACCGGTGCCACCCCCACGAGGGATGATGGTGAGTTTGAGTTCGATACAGGCGCGTACCAGAGCGGCAATTTCTTCTTCGGTATCGGGTGTTAAGACCACGAAGGGGTATTCAACGCGCCAGTCGGTGGCATCTGTAACATGGGAAACGCGAGATAAGCCATCAAACTTAATATTATGCTTTGCGGTAATAGATGAAAGGCGCTTTAAAACCTGTTGGCGTAAATCGCGAGCCTCGTGAAACTCACGTTCAAAGTCGGTAACGGCTTGGCGTGCAGCAGCTAAGAGAGTTAGTACTTTTTGATCGCGATCAGGCACATGGGCATCGCGACGAGCATTGATTTCATTTAAGCGGTGTGACAGGGCTTCAGTCAACTGTTGTTGACGTTTGGGGTTAGCAAGCAAGTCGTCTTGTAGATACGGGTTGCGACGCACTACCCAAATATCACCTAACACTTCGAATAACATCCGAGCGGAACGGCCAGTGCGACGCTCTGAGCGTAGCTCGGAGAGCTTTTCCCATGCCTCAGAGCCCAGTAAACGGAGCACAATTTCTCTGTCAGAATAAGAGGTGTAGTTATAGGGGATTTCGCGCAGACGACTGGTTAAATCGGGAGCATTCGCGGCTAGAAATTGGCTTGCGACCGGAGCATTCATAGTGTTTGGACTAAAGCGTTTAAGATGTGTTAAACAGGGAACGCTTTAGTTTAAATCATTCATGGCAGCAAGGTATGGGCAGATTGTAGTTTTTATGTGGAATTAAGGAAAAAAGCGCTAATTCCAACCTAGATAAGGCAAGAGCCACAAAATGGCAGAGGTCATAAGCGTATAGCGTAAAAACTTCCCAATCGTCATATAAAACACACAAGGCCAAAAAGAAAGTCGCATCCAACCAGCTAATGCACAAAGTGGATCGCCAACTAGAGGCAGCCAAGAGAACAGCAATGCTTTAGGCCCTAGGCGTTGTAGCCAGTGGGTAACTGTTTTATGCCAACGTCCTGCTGCTTTTTGGCTGTAGTGGCTTTGGTCAGAGGACTCATTAGGGTGATTTTTACGCCAGGTAGCATAGGTTTTGGCCGCACCTAAACCCATCCAGTAGCTAATAGCGCCTCCTAGGGTGTTACCAATGGTTGCCACGGTAACGGCATACCAAAAATGAGTAGGCTCTACTGCAACATAGGCTAAAACGGCTGGCTCAGACCCAAGCGGTAATAAGGTAGCTGAAACTAAGCTAATAATAAAAATGGCACTCAGACCGACCTTAGGCAAAGCCCATATCTCGAGTAGCCACATAACGGTGTCATGTGTCCAAGCTTCCATAAATGTCCTGATTTGCTAGCGATTAATTGCGTAGTATGACGCCTATTTGTGTTGGGGGTATGGTATTCTTTTTGATTTTACTGCGTCAGATTTTGTGAAGTAACCAGCCCATTATGTCCAACGACTATCTAAAACGAACCCTAACTTCTAAAGTGTATGATGTGATCTCAGAGACCCCTCTTGAGCTTGCAGCATTAGCTTCAGCCAAACTAAACAACCGTATTCTACTCAAACGTGAAGATCAATTGGCGGTATTTAGTTTTAAGTTACGCGGCGCTTACAACAAAATGGCGCAGCTAACTCAAGAGGAATTAAAGCGTGGTGTTATAGCCGCTTCAGCAGGCAACCATGCACAGGGGGTGGCTTTTTCCGCACGTCGTTTAGGCAGTCGCGCTGTAATTGTGATGCCCACTACTACGCCGCAGCTTAAAGTAGAAGCAGTACGTAATTTGGGTGGCGAGGTGGTTCTGGCCGGTGAAAGTTATTCAGACGCTTATGACCATGCTCTGACTTTAATGGAGCAGCAGGGCTTAACTTTTGTACACCCTTTTGATGACCCCGATGTCATTGCCGGGCAGGGCACCGTAGGGATGGAAATTCTGCACCAACATCCAGGCCCTATTCATGCCATTTTTGTGCCTATCGGTGGGGGCGGGCTTATTGCAGGGGTTGCGGCTTATATAAAACAGCTACGTCCCGAAATAAAAATCATAGGGGTGCAAACCGAAGACTCTGCAGCTATGAAACGTAGTGTAAAAGCAAAGCGTCGTTTAGTGCTAAATGATGTTGGTTTGTTTTCTGATGGCACTGCAGTCAAACAGGTGGGCTCGGAGACCTTTAAACTCACTCAAAAATACGCTGATGATTTTGTATTAGTAGATACGGACGCTATTTGTGCCGCCATAAAAGATGTATTCCAAGACACACGTAGTGTGCTTGAGCCAGCGGGCGCATTGGCGATGGCAGGTGCAAAAAAATACATTCGAGAGCACAAGCTCAGCGATGAGACGGTTATTGCTATCACATCCGGTGCGAATATGAACTTCGATCGGCTGCGTTTTGTGGCCGAACGCGCTGATGTGGGCTTAGATCGTGAAGCGCTTTTTGCCATCACACTAGCAGAAAAACATGGCAGTTTTTTACGGCTCTGTGAAGCACTAGGGGATCGCTCTGTAACAGAGTTTAATTACCGTATTTCTGATCCTGACACTGCCCATGTGTTTGTAGGTTTGCAAACGCAGTCAGCCGAAGAGGTAGACAAACTCGAGCAGCATTTTGTGGCTAAAGGTTTTCCCACCCTAAACTTAACGCATAACGAAATGGCTAAAACGCATTTACGTTATATGGTGGGAGGGAAATCAGATTTAGCTCAGCATGAAGTGTTGTATCGTTTCGAGTTTCCAGAACGCCCTGGTGCATTGCGCCGCTTCCTAAGCAGCATGAACCCCGAGTGGAATATTAGTCTTTTCCATTATCGAAATCAGGGCGATGATTATGGTCGCATTTTAGTCGGTATTCAGGTGCCGCCTGCCGATAAGAAAGCTTTTAAAGAGTTCTTGAATGAGCTGGGTTATCCGTATTGGAATGAGTCCGATAACCCCGTCTATAAGCTGTTTTTATAATTGCTTCATTAGCTAAATAAAAAGCCACCTTGAGGGTGGCTTTTTTTTATTTGGCAAAAAGAGAGTCTAAAGAATGAAAGGCTTTAAACTCTAGCGCATTGCCAGAGGGATCTAAAAAGAACATGGTGGCTTGTTCACCAGGCTGACCTTTGAAGCGAATGTAAGGCTTGATGACGAATTCGGTACCGTCCTCTTCAAGACGTTGGGCCAGCGCTTCCCAAGTGGTCATATCAAGCACCACACCAAAGTGACGCACCGGCACGTTGTGCTCGTCTACATCGCTGGTGGCAACAGGCGTGCACTCCTCGGGAGCAAGGTGTGCAACGATTTGATGTCCAAATAAATTAAAGTCAATCCATTGGTCAGAGGATCGGCCTTCGGGGCAACCCATTTTTTGACCATAAAAAGCACGAGCTTCGTCAAGGTCGCGTACAGGAAACGCCAAGTGAAAAGGACGAATGGAGGCTTGATCAGACATAAATTTTGTACTCCAAAGTAAAGTGTTATACGTATTATCTGACCATAATAGCCTTAACTGTTATGAATGCGAACTCGATCCACAGGAAAATGAATACTGAATGTACTACCTGCGGCATAGCGGCTTTTAATTTCCAGTTCGGCCTGATGCCTAGAGACGACGTGACGGGTAATGGCAAGACCTAATCCCGTGCCTCCGGTCGCGCGCGAGCGGCCTTTGTCGGCACGATAAAAACGCTCAGTAAGCCGTGGAATGTCTTGTGGTGCTATGCCAATACCTGTGTCTTGGACAGAAAAAGTGGCAGTGCCATCATTGTTGACAAACCAGCTGGTGGTGATGGTGCCGTCTTTGGGGGTGTAACGCACGGCATTGGTTAGCAAGTTGCTAATTGCAGAGCTCAGCTCAGTTTCTGAACCTTCAATCCAAAGCGTTTCGTCCAAAGCGGTAACAAATACATGTTGACCGTCTGAGAGAGCATGGGCACGGGTAAGCGCTTGTTCAATTAGGTGGGTGACAGCAATAGGTGTTTGATCAGAAGTAGGAGAGGACTCAAGCGTGGAGAGGGTTAACAGATCCGCCACAATGGCCTGCATATGCTGGGCCTGCTCAATCATCATTTGTTCATAGCGTGCTCGCTGCTCTACCCCTAACGAGTCTGCTGGCATGTCTTGTAGGGTTTCTAAAAAGCCTAATAAAACCGTTAATGGTGTGCGTAACTCGTGCGAAACATTGGCTACAAAGTCTTTACGCGTGGTTTCTAGCTTTTCCATTTGTGTGATATCGCGTGAAACCAGTAAAAACTGCCCTAAACCGTATGGCGTTAAATGCAAGGCTAGGGTTTTTTCCTCGCTGCCTTGGTGGATATGTAGGGTGAGGGTTTGGTCCCAGTTTTGGCTTTGGGCATACTGTGCAAACTCGGGAGATCGCACAATATTAAAAATGCTTTGTTGTCGGTCCGTAGCTAGGTTTAAACCCAGATGCTGACTGGCGGATTTATTGCACCACTGCACATGCAGCTCTTTGTTTAACGTTACCGCTCCGTCAGGCAGGGCCTCTGCTGCCATCATCATGCTTTCTATATGGCGATCTTGGTCATGAATATAAAGCCGGTTTTGTTTTAGCTTTCGATAAATTGGGGCTAGCACCTCATCCCATGGCCCTACTGATGGAGGCGGAGGTGCATCCAGATTAGTTACCCAACGTTGAATTTTTTGTAATTGAAACGTTCCGACTAGGATTAGTAGCAATAAACCTAAGGCAAATAGTCCCCAGCCGGTAGCGGGGCCTAACCACCATCCAATTGCGGCAGAAAAAACGGCCCAAAAAAAGAGAGTGTTTAGGTTTTTGCTCATGATTGAGGTGTTATTTGGTTGGGTTGTCAGGAAGAGAGGCGGCAAATCGGTAGCCTGCGCCGCGGACGGTTTCAATATGTGCGTCATGCTGCGTAGGCTCTAGAGCTTTGCGTAAACGACGTATATGTACATCGACTGTGCGCTCTTCCACAAACACATGGTCCCCCCACACCTTATCAAGCAATTGGGCTCTGGAGAAAACGCGTTCTGTGTGGGTCATAAAAAAATGCAACAGTCTAAACTCAGTTGGGCCTATAGTAAGAGTTTTTTCTGCACCCGTCACCCGATGGGTTGTAGGGTCTAAGCGTAAACTTCCTATTTCAATAAGATCATCTGTTAGCTGTGGTGCACGACGACGCAATACGGCTTTGATACGAGCTAGAAGCTCTTTGGGAGAGAAAGGTTTGGTGATGTAATCGTCTGCTCCGGCTTCTAGTCCTTCAATTTTGTCGGCTTCAGCGCCTTTTGCGGTTAACATAATCACAGGGACTTGACGAGTACGCTCATCGGAGCGAAGTTTTTTGGCCAAAGTAATACCCGAGGCCCCCGGTAGCATCCAATCTAGTAAAATAAGATCGGGTAGCTCAGCCCGAATCAGGGTTTGGGCTTGTTCGGCATCATAGGCACGCAATACCTTATGCCCAGCAAATGACAGGTTCACGGCTATCAGCTCTTGGATAGCTGGCTCATCTTCGATAACAAGAATAGTCGTGCTCATAATGTGAAATACGTCTCGTAGTTAAGTAGATAGCTTCATAATATGGCGCTAATGTTTCAAGTTTGTGAAAACAACCCAGTAAATAGTGTGTTATTTCCTTTTTTACGTGGGTTTTCCCCGTTATTTACGGTACGATTACGACATCATGGAAAATAAAACATCCCCAACACAATCTACGGAAACCACGCACTTTGGTTTTCAAACGGTGGCTGAAACAGAAAAAGCCGCTAAGGTCGCCCAGATTTTTCACTCGGTCGCACAACGCTATGACGTTATGAACGACCTCATGTCGGCTGGACTGCATCGTATTTGGAAATCGTTCACCATAGGGCGTGCAGCCATACGCCCTGGTATGAAAGTACTTGATATTGCAGGGGGTACAGGCGATTTATCCAAGGCTTTTGCCCGTAAAGCAGGCCCTACTGGTCAAGTCTGGCTTACTGATATTAACAGCTCTATGTTGGGGGTCGGTCGCGATCGCCTCTTAGACAAGGGGATTCTGACGCCGGTGGCAGTCTGTGACGCCGAGTTTCTGCCTTTCCCCTCTAACTATTTTGATCGTGTCAGTGTGGCATTTGGTTTGCGTAACATGACGCATAAAGACCAAGCATTGGCTGAAATGCTTAGGGTGTTAAAACCAGGAGGAAAGCTTTTGGTTCTCGAGTTCTCTCAGGTGGCAAAACCTCTAGCGCCTGTCTATGACTGGTATTCCTTTAATGTGTTGCCCAAAATAGGCAAGGTGGTGGCTCAAGACGAAGACAGCTACCGTTATTTAGCTGAGTCCATTCGGATGCATCCAGACCAAGCCACCTTAGCCTCCATGATGGAAGAGGTCGGCTTTGAGCGTGTACAGTATTTCAACTTAACCGCCGGTGTTTGTGCTTTGCACGAGGGTCTAAAATTGGTTTAAGCGCACACCCTAAAAAGCCTGTTAAAACAGGCTTTTTTTGACACTGTTATTTGTGCAAAGTGTCAGAGGGGGACTCCTCATAACGCTCTTTATACCAAGCACTAAATCTACCCAAGTGATTAAAACCCCAAAAAGTAGCTATTTCTGTCACGGTAGCAGTGGGAGCCGCGTGCAGTAACGCATGACGTACGGCTTCAAGTCGAGCCTGACGTATATATAACTGTGGGCTGAGGTTTAGTTGTTCTCTAAATGCAAGCGTCATGCTGCGCACACTGGAGTCGCATGCTGCAGCAATTTGCGCTAGGCTTAGATCCTGATTGAGATTGGCATGAATATAGCGCCTTGCCAAACGGAGCCGTCTAGAGCCGTTAACAGCAGTGGGCGAGTTAAAATAATGTGAAAAATTATTGGGCTGGGTCAGCAACAAATGTTGTAACAACGAAGACTCGTAGCTTTTTAACCATTGCGCAGGTGGCTGACTACAGGTGGAAATATAAGTTAATAAAGCATTTATTTGATGCTTCCAAGCCATACCATGCGCCTGAGTCAAATCAAAGCGGGGATGGAATTCGATTTTTTCTTGGGGTGTGACATCTAATAGCACCGCACAGGCCTCAATTAAGCGTTCTGCTGGAATTTTAATTAAAAACTGTTCGCAGTCTTCCTCCCAATCTAATCGTAAGGCTAACTCGGGCGAGATAATGGTTCCAGTAGAGTAATTGGCATGAATACGGTGCTGACCGACACCAATACGTGATTGGCCCTGAATGGGTACTTGAAACAAATAAAAATCATGTAATGCCCCTGGTGCCACGTGTACAGCTGCTCCATAACGTAGCACTAAAAAAGAAAGTGCCCCCACACTTGTACAGCGCAGGGCAGAGTTAACTGTGCCTGTTTGCCAAGTCAAGGTGTGCTCTTTTAAAAATTCTGTGGTTTCTGTTTTAGTCATGTGGGGATCTGATGACTCAAAAACCGGAGGCAACGCATACAAATTTTGTAATCCATGCATAAGCCATGACGTCATAAAGTGTGTCTCCAACTATTTACCTAAAGTGGATAAGGTGTGCCCAAAATGGCTAGTTAGGGCGGGATGTCTTACTTATGATTGTTTTATATATAAAGTATTTTAGATAAAAAAACAGACTAAAAAAAACAATCTGAGTTTAAAACCCTTGGGGTTTTTACTTAACTAAGGAGACAGCAATGAAAAAAACCGCGTTAGCCGTTTTGCTGGGTTTAGGAGGTTTAGCCTGTAATGCAGCGGTGGCAGAAGAGCTAAAAATTGGTTTGCTTTCTACGTTTTCAGGTCCTGGTGCAGCACTAGGTAATGAAATAAAAGACGGATTTGAGCTAGCAGTTCTACAAAGTAATCAACAACTGGGCGGTATAAAAACCACCTTATTGATTGCCGATGACCAACAAAAGCCCGATGAGGGACGCCAAGCCGCGGAGCGCCTATTAAAGCGTGACAAAGTGGATGTCATGACCGGAATGGTGTTTTCTAATGTGCTGTTGCCGGTTATGCCACGCATTTTAAATAATGACACCATTTATCTGTCTACCAACACAGGCCCAGCAGATTTTGCTGGAGAAAAATGCCATCCTAATTTTTTTACTGTGTCATGGCAGAACGAGGATATCCCTGCAGCGATGGGCAAGTCCATGAGCGAAGCAAATTATAAAAAAGTGTTTGTGATCGCGCCTAATTATCCGGGTGGTCGTGAAACCATTGATGGCTTCAAGCGTGAGTATACAGGCGAGCTCGCTGATGAAACCTATGTGAAATTAGGACAGTTAGACTTTGCGACTGAAATTGCACAAATCCGCGCCTCTGGTGCCGATGCTGTATTTTTCTTTTTGCCCGGCGGTATGGGAGTGAGCTTTATTAAGCAGTTAGTGAGTTCGGGTTTGAATCAACAGATTGCTATCTATACGCCTGGGTTCTCGGCGGATCAGGACACCATCCAAGCCGTAGGCGAACCCATGGTGGGGATGCGTAATGCAGCGCAATGGTCCGCTGATTTAGATAATGAAGCCAATAAGCAGTTTGTAGAAGCTTTCCAAAAACAATATGGTCGTATTCCTTCTATGTATGCGGCCCAGGGTTATGACGCTGCGCGTTTACTGGGAGCCGCAGTTCAAAACTTAAATGGTGATATTACCGATAAAGACAAATTAAGAGCAGAGCTTAAAAAAGCAAATTTTGACTCGGTAAGAGGCGACTTTGCATTTAACACCAATAATTACCCCATCCAAAACTATTACATGCGAGAGGTGTATAAGGACGATGCTGGGGAAATTAAAAATAAGACTCTAGGTTTGGTTTTTAGTGATTACAAAGATAATTACTACAAAAATTGCAGCATGTAAGGAGGCAACAATGATTGCAACACAAGACATAGCAAAAATGGTTCGAGACGAAAGTGTACATAAACGTCTTTATACCGACCCCGCGATATTTAATATGGAAATGGAGCGCATTTACGGCAGCATTTGGGTTTATGTGGGCCATGAAAGCCAAGTGCCTAATGTGGGGGATTACATTACGACGACTCTTGGTACTCAAGAAGTGATTATGGTGCGTGGTAGTGATAAGCAAGTGCATGTGCTCTATAACCGTTGTCCCCATAAAGGAGCCCAAGTTGTGGCTAAAGGCTGTGGTAATGCTGGAAAGTTTTTCCGCTGTCCGTATCACGCTTGGACTTTTAAGTTAGATGGCGCTCATTTAGCGGCTCCTATGCGAGCGGGTTTCGAAGGGACCTGTTTTGACCCCAAGCATCCCGATTTTTCCATGCGACGTTTAGCGCGTGTTGATTCTTATCGGGGTTTTGTGTTTGCGAGTCAAGCGCCAGAAGGTGAGAGCTTGGTTGAGTTTTTGGGTGGCGTTTTAAGCTCCATTGACAATATGTGTGATCGCTCTCCAGTGGGAGAGGTGGAAGTTGTTAGCGGTAGTTTTAAAGTACGTCAGCCTTCGAATTGGAAAGTGTTTTATGAGAATTTGCATGACACCATGCATGCAGTAGTAACGCATGAGTCATCGCATGCTGCGGCTAAAGAACAGGCGACGGAAGAAGGTCATATGCCACTAGAGCTGCACATTATGGCGGGAAATGGCGAACCTTATACGTTTTGGGAAAAGTTAGATCTGTATGCGTTTGATAACGGTCATGGCTATATGGAGGGCATTTTTGACCCAGGTTCTATTGAGTCCGACCCGGTCTCTAAGCGTCACTATGAGCTTTTAACAGAGGCGTATGGCGCAGAGCGCGCTTTAGCAATATTAAGTGAAAATCGCCACAACACAGTTTTGTACGGCAGTGGTTCTCCTCATACTGTTTTTCAACAGTTCCGCGTTATTCGTCCTGTAGCAGTAGATGAGACTGAAGTGGAAATTCAGTTGTTCCGTTTAAAAGGCGCTCCAGAGGAACTGTTCCATCGCGGTCTAATGTACGCCAATCTCATCAACTCTCCTTCTTCTAATGTGATGCCGGATGATGTAGAGCTGTATGGTCGTTGTCAGCAAGGCAACCTAACCGATGGAGGAGACTGGATCAGCATGCACCGCTACCATGGCACGGATGAAACCATCGAAGGTGGGTATAAAGCAATAAATGGGACGAGTGAGCTTCCTGTACGTAATTTATACCGCGCTTGGAAAAAATACATGTTGAACGCTGCATAAGGAATAACGATGCTTTTTGATATAGATTTTGATGTCAGCATAGACAGTTTACGCCCCGTGGCTTTTAGCTTAGAGCAGTTGGAGCAGGTAAAACAGTTTCTTTATGCTGAGGCTCGCTACTTAGATCAGCGTCAATGGGAGCCTTGGTTAAATTTATGGACAGAGGACGGCATGTATTGGGCTCCTCACTCGTTTGAGCAGACCAGTCCGTACAACCATATTTCTCTGTTTTGGGAAAACAAAATGCTGCGCGAGTTGCGCATGAAGCGTTTAGAAAATAACAGAAACTGGTCGCAGCAACCGCCTACGCGGTCCTCGCGCTTGATCAGTAATGTATCCATACTTGGCGAGGACTCACAAGGGTATTTGGTTATACAGGCCGCTTTTCAGGTGGTTGAGTGGCGCAAAGGAGAGCAACGTTTATTAGCTGGCTCGTACATTTACAAATTAAAAGCACACCAAGACAGTTGGCAAATTTATCTCAAACAGGTCAATTTGGTGAATCGCGAAGATGTACATAGCAATCTAGAAGTTCATCTGTAAGTTTTAAGGAAGTCACATGGGTACTGTGTTGTTGGCATTGCACTATCAAAACGAAGTGCTGCATGAAAACGGAAAAATACGCGTAGGCATAGAAGCAAATAGCCCAGATCGCCAACGAGTGATTGATGCAGCACAGCTTTTATTGTCTCAGGCTAGACAGATGAATGTACCCATTGTCCATGTGCGTGTGGCCTATCGCCCTGATTATGCTGACCTAACCTGTAATGCTCCCATCCTAGAAGCGGTGAAGCAGATGGGGGCAGTGCAGGACGGCAGTTGGGGTGCCCAGTTCTATGCAGGACTAGAGCCTTTAGAACATAGTCCGTTGGAGTTTGTGGTCAGTCATAAGCGTATTAATGCTTTCTATGGGTCTGATCTTGACGTAATTCTACAAAAACTACAGGCTCAGCGTTTAGTTATTGGAGGCGTGGCAACGCACTCTGTAGTGGAAAGTACGGTACGTCATGCGGTGGATATGGGGTTTAAAGTCGTTGTAGCGGCAGATGCATGCGGGGCACCACCCCAAGCACATGCGAACTCATTACAAAGCATGCGTTTAATTGCTGATGTCGTGCCGCATTTGAGCGCGGCAGATTGGCGCTAAGGGGAAGCTATGACTCAAAAAGTCGTTGTGGTTTCAGGGGGGACTCAAGGTATAGGTGCTGCCGTCGTGCAGCACTTTTTACACCAAGGCGATCAAGTGGTTGTCCTTGATATTGATCTAGAAGCAGGTCAAGCCTTAGGGGCTGACTTAGCAGCGAGCGCTTATCACTTTTTTCATGTCAATATTTGTGATGACGAGGCAGTGGATCACGCCTTAGCCGACATAGAAGCTAGGTTTGGGCGGGTAGATTATTTAGTTAACAATGCCTGTTCTTATCAGGATGCAGGTTTGGCTTCTACTCGGGCGCAGTGGCATCAGACCTTAGATGTAAATTTGATTTCTGCAGCGCTCTTAACACAAAAAATTGTGCCCCTAATGCAAGCAGGCAGTGTGATTATTAATTTGGGCAGTATTGGTGGCAAAATTGCTGGGGTGGGACGTTTACTGTATCCCGCTTCAAAAGCGGCATTATTACAAATAACTAAAAACTTAGCCGCTGAGTTGGCTCCCCAAGGGATACGGGTGGTGGCTGTTTCGCCAGCGTGGACATGGTCGCCAGCTCTTTCTTCTATGGTGAGTGGTAATCGTTCTCAAGCAGATCAAGTAGGGGCTCTGGTTCATCCTTTAGGGCGTGTAGCGGATGCCAGTGAAGTGGCTGCTGTGATTGGCTTTTTGGTATCACCTCAGGCCAGTTGGATCACAGGGGTAGACATTCCTGTGGATGGGGGCTTTTCCGTGTTGGGCCCAGATCAAGGCAAAGGGCCGCGGTATTGGTTAAATCAAGCCGTGAATACAAAGGAATAAAAAATGAAAGACAACAAATACGACGTACTCATTGTAGGTAGTGGTTTGAACTCATTGGTGTGTGCTTTGCTTTTGGTGAAGCGAGGTATTAAACCGTTGGTGTTAGAGCGAAATGAGCACTTTGGTGGCTGTATTCACACTACTGAATTATTTCCTGGCTATCACCACGAATTGATGGCGTCTTGGTACCCCTTATTTTTAGGAGGGGGGGCTTATCAACGCCTGCAATCTGATTTGGCAAGTGTAGGCGTTGAGTTCCTAGATAATGGCTACACCACTGGGGTCTTGACGCCTTCTGGGCAAAGCATAGCACTAAAAAAAGATGTGGCTGATGCGATTCAACGTATAGATCATTTTGCACCCGAAGACGGGTCTGTCTTTGGTGCTATGGTTAGTGAGATTTTTGAAAAAAATGCTGAGTTACTGTTTGGACTTTTAGGGGGCTCTCCCTACAAGTGGGCTACCTTTAAATTGCTGTATCAGCAATGGCGTAAACGGGGGCTGGATGATGTATTGGATTTTGCAAAAGGTGCGCTGACTCCGTTTAGGACATGGGCTCAACACCATGTACACAACCCACAAACTAGTGCGCTAATAGCCCCTTGGGTTTTGCATTCCGGCTTAGGGCCTCAAGATGCTGGCTCGGCCTTAATAGGTAAGCTGACGTTTGCTGCGGTAGTGGCAGGCGGTATGCCGGTGGTAAAAGGGGGCGGGCAAAAGTTAGTAGATGGTTTTGTGCGCTTAATTCGTCAGCATGGTGGCGAGCTTTATGCCAACGTAAATGTAGAGCGCATTTTGCTTGAAAACGGTCGTGCTATTGGTGTTCAAAGTGGTCAAGATACGTATTACGCGAGCAAAGCGGTGGTATGTAATGTGACGCCCACCCAATTATATGGTTCGCTGTTAGAAACCGCCTCTCCAGCGGTGCAAAAAGCAGCCAGTACTTACCACTATGGGCGTGGGGCGATGCAAATTCACTTGGCGTTAAAAGAAAAACCACAATGGGCAGACCCAGAGATGTTGAACGTGCCTTTATTGCATTTAGCGACCGATTTAGATCAAGTTTCCATGTCGGTGATGGAAGCTGAGTGCGGACTTATTCCCCGTCAGTCCACCATTGCAGTAGGTCAGCCTGTAGCAGTGGATGCCAGCCGAGCTCCAGAAGGGGGGTGGATTCTTTGGCTGCAAATTCAAGACATGCCCAGAGTGTTAAAAGGTGATTCTGCACACAGTATTACTGTCGGCTCACACGGTTGGACTGACGAGATCAAAGAGCAAGTGGCAGATCGTCTCGTACAGCAGCTGGCCCAACACATACCCAATCTAGAGCAAGCGACGCTGGGGCGTCATGTGCTTTCACCACAAGACTTATACCAGTTAAATGTGAATTTGGTAGATGGGGACATTTATTCCGGTGCGTGCTCTTTGGACCAGTTCTTTTGGTTTAGACCTTTTGCCAAAAAAGGGTCAATTAAAGGGCATCAAACTTCTGTTAGCAACGTGTATCAAATAGGGGCATCTACGCACCCAGGCCCTGGTTTAGGTGGTGGCTCTGGGCTCTTAGTGGCTGACTTGATTAAGTAGACATATAACCTACAGGTATACACCTAAAGATAAAGGTGGTTAAAGGCCCAGATCTTATGCTAATCTGTCAGCTTATAGTCAGTTTTATTACGCTGTTTGGGGTGAAAAATCTTACCCACAGGAGTTTCTCATGATTTCTAAGCGTCTAGCTCGTTTTGCCGCTGTAGCCGTTTTGGCTTTTTCCACCGTAGTGATGATGACGGCATCTTTTGATGCCGAGGCGCGTCGCATGGGGGGCGGTAAAAGCTTTGGCCGTCAGTCATCCAATGTGATGCAACAACGTCAGGCCGTTCAGCCGCCAGCTGCGACTAACCGCAGTGCTACGCCAGCCAATGCGAATGCGGCGCGTAGTGGTGCCGCCGCTCAGCCTAAAAGCGGATTTTCACGTTTTCTAGGTCCTATTGCAGGTATTGCCGCTGGTTTGGGTATTGCTGCCTTATTGTCTAGCTTAGGTCTAGGTGGGGCCTTACTCGAAGCCTTATCCAGTGCTGTGCTCATTGCGCTAGTCATTTTTGCTGTCGTATTTGTAGTGCGTCGTTTACGTGGTGGTGCAGCTCGACCTGCTACGCAGTCCGCAGCGCAGGCATCATCTATGTATCGTGACGCCACCCCACAAATGCCATCTGGCTCGGCAACGCAAAGCACGCCTTTCCAAGCCACCCCTGTTTCAGGCCTTGATGCTTCTACCGAGCCTGTTCAAGCCATCGACCCCTCATGGTTTATTCCGGCCGACTTTGACATCACTAGCTTCTTGAATAATGCCAAACAACAGTTCCGTCATATTCAAGAGCTCTGGGATCAAGGCAACCCAGCTGCCCTAAGCGAATACCTTACCGATGATTTGCTCAAGGAGCTTACGCCCGAGATCTTAGCGCGCGAAGGAGCACAGCATACACAGATTGTGTTGTTAAATGCTGAGCTACTTGGCATTGAAAAAGTCACAGATGGGCATTTAGCTAGCGTACGTTATTCTGGTATGTTGCGTGAAGACCCCAATTCCGAGGCCTTTAGTTTTGAAGAGGTCTGGAATCTCTATAAAGCGGATAACACAGGTTGGTTGTTAGCAGGTATTCAGCAAATTAATACAAATAACTAATGTATAGCTCTACGGGTTAAACTAAGGCTTTATTCCAATATGTAGGTGGACTGTGTCTTTGCCAACCCTATTTGCTTCACTGCCTTTACCAGCCACTATGCGCCCCACTGCTTTAGTAGTGCGGGCGCTTAATGCTGTCTTAAGCCGCGAGCCTTGGGCTCAGCAACGTTTGGCTCAGTATGCAGGCCGCACGCTGAAATGTACGCTTGGTTCATTACCGTTATCGTTAAGTTTCACCCATGACGGCCAACTTAGCTTAACGGACCCTGCCGTAGTTGCTGATGTAGAGCTACTTCTTCCTACGTCTCATCTGAGTCAGCTTCCCGGTGCATTTGCTAGCACAAACCCAGATGCGGTGTTGGCTCTGGTGCATATCCAAGGCGACGCAGGTTTAGCGAATGCAGTGGCACAGGTGGTGTCTCAGTTACGTTTTGATCCAGAGGCCGAGATTGCTCGGTTTACTGGCGACCTTTTAGCTGTACGTATTGTTGCTACGCTCAGACACCTAATGACTTCTGGTCAACGTAGCGCTCAACATCTAGAGGGTAACGTGGCCGAGTTCTTAGGTGAAGAAAGTGGGGTACTAGTAAGCCGCGATTATTTGGCTATTTGGCAAGACCAATTACAGCATTTAGAACAAAAGCTAGGTAGGCTTGAGCAGCGTACTCATCAGCTTATGGTTCCAGTCAAAGGATAAACGATGCTCAGAATTAATCGTTTCCTTTTTATTATGTGTGTGGTGCTGAAATACCGTCTTGACGAACTCGTGCTTTCTAGCATTCGGCACCCATGGGCGGCTCGTTTATTGCGTTGGGTGCGTCTAGGCAGCAAGCCTAAATTTAGTCGTGGCGTACGTTTACGTTTGGCTTTAGAGTCATTGGGCCCAGTATTTGTAAAATTTGGGCAGGTTCTTTCTACACGGCGTGACTTAATACCTGCGGATGTGGCAGCTGAGTTAGCGTTGCTCCAAGACCGTGTGCCTCCGTTTTCCTCTCAGCTTGCAGCTCAAACGGTAGAAAAAGCGCTCGGCGGGTCGCCTCATACTATTTTTAAGCGGTTTGATATAGATCCGGTGGCCTCTGCTTCTATTGCTCAGGTGCATTTTGCCGTATTGCACGATGGGCGCGAGGCCGCAGTAAAGGTTTTACGCCCTGGCATGCGTGAAATTATAGATAAAGACTTAGCTTTAATGCGTACCTTCGCAAACTTAGCACATCGTTTGATGGCTGACGCCCGACGTTTACGCCCTCGCGAAGTGGTTGCTGAGTTTGAAAAGTACTTACATGATGAGCTAGACCTCATTCGGGAGGCTTCCAATTGCAGCCAGTTACGTCGCAATTTTTCCCTTGAGTCTGGCCGAGCTGAACTGCTGATTGTGCCCGAAGTGTACTGGGATTACTGCGCTACGAATGTCTTAACTATGCAGCGTATGAAAGGCATCCCCGTTAGTCAGGTTGAGCGACTACGCGAGGCCGGTGTAGACCTAAAAGACTTAGCACGCAAAGGCGTGGAAATTTTCTTTAGTCAGGTTTTTAGCGATGGGTTTTTTCATGCAGATATGCACCCAGGGAATATTTATGTTTCTGATGATCCGGCCACGCTAGGGCGCTATATTGCTCTCGATTTTGGTATTGTTGGGTCTTTATCTGAATTTGATAAAAACTACTTAGCACAAAACTTTTTGGCTTTTTTCCAACGGGATTACAGACGTGTGGCGCAACTCCATATAGAATCAGGGTGGGTTCCGTCTGACACGCGCGAAGAAGAGCTAGAAGGGGCCGTACGTGCCGTGTGTGAGCCCTACTTTGATCGCCCTTTATCGCAAATTTCATTGGGGCAAGTGCTTTTGCGTTTGTTCCAAACCTCTAGACGATTTAATGTGGAAATTCAGCCACAACTGGTGTTGTTGCAAAAAACCCTATTAAACGTCGAGGGAATGGGGCGCGACTTAGACCCAGAGCTAGATTTATGGGATACCGCTAAACCGTATTTGGAAAACTGGATGCGTCAACGTATCGGTTTACAAGGGTTAAAACAGCGTCTGACTCAAGAGGCAGGTCAGTGGTCGCAAATGCTCCCTCAATTGCCTCGTTTGGTATTTGAAAACTTGAGCCGCCCAGATCAGGCTCCCTACATAAAGCAAGAGCTCCAACGACTTCGTTTAGCGCAACAGCAGCAAAACAAAGTTTTGATGGTGCTGTGTGGGGTGTTGGCTGTGGCAATAGTGGTTGGGTTATGGGCGTTGGTGCGCTAACTCATTCACGGCCGCCAAGTTTCTTTGTTATTAATTCAAGTATTAGACCTATTTACAACATTTCGGTGACCGCAACTAATACTTGTCATGCGGTGGTGTAAGCATTGTGTCTTGTTACCACGCCTAGATTCATAAGGATGACTATGCTTTACCCAGAACTCTTTAAATCCATGGAAGCCGTTCGATGGAACATGGCACATGATATTCCTTGGGACGAGTTTGATGGTAGTAAGCTAACCGACGAACAAGCTTACACCATTAAAATGAACGCCATTACAGAGTGGGCTGCACTACCAGCTACAGAAATGTTTATGCGCGATAATCGCGACGATAGCGATTTTTGTGCGTTTATGTCGGTTTGGTTTTTTGAAGAACAAAAGCATTCATTAGTGCTCATTGAGTACTTACGACGCTTTAGACCTGAACTTGTGCCTACAGAAGAAGAACTGCACAAAGTGCGTTTTGAGTTTGACCCTGCACCCGCAATGGAAACTTTGATGCTGCACTTTTGTGGCGAGATTCGTCTTAATCACTGGTATAGACGCGCTGCCGATTGGCATACCGAGCCAGTCATTAAGGCTATTTATCAAATTGTGGCCCAAGACGAAGCCCGCCATGCAGGCGCGTATCTACGTTATATGCGTCGAGCCTTGAAGTTAGGTGGTACCGAGCAATCAGAGCTTGAAACCCGATTGGCTTTTTCTAAGATTGGGGTTTTGATGGCATCTGCACATCGTACGGCTCAGGCACTACACCCCACTAACTTGCATGTCAATAAAGCCATGTTCCCTAATGATACTGTGCAATCCAAACTGCCCTCACCGGGTTGGCTCGAAAACTGGCTCGATAATCAAATTTGCTTTGATAAAGAGTGGGAAGGACGCGTCAGCACTCGTATTTTGCACAACATGTCGCTCTTAATGGGCGAGGATTTCGAGTCAGCCGCTTCGTTGAACCGTTACCGCAAAGATCTTTCTCGTAAAATCGTTACCCCATAATATGCCTCGTTTCGATAAGAAAATTCTGAGTCACGATGCATTAGTGGCAGCACTACAGTCAGGATTGCTGCCACGCCCCTTGGTTTTTACGAATGGGGTATTTGATATTTTGCACCGTGGTCATGTGAGCTATTTAGACGCAGCAGCACAGTTGGGCGCAAGCCTGGTGGTTGCTGTAAATTCGGATGCTTCGGTGCGGACGTTAAATAAAGGGGATGAGCGTCCGCTGAATACCGAGCAGGACCGCTGTGCATTGCTCGCTGCGTTAAGCTCTACCACTTATGTGACCGTGTTCGAAGAACATACTCCCGAAGCCCTTATTGCTTTACTACGTCCTGACGTTATTGTTAAAGGGGGGGATTACGACATGGAAACCTTGGCAGAAACCCATTTGGTACGCAGCTGGGGAGGGGATGCCGTAGCCATTCCTATCGAGCACCCACGCTCTACCACCGATTTAGTGCAAAAAATACGCGCCAGCTAAGAGCCGGAAGGGTGCTCTAAAAGTTGATTGAGCTGTAGTAAATCATTTTCTTGTAGTAGTCCGGCGGCATTTTTTAAGTTCAACCCATGAAGCAGGGTGTTATAACGCGCTTGTGCTAAAGCACGTTGGGTTTCATAGAGCTGTTGCTGGGCATTGAGCACATCAATAGTAGTACGTACTCCTATTTCGTAGGCGGTTTGGTTAGCTTGTACCGATTGAAGGCTAGAGCGCTCTGCTGCCTCTAATGTTTGTACCTGTAGCAACCCTGACTCTACTCCCACAAAATGCACCTGAGCCGCTTCTGTGGCGGCACGACGGGCATTTTCTTGTTCGGAAAGGCGTTGTTGCAATACCGAAGCGTTTTCGCGCACTTTGGAGTTGATAGCGCCGCCCTTATAAAGCGGGATGCTGAGTTCAATGCCGATGCTGCTATCTAGTGCACGCGGACTGGTGTTGGGCCCATAAATACCCATTGTGTTTTGACTGCCGCTACGTGCTTGAAGCGATAGGGTTGGTGCGTGCTCGCGCTGGCTTGCTTTAAGCTGGTATTGCTGTGCTTGTACCGCAAGACGGCGCTGGGCTAACTCAAGATTGTGGTTTTGGGCTTGGTAAACCCATGCGTCAGCTTGTCGAGGTTCGGGCTGAGGAAGGGTAATAGGGTTGCGTAGCGGGGCCAATTCATAAATAGGTAAGCCGGTAATACGCGCTAAGTGTTGACGCCGGCTTTCTAATTGTTGGCGTGTTTGAATAAGTTGCGCGTTAATTAAGTCCAGTCGTGACTGCGCTTCGTAGGTATCGGTAATGGTTGCACCGCCTAACTCAAACGCGAGTTTTGCGGATTGCATTTGTTGAGTAATAGCGTCGTGCTCGGCCTGCAAGGAGTGCAAACTGTCTTGAGCGGCTAGCACGTCAAAATACGCCGTACTTAATCGCAGTAGTAGGTCGTTTTTGGCGTTATCTAAAGCAAAAAGAGCGCTTGCTGCCAAAAACTTAGAGCGTTCGAAGTGCGCGATGGCAGAGAGGTCTAACAGTGGCTGAGTGAGTCGTAACTGCCATTGATTTGCGTTGCTTTGTTGGGCTTGGTTTAAGCGACTGGCGCGACGCGTGTCGTTTCGTTGAAGACTAGTTACAGCATCGATTTCAGGCAAAAGCTGGGCTCTGGCCTGAGCAATTTGCTCTTGAGACGCAAGCGTTTGGGCTTGTTGAGCCGCATACAGAGGGTCACTGTGTTGGGCAGACTGCCATGCCTGCCATAAATCTAACGAAGAAGCGGCAGCAGTTGCTGCTGTCGCAAAACATAAAACAACACTACTAAGCAGTCGCATCATAAGAATTAAAAGTTAAAACGGGAAACGCGGCTGCCGCGCAAGGGCTTAATTACCGTATCAAAGAGTGGCGTTGTCTCGAAGCTAGCAGCGCTAGTGCGAGTGATGCGTATGGCCGTCATGATGGGGTTGGTGCCTACTACAGCGACTAAGCGTCCGCCAATGCAAAGCTGATATTTAAGTGCATCAGGCACGGTGGGCACAGAGCCTGTGAGCAAAATAGCGTTGTATTCTGTTGTGCCCCAGCCTTCATGAGCATCGCCGGTTTCAACAATAACGTTTTGGATATGTTGGCGCTGTAGGTTTGCGGTAGCAAAAGCGGCCAATGTACTGTTGATCTCTACAGAGGTCACTTGCTGAGCTAATTGAGCTAAAAGAGCCGCCTGATAGCCAGAGCCAGTACCAATTTCAAGCACGCCATCGCTAGGGGTTAGCTCGAGACTAAGAGCTAAACGGGCTTCGATAACTGGTTTAAGCATGTACTCGTTGGTATCGACCGAGTCAATGATTAAGGGAATTTCGGTATCAGCAAATGCCATGGCCTTGTAAGCGGGAGGCACAAAATTTTCACGAGGAATCTGCATGAGTGCCTGCAAGACATCTTCATCTTCTACGTACCAAGGGCGAATTTGTTGCTCGACCATGTAATAGCGGGCGAGTTCCAGTTCAGACAGCGCATGTATATTCATAGCAGTTATTAATTAGCAGGACAATCAAAAATAGGACAGAGCGTAACGAACTGTCATACTACGTATTATGCCTTGATCTAGGCGACTATGGACATTGGGTCACATAGAGGAATCATAACCTGTAACAGAGTACTGGCATTGGCGACGGCAATAGGAGTGAATTGCGCGAAGTCCATATGGGCACCTGTGTTTGCATTGTCTGAGATTGAACGTATACAGATAAAAGGAACCTGGTTCAAATAACAGACCTGAGCAATACTTGCACTTTCCATTTCACAAGCAAGAGCTGAAAACTGATCATGCAGAGCTTGGGCTTGTTCGGGATTGGCAATAAACTGATCACCCGTCACAATTCTACCGATGAAATGATCGTGTTGGGAAATTTGAGTTGCGGCTTGCAGTGCTAACTCTTGCAAGGTGTGATCCGTTTTAAAGTCAAAAACATCCAAACGGAACAGTTGCCCTCGCTCTAAACCTAGAGGGCTAAGATCCATGTCGTGTTGCACTAAACTATTGGCAATTACGATGTCACCCGGCTTTATGTCATGTCCTAGGCCACCTGCCACCCCTATATTTATTAACCGTGCAATTTGAAATTCAGAAATAAGAATCTGCGTGCATAACGCGGCATTAACTTTTCCTACGCCACAAATGACGGCCACTACAGGGCGGTTAGCGTATTGGCCGACATGAAACTCCATGCCTGCACGGTGAACTGTACGTTCGTTAACAAGGGATTGCAAGATCACCTCAAGCTCTTCTTGCATGGCAACAATAATGCCAGTTAAGGGGTGACTCATTGTGATAAAAACAAAGTAAGCGACCACCTTTAGGGGTGGTCTGGGTCTGAGTTAAACGCTAGGCTTCCACCAAGCATGAAAATGATTGACTGGACCATGACCAGATCCAACACTAAGGTCGCCAGAGCGTGCAATTGCTTTGTAGAGGTACTCTTTGGCTATTTTAGCGGCTTGGATTGCATTGTCTGTTTGGGGCAGCAACCCAGCCAACGCAGCAGACAAGGTGCAGCCGGTGCCATGCGTATTTTTGGTTTGAATACGATGCGCTGGCATTTCCACCATTTGGTCTCCGTTGTAAAACAGGTCAGTGCAGTCTGAGCCAGGCAAATGACCACCTTTAAGAAAAACCCAGCGGTCTTCTTGGTCTGCCATTAAGCGGCGCAGCTTTTCTGCTACACCATACATTTCTTTTAAGGTTTCGGCAGGGCGCATATCAAGCAGCACTCCGGCTTCGGGCAGGTTGGGGGTGATAACCGTAGCTAAAGGCAACATGGCTTCACGCATGGCTGCTGTGGCGGCTTTTTCTAATAAATGATCGCCGCTTTTGGCGACCATAACTGGGTCGACCACAAGATGAGGCGGTTGCCAACGACTAAGGCAGTCAACCACAGTGGTAATGACAGACTCTTGGCCCAGCATACCGATTTTGACCGCATCAATACGCACGTCTTCGAAAAGTACATCAATTTGTTTTTTTATAAAGGCCAGATCTATGGGATAAATGCCCATAACGCCTTGTGTGTTTTGTGCGGTTAGCGCGGTAATGACGCCAGTGCCATAGGCACCAACGGCGCTCATGGCTTTGATGTCAGCTAACACACCAGCCCCGCCAGAGGGGTCAACCCCGGCAATGGATAAAGTATTAGGGATAATCGTAGACATGTTAACGAGAGTGAATTAAACCTTCGGTAGGAGAACTAGGATCGGCATCGTAGTATTTGCGAGGAATACGACCAGCTAAATAGGCTTGACGACCAGCAAGCACACCGTGTTTCATTGCCGCAGCCATTAAAATAGGGTCTTTAGCCCCTGCAATAGCGGTATTCATTAATATCCCATCACAGCCTAGCTCCATGGCAACCGTGGCATCGGATGCGGTACCAACCCCGGCATCCACCAACACAGGTACAGAGGACTGGTCAATAATTAAACGTAGATTCCACGGGTTGATAATACCCATACCAGAGCCAATTAACGAAGCTAAGGGCATAATGGCAATACAACCTATGTCTTCTAGCATTTTGCATTGAATGGGGTCGTCTGCGCAGTAAACCATCACATCAAAGCCTTCATCTACTAGCACTTTGGCCGCCTTTAGAGTTTCAGGCATGTTGGGAAATAAATTTGTTGGGTCCCCAAGCACTTCCAGTTTTACTAGGTTGTGACCATCTAAAAGCTCACGTGCGAGACGTAAGGTACGAACGGCGTCATCGGCGGTATAGCAACCAGCTGTATTAGGTAGTAAAGTGAACTCAGAAGGCGGAACATAGTCCAGCAAGCTAGGTTGATTGGGGTCTTGGCCAATATTAGTGCGACGGATGGCTACCGTAATAATTTCAGCGCCACTGGCATCAATCGCCTTGCGCGTCTCGTCAAAATCTTTGTATTTCCCTGTACCCACAAGTAAGCGTGAGGAATAGGTTTTACCCGCGATAACAAAAGGATCGTTTGAGGTTGTGTGGCTCATAATAAGTATGTCTGAAAAAGAAATCGTTACAGCTATCACTGCTAGACACTAAGCATAAACGATTTAAGAAGTTTCAACTGGAAAATAACCACTTTTTGCGCAGAGAAAAGAGAAAATAAGATTGGTGCGGTGCAGCAAAAATAAGCAAAAAAAGCTTAACATAAAGCTCTGATGCTAGAGGCGCAGTAAAATCTTTCATGTGCCCATAGTATTGACTTGTAACCCAAGCAGGGTTGGCAAGCGTCCGTTCTTAGTTTTGTCTGTTATTTCGGTGTATTGCTATGTTGAAAAAGACGCCTGCTAATAATAAAAACTAGCCTTAAAGCATGGCTCGGCAAGCGTGAAAGGGTTGTGTTATGTTGTTTGCATAGATTTAAATAAGGGCATTTGTCTATGATCGTTTTCAATGCTCTATCAAAGCTCTGCGAATACGGTTCGGTTAGCCGAAAAGATAGTTAATAAACTTAAAAAAATCAATTTAGTATCATAAAAGGCTAAGCATGAGTACATCCTCATCCAGTGCAGCCACGCTGCGCAGAAAAACGCTGGGTAATTTTTTACGTGAAGCGCGCGCCCACGTTCAGCCCCAAGACTGGGGGCTACCAACCGGCACACGCCGTCGTACACCTGGTTTACGTCGTGAAGAGGTGGCCCAGTTATGTGCGATTAGTGTCACGTGGTATACCTGGATCGAGCAAGGCCGTGATGTGTCCATTTCCCCAACCGTTTGTGCGCGTTTGGCTAAAACTCTTAAATTATCGCGCGCTGAGCGCCATTACTTATTTGAGCTTGCTGAATGTACAGACCCCGAAGCAGGGCGGGCCGAGCTAAAGCCCTTGCCTCAAGGGTTAAGCGATTGCGTAGACCACATTGTTGCACCGGCTTATATTTTAGATCGTAGTTGGAATGTCTTGGCCCGTAACTCGGCCTTGCTAGAGCTATTTGATGGGTGGCCAGATAACAGCTCAATGCCGAATTTATTGCGTTATATTTTTACTGATCCCGCAGCGCGTGACTTAGTTATGGATTGGGATCGCCGCGCTCAACGTGTGGTGGCAGAGTTTCGGGCCGATGTAGGAGCCCATGTGGATGAACCCGAACTGCGAGCTGTAGTGGCCGAGCTGCAAGAGCAAAGTCAGGTGTTTGCTCAGTGGTGGGGACGGCAATTGGTCACCGAACGCGAAGGAGGGGTGCGCGAATTTAACCACCCAGTGCATGGTGTACGCGTATATCAACAATTTACTTTTAGGTTAGCAGTACGCAGCGATTGCAAGCTTGTTATGCTTTTACCTGCACCTGAAGGGGGCCATGCCCCCTTGTAATGCTAAGGTTTTAAAGCGCTCAGCACAGCGGCTGTCATGGCTTGTACACCCGTTTTGATGCTAGGTTCGGGCACTGGGGCAAAAAATGGAGAATGATTAAAAGGTACCGGCTTACCATTGGCTGTATTAGCGGCAGCTATCAGTTTGGGGTCGGTAACGCCCACTAAAAAAAACATAGATGGAATCCCTGCATCGACAAAGACCGAGAAGTCTTCACTAGCAGTAATTGGGGGGACCTCCACCACATTCGCATCACCCAGTTGCACCTTCATCGCTTGAACGGCCTGTTCTACGACTTTAGCGTCATTAGTAATAGCAGATGTGCTGCCTTCTAAACTGATTTCTGGTGTAGGAGCTGCGGCCATTTCAGCTGTAGCCAAAGCGGTACGACGAATGCCTGTAAGCAGTTGGTCACGTACCTCTGGTTCATAGCTGCGAATCGTGCCTTGCAAGCGTACAGAGTCGGGGATGATGTTGCCTGCAGAGCCCCCCTGAATAGAACCAATGGTTACTACACCAAACTCACTGGGTGCTTTTTGACGGCTGACTACATTTTGTACATTTGTGATGAAATTGGCGGCGACAATAATGGGATCAATGGCTTTATGTGGTGCAGATCCATGGCCCCCGCGTCCAAAAAAAGTAATATCTAAGTCGTTGGAGGCAGAAGTAATAGGCCCTGCTCGGTAACCTATTTTGCCATAGGCCATTGGGTCGGTATGCAGAGCAAAAGCAAAATCTGGTTTTGCAAAGCGTGTAAACAAGCCGTCATCGATCATGGCCTGAGCCCCTGTACCTATTTCTTCAGCAGGTTGAGCTATGAACATCAGCGTGCCTTGCCATTGATCTTTTAGCTTCAGTAGGGTTTGGGCGGTACCTACCCAAGCGGCCATATGCAAATCATGTCCACAACTGTGAGCGACGAAGGTTTCAACACCGTCATACTGGGCTTTGGCTTTGCTGGCATAAGCCAAGTCGGTTTTTTCCTCCATAGGTAATGCATCTAACTCAGTTCGTACCATGATGGTTGGGCCTTTGCCATTTTTGTACAAAGCCACTACACCGGTCTTACCTACGTTTTCAGTTACTTCAAAACCAAGCGCACGCATTTGTTCAGCTAATTTGGCGGCGGTGTTAACTTCCTCAAAGCCGAGTTCGGGATTAGCATGCAAATCGTGATAAAGGGCTTCGACCTGAGGGTAAATTTGATTGATGTAGTTTTGAATGGCATTGGGTTCTGGGGTGGCTGCGGCAACGCCCATGGATGTGCTGGTCAAAATAGTAAAAGCTAAAGTTAAGACTTTGGCAGTTAAACGCATAATAAGCTCCTCGTATTGTATTTTTCATCTGTAGAACCTGAGCCGATGCAAAAAAGCTCGTGCTTGCACGAGCTTTTAGACCTTTTGTTTGTATTCGCACGCTGTCAGGTAGCCTGATTATATCAGTAGCGATTCTATGACGTCAGTATTTTTATGGTTTTCGACTAGGTCAGCTATTAACTGTAATAGGCAGAAAATGACTAGCCCATCTGTATTACGATAATTTTAAATACGACTTAGGGGAATCACACGCGGTGTGGTTTTCTCTGAGGTTACGATTTGGCTTTCCTCTTCGTCTTCACCAAAACGAGGCATGGCTGGGTCGAGGGCGAAGTCGGGGCTATCGAAAGCGGTATCGCCAGCTGGATCAGGAGTACCTGTGGCGCGTAAGTTGCCAAAATCGAATAGCTCGCGATCCATCAGGTGCGAAGGCACTACCGAGTTCAGTGCGCCAAATACATTCCAAGTGCGGCCTGGGAATTTTTGATCCCACTCAGCAATCATACGGTTGGCTTCCTGGCGTTTCAGGTTTTCTTGGGAGCCGCATAAATTACAGGGAATAATAGGAAATTCACGCAACTTAGCATAGGCAATTAAATCTTTTTCTGCCACATAGGCCAAAGGCCGAATCACAATATGATGGCCGTTATCTGATTGCAGCTTGGGTGGCATGGCTTTTAAGCGGCCACCGTAAAACAGGTTCAGAAAAAAGGTCGCTAAAATATCGTCACGATGATGGCCTAATGCAATTTTTGTAGCACCTAGCTCTTCGGCAACACGGTACAAAATACCGCGACGCAGTCTAGAGCACAATGAGCAATAGGTTTTGCCTTGGGGGATAACTCGAGTCACTATAGAGTAAGTGTCTTGGGTCTCAATATGATAAGGCACACCGATGCTTTCTAAATAGTTTGGCAATACATCGTCTGGAAAACCAGGTTGCTTTTGATCTAGGTTTACAGCCACTATGTCGAAATGAATAGGAGCTCGAGCCTTGAGTTTAAGCAAAATATCCAATAGACCATACGAGTCTTTACCGCCGGACAAACAAACCATTACTTTATCGCCGTCTTCAATCATGTTGAAGTCAGCAATAGCACGGCCGGTTTCCCGTAATAAGCGCTTTTCTAGTTTATTGTTTTCGTGCTTTTGTTTTAGCTCGGCTTTAGTGGGGAATTCGTGGGTAGGAGCCATAGGAGTTAGCGGGTAAGTTCAAGTTCAATACCGACGCCAGCGCAGTCGGAAAAAGCTTGGGGTTTACTAATGCGTAAGTGAACGCGATGAATACTAGGAAATTTCTGCAAAATGGTTTGAGCGGTATGCTCAATCAGTGTTTCTAAAAGATTAACGTGTTGACTAGTGCAACAATCAATAATGGTTTGACGCAGTTGCCTATAGTCTAAAACGCTATCAATGTCTTTGTCATTACTGGGCTGGTTCACGACCGTGTCAAACTCTGCATTAACATGTATAGGCTGCGTGGCGCGTAGCTCGTGCTCTAGGATCCCGATGCGTGCGGCAATAACAAGCTGATCAATAAAAATGCGACGCATAAAAGGGGGGGTAATCATAAAACCACAATTCCAAAATTAAAGCAGGCTGAAGTCTTGCTGTAGCCCTAAAAGATGTTGCCCCGCGTCAACCAAAATACAACTGCCTGTTAGACTGGGGGTTTGTAGAATATAGTGCACGGTACGACAAATGTCTTCGGCGCGACTGCCATGGCCCAATGGGGAAATTTTATGGGTGCGCTCAAAATCATCAGCACTTTGCAAATGGCTTGGCAGGGTTAAACCTGGCGCAATGCCTACCACTCGTACATGTGGAGCCAGCGCTTGGGCCATCATGGTGGTGGCAGCTTTCAGGGCAGCTTTGCATAAGGTGTACGAGAAAAAATCAGGATTGTAGCTCCAAAGCTTTTGATCTAACAGGTTTATTGCGACTACAGGCTCATTTTGTGGTTTTTGTGTGCCCAACGCATTAATTAACTCAAGCGGAGCGATTAGATTTGACCCTAAGTGCTGTTGCAGGCAGGCAGCGGAAAAATTGGCTGCATGATCATATTCAAAGCGCGCTGCGTTATTAATGAGGGCCTGAATTGGCCCCATGCGCTCATGCACTGCGTTCATTAGTTTGAGACCTGCTTGGTCTTGGCTTAGGTCAGCGTTAAATAGCTCACAACGTTGCCCAAGCTCTCGAATGGAGACAGCTGTTTGCTCAGCATCGGCTTGTGATTGATGGTAGTGCAATGCAATATCCCAGCCGTCTTGGGCCAGGCTTAATGCAATGTGTTGGCCTAAACGCCTAGCGGCACCAGTAACAAGCGCTATTTTACGTGAAGTCATGATTGCGCCGTCAGTTCAAAATGATCAGCAATAGGAGCGGCCAAGGTAACCTCGTAGTGGCGCAACTCATCGCCGCGAAAGACCGTTAGGGTTACGACGTCTTGGGCTTGATAGCGCGCAAGTAGTTGCTGTAGTTGTTGCGATGAACGGATACGCAAGCGATCTACGGCAACAAGTAGGTCACCTGCTGAAAGACCGGCTTGGTGAGCGGCCCCAAATTCATAAACGGTGGCAATGCTTACTTCGGAGCCGCTGTCCTTTAAGCGTACATTTAAGGTAGAGGTTGGGTCTTTAACTACGGCTTTAAGCTCAATCGAGTGCAAAGCAAATAGCTCAGTCAAAGGCGGGTCTTCACGGCCTTCCGCGTAGCGAGTAATTAAATCGGTCACATCCACACCGGTTGCTTCGAGTATAAGCGCCGGCATAGCATCTTCAGCGACCCCTATAGGCTTGCCTCGGTAAAAATCACGCCCATAGCGTTGCCACATTAGACGCATTACATCATCTAAGCTTTTTTGTTTTTGGCTGTGGTGCTGAATATACAAGTCCAATGCCAACGCCACCAAGGCCCCTTTGCTGTAATAGCTAACAAGGGCATTAGGGGAGTTTTCGTCTTGTTTGTAAAAACGTGTCCAGGTATCAAACGAGCTTTCTGCGGTGGATTGCTTGAGTCTGCCGCCGGTACGCTGCACCAAACCTATCACATGGGCTTGACGCTCTAAAAAAGTTTTTTGGTCAATAACCCCTGAGTGCCACAACATGAGCTCATCGTAATAAGAAGTGAAGCCCTCAAACACCCACAAGAGTCGAGTGTGGTTTTCACGTAGTAAGTCGTAGGGGGCAAAAGCAGCAGGCTTGATGCGTTTTACATTCCATGTGTGGAAATACTCATGGCTGACTAAGCCTAAAAAATCTTGGTAGCCTTTAGATTTGGTTTGTGGGTCGCAGTGTAAAGTAGGCAAATCGTGGCGGGCTGCCATTAGAGCGGTGGAGCTGCGATGCTCTAGGCCACCATAGCCATCTGCCGTTACCAGCGTCATAAACACATAGCGGTCAGAGCTATCTAGTACGGGAACCTCGTGGGTAATGGGCTCAAACAAAGCAATTTGAGCTTCGCAGATTTTTTTTACATCCGCGGCAATACGCTGCAAATCTATAGAAGGTATTAACCCAGTAAAAACGAGCTCGTGTGTAACGCCATAGGCCTCAAAAGCAATGTAGTAGGGGGTGCCCAGTTCAAAAGGATGGTCAATCAGGGCGTCGTAATCCGGTGCCGTATAAAGACCAAAACCATGTCGTTGTGCGGCATCAGGGTGATTTTTGGCTTCGGGTAGGCTAGTATAAACTTTCCAGTCAGGTTTGCTGGGTGGCGCACTGAGGTGCACAAAACAAGGCTGGCTTTCCTGGCCTGCTACCCCTAAAAAGACGCTGGTACCATTAAAAAACGCATGGCTGTCATCCACATGGGCGCTGCGTACCGATAAGTCCCATGCATAGACCACGTACTCTATCTCTAATACGCCCGAACAAGGTGCACAACGCCATTCATGATTTGCGATTTTCTGTATGGTCAGAGGACGGTTTTCGCAAAAAGCCTGAATGTTTTCTATTTGGCGACTAAAATCGCGTAATAAATAACTGCCAGGAATCCATGCTGGTAGAAAAAGAGTCTGGCCTGCGGGGTCTGGCTGAGGAATACGTAAACGTACATGAATGCGATGCCCATGCAAGTCATCAAAGCGTAGGCGGTAAAGAATGTGATCGTGTTCCATCATTTCATTTTATGTAAATAATCGGAGGCAATGTGAGTGAATCATTAGTGCTAGTTGAAACACAAGGCCGCGTAGGCGTTTTAACATTAAATCGTCCACAGGCTTTGAATGCCCTTAGTAATGATTTGATTGCAGAGTTAGCCCATGCAGCAGGTCAGTTTGATGCCGATCCTTCTATCAGTGTAATGATCATTACAGGCAATGAAAAGGCATTTGCTGCCGGGGCCGATATAGGCAAGATGGCACAGTGGAACTTTAGCGATGTTTATAACGACGATTATTTAGGCGGTCCGTGGCAGGCACTACGTCGTTTGCGTAAACCCGTTATTGCCGCTGTCGCTGGCTATGCTTTAGGCGGGGGGTGCGAGCTAGCCATGCAGTGCGACATGATTGTGGCAGCAGAAAATGCGCGTTTTGGTCAGCCTGAAATTAAGTTAGGGGTCATTCCTGGTTATGGTGGTACACAACGCCTAACACGAGCTCTAGGTAAAGCTAAAGCGATGGACTTGATCTTAACTGGTCGCATGCTCAATGCAGAGGAGGCCGATGCCTTGGGTTTAGTGTCTAGAGTTGTGCCGACCGAAATGCTGATGACAGAAGCCATGCAATTAGCCCAAACTGTTGCATCCATGTCGCTGCCATCAGTAATGATGGCTAAAGAGTGTGTAAACCGAGCGTTTGAAAGTAGCCTCGAAGAAGGTCTGCATTTTGAGCGGCGCAATTTTCACGCCCTGTTTGGTACCCAAGATCAAAAAGAGGGGATGGCGGCATTTGTAGAAAAGCGTCAACCGCAGTTTAAGCATAAATAAAATAAAATCATGGCTCAGACCCTTGTTTTTAGGGCTTTTCGCTGGGGTTTGAGCCTAAAAATACATCGTTGTATTGGCAAATTGGTTGTTTTTTGTTCTACAAAAATGAAAACAGATTTGCTTCCATCAAAAAAATAAAGCTATACTTCATGGGCTTGACACCGACGGCCTGTCTTTTGGTACTCCCTATTTAGCGCGAAAAGGTGTGATTTTAAACGCTTTTTTGCTAGATTTATCAGGAACGACTAAGATATGCAGCGGGTCAACAAACCTACTCAAACTGTAAAGCAGATGCCAGCAGTTGAAAGTCAAACAGATACTGAAGCCATCGTACTAACGCCAGAACAGCGTGCTCGTTTAGCAAAGCGCTCTTCAGTAGGCATAGTAAAGATATTAACTGCGCAAGCATTTTTGGCTTTAGTCGTAGTGCTTATATCGTGGTGGCTAGGTGGTAATGAAGCGGCAGCATCGGCATTGGTTGGTGCAGGGGCTTATTTCTTACCAAATTCCATATTTGCCGTGCGGTTACTTATTGGGCTAATGGGCGGAGCCAATGCCACAGCTATGTCCTTTTTTTGGGGCGAAGCATTTAAGTTGGGTTCAGCTATAGCCATTTTAGGTGTGGCTGCGTGGCAATTCAGTAGCTGGTTAGTTTGGCCTGCTTTGTTGTTTGGTTTGATAGGTGTTTTAAAAGGATACGTAGTGCTGCTTGCGTTGGGCAAGCTGCCTTAATAGTTTGGCTTAGGCCTTTAACATAACAGGGTAATAACAGATGGCTGCCGCAAGTACTAATACGCCTCAGTCAGATTACATCCAGCACCACCTTGTGCACTTAAACAGTACTGGTGCCAAACAGGATGTACTCGCTAATTTCAGCATAATCAACTATGACTCCGTTTTTTGGTCGTTATTGACAGGCCTAATTGCTGTCTATGTTATGTATCGTGCTGCGCGCACTGCTACGCCGGGCGTACCAGGTCGCTTCCAAGCCGCTATTGAAATGCTTGTTAGCTGGGTAGACGATCAGGCTAAATCCATTGTGCTGAATGCTGAGTCACGCAAGTTCGTTGCTCCGCTTGCTTTAACCGTTTTTCTCTGGGTCGTTCTGATGAACGTGCTCGACTTGTTGCCCGTTGATTTGCTGCCCTGGACTCTAGTAACTACTGGTCTAGGTGCCGAACCTGGCGATCCTCTCTACTACCATCGTATTCTACCTACTGCTGACTTGAACGTACCTATGGGTATGTCCCTAGGTGTATTACTGCTCACCTTGTACTACAGCATTAAAATTAAGAACCCAGGTGGTTTCGTCAAAGAACTCTTTACTGCTCCCTTCTCTTTTGGTGGGATTGCAGGTGTATTGCTTTCACCCTTTAACGTACTTTTAAACCTCATTGAGTACGGTGCAAAGACTGTGTCCCTAGGGATGCGACTATTCGGCAACATGTTTGCTGGTGAATTGGTTTTCATGTTGATCGCCTTGTTGGGTGGTGCATGGACAGGGTTTAATGGCGCAAGCATAGGCTTGGGTATTGGCCATGTATTAGCGGGTTCTGTATGGGCTATCTTCCATATCTTAATCGTGCTTTTGCAGGCATTTATTTTCATGATGCTGACCTTGGTTTATATCGGTCAAGCTCACGAAAGCCATTAATCAGTTTCCGAGTCTTGGTCGGTCACCGAGACTCGGGATGCAGAATTCTTCTGCTACGCCGTTTTTTTGTAATTTTGAACTCATAAGCTTTTTAACCAAGGAGTTGTCATGACCAACGTTGCTTTCGTTGCCCTTGCTTGCGGTATTATCGTCGGTCTGGGTGCGTTTGGTGCCAGTATCGGTATCGCCCTAATGGGTGGTAAGTACCTAGAAGCCTCTGCTCGCCAGCCAGAGCTAATGAACGCATTGCAAACCAAAATGTTCCTTTTAGCAGGTCTAATTGATGCGGCCTTCCTAATCGGGGTTGGTATTGCTATGTTGTTTGCGTTCGCTAACCCATTTGTTGGTTAATTGCGGCGCGGGTCCGCTGCCCCTATGGCGGACAGGCAGTCGTGAGCGGTGCTCATAAGCGCGCCGCAAACGGCTTGATTAGATGGTGTCAGGTAGCACAATAGTACCGGACACGAGTGGTATATAAGGGAAACGACCGTGAATTTAAACGCGACTCTCTTTTTTCAGATGATCGTGTTTTTCGTCTTAGCTTGGTTTACGATGAAGTTCGTATGGCCACCTTTGACAAAAGCAATCGATGATCGTCGCCAGAAAATTGCTGATGGCCTAGCCTCTGCCGAAAAAGGCAAAGCTGACCTAGCACAAGCTCAGGCACGTATTAGTCTGATGGAAGCATCCGCAAAGTCTGATAACCATTCGCGCTTGGTCGAAGCTGAAAAGCAAGCTGCCGCGCTAATCGAACAGGCTCGCCATGAGGCAGAAGCGGAAAAAGCGCGCATTATTGCGCAAGCTCAACTCGATGCCGCACAAGAAGTGCAACGCTTACGTGATACATTGCGTAGCGAAGTGGCGGTATTGGCAGTTAAAGGCGCTGAGCAGATCCTGCAACGCGAAGTTGACTCCAAAGCGCATGCCCAGCTGCTCGAGCAGCTAGAGGCTGAACTTTAATCTGAAGGCAGGCCATGGCTGAACTATCGACTATTGCCAGACCTTACGCCGAGGCTCTCTTTGCATCTGTACGCACAGAGGGTACGCTGGAGCAGTGGTCGGCCCTGTTGTCCGAAATGGCTCAGGTGGCCGGTCACCCAGAGGTTAGCGAGATCCTGGATACACCAGGTATAACTAACCAACAGCGTTACGAGCTGTTTACAGGTCTGATGAAAACCCCGCTTACAGATAAAGCGCGGAACTTTCTCGAATTACTCATAGATAATGGGCGTTTATCAGTAGTACCCAATATTTATGAAGAGTTCGAGGCATTGAAACACCAACTCGAAGGCTCTGAGTTGGCGCAAATTACAAGCGCCTTTGAATTAAGCCCCGAGCAACTTAACAAGCTGGTTAGTGCTCTAGAAAAGAAGTTTGGCTTGAAACTTATACCCGAGGTGACCGTGGACGCTGCTCTGATCGGTGGTGTACGCGTAATGGTTGGTGACCAAGTACTTGACACTTCCGTGCAGGCCCAGCTGGCCCGCATGCGCGACACACTGGCAGCTTGATCGCCGGCCAGAATACAGGATTCCAGGAGTCTGAACATGCAACTTAACCCGTCTGAGATCAGCGAACTGCTAAAAAGCCGAATTGAAGGCTTAAGCGTGTCCACAGACGTTCGCACCCAAGGTACGGTAGTAGCCGTTACTGACGGTATTACACGCATTCACGGTTTGTCCGATGTAATGCAAGGCGAAATGCTAGAGTTTCCAAATAACACTTTCGGTCTAGCTCTAAACTTAGAGCGTGATTCCGTTGGTGCGGTAATTCTAGGTGAATACACCAGCATTTCCGAAGGCGACCCCGTTAAAACAACAGGTCGCATTCTAGAGGTTCCCGTTGGCCCTGAACTTTTAGGCCGCGTGGTAGATACGCTAGGTAACCCGATTGATGGTAAAGGTCCTATCAACGCAAAAGAAACCGACGTTATTGAAAAAGTTGCCCCAGGGGTAATTGCACGTCAGTCTGTTGATGAGCCTCTACAAACTGGTATTAAAGCGATTGACGCGATGGTACCTATTGGTCGTGGTCAGCGTGAGTTGATTATTGGTGACCGTCAGACTGGTAAAACAGCTGTAGCAGTTGACACCATCATCAACCAAAAAGGTAAAAATGTTAAATGTATCTACGTTGCGGTGGGTCAAAAAGCCTCTACCATCAACAACGTAGTACGCAAGCTCGAAGAGCACGGTGCGCTTGAGTACACCATCGTGGTTGCTGCAGCGGCATCTGAGTCTGCTGCCATGCAGTACTTGGCCCCTTATGCGGGTTGTACCATGGGTGAGTACTTCCGCGATCGCGGCGAAGACGCACTGATCGTTTACGATGACTTAACCAAACAAGCATGGGCATACCGTCAGGTTTCTCTCTTGTTGCGTCGTCCTCCAGGGCGTGAAGCTTACCCCGGTGACGTGTTCTACTTACACTCCCGTCTACTCGAGCGTTCTGCTCGTGTAAACGCCGACTACGTAGAAAAATTCACCAATGGCGCAGTAAAAGGTAAAACAGGTTCACTCACTGCTCTGCCTATTATTGAAACCCAAGCGGGTGACGTGTCTGCTTTCGTTCCTACCAACGTAATTTCTATTACAGATGGTCAGATCTTCTTGGAAACAGACTTGTTCCACGCAGGTATTCGTCCTGCGATTAACGCTGGTATTTCTGTATCTCGCGTGGGTGGTGCAGCACAAACTAACATCATGAAAAAAATGTCCGGTGGGATTCGTACCGACTTGGCACAGTATCGTGAGTTAGCCGCTTTTGCTCAGTTTGCTTCTGATCTTGACGAGGCAACTCGTCGTCAGCTAGAGCGTGGCCGTCGTGTTGTAGAGCTACTTAAACAGCCTCAATACGTCACACTGCCAGTATGGGAAATGTCTGTCTCTCTCTTTGCCATCAATAATGGCTACTTTGATGACCTCGAAGTCGAGCAGATTTTGTCATTTGAAAAAGCGCTTAAAGACTTCTTGCGCAGTCAGAAGGCTGATTTGGTACAACGTATTACCGAAGCCAACAAGCTCGGTAAAGAAGACGAAGCCGAATTAGTTGCTGCTATCGAAGACTTTAAAAAGAACGGCGCATTCTAACTCATAGGCACATTGAATGAGCCTGCTTAGTCAGGCTCAACAATGCCTTTACAGGAAAGTGTGATGGCCGGAATTAAGGAAATTCGTACAAAGATCAAGAGCGTACAAAATACGAGCAAGATCACCAAAGCCATGGAAATGGTCGCGGCGTCCAAAATGCGCAAAGCGCAAGAACGGATGCGTGCTGGCCGTCCCTATGCAGAAAAAGTGCGCGAAATTGCTGCACATTTGATGCAGGCTAACCCTGACTACTCTCATCCTTATATGGTTGAAGCCAAAGAGCTGAAAAGCGTAGGCGTGATTGTAGTTACTACCGATAAAGGCCTGTGTGGTGGGTTGAATACGAACATTTTACGTTTGGTTTTAAGCCGCTTGCGCGACTTTGCGGATCAAAATGTTCAAGTTCAGGCTACTGCCTTCGGTAGCAAAGGTGCATCGACGCTAGCACGTATTGGTGCGAACTTGGTGTCACAAGAGGTGCAGTTGGGTGACGAACCAGACCTAAACCGTCTAATCGGCTCAATTAAAGTACAGCTTGATGATTACATGGATGGCAAAATTGATGCCGTTTACTTAGCAACTAGTTTGTTTGTAAACACCATGAAACAAGAGCCCACTTTTATTCGTCTTTTACCACTGCCTAGCGATCTTAATGATCCTTTCCAGTCTAAAGACGACGACGCCCTCAAACACGCACAGAAAGCTAATAAGTCCGAATATGGCTGGGATTATATCTACGAGCCCAATCCTAAGGCTGTAATCGATGATCTATTACAGCGTTACGTAGAAGGCCTGATTTACCAAGCTGTGGCTGAAAATATGGCCTCGGAACAATCAGCGCGTATGGTTGCGATGAAATCCGCATCCGATAACGCGGCAAAAGTGATTGATGAGTTGCAATTGGTCTACAACAAAACTCGTCAAGCTGCTATTACTAAAGAAATTTCTGAAATCGTGGGGGGAGCCGCTGCGGTTTAATTATCGCTAGGCTTACCGTATACGTTATTAAGCAAGGACTAAACATGAGCAACGGTACCATCGTTCAGTGCATCGGCGCCGTGGTGGATATTCAGTTCCCCCGCGACAGCATTCCAAAAGTTTATGATGCACTCAAGTTAGTGGATGCAGATTCTAAATTTGCAGAACACGACTTAACATTTGAAGTGCAGCAGCAATTAGGCGACGGCATAGTTCGCACTATTGCTATGGGTTCCAGCGATGGCTTACGCCGTGGTATGGGCGTATTAAACACAGGTGCACCTATTTCTGTGCCTGTAGGTACGGGCACTTTGGGCCGCATTATGGACGTGTTAGGGCGTCCAATTGATGAGGTAGGCCCGATCGAGTCAGACGAGACTCGTTCTATTCACCAAGAAGCCCCCAAATTTGACGAGCTGTCTCCTTCTGTTGAATTACTCGAAACCGGTATTAAAGTGATTGACTTGGTTTGCCCCTTTGCTAAAGGTGGTAAGGTAGGTCTATTCGGTGGTGCGGGTGTGGGTAAGACAGTTAACATGCTCGAACTCATTAACAACATCGCTAAACAGCACAGCGGTTTATCTGTGTTTGCTGGCGTGGGTGAGCGTACTCGTGAAGGTAACGACTTCTACCACGAAATGGCTGAAGCGGGTGTAATTCAACTTGATGACCTGAAAGAGTCCAAAGTATCCATGGTATTCGGTCAGATGAACGAACCACCTGGAAACCGTCTACGTGTTGCGCTTTCCGGCCTAACCATGGCTGAGAAATTCCGTGACGAAGGTCGTGACGTTCTATTTTTCGTTGATAATATCTACCGTTACACCTTGGCCGGTACAGAGGTATCTGCGCTACTAGGCCGTATGCCTTCTGCTGTAGGTTATCAGCCTACTCTAGCCGAGGAAATGGGTAAGCTCCAAGAGCGTATTACTTCCACTAAGACCGGTTCTATTACATCGATTCAAGCCGTTTACGTGCCTGCGGATGACTTGACTGACCCGTCTCCAGCCACTACGTTCTTGCACTTAGACTCTACGGTTGTATTGTCTCGTGATATTGCTGCTTTGGGTATTTATCCTGCAGTAGATCCACTAGACTCCACCAGCCGTCAGCTTGATCCACAAATTGTGGGTGAAGAGCACTATGCTATTGCACGTGGTGTACAACAGACATTGCAACGCTATAAAGAGCTACGCGATATTATTGCTATTTTGGGTATGGATGAATTGTCCCCTGAAGACAAACTCATCGTGGCCCGTGCACGTAAGATCCAACGCTTCTTGTCACAGCCTTTCCACGTTGCTGAAGTCTTTACTGGCGCACCAGGTAAGTTTGTGTCCTTGGCTGAAACTTTACGTGGCTTCAAGATGATTGTTGATGGCGAGTGCGATGCGTTGCCCGAGCAAGCCTTCTACATGGTAGGTGGTATTGACGAAGCCATCGAGAAAGCCAAAACCCTCTAATAAGGATTGATCATGGGTACGCTTCAAGTTGACGTAGTCAGCGCAGAAAAATCATTATTCTCCGGTGAAGCCAAATTTGTGGTGTTACCCGGAGAAACCGGTGAGCTAGGTATTTTGCCAGGCCACACGCCTTTGATTTCTCGCGTTCGTCCGGGTACCATGAAAATCGAACTTACCGATGGCACTGAAGAGGTTATCTTTATTGCTGGTGGTATTCTCGAGGTTCAGCCCGGTATGGTTTCGGTCTTATCTGATACAGCGATTCGTGCCGAGGATTTGGATGAGGAAAAAGCACTTGCAGCACGTCAGCAAGCTGAAGAAGCCTTAAGCAAAACCAAAGACAAAGCCGATATCGCCGTAGTCGAAGCTGAACTAGCTATGTTGGCAGCTCAAGCTCTAGCTGCCCGCAAATTCCGCAAAGCACCTCGTCACTAAGTCGAGTTGAATTTGCTTAAATAGGCGCCTTTAGGCGCCTATTTTGTGAGTGCTAACTGCAGGTTTAACCTTACGTATTACTACGCTCCCACAATAATGAGTTTTTGCGTTTAATACGAATGGTGACTCTACTCAGGGCTTTTTATGATGAAAGCACTTAGTTATTTACAGGGGATCACCATGAAACCTATTAATCAGTGTGTATTATTGCTGGATCAGCACAGTGCTTGGGCCCAAACTTATGCGGGCACTTACAAACAACTGCAGGTTCATGCGCTTAGTTTCGAGTCGTTGTTGCAGGGCGCTACGCCTGAACAAGGGGTGCGTCACCTCGCTACAAACCTGCTTTATTACGATTTAGCTATTGTGGTTGTTAGTCCTAGCAATGTGGCTTGGGTTCGTAGTCAACTCTACTATGCCCGTCCTTATTTACGCACTCCTGTACTAGCTTTAGTTAAAGACTTGCAACCAATTGCAATTCAGGATGTCTTAGATGTAGGGGCTGTCGATTTCATCATGGACTACCGTTTTAGTACAGAGTTTCTCATTCGTGTTAAGATTTTGCAGCAACGTTTGCACAAATTATTCAACCGATCTGAACAAGCTCCTCCAGAGGAAAACCTCTCCCCTCATGCCGAAGCCCACGAGCCAAGCTCCCTAGAGGCCTATACTGCAGCATTAGCCACTCGATACGCTGTGCATAGTCAGCCTTTTCAGCAAGCTAAAAACACAGTGATTCAACGCTTTGAAAAAGCTTATATACGCGCTATTTTGGTACGTAATCAGGGCAATATCACTCGGGCTGCGCGCAGTGCACAAAAACATAGACGCTCCTTTTGGGAGCTCATGCGAAAACATAACATTGATGCTGAAATTTATCGGGTGTCTGCCTGCCCAGAACAGCTATCAATTCGTTAAAATAAGCAGGCATTGATTTATTAGGAATTGCCGTGTCATTACCCCAACTAAAAAACGATATTTTGTTGCGCTCTTTATTGCGCGAGCCCGTGCCTTACACTCCCGTCTGGCTGATGCGTCAAGCCGGTCGTTATTTGCCTGAATACCGTGCAACACGTGCGGAAGCCGGTTCTTTTATGGGGTTAGCGCAAAACAAGGAATACGCGTGCGAGGTCACCTTGCAGCCTTTACGTCGTTTTGATTTAGATGCGGCCATTCTGTTTTCAGATATTTTAACCATTCCCCATGCGATGGGTTTAGGCCTAGATTTTGTGCATGGTGAAGGTCCCCAGTTTGCGCATCCCATTAAAGACGAAGAGGATGTAAAGCGTTTAGCTGTTCCAGATATGGCTAAATTGCAATATGTATTTGATGCGGTTAATTTAATTCGCCGTGAACTAGATGGTAAAGTACCTCTTATTGGTTTTGCAGGTAGCCCATGGACTATTGCTTGCTATATGGTCGAAGGCCGTGGTTCTGTAGATTACCGTAAAATCAAAGGCATGATGTATGGTCGCCCTGACTTGGTTCATCAAATCCTTGAAATCAACGCCCAAACCACTATTGAATACCTCAACGAGCAAATCCGTGCTGGTGCTCAAGCAGCCATGATTTTCGACAGCTGGGGTGGTGTTATGGCTGACACCTTATTCCAAGAATTCTCCTTGGCCTACACCAAAAAAGTGGTTGATGGCCTTATCCGTGATAACGATGGCCGTCGTGTGCCTGTTATTGTTTTCACTAAAGGCGGTGGTCAGTGGCTCGAAGACATTGTTCAGTGTGGTGCTGATGCTGTAGGTGTGGATTGGACCGTTAATCTAACGCGTGCCCGTCAGCGTTTACAAGATCAGGTTGCTTTCCAGGGCAACATGGACCCAATGGTCATGTTTGGCGGTGCAGAGGCCGTCACCAAAGAGGTTCGTCGTGTTATTGATGATTTCGGTGTAGTAGGCAAGGGCGGTCATGTCTTTAACTTTGGTCATGGTATCTCTCAGTTTACCGACCCTGAAATGGTTAAAGTATTAGTGGACGAGGTTCACAGCTACAGTAAAAAAATGCATCAAGCCTAATAAAACAAAAGCGGCTTCGGCCGCTTTTGTTTCTTCCTCTTGCGCCCTTTTTCTCACAAGGAACCTGCTGTGAAGCTGTATCAAAAATTGATTGGTATTATGTTTTTAGGTTTATTTGCTGGGGCCGCATACGCTCAGACACTCAAGCAAAGTGGTGCTACTGTTCTTTCAGCCCAATTAGGTTGCAGCGCTCTAAGCGTCTACTGTAGTCAAAAGCATTTCCTCTCTAAAATGGTGCACAAGGGGTCTGTCTCAGGTTTAACATGGCGCTTTTAATATGACAGCGCGTTATTGGCTTCGAGTGGCATTGGATGTGCCTTTGCCCGATTTATTTGATTATTTTCATACCGAGCCGGTTGCCATAGGGGTGCGAGTCCTAGTTCGCTTTGGGCATCGGCAGATGGTTGGGATGGTGATAGAAACACCCGATCAGCCTGCATATGAAGCGGATCGCGTTAAAAGCATTGAACAAGTGCTAGCCGATTTGCCTCCTATGCCTGCATCATGGCTAACCATGGCACAGTTTGCAGCACGCTACTACCAACGGCCTCTAGGCGAAGTGGTTTTACCTGTGTTGCCTGCTCCATTACGGCGGCCTGCCGCATATACAGGGAAAAATGCTGCAGGTGGGCCAGTAGCACGCTTAATCGCACGGGAACAGAAAAAAACGGCATCCCCAAAAAAAATAATGCCACAGTCCGCACCAGAGCTGAATGCCGAGCAACAAGTCGTAGTAGATAGCATTGTACAAAGCCCACACCCTACGCGTTTTTTACTCTATGGTGTGACGGGTAGTGGCAAGACCGAAACCTATCTGCGTCTTGCGCTAGAGGTCTTAGCTCAGGGTAAACAGGTGCTATTTATGGTGCCTGAAATTAACCTAACCCCGCAGTTTGAAAAAACCTTACGTCAGCGCTTAGTTAGTGTTGACGGGCATCCTTATCCTATTGCCGTTATGCATAGCGGTTTGGCTGATGGCAAGCGATTGGCCTCGTGGTTAGCAGCAAGCCAAGGCAAGGCGCGTGTGTTACTAGGCACCCGCATGGCTATTTTTTGTCCTCTGCCTGAGCTAGGCTTAATTATTGTCGATGAAGAGCACGACGCTTCTTATAAACAACAAGATGGCTTACGGTATTCTGCGCGGGATTTGGCTGTATGGCGCGCACAGCAGCTAGGAATACACGTAATTCTAGGTTCGGCAACGCCTTCTTTTGAAAGTTGGCGTCATGCAGAGCAGGGGCACTACCAACTATTACGCTTAACGCAACGAGCCAAAGCGGTGGCATTACCTAGTGTACGACTCATTGACACGCGCCGCGCTCAACTCGAGCAGGGGTGGTCACCACAACTGCTAGAGGCTTTGCAAAGCACCTTAGACCAAGGGCAGCAGTCGTTAATTTTTCTTAATCGACGTGGTTATGCACCTGTATTGCATTGTGGTGCGTGTGGTTGGCTAAGCCAATGCCCTCATTGCTCTGCTTACTCGGTGCTGCATAAAGGGCATAAACACTACATGCAGTGCCATCATTGTGGCACCCAACAGCCAGTGGTCAGACATTGCCCAGATTGTGGACACGTAGATTTAAAACCCGTTGGTCATGGCACTCAACGTATCGAAGAGTTCCTAACAGATCGTTTTCCTAACGCCCGTATTCTGCGTATTGATGCGGATGCCACACGGCGTAAAGGTAGTGCAGAGCGCTTATTTGCTCAGGTGCATGCTGGCGAGGTCGATATTGTGATTGGCACACAAATGGTCTCTAAAGGTCACGATTTTAGCCGTCTGGCATTGGTAGGTATATTGAACGCCGACACCATGTTATTTGCCCAAGACTTTCGGGCACCCGAGCGTTTGTTTGCGCAGCTGATGCAGGTAGCTGGGCGTGCTGGTCGTCATCACGAGGGGGCCCAGGTTTTGGTGCAAACAGATTATCCCGATCAGGCGGTTTACCAAGCCTTAATCAAGCACGACTATGCACTTTTTGCCCATCATGAGCTACAGCAACGTCAGGCTGTTGGCTTACCGCCCTATGTGCATTTGGCACTTATTACCGCAGAGGCCAAAACCTTAGATCAAGCCCTAAGCTTTTTAAAACATGCCAAGCAATGGGCACAGCATCCCGACATGCCTGGTGCAGAACAGGTGTTTTTGTATGATGCTGTGCCACTACGTATTGTTAGGGTGGCTAATATCGAGCGTGCGCAATTGCTTATAGAAAGTCAGAACCGCTCTGCGCTACAAGCTTTCTTATGGGCATGGGGGGCTCAGCTAGACCAGTTAGCCAAACATTTTCGATGCAAATTTACCCTAGAAGTGGATCCCCAGGAAATATAAATGAGTGCTGCGTTAGGATTAAATCCGGCTCAGGCAGAGGCGGTGCGATACTTAGATGGTCCCGCTTTAGTATTAGCCGGAGCAGGTAGTGGTAAAACGCGAGTTATTACGCAAAAAATAGCTTATTTAATTGGCGAGTGCGGCTATAGTGCTAGGCAGATTACGGCTTTAACTTTTACAAATAAAGCGGCTCGAGAGATGGCCGAGCGTGTACATGGCTTAATAGAACGCCGCTTGGCACGGGGCTTAACTATTAGTACTTTTCACTCTCTAGGTTTAAAAATTTTGCGTGAGGAGGCTGAGCACGCAGGCTTAAAGCCGCGCTTTTCCATCATGGATGCCAATGATACCTTGGGTATTATTCAAGAAATTCTAGCTACAACAGATAAGGCTCGTTTACGAGCAGTACAGCAAGACATCTCTTTATGGAAAAATGCGTTATTAGGGCCTAATGCAGCGGCTCAGGCAGTGCAAACACCTAGCCAAGCCGAGTCCGCTAAAGTGTATCGTAGTTATGAGGAAACTTTACGTGCATATCAAGCTGTCGATTTTGATGATTTAATTCGTTTACCTACCGAACTGCTAGAGCAAAATGCCGAGGTGCGTCACCGTTGGCAGAAAAAAGTCCATTATTTATTGGTCGATGAGTATCAGGATACAAACACGTGTCAGTATCGTTTGGTACAGGCACTAGTGGGTGAACGAGCTATGTTCACAGCCGTTGGTGATGATGATCAGGCCATTTATGCTTGGCGTGGTGCTACGGTGGAAAACCTAGAGCAGCTTACAGTGGACTATCCGCAGTTAAAACTGATTAAGCTCGAGCAAAATTACCGTTCTTCTCAGCGTATCCTCGAGGCAGCCAACAACGTGATTGGTCACAATCCCGTGGTATTTGGCAAAAAGCTCTGGTCAGAATTAGGCTTAGGCGAGTCCATCCATATTAAAGACTGTGACGATGAGCAGTCCGAGGCACAGTGGGTAGGTATTAGTCTCTCTGCCGAGCAGTTTGAGCGCAAGGCAAAATGGGGGGATTTTGCGGTGCTGTATCGTAGTAACCAACAAGCACGCTTAATCGAGCAGCAGCTTCGTGAGCTGCGGATCCCTTATGTAATGAGTGGTGGTCAAAGTTTTTTTGATAAGGCTGAAATTCGAGATATCTTGGCTTATATCCGATTGATAGCGAATCATGACGATGACCCTGCTTTTATCCGAGCAGCTACCACACCTCGACGCGGTATAGGTCAAACCACATTAACTCAGTTAGGGGCAATCGCTGTAGCACATCAGCTTTCTATGTTTGAAGCCATCGAGGTAGCGGCTTTAACTGAGCAGCTAGCCGAGCGTCAGCACAAGCCACTGCAGGTTTTTCGTGAGTTTATTCTGCGCCTAACACGCAAGGCCGAACAAACGGGGCTAGAGGGGGCTGCGGTGTTGGATGAGCTTTTGTCCGCTATTAATTACGAGGGTTACTTATACGATGTATTTGATGACAAGCCCGCATTAGCGCGTTGGCATAATGTGTTGGAGTTCGTCGACTGGTTAAAAAGCAAAGCGGAGTCCGATGATATGAGCTTATTGGATTTATCACAGCATGTGGCATTGATCACGATGCTTGAGCGCAATGAGCAAGAAGACGAGGTGGATGCGGTGCATTTATCTACACTGCATGCAGCCAAAGGTCTAGAGTACAAGCATGTGTTTTTAATTGGCGTCGAGGAGGGGCTGCTGCCACACCTAGGCCGCGATGATGAGGATATACCTGTAGGCCAAGAAGAGCTTGTGCTAACCCAGCGTATTCAAGAAGAGCGTCGCCTCATGTATGTAGGTATTACACGAGCACAACGTAGCTTGCGTATTAGCTGGTGTAAACGACGACGTCGAGCCAAGGAGTACACCGTCAGAGAAAAATCACGCTTTATCCCAGAAATGGGTTTGGCTGAAGCCGCTATTGTTGAAGAGGCGCAGGCTCATATGACGCCTAAGCAGCGTTTAAGTATGTTGAAAGAGTTATTAAAGTAGAAAAAATAAAAGCACCACGATAATAAGTGGTGCTTTGCGCTTGGTATCCAGAGTACCGCTAAGCGGCGGTAGTCTTATTTAAGAACGAAGTGTTCCCAAATGTGGCTGAGCCTAGTTTAGGCTGTAGCTCTTTAATAAAACATACGAGAGTGAATACGAGCATCTGCCATACGTGCCTCGTATACTGCCTCGGATAAAGCAATCATCTTATTGCCAAAAGCTTTAGCAATTTTTTTGATCGTGCCACCAATGGTTGTCACTACATCTTTTAAGGATACAGCTTCGCCATTGCTTAGAGTCTGATCCATGATTGAACGCTCAATCGAATCGCTCTAGCGTGCGTCTTTTAAATTAGCATTTAGCGTTGCCATGTGTAAATCCTCAGTTAGAAAAGTCATTTAGAAACTGACAGTATCCATATTGTAGGGTTTTCCCTAGTGTCTAGTCAAGGGTAAACCCTAGGTTGTTGGTAAAGAACACAAAAGGCCAAGGCGAAGTACGCTATTTTATTTAGTAGGATGAAAGGTCTCGTCCTTAAAGGCGAGGGTGTCAATACAGGTATCTGATAACGACGAGGAAAGGCGATGAGTCAAACGAGAAAAAAATGGCAACAAGGTTACGGGCCTATTGAGCATAGCGAAGAAACACGTCAAGTTATTCATCAAATGGGGCAGCGCATGGTCGAGCTGAACTTGCAGCCTAACCTAGATACTTTTTATAAAAAGATGATTGCCTTAGACCGATTAACCGCTGCAGCGATGTGGTTAGTGATACACATGACCTATGCGAATCGAGTGCGAATGGATGGTCAGCCCCTAGAAGCAGAGGATTTTAAAACTCAACCCGAGGGGCATACAGGTGGAGCCTTAAATATGGTTCCTGCCTATGCTGCTTATATGACACTGAATGCTTTAACCGGTGAAACGAGGGCATGGTTGATGGGGCAAGGGCATAGCGTTGCCGCTGTTGATGCTATTAATGTTTTACTAGGAAATATGCATCCCGAGCAAAAAGAAGTGTATGGGCACGGGGAGACTGGTTTAAATCAATTGGTCCAAGATTTTTATGGTTATGCGCAGGCAGCAGACGGTTCAGCGGCTGCACCACTAGGAAGCCATGTGAACCCACACACAGCTGGTGGGTTGATTGAGGGCGGCTATCTGGGCTTTGCCGAGTTGCAATATGTGCATATGCCTTTGCCAGGTGAAAAATTAGTCACCTTTCTTTCAGACGGAGCTGCTGAAGAGCAACGCGGTAGCGACTGGATTCCACGGTGGTGGCGCGCCCATGATACAGGCATGCCTCTGCCTATTATGATTGCAAATGGGCGTCGGATTGAACAACGTACTCAAATGGGTACCTTAGAGGGACTCAGTAGTTTTATTGATCATTTAAAAGGGTGTGGATTTGACCCCATTGCGTTTGATGGGCGCGACCCAGCTATGTTTGTTTATGTGCTGTGGGACATGGAACAACGATTGGCGCAGCGCACTCAGGCCGTGCAAACGGGGCAGTTGCACTATCCAGTGAAAATCCCTTATGGGATTGCTCATACCACTAAAGGATTTGGTTTTTATGGCGCTGATGAGAATCGGGCCCATAACTTACCCTTGCCTGCTAATCCACGTTTGGATCAAGCCGCACGTGATTTATTTACGACTTATACGGCTCCTTTATGGGTGGCCCCTACAGAGCTTGACGAGAGCATACAGTTATTGCAGACGCATCAGCAACAAAATCGCGCTTTAGAGCGTGATAATGCTTTAGCAACACGACGTCCTGCGTTGCCCGTTTTGCCTGAAGTGCCTTATGAGGCTTTAGATACTAAGCTCAGTCCTATGACCGCAATGGACCGCTTCTTCGTCGAGTTAGTGCGTTTAAACCCAAGCTTACGGGCGCGGGTTGGCAACCCAGACGAGCTGGCGAGTAATCGTCTGAATTCGGTGTTACAGCACTTAAAACATCGAGTATCTGACCCTGAAAGCGCAAGCGAATCACTTACGGGCAATATTATTACTGCTTTAAACGAAGAGGCCGTGGTTTCGGCGTGTATAGGTAACCAAGCCGGTCTTAATCTAGTTGCCAGTTATGAGGCGTTTTGCGTCAAGATGTTAGGGGCATTACGGCAGCGCATTATTTTTGCACGTCAGCAGAAAGAAGTGGGGCGACCTGCACAATGGTTAAGCTGGCCTGTCATGGCTACCTCACACACCTGGGAAAATGGGAAAAATCAGCAGTCTCATCAGGACACCACATTTGCAGAAGCTCTCTTGGGGGAAATGAGCGATGTGTCTAAAGTGGTATTTCCAGCGGATTACAATAGTGTATTAGCGCTTTTACCAGGTATCTATCAATCACGCGGGCAAATTGTATGTATGGTTGTGCCTAAACGCGATCAAAAAACACGGTTTAGTGCCACGCAGGCTGAACAACTTGCTGAGGAAGGTGCACTAGTGGTGACTGAGCAGTCTGGAGAGCAGCCTGTTTTATTAATTGCCAACGGTAGTTACCAGTTAACTCAATTAGAGTTAGCGGCACAGCGCTTACATGAGCAAGGGGTTGGTTATCGGCTTGTGTATGTTCAGGAGCCGGGTCGCCTACGTCAACCTCGTGATGAGTACGAGGCCCAAGTGTTATTGGGCGCAGAGCAGTTCGACACGCTGTTTCCGGCGTCTTATGCTTATAGAGTCGCATTAACCCATATTCGACCCGAGGTGTTCAGGGGACATTTACCTACCCTTTTCCCCCAAGCACAATTCCAGCAGGTCTTGGGTTACAAAAATAGAGGAGGGACTCTAGATGATTTTGGTATGTTGTTTGCCAATCAGTCTACCTGGGCACATGCAGTCGCAGCTTATGCGCAATTAACGGGTATGGATTTAGCTCTATTTCTAAATGCAGAGGAACGGGCTGCTGTAGCAGGCAAAGGTGACCCAACTGTATTGCGGAGCGATTAAAAGCCAGAGTTGTTCAACCCACTGTACAGAAAGTACAGTGGGTTTTTTAAAGACTAAACATATTACATTTATTTGATATTATTCTTTTAATCCGTATCGTTTAGTTTTTCACTCCAGAGGAGACATTATGTCTGGAATACAAAAAATAGGCATTATTGGTGCAGGCGCGATGGGCCAAGGTATTGCTCAAATTGCCGCCCAAGCCAATTTGCAGGTCTTTTTATTTGATGTCAGTGCTGCTGCAGTCAGTAAGGCCCAAGCCCAGCTAACAAGCATTTGGGAGCGTCAAATAGAACGAGGGCGCATGAGTGTTGAGCAAGTCAAAGCTGCTCAAGCTCAAATTACAGCGTGTGCTACCTTAGAAGAAATGGCTGATGTTGATTTGGTGGTTGAGGCTATTGTAGAAAACCTCGAGGTTAAACAGGGGGTTTTCAAACAACTGGAAGCGCTTGTTAACGCTTCATGTATTTTGGCATCTAACACCTCTTCTTTATCTATTACAGCTATTGCACAAGCGTGTGAGCACCCAGAGCGAGTAGCCGGATTCCATTTTTTCAATCCTGTGCCATTAATGAAAGTCGTGGAGGTGATTGAGGGCTTGCGTACAGAGCCTGAGATCTGTGATGCGTTAGCTCAAGTAGCGCAGCGTATGGGCCACACGCCAGTCCGAGCCAAAGACATGCCTGGCTTTATAGTGAACCATGCCGGTCGTCCAATGAATATAGAAGGGTTAAAAATTGCCCAAGAGCAAGTCACTGACTTTGCCACGGTCGATGCCATTATGCGCGAGCAAGCTGGGTTTAGAATGGGGCCCTTTGAGCTCTTGGACCTTACCGCTTTAGATGTATCTCATCCTGTGATGGAGTCCATTTATCACCAGTTCTATGAAGAGCCACGCTTTAGGCCCTCTCCCATTACTGCCGTGCGTCATGCTGGGGGTATGTATGGGCGTAAAACAGGTCAAGGCTTTTATACGTATGTGAATGGCAAGAAGCAACTTCCCGAGCCGGTAGCTATACCTGCGTTAAACGGCGAAGTTAAAGTCTGGGTATTACCACACCACGAGGTGGGTTATGCACGCGCAACAGAGCTATTAGAGCGTTTAGGCATAGTAGTGGATGAAAGCGAACTGCCTCCTGATGATGCGCTGATTTTAATCACACCGTATGGCGAAGATGTAGCAACAGTGGTGGCTAATTTTGGCTTAGATGCGCAGCGCACCATTGCATTAGACACGGCTTTTGGTTTAGAGGCAGGTCAACGACGCGTCTTGATGCGCTCGCTTTTAACGACGGAAGACTGGGCCAACAAAGCCTTAGCTTTGTTTAGTCATGATCAGACCCCTGTGAGCTTGATTGAGGATTCAGCTGGTTTTGTAGCGCAGCGTTTGGTTGCGTCTATAGTTAATGGAGCGTGTGACATTGCCCAGCAAGGTATTGCGACCCCAGCTGATATTGATACTGCTGTTGCTTTAGGCTTGGGTTACCCTCAAGGTGGGCCCTTGTCATTAGGGGATGCGATAGGGGGAGACCTATTGTTAGAGATACTGCAATCTATGCAGCATATAACAGGCGATATGCGTTATAGGCCTAGTCTGTGGCTACAACGTCGTGTTCAGTTAAATACGTCATTGCGCACCACAGGCTAAGTAGACGACACGGTGGGGTGAATAAAAAAACCGAATGGTATTTACCATTCGGTTTTTTATTGATGTGCTGATTCTGCCTAGCGAGCGTCTTCGATCATGTACAAAATAGCGTCACGTAAATCGTCATCTGACGCATTCATTGCGGTACCACGGGGAGGCATAGCGCCCTTGCCCGCAATAGCAATTTGCAACATGGTATCTAGACCTGTTTCAATATAAGGTGCCCAGCTAGCGTTATCGCCGAATTTAGGTGCACCCGCTACCCCAGAACCATGACAAGCAAAACACGCTGCATCGTAAAGTTTTTTACCATTAGCGAGTTGGTCTGCGGTGGCAGCAGGGATGTCGTTGCCAGCAGCGGCAGTGTCCGCAGCAGGAGCGGTATCGGCAGCAGTGGCTTCAGCAGGAGCGGCGTCGGATTTCTCTGCGGCCACATCATCGCCGTCAGTGGGCTCATCGAAGTTAGCACCCGCTGCATTGGCCATATAAACCATGGCGCGTTCTACTTCGATGTCCTCGAGAGCAGTGTTACCGCCTTTGGCTGGCATAGCGCCTTTACCATTTAAGGCGACTTGCAGCATGGCTTCGTAACCGGTTTGAATATAAGGAGCCCACGCTGCGCTATCGCCGAATTTAGGCGCACCCGCTACGCTGGCTGCGTGACAGGTTGTACAGGTAGTATCGTAGACTTCTTTACCTGATTTTAAGGGGAGATCGCCCTCGACTACGGCCAAAGCAAATTTAGCGACTGGCTGAATACGAGCAGATACGCTTTCGGTGTGGTCTGAGCGTGATTTACCAGTACGTAAGTCATTGGTGTTGATGTCGATGTAATACATGGCTGCACCAACAACGACCAAGAACAAAATAGACAACCAGAAAATACGGGCTGGATTTTTGACTTCTATGGTGCTTTTGCTATCGTTGTTGTGAGGTTGTTGTTCCGTAAGGCTCATAGTCGGATCCTGCGAAATCGTACAAAGTGGGCGGGCTGACTACTGTTTAGGACGTCGCCACAAAAATAAAGGAGAGTTACTAACCCATAATTATAGCGGAGTAAGCGCACTATAGGGATAGGGTCTGGGGGGCTAAATTCAATCTATAATAAAAATAGCTCAACAAAAAGCATTATACGGGTTAAAATGCTTTATTAGGCGCCCGTAGTTCAATGGATAGAATTAGAGTTTCCGAAGCTCTCGATACAGGTTCGATTCCTGTCGGGCGCGCCATCTATTTTAGCTAATCGCTTATTTCATCTGTTTAGCCTTTAGCCATCTCTAGCTTTTTCTCAAAAGCCAATACAAACTCCTCAAAACTTTGCCCGGCCTCGTTGGCCTCGACTTGCTCTTGCTGTAGTAGTGACTCGTTGGCTTCTTTTGTTAGGGCTTCTAACGCATCCGACGCTATTTCTTGCTCAAGCAAAGCCATCTTATGTGCTTGACTCTGGGCATAGGTGAAATCTACAAAGCTTAGACCCGAGGCTTTAACTTGATGTAAAAGCTGCGCAGAAGGACAGAGACTAGCGTCTTGTACTTTGGCGAATTGTTCTTGTAATGCGTCTTGGTAATAGGTATGCCCTGTGCCTTTGTCGAACAGCTCTACATAAGGCTGCATAGCAATTAGGATTTCCTCTGCCCAGCTTTTTAATTCGACATCTTGTTTGCACTGGTTCTTTAAGAGCAAACCGGGTTTACGCCCTTCGGTAACGACCAAAGCAAAGTTGTTTTTACTGTCTTGACAGAAGCCCCCATCTGGGAAAATAGGGCTTGGTTCGGCAGCACAGAATAATAAAAAAGCATCTAAAAAGCGCGACGATGCCGCCGACAAACCAATGGGGTCAAACGGATCAATATCGAGACAACGTACCTCTATATACTCTACGCCACGATTAGCTAAGGCAGTAGCAGGGCGCTCAGTTGATTTAGGCGTGCGCTTGGGGCGAATGTTCGAGTAGTATTCGTTTTCGATTTGTAAGATATTGGTGTTGAGTTGAATCCACTCACCATCACGGTGTGTACCAATGGCGGCGTAGGCAGGCCAAGAAGTAGTCGCCGCGCGGCGCATACGTAATAAAAACGTGTCTAAATCGTTGTAGCAAAGTTGCAGTTCTGCTTGAGCTTCTTTGTTTTGGTAGCCTAAGTTGCTCATGCGCAAACTTGTAGCCCAAGGAAGGTAGTACGAGTCAGGGCCAAGTTGCTCTAGGGGAAGATCGTGCCCATGCAGAAAGTCTTTGGACACAATAGGTGATGCCCCAAACAGGTACATAAGTAGCCAAGAAAAGCGCGTGAAATTTCGGATTAAAGCCAGATATCCGTTAGAGCGCTGCTCTTGAAGGGTATGCCCCTCTGTTTCTAATAATGCCCAAATCTGATCGGGTAAGGAGTAGTTGTAATGCACACCAGCAATACATTGCATACGTTTTCCATAACGTTCTGCTAGTCCGCGGCGATACACATTTTTAAACAAACCGGAGTTAGAGGTGCCATACCAGCCAATTTGAATCTCAGACTCGGGAGGCAAATACGCTGGCATGGATTGGTTCCACATGATTTCTTCGCCTATGTGTTGCGCGACGAATTGATGCACATGCAACAAATCAGACTGTAGACCCTCTACTGAAGAGCGAGGACTAGTGATGAGCTCTAATAAGGCTTCAGCATAATCAGTGGTGATATGACCATTGCATAAAGCAGAGCCTAATGAACGTGGGTGAGGGGTGGCACTTAAAGAGGCCTGAGTATCTACACGTAAGCCTTCTTTTTCAACTCCACGACGAATATCACTAAGTAGAGTTAAATTAGATGCTAGTTTTTTTATGTGATTCTGGCTTAATGTCATTACCTAAGTTCGCTTATAACTGGCTAAATATGCCGTTGATTGTAATGCGCATTCAGAATAAAGGGAAAGACATCTGGCAAGGACAAGGGTTATCAGACGAACTGAAAACCCTTGGGTATAAGTGGAAAATAATGCCGTATTGGCCTAGAGCTACGAGTGTCTGGATGGGATGGTGGGGTTTGGTAAAGGCAACAAGGAATGAGTCAGTGCTTTAGCTATAGCTGCTGGTCGGCTTGATACGTTGAGTTTAATAAAACAATTGCGAATGTGGAAATTAACGGTATGGCGGCTTAAACCCAAGATATAACTAATTTCCACCGAAGTTTTGCCTAGAGCGACCCAGTACAAACATTCTCTTTCTTTAGGGCTTAAGGGTATTTTTCTCATGTTATTGCATCCTTAAATCAAAAAGTCGTAAAAATGTATCTAAAGATTTCTCATAGTGTCTAATATTTGTGTTTTTCTACAAATTATTCAAGTGTTTTGTCTTTAGGATTAATCCTTACGTAGTTGTCACAGTAGGCAATAAGGTGATCTTGCTGCTAGTTCCGCCTGTATTTTGTTGTTCAAGGTGGTAAACTCATTATTTCTTATTGTTGGCGCCGATTTGCTTGATCCGCTTGCGGGCGCTCCATAAATCCAGCTAAAGAGGTCCATAAATGGTCTCGACATCTATTACTGATACATCAATTTCTATTCCCCAGGGCTCGGTGGGGGTGGTTCTTTCCGAGTTTATTCAATTTGACGAACCGTTACGTTTATCTAGCGGTCAAGTCCTGCCTCAGTACGAATTAGCTATACAAACCTATGGTCAACTTAACCGCGATCACAGCAACGCGGTGTTGATTTGTCACGCCTTAAATGCCTCCCATCATGTGGCAGGCTTCGACGCTCAAAACCCAGATAGTGTGGGCTGGTGGGATAATATGGTTGGACCAGGCAAGGCGCTAGATACTGATCGTTTTTTTGTGATTGGTGTCAATAATATTGGTTCCTGCTTTGGGTCAACAGGGCCTGCGTCTATTAATCCCGCAACAGGCGAACCATGGGGGGCAAGTTTCCCTATGCTTACTGTAGAAGACTGGGTCCATGCTCAAGCCCGTTTGGCGGATTACTTGGGCATAAAAAAGTTTGCTGCCGTGATGGGCGGGTCTTTAGGTGGCATGCAAGCACTAAGCTGGGCTATTACCTGCCCTGACCGCGTAGAAAACTGTATTGTTATTGCCAGTACCCCCCGATTAAGCGCACAAAATATTGCGTTTAACGAGGTCGCGCGTCGTGCCATTATTACCGACCCCGAATTTCATGATGGGAATTACTATAAACACCAAACCGTTCCCACCCGTGGTTTATCTGTCGCACGCATGCTTGGTCATATTACGTATTTGTCAGACGAGGTCATGGCAGAAAAGTTTGGTCGCGCTCAACGCAACCCCAACGATAGCGGTCAATACCGCTATAACTACGATGTGGAATTCGAGGTTGAGTCTTACTTGCGCTATCAGGGTGAAAAGTTTTCAAAATACTTTGATGCAAATACGTATTTGCTTATTACGCGTGCATTGGATTACTTTGATCCAGCGCGTCATGTGGGCGGGGATTTGGCTCGTAGCTTGGCCCAAGTTACGGCGCGTTTTTTAGTGGTGTCATTTACTACGGATTGGCGTTTTACACCCGAGCGTTCCCGAGAAATTGTGCAGGCGTTGTTAAAAAACAAAACCAGTGTTACTTATGCTGAGATCGATGCACCTCACGGTCATGATGCTTTCCTGCTGGATGACCGACGTTACCATGGTGTGGTTCAAGGCTATTACGATCAAATTGCAGAACAATTAGGCTTAGGTGCGCGTCAACGCACAACAGGAGTATTAGCATGACGGCTGTAAGCTTAGCGCAGCGTCCAGATTTGGTCCGTATTGCCAGTTGGATTAAGCCTGCGTCCGATGTATTGGATCTAGGCTGTGCCGACGGCAAATTGCTTGCGTATTTACACCATGCCAAGCAGGTGCATGGTACAGGCATAGAGCGAGACCCCGAGGCAGTGGTTGCTAGTGTGCGTCGTGGCGTAGCGGTAGTGCAGCAAAACCTTGAGGAAGGCTTAGCTTTGTTTGAGGACCAGCACTTTGACACGGTAGTGCTTTCTAAAACCTTGCAATCCATGCTGAACACCGAACATATCTTGCGTGAAATGGCGCGGGTTGCTCGTTATGGCATTGTGTCTTTTCCAAATTTTGGTCACTGGAGCCACGGTTTGTCTATCTTAGCGGGTCGTATGCCAGTTTCTAAAGAAATGCCTTACGAGTGGTATAACACGCCCAATATTCACCTGTGCACTTTACGTGATTTCCAAGATCTGGCTAAGGCCTTAGGGTTACGTATAACGGATCGAGTAGTATTTAACGGCAAAGATGAGGTGAGTCTGTTGCCCAGCTTACGTGGTACGTTGGCTGTTTATCGATTTGAGTCGCCCTTTGCTCACTCTTAGCTCGGTGCTCTTGTGTCCCATGTTTATCTAAGCTCTCGCGTTTTTCCTTTACTTATTCTTGGCTTTGCAAGCGGTTTGCCTTTGGCTCTGACCAGTGGCACCTTACAAGCATGGGCCACGGTTGCTAATGCCCCCCTTACTCAGATTGGTTTTTTAACTTTAGTAGGTTCTGCCTATACGTTGAAGTTCTTATGGGCTCCGCTTATAGATCGCTATGCCATCCCTTTATTAGGGCGTCGCCGAGGCTGGATAGCCCTAAGCCAATTGCTCTTGGCTGCATCTATTTTTTTGATGGGGGTATTTAACCCATCCGAGCAGTTGGGTTGGATAGCCCTGGTGGCCGTGTTTGTGGCCTTTATGTCAGCCACTCAAGACATTGCTTTTGATGCCTATAGTACAGATGTTTTGCGCAGTAACGAGCGTGCAGCAGGGGCAGCCGTTAAAGTTCTAGGGTATCGCTTAGCCATGATTTTTTCTAGCGGTTTGGCCTTGGTTATTGCCGATCAATGGCTAGGTTGGAACGGCATGTATATGATGATGGGTGGGGTCATGGCGCTGTGCGTGGTCGCTACCTTACTGGCCCCCGAGCCCGAGGTGACTGTTGCTCCACCTCGCACCTTACGTTTGGCTGTGATCGAGCCGCTTATCGAGTTTTTTAGACGACCCGAAGCCCTTAGTATTTTGGTTTTGATTGTCTTATATAAACTAGGTGATGCTTTTGCGGGGGCTCTGTCTACCACCTTTTTAATTCGTGGTGCCGGGTTTAGTGTCTCCGAGGTGGGCACAATCAATAAAATCTTTGGCTTGGCAGCGACCATTATTGGAGCGTTGATCGGTGGGGCTTTGATGGATCGCTTAGGCTTATATAAATCATTAATGCTCTTTGGCTTACTGCAGGCGGTGTCGAATTTAGGTTATTGGTATTTAGCGATTAGTGATCAAAATTTATACTGGATGGGGGCGATTGTTGCCCTAGAAAACCTGTGTGGCGGCATGGGTACAGCCGCTTTTGTGGCTTTACTAATGGCTTTATGTAATCAACAGTTTTCTGCCACGCAGTTTGCCTTACTTTCGGCTCTGTCTGCCGTAGGGCGTACGTATTTAGCGGGGCCTTTAACACCCCCTTTAGTGGAATCGTTAGGCTGGCCGACGTTCTTTCTATTAACGGTGGTGCTGGCTTTACCGGGTTTATGGCTTTTGCGGCGCAAACGAGCCGCGATTCTTTCTATGGATAAGCACAAAGCGTCATGATGCTCCTTGTTTTCTATTTGATTGCCATTACTGCAGAGGCCATGACGGCTGCTTTAGCTGCGGGGCGACGTGATATGGACTGGGTGGGAGTATGTGTAATTGCGTGCATTACGGCATTAGGCGGTGGGTCGGTGCGTGATGTGCTCTTAGGACATTACCCGTTGGTTTGGGTGGCTAATCCTGAGTATTTATGGATGACAGCAGGGGCTGCTTTGTTCACTGCTTTTACCGCACGTATGATGCGTCATTTACATAAGCTATTTTTGGCTTTAGATGCTTTAGGCTTGGTCACCTTTACGGTTTTGGGTTGCCAAATAGGGATTGAAATGGGGCTACCTGTCACTATTATTTTGCTAAGCGGTATGCTGACGGGCTGTGCAGGGGGCGTGCTACGTGACATTTTATGTAATGACATTCCTTTGCTGTTTCGCAAAGAAATGTACGCCAGTGTCTCGATGGTGACAGGGGGACTGTATATGTTGGCGATTCATTACGAGCTACCAGAGTTAGCCAGTATGTTGGTGCCCATGGGCATAGGGTTGATGCTGCGCTTTTTAGCCCTGCGTTTTAACTGGCAAATGCCACAGTTTGTGTATAGAGACGATTGGAAATAGTCTTAGAGCCATTGCAGTGCAACCAATGCTTGCACAACAAAAGGCATAAATAAAGCGGTTAATACGCCAGTTACACTCATGGCTAAAGCAGAAAATGCTCCCATTCCCTCATCAATTTGAATAAGGCGCGCCGTGCCAATGGCATGGGCGGATACGCCCATCGCTACCCCTCTAGCAGCAGGCTCATCAATACGCAATAAGTAAAAAACGGGTAAAGCTATCACACTACCAATAATGCCAGTAAGAGCGACTGAGACTGCTGTTAAAGAAGGGCTACCCCCAAAGTGCTCTGAAATTGCCATAGCAATAGGCATGGTGGTCGATTTAGGCAATAACGAGACGACAAGCTCGGGGCTGGCTCCTAAGCTTATGGTGAGTAAAGCGCTGCTTAATAAACCGGTTAAGGCACCTATAACTAAACTAATGCTAAGTGGACGCCAGAGTGCAACCAGTTTAGGCAATTGATGATAAAGCGGAATGGCTAAGGCTACTGTTGCGGGCCCAACCAGAAAGTGAAGTAGCTGCACGCCAGAAAAATACGTTTCATAGTCAGTTTCAGTTAGTAAGAGCAGAGCAACTATTGCACATACGGAAGTGAAAACGGGCAAGACCAAAGGGTTTTGATGCAGACGTTGATATAGCTTAACGGTAGCTATGTACACCACTAAGGTCACGGTTAGCCAAAGTAATGGACTGGTATGTAATGCCTCCCAGATGGGGTGTAGACTAGAGGGATTCATGAGTACGACGACGTTTTAAAAACCAAGATAAACAATAAGCAGTAATCATCTGTGTAATAAGCGTGCCGACTACACCCGCTACAATAAAAGGCAACCACTCTTTTTTCAATTGCCCAAACGATAGCATCACACCCGCCACAGCAGGGATGAAAAGCAACATAAGATGAGAAACCAGCCAGCTTGAAGTGGTCGCTAAGGCAGGGGGCACCCGTTTGCGTATGATCAGGGTAATGAAGAGCATCAACATACCGGCTAGCGGGCCAGGCAAAGGGATAGAGAACAGGCGCACAAGCACCTCACCTGCTAGTTGAAAAGCTAACAGGGTCATCAAAGCAATAATAAAAGGCATTTATTCAGTTATAGCGGTGTTATATGGAGTAGCAACCCAAGTACGCCAGCGTAGTTCAAGCCCTTGGGGTAAGTACACCACAACGGGTAAGTTGCTGTTGTATTGTAATAAAGATCCGTTACTTTGGACGGGAACAAACTGCAGCGAGAGTTTGTCATCAGGACAAGCCATTTTGTTACTAACTGGCCCTTCGAGGTTTTTTAGCTCGTAATAATTGTAACCCCAGCCTTCTAGGGTTTTTTCTTCAAATTGACCACTGTAATGGCTTGGGTTGCAGTCCATTTCTTGGACTTTACCTGCTAAGAGCTCTATTTTGAGATTGTTTTCATAGTTGCCTATGGGCAGATGTATTACATGACGTTGATAGCCAGATTGAGGCGCTGGAAAAGCGTCTAGCACAGAGCTGCTGCTAGGTTCAGTGTCTTCGACAGGGACCTCCTGGGCATTGAGGGTGCTGAAAAAACAGCAGGCCAATGCAATACCTAAGGGTTTAAGCCATGTGTGTAATTGCGTAGAGTGCAGCATAATAAAACTCTATAAAAGAAGAAGCGACCAAGACAGAAATGCGCAATACCGTATTGCTAAAGCTCAATGGCCTCATCAAATTAAAGGTGGTCTGCCGTTAATTCAGACCGTAAAACTGGAGGGACTCATGATGACGTCGTTTATGCAAAGCATAAATGCATGCATGGAACACGCTTTACAAGCAGGTGTGTTACAACCTATTGAATTTCATGCCGAGGCAGTTCCAACTCACGATGTGAACTTTCAAATTTGTTGGGTACCTGCTTTGTCTATAAAAGCAAACGGAACGCCAAAAGGCTTTCCGGGCAGTGCTCACGATGCCAATTTTAACCCGTTTTTGCCACCTGATCCTACCTTAACCGTCGGCAGACTAGGCGACTACCACCATGCTGTTTTAAATAAATTCCCTGTATGTGCTCAACATCTGGTGATACCGCGTGTTGATTATGCGGATCAGCGTAGCCGTCTACAGTACGAAGATTTTTTGGCTTTAACTTTGCTCTTAACAGAGTACGGTGGCTTGGGTTTTTTCAATGGCGGCCCAGAGGCTGGCGCTAGTCAACACCATTTACATGTACAGTGGTTACCCGATGCTCCTACAAATGCCAGTTTAATCCCTTTTGTTAAAGACTTAGACCCCGAGCTCGAATACCAAATACAGCAGCAGCGTCATTGGCCTTTTCCCCATGCTTTTGTTTATATAGAACCGTCTTCCGACCCGTATGAGTATGCCCGAGACCTGTATCAGAGCTACCAGCGTATATGCCAGCAGATGCAATTACAGCCATGTACCCAAGGGTTTATGCCACCCCTTAATTTACTCATCCAACAGGGCTGGCTCTTAATTGTACCCCGTAGCCAAAACCACATTAACGACATTTCTTTAAACGCGCTGTCGTTTGCAGGTGTTATTTATGTACGCGAAAAAGAGCACATTGATTTTGTTAAAAAGCAGGGCATATTGCATGTTTTGGCAGCCGTTTCCACCTAGTTACAGCTTGGCTCCTTTCTTGACAAAGATTAAATGCCTATGCTAAGGTTTGCCTGTATTTTGCATAAGTTGGTTAGTTTTTAACCAGTTTATGACCAAGAGCAGGTGCATAATAAATGAATTTGTTTTTATATAGGTTTCATTTCTTATTCACCTTCATTTGTAGTGGCATACGTCACTAGGCTCTTAGAGCTGAACACACGCTTAACCTTTGTAACGATATTCGTTCGAAGCGTTCCAAAAACACTCCGCCCCTGAAAAGGTGGACGAATTAACATTGTCCCAGCGGGACAATAGCCTTTGCGTCACGGCTTCCTGTAATTCCTCTCCTTCTTTCGAAGGGGCGTAGTTGCGTACCTAGGGTACGTGCAGTGTGTGCTTCAGTGTGGGGTTCGTGCCGCCCACCGTATTGATGCGCAAACGGCGCCTTGCCAAACATCTATGTATAAATCCAAAAAAGATGTGGCTCACGCAGAAGGGTTAGAAGAAAAATGGGAGAAACTGAGTTTTTTCAACTCAAAACATCCACCGCATTACTGTTGCTGGTTGGGTTCTATGTGTTGACGTTTTTAATGTCACTAATGATCAGTCGCCGTAATGAGAACGTGGATGGTTACATGGTCTCAAACAGTGCCGTTGGGTTTGGTTTGTCGGCGGCGAGTATGATTGCAACGTGGATTTGGGCAGCTTCTTTTTATGCTAGCGCAACCTCGGGTTTCAAGTATGGCTTGTCCGGCCCCATTCACTATGGGTTCTGGGGCGCTTTGATGATCTTGTTTATTTATCCTTTTGGGCGCCGCTTTAGAAAGCTCGCTCCCGAAGCGCATACGCTTGCTGAAGTCATTCATGCACGCCACGGCCGTTCCAGCCAGTTGATTATGGCTGGTTCAAACTTGGTAGGTAGTTGTATTAGTTTGATGGTGAACTTTACTGCTGCAGGAGCATTAGTTTCAGTATTGAGCCCATTAAGCTTTATTCAAGGTGTGTTAATTGCTGGCTTAGGCGTGTTGTCTTATACTTTGTGGTCTGGATTTAGGGCCTCGGTATTAACAGATTTTGCTCAGCTTGTTGCCATGATTTTGGCTGCAGTTGTTATTATTCCTTTGATTTTTTATAACGCAGGCGGCACTGATTTTCTTGCTGACAATATGTGGCGCTTGAGTGCAGAGCAGGCCAACTTCTTTTCTACTACAGCCATATTAGAGCAAGGGGCTCCGTACTTTGTCGCTGTATTGGCCTATGCCATTGGTAACCAGACCATTGCACAACGCTTGTTTGCAGTACGTGAGGATTTAATTCGCTCTACCTTTTTAACCGCTACGGTTGGATATGGTGCAGTGGTTATTGGTTTGGGGATGTTGGGCTTATTAGCTTTGTTTGCTGGCATTCAGCCTGCTAACGGTGATATGAACAATATCATTCCTCAGATGGCCTCTATGTATTTGCCGCCCTTGGGCATTGCACTATTTTTTATTTTAGTGGTGGGTTCGCTGTCTTCTACCGCAGATGCTGATTTATGTGCTCTTTCAGCCATTGTGATGACAGACATTTACGGTAAGAACGTGGCTAAAGGCAAACCGAATCCTCAACGTATGTTGTGGTGGGGGCGCTTTACCATGATTATTGCAACGATGTTAGGCGTGGTGTTTGCTAGTTTGCGCTTAGATATTCTCGTGATGCTCGTTTTTGTTGGGGCATTATGGGGAGCCATTGTGTTTCCAGTGATTGTTAGTTTTTATTGGGATCGTGTGACAAACCGTGCTTTCACTACCTCAGTCGTTAGTGCCGTGCTTTTGTTCACATTGGTTCGCTTTGAACTGGTTCCATTAACAGGCGCAATAGGAGTGTTCTTTGAGCTGGCAGCATCTATTGGTGCAGGTGTAGTAGCGGGTTTAATGGCATTTGCTTTCTTTCCCCGTGTAGTAGCTATTGTGGTTGCTGCTATTGTTAGCTTTGTATCGATGTACTATTTTGTTGGGTTTTTACGTGACTACACAGTTTTGTTAGGCTCGTTAACTTCTTACGGCGTGAGTGCTTTCGTTTGTGTAGTGATGAGCTGGAGAAGCACTGAGCGTTTTGACTTTTCTGTGTTGGCCGAGCGCGTTACGGCTTTCCATGAAGAGCAAGAAGCGGTGATGGCTATTACTCAACCCCAAAACTAATTAAGAGGTATTCCATGAACTTAACTGCCTTATCCATTTATATTTTAATTTGGCCGGTGATGTCTGCAGGAATACTGGTCTTATTGCTGGTTTCTTTGTTCAGAGATATTCGCGCCGCAAAGCGTGAAGGACGAGAAATGCTCTAAGCCTATTCTTGGCAAATCACAAACCCCTAAGTATGACTTAGGGGTTTTTTCATGAATAAAAGCACGACACAAGACAGGCTGATTAAAATACAGCTACTATGAGGGTGTAAAAGTAACCTCTGTACGCTATTTTTAGGAGAACAGCATGACTCTATTCACTAAGGGCAAGAGAGGGGTTATTCGCCTAGTCTACGTTATAGGGCTTAGTGTTTCAGCACTACAAGCACAAACATTGACAGTAGCTCTTCAGGAGGAGCCCACGGCTATTGATCCGCACTATCAGTCATTTACGCCTAATGTGCAGTTGGCAGCCACGTTGTTTGACCCTCTAGTAAGAAAAAATAGTCAGTCTGTGGCGGTTCCTGCTTTGGCTCAATCGTGGCATGTGGAGGGCAATACGTGGACTTTTTATTTACGTCCCAATGTATTGTTTAGTGATGGCTCTCCTTTTACTGCAGCCGATGTGGTTTACAGCTATGAGCGTGTGTTTAAGATCCGTAATAGCCCGTCTTCTTATGCGCTGTATTTGAGTCAAGTCAAAAAAGTAGTCGCTTTAGATACGCACACGGTCCAAATTGAAACAGATGGCCCTGCACCGGTATTGCTTGCTAATCTGGCTATGATTCCTATTTTATCGCAGCGTTTGGCACAACAAGAGGGTGTAGCCGACTCAGATCAGGCTCCTTTGGATCGAACTCATGCCTTAGCCGGTACCGGACCTTACCAGCTTGATTACTGGCATAAAGGCACCGAGCTTGTATTAACCCGCAATCCGCATTATTGGGCTGATAAACCCTCCTGGAATCGCGTGGTGTTCAAGCCAATTGTAGATGGGCATAAACGGGTTGAGGCATTGGTAACAGGGGTGGTGGATATGATTGAAGCACCTCCTGTGGCGGATATAGCCCGTTTAGAAAAAATGCCAACGATTTTTATTCAAAAAATGCCGTCATTACGTTTGATTTACATTAGCTTAAATCAGGGGCCAGAGTTGCCCAATGGTATTAAAGGCACCGATGGCAGAAATCCATTGTCAGATCAACGGGTTCGAAAAGCGTTGTCACTTGCTATTGATCGTGAAGCCTTAGTTCAACAGGTTATGCAGGGTGTAGCTCAGTCCGCAGGCAATTTATTGAGTTATCCAAATTTTGGTACGAATGAACGCTTTGCTTTAGCGCCTTTGCCTGATCTAGAGCAAGCACGAAAACTATTAAAACAAGCGGGCTATCCGAATGGTTTTACTCTATCGTTAGGAGCCCCAGTGGGGCGTTATCGTAATGACGAGCATTTAGCCCAGGCTATTGCCAGTATGTGGGCTCAAGTAGGGGTAGAGGTCAATGTAGAGCTATTTACACCAGCGCTATTTTTTAAGCAACGTGATCAGTATGCATTTAGTAGCTATTTATCAGGCTGGTCGGCAGTGACGGGGGAGATGAGTAACCCATTAATAGCTTTAACTATGACCCCCGATCCTGCGCTAGGGCACGGTATTACCAACTGGAGCCAGTACAGCAACCCGCGCTTAGATGAGTTAATCCGTCAATCTATGCGCACCTTGGATGAGGATCAGCGAGCTGTTGTGCTTGAGGAGGCGTCCGCCGAAGTGCTCAATGATTATGGCATTTTGCCTATTTTATTTGAGTTATCAACTTGGGCTATGAAACAAAACATACGCTATGACGGTCGAGCAGATCAGTTTACCTTGCCCCAAGACGTCTACCCGAATGAATAAGGCCCAACGGGCCTAAAAACCTAGCGCGGTGAATTTAAGGAATAGGTGTGTGCTTAATGTCATCACTGTGGATGTGCAAGGCTTCCAGAAAGCGCGACACCATATTGTAGGTGGCGATGGTGGCGGTTAGCTCCACAACCGTTTGGGCGTCAAATTGCGCTGCAATGGCCTGATAAACAGCCTCTGGAACCTGAATGTCACGTGTCATAGCATCGGTATACGCCAACACGGCTTGTTCTTTGTCAGAAAACAAGTCCAGGTGCTGCTCCCAGTGGGCTAGCGCATCGAGTTGGGCTTGGGTGATGCCTTCGTTTAGTGCAATAGGTGCGTGTTGGTCTGCTTCGTATGGAGCCCGATTGACTAGGGCAACACGCATAATAATGAGTTCACGTAAATCGCCTGCAACTTGGCTTTTAAGGCGAATGCCAGTAAGGTGATTTAACCAACCTTGGGCTACAGCAGGGCTATGTAAAAGCATCTGGTAAAGATGAATTACACTGCCGCGTTCGGCTTCAATTTGGGTGACTAGTTTATGAATATCAGGGTTGTTTAAGTCTGCATACGGCAAGCGAGCCATGATTAATTTCCCAGAGTTATGCGCGCAGAGCGACGGGTTCAATAACAGGTGGTAAGACCTCGTGAATAGTAGCGCTGACAAGCTCTACAATACGCGTGATATCCGCTTCATCACAAATAAAAGGCGGAGCCAACAAAATATGGTCTCCATGTACGCCATCTACGGTTCCACCCATTGGGTAGAGTAAAAGCCCTTTTTCCATAGCGGTTTGACGTAACTTAGCATGAGTTTTAGCGGTATGATCAAGCGGAGTTTTACTGTATTTGTCGGCGACCAGCTCTATACCCACCATTAAACCACGACCACGAATATTGCCTACATTGGGGTGTGTGTCTAGTTGCTTGTGTAACTCTTGGCGTAATTGATTGCCACGCGCTTGAACATTTTTTAAAAGGCCATCACGTTCAATCACTTTTTGCACAGCGAGTGCAGCGGCGCAGGCGGTCGCGTGCCCCATATAAGTATGACCGTGTTGAAAAAAGCCCGACCCATTGATTATGGTATGGTAAATTTTACTGCTAGCTAACATGGCACCTATAGGCTGATAACCGGCACCCAAGCCCTTAGCAATAGTAAGGATATCTGGGGCAACCTTATCTTCAGCGCAAGCAAACAAGTGGCCTGTACGGCCCATGCCACACATGACCTCATCAAAGATCAAGAGCACTCCGTACTTGTCACACACGTCACGAATGGCTTGAAGATAGCCTTGAACCGGAGGCAAGACGCCAGCGGTGGCTCCTACAATGGGTTCAGCAATAAAAGCCGCTACATTATCGGGGCCTAAGTCCAGAATTTTTTGCTCTAGCTCTGCGGCCAAGCGCAAGCCATAATCAAGCTCGGTTTCATTTTCTGCTTGGTCGCGGTAAGCGTAGCAAGGTGAAACATGATGGGCTTCGGTAAGTAGTGGTAAAAAAGGAGCTCTGCGCCACGCGTTACCACCAATTGCTAAGGCACCCAAGGTATTGCCATGATAGCTCTGCCGTCTGGCAATAAATAATCGACGAGAGGGTTGATTCAGTTCGACAAAGTATTGGCGCGCTAGTTTTAGAGCAGCCTCTACCGCTTCGGAGCCACCAGAAACGTAATACACGTGATTTAAGTCGCCTGGGGCACGCTCTGCTAAAAATGTCGCGAGCTCTTCTGCTGCTTCATTGGTGAAAAAAGAGGTGTGAGCATACGCCACTGCATCAATTTGCTGATGGATGGCTTGTATCACGTCGCTGTGACTATGACCTAAGCAAGAGACTGCCGCACCTCCCGAAGCATCGATATAGCGTTTGCCGTTTTGGTCAATGAGCTCTATTCCTTCACCTGCTATAGCAGTGGGCAAGGAATGATTTGGATTACGATGAAATACGTGTGTCATGGCAACCTGCTTTTATAAAGGGTCTGGATCAAGTGTTGCGTGAAATGCTAATAAGATACATTCGTTTCTTATAGAGTAGCGCTTGCAACAAATAAATCAAGGCTTAGGTCGTAGGAAACACTATGATTCATTGTATTTGTTGTCTTAATGCCGCATTTGCGGCGATAGGGTCAAAGAATGGGAAAGAAAAAACGAACACCTCACAACTTAGAGACGTTGATTCAGCTATTGCAGTCTGAATATGCGGCGATGCCGCCTCAGTTTCAAATCGGGGCGCGTTATTTAATAGATAAGCCAGGCGATGTGCCTATTGCCTCCATGCGTACTATAGCGACACAGGCCGGAGTGCAGCCCGCAACACTGGTACGGTTAGCGCAGTCTTTAGGCTATGCCGGTTGGTCAGAGCTGAAAGAAATTTTTGTGCAGTCATTACGTCAAACTCCTATGACGTACACCGAACAAGCTGAGGCCGTGATGCGCAGTCGCCATCCCTCCAGCATGTTTAATCGTGTGATCCAAGCTCAGGCACAAAATGTACAGCATTTAGCTGAATCTAACGCCACGCCATTAAAACAAGCTGTTGAAACCATTGTGAAAGCCAAGCGTGTACATGTGGCTGGCTTTAGGGCGTCTCATGCTGCTGCATTTAGTTTTTATTATTTGTACCGTTTATTTCGCCCTAGTGTGACGATGATCCGTACAGAGGCAGGTACTTTAGAAATGGAATTACGTGATTTTCAGGTGGGTGACGTGGTAGTGTTGGTTGCATTTGCACCGTACTCACAAGAAAGCGTGCGTGTTTATGAGGCGGCAATAGAAAGTGGCTGCAAGGTGATTGCGATTTGTGACAGTCATGTTGCACCCATTGCTTTAGAGGCCGAATGCACCTTGTTGTTTGGTACCTCAGTTCCCTCTTTTTTTCCGTCCAGCACCGCTGCAATGGCATTGGTAGAGGGACTCATTGAACAAATACTGGCTCGAACCGGTAAAAAAGCATTAAGCGGTTTGCACGCCGCGGAAAACCAGTTGCACCAAACTGGGGCTTATTGGAGTTGACATCCTCCCCCGCCTAAAGGCCGGGGATTCCTACAGCGCTCAAGGGAGGCGTTGAGCCGTCCCAGAGTCGCTTCGGTGGGTTCCTGCTGCTGGCGGCATTACTGCACCGCTCACTTCACAGGCGAACCGGGCGTGCCCCGCCCTTAATACATTGATCGCGCCGACCACATCGGCGTTTTCCTCGACACCACACTCAACACATCGGAACTGCGCTTGCGTAGGGCGATTTTCTTTACTGCAATGCCCACATTCAGGGCAGGTCTGACTGGTGTAGTGCGGGGGTACGACAACGAGCCAACCTCCTGCCCACGCCAGTTTGTAGTCTAGCTGACGGCGGAATTCGAACCAGCCTTGATCCAAAATGGCTTTATTCAGACCGGACTTGGCCCGAACGTTTCGCCCCGGTTGCTCGGTTGTGCCTGCTGCCGACTTGCTCATGTGGCGTACCTTTAAGTCCTCGATACACACCATCGCGTGGTTTTGGCTGATAGCGGTCGTGGCTTTATGTAGGTAGTCGCGGCGGGCGTTACCGATGCGGGAGTGAATACGCTGGACGCGGGCTTTCGCCTTCTTCCAGTTGTGGCTGAATTTGATTTTGCGGCTGACTGCTTGCTGCGCTTTACGCAGGGCGGTTTCGTGCCGCTTGAAGCTGTTGAGCGGTGCATAGTACGTGCCGTCCGATAGCGTGGCAAAACGCGCCACACCCAGATCGATGCCAACCGCTGACGTGCCCTGCGCAACCGGTTGCTCCACGTCACGTTCGGTCTGGATGCTGATGAACCATCTGCCTGCCTTATGACTCACGGTGACGTTTTTCACCGTGCCCAGTACCTCGCGACTGTTGCGGTAGCGTACCCAGCCAAGTTTCGGCAGAAAGATACGACTGTTTTCCTGATCGAGTTTGCAGCCTTGCGGGTAGCGGAAACGGTCTGACTGGCCTTTTTTCTTGAAGCGGGGGAAATCAGCGCGTTTGGCAAAGAAATTCTTGTAGGCACGCTCGAGGTCTTTAAGCGTTTGTTGCAAGCACTGGCTTGGTGCGTGTTTCAGCCACTCTGTTTCCTTATCCTTCTTCCAAGCGGGCAGGAAATTAGCCAGAACGGTATAGCTGAATTTCGTCGTGCTGTCGGCGGCATAACGCTCTTTTTGCCACGCCAACGCCCGATTGAACACGAAACGACACGCACCAGCAAAGCGGCGCATATCGCGTCGCTGAGCGCTGTTAGGCTTGAGTTCGTATCGATAGGCTTGCCATCGTTTCATACGAAGAATTATACTTGGCCTATGAAGAAAAACAACGACATTAGACGCGGTAGACACTGTGTTTTTAACATGCACGTTCACTTGGTCTTTTTGACAAAGTACCGCCGTGGTGTGTTCCCCAAAGAAATTCTTGACGACTTGCGTGACCTCTTTGCGGGCGTCTGTTCGGACTTTGAGGCAGAATTGGTAGAGTTCGACGGTGGGGACGACCATGTTCACTTGTTGGTCAACTATCCCCCCAAGGTCGCCGTGTCGGCACTGGTAAATAGTTTGAAAGGCGTATCAAGCCGGATGATTCGCAAAAAGCAGTATCCGAGCATTCACAACAAATTATGGGGTGGCGCCCTCTGGTCGCCTAGCTACTTTGCCGCAAGCTGTGGCGGTGCGCCTATCGAGATCGTCCGACAATACATTGAGCAACCCAAGCTAATACAAAGACGCTAGCGCGTCCGCGCTATTCCTCTCCACCCTGAACGGCGGGGTTTTCCGCGCGATTTGATAAAAGCAGAGGTCGAGCTATCGACCTCATGATTTCTAAGTGGTTAAATAGGGCTAAGTTGCCTGCGCTAAATGGAATAAGGCTTCATTTTCTACGCGCACAATACGCCAATCGGTTAAGACTTGAGCGCCATGGTGTTCATAAAAATCAATGGCGTTTTGGTTCCAGTCTAAAACTACCCATTCGAAACGACCGCAATCTAACTCAAGGGCTTTTTGAGCCAGTTTTTTTAAAACAAAACCACCTAGCCCTTGACCGCGATGTTCAGGCGCAATGTAAATGTCTTCTAGGTAAAGCCCACGTTTGGCTTTAAAAGTAGAGTAGTTGTGAAACCAAAAAATGTAGGCGACGAGGTGATCTGGTTGGTCTTTGGGTGTAATAACCAATGCACGAGCCGTAGGAGCCGTGGAAAAAAGACTGTGATGCACCAGCTCGTTTGTGGCCTGAAACTGGTCAAGCAGTTTTTCAAATTCGGCCATGTCTCGCATTAAATTTATAATTTGAGGCACATCGTCAGGGGTTGCTGCGCGCAATACATAGTTGCCAAATACTTCGTTCACACTAAAACCTCGTTGTAAAATGAGTTACGCTTTATTTTAAGGGGAAACCTATGTCTTTAGTATCTATTCGTTCTGTGGCTGCCGTTGGCTTAGCATTAGCTGGAACCGTAGCGGTGGTCAGTTCCGCTCAGGCTCAACAAGGCAGCGCCTCAGGCGAGGTACGTCGCATCGATGCCGAAGCAGGGAAGATCACATTAAAGCACGGGGCTATAGAGACCTTACAACTACCTGCGATGACATTGGTGTACCTAATTCAAATGGACCAATTAGCCGGTATAGAGCCTGGGGACAAAGTGAAATTTACGGCCGAGCGTCGTAATGATCAGTATGTAATCATAAAAATAAGTAAATAAGTCGCTTGAGTAAATCGTTGTTTTGCAGCGCTGTTAGTGCTTTTTAATAAAAAAGGACGCTCTAGGGCGTCCTTGGAGTTGGCTTTGTAGCTTTAACTACAGTACATAGCGTGCCAAGTCTTGGCTTGCGGCAGTTTCTTCGAGTTGCTCATTAACATAAGCAGCATCAACGGTGACAGACATTTCACCTTTGGAGCCGGCCTCGTAAGACAAGTCCTCAAGTAGCTTTTCCATGACGGTGTATAAACGTCGTGCGCCGATATTTTCAGTGCGTTCATTCACCTCGAAAGCCAATTCAGCCAAGCGACGGATGCCGTCGTCTTTGAACTCAAGATTGACGGACTCGGTTGCCATGAGCGCTGCATATTGCTTAGTTAATGAGGAGTCAGTGTCATTAAGGATTTGAACAAAGTCATCTGCTGTAAGCGAATCCAGTTCAACACGTATAGGAAAACGACCTTGAAGCTCGGGGATCAAATCAGAGGGGCGTGATAAATGGAACGCACCCGACGCAATAAATAAAATATGGTCAGTACGCACTACACCGTATTTGGTGTTTACTGTGGTGCCCTCTACCAAGGGAAGCAAGTCACGCTGCACCCCTTGACGTGACACCTCGCCGCTGGTGTTTCCTTCGCGAGCCGTGATTTTGTCAATTTCGTCTAAAAATACAATACCGTTTTGTTCGGCGTTGCGTACAGCTGCAGTACGTAATTCCTCTTCATTAACACGTTTTGCGGCTTCTTCCTCGACCAATAGCTTGTAGGCTTCTTTGACTTTCATCTTTTTGCTTTTGGTTTTGTCTTGGCCTAGGCCCGCAAACATGCTGCGCAATTGCTCGGTCATTTCCTCCATACCGGGAGGGGCCATAATTTCCATCTGAGGCATGGCTTGAGCAACTTCAATGTCAATCTCGGTATCGTCCAGCTTGCCTTCACGTAAGCGTTTACGGAACGTTTGGCGAGTGGTGCTTTCTTCGCGCTCGGGTTCGCCTATAGCATTACGTGCAGGAGGTAAAAGGGCATCGAGAACACGGTCTTCGGCGGCGTCTTCGGCTTGGGTGCGGACACGACGCATTTCTATTTCACGGGTCTGTTTGACAGAAGCATCAACCAAGTCACGAATAATGGTTTCTACATCACGCCCTACATAACCCACTTCGGTGAATTTGGTGGCTTCGACTTTAATAAAAGGGGCATTGGCTAGTTTAGCAAGCCGACGTGCAATTTCAGTTTTACCTACACCAGTAGGCCCAATCATTAAAATGTTTTTAGGTACAATTTCGTTGCGCAGGGGCTCTGCGACTTGTTGACGACGCCAGCGATTGCGTAATGCAACGGCTACAGAGCGTTTGGCTTTGTTTTGGCCGACAATGTTTTTGTCCAATTCGGAAACGATTTCAGCGGGGGTCATAGTAGTTGCTGACATATAGACAACCTAACACTAAGTAATTATAAAGTTTCGATAACGTGATTTTGGTTAGTGTAAATACACAAATCACCGGCGATTTCTAAAGATTTTTTGACGATTTCAGCAGGGCTTAAATCAGTGTTATGTAATAACGCTAAACCCGCTGATTGTGCATAGGAACCACCTGAGCCGATGGCCGCTAAGCCATGCTCGGGCTCTAGCACGTCGCCATTGCCTGTCAGAATTAAGGTGTGCTCTTTGTCTGCAACAATAAGCATGGCTTCGAGACGGCGTAAAACACGGTCGGTACGCCAATCACGAGTGAGCTCAACAGCAGCACGTAATAAATGGCCATGGTGTTTTTCTAGTTTGGCTTCAAAACGCTCTTGTAGAGTAAATGCATCGGCAGTAGCACCTGCAAAGCCGGCCAGAACCTGATCGCGATACAAACGACGAATTTTACGGGCTGTGCCTTTGACGACCACGTTGCCTAAGGTAACTTGGCCGTCGCCGCCAATGGCGACTTCGTTGCCGCGGCGGACGGCAATAATAGTAGTGGCGTGATATTGTTCCATTGTGATCCTTTGCGTTATGTTTTCTATACGTGGGGGCAAGCGATTTGAATTCAAGAGCCCAAATACAGAAAGCCACTCTCTGAGTGGCTTTCAAATGGCAAAGCGAGCTTTATGAGTAAGACTTAGTCGCCATAGAGCTTTTGACGTTTTTCACGACGCTCTTGGGCTTCTAAAGATAGATTAGCCGTAGGGCGTGCAAGTAAACGCTGTAAGCCAATGGGCTCGCCTGTTTCTTCGCACCAACCGTATTCGCCTGTTTCAATAAGCGTTAAGGATTGCTGTACCTTTTTCAGTAATTTACGCTCACGGTCACGTGTACGTAGTTCTAAGGCATGCTCTTCCTCGATGGTAGCGCGGTCAGCAGGGTCAGGAACGAATTGGGTTTCACGCAAATTTTCGGTAGTAGCACCGGCGTTTGCGAGAATTTCTTGCTCTAGCTCGCGTAAGCGATTTTCAAAAAATGCCAATTGCTGACTATTCATGTAGTCGGATTCCGGCATTGCTAAGAGTTCGTCCACTGTTAACAGTTGATCTGGGTTTGTACTGACATTGCTTGCCATGATAGTTCCCTTTTTATCATCGTGGAGCTAAAGCTCCTGCCTATGTTAAGCCTTGGAAGTTTAGGCTAAAAACAAAGATTAAACTAGACATTGCTCTAAACCTTGCATAAAGACGTCTTTTGGCAGGCTGTGACCAATAAAGACGAGCTTGGTTTCAGGTTTCTCTTTGCCTAGCCACGGTTTGCCGGGCTCGGCTCCCATCATCATATGTACCCCCTGAAAAAGCATACGACGGTTTGCTCCTTTCAGGTAGATAATCCCTTTGTAACGCAATAAATCGGGGCCGTATATTTGTACCACACCGCTTAGGAAGTCTTCGAGACGGTCTGGGTCGAAAGGGCGACGCGACTTAAATACAAAAGCACTAACACTATCTTGGTGTGGCGCATGGTTATGATGTGCATGGTCGTGATCACAATGCTCATCGCACGTATGGTCATGATCGTGATCATGGGCGTGGTGCGCATCGTCTGCAGCCAAGAAATCGGGATCAATATCTAAAACGGCATTTAGATTAAAGCCGCTAATGTCCAAAATTTCTTTTAGATCCGTTTCACCAAAATGTACAGCAGAGATAGTAGCACGAGGATTAATGCGAATGATGCGTTTGCGTAAGCGTTCGTAGTCCTCATCGCTGACTAAGTCTTTTTTAGAGATTAAGATCCTGTCTGCAAAACCAATTTGTTTTTGTGACTCGTTTTGTTTATCGAGTGTCTCCATGCCGTGCTTGGCATCGACCACCGTGACTACTGCGTCAAGACGGTAGTATTCAGCAATGTGATCATCCATAAAAAAGGTTTGGCACACTGGGCCAGGGTTGGCCATACCTGTGGTTTCAATAATGACGCGCTCAAAAGAGAGTTCACCCTTTTCACGTTTGACACGCAGGTCATTGAGTGTGCGCATTAAGTCGCCACGTACCGTACAACAGATGCAGCCATTGCTGAGCTCGATAATTTCCTCGTCTTGTTCTTGGACAAGCAGTTCGTTATCGATGTTTTCAGGCCCAAACTCATTTTCAATCACCGCAATACGACGCCCATGGTATTCGGACAAAATGCGCTTTAATAGGGTGGTTTTTCCTGCTCCTAAAAAGCCGGTTAAAACAGTGACAGGCACCATTTTTTCTAGAGCAATGGTCATAAGTGAAGCCTTTATGAGAAATTTAAGCGATTACAGCACAGCAAAGACTGAAGCGCAAATAACAAAAATATGTTTAGGCAGATGGGGACGGTTTAGAGCAGTTCAAGCAAAGCGCGCGTAATTCAGTTTCAGGGCTAGACAAAGCAAAACCTGCTTGCACAATGCAGTCTGTAATTTGCTGGCTTAGACGGGGGGCACGCAGTTCGGCGACCGCACCGCACTGGGTACAAACCACTAGTAAATCATGTGGTTCGCCCGCCACATCCACACACGCTGTCCAGGCATTAATTGCATCTAAACGATGAATCAGGCCTTCTTCAGTCAAGAACTCTAAAGCGCGATACACCGTAGGCGGGGCAGCATTGGGTTGCTTTTGCTTTACAAGGTCGAGCAACTCATAAGCTTTAAGGCCACGTTGAGCTGTGATGAGTAGCTCGAGAACTTGTTTGCGAATAGGAGTGAAGCGTTTTTGCCGCTGTTTGCATAGTTTCTCTGCGGTGGCTAATTGCTGCTCAATAGCTTGGGGGGTAAGGACATGAATAGGCATAAAGTCTGGATTAAAACAACACAGTTATGTTATAACATATCAAAAAATAGATATCTAATTATTAACTGGGAAGGTCATGCGTAAAACAGCTCGTTCATACAGTGGCTCTGCTTTGCTGTATTCGGCAGGGCAACGGGTGTTAGGAGCCGTCACTGTCATTGTACTCATGTGGTTATTAAGTGCTTGGGCGTTAGGGTGGGTATGAGCACGGCGCTGATTGAACTAGAACACTTGAGCCTAGGCTGGCGCGATAAAATCGCAATACGAGATATTAGTGGTCAGTTTTTGCAGGGAGGCCTGTACGCTTTGGTGGGGCCAAATGGTGCTGGTAAATCGACCTTGCTAAAAGGGTTGATGGGGGAAATTGCACCGTTGCAGGGGCAGATTCATTTGCATATTAATCATGCCACTGAGCTCGCTTTTTTGCCACAACAAGCTGATATAGATCGTAGCTTTCCCATTACTGTGTATGACTTGGTCGCCATGGGCGCTTGGTCGCGTATTGGTTACTGGGGGCGAGTCAGCCAGGCCGAGCGCCTACGCATTAGCCAGGCCTTAGAGCAGGTGGGTTTAACCGCTTTTGCCAAGCGCAGTATTAACACCTTGTCAGGGGGCCAATTTCAACGGGCTCTTTTTGCGCGGCTACTGCTGCAAGATGCCAGTGTCATTTTATTGGATGAGCCTTTTGCTGCAGTGGATACCGAAACCACTCAAGACTTATTGGCTTTAATTTTGCAGTGGCATCAACAAGGTAGAACGGTAATTGCTGTTTTACATGAGCTAGAGATGGTGCGCCAGTATTTTCCAACTAGCGTTTTACTCGGTGGTCAATTAGTGGCTTGGGGGCCAAGCACGACGGTATTAACACCTGAAAATCTGCACATGGCACGTCATTTATGTGCCGGAGACTATTTGTGATGCTCATCGAGTGGTTTATACAACCGTTTTTGGATTTTGGTTTTATGCGTCGAGCCTTAGCTGGCTCGTTTGCCTTAGCCATGGCGGCCGGGCCATTAGGCGTTTTCTTGATTTTACGGCGCATGAGCTTAATGGGTGATGCCATGGCACATGCTATTTTGCCTGGGGTAGCGGTGGGGTTTTTAACCGCGGGTCTATCGTTAGGGGCAATGGCGCTGGGCGGTATGATCACTGGTTTAGTCGTTGCGCTTTTAGCAGGGGCCGTTTCTCGTATTACACCATTGCGTGAGGATGCGAGCTTTGCTGCATTTTATTTAGTGTCGTTGGGGCTAGGTGTACTACTCGTGTCTTTACGCGGTTCCAACATGGACCTATTACACGTGTTATTTGGCACGGTGTTGGGGCTAGATGATGCGTCTTTACTTTTGGTCACCAGTACATCCAGTTTGGCATTATTGGTCTTAGCCGCTATTTACCGTCCTTTGGTTATGGAGTGCTTAGATCCTTTGTTTTTACGCGCCCAAGGCAAACGCTCGGGGTGGGTACACGCCGTGTTCTTGGTTTTGCTTGTGATGACTTTAGTCGCCGGTTTTCAGGTATTAGGAACACTAATGGTAGTGGGCATTATGATGTTGCCTGCCGCCTCTGCTCGCTTTTGGGTGCACTCAGCAAGCAATCAAATGATTTGTGCGGGACTGCTAGGCGCACTCACTTCCTACCTAGGTTTATTGCTGTCATTTCATGTAGATGTGCCTGCGTCGCCCGCTATTATCTTAATGGCAGGCCTTGTGTATTTTATTTCTATATTTTTTGGTCGTCACGGTGGCATTTTGCAAGCCATAAAGCAATCTGTCTATCATCGCCAACGTATTGCTCAAGGGAGAAAAAATGAAACACCTTCTAATTAAAACGACCGCGGTTAGCGTTTTAAGTTGGGTTATCGGAAGCTCATTGGCGATGGCCGCTCCACTCAAAGTGGTAAGCAGTTTTTCTATCTTGGCAGATATGGTGCAACAGGTAGGGGGTGACAAGATTGAATCACGCACCATTGTTGGGCCTGAGGGAGATGCTCATAGTTTTGAACCACGCCCTAGCGACTCTAAAACCTTACAAGACGCGGATTTGCTTTTTATTAATGGGGCGCACTTCGAGGAATGGCTACCACGGTTAATTGAATCCGCAGGCTACCAAGGCAAAGTGGTTGAAACGATTGAAGGCGTGCCTTTACGTGCTTATGCAGAGGAAACAGAGGGGCAGAACTATAGTTTAGAAACCAGTCATAGTCACGACCACGGCCATGACCATGATCACGACCATGATCACGACCACCACGACCATGATCACAGCCACGTTCATGACCATGGGGATTACGATCCGCATGCGTGGCAAAGTCTAGAGCATGCTCAAGTCTATATTAGTAATATTCGTAACGCGCTGATTGAGGCTGATCCTGTTCACGAAGCTTATTACCAGCAGCAGGCCGATGGCTATCAAAAAAAATTGAAAGCATTGCAATCAGAAATGCGGGCGGCGTTTGAGCAATTGCCCAAAGCGAGTCGCACAGTGGTTACATCTCATGATGCTTTTGCGTATTTAGGTCAAGACTACAATATTGAGTTTTTATCATTATTGGGTGCGTCGAACCAAGCTGAACCGTCGGCAAAAGAACTGGCTGGCTTGATAGATTTTATGCGTGATAACCAAGTTAAAGCCGTATTTGTGGAAAACATCTCCAATCCTAAATTGCTCCAGCAAATTGCAACTGAAACGGGCGCTAAGCTTGGTGACGCGTTGTATTCTGATGCACTTGCCAAAGCCCCACACCCGGCAGATAGTTATTTGGGTTTAATGAAGTGGAATGCAGAGGCATTGTTAAAAGCACTAGGGGGCTAATCGTCTTTTTTTGGGTTGTGGCGCGGGTGGGCTTTGAAGAATTCGGCTAACTGCTCGGGGTTTAGTTGCTTTAGGCTAGTAGTGGATTCAGACATAGCATGCCCCATTAGCTGTTGCACACCGGTTATGTCGTTAGAGGACTCCAATAAGTGATTAGCAAAGCTGTTTCGTAATCGGTGTGGAAAAACACGCTGGTTTAAGCCAGCCTGTTGTGCCCTAAGTTGCAATTGTTTTTGAATGACGCGCGGGCTGATGCGTTGCCCTCTTACACCTAAAAATAATGCGTAATAGTTAGCTAAGTCTAGTTCGGGTTGTTGGGCGATGGCTTTGGGTAATAGTTCATGACGGCGTTGCACCCAATGCGTTAAGGCCGTTAGCGCAGGCGTACCTATGGGTACATGACGTTGGCGCTCGGAGGCTGTGGCTATGACAACCTCTTGTTCTTTCCAGTCAACCCACGCTTTAGAGGTATAAGCCTGAGATTGGTGTGCTTCGATGTCTAGCAAAATTAACTCGCTAAGACGTAAGCCACTGGAATACAACAATTCAAATAAGGCTTGGTCTCGGAGCTCGACGGCAGTGCTGTTCTCTGGGGGGGATGCGGCATCTAGCAGTTGTTGTGTTTGCGTTAAGGATAGAATTTTTGGATCGGGGTAGTGGCCTTTGGGCGCGTGGACGCCTAGACAAGGGTTATAGCCAGTCTGGTATTGCTCGCTAAACCAGTTAAAAAAGTTACGCCATGCTGAAAGCAGTCGTGCCAGACTACGAGGTTGCAAGCCTCGGGCGTGCAGTTCACTTAATGCAAACTCTAGGTGATTGCGAGCGTAATGTTGCGGGCTAGGCAGGTCATAGCAGGCAATGAGGTGTTTTACGTCACGCTCATACGCAGCTAAAGTATCTGTTGCAGCGCCAGCAGATTTTAGGCTTTGGAGCCACTGCAGCATGGCCTGTTGAGTGTTAGGACTGGACGAGGTGCGAGTCATAAAACCGAGCCAAAGACGCCACAATAACTTGGGCCATAATTTCTAAAAAGTCGGTACCCATATGGGCTGTGAACCGGTTAGCGATGTCCGACCCTAACGCCAGCGCGCCAATCGTCTGCGATGAGTTGGGAGCGTGCAGTGGGATGACGGCCATAGATGACCATGCCCCTTCAAACCATTTTGCGGCAGGGTGTTGAGTGTTGCCAGCATAGGGTTTGGTTTGGAGCTGTATGAGCTCTTGGGTGCTTGAGTCTGTATCTGAGGTTATATAGGGGGAATGTTCCCACCACAAACGCAGCTGCACTTCTTGTAAGCCATAATGAAGTTGTAAACGATCACATGCAAAACGAGCCAAGTGCTCGGCAGTACCCGCATAGGCCAATAGGTCGGCCGCCCATAGCCACAAAGCCTGTTGGATAAGTTCATTTTCTCGGGCAATGGTTAAAAACTGCTGGCGTTCGTGTTTAAGCTGCTGGTTGTGTTGTTGCAGATACAGCGTTTGTCGTTCTGGTAAAGACAAAACTTTGGCGGTACGCGGGTGAGGTAATTTAAGCGAGAGTAAAAGATACTCGTGCTCTAAAAAAAATGTGGGATTATGCTGTAAAAAAGCAGCCACATCATCGGCTTGGATCGCAGTTTGGCTCATAAGTCATCCCAAAATAAATTATGAGGTAAAAGAGGGCGGTATAGCAGGGGCCTCAGGAGGAATTTTATATCGGTTGTAACTCCAAAGATACTGGCTAGGAAAACGTTGAATCAAGTTTTCCATTGCTTCGTTAATGGCATAGACCATGTTCTCTACGGTAGGGTCTTGGGGAAGCGTTAAACGTAAATAATGAATACGCCAACCTTGACCTTTAGGCAGACGTTCGCCCGCGGTGAGCACCACAGGTACGTCGGCCTGCAAGGCCAGCTTTGCCGCTAAAGTCATGGTGTAAGCGGGTTTATCAAAAAATGGGGCCCAGACGCCATCGCCAGCACTAGGAACTTGATCAGGAAGCATACCTACTGCTTCGTTACGTTTTAATGCTTTTAAAAATTCACGTATACCACGCACAGAAGCAGGCACAGCGTTTAAACCTGGCATATTGCGCGAGACACGCATGGCTGGCTCAATGAACTGTTGGCGTGGAGGCCTAAACATGACGGTAATTGGACCATGTTTGATAAGGGCTCTGGCCGTAATTTCAAAACAGCCCAAGTGGGGTGTTAAATATAAGATACCACGTTGCTCGGCTAAGGCTGCTGCGACAATGTCCTCGTTTTGAGTTGAGCAACGAGCCAAACAGGCGGCAGGTTCTAACCATACTTTGGGTGTTTCCATAATCATGGCACCCGTCTCTGCTGCGGCACGCCGTGCAAAATCGGCTTGGGGGTAACCAGCTTGAGTAGCGTTTTTACGGATACGCTGACGATAACGACCGGGTAGTAAATAAACCACGACCCCTAGGGTGCGGCCTATAGCGTGAAGCCACCGTAGCGGCAACTTTGCCAACAATTTCAAGAAAAACAAAAACATAATTCGAGGGTAATGCGTTGAATAAATAACAATATAGTATGAATCTTAGTTAAATTTGCTTAAAATGGTGGCATCGCTGAGTTAACCCGACAACTTGCGGAGCGATATCCTCGAAAGAGAGCAGTACATTCCCGCTAAAGCGTCGCGCCCTGATATGTCTTTTAGGCTTTCTCCCGTGGTGCAACGCCATTGTTTTAATTGAAACCTACAGGATAAATCACTGTGGCACATAACGATTTTCTATTTACTTCAGAATCTGTCTCCGAAGGTCACCCCGACAAAGTCGCTGACCAAATTTCCGATGCGGTGCTAGACGCCATTTTCGAGCAAGACCCTAACGCTCGTGTGGCTGCCGAGACCCTGTGTAATACCGGCTTAGTGGTAATGGCTGGTGAAATTACAACCACTGCAAATGTGAACTATATCGATGTCGCGCGCGAGACCTTAAAGCGTATTGGCTATGATAACGCCGATTACGGTATTGATTACAAAAGCTGCGCGGTTTTGGTTGCTTACGATAAACAATCACCCGATATCGCTCAGGGTGTAGATCGTAGCCCCGAAGAAATCATGAACCAAGGGGCAGGTGACCAAGGTCTAATGTTTGGCTTTGCGTGTGACGAAACCCCTGATCTCATGCCTGCGCCTATTTGGTATTCGCACCGCTTGATGCAACGCCAAAGCGAGTTGCGTAAAGACGGGCGTCTACCTTGGTTGCGTCCTGATGCCAAAGCACAGGTTACCTTCCGTTACATTGATGGGCGTCCCGTAGAGGTCGACACAGTGGTTGTATCCACTCAGCACGATCCAGATATTTCTCAGGACACACTGCGTGAAGTCGTAATTGAAGACATTATCCGTCCTACTTTTGCCGAGGGCTTACTTACCGACAATACACGCTTTTTAGTCAACCCTACCGGCAAATTCGTAATTGGTGGTCCAAATGGCGATTGCGGTTTAACAGGTCGCAAAATTATTGTGGATACCTATGGTGGTGCTTGCTCTCATGGTGGCGGTGCTTTCTCTGGTAAAGATCCCTCTAAGGTTGACCGCTCTGCTGCGTATGCGGCGCGTTATGTAGCAAAAAACATTGTGGCTGCCGGTTTAGCGCGTCAGTGCGAGGTACAAGTAAGCTACGCTATTGGTGTGGCTGAACCCATTAATATCACCGTGTACACCAACGGTACCGGTATTATTCCAGATGACCAGATTGCTTTATTGGTACGAGAGCACTTTGACTTGCGTCCACGCGGTATTGTACAAATGCTGGATTTATTACGTCCTATTTATACAAAAACAGCTGCGTATGGTCATTTTGGACGTAGCGAGCCCGAGTTCACTTGGGAAGCTACCGACAGAGCCGCAGCTCTGAAAGCAGCTATCTAAGGCAAAAGCCATAGACCCTAAAACCATGCCAGTGGTATGATAGGCATGGTTTCTCAACTGCTTGAGACAGGCGCGCAAGCGCCACAAATTCTGATGTAAACCAATCTGAGGAGCGTTGCGACTTTGTTGATGTTCATCATCCAAAGCCAGGCTCAGATTTGGAACGTTGCTCATATATGTATTTAGAACAACGACGCTCACCTACCTTTTGATTGACAGGGTCGGTGGGCTTTTTTTTTTGCTCCGACCCTTTTCTACGGATTTTCCGGAGCTTCTATGTCTACTTTTACCGATTATAAAATTGCAGATCTCAGCCTAGCTGATTGGGGTCGTCGTGAGATTGCCATTGCAGAAACAGAAATGCCTGGTTTGATGGCTACTCGCGAAGAATACGCAACAGCTCAGCCACTGAAAGGCGCGCGCATAGCGGGTAGTCTACACATGACTATTCAAACTGCTGTGCTGATCGAGACGTTGGTAGCTTTGGGTGCCGAGGTGCGTTGGGCTTCATGTAATATTTTCTCTACACAAGACCATGCTGCCGCTGCGATTGCAGCTAACCAAATCCCTGTGTTTGCGATTAAAGGTGAAAGCCTCGAAGACTACTGGGAATATTGTCATCAAATCTTTAACTGGCCTGGCGAACAAGCCAATATGATTTTGGATGACGGCGGTGACGCAACGGTATTGTTGCATTTGGGCGCTAAAGCTGAAAAAGACTTATCTGTGTTGGACGCACCATCTAGCGAAGAGGAAACCGTACTTTTTGCAAGTATTCGCGCCAAGCTCCAAGAAGACGCGACTTGGTACTCAACCCGTTTGGCTCAGATCCAAGGTGTTACCGAGGAAACAACAACTGGGGTACAGCGTCTTTACCAAATGGCAAAAAAAGGCGAGCTCGCTTTTCCTGCCATTAACGTGAATGATTCCGTTACTAAATCTAAATTTGATAATCTCTACGGGTGTCGCGAGTCTTTAGTAGATGGTATTAAGCGAGCCACAGATGTAATGGTCGCTGGCAAAATCGCTGTGGTATGTGGTTTTGGTGACGTGGGTAAAGGGTGCGCCCAAGCCCTACAAGCGCTACGCGCTCAGGTTTGGGTAACAGAAATTGATCCTATTTGTGCTTTACAAGCTTCCATGGAAGGTTACCGTGTGGTCACCATGGAAGAGGCCGCTGACAAAGCCGATATTTTTGTGACTGCAACCGGTAACTACCACGTTATTACACGCGACCACATGGAGCGCATGAAAGATCAAGCAATCGTGTGTAATATAGGTCACTTTGACAATGAAATAGATGTGGCTGCTTTGTCAGATCTAGAGTGGGAAGAAATTAAACCACAGGTAGATCATGTTATTTTCCCTGATGGCAAACGCATTATTTTATTAGCTCAAGGTCGTTTGGTGAACTTAGGTTGTGCTACTGGACACCCTTCTTTTGTGATGTCTGCATCATTTACTAACCAAACCATTGCACAAATTGAACTTTTTACACATGGCGATCGCTATGAAAGTGGTAAAGTTTATGTGTTGCCTAAGCACTTAGATGAGAAAGTGGCTCGTTTGCACTTGGCAAAGCTCGGTGTCAACCTGACAACCCTCTCGGAAGAGCAAGCCAAATACATTAACGTACCGCTTGAAGGCCCGTTCAAGGTCGATCATTACCGTTACTAAAAATAAGTCAGGCACCATTGGGGTGCCTGTTTCATAAGGAGCGTTATCATGACATTACTACTAGTATGGATTTTAAACGCTGTGGCGTTGCTAATCGTGGCGTATATTTTGCCAGGTATTCAGGTCGCAAGTTTTGGTTCAGCTCTTGGGGCTGCGGTGGTATTGGGTTTGCTGAATATGTTGGTTAAGCCCGTGCTACAAATCCTCACACTGCCTTTAACCGTGGTCACCCTTGGTTTGTTTTTGTTAGTGATTAACGCTCTGGTGTTTTGGTTGGCAGGTTCTATTTTAAAAGGCTTCCAAGTGACTGGATTTTGGTGGGCTTTTATCGGGGCTATTGTGTACAGTATTGTTACTAGCTTGCTTTCGAACCTTATCCCAAACTAAATACGTGGTTTACCGCACTAGACCATAAGACGGTAACGGTGCGGTATTAACGGTATTAATTTAGGGTGCTTACTGTTTATAGAGGGGCTGGCTTAGGCCAGCCCTTGTCTGTTAGCACAGCATCTAATGGCACATCGTGTGCGGCTGCGACATAACTCTTTTGGCTTAAATCGCCAACTGCCCAGCTCAAACCAATCGTAGTAAAAGTCTGTTGGCGTGCTGTTAAGTCTGCTAAAGTGCGGTCATAATATCCTTTACCGTAACCTAAGCGATCGCCCTGGCGGGTAAAGCCCAAGGTAGGCACTAAAATAATTTCTGGGTCTGGTGCAAGCTCTGTGGTATCGGGCTCTAGCACCCCAAAAGCTGCTTTTTTCATGGGTTGGTCTGGATGCCAAGGTTTAAACACCAACGGGGCGTCAGGGCTAACCACACAGGGCAGGCTAACCCGAATGTTTTCCTCCTCGGCCCATTGCACAAGCAGCGGGCCTAAATCGGGCTCATGAGCCAAGGCCCAATAGGCAGCAATATGCAAGGGTTGTTGTGGTTGAGGACGGTGTTGACGGTATTGGTTAAGCCAAGTAAATAAACGGCCTCGCATTAAAAGTGCACCGCGGCGTGTGTCTCTGGACTCTTGGGCAGCGCGTAGTTGTAGTAGCTGTTGGCGTAGGTCGTGATAGTTTGTCATAGTGAGTCATTTATAAAGGGCTAGTCCATGTTCTTACAGCTAAGGTATCAGAAAAATAGCCTTCTAGGCAGTAGCGTGTCACGAAATCGATGGCTGGTGCACGTTGGTCTTTGCAGCAGTGTGTTGCTAGTTGGGTGCGCTGGGGCTGCCAAGGCCCCCGAGGTTGAAGCTCACCAAGCGCCTAAGCACATTGCGGCATTAGCTCCTACCTATGCCGCCCCACCGCCTGCTGTACGTTGGGATCAACTGCCTTCTGTGCCCGTTGCGGCACGTAACGCAGTCATTGATGCCCGTGCTGCCTTACAGGCTAAAAATTGGCGTCGCCTCGCAGAGCTAGTGCAACCCGCCAAAGCGGACCCTGTTTTGGGTGCATACCCAGCGTATTGGCACTTACGCCAACAGATTCATGACTCCACACGGCCTATACCTTCCGATCAGCTCTGGCAGTTTTTACGTGAATACGATGACGAGTACTTAGCGCAGCGTTTAAAAGGGGACTGGGCGATTGCCGCAGTACGGGCGGGTGACTTCCAGCTCATCAATCAGTTACAACCTCAAGACCTTGGCAACTCACAGGTACGGTGTGCCGTGGCCTATGGTCGCCATATGACTCAGCAGTCCTTAGATAGTCAACGTGTGCTCGCACAGTTTGTGCCCGGCTCAACTTGCTGGAGTTTATTGGACCAGCTTTGGGCGGCTAAAGCCGTTGGTTTTACTGAGGTACGTGACTTAATGCGTAAAGCCTTAGAGCAAGGTAAAACTAGCGAAGCAAGACGTTATGCCGCAATTATTTTTGATGGCAAGCAAATGCAAGACTACACCGCTTTGATGGAGGCCCCAAGGCGCTGGCTAGACCAACAAGGGCAATTACAAGGTCAAGCGCATACCGAGCTTGTCTCATTGGCTTTGTCTCGCTTGGCACGCCAAAATGACCGTGCGGCTCAAGCCCAATATATTGAGCAAAAGTGGGGGGCTCAGTTGTCTCAAGCAGATAAAGACTGGGTATGGGGGCAGTTTGGCTTAATACCGGCTTTGCGCGTGGAAAACGATGCCGCACGTTGGTATCGTTTATCAGGTACTACCCCAAAAACAGACTACAACCATGCTTGGGAAGTGCGAGCCGAATTGCGTCAGTATCCCATCGATTGGAAGCAGGTAGAGCGCGCTATTGCTAAGATGTCCGAAACCCAAGCCTCTGAGCCTGTGTGGGTCTATTGGAAAGCGCGAGCGTTAGCAGCCCAAGGTCATAAAGCACAAGCTCAAACCGCTTATGAATCTATTAGTGATGACTTAAATTTTTACGGTCAGTTAGCAAACGAAGAGTTAGGTCGCACCATTCCTTTGCCGCCACAGCCTACACCTATAAGCGTAGCGGAAAAACGCGATGTGGCAACACGACCTGCATTTTTACGCTCTCTAGAGCTATTTAAATTGGGTTGGCGTCCCGAGGCCACCACAGAGTGGGGGTTTGCTTTGCGTGGCATGAACGATAGACAGTTACGTGCTGCAGCCGAGTTAGCCCGCGATAATCATGTATATGATCGTGTGGTGAACACGTCCTTATTAACCAAACAAGAGGTGGACTTCAGCCAACGTTTTGTAGCGCCCTTTGAGGGCGGGGTGACAGAAAAAGCCCGTTTAATCGGTTTAGACCCCTCATGGGTGTATGGTCTGATTCGTCAAGAGTCTCGGTTTATGATGGACGCGCGTTCAGGGGTGGGGGCTTCGGGTTTGATGCAGTTAATGCCTGCTACTGCAAAATGGACGGCCAACAAAATAGGCATGACTAACTTTAAACCTTCTATGGTCAATGAGTTTGAGACCAACACCATACTGGGAACGAACTATTTAAACATGGTGCTTGGGCAGCTAGATGGCTCTGAAGTATTGGCATCGGCTGGCTATAATGCAGGGCCAAAGCGTCCTCTTAACTGGCGCTCACGTTTACAAGGCCCCGTCGAAGGCGCTATTTTTGCTGAAACCATCCCTTTTACGGAAACGCGTCTTTACGTTAAAAATGTGCTGTCCAACGCCACTTACTACTCTATGGTGTTTAGTGGTCAGCCGCAGTCTTTAAAACAGCGTTTAGGTACCATTAGTCCTCAGTCTAATCGAGCCACGGAGCTACCTTGATGTCTATTAACTCAGCGCAACAGCAGGCCCTAAAACAGCTTGTGGCTCAGGTTGATCCATTACTAAAGGGCTTACAGTGTTATGTGGTGGGTGGTGCCGTGCGCGATACGTTGTTGGGTCTGCCAGTCGGAGACCGGGATTGGGTCGTGGTGGGGGCTAGTCCTGAGCAGCTAGCCCAACGCGGTTTTATTCCGGTTGGGGGCGATTTCCCCGTGTTTTTGCACCCACGCACTAAAGAAGAGTTTGCTTTAGCACGTACAGAGCGTAAATCAGGGCGTGGGTACCAAGGTTTTACTTTTTATACTGGGCCCGATGTCAGTCTGGCCGATGATCTATCGCGCCGTGATCTGACCATTAATGCCTTAGCTATTGACACTAACGGTCATTTTTATGATCCCTTAGGGGGATATGCCGATCTAGAGCAACGGGTCTTACGTCATATAGGTGAAGCCTTTATTGAGGATCCTGTTAGGTTGTTGCGTTTAGCACGTTTTGCTGCACGTTTTACTACGTTTCAAATCGCAGCAGAAACAGAGGCCTTGGCTCGGCATTTAGTACGAAATGGCGAGGTAGATGCACTAGTTCCCGAGCGTGTTTGGCAAGAGCTGTATAAGGGGTTGCAAGCTAGTCAGCCATTGCGCATGGTACAGGTGCTTAAACAGTGCGGTGCCCTAGAGCGCGTGTTGCCTGGGTTAGTGCTTAGTTCAGAGCTGGACTCAGCAATGGCCGCTGCGGTGGCTCGCCAGCTTGCGCCGTTACAGCGATTTGCGATTTTATGCTCGAAAAGCCCCCATCCCGAGCAGGTAGCACAACATATTAAAGCGCCTACGGCCTACAAAGACGCAGCACGTTTATTGTCTATACTTTTGCAGGCAGCACAAACACCTCTGTCTTCGGAGTCAGTAGCGCAAACGCTACAAAAACTAGATAGCTTACGCAAGCCAGAGCGCTATACACAGCTAGTGCAGGCAGCAGAGTGTGTGCTTGAGGCAGATTGGTCGTTATGGTTGCAGGCCGCGGTTGTGTTTGCTGAAGTCGATGCCGCTACCATTGCGCAGCAACATCAGGCACAGCCTAAAGCCATACCTGCTGCTATCTTCGAGGCAAGACTTGCTGCCTTGGCTGCTATTTTTTAAGCTGGGCAAATGCCACGATACAGCTAACCACTATTGCGCCACCAATGATCTGCATTAGGCTTAGAGTTTGGCCCAAAATTAGCCAACCCAATGCCAACGAGGCCACAGGCTCGATATTCATAGCGGGGGCGTTTTGTGCCAGATTAAGACGCGGTGCCAGCATGAACAACATAATAAAAGCACAGGCATACAGCCCACTAAGTAATAACAGAGTAGCCAAACCCACCGAGGTAGTGGGCAGACTTAGCCCCCCCGGAATAACATCCACACTGCCAGCACTAAGAGTTAAGCAAAATACCGTAAGCATAGTGTAAAAGCTGCGCGCGCTGCCCTGTACCCCCGATAGTTTATTTTCCGTTACCCAAAGACCTACAGCAAAAGCAAAGGCGGCAAATAGTGCAAAGCCAATGCCTAAGAGCCATAGCTCAATATTGGTTTGGTCGCTTTGCGCCAAAGCGGGGATATCTAAGGCTAAGATCAACCCAACTAAAATTAACCCCATGATGCTAGCGCGCGCTTTGGTGGGCGGTTTGCCCCCTAGCAGCCACGAAATAAGAGCTAGCTGAACAGGGAATGTATTCACCGTTAACAAAGCAATCCCTACAGGGATACGGGATACAGCTGAATAAATGCAAATACTTTGAATAGCAATCAGTACCCCTAACAGTAATTGCCAAGGGGCTAGACGCCAACTGAGTTTAATGCTTTGTTTATAAACAATGGCTAATAACGACAACAGCGCTAATGTAATAATTGAGCGAAAGACAACGGCAGTTAATAAGCCTGTACCGTTATCAAAGCTAATACGGGCTGCAATATGCGCGCTGGCAAAACATGTACCTACGCTCAGCAAAATGAGTAGGGCTACACGGCGCGAAAAAGGTGAGGCTGGGGTCATACGTCTTGGTGTTGTCTTTATAAAAAGTCGCGTCTGTCACGCATCATAAAACCCAAAAGCGGGGTGGGTAAGTGTTTGCCCAAGGCTAAAACTTTAAAAAGCTCTCCCATTTCCGCTTCAGAAAGTAAGGTTTGTACTGCATGAACTTGTTGCGTCCAACGTTGCAAATGAGAGGGGTTGTTGGTGTCTAAAGCGTGATGTATGGCTTCTAGGTCTTGGGTAATACCACAATTCATCAAAAAATGTGCTTGAGAGGTATAACCCAGTACATCCAGCTGTGCGCTCAAAGCGGCATCAGCCATAGCAGTAAAATCAACGTGGGCGGTAATGTCTTGGAGACCTGGCAGGATTAAGGACTCATCATGGGCAAAATGCCGGAAATGACACATAAGCGTACCCATCGTACGCTGTGCATGATAGTACTCGTGTTGTGCAAAACCGTAATCAATTAACAGAGCACCACCTATATGTAACCACTCACCCATCGCCTGAATCCAGCTTTCTGCTTGTAGGTTGATTTCAGAGCGGTAACCGGGAATGCGTGGCAGTCGCTCTTGGGCCACACGAGCCAGCTCACCACTGGCTAAACGGGCGCTAAGCGTAAAAGGACTGGGGGAGTGGGCAGACACTTCATTATTAAGGCTGACCCCTAATTCTAAAATTTGTAGATCCGCGTCGCGCTGTACCAAATGAACTGGCATTGCATCGAGCACCTCGTTGGCAACTACCGCGCCACTAAACGCAGAAGGTAGCTGATTTAGCCATTGAACACGAGTGCCCCAGGCTGCTAGACGTTCTTGTTGGCGCGCTCGTAAGGAGGGTGAGAGCTCCAAAATAGCGTACTGGGTAGTGGTGTGACCCATTTGATCTAGTGCCGTCAGTAAAGATTCAGCTAGGGCACCAGAGCCAGCGCCAAACTCCAGTACTTGCGGACTGGGACAATGCTGAAGAATTTGAGCCACTTGTTTGGCTAGGCATTGTCCAAATAAGGGGCTGAGCTCAGGGGCTGTAGTAAAATCACCAGCATGATGGAATTTGGTGCTACCGCCCGTGTAGTAACCCATATGAGGCGCATACAGGGCTGCTTGCATCCATTGATCATAAGGAAGGAAGTTGTGTTGTTCTGCTATTAACGTCGCTAAATACTGATGATGTTGGTCCAGCACGGGAAGCAGTTCAGGTTCAAGGCTAGGCAGCCCTTGTGGATACACGGGGGGGGATTGAATAAAGGTCATGGTTTATTTTTTTTATTTTGAGAAAGAGACTTTAAAGCGCGTAACATAGCAATAAAAAAACTGATGAGTACAGCGCTGATCAACGCTGCAATAAAATTGCCGAATACCACCCACAAAGGCAAGCATAATAAAATGGCAAGAAGCAAAGGTTTAGATAATAAAGCGTTCATACATAAACAAAAAAGGTGAACCTATAGTACTCATCCTGTGCTTGACTGCGAGGATTTGCACTATAGGTGTCCATGTCTTGATGCGTTGATGCGATCCCAAGCGCATAGAGTGTTGAGCGAATCAAAGTAAAAATGCACCTGAGCAAGATGTAAGCATCGTAGGATGCCCTAATAAAGTCTGCTAGGATTACAATTAGCTTACAGAGACTGTGTCTACGCGTTGAAAACTCGGAATTACAGCAAAATAAGCACAATCTCGTGCTTTTTATTCGCGTAAAGCGTCGTAGCCGTCTATCATAATCATCTTTATGATGCTTTTTTGCTAGAGACAATCAAAATGCCACAATATCGTTCACGTACTTCTACACATGGTCGTAATATGGCCGGCGCGCGCGCTCTTTGGCGTGCAACGGGCATGAAAGACGGTGATTTTAACAAGCCCATTATTGCTGTTGTTAACTCATTTACTCAATTTGTACCAGGCCACGTCCACCTTAAAGACATGGGGCAGTTGGTAGCACGTCAAATCGAGGCAGCAGGGGGGGGGGCTAAAGAATTCAACACCATTGCAGTCGATGATGGCATTGCGATGGGCCATGATGGTATGTTGTATTCCCTGCCTTCACGAGAGCTAATTGCTGATTCGGTGGAGTACATGGTGAATGCACATTGCGCTGATGCGATGGTCTGTATCTCTAATTGTGACAAAATTACCCCCGGTATGTTAATGGCAGCATTGCGTATTAATATCCCTGTGGTGTTTGTGTCCGGCGGCCCAATGGAAGCCGGCAAAGTGGTAGCTAAAGACGGTAAAACTGTGGTGCGTAAATTGGATTTGGTGGATGCCATGATCCAAGCCGCTGACAGTTCCGTGAGTGACGAGGAAGTAGCGGATATTGAACGCAGTGCTTGTCCTACGTGTGGGTCTTGTTCGGGTATGTTTACCGCGAATTCCATGAACTGCTTAACCGAGGCTTTAGGCTTGGCGTTGCCTGGTAATGGTAGTTTAGTAGCCACTCATGCTCGTCGTCGCGGGTTATTTGAAAATGCAGGTACATTAATTGTAGAGCTGTGCAAACGCTACTACGAGCAAAATGATGAAAGCGTTTTACCGCGCCAGATTGCTACTTTTGGTGCCTTTGAAAACGCCATGGCCCTAGATGTAGCCATGGGTGGGTCGACCAATACGGTATTGCATTTGCTAGCAGCCGCTCAAGAAGCCGGCGTAGATTTCACCATGGCAGACATTGACCGCATTTCGCGTCATGTGCCCTGTTTGTGCAAGGTAGCCCCTGCGACTGAACTCTACCATATGGAAGACGTGCACCGTGCTGGTGGCATTATGGGCATTTTAGGCGAGCTCGGCCGTGCCGGTTTATTAAATCTCGAGGTGGGCAATATCCACAGTGGTACATTGGGTGAAGCCATCAAGCGCTGGGATATCAAGGGTGCGAACGCCAAAGCCGTAGACACTTTTTTCCGCTCTGCTCCCGGTGGTGTGCCCACTCAGGTCGCCTTTAGCCAAGACCGTTATTACGAAGAGGTGGATGCCGATCGTGAAAACGGGTGTATTCGTAGCAAAGAGCATGCGTATTCCCAAGACGGTGGCCTTGCTGTTATGTATGGCAACTTGGCTGAAAAAGGCTGCATTGTTAAAACGGCAGGGGTTGATGACAGTATTTTGCAGTTCACTGGCAAAGCCCGTGTATTTGAAAGCCAAGAGTCTGCAGTAGACGGCATTTTAAATGGCGTTGTGGTTGCTGGCGATGTGGTTGTAATCCGCTACGAAGGCCCTAAAGGGGGCCCGGGTATGCAGGAAATGCTTTACCCCACCTCCTATTTGAAATCGATGGGTTTGGGCAAGAGCGCTGCTTTGTTAACTGATGGTCGCTTCTCCGGTGGTTCATCGGGTTTAGTGATTGGTCATGCTTCTCCCGAGGCGGCAGAGGGCGGCACCATTGGCTTAATCGAAGACGGCGATACGATTGAAATTGATATTCCTAATCGTCGAATTCATTTGGCTGTTAGTGATGACGAGTTGCAAGCACGCCGCGAGGCCATGGAAGCACGTGGTGATCAAGCGTGGCAACCTGTAGAAGAACGTCCTCGCGTCGTGTCTCAGGCCTTACGTGCCTATGCGGCTTTAGCCACATCGGCCGACCGTGGCGCGGTACGCGACATTAGCCAAATCGTGCGTAAATAATTGACTTAAAGAGTAAGGTGCCATGTTAAGTCCCGCTCAAAAGCAGCTGCAACAACAGATTATTACCGAGTTAGGGGTTAAGGCTCGCATTGATCCGGCTCACGAGTTAGAGCAGCGCATTCAGTTTATTAAAAACTACCTGCGCCACAGCCAAGCTCGTAGCTTGGTCATTGGCATCAGTGGTGGTATTGATTCTCTGGTGGTGGGCTGCATGGCACAGTTGGCTGTTGAACAGCTGCGTCTAGAAGGTGTAGACGCTACTTTTATTGCGTTACGCCTGCCTTACGCTAAGCAGCAGGATGCTGCCGATGCAGACGCAGCCATTCATCATATTCAACCAGACCGCTGTTTGGAATTAAATATACAGCCAGCTACCGATGCGGTTATGGCAACGTTACATCAGGCCGAGCAAGGGTTTCGTTCTGAGTCACACCAAGACTTTATTAAAGGCAACATCAAAGCACGCCAACGTATGGTGTATTGTTATGCCGTTGCCGGTGCGGAGTCGGGTTTGGTTCTAGGCAGCGATCATGCGGCCGAGGTGTTAATGGGCTTTTTTACTAAATACGGTGACGGTGCGGCCGATCTTATGCCTTTGGCAGGGCTGACAAAATCGCAGGTACGCGAGTTAGCTACTCAGTGTGGTGTGCCAGAGGCACTGATTCATAAAGTACCTACCGCAGATCTCGAGTCTCTTACGCCTTTACAACCAGACGAAGAAGCATTTGGTGGTGTGACTTACCATGACATCGATGCTTTTTTAACTGGTCAGTCGGTATCTATGGATGTTTTTGAAAGTATTGTAAAGCACTACACGCGCAGTGCTCACAAACGGTTCTTACCAGCCTCACCCCTTACTTTCACTTTTTAGGCCGTTTGCTATGCAGCCTGTTTTACCCCCTTTTTTGATTGCACGCTGGCTTTTATTACTGTTACTGGTAGCAGGTTTATATTTTCTCAAAGGCTTTATTGTTCCTGTGCTGGGGGCGCTTATTATTGGGTTGGCTAGTTGGCCGGCCTATAAACGCTTGTTGGCCTATTTCAATGGTCGCACTATTCTTGCCGCAACCGCTGCGCTGTTGATTGTTATTGGTGTGATCATTCTGCCTTTGTCCTTTGCTTTAACCTTTGTCATTAAAGAGGCGAGCTCGTTTGTTATTTGGGCATTGGCTGCAAACCGTTATGGTATGCCTGTGCCCGATTGGATTCCACAGCTTCCTATTGTCGGAGAGCGTTTAAGCGAATACTGGCTGTTATATGTTGGGGAGCCACATGCTCTAGGCGCTCTAGTGGAAATGGTGAGTGGCGAACACTTGGGCAATATTTATCGTATGGTGCTTAGTGCTACAGGTAATGTATTCCACTTGTTGCTGACACTGTTGTTTTTACTAATCACCTTGTTTTTTATTTATAAAGACGGTGATAGGTTGTTGGGCCAGTTAGATATTGTGGGCGAGCGTATCTTACCGGAACGGTGGCAACGATTTTCCCGTGTAGTGCCTGCAACAGTGAACTCCACCGTGACGGGAATGACACTCATCGCAGTAGGTGAAGGGGTCGTGTTGGGCATTGCCTATTGGATTGCTGGTGTGCCTTCTCCGGCTTTATTAGGGGCGGTAACTGGCTTTATGGCGTTAATACCTGGCGGCGCTCCGTTGTCCTTTACTCTGGTTTCGTTGTACTTAGTCGGATCGGGGCAGGCTGTTGCTGGGTTAGCACTCTTTTTGTGGGGTGCTATTGAGCTTTTTATTGTGGATAAAACTTTACGGCCGCGCTTAGTAGGTGGGCCAGTAAAACTGCCTTTTTTACCCACTTTCTTTGGTTTGGTTGGTGGGGTTCAGACTATGGGAATTGTGGGGTTGTTTTTGGGTCCTGTGTTAATGGCTTTGTTGGTCGCTATTTGGCGTGAGTGGGTATATAGCGGGCGTCAACATCGTTTTGTAAAGGATTCTCAATCTTAATTAGGTTATAGTTAGCTCACTTTAATCATTTAGGAATACAAGTATGGTCAATGATAGTGCTATCCGTTACGGGTTTATCTCACGTTTTTTCCATTGGTTAATGGCATTGGGCTTTGTCTGGATGCTATTAAGTGCAAGCGCACGGTTTATAGATAAAGACGCGGCTTTCACTAAATTTGTTTTTGCTTATCATGGTCAAGTCGGCTTTACCATTTTGTGCTTAGGTGTGTTGCGTGTGATTTGGGCTGTAATTCAACGCGCTAATCGCCCAGAAAATCCATTGCCAGTTAAGATTGGTCATACCTGTATGTATGTATTGATGATTGTGGTGCCCTCGCTTGCTGTTATTCGCATGATAGGCATGGGACGTGGTTTTACCTACTGGGGCATTTGGCCTATTTTAGAAAAAACAGGGGTAGAAACCGCATGGATGAAAGATTTAGGTAATACATTCCATGGTAATTTAGGCTGGGTGTTGTTTGCGTTAATTATTGGTCATATCTTTTTTGCTATTAAACACCGCTATAGTTCAAAAGACCAAGACGTATTACCACGTATGCTAGGTAAAACCTTTTGACATCCTCCCCCGCCTAAAGGTCGGGGATTCCTACAGCGCTCAAGGGCGGCATTGAGCCGTCCCAGAGTCGCTTCGGTGGGTTCCTGCTGCTGGCGGCATTACTGCACCACTCACTTCACAGGCGAACTGGGCGTGCCCCGCCCTTAACACATTGATCGCGCCGACCACATCGGCGTTTTCCTCGACACCACACTCAACACATCGGAACTGCGCTTGCGTAGGGCGATTTGCTTTGCTGCAATGCCCACATTCAGGGCAGGTCTGACTGGTGTAGTGCGGGGGTACAGCGACAAGCCAACCCCCTGTCCACGCCAGTTTGTACTCTAGTTGACGGCGGAACTCGAACCAGCCTTGATCCAGTATGGCTTTATTCAGACCGGACTTGGCCCGAACGTTTCGCCCCGGTTGCTCGGTGGTGCCTGCTGCCGACTTGCTCATGTGGCGTACCTGCAAGTCCTCGATACACACCATCGCGTGGTTTTGGCTGATTGTGGTCGTGGCTTTATGTAGGTAGTCGCGGCGGGCGTTGCCGATGCGGGAGTGAATACGCTGGACGCGGGCTTTTGCCTTCTTCCAGTTGTGGCTGAATTTGATTTTGCGGCTTAATGCTTGTTGTGCTTTACGCAATGCAACTTCGTGCTTCTTAAAGCTATTAAGCGGTGCGTAGTAGGTGCCGTCTGAGAGCGTGGCAAAGCGGGCGATGCCCATGTCGATGCCAACCGCTGACGTGCCCTGCGGAACCGGTTGCTCGACGTCACGTTCGGTCTGGATGCTGATGAACCATTTGCCTGCCTTATGACTCACGGTGACGTTTTTCACCGTGCCCAGTACCTCGCGACTGTTGCGGTAGCGTACCCAGCCCAGTTTGGGCAGAAAGATACGGCTGTTTTCCTGATCGAGTTGGCAGCCTTGCGGGTAGCGGAAACGGTCTGACTGGCCTTTTTTCTTGAAGCGGGGAAAAGCTGCGCGTTTGGCAAAGAAATTCTTGTAGGCACGCTCGAGGTCTTTAAGCGCTTGCTGCAAACATTGACTTGGCGATTGTTTCAGCCATTCGGTTTCCTTATCCTTCTTCCAAACGGGCAGGAAATTAGCCAGAACGGTATAGCTGAATTTCGTCGTGCTGTCGGCGGCATAACGGTCTTTTTGCCATGCCAACGCCCTATTGAACACGAAACGACACGCACCGGCAAAGCGGCGCATATCGAGTCGCTGAGCGCCGTTAGGCGTGAGCTCGTATTGATAGGCTTGCAATCGTTTCATGCTAAAAATTATACGTAGTCTATGAAGAAAAACAACGCCATTAGACGCGGTAGACACTGTGTTTTTAACATGCACGTTCACTTGTTGGTCAACTATCCCCAAAGGTCGCCGTGTCGGCACGGGTAAATAGTTTGAAAGGCGTATCAAGCCGGATGATTCGCAAAAAGACGTATCCGAGCATTCACAACAAACTATGGGGCGGTGCTCTCTGGTCGCCTAGCTACTCTGCCGGAAGCTGTGGCGGTGCGCCTATCGAGATCGTCCGACAATACATTAAGCAACAACAGACGCCAAGCTGATACGAAGACGCTAGCGCGTCCGCGCTATTCCTCTCCGCCCTGACCGGCGGGGGTTTCCGCGCGATTTGATAAAAGCAAAAAGCCTTTAACAGTGTTAAAGGCTTTTTTAGTTTTGATTGGGTTGATGGGGCGAGCGCCCTAAGCATTGTGTGATTTTCTGTGTTTACGCTTTCCTCCTTTGTTGTGTTTGCTCTCCAGCACCTTAATGCTGGCGTCTGTGGGGTGAACCTGCAGTTGAACCGGTTTTTGGTCTTTGTCTAGAGCACGAGCCACATAGCCATGATGACGTGAGCTGTGGATACTACGAATATCGGTATAGCCGGCTTTTTCCAGAGCCTCGTATGCGGCTTTAAGCGTGATCCATTCTGAGCGGTCGGGCAGCGCAGGACGGGTAGCAGGGGCTGGGGCATCAGCCGCTGCATTGGCTGCTACGACAATAATAGGATCAAGAGGGGATACGGGTTGGGCTTGGGCGCTGCTTAAAAATAAAGTAGCACAAGAGACTAGAGCACATAGAGGCAGGGTAAGCTTGTATTTCAACATAGTACGTTCCTGTAAGATAGAACATGAAGATGACTCTATTGTGCTTGACCCACTATGAACTCAATATGAAGTAAGTGTTCATTATTCATTCATCTATTTTGGCTTATTTTAAATGTTTATCTGTACAGCTTAAAGCTATGCGACAAGTGTTTGCGTATTGTTTAATGGTGTTGTGTCTAGGGGTTGGGGCCGTTGCTCATGCGGGGCCTCCACTATCCTATGACCAAATTCGTGCCGCCCGTGAAAAAGGGGAAATCCGTTCTTTGCGCTGGGTTATGCACCAAATTCAACCCCATTACCCAGGCCGCTTGTTGGATGCCGAACTTAACCGTAAAAACGGTCGTTATATTTATCGTATCAAGCTATTGCAACCAGGCGGTTACGTTAGTCGTTTACTGGTTGATGCTTATACTGCCGAAATACTTAAAGCGCGTTCACGCCCTCTAGATAAAAGGAAACACTAATGCGTGTGTTAGTGGTCGAAGACGACCTTCAATTACAACGCCAAGTCGCTGAAGCCCTTCAAACACAGGGCTATGTTATAGATACCGCCGCAGATGGTGAACACGCTCACTATATGGCAACAGTGGAAAACTATGATTTAGTCGTTCTTGATTTAGGTTTGCCGCTGCTAGATGGACTTAGTTTATTAAAACGTTGGCGCAGCGAAGGCTTAACTTTCCCAGTACTGATTTTAACCGCACGCGATAGCTGGCATGAAAAGGTCAGTGGTATGGATGCAGGGGCCGATGATTATGTCACCAAACCATTTCATACCCAAGAACTATTAGCGCGCACGCGGGCTTTATTACGCAGAGCGGCAGGTCATGCTTGTGCGACATTAGTGTGTGGCGATCTGGTTCTGGATACACGCCAGTCTCAATTTTTTTATCAACACCAAGCCCTAAACCTGACCAGTCATGAGTTTCGTGTTTTGGCTTACCTAATGCACCATGCCGACCAAGTGCTTTCGCGCAGCCAACTCACTGAACACATTTATGCCCAAGACCAAGAGCGTGACTCAAATACCATTGACGTGTTTATAGGTCGATTACGCAAGAAAATTCCATCGGCATACATCCAAACCGTTCGAGGCTTAGGCTATAAATTGACCCAACCTCATGAGTAAAACGAAACGGATCCAGCTTTCCTTATCGCAAAGGCTGTTAGTAGGGGCGCTACTGTGGGTTTTATGTAGTTTGGTGGCAACGGGCTTATTGTTAACTCAGCTTTTTAAGCAGCATATCGAAGAGCAACTTTACAAAGAGCTAAATGTGCATATGTTGCAGCTGATTTCCCAAATGGAACAAGAGGCCGAAGCCCCCCTAGAGGTGCGCACCCATTTAAGTGACCCTCGTTTTGAGCAACCATTAAGCGGGTTGTATTGGCAAATTCAGGGCACTCAGGACAGTACTCTTGCGTTGTATTCACGTTCTTTATGGGATGAGCGTCTTAATTTGCCTGCGCCAGATGGCATCACTGAACTACGCACCCATTACGAAGACCCGTTATTAGGCTCGGTCTACGTAGTAGGACGTCAGGTTGCGCTTTTAGATAACGATCAGCAGCCTCAATATGATGTCTGGGTAGCGGCCCAAAGCGAGGTTCTGCTAGAGCCTTTGCAGCGCTTTAGCCGCATGTTGATGTTGTCGCTAATCTTACTTGGCAGTGTGCTAATCGTAGGGGTCTGGTGGCAATTACGTTTAGGGCTGAAACCGCTGCATCAGTTACGCGTGCAGCTGGGCTTAGTGCACGAGGGGGTGGATGAAAAAATTGCAGGCCAATACCCCCAAGAAATTCAGCCGTTGGTGTCGGAGTTCAATCGGGTTTTACATAGCAACGCTGAAGTTATTCAACGTGCACGTACCCAAGCCGGCAATTTGGCACATGCAATTAAAACGCCCCTAACCGTGCTGGCTAATGCCGCAAAAAAAGAAGACAGTGCATTGGCGCATTTGGTTGAGGCTCAAGTGATCACAGCACAGCAACAGGTGGATTATCACCTTTCTCGTGCTCGTGTGGCAGCAGCAGTGAAAACGGTGGGGCGTAGAACATTGGTGGTACCCGCTGTAAACACATTACTTCAGGTGCTGACTCAGGCCTATACACAAAAAACTCTTACTGTAAAAACCGATTGGCACGATCCTAATCTGTACTTTAAAGGCGAAACCCAAGACCTGCATGAAATGCTAGGCAATGTGTTGGATAACGCATTTAAATGGGCACGCTCAGAGATTCATATCCATGCTCAACGGGATCAAAGCTCTTTGGGCCGTAATGAATTGCGTATTTGGGTTGATGATGATGGGCCCGGGCTTAGTGCTGATCAATATAGCGCTGTTTTTAAACGAGGGGTACGAGCGGATGAAATTGCGCCAGGATCAGGCTTGGGCTTGGCTATAGTTGCTGATTTAGTGCAGTTGTATGGGGGGCAGGTACAGGCCACACGCTCTCCATTAGGGGGCGTGCGTGTGGCACTGAGCCTGCCTTAGGAAAGAGCTTGTTGGCGCAAAACAAAGCGTTGTAGTTTGCCGGTTTCGGTGCGCGGTAGTTGTTCGACAAACTCGATGGCTCTAGGGTATTTATAGGGGGCTGCGTTGTGTTTAACAAAGTCTTGAAGCTCTTTGACTAAGGTCTCGGATGGCATAAAGCCTTCGCGCACAATAATGAACGCTTTCAAGATTTGACCGCGTAGTTCGTCGGGCACGCCCACTACACCGCATTCAGCAACAGCCGGGTGCTTTAATAGACAATCCTCTACTTCGGGTCCAGCAATGTTATAGCCCGAAGAGATAATCATGTCGTCGTTTCGGGCCTGATAATACAGATAGCCGTCTTCGTCCATGACAAAGGTGTCACCAGGTAAATTCCAGCCATCTTGCACGAACTCGAGTTGCCGTTCATCGCTTAGGTAGCGGCAACCGCTAGGGCCACGCACGGCTAAACGGCCTACAGTACCATGGGGTACCGGTTTTAGGTCTTCGTCTACAACTTGAGCTTGGAAACCAGGTACGACCTTGCCTATGGCTCCAGCTCGCACATCCTCGGGGCGACTTGAGACGTAAACATGAATCATTTCCGTGCCACCAATGCCGTCAATCATTTCTATGCCCGAAGCTTTTTTCCATAATTCTCGGGTGGCTTGAGGCAAAGCCTCGCCAGCTGACACAGTTTTTTTCAAACTACGTAATGAAAACTGGTCTACTAAGGCAGCCATTTGCCTATAAAAGGTGGGTGCAGTGAAGGTCATGGTAATACCAAAACGATCAATGTATTCTAAGAGACGTTTGGGAGTGAGCGATTCAGCTAGTACAGAGCTTGCCCCAGCTCGTAATGGAAAGCACAACAGGCCGCCTAAGCCAAACGTAAAGGCTAATGGCGGGGTACCGCAGACTTTATCGTTTGGTTCGAGCTGTAGTATATGTTTGGCAAACGTATCACACATAATTAATACGTCGCGGTGAAAATGGACGCAACCTTTGGGTCTGCCGGTGGTGCCGCTGGTAAAAGCAATTAAACAAACATCGTCGGCCGCACTATCGCAAGGTGTAAAAGTGGTGGGTTTACTGCGGGCCAGTACGTCAAGACTAGTGGACTCGGTAGAGTTAAATAATAGCGTTGACTGCAAAAAAGCACTGTGGTGCTCGTGGTCGGGGTTGAGGCAATGCTGCAGCTCCACCGCCAATTGTGCGTCGCAAACGGCTGCTTGAATCTCTGCTTTATCGATAATAGTTTTAAGCTCGACTGAACGCAATAAAGGCATGGTTGGCACGGTGACCAAGCCCACTTTTAAAGCGGCTAACCAGCTGGCTGCCATCATTACGTTATTTGGACCACGCAGCAAAAGACGATTGCCGCTAACCAGACCCATGTCTTCGACAAACACATGAGCAATTTGATTACTTAGTTGCTCGAGCTCGATGTAGGTAATGTGCTTTTCTTCGTCATTTTCTAACCATTGCAAAGCAATACGATCACCCATACCCCGCGCAATTTGGCGTCCTAGTAACTCGCTAGCGGCATTGAGACGAGGCGGGTAAGCAACGTCTTCATTTTGATCTAAGAGTAATACAGGCCACTGCTCTTGGGGTGGCAGGTGATTGCGAGCAAAATGGTCAAGGTAGCCAGTTGCTTCCATGGATTGTCTCCCTGTTATTAGTTTACTTCTTAATTATATCCTTATGAAGTAAATGGGTTGGGCTTATTTTTCTAGGGATTACCCCCATCGGACTTACCTTAGATGTGTTAAGTTTAAGACGCAGGTATAACAAGACAACTAGCCAAAAGTGACAGAATTCTTAGTGAAACGTTAAACTGCTCGTGGTCTTTTAAGGAAAAATGATGAAAGTAAAAAAACTCAGTTTGGCATTGACGGCGATTTTAGCCAGCATGAGCTTTGGGGCGCAGGCACAAGTTAAAATTGGTACAGTGGCATCTTCAACCGGGGTAGTCTCTGCTATAGGTATTCCACAGCGCAATACCGCGATGATGTTACCCACTCAAATTGGCGATCTTACTGTGGAATACATCCACCTAGATGATGCCAGTGAACCTAATAATACCGTCACCTCAGTAAGAAAATTACTGAGTGAAGAAAAAGTCGATGCGATCATAGGGCCATCAGGGGCACCCCATGCTTTGGCTTTGATCGATATCGTCAGTGAAGCACAAACCCCACTTATTGCTCCAGTCGGTTCTATTTCTGTGGTTTTGCCCATGGATGAAAAACGCAAATGGGTATTTAAACCTACCCAAAATGATGGCTTAGTGGCTGATAAGCTGTTTGAACATATGAAAGCAAATGGCGTTAAGACCTTGGCTTTTATTGGTACGGCCGATGCGTATGGCGAAACCTGGTTTAATGTGATGTCAGAGCGTCTAGAACCATGGGGGATTAGTTTAGTAGCTAACGAGCGTTTTAATCGCCCTGACACGTCGGCGACAGGGCAAGTCTTAAAAATGACATCTGCAAAGCCCGATGCCGTGTTGATCGCAGCCCCAGGCGGTCCAGCTGTTATGCCACAAATTGGCTTAAAAGACCGCGGTTACGAGGGCATCATTTATCAAACCCACGGTGCAGCGCTCAATGACTTTATTCGTCTAGGGGGCAAGGCGGTCGAGGACACCATTCTTGGCGGCAGTCTTATGCTAGTTCCAGACCAAATTTCCGATGACAATCCGTCAAAAGCCATTGCGTTAAATTATATGAATGCTTATAAAGAACGCTATGGCTCTATGCCAGCTACATTTGGCGGCAACATTTACGATGCATGGATTTTATTAGAAGCAGCCATACCGGTAGCAGCTCAGTCGGCCAAGCCTGGCACGGTAGAGTTCCGTCAGGCGCTGCGTGATGCCCTAGAAGGCATCAAAGAGCTACCTGGCACACAGGGTATTTACAATATGACTCCTGACGATCACAGTGGTTTTGATGAGCGTGGCGTCGAGCTGTTAACCATTAAACAAGGTGAATGGCAGCGAGTCCAATAAATAATACAAAGACCTGCTTTCACAACCTAAGCAGGTCTTTGTGTGCAGCATGCAAAATGCGGCATTTAAATAATATGCTGGCACGCATTAATAAACACAATGCAGGCTGAAAGGCCACACACCAAAGCAAATCCCATTTGTATGTATTGCGGAGCTATTACCGGGGCTGCCAGACGGCCAGTTAACATGCCGGCGATAACTAAGCTTACAAAACCCCACGTGGCACTAGGCAAACTCGTAAGAGTACTAAAAGCATTCGATACCGTAATGGCAGAAACCAAGGCAATAACCAACAACGAGGTAGCCACCACGCTGTGCATTTTAAGGTTGGTATAGCGTTTTAATAGGGGCACAATGATAAAACCACCGCCCACCCCAAGCAAGCCAGTCAACAAACCCGAAGCCGCACCAATACCCACCATGGTACTAAGGCTACGTTTGTTCCAAATAAACTTGCCGGTTTGTTCTGAGACCATACAGGCTTTTATTGGCTCTGGATCAGAGCTGGTTTTAGCGTGTTTACTACCCCGGGCTTGCTTGAACATCCGATAAGCCACCAGGCACATCACTACACTAAATAACGCCATAAGCCAAAATTCAGGCAGTCGCTTTGCCAGCCACACCCCAAAAGGCGAAACCACCCCGCCAGTCAAAGCCATTAATAAAGCGGCTTTGTAGCGTACTAAATGGCGGCGTAAACCATCTAAAGCCCCCGTTAACGCGGCTAGACCCACCGCAATTAATGCGATAGGCGCTGCACTGGTCATATTAAGACCTACTCCGATAACCAAAGCAGGGACTGCAAGAATACCCCCACCCGCACCAGTCAAACCCAAACTAAGTCCGACCAGAAAACCTAGAATGCTACTTATTATCATGATTAAGCATAGAAGGAAATCAAAGCATCAATATATCACACCCTTATATGCTTATATGCGTTTGTAATATTAGTAGCGTAAAAGTGACGTTTTAGATGCTAGGTTTTTTGGGTACGGCCTGCTCATACCACTGATGTAAAGCCGCCGAATCGGGGGCAATTTCTGTAGCTAAACCGCCGGTAAACTCTCGCCATTGTGGCAAAAAACGCTCTGCCACAACGGTTAGCATAGGGGTGCCTTCACTCATGATCTCTAGCATTTCATCGGCAAAACCATCGCCTTCGGCTTCGAGTTTGCCAAAGCGGTTAACAATTAATAAATCTGGGGTTTGCATGCGTGCGGCTTGTAAAATAGTACTAGCATTACTGACGGCTTCAGCATCGAGACAGCAGCTGGTGTTATGCTTGCCGAGGTCTTGGGCAATAGACAGATAGGCCCCAGTGCTTAGGTCAACAATACCCATTTGGCTACCATACGCATAGCTGACCTCTGGGTGAGCTTGAACAACGCCCAAGATATTTTGATCTTGTGCCTGTAGGTCTTGAATAAAAGCGTATAAAAATTCATCGGCATATTCGGCGCTTTCATGAACGAGAGCGGCAATAGCTAAAGCGGGGGTGGTTGACTCCATCTGCATTCCAACTGTGGTAATGTTAAAAAAATAGTCTGATGAGCAAGTTGTTTTATCAGGTCTTGCTTGCACCATGGGGTGCAGGCTTAGTAAACGTCAAGAGTAGACGAGCATGAATAAATTTTGGATAAGCGTGCTGGCAGCCAGCTTCATTAGCCAAGCTTACGCAGGTAGCCTAAGCGTAGCACCAAAAGCCGGGCAATGGCAGATTAATACCCAAAACTACGCCGAGGGTCAAGACATTGCTCCACGTCTAGATGCTATAAAAAAACAGGCGGCTGCTTTTTTAGAGCCAAAATACTTAGATCGATTGTCGCAGTTTGACCCTTCTCAGTTCAATGAGTGTTTAAGCCCCAAACAAGCCGCTCTTCTACAAGAGCCTGCACAAAGCCTTGACGTGATTGCACAGGCGTTGGGGCAGTGCACCTTGCAGCTGGATGACCAAACCGACAACAGCATGCGTTTTAGCGGTTATTGCAATGCTTCAAAACAAGGTATTTCTGGAAATATTACTGGTCAGGTGCGTTATTTAAGCCCAACCCAAGCCGAAGGACATATTGATGGGGTGGGTGTTTTTCCGCCGCATCTCCAATTGCTGCTTTTGGGTTATTTAAAATCAGAGCTGCAGGTGCGCCACCAATTTAAAGCGCAGTGGCAACAGGCGCAGTGCGTGCGCAAATAGTATTACGCATACAGGCCCAAAACACCACCAACCAAAACGCATACGTCATTACGCCGTTATTATGGGAAAGAAAGGCCTGCGATAAACCAAAGTCGATGTAGGCAACAGGCAGTATCATACCGGCTGTAGCTAGAGCACGGGCTGCTAAATCTGGATGACGTAGATAAGGTGCAAATAAACGAATAGGCACTATATATAACAAAGCCAGGGCGAGTACGCCAACTAATCCACGTTTAGCTAGCATATCTAGGATCTCATTGTGGGCATGATTAAACTCACCAATAACAGGATTGGCTTTTCCTTCATCAGCAAGGCGTTGCATAGAGGCTTGCATTTGGTCTTTACCCCAGCCTAATACAGGCCGCTCTTTGGCTAAAAGTAGAGCCGCTTTCCACATTTCAAAACGTGCCCCTAACGATGTGTTGCTATTACCCTGCTGGTACAGTTCTATATCATGAAAAGCAGCATGCACGCGCTGTTGTACATGTAGGACCGGTGTGTAATAGATAGTAGTAACTGCAATGATCGCGCCAAGGCATACGCTCAGCTTGATTCGCCATGAAAAAAATGAGTGATAGGCTTTGGCTAAAATTAGCACAACAAAAGGAATGCTGATCCAGCCACCGCGGCTTCCTGATAACAACGAAGTCAGCACACCTAGAGCAGCCCCAACTAATAATAAGATAAACCACCAGCGGCGCATGGTTGGGTGAGGGTGTTGAGCTGCCCAACCCAAACCTGCTAAGCAGAAAAAGCCCGTTAACATCGATAAATTGCCAAACTGAATGGCTTGGGTATGGCCCGTGGCTCGATCCCAGCCTAAGCCCCAAAATTGCCAGCCAGCCAAACAGGCGGTTGCCACACTGCCAACGATTAAGCCAGACCAAAGCCACTCAAGGCGGGGGGGATACTTGCGTAAGGCAAAAAAAACAGGGATTGCACAAATAAAGCGTAGCGCTTTGTCAAAACTGCTGCCACTAGCCTGATGATAGATGCCGTCTAACACACCATTTAGGCCAAATAATAATAAAGCGGCTAAAAGCCAGAGGTCTTGCGTGCTGAGAGAGGCTTTGATGGAGGCAAACGAACGCAAGCTATACAGCCCGGCAAGCAAAAGTAAACTAGCCCCTACAGAATACCCGCTGGGTAGCACTAAATTTAAAGCTCCAAGAAAAAACAGTGCTAAACCAGTGTATAGAGAAGAAGTGGGTAGGGGGCGTACAGTCATGAAAGAAGCCTAGCAGCAAAGTTAAGTCGTTATTTAAGGGAATAAAGTATTTAGTAAAAGCAATTATCTGTGATTAAACGTCGCTGTATCCTAAATGACCAAACCTTTGGTGGCGATGGCTTTAGTCGTTTGGGAGTATTGACAGCGTTGAAAAGGTTGGGCTATGGGATAAATGATAAAAGCCATCACAAACGATAATACACCGCTATGAGTGGCATTAAGAGTAAAGCCGTAACACCTTGGTAAGCCAGATACATACACAAAAGCAAACCAATCACAATAGCTAGGGTGCTAGACATATAACGAAGCCCCTACTCAATGAACAAAATACAATGCAGGCGTGATTGTACAAAGAAGCTCAAAAAGAAAAAGCATTGAGAAAAGCGTGTTGAGCCAACCCCATAAAAAAAGAGGGGAGTCCCCTCTTTTTTAAGTGCTAGTCGATGGCATAACCCAGATACTCGGGCAGCCATAAGGCAATGCCGGGGAAAATCATAACTAACAATAAAGCGCTAAACATCGTAAATAAAAACAAAACAGACCAACCAAATGTGTGTTCTAGGCGGATATTTGCGACTTTAGTGGTGACTAAAAGGTTAACAGCCACAGGCGGAGTGAATTGCCCAATTGCAATGTTCATCGCCAATAAAATACCAAACCAAATGGGATTCCATTCAAAGTGGTTAATGAGTGGAATTAAAATAGGGGTCAAAATTAAATAGATGGAAATCGCATCTAAAAACATCCCTGCAATTAAAACCAATACCATCACTAAAAGCAGTAATACCCAAGAGCTATCTGAAATAGACAGGATAAGCTGAGCCAAATGGGTAAACGTACCTAGCGTTGTGCCTGCCCAAGCAAAAATGCCTGCTAAAGAAATAATAAGCAGCACAATACCGGAGATTTTGGCGGACTCATTAAAAATATCCCACAGCTCGGCCCAATTGAGTTGGCGATAAATAAAAGCCCCAATCAATAACCCATAGGTTACGGCGACTACAGCCGCTTCGGTAGGGGTAAATAGCCCAGAGCGCAAACCACCTAAAATAATGACCGGAGCAAATAAGGCCGGAATAGCACGGATAAAGCTTTGCTTAATAGGCGGACGCTCGGCAGTTTTTTCTGACTCCCAGCCATAACGCTTAGCTAGAAAATAAGACGGTACCAGTAATGAGCAACCAGCTAAAATGCCAGGAAAAAGTCCAGCGGCAAATAAGGCGCGTAAATCGAGTCCTGGCAGCATCACAGAATACAAAATTAATGCAATGGATGGCGGAATTAAAATAGCGGTAGAGGCCGCCGCCGCAATTAAGGACACAGAAAATGGTTTGGGATAGCCAGCTCGGGTCATGCTGGGTAGCATTACCATAGCGACTGCCGCGGCATCAGCGGGACCAGAGCCACTCATACCGCCCATGATTAAACAGACAAGCACGGCGACCAGAGCTAAACCGCCATGGCGTTGACCAATCAGTGATTGTGCAAAGGTGACTAAACTGGCGGCTACCCCTGCTCGTTCAAAAATTAAGCCCGTTAAAATAAAGAGCGGAATAGCAATAAGGGGGTATTTGGCTACACTGTTGTACGTATTGGTGCCTAGAGTAGCTAGCATGTCGGGTGATAGCCCCATGACAATGCCTACGGCTCCGCCTAGGCCCAGAGCAAAAGCAACGGGCATGCCAATCAACAAGCACAGCCCAAAACTGATTAACATCCATAAATCGGGGCTCATGCGGGGTACTCCTCGTCATCCGAACGCATACGATCACGCCAGTTTTGAGTGATACGTAACATAACTGCTAACGAGAGCAGAGGCAACCAAACTAGATAGATCCATGTGGGGTAGCCTAGCCCCGCTGATAATGAATCCCATTGATATTCTTCGTACGCCAGCTGACCGCCATACCAGACCACCAAACCCAAAACAATGAGACTACCTAGCCACTGCAAGGTGTACAACACACGTCGTCCGGTGCGATTGAGTTTGTGCTCTAAAAAAGAAATACGAATATGCTCGTTGCTGCGGGCAGCCACAGCCCCACCGGCAAACGTTAAGATCACCATGAGAAAAACAGAGAACTCTTCGGTAAAAGCAAACGAGGCTTCAGTGGTATAGCGCACCACAACGTTAGCTAGACTAATAAGACTAATCGCTGCTAAAGCAAAAATACCCAGCAGCGATTCAATACGGGTTTTGGATTTAGACATACAAATTAATAGTAAAAATAAAGGCGCAGATTCACTGCGCCCATTGGTAGCAATTAGCGGTTTGTTATGGCTTTTTGAGCTGCATCCACTAGGTCTTGACCAATTCGAGGAGTCCATTTTTCGTAGACGCTTTGAGTTGCATCTACAAAGGCTTGGTGTTGTTCAGGAGTTAGTTCTGTGATTTCAACACCGCGTTCACGAATACGGGCCAAGGTATCGTTTAAGTCGGCACGGGATTTTTCGATTTCCCATTTGCCTGCATCAACAGCGGCTTCTTTTAGAAGCTTTTGGTCTTCGGGGGATAAGGTAGTCCAAACACGTTGGCTTACACCAAAAATGAGGGGGTCGTTCATGTAGTGCCAAAGGGTTAGGTATTTTTGGTTGGCACGATCAGCCCGAGCAACATCATAAACAGCCAGTGGGTTTTCTTGGCCATCTACAGCACCGGTGGTTAGCGCGGGTAGCGCATCTGTCCAGCTCATCTGGGTGGGGTTGGCACCCAAAGCATTAAATGTATCTAGAAACAAAGGGGAACCAACCACTCGAATTTTCAGACCTTTTAGGTCTTCAGGCTTGGATAGCGCCTTGTGAGAGTTGGAGATTTCTCGGAAACCATTTTCGCCCCAAGCAAGTGGTATTACACCACGTTTTTCAATGGCATCAAACACCATTTTTCCAGCTTCGCCCTGAGTGATCGCATCGACGGCTGCATCATCTGGCATTAAAAAGGGCAGAGAAAACAAGTTCACTTCGGGAACTTGGGGTGACCAGTTAATGGTTGAGCCTACAGCCATATCAATTAGGCCGCTGCGCATTGCGGAAAATTCGCGAGTTTGGTCGCCAGAGACTAATTGAGAGTTGGGGTAGATTTTAAGAGTAATGCGTCCGTCAGAGCGCTCTTTGACGAGTTCAGCCCATTTTTCAGCAGCTTGACCCCAAGGGAACGCTTCGGACAACACGGTAGATACTGAAAATTCACGTGTTTCTTGGGCTAGGGCTGCGCCTGTGCTTAGCGCAAAACAAGCAGCACCCATAGCAAGCCACTTTTTGATTTTCATTTATTTCTCCTTTTATTGCATTACAAATAGATAAGAAATTTGATAGTAGCAGAACTTGAGAGTAGAAATGAAATGTGAATTCGTATGATTTAGGCAGGGAAAACCATAGTGGAAATAACCAAGTTGAGATTTAATGGTTAAATAGATATAACTAAAAGCAACCTGTATTTAAGCATTGAGTGTGCTAGCATTTACAATGAATTGTGATTATTTAACGATTAAAGGGAAAGATCATGTCATTACGTATTAATGATGTAGCACCAAATTTCACTACAGACTCTACGGCTGGTGAAATTACCTTCCACGATTGGATTGGCGATAGCTACGCAATTTTATTCTCTCATCCCAAAGACTTCACTCCCGTATGTACCACCGAATTTGGTGCCGTGGCGTGCTTAGTACCCGAGTTCGCTAAACGCAATACCAAAGTCATGGGTGTATCCGTAGACAATGTCGAAGACCACAAAAAATGGAAACGAGATATTGAGGCTTTTTCGGGTGCGCCAGCCGACTTCCCTATTATTGATGACACCTCATTACAGGTATCTAAGCTCTACAATATGTTGCCTGCTGAAGCCTACTTGCCAGATGGCCGCACGCCTGCAGATAGCGCGACAGTTCGTACCGTGTTTATTATTGGGCCAGACAAAAAAATCCGTTTGACTTTGTCTTACCCTATGTCTGTTGGTCGTAACTTTGCTGAAATTTTACGAGTGCTGGATGCTATTCAATTGACAGATGGCAAACCTCTAGCGACTCCTGCCGACTGGACACCTGGGCAAGACGTTATCGTTGGGCTAGCCCTAAATGACGAGCAAGCCAAAGCAACCTTTGGCGATGTAGACATTAAGCTGCCTTATTTGCGCTTCATTAAAGCCCCTAAATAACGTATCTGTCATCAAAAACCCTGCTTAGGCAGGGTTTTTTTTGTTGGTGTAGACAGTGTTAAGATACTTCCTTTGTTTGTTGGGTGGTTGCTATGCGTTCTTCTTTTTCATCTGCTTCGATGCGTCATCGCTCTTCTTCTTCTAAAAAGGTGCCACGTTTAATTGCATTGAATAAGCCATATGATGTGTTAACGCAATTTACCGATGAGCAAGGGCGAGCTACATTAAAAGATTTTGTGCCCGTCGCGGGCGTGTATGCCGCAGGGCGCCTGGATCGCAATAGTGAAGGTTTATTACTTTTAACTAACGATGGTCGGCTCCAAGCCCGTATTGCAGAGCCTAAATACGGAATGCTTAAAACTTATTGGGCTCAGGTTGAGGGGGAGCCTCAGGCCGAACAACTCGAAACGCTACGTAAAGGGGTGCTTTTGAATGATGGCCTAACTTTACCAGCCGAGGTATCCGTATTAAACGAGCCCCAAGTCTGGCCTCGCCATCCGCCGATTCGATACCGAGCCAATATTCCTACTACATGGATTCAACTACGCATTAGCGAAGGGAAAAATCGACAAGTGCGTCGTATGACAGCGGCAGTGGGTTTACCTACTCTGCGTTTAATACGTATGCAGATTGGCCCGTGGCAGCTTGGGCAATTAGCGCCGGGGCAATGGCAAGACCTAGATATTCCTGCATATTTTTAAAACTAACGGCAGTAAATAAAACCGCGATGGCCTTGTGAGGTGCATGTTAGCTTAGGCTTTGGGGTTGCGACTTTTTTAGTGGTTGTTGTCGTTTTGGTTGGGGTGGAGGCCGCCGTTTTAGCAGAAGATGATGTGGGAGCAGAAGGTTCAGGCTTGGGGGCAGAAGAGGCGGCGGTGACGGTAGCTAAGCCCATACATAGCATGAACCCCAAAATGGTGACTAGAGTACGCATAATAGCTTTTTTATATACAGCTTAAAAACATAGCATAACGCCATTTACGACTACATACCAAAGTGAAATATTATTTAAAAGCGAATTAGTGTGTGGTGTGTGCTGTTTTATCGGATTGCGCGTAAAACCCCGCCGTTTAAGGTGGGGAGGATGTCAACGCATCACCAATCCACCATCAACCACTAGGCACTGACCTGTCATAAATGCGCTGTGCTCTGTAGCTAAAAAGAGAATAGGGCCGGTAATATCAGTGGGTGTAGCAATACGCCGTAATGGCGTGCGGGCAATGATTTCATCCCGAATCGAGGCACGCGTAGAGCGGCTTGAGTCGGTAGGCCAAATAAGACCGGGAGCAATACTATTAACCCGTATGCCATACGGGCCCAAGTCTGCCGCCATTTGCTTGGTTAGCCCATTTAATGCCGCCTTGGCCGTTGCGTAGTCTGCATAGGGCACAATGGCTTCTTCACCTAGATCGCTACTGATATGGATAATGCTGCCGCGACAAGCACGCTGCATATGAGGCACCACAGCATGAGTGACAAGCCAAGTGCTTTTTACCGAGCCATCTATTTGTTGAGCACACTGCTCCCAGCTTAATTCATGAAAGCGTTGGCGTTGATCTGGATTAAAGCGATAGGGCGCGAAAGCATTGTTAACCAGCACATCAATACGTCCTGTTTCACTAATAATTTCTTGCACCATGGCTTGTACGGCAGAGGCATCTTGGACATCTGCAGCAATAGGCCACGCTTGGCCCCCCAGTTCTTCACACGCCCGTGCTGTGTTTTGAGCTGCTTCGGTATTTTGTTTGTAGTTAATAATAACCAGTGCGCCGTGCTCTGCAAAAGCTTTGGCGGTAGCGGCCCCAAGACCGCGACTAGCACCAGTAATTAAAACAGTTTGACCTTTAAAGTTCATCATGGTTTATGGCACAAGCTCTGTGCTGACATGTTGTTGAATATCTAGCGGGCTTTTGATTAAACCTAGCTCAAAATACGTATCTGCTGCCTTTTGTAAAGAGCTTATGTCTAATGTACCCAAGCCATCACGCTGGGTTAGCTCGGACTCACTAGAACGATTGCGCGCTTCGATAATTTGTTGATTTAGCTTAGGGTCTTGACCATCTATGGCGTATTTTACGGCTAGCTGCGCAGCTTGATCTGGGTGCTGAATCATCCATTCGGTACTGTTTTTATAGGCTTGTAAAAACTGTTGAATTGCACCTTTACGCTCAGCCACGTCTTTGGCGCGCACCACAAACAAATCGCTGGAGTAATTTAAATAGTCTTTGACTTCTATAACTTGTGGGTCTTTTAAGCCGCGGTATTGGGCTACTAAGAGTCCTGTGTCGGTAGCGGCTGTGGCGTCAACTTGCCCTTGCATGAGTGGGGCAAAGTTCAAAAGACCTGTAACAATAATTTCCACATCACTTTCTTTTAAACCTACCTGATGCAATAGTATCTGCAGATTTTGACGGGTACCACTTGCTAGGCTGTAAACCCCAATTTTTTTACCTTTCAGGTCTGCGGCATCGGCAATAGGGCTAGCGTTGAGGCTGACCACGTTAAAGACATTTTGGGGGTAAATGTCATAGACGGCGACGAGCTCGGCACCTTGATCTAAAGCAGCAAAAAAAGAACCTGGGTCCGTAAAAGCAATATCGGCTTGACCACTAAGTAAGTTACGTAGCGCATCACCACCACCCGCACCAGGCAGATAGGCCAGATCCAAGCCTTGGGAGCTGAAGTGTTTAAGCTCTGGCTCGGCAATGATTTGGGTGATTTCACTGATGGGCTTACTCCAACCCGCTAAAGTAAAGCGCTCAGTAGCGTTTTGCGACCATGCGAATGAGCCACTTAATGCGAATGTGGTGCCGACTGCTAAGCCCATTAACTGACGTAAGAAAAATCGTTTAGAAATCATGAGAATGCACACCAGTAGAAAGAGGTGAGTAAAAACGTAAAGCAAAGCGTTGTAGGACAAGGGTGCAGTAATACAAACCTAGGCCTAGCGCAGTAATTAAAATGAGTACTGCAAACATCAGAGTAGTATCCATGGAACCCTGAGCTGCAATAATTAACGCGCCTAGACCCTGATTTGCGCCAATGAATTCGCCTACGATGGCCCCCACTAGGGCGAGCACAGCCGCTACGCGTAACCCCGATAAGGTATAGGGTAATCCTAAACGAAGTTTTAGACGCCATAAGGTCTGCCAACGCGTAGCTCCGAGCATACGAAATAACTCTAAACGTGCTGAATCGGTTTGCTGCAGCCCGGTGAGTGTGTTTTCCAATACAGGAAAAAAACATACTAAGGCCGTAATAACCACCATAGGTAAAAAACCAAACCCAAGCCATAACGTGAGCAGCGGAGCCAGAGCCAGTTTTGGAACGACTTGACTGGTCAGCACATACGGCATAAGAACTGCTTGCCAAAAACGGGATTGCCCCAACACTACACCGAGTAAAAAACCTAAGCCGCCACCTAAAAATAGCCCAGCTATTACCTCTAGAGTAGTCTGACGCAAATGCGGCCAAAAATAGCCAGAAATCAGGCCATTATAAAGTGTGATGGCAACACGACTGGGGGCTGGCAGAATTAGGGCAGACCAATTGAAGTGGTGCACCGCCCACTCCCAAAAAAGTAGCAGCAACGCTAAAAGGCTAAGCGAGCAGCAACGTGACCATACAGAGCGTCTCATTGGAGTTGTTTCATCTTTAAACGAAATTCATGACTAAGCTGAGCAAACTCAGCCTCCGCGCGTAATGCTTCGGTACGTGGTTTTTTTAAGGGCACGGCGTGTTGAGAGTGCAGTCGGCCTTGTTCAAGCAAGGTAATAGTATCGCTGAGGTACAAGGCTTCCGTCACATCATGCGTTACAAATAACACCGTGCTTTGATGCTGCGCACATAAGCTCAAGAGCAGGTCTTGGAGGTGTTCTCTGGTGAGTGCATCTAAGGCGGCAAAAGGCTCGTCCATTAATAGCAGCGCGGGTTGGAGTAATAGGGCTCGAGCGAGAGCAACTCGACTTTGTTGACCACCAGATAGTTGAGAAGGATAACGTTGCATCAGCTCACTTAAACCCACCTCATCAAGTAAGGCTTTGGCATGCTTTGTTTGATTTGAGCTAGGTCTAGCATGCAGGGCAACAGGCAATAACACATTTTCTAGTACAGTTAACCAGTCCAAAAGAGTAGGCTGTTGAAACACAAACCCAATTTCTGTGCTGGGCTTTAGTAGTGGTTTGCCATTAAGTTGCACATGCCCTGACATAGGCGTAATAAGGCCAGCAGCGATTTTTAACAACGTCGACTTACCAGAACCACTACGTCCAAGTAAACAGTGAAACTCGCCTTTTTGCAGCTCAAGGTGAACTTGAGTTAGGCCTTGTTTTTGATTCGGATAGCAATGATTGATCTGTTTAAGCGCTAAAAAAGGCATGGGTTAATCTCTATACCAAGCAAATTGTTGCGCTAAGGTTTCTGCCGAGGCTTCTATATCGGCCATGCGAACTAAATCCAGTAAGCTAAAGCGTCCATCATGATGCCAGCCAGCTTGGGGTTGTGCTGTTGCGCCTAAAGCACAAAGGCGGTGCACCCCGATTGCGCTTAGGGAGTCAGCAATACTAAAGAGTTGCTCTGGACTGGTAGCTATGGCCATGGTTTGAAGCACTCGCCGATACGGGCGAAGCAGGTCTGTAACCTCTTCAATGTGATCCACAGCCATTACGGTGATGCAACGTTGGGTTGGGCTAGCTTCAGGTTGGGTGGCGTGCTCTTTATATACTACGGCCCATTCATCATCAGGGGCACCTAGTAGCTCTACCGTTTGCCCCTGTAACCATGCCATGGTGTGCGTTTGACGCCATTGAGCGATGGCTTGTTTGGTTTCTAGAGAAATTGGCTGGCGAGGATAGCGTTGGGCCATGGCTTTGAGCTCGCCTGCCACCAGCAAAGCGAACTCTCTAGGGCTAACATCAGCCCCACGCTCTACAAAAATACATTGTGGTGCATAACACGCCTGTTGGTCCCATTGACTGCTATCTAAGGCCACACGTTGCGCACAGTGCTGTGCTTGACGCGTATCGAGCGCCTTCTGACTAATGTAAGCAGCACTCAACTTATGACCATGTGCTAAAAAGCGTACCGAGGCGGGCAGCTGATTTTGCCATGCTTGCAAGGTGTGCTCGCCCCCATAGACCATCATCACATCTACCGCTTGGAGCAGGCTTTGCTCCGAGGAAACATCGCCACCCGGCCACCAGAGTACGGCCAAGGTTTGAGCTAAGTCAGGCGCAACGCGTTGCAAACTGCGTGCAAACCAAGTCGCAAAAATAGGTTCAGCAGTGGCAACCTTACCCAGACTTGGACTTTTAGTCAGCAGTGCAGCCACTTGTGACCACATGGGGATGCCGGGCACATTGCCGGCCCACACCACACCTAATAGTTCGGGACCAAATGCTTTAGACCAACCTCCCTGCACTCGTGGCTTAAAATCATCCAGAATGGTTGGATCAGTAAAATCTTCACTTAAACAACGCAGTAGCTCGGGGCGTCTGAATGTACGCAAACAAGCGTTAATTCCAAGACGAAGCATTTCAGCATCGTAACCGGTGATTTTTTGTAATGCTTGCTCTACTTGCTGACGCTCTTCACAGTCTGGATTCAGCATGAGTTGTACACATTGATCTACTGCAGTCACAATGTCATAAACTGAGCGTTTAGCTAAATGGATTTGCGCTTGGGCTTTTAAATAGCTCGCGCACTGCGCTATTTGCTCAGGACATAGACGTGGTAACTGAAGGTGTAGCACACCATATTGAGAAGTGTGAGTATGGGTTTCCCATTGTATAGGTCCTAACTCAGCCTGCTCGGGCCAATAGCCGCCTTGCCAGTGTTGCGTGCTCATTGGACGGCCTGTAAAAAGTGCTCCATAGCTAATGAGCAGCCTTTGGCCTCAGCTCCAGCTACACGCCCTAGCAGTTGAAACCCTTCGTCTTTAGCAAGACCTAAATCTTCTGTTAATAAGGCTGCGACCGAGTTGTAGTTAGCCAAGTCATAATGCACCACAACCCCAGGTTGCCCCTGAGGCACATCTGCGCCAGTTAACGGGTCTACTAAACGAAAACGAGTCCAATGTGGTCCTGATTTTACTGAAGGCAAATCATGATTACCGCTGTCATAGAGCTGAGAGCTGAGCTCCGTCATGCCATACATATTGATGCATTGATCGGGGGCTACGCCAAAGACCTCGTGTAAAGCGGCATAGAAATCAGAGAGCTCAATATCTCTAGATTGCCCTTTGAAGCCTCCTGTATCAAACAGGCGACTGCCTGCAGGAAGCTGAAAGCGGCACTGACGTTGTTGGAGCTCATCGATTAGATGCACAAAGCTATAGCTGGCACCGAGTAATGCATAGGGTTCGTTGTTAGCGATCGCTGACTCAATCTGAGCGCATAGCGCATCAACTTGTAGCCCTTTTTCATCGATAAAGTAGCGACTGGATTCGGTGCCAAAGTGCGTTAGTGCTAAACCTAAGTAATGAGCTAACGAGGAGTTGGGGAGACTGTGTGCAGTAGGGAAAATAATCCCCATTTGGATACGGTCTTGGTCTGGCATAAAACGCTCTTTAAAGTACAAGCGCATAGACAAATCATATACCGTTGTATCAGGATGATAGTTGCGCCCACGTATTTTTTGCGTGGTACCGCTAGTCATGAACACATGTTGGCAGAGCTCGGGAGGATAGCTGCTTAGGGTGGCGTCTTTGAATGCATTAATAGGTACCGCAGGAATATCGTGCCAATGCGTTATAAAGCGAGGAGTTTTTCCTAAATGCTGACAATAGCGCTGATAAGCCAGATTGTGTTGAAACTGGTGCTTAAAAATGCGTAAAGCCATGGCGTTAAAAGCAGCATCACTGTAATCGGGGGTCAGCATAAACTGCTGTAAGTCTTGGATTAAATCAATGGGCAAAGCAGTAGAAGTCACGGACGCCTCGGCATGAGCTAACACAGTGGTTGATAAGTAGGCAGATTATACATAAAGGCCACATAAAACGGACTTTACGCTTTGAGTTTGTAACGTTAATCTGAGCTTTATGCTGTTATTTAATTCACTACGGGAGGTGTGTATGAAATACCGCACCTATGGAAGTGAGGCCGAGTACGAGCCAAAGGCACAAGATCACGTTTTAAAAAATAAGCTTCATATCAAAACGTTGTCAGAGATGAATCAGGCAGAGAACCGTTTGTTATTGCGGATGTATGAGTCTTTGTTTGAGCCTGAGTTTCAGGTATCGCACCTAAGTAACGCTGTATTGATGCATTGGCATTATCAGTGGCTCGGACCGCTTTATGATTGGGCTGGGCAACTGCGTACTGTACACATGTCTAAAGATGCATTCCCTTTTGCTTCTGCTCATCTGCTTGCTACGTTATTGCATCAGTATGAGCAGCAGTTTTTGCGGCATTACCCGCGGCTGCCGACGTATAGCCTGCACGAGTTATGGGCTTATTTAGCACAAAGTCATGTGGAGTTTATTTTGATTCACCCCTTTAGAGAGGGGAATGGGCGCTTGGGACGATTGCTATTGGATGTGATGGCAACCCAAGCTGGCTTTACCCCTTTAGACTATAGTTGGTGGGACCAGAATAAAGCCTATTATGTAGGGGCCATTCATGCCGGGTTGATGGGTGACTATACGCCTATGCAACGTTTAATCAAAGATATTTGGCCCGCAATTAGCTAACGCGCTAACTGCAAATGTGCATAGTTATCGGATTTAAGTTGGGCTTCTATAGTAGAGGTGTTGGCTGTGCTTTCTAGGGCTGCAGAGCTAGCCACAGCACGATAAAGACATTGTTTAGAAATGGTTTTAGTAGGCTGACGCATGGGTGCGCTTTGTACATTCGACATGTAGTAGGCTCCAAGAGAACATCTTTAATTATACCATGCACCACAGGGTTGTCGTATTGGGCATCGTGAAGCGATGCGAACGAGTCACAGCTTTATTTAAATATTTGGTGACTTGATTAGCCCACGTAGATGCTAGCCCCCATTTCGCCTTTAGTTTAGCTAGTTAGGGGCGGAGGTATGAGGTTTAGTTAGAGCTTGACGAGTTTGTAAGCGATAAATATTCGGGTTCTGCCCGGTGTGTCGTTTAAAAAAACGAGAAAAATAGGCCTCGTCTTGAAAACCTAAACTATCAGCAATGTGGCGCACACTGCCGTTGGTATAGACTAAATCCCGTTTTGCCTCATGGATAAGGCGGGCGTGAATCATATTTAACGCTGTGATTCCTAATTCTTCTCGGCATAGCCTAGCTAGATGGCCGCTAGTGATTTGGAGCTCAGTGGCATAGTCAGCCAAGGGTTTGTGTAATTTAAACCATTGATTAATCAAAGCCCTAAAGCGCTGTAATAGGTCATTTTTACGGTCATCAATCAAACTGTCTTCAGCGGTGGTTCCTTCTTTGGTTTTAATGCGAGCTACTTTGACCAGCACCGCTGTAATTAACGACAAACTAAAAGCATTTTGGCCGGCTTCTGCAATGCGTGCCTCTTGCTCAATATGCAAAATCAAAGGCATTAACTCGTCCTCGTATTGACTATCTGAGGGAAGGTTCAGTACGCAAGGGGCGTTTAAGGTGCTAATTAGGTCTGGATACAGCAGTTGCGCAATAGACTCTAAAGGCAGTTGGGCCGTAGTGATAACAATGCCATTTATGTCAGGTTTCCAATTAAATCCATGCACATAATGTGCAGGTATTACTAGTAGGGCTGGTGCGCGTATCTGCCATCTTTTATCGTCAAGCAAAACACTGCCCGAACCCTCTGTAATAAATAAAAACTGGATGAATGCCTCGTGCATATGAGGTGGTATAACCCAGTTATAAATGGAGGATCGTTGTGGAATCCATTCAAAATTAAAGGTTATATCCCATCCTGACTGGGAGTGGTCACCATAGAGGCCATAGGTGGGAATGCGGCTGCCTAGTATATTTCGTGCATTGTCTTTCATGTTTTAAATATCATGTTTAATGCACGTTTTGTCACCTAGTAAAATCCCTTGTTTTCCATGGAATGCACGTTTTGTCCAAGTGATTGTTGATTTTTATACTATTTAAAAAAAAGTAAAAGTCATAATTCCACTCAGCGAATACAAACAAGAGTGGTTTATATGATGCAAAACATGGACTTTGATTGGTTAGGTTTAAGTGGAAAAAAAGTAGTCATCACAGGTGCAGCCAGTGGTATTGGGGAACAAATAGCCATTTCTGCTGCTCAAGCCGCAGCGCATGTGATTTTGATGGATATTAATCCTGATTCAGTTATGGCGCTTAAAAACAGTTTGGTAGAGCAAGGCTACAAGGTGGATGCCTTTGCGTGTAATACAGCTGAGCTAAGCCAAGTACAAGAGGTGGCAAAAACCGTAGCACGCTTAGGTGGTGCTGATGTGTTGGTGAACAACGCAGGCATTTTACGAACAGCAGCTTTGGCTGATGTAACACCTGAGCAGTGGCTCCATGTTTTGCAAGTGAATTTATCTGGCTATTTATGGTGTGCGCAGCAGTTTGGAGCGCAAATGCAAGCCAAGGGCAAGGGGAGCATTGTGAATGTCGCCTCTATCGCCGCGTTATTTCCTCAAAGTAATAGTGGTGCGTACAGCTCAAGTAAAGCAGGAGTGTTGCTGCTTAGCAAACAGCTAGCAGTAGAGTGGGGTCCTAAAGGGGTGCGTAGCAATGTGGTGTGCCCCGGCATGATTAAGACCAGTCTTTCTGCTGCTTTTTATGCAGACCCAGAGTTAGAAGCAGCAAGAGCACGTATGACTGCCAGTCGTCGGGTGGGAATCCCCCAAGACATTGCTAATGCTGTGTTGTTTTTGGCAAGTGAGCGTGCCGGTTATGTGAATGGTACTGAATTGCTGGTGGATGGGGGTATGTCAACGGTGTTGATGGATATGGTTCCAAGACCAGGTTTTAACAAGGTAACGGGTGTGGTAAATCAAGAGGTAAAAGCATGAGCTCAGTACAACAGGTCGATTTAATCGTTGTAGGTTCTGGTGCAGGCGGTTTATCTACTGCCGTGGTAGCGAAAAAACGTGGTTTGAATGTGGTTGTTCTAGAGAAAGCCCCTGTTTTTGGTGGAACGACTGCTTTTTCAGGTGGCGTATTGTGGATTCCTGGCAACTCAGTATCCAAAGCTGCTGGTGTGCACGATACCAAAGATGCTGCTCTTGAATACATGAAAAATGAAACGGGAGAGTATTTCAACGAGGCCGCCGTCGATCTGTTTTTAGAAAAAGGTCCTGAGATGGTGGATTTTTTTCAGCAGAATACGACCGTTCAGTTCATTCCAACCCTTTACCCTGATTACCATCCTACTGTACCTGGTGGTGTAGATATTGGGCGTTCTATTTTGGCTAAGCCTTTTGATATCAGAGAGTTGGGTAAAGAAAAAGAGCGTTTGCGGCCACCACTGGAAACCATTACGTTTATCGGCATGATGTTTAACTCATCCAATGCTGATCTCAAACATTTTTTTAATGCGACCAAATCATTACGGTCTTTTCTTTACGTGGTTAAGCGCTTGGCAAACCATATTAAAGAGTTAGCTCTTTACAAGCGCGGTGTACACGTAACAAGTGGGAATGCCTTGGCCGCTCGTTTGGCTAAAAGTGCATTCGATCTTGGTATTCCTATTTTGACCTCTACCGCTGTGGTGGAGCTAATCGAAGGTCAAGAGGGGATTGCTGGAGTGCGCACTCAAGGTGCAGAGGGTGAGAAAACCATTTTGGCAAAGCACGGTGTTGTTCTTGCCGCAGGTGGTTTTCCTCATGATAAGGAGCGCTTAAAGCATGCGTTTCCCCATGTACAGCGCGGTGGAACCCATCATTCTCCAGCTCCGATTGATAACACCGGTGATGGCGTGCGTTTGGCTGAGTCTGTAGGTGCTGATTTCCAAGTGAAATACCCTTCAGCTGCGGCGTGGATGCCTGTGTCTTTGCCGCCTTTATCTGGTGGTCGTCAAGGTGTATTTCCTCATTTGTTAGATCGGTATAAGCCAGGGGTAGTGGGGGTGAATCGTTATGGGCAGCGTTTTACCAATGAGTCTGAGTCCTACCATGATGTAGGAGCAGCCATGATCAAGGATGGAGCGCAAGGTCAGCAAACAGAAATGTGGTTGATTTGTGATCAAAAAACCATGAGTAAATATGGTTTGGGGTATGCCAAACCTGCGCCCATGCCCTTAGGTGGTTTGATTAAAAGTGGTTATTTATTAAAGGGTCAAACCTTGGCTGATCTGGCGCTTCAGTGCGGCATTAACGCGCAAAGACTAGAACAAACTATTGCTGAATACAACGTCGGGGCCAAGCAAGGTAAGGACACGCAGTTCCAGCGGGGTGAAACCTCTTTTAATCGTTATTTAGCCGACCCAGAACATCAGCCTAATCCTTGTGTAGCGCCTGTAGAGCAAGGTCCTTTTTATGCAGTGCATGTATTGATGGGGGATTTGGGTACTTTTGATGGTATTCAAACGAGCGTCACAGGAGAAGCTCTACGATCTGATGGCACCATTATTCCTAATTTGTATGTGGTAGGTAACGATAGGGCCAGCATCATGGGCGGGAATTATCCTGGAGCGGGAATTACATTAGGTCCTATTTTAACTTTTGGTTATGTAACTGCCAATGCGATTGCGGACAAAGCGCAGCAGGCAAAAGGAGATCATTGTGCAAACTAAACCAGTAATTGATCACCGTATTTATACGATTGCGCCCCGCAAGATGGGGGAGTTCTTGGCTGTTTTTAATGAGTTGGCTATGCCTGTGTTAAGACAAACCTTAGGTGAACCTATAGGTACCTATACCAGCAAAGTAGGGGCTCTGAATCAGTTTGTGCATTTGTGGGCGTATGAGAGCTTGGCTGACTATGAGCAGCGCTCTTTACAACGGGATCAACATCCTGATTTTCCTCGTTATTTGGCTGCTTCAGGTCATTTGATCGTGGCACAGGAAAACCGTTTGTTGGATGCGGTGCATCTAACAGCCTCTAAGGACATCTAGGATGAGGGCCGTCAAGCAGAAAAAGCCTGTAGTAGTGATAAGTGGTGGTGCTCAGGGTATTGGTTGGGCTACGGCTCAATGTTTTGCTCAGCATGGTTACTGCGTGGCAATTTTAGATAAAGAGTATGACTTAGCCGTACAGCGAGCCAATGAGCTGGGCAGTGAGCACAGCGCTTATGAGGTGGACGTAACTAGTGAAGACAGTGTGACGTTGGCAGTAGAGGCAATAGTGCAGCGTTACCAATCCATTGCATGCTTAGTTAATAACGCAGGAGTGGGTGAGCAGCCAGGGACGACGCTTGAACAAAAGTTATCTGCTTTTGAGGTGATTTTAGCGACTCATTTGTCTGGGGGGTTTCTGTTAAGCCGAATCGTGGCAAAACAGATGCAGCGACAAGGTAAAGGGGCCGTTGTGAACCTTAGTTCTATTGCTGCATTTGCTGGCATACCTGCTCGTAATGCGTATGCAGCGGCTAAGGCCGGTCTGAGCGCTATGACTCGATCCATGGCGTGTGAGTGGGGAGAATTGGGCATTAGAGTGAACGCCATTGCGCCTGGCTATGTTTATACGGAGCTAGTGAAAAAATTAGAGCAGCAGGGCAAGGTGGATGTAAAAGCGATTCAAGCACGTACTCCCCTAAGGCGTTTAGCTCAACCCGAAGAAATTGCAGAGGCAATTGTGTTTTTAGCCTCCGACAAAGCGTCTTTCATTACCGGAACAACTCTGATGGTAGATGGTGGTTGGTTGGCAAATGGGGCTGCGTAGTTAGAGCATAGATAAATTGATTCAAGAGGGAGACGACTAAAAAATGCTCAGTGTTTATTTATTCAATGGGCTGGTTTATGGCACCTTGCTCATTATTATGTCCTCGGGGCTGGCCTTGATTTACGGGTTACGTCGCGTAGTGAACTTTGCTCATGGCTCCCTGTATATGCTTGGCGCTTATATAGGCTATAGCTTGGCGATGTATAGCAATTTTTGGGTGGCTTTATGTGTTACCCCTTTCATCATGGGTGCCTTGGGGGTCTTGTTAGATCGCTATGGTTTTAGATTACTTCAAGAACGTGACCCATTAACAGTTGTATTAGTCACCTTTGGTTTACTTTTGATCTTAGAGGATTTTGTGCAAACCGTTTGGGGGCGCAGCAATCTCTCGTTATCGACTCCTGAGTTGCTAAATTTCACGGTGACATTTTTTGGTGCACAACTACCCGCTTATCGCATTGCAGTGATTGTTTCTGGGTTAGCGGTAGCAGTGGGCTTAACGTGTTGGTTGCGATTTTCTCGCGTGGGGCTTTTTGTTCGAGCTGCCAGCACAGACCCGTCTAGCACGGCAATGCAAGGGATTAATACAGACCGATTAAGTGCAGGCGTAGTGGGTTTAGGTACAGCTTTAGCTGGGCTAGCCGGTGTGGTTGCCGCACCTTTTCTGTCACTTTCTCCAACGATGAATAGTGATGTGCTCATTGATTCTTTTGTGGTGGTGGTAGTAGGGGGTTTAGGTAGTTTGGGTGGCGCTTTTATTGCTGCGTTGTTATTAGGGCAGCTGCAAGCACTGGGTGCTATTTACTTACCTGACTTAGCCGCTGTGCTGCCATTTATCTTGATGATTGCTATTTTGTTATGGCGTCCAGAGGGTCTTGCAGGGAATAGAACATGATGAAACCTTCTACGATAAAAAGTCTGGGGCTAGGAGTAGGGTTAGTTGGGTTAGGCGTGGTTTTCGCTTTGAGTGTTAGCTCTTCCATGGTGTTGTCCTTAGCGACCCAAGCCTCTATTTTTGCCATTTTTGCTTTAGGGGTCGGCGTATTACTACGTCAAAATGGCATGGTTAGTTTTGGGCATGCTGCCTTCTACGGTGTAGCTGGCTATGCGGTGGCTCTGCTTGTTGGCAAAGGTTTTAGCGCCGAAGCGGCTTTGTTGATCTCTGTGTTGGGTATGGCGGTATTTGCGGCCTTATTGGGTTTGAGCATAGTGCGAGTGCCAGGCATAGCCTTTGGTATGTTGACTTTAGCTATAGGTCAGATGTTCTTTCAGCTTGCCTCCACCTCTAGAGGTTTAACAGGAGGGGCAGATGGCATGTATGTGGATTGGCCAGCTACTCTTTTTGGCTTCTCGGTAAATAGCTTATTAAAACAAGATAATTTATTTATTTTGTGTTGGACCCTGTTGGTGATTTTAGCCACCTTAGTGAGTCTGATTGTAGCGTCTCGTTTTGGGCATATCACCGCAGCTATTCGAGATAACGAAGAGCGTGCGAGATTTATAGGAATTAAAACCCTCTTGCCCAGAGTTGCTATTTTCACGTTGTCCGCAACGATTACAAGCATTGCAGGGTTGCTATCTGTTTTTCATACAGGTTTTATCTCACCAGAAAGCTTGCATTGGAGCGTTTCTGGCTCGGCGCTCATGATGGTTATTGTGGGTGGCTATAGAAATACATGGGGGCCTGCTATCGGTGCCATGGTGTTCTTCTTAACGCGTGACTTGGTGGGTGATTATGCTCAACATTGGTTAGCTATTTTTGGGGTGGCTTTGATCGTTGTCATTGTGTTTTCTCCCGAAGGCATTAGCGGACTGGTGCAGCGTTTACGTCGTTCCTCCCGCACTATCAAGTCAGGAGTTTAGGTATGTCTCAGAACATATTAGAAGTACGAGATGTAGCGGTGTACTACGGTGGTGTTAAAGCTGTAGATGGTGTTACGTTCAGTGTGAAAAAAGGTCAAGTTCAAGGTTTGATTGGACCGAATGGAGCCGGTAAATCCACCGTAATTGATGCGATTACAGGGCGTCGTCGCGTAAATGCAGGCCAAGTGTTTCTTAATGGGAAAGACGTGACCCGCTTAGGCGTATTAGAACGTCGTCGCTTAGGCTTGGCCCGATCCTTTCAAAAAACCAGTGTATTTGCGGAAATGACGGTGCAAGATCAGGTTGAGCTAGCTGCTCATATGATGAACCCGTCTGAGGCTCAGCAAAATGCCACCGAGGTTTTAAAACAGTTGTCTTTATGGCAAATGAGACAGGACGTAGCAAAGGATCTTGGCTATGGCGAGCAGCGTCGTTTGGATTTGGCTTTAGCACTGGTTGGAAAGCCTTCTTTGCTGCTTTTGGATGAGCCAATGGCAGGTTTATCGGCACAAGAGTCCGAGGATCTGGCCTCTCATTTAGTTGAGCTAGTGTCTAAGTGGTCGGTGTCCGTTCTTTTGGTTGAGCACGATATGGATATTGTGTTTGGCATTTCAAATGCCGTCACTGTATTTGAGCTAGGGCGTGTTATTGCTTCCGGTCAACCACAGGAAGTGCGGGCACACCCTCGAGTGCGAGAAGCGTATTTGGGGAGTGCAGCATGAGCTATGTTTTAAAAGTGGATCAGATCCATGCTTATTATGGAGCTGCACATATATTGCACGGCCTTAGTTTGGAAATTAAAGCAGGAGAGCGTGTTGCTTTAATTGGGCGCAATGGGGTGGGGAAAACCACTTTAGTGAACTCTTTGTTTGGCTTTGCTACGGTTCGGCGCGGCACGATGGAAGTGTGTGGCAAGGTTTTAAATAAACCAAAACCCTATCAAGCCCCGAACTTGGGTATGGCATTAGTGCCGCAAGGGCGTTGCATTATTGCCAACCTAAGCGTAGAGGAAAATTTAATTTTAGGCTCAGCTGTACGCAGACAAGGCCCTTGGCATTTAGAAAAAATTTATGAGTTATTCCCTATTTTACGGGAACGCGCCCATACCCCTGGCACGGCCTTGTCCGGCGGGCAGCAACAGATGTTAGCGATTGGACGTGCGCTAATGGCGAACCCAGATTTAATTATCTTGGATGAACCTACTGAGGGCTTAGCGCCGGTCATCGTAGACCAGTTAGCAGATATTTTTAATGTGGTGGCGGATCAAGGAACAGCTTTGCTGTTGATTGAACAAAACCTGAGTTTAGTCAGTCGCGTGTGTCATCGTTATTATGCCGTAGCTAAAGGGCAGGTAATAGAGTCGGGTCTAGTGGACCCGACCAATATTGATGGTTTGCGTGAGCATGTAGTGGTCTAAGCACTTAGGAGACAAGTGATGAAACAAAAAAACAAATTGCTTTTAGTGGTTGGGGCGGCTTTGGTGAACTCGTTGTTTGCGGTGCAGGCATTAGCCGCAGATAAAGAGCCCATTCGCATTGGGGCTGTTTCTTCCATTTCAGGTGTATTTGCTCAGCAGGGGGAAGAGGTTTTACGGGGTATTGAATTTGCTGTTGATCAAGCGAATCAAAACGGTGGTATAGATGGGCGTGAGGTGCTGATCAAAAAAGCTGATGATGAAAGTACACCCGACGCAGGGCGTCGAGCTGCAGAAAAGCTTTCTAGAGAAGGCCACAATTTATTAATTGGCCCTATTGCCTCTTCTATCGCAATGGCTGTAGGCCAAAGCTTAGAGCGTTGGGATGCCATGCAAGTCGTTGTAGTAAGTAAAACGGACCGTATTACAGGCGATGCGTGCAAGCCTCGTATGTTCAGAACCAATCACTCTGATGCTATGGATTTAAGCATGATCAACCAGTGGATGGATTCTGTTGAGGAGAAACGCTTTGCTGTGATTGGGGCAGACTATGTTTGGGGACGTGACTCGGCTGAGCACTTTAAGCGTTCAGCCGAAGCAAATAATAAAGAGATTGCATTAAGCGTTTTTCCGCCTTTAGGAACCAAAGATTTTGCCCCGTATATTTCGCAAATTAATGCGGACCCGACGATTGATGGTGTGTGGGTGGCACTAGTAGGCCGTGATTTAATTGCTTTCGCCAAGCAAGCTCAAGAGTTTGGTTTAACTAAAAAGCGTATTTTAGGTCATGCGTATATCTTAAACTTTGTGGTGAATGCGACAGATAGTGCAACCGAGGGCGTTTGGGGGAACAGTGGTTATGGGGCAGATATTGATACCCCAGAAAACAAAGCATTTGTAGAGGCATGGCAAGCTAAATACAATCGTCTTCCTACAGACAATGAAGGGCAGGCTTATAACGGTGTTCAAGTTATATTTGAAGGGGTCAAACTCGCTAATAGTGTGGCACCTAAAGATATTTCAGCGGCTTTACGTGGTGCCTCATTCCCTAGTATTTATGGTGGGGTCACTATGCGCGCCGAAGACAATCAACTGCTTTTGCCTAATTACATTAGCCAGGTAGTAAAACAAGAAGATGGTAGCTTACGTCCTGTGATTCAGCATGTGTTTGATGCCACGACTATTCCCGAGCCGTCTTCAGAGTGTAAATTGTAATTTTTCGACTCGACTAAACCTAGCTTAAATGACAGGCTAGGTTTTTAGTGGGTCTTTTGAGATGATTGTAATCATGCCACGCAATGCGTGGCATGACATCGTAGGTTGAAATGAACCGTTTGCGATGGAGTGCAGGGCTGTATTGGTAGCGTTACCCAGCTGATAGCAGATGCTACAGATAGGTTCGAGTCGCCGTTTTGTGTATTTTACAAAATAACGGCTTTTATAGCAGAGACAAAAAAAGACCGCGTTTGCGGTCTGTTTTTTATGCTAATGGTGCCCGAGGCCGGAATCGAACGACTCTGTATCTTATTGAAATATAACAAATAAAATAATTATTTTTTATTTGTACCAACAAATGTACCAACAACAATAAAAATGATGAAGTGTACATGAGTTGGACATATATGCCTCTTGCTTAGGGGCATGGTGATTACGGTTGAGTTTAATCATCCGTAGTAGTGTTACTGTCTTAGCATAATAACTCCATTTATAACAAGGTTACTAATGAAAAAGCGACAGAAATTTAGACTTGATTTGATTGGTGATGTGATCGAAAAGACAGCGGAGCTGACTTTGGATGATGAGGGGAGAATCAGAAAGACACACATTTTAAAAAAAGTGGCAGTGGATTTTCTGATTGACGTGGTTAATCTTGTTTTAGCAATTAGGAGTCAAGAAGTGATTTTTAGCCTGTCAAAAAGATCAGGCTTTTTTATGGACTATACAGATATTCAAGGCAACCCACTGGCACATAAGCTTAAGGTCATGCTCATGGTTAATGTAGATGAGACCTTTAGGGAGCTAGAGGGGGCTGAGTTTAATCCTCTTGTAAATGTTTTTTTAAAGTCTCGAGAGCGAATGCGACTTAATTACTATTTAGATGGTCTATCAGAGACGAATAGGGATTCATTTTATAAGGTAGTCGAAGCTTTGGAGCGTTTTTCTCAGCGACTTAAAGATGATAGAAAGCCCTCGTTAGTAGTCCAGTCAAATAACTTTCAGCGATCTTCTAGGAAGAAATACCAAGAGGCACTGAGCTATTTTAAGTCATTATCTAAGCTTTATCAGAGTTTAACTGTGGTCAGATGTGACTTACTTTATCTCAGAGGAGGGCTGTCTCCTAGTCCGGATAGGCCGGCACTCCAGCTCCAAAAAGATCGTGATGAGTTTATAAAGCAGTTTCGAAAAACGATAGATTTACATTTAGATAAAGGTGACTTAGTTGGGTACATGTGGTGCTTGTCTTACACCAAATCTAGAAATTTTTATCCTCATTACTATCACTTTATGTTGTTTTTTAGATCACGTCATGAGATTAGAAAGTACACTTTTTTGGTCGATCAGGTATGGAAACAGGTAAGCGATGGATGGGGTATGGTTTATACAGAAAGAGAAGATAGTTCTAGAGGTATAGGTACTGGCTTGGTTAAATTAAAAAATAAAAAATCGATTGATCAAGTTCGAAGAGCTATTTTTTATATGACGATGACAGACTATTTTGTAAAAATAAAAGTCCCTATAGGAGACAAGTTTTTAAACTCTTACGGTAGAGCAAGTCTACCAAAGTCAGCAAAAAAAATTAATGATATCGTGAATTTTCATTTGACAGTACCTATGGATATTACGATAGATAATGAGTGGACTAGGGCTTTTTCTTCAGAAGATTTGTATGTTAATGATTGGGCAAAAAAAGTCGTTTTTATGCAAAAATCTAGTTCCTAAAATATATTTTTTGGTTCCTTTTCCTAGGGGTTTTAGGGGTATATCCTTTCGTGGCAAAAGAGAGGTTTTTATGTCTAACTATAGAGTTAATTTTGATTTTTGATGTAGGTTCTTACTCTGTCAGGAATGGAGGAAGTGCATACCCCCATGCACTTCTTTTAGCCATTTCACTGTTGGTATAGTAATAATAAAAAGATAGGAACCCATCTCACAAGCAGATGGTGAAGGGTAGATCAACTACCCATAGGTAGTCTGGTTTATAGCGTTAGTACTTAACAGCCAGTCAGGTTCTCTAAAACCAAAACAGCCTACATAAACAGTTAGAAAATACTACTCAGTTGTCTTCTATGTAACTAACACGCATAGGAGTCAACCATGGTTACTAAAGCTAAACATAATCCTAAATATCAGAGCATCATTTCTAATGTGATTCGTCGATCACTTGACGCTTACACGCGTGTCTTTGTCGTGCGTTGTGATCTGCGCTTTCCTTTAGAAACTACAGAGGCGGAGTTTGACCCCAAGGCCATTAGTCGCTTTATCAATTCCCTTAAAGCAAAAATCAATGCAGACCTACAACGCAAAGAACACGCATGGAAAAGAGCTTTGTCATGTGAGGTACGGTACGTATGGGTACGTGAGTTTGGTGATATCAATGGCAAAAAGCACTATCACGTTTTGTTGTTCTTTAATAAAGATGTGTATCACTCTCTGGGTTACTACGAGCAGGCAGGAGGCAATCTTTTTTCCATGATTAACGAAGCATGGTGCAGCGCAATAAAACTGCCCGTTTTTTCCTTTGGTGCTCTAGTTCACTTTCCACGACAAGGACGGTTTTATTTAGATGGAAATAATCCAGCCAATGATGATCAGGTTGATCGTTTGATGATTCATGCAAGCTATTTAGCTAAGCATATAACGAAGCGTTACGGTGATGGTGAGCGCTCTATAGGCAGCAGCTTAGTTTAATTTTTTATGGGGTTGGGTCATGTTGTAGAAGCCGTACTGATTCTTTAATTGGCACGAGCTTCTCCATTTTGAATACAGGAGAACAACATGACTACACTTAGCGCACCTAACCCATTTTCTACAGACTTGCCACCAGCCCAGACACCATCCTTACTTGATGACCAGTGTGTAGATATGAAGTTTATTACAGAGTTTACGATTGTGTCGGACAAGTGGATTTACAAAAAAATTAAGGACGGGGAGTTTCCACCTCCTATTAAACTAGGTCGTAAATCCGTTTGGTTGAAAAGTGAAGTAGAGCAGTGGATGATGCAGCGAATTCGTGAGTCAAGAGGTGGTATAAAGGCGTAGGTAGATCGTAGCTTTGAGGCTTCTTTGACGGGGCCGTTTTTAATAGGAGAAATGTATGGCGCTAAAACGTAGAATCACAAAGACATTATCTGCTGCCTGTGCAATGGTAGCTCTGTCAGGGCAGGCGTATGGCTTAGATATTTGGCACTCGAATACAGTTGGGTTAAGTCGCGGTATATGTGCGGCTTCCTTTACTTTGGACAGTGGAGGTGCGTGGGGTGATCATATCCAAAACTTACGTATTGCCTTAGCAGCAGTCGATACAAAAACAAATAGTCCTGTTGCACAAGTAGTTTTAGAGGTGGATGATTTTGGAAGGGATAACGCTAGTCGCTATAAAACCGTGTATTGGGAAAATGAATTAGTGTGTGAAGAGAATGTGCGCTTGGTCATTACTGAGGCCGATGCCATCGTAGCCGGACAGGCTCGGGATTTATTAGCGGATGGCTATTTAAACATAAGAGAGTTCGTGCCGTATCGTATTGACATTGATGCTAACTTTCTAAATGCTTCTGAACGTCCCTCTGCTTGCCAAGCCCCCAAGTTTACCGCTACTGCTGTCATTCAAGACAAAGACGGCTACAGCAATGTACGGGCTCAGCCTAATGCTAAAAGCGACGTTATTGAAAAGCTGTTTGATAACGAGCCGTTTTATACCTTTGAGCAAAAAGGCAACTGGTGGCAGGTGTGTACGCCAACGGGGCAGGTGGGTTATTTGTACCATGACCGTATTAGGATGTAAGTTTTTACTATTGCTGTAAGGCTATATTTAGCAAATCACTTTTACAGGTAAATCAAGATGAGTCGTTACGAGCCGCCAATACAAATTAGTCCAAAAATATTGAACTTGGTCGCTCAGATCAGTGAGTTGTTAGGGCGGTATGCAGAGCGTGAGCGTAGAGCTTATTCTCTGCGTTTACGCCGAGCTAACCAAATTCGCACGATTCATGGCTCATTAGCGATAGAAGGTAATAGCTTAAGCGTAGATCAGATTACGGCTGTGTTAGAAGGAAAACCTGTTATTGCCCCACCCAGAGAGGTGCAAGAGGTTAAAAATGCCTTAGCCGTTTATGATAACTTTCATTTTTACCAGCCAGAGAAAGAATCAGACTTATTAGCAGCGCATGAAGTCTTAATGGTGGGCCTTATGAATGAGAGTGGGGTGTATAGGAGTGGTGGCGTCGGCGTAATGAGTGGTAAGGAAGTGATTCATATGGCACCGCCTGCTAATCAAGTACCCCGCTTAATGAAAGACTTGTTTAATTGGCTGCAGCGCACTGAGCACCATCCTTTAGTCGCAAGTGCTATTTTTCATTATGAGTTTGAGTTCATCCACCCATTTGCTGATGGCAATGGGCGGATGGGCCGCTTATGGCAAAGTTTGATTTTAGCGAAGTGGAATCCCCTGTTTGCTAATTTGCCGATCGAATCCTTAGTCTATGCTAACCAGCCAGAGTATTACCAAGCAATTGCTCACAGTACAGCCCAGACCAACAGCGCGCCGTTTGTGGAGTTTATGTTGGACGTGATTAGTCAAACACTAAGACAGCAAGCAGTAAGTGAAGAGCAAGAGGAGACTCAAGATCTGGATCAACGGCTAGAGTCACAGCTAGAGTCTCGGCTAGAGTCAAGCATTGCGGCTAAGGTTTTGTTGTTCGTTAGAGATCAATCATTAAGTAAATCAGAGCTAGCCGCTTTGTTGGGACATAAATCGATCTCAGGTGAGTTGAATAAGCAGGTAAAAGCCTTATTAGAAAAACAGTGGATTCAAATGACGATTCCTGACAAGCCTACCAGCCGACAACAGAAGTATGAATTGACTCTACAAGGACAAGAGTTCCTACAACAGTTGAGTAAGTAATTTTTTACTATCTATGCCTCTATGTATATGAACCTAAGTGTGTAGTTTAAAACGCCAATCATCTTTGACTTTTCCTTTTACCTGATGGGGTATTTTTGATTGCCTCTTAACTGGGCTTAGGTTCATCACTTTAGGTTTTAGATGTTATTAATAAGTAAAGTATTTATAACTAAACTATTAATAATTAAGTATATTAAGAAGTAAGGGTAATCATAGTAGTAGGGGGTGTTCTCAACACCCCCCTTACTTTCTTACTGTTTCATCTAAGGCCTATACCTATCAATGAATCACCATAGAGGTATAGCGATGACTCAAGCAACTTTTCATCTTCAAGTAACTCCTAACAAACGTAATCAACGTAGGCTTCACCATTTAATTGATCAGCTCTTTAATGACTACTCTAAGCTCCTAGTAGTGCGTTTAGACCTGTACCTTGGAAAGGATTATGCAGATGTTAACACCTACGAGTACATGAACGCAGCCTTTGATCGGTTACGTAATAACATGCGTTTTAATCGTCTGTTTGAACACTACATCACCTATACAGCCAGAATAGAGTATGGGTCTGATAGACGTTGGCATTATCACGTTGTTTTTTTCTTTGATGGGCAAAAGGTTAAGCATGACTACACCTTAGCCAAGCTTTTAGGAAAGTATTGGGTTAACGTGATTACGGATGGTTTAGGAGGGTATCACAGTGCCAATATGAATAAAGATGACTATCCGGTTTTTGCTGTAGGTATGATTGTGCATGATGACTTACAACGCATAGCTAATCTGAAAGAAGCCCTAAAGTACTTGGTAAAAGAGGAAGCAGGAGAGCCTGTTAGACTCGATGCAGCAGGCAAGGCCTACCGTTCATATAGACAGGGCGTATATAAGCCTAGAGACAGCCGTTTAGGCCGTCCTAGAGTGGCTTGGGCTACTTGCTATAATCCGTTACATCCTATCCATCAATAAACTCTGAACTGTTCCGGATACCCACATGTCACCATTGCAAACCATCCTTGATTCCTTCCGTCAGGCAGCTGTTACTGAACGGGAAAAGGGTACGTATTTTGAAGAGCTGATACTGGCTTATTTACGTAACGAGGCAACCTATAAGGATTTGTATAGTGATGTGTGGACGTACTCGGATTGGGCAGCACAACAGCAGCTGGATAAACGTGATACAGGGATTGACCTTGTGGCAAAGACATGTGGCACGAATGAATACCATGCCATTCAGTGTAAGTTTTATGCAGAGGACTACAAGGTTCAGCGTCGTGATATTGATAGTTTCTTTACGGCATCAGAGCAACGTCCTTTTACGCATCGCATTATCATCAGCACTACTAATAATTGGAGTGAGCATGCTGAGGATGCCTTACGAGATCAATAGCCACCAGTCAGTAAGATCGACCTCTACGACTTAGAGAACAGTCAAATTGACTGGACATGACAGCAACGCCTCGTATCTATAGTGCAGATGCTAAGATCACTGACGCAGAAAGCAACGCAGCGGTGTACTCCATGGATAGCAAAGAACACTACGGTAAAGAGTTGTTTGTAATTAACTTCTCTGAGGCTGTACAACGTAGTCTATTGGTGGACTACAAGGTCATTGTGTTAGCGGTCGAAGAGTGTACGGTCAGTCATTTAGGTCAATACCGTGATTCTCGGTAAGCCTCTTGAGATGTATGTTTTTGTGTGGCCTATAATGGGTTAATCTAAATGTAACAGCCCTCTAGGACTTGCTTGAATGCCTATTACTTCATATCACGCAAAGTATTTTGCCTATGAGTTAACACATCGTCGCCGTGGCGGTGGTATAGACCGTATTAGCCAATCCTTATTTGACGCTTCAGTAGATTTGAATCCCCATCAAATTGATGCTGCTTTGTTTGCGTTACAAAACCCATTGAATAAAGGCGTTATTCTTGCTGACGAAGTGGGACTGGGGAAAACTATCGAAGCAGGGTTGGTTATGGCTCAATACTGGGCTGAGCGACAGCGACGAATTATTGTAGTCTGTCCTGCCGTTCTAAGGAGGCAGTGGGCTAGCGAATTAGAAGAAAAATTTAATCTCCCTTGCCAAGTGCTAGATGCCAGAACATGGAGTGCTCAGCGCAAAGCTGGTGTTGTTGAGCCCTTTGATCAAGCTGCTATTTCCATTATTTCTTATAACTTCGCCGCTAGAATGGCGGAAAAAATTAGGCTTATTCCTTGGGATTTAGTAGTAATTGATGAGGCGCACCGTTTACGCAATGCCCACCGTGAAAGTCACCGCACAGGACAAGCGATCAAAATCGCCTTTGGTAGTCAAAAGAAATTGTTGTTGACTGCCACACCCTTGCAAAACTCACTATTAGAGTTATATGGGCTTTCTACCATTATTGATGAGAAGTTGTTTGGTGATGTTAATAGCTTCCGCAGGCAGTATATGAACGATGGTGGCGATTTAGTTGCTTTAAAAAATCGCGTGCAGGAATTTACTAAGCGCACTTTGCGTCGCCACGTAAATGAGTACATTCGTTATACTGAGCGCCGTGCAGTGACTATACCTTTTACTCCTTCTGAGGATGAGTTGCGGCTGTACCACCTTATTTCAGCTTATATACAGCGCATAGACACTTATGGCATTCCATACCAGCAGCGCCATCTTATTACTTTAGTAGCACGCAAGCTTTTAGCATCATCTACCCCAGCTATTGTTCGTACTTTAGAAGGCATCATTGCTCGTTTAAGAAAATTAGAAAAAGCAGAGCAGGATGATGTTAGCTGGTTGGAAGAGCTTATTGTTAACGATGACTTAGAAGATGAGTGGCTAGTAGATGCTGCTGACGATGAGACTGAGTATAAAGCAGAAGAGGTGGTCATTGATCTTGAGAAACTTAATTCTGAAATCATTGAATTAGAGCAATACATTGAGCTGGCTAAACGTATTAAGGTAGATGCTAAAGCAGAAGCTCTACTCGTGGCTCTAGATCAGGGCTTTGAAAGTATGGCAAGAGTAGGAGCTGAACGTAAAGCCGTAATTTTTACTGAAAGCCGGCGTACGCAAGATTATTTACTGCGGTTTTTAGAAAGCCACGGTTATTTAGGCAAAACTATTACCTTTAGCGGTAGTAATGCCACTGAAGGTGTCAATGCTGTTTACCAGCGCTGGCTGATTGAGCATCAGGGTACTACTAAAGTAACAGGTAGCCCCGGGATAGATAAACGCAGCGCTATTATTGACTACTTTAGAACCGATGCTGAAATTCTCATTGCTACGGAAGCTGCGGCTGAAGGGGTAAATCTACAGTTTTGTAGTTTACTCATTAATTATGATTTGCCTTGGAATCCACAACGTGTAGAGCAGCGTATCGGACGTTGCCACCGTTATGGACAAAAACACGACGTGGTAGTGATTAACTTTTTAAACAAAAAGAATGAGGCGGACCAACGTGTCTTAGAGTTACTTGGCGATAAATTTCATTTGTTTAGTGGTCTTTTTGGCGCTTCCGATGAAGTATTAGGCCGCATTGAGTCTGGCGTAGACTTTGAAAAGCGTATAGCCACCATTTACCAAAGCTGTCGATCTGAAAAAGAAATACAAGAAGCTTTTGATGCATTACAAAAAGAGCTGGAGGCAAGTATTAGCCAGCGTATGGATCAAACCCGTGAAAAGCTGTTAGAGCACTTTGATGAGCAAATTCACGAGTTATTAAAAGTACAGCACGAAAAAGCTGAGCAGCAGCTTGATCGGATGCAGCGGATATTTTGGCAACTTACGCAACATCAGTTACGAGATTACGCTACTTTTGATAACCATAATCTTAGCTTTACTTTGCACCGTTCACCGTTGAGCAAAGTACCTATAGGTGAGTATGCGCTTATCCAGAAAGGTAAAGAAAAAGCAGATCACCAACACTTATATCGCCTTAGTCACCCTTTGGGTGAGTATGTGCTCGATAAGGCGCGCCACCTTATTACACCTGTAGCACAAATTAATTTTGATTTGAGTGGGCACAGCACTAAAATTAGTGCTCTCGTTAAAGCAGCGCATACTCAAGGTTGGTTAGAGCTAAGTCAGTTATCCTTGCAAAGCTTTGCCAATGAAGAGTATCTAATACTGACTGCATTAAGTGATGAAGGTGAAGTAATAGATAGGGAATTTATTGAGCTGCTTTTTCGATTAAACGGTCATGTTGCCAGCGAGTTACCGACCATTGATGCTGCACTCGAAGACAAGTTATCTGACACAGTAAAACGTCAAATTCAAACCGCTCTTAATAAAGCATTAGATGAAAACAATGAGTACTTTCAACGCGAACGCGCTAAGCTAGATGTTTGGGCGGAAGATATGATGGTAGCCGCTGAGCAAGAGCTAGAGGATGTGCGTATACAAATAAAACAAGCGCGAAAAGAGTCACGCTTAGCTGAAAGCTTAGAGGAGCAAAAGGCTGCAGAGGAAGTCCTAAAGAAACTTAATCGTTTGCAGCGCCGTAAACGAGAGCAAGTGTTTGATGTGCAAGATGAAATTGATGGTAAGCGCGATGCAATGATCAAAGCCCTTGATGCCAAAATGCACCAGCAAAGCAGCACTCAGCATTTATTTAGAATTCGTTGGCGGCTAATTTAACAAAAGAGTTTTTATGCGAACAGCAGAACAAATCCACGAGTTACTATCCTTATTGGATACCACTATAGCTGATGAGCTTGAAGATCAAGATCTCGACTTTAAATTATGGGATAAGTCTAGTCGTGACAAGTCCGTAAAAACAGCGGTTCAGATGGCAGTTTGCATGGCTAATGGTGGTGGAGGTACGGTTGTGTTCGGTGTTGCAGACAGGGTCGTAGGGCGCGCTAATGCTATTGTAGGCGTGCCTCTAGAAATAGACTCCAACATACTTAAGAAAGCCGTTTACGACCAAACAGATCCCAGAATCATCCCCTTGTTTGAAGAGCTGCGCGTACCCGAAGGTACAGGTCGCCTACTTATTATGCAAATAAATCCAGGGATGCCGCCACACACAGATACGGCAGGACGAGGCACTATTCGGGTTGCTAAAGATTGTGTTCCTCTTACCGGAGGTATGCGCCGAAAAATAGCAGTAGAAACAGGGGAGACAGACTACAGTGCTGAGCCTGTAGCGCCTGTGCATACAAGTTTACTCTCACCTAGCGCCTTAGAGACTCTGCGCACTCAAGCAAGAAAAGAAAAAGCAGCAGAAGATCTTTTGCATGCTGACGATATTACTTTGTTGGATAGTCTTCATCTTATTAAAAATAACCAGTTTACACGTGCTGCTTTGTTATTGGCAGGTAACGAGCAAGCCATTAGAGACTATCTGCCGGGGTACAATTGGACTTTTTTGCAGATGCGAGGTGATACGGAGTATGGAGTGCGGGAGGATCGTATTAGCGCACTACCTATAGCCATTCAGCGCATAGAAGAGTTAATTACGCCTTTTAATCAAATTACGACGTACAAGCAGGGCATGTTTCACTTTGAGTATCACACATGGCCGCATATAGCTGTGCGCGAGGCCTTGATGAATGCTTTTTGTCATGCAGACTATCGCATTAGTGGTCCGATTATAGTGAAACTCTATGCTGATAGGCTTGAGTTTAGTAATAACGGTGGATTTATTGCCGGCATTACCCCTAGCAACATTCTGCACCACCAACCTGCGGCTAGAAATCCATTGTTAGTTGAGGCCCTAACACGTTTAAGGCTTGTTAACCGAAGCAATCTAGGCATCAGCCGCATGTTTTCATCTCTGCTAGTGGAGGGTAAAGAGGCTCCTATTATTAGCGAAGTGGGTGATTCTGTTCAGGTCGTTTTCCTTAAACGAGAGCTTAACCCTACTTTTAGGATGTTTGTCGCAGAAGAAAATGAAAAAGGTAAAATGCTGGCTGTCGATGAGCTAATCCTTTTGCAGCATTTGTTACAGCACAATGAGGTTGATACATCAACTGCAGCAGTCTTATGTCAAAGAAGCGAAGGCGAAATCAAGCTAAAGCTAGCTACAATGGCGAAAGATGGATATTTAGAGCAAGGTGGGCATGGAAGAGGAACCTATTGGAGTATTCATCCAAATTTGCATCGTAAATTAGTGGACGATGGTAATAGTGAGACTCGACGCCGCATAACTTGGGAAGCTGCTAAAACACGTGTGCTAAGTATGCTTATGGAAAGAGCCAAGCGCGGTGAGGCCGGCATAAGCAATCGGGAAATACGGCAGGTAACGAAGTTTTCGCGTAACCATGTACTTCGTCTTATTAAAGAGCTGCAAGCAGAAAACCCTGATCAGATAGTAAAGCAAGGCAGCGCAGCCAAAACCACTTATGTTTGGCATGAAAAATAGCTCTTTATTGCACTTTTTATAAAATGGTGCATGGGCATGGTGCATAGATTTATTTTTATGCACCATTGAGTGCACAAGGTGTGTGAATAAGCATGAAATGGTGCATGTAAAGCGTTAGCATCAATGAGCACGGCATAGGATGCTGCCTCAGCATGGCTTGCATAGGTTTAGAGATAACTGTTTAGGCTGTTTTTAGACTACACCCATAACTCGTTTGGAATATTGTTTTATCTTTTGGTATTACTTAGAGGAAATTAGGCATGCCACAAAGGTATATATTTCAAATTTTCAAATAGTCTATATAAAACGCTATTCTTCACTGACTTGGAAATCATTTTTAAAAATATCAGTGTGTTAGTATTCGTAACATCAATTCCGAATATTTTTAAAATATATTTCCTATGATTAAGTCTGTTTACAACTACCCAATTTCGACTTTGTTTGATATTGAAAGTGGAGTTATTTATACCATTCCTCGGTATCAACGCGAATATACTTGGGGTCGTCCACAATGGGATGCTCTATTTGATGATTTGCTTGAAAATAACTCTCATTATTTTTTAGGCTCAATCATTTGTATTAACCAAGCTCAAGACGCTTTAGCTATCCAGAATTTGGAGTTAGTAGATGGTCAACAACGAATAACTACAATTTCACTTTTGTTAACTGCCATCTACTACCATTTCAGTCATCTTCCCGACCTGACTATGGAGCAACAAAATGAATTATATAATCTTAAGAATAAACTAATTTTAAAAAAGCAGCCTGATCAGCCTCGTTTAGTACCACAGGTGCAAAATAATAATCAACAGGATTATTTTTCTGTGCTAAAGGATGTAGGTGTACTGCAAGAAGCAGAAGCTGTAGCATATGCTGGGAATCGCCGCATTATGCGTGCATTTTGGCATTTTGTCGGACGTATAGAACAGTATGTTTCCGATCAACCTGATCCTGCTCAAAAGTTGCAAGAATTATTAGAAAAAGTTAATACAGCAACACTGGTAAAAATTGAGGTTGCAGGGCACTCTGATGCTTACACTTTGTTTGAGTCGTTGAATAATCGGGGTGTACCTTTGACTGCCATTGACTTAATTAAAAATAAGCTACTAGCGACTCTTGAGAAAAAGGATAAAGGAAGTATCGATAAGCATTACAATCGTTGGAAAAAAGTGATGGAAGCGCTAGGGGATGACTATGCTATACAAGAACGCTTTTTTCGTCAGTATTATAATGCCTTTAGATCTGAGCTAAAAAGTATAGTTTCTGTGCCTGTTGCTACTAAATCCACTCTGATTCATATTTATGAAAAGCTAATCACTCATGATGCGGAGTCTTTCTTAAGCAATATGATTAGGATTTCAGAGCATTACGCTACGATTCTAGGGCTTAAAGAAATTAAGGAGCAACCGGAGCTTTCACAGCTTCTGTTGTCACTGGATCGAATTCAGGGGGCAGACGCTTATCTACTCTTGATGCTGCTATTTGATCGTCAGACACAGCTTGAGTTAACTCAAAGACATCTTGAGCAAATAACAGAGATTCTTATTGCCTTCTTTGTACGACGCAATACGACTAATTTGCCACCAACTCGTGACTTAACACGTATTTTTATGAGTATGGCTGAGAAAGTTTTGACTTTGCGTGGTGAGGCTATTAGTCAGCATATTCAACAATCGCTTCGGTTAGAAAGTGCTAGTGATGAGCAGTTTAAAGAGAGCTTGCAAGGCGCGATTTATGAAGATAACACTGCAGTATGTCGCTTTGTTTTGTGTGCTTTAGAAGAAAGTAACATGACACGTGAAAACCGTGTGGACTTGTGGGAGCGCAAAGGAAACCAGTACATATGGACTATAGAGCATATTTTCCCACAAGGTGAAAATATTCCTCAGAGCTGGGTAAACATGATTGCTGAAGGGGATAAGGATAAAGCCGAAGAGTACCGTCAGGATTATGTACATCGTTTAGGTAATCTTACTATTTCAGGCTATAACAGCTCTCTAGGTAACAAAAGTTTTGAAGACAAGCAAAATAGGGTAGACAGTCAAGGCCGTAAAGTGGGATATAACAATGGGCTGTACTTAAACGAATCTCTCATAAAAGAAAAAGATTGGACTATTGATAAAATCAAGATCCGTACAGACAGGTTAGTTGAGTTAGTACTAGAGAAATATCCCTTAGGTGTTTCAGATAAAAACGCCTTATAACTCTATTTCATGAGCTCAGGCGTAGGGTGCAAGCTAGTTAGGGGCATCAAACGCCTCTGAGCTCTATTGAGTTAGCGTTAGTAAGTAGGTCAACTATTTTAGGCTCAAGCTCACCTTTTGGCGTCGTAAGGAGAGAGTTGGCTAATTAATTGCATCTTAGCGGCACTGTGCTAGATTGCGTTGGAAATTAGTGTGGATACTCTTTTAAGAGGGACAGAAAGCGAAGGGGCTTGTACAATAGTTGATTTATGTGTTTTTAAAGTATTCTATACAGTGCACTGGCTCTAGTCATTGTATAGACGCAGGTTTAACTCTAGAGGGAAGCATGAGCAGCATACAACAAGAAAAGGCCAAACAACGCCGCGCTAAGTTCGCGGCGTTGTTGCGTAATATGTTCCAGTTGGACGAGCCTGAGCTGGATTTTGGTCTATATCGCATCATGCACGCTAAAAAAGACGACATTAATCGTTTTATTGATGAAGACCTACCTAAGCTTGCTCAGGACGCCTTTAAGGATTTTGTAGGGCAAGATAAAAGTCAGCTTGAGAAAGCTATTCAAGAGGCTCGCCAAGCGGCTGTAGCTGCGGGCTTTGATCCTGATGAATCGCCAAAAGTTAAAGAGTTAGAGGCACAATATAACGCGGGTTTTGAGACTGCTCGTGAAGAGGGTGAGGTGTACGACGCCTTAGTCACTTTCTTTAGTCGTTATTATGACGAAGGGGATTTTATCTCACGTCGTGTGTACAAAGACGGAACGTATGCTATTCCTTACCAAGGCGAAGAGGTAGTGCTGCATTGGGCTAATAAGGATCAGTATTACGTTAAAAGCAGTGAAACCCTGCGGGATTACACCTTGCTATTAAACCCTCGGGCTACAGAAGGTGAAGATCGTCTACGGGTGCATTTTAAGGTAGTGGATGCTAGTGAAGGCGCTAAAGATAACAATAAGGAAACGGATGATAGCAAGCGCCAGTTTGTGCTAGATGCCGAGCAGCCCTTTGAGTTTATCCAAGGTGAACCCGATGCCCAAGGTAATCGCTTTGAGGAGCTGGTTTGTCGTTTTGAGTTTCGTCCAGCCACGATGGATGACTGGGAAAGCAGCATAAAAGCAAAAGCCACTGCAGCCGCTCAGAAAAATATACCTACACAAGCACATTTATTAGATATTGCAGAAGTACGTTTGCTAGGGGAAAGCAGCGAACTGCCGGACCCATGGAAAGCCGCATTACAGAAGCCTTATATTAAAGCCGATGGCGAAGCCACTAATTACAGTACCCTAAAAGGCCAGCTTAACAACTACACCAAGAAGAACACCTTTGATTACTTTATTCATAAAGACTTAGGTGGTTTTTTAAATCGTGAGTTGGATTTTTATATTAAAAACGAGCTGATGCAGTGGGAGGATATTGCTGCCTTAAAAAACAACCCCGCACGTCTAGTACCTATGCTCAGCAAGCTAGATGTGATACGCGAGCTTGGCGGCAAAATTATTGCCTTTTTAGCTCAATTAGAGAACTTTCAAAAGAAACTGTGGTTAAAGAAAAAGTTTGTGACCGAAACAAACTACTGCATCACCCTCGACCGTGTGCCACAGGAACTCTATCCAGCTATTTGTGCCAACCCAGTCCAGCATGATGAATGGGTGAAGTTATTTTCCATCGATGAAATTGAAGGGGATTTAACTACGCCCGCCTACAGTAACCCCCTAACGGAAGATTTTCTAAAATCTAATCAAAACTTGGTATTGGATACCCGATTTTTTGATGAGTCGTTTAAGGCCGCATTGATTGCCAGTATTGAGGACTTTGATGAGCAGTGTGATGGCTTATTGGTGCACTCGGAGAATTATCAGGCGCTTAATTTGTTGAGGGAGCGATATAAAGAGCAGGTGAAGTACATTTATATAGATCCGCCATATAACACTGAAAGCGATCGTAGTCAGGGTAAATTTATTTATAAAGATGGCTATGCTCGTTCATCTTGGTTAAGCCTAATGAATGATCGTATAGGCCAAGGAAACAAGTTTCTCCGTGAAGATGGAGTATTAATAGCATCTATAGATGATAACGAAAATTATCGTCAGACAGAGTTGCTCGAGTCTCATTTTGGCAAAGAAAATTATATTTATGAAACCATATGGAATTTAGGCACGGGTACTCAAGCCGGACACTTTACTCGTTCACATGAGTATATTCAGGTTTATGCAAAAAACAAGAGGAAATTTCCCCATTTTCATTCAACAATGACTGGAAACATTAGGCATGGCGCATTAAAAAAAATCTCTAGAGCTAACCCAGCAAGCAAGGTCTTATTTCCTGCGGGTATTCAGTATGAAGGGGATAATGCGATATTTACTGGTGAGATCGGAGGGTCAGAGAAACAGATTATTCACGGTGAGATGATTTTTGTTAATGGGAAATTAGCAAAAGATGTAGTTGTTGAAGCAGGATGGGCAATGCGGAATCAACTGGAGTCTTGGCTTGAGGGTAAGGAAACTTTTGATACAAAAGGACAAAAAGTTATTCGATTTTACTTTAATCAAAAAGGAATTCTTTGGTATGAAAAAGAACGAGGTACAGAGCACCCGGCGACTGTAATTAGTAATATTGCTAATACAAAAGACGGCTCATCTGAATTAGAGGATATTTTGTCTTTTCTACCCTTTCCATTTCCAAAACCTTCAAAACTTCTAGTTTTTTTGGGTAAGCTTGTACTTTCAAAAACTGATCTCGTTTTCGATTATTTTGCTGGCTCAGGTACCACAGGTCATGCCGTTATTAACTTAAACAGAGAGGATAATGGCAAGCGTAAATATATCCTTGTAGAAATGGGAAGTTATTTTGACACTGTCCTAAAACCCCGCCTTGCTAAAGTTGCCTACTCTTCCGAATGGAAAAACGGTAAGCCAGTCTCTCGCGATACTGGCATTTCCCATTGCTTTAAATACATCCGCTTAGAAAGCTACGAAGACACCTTGGGCAATTTGCGTTTGAACACCAAACAAGATTTATTCAGCCAAGCCAGCAACGACGATGCTCGCCAAGCCTATGTGATGAACTATATGCTCGATGTAGAAACTCGTGGCTCGCAATCGCTGCTTAATATCAACCAGTTTTTAGACCCCACCCAATATCAGTTGAATGTACGTTCCGCCAGTGGTGATGAAACAGTTCCTGTAAATGTAGATTTGTTGGAAACGTTTAACTACCTGCTTGGGCTGGAAGTGGAGCATATTGCTGCGCCTATCTATTTTGATGCTGAGTTTAGTCAAGGCGAATACGGTCGCATGCAGGCTAAGGTATCGCAAAATAAAGAAGGACAATGGTGGTTCCGCACTGTGTATGGCAAAAACCGTAACGGTCAATATGTGCTAGTGGTATGGCGTAACCTGCCAAGCGTAATTGCTGCTAGAGGCAATGCTGAAGCTCGTGAGCAAGCGCTGCTGAAAGATAACGCTGTGCTTGATGCTGTGTTGGTGGAACGCCTTAAAATACGCCTAACTGAAAGTCTAGATGATGAGATTGACGTGCTGTATGTGAATGGTGACCACAACATCAGCATCCCTCGTGATCGTCAAGGAAGGCCCTTGGAGCAAGCTCGTGTGCAACTAATTGAAGAAGCCTTTAAGGCGCTTATGTTCGCTGACACTGACGTTGCGCATTAAGAGGGTAACCATGACTAAAAATACAAAAAAGAAAGAGCTGGCGTTTCGCCACCATCTGGTGCTGAACCAATGGTTATTCTCTTTATTTGGGTTAGACTCGGTTAGTGGCTTTTTTGAAGTAGAGCAGGGCATGCAAAAAGCCACGTTGGAAGCCTTTTGTGATCGCTTTCAAATGCATGGTGAGACCGCCGGACGTAATGCAGCAGGCGAGCATTTAATTATTCAACGCTTGCGTGAAAACATCACTGATGATGTACAGCTAAGCGATGAAGAGTTATTGGAGTATGATCGCCGCATTTCCATACACACTGAAGCCATCAATGCAGGTCGTCAGATTAAGGGACTTGAGCCTATTGAGTGGAAGTATTTTCAATACTTGATGCTTTTGTTCACTGAAATCTATTTGGATTACTTATTTACCAAGCCTGAAGTATTGGTGGCAGGTTTAAATCAGCAAATAGAACGTTGGAATGCTAAGTGGATAGAGGAAGAAAAGTATAGACATAAGGAGTTGTTGCCTATTGATATTAACGATGACTTATGGCCGCAACTTAATTTAGTCGCTTATTGGAGTGCGACAGGCTCAGGTAAAACCTTGGTGATGCACGCCAATATTTTGCAGTACCGCTTTTATCAAGAGCGTTATGGTAGCAACCACTACGGTAAAACGAGTCAACTCAATAAGGTGATTTTACTTACCCCTAATGAGGGTTTAACTCGCCAGCATTTAATTGAGCTTGAGGCATCAGGCATTCAGGCTAGTGAGTTTTCACCTAATGCGGGCGACTTATTTGCTAACGACGTGGTGGTGATCGACATCAATAAGCTTGCTGATAGTCAAGGCGATAAAACCGTGGCTGTAGCTGCTTTTGGTGATAATAACCTGCTGCTAGTGGACGAAGGCCACCGTGGTACGGCTAGTGGTGGTGATGGTGTGTGGTATCGTTATCGCAGGCAACTGGCGGCTAAGGGCTTTACCTTTGAGTACTCGGCCACTTTTGCTCAAAGCGCGCTTAATGACAGCGTTAATAAAGAGATGGGCACTAGCCTGCGCCAGTCGTACACCAAAGCTATTTTGTTTGATTACTCTTATCGCCATTTCTATGCCGATGGCTATGGTAAGCAATCGCAAGTGCTCAACATTGAAAAAGGGGTTGAGCAAAACGAATTTTTGTATCAAATGGCGTCCTTGCTGAGTTTTTACCAGCAGATGCATTTGTACCAAAACCACACTCAACAACTCGCACCATTTAACTTAGAAAAACCTTTGTGGGTATTTGTTACCTCACGTGTTGCTACTTCTTTAACAACCAAAGAAGGAAAAATAGAAGCTAATGACATGGTACAGGTGCTTAGCTTTATTGATCAGGTGCTTTCCAGTCGTTCCGAAGCTATTGCAGCCATTCGTACTTTGCTTAATGAAGGCTTAGTGGCTCAAGGTGGTGTGAATTATTTACATGGGCGTTTTGATTATTTAAAGCAACTACGTGAAAGCCCAGAAAACTTGTATATCAACATGCTAGAGGAGGTCTTTCACTCTAGTGGCGGCAGGCTGTATTTAGAAAACATTACTGGTGTGCAAGGTGAAATCGCGTTGCGTGCAGGTGAGGCGGGCACGCCTTTTGGTGTTATTAATATTGGTGAGCCAGCTAAATTATTAAGCTTATGTGAAGACCATGGCTTGCTAGTACAAGATGCTCGTTTTGGCACTTCATTGTTTAATGATATTAATAAACCTAACTCCCGAGTAAACCTGTTATTAGGATCACGCAAATTTACTGAAGGTTGGAGTAGCTGGCGTGTCTCTAACATGACCCTCATGAACGTAGGTAAAAGCGAAGGTGCGCAAATTATCCAACTATTTGGTCGAGGAGTGCGCTTAAAAGGGTGGAATACTACGCTAAAACGCTCAGCCGATATTGCGACTGAGTTAAAGCTGCATAATGTGGAGCGGCCTAAGCATATTTCCGTGCTTGAAACCTTGAATATTTTTGGTCTAAATGCAGATTATATTGATCAATTTCGCAAGCAGTTGGAAGATGAAGATATACCTGTGAATGAGGGTATTGTTGAGGTGGCTTTGTCGCTAAAACCCATGCCCAATTTGCCTCAAGACTTAAGCATTATTCGCGTAAAAGATAAGGTGGCTAACCGTGCTATTGGTGGCGCAGGTTCCGCATTTCTAGAGTTGGCTGAGCAGGTGGTGCTATTGCCACCAAAGCGTCTTAGCGATGCCGGACGTGCTTATTTTTGTAACCCTGCTCGTGTGATGGTGGACTTTTATCCTCGTATAGGCAGTTTTGCGACAGATGGGGATACCCGCACACTACAAGGGAAGACTCAGCGACTTACTTCTGCACATTTAATACTGCTAGACAATGACAAGCTGTACTTTGAGTTACTCGCTTTTAAGCGTAGCAAGCGTTGGTCTAATTTAACCCTATCGCCTAAGGTGGTTAACGAGTTGCTAAGCGATAGCAGTTGGTATGAGCTACAAGCTCCGCCGGCTATGATGGAGCTTGGTAACTTAAAAAACGTGAGTCTATGGCATGATATGGCCATTAGTTTGCTGCGTAAGTATTGTGAAATGTTTTATAACTACCGTCGTAAGCAGTGGGAAAGTGATAAGTTAGAGTTTAAGTACATCACTGACGACAAGAGTTATTTACCTAATGTGCGTGAGGATATGCCGGAGGGGGGGTATTTGATTACCCTTGATCCTGTACGTCACGAAAACGTCTACGACGAATTACAAAACATTAATGATCAGATTGCTGCTAATGATGTACAGCAATGGCAGGACACCATTGTAGATGCTGGCTTACAGTTTCTATTTAATGAGCGCCATTTTTACCAGCCTTTGCTTACTTTAGTGGCGAAAAAGGTGGACTATCAAGTAACGCCTGTACCACTGAATAAAGGTGAGGCTGACTTTGTGATTGCCGTGCAAAAAGCGTGGGATAATGACGTATTTCCTAGTGAGGCAGAGGTTTATCTGCTGCGCAATATAGCGGGTAAAGGTGCGGTGGGCGTATTTATTGATGGTGGCTTTGAACCTGACTTTATTTTGTGGGTAAAGTATCAAGAACATCAACATGTAGTGTTTATCGATCCTAAAGGCTTACGCCAACTCCAGGCGAATGACCCCAAGATCAACTTTTATCTTAGCATTAAAGAGTTAGAACGAGCTTTACACGCTAACAACCAGAGCAAGAGAAATATTAAGCTGCACTCATTTATCATTTCGCAAACTCGTGCTGCGGTATTAGAAAGTCTTTGGTCAGGAGAAACTCAAACCAGTATGGAAAATAAACATATTTTATTTCCAGAAGATGACGAGCTTTATATGGAAAAGTTAGTACAAAAGCTGGGGCTTTAACAGGCTATCTTAAAAGACTTTAACCTCAGCGTCGTAGAAGGGGTTAAAGTCTTATCGTTTGTTGCTGCTAGCTTTTAGATCTCACCGCGATCCGCCAACGACTCACACCCCTCCATCCCCACTACAATGTGATCCAACACCCTTACATCCACCAGCGCTAACGCTTTCTGTAGCTGTTTCGTCAGCTCAATGTCTGCCTGACTGGGCGTAGGGTCTCCCGATGGGTGGTTGTGGGTCATGATAATGGCAGCGGCATTGCGTTCTAGTGCAAGTTTAACCACTTCTCTAGGGTAAACAGGGGCTTGGGTGATGGTGCCTCTAAACAGCTCCTCAAAGCCAATTACTTTGTTTTTGTTGTCCAGTAACAGCACAGCAAAGACTTCATGCTCGTAGTCTTGTAGTAAATTTTGCAGGTAGGTTTTAACGGTTTGTGGGCTGCTGATGCTGCGGCCTTTAGCTAGGCGCTTTCTGGCGAGCTGGTTTGCCATTGTTAATATATCCGCTTCTGAAAGCACGTTGGACTCCATCAGATACAGGCCAGACTTGGGGCAGGCTTTCATTTTGTGATAACGCATGATCAATTCCTTTAGACGTAAAAAACGCCACCTGTTTAGGGTGGCGTGTATGTTGTTTGGGTAGGTAGGGGTTAAGCTGTCGCACGTTGCTCTAGCTTGTCGGCGAGGGTAGTGGATTGAGTAGACTGGGCTTGTGTGTGGGCTTCAGGGTAAAACTCTTCGATGACTTCTAAGGCTTCGTCTTCACTGTCCTCAAAAGCCCCATTGGCAAATCCCTGTCGTGCTGCTTTATCTAAAGCCGCTTGGTCGTAGCCAGCGCTGAGGCGTTGTTGGTACAAGGCTTGGGCTTCTTGTATGGCCTCTTCTAGGCTCAGTCCTTCTCGGATGGTCATGTCCACGTAGTAAATGGCAGACCTAAAGCTTTGGGTGGTGCTTTTGCCTCGTAGTTTGAGTTCTAAAGGCATACACGCTAATAAGCCACCGGATACCGCATGGTAGTAATGCAGTCGTGCCGCAAGGGTACGAATGCTGTTAAAGCCCGTGGTTCTAAAGATGAAGGTTCCCATTTCATCGTCTTGATCAATCACGACGTTCAAGCGTCCGTAGGGCTTACAGTAACCGCTTTGCCCAAACTCACATTGGTCAGGAGCAGGGCAGGCCAGAGACTGCATACCGCCTTGTGTAACACGTTTACAAGCCTCACCATTACCTACACAAAGCGGTCGGCCTGATGTGCGGTCAAATAGGCTGTATTCGGCTCGTAGATTGAGGTCTGGCTCGTTAAAGAGCAGACGTATAGGGATAGAACGTAGCTTGTCTTCCCCGTTGCGTAAGGCACTATCTAAAGGGTGAGGTATCCAGCCGTCTTTGGTTTGTACTTGGCTGGTGATAGTGAACTGATCGTCTTTGATGGGCAGACGTTTGCCGTTTTTTTCTACCACACGACCAATGGCAATACGACCTAAGGTCGGTGGGGTAATCATTAATCCTTTAATCATGATGTCGTCCTTATAAAACGTAAAAAAGCCAGCCTGTCAGTGACGACGGGCTGGCTATATGCTGTGATGAAATAGGCTTTAGGCTTGGATTAAAAAACGACGGCTACCACTGCGAGTCATGCTGTATTGGTGTAGTAGCTCAGGGTGATCCGCTAAGAGACGTTTGGTGTCTAAAGTAACGCTGTCTTTGCTGCGTTTCCATGTTACCGAGCCTGTCTCAAACAGCGCTTTGCTGGCATCGCCCATTTGCTCTTGGATTTGTTGTTTGAGTTGCTCTTCACGTTGTTTCAGTTGATCGGCCTGTTGACGAATGGCAATCAGATCTCCGAACAAGGCTGACTTGCTGCTGTCTTGGCTCCAGTCTAGCTCCTCGCTGTTATCGTGAGGGTATAAGGCTTGGAGGGCTTTAGCGGCTGACTCTGAGCCATCCGCAGGTGGCGGGGTGTCGGTTTGTACGTAATGCCAAAATTTGGCTTCTAGTTCAATCAAGCGAGCAATCACAGCATCGTCTCGGTAGATGCGATGGATCTGTAGGTCTTGTCCGCAGATCAAGACCGCTACGTCGGCGGCGTGTTTACCTGTGACGGCTAACTGATGCTGGACTTGGATTTGTACATATTCAGGTACGCCATCTCGCCAGTGTCTCGCACCAAATTCGCCTGCGGTTTTACACTCTAAAATATCCACCTCAGCCGTGCCGACCACTTCACGATCAATGTTCGCTAGCATCCAAGGGTGGTCAGGGTGCTGTAGGACGGCATTGACACGGCGTACCCGATGGCCTGTGTGAGTTTGGTATTGCTTGGCAACTAGGGGCTCAAGCTGTGTACCCCAGTGCATCGGTGCATAACCAATGCTGCTCTCTTCTTTTTGAAAGGCGCTATCTCGTCCCGTTTTAACCATCCACAGTTCAAGCGGTGATTGGTATGGATTTAAGCCGATGGCGGTGGCTGCATCCGAGCTACCAATGCCTTGTTTACGGACACTGAGCCATTCTGAGTGATCAAGGGTTTTGGTATCCACTAAGCGTAGAGCAGGACGATAGGTAGGACGTGGTTGGGGTAAGGATTGGGTTTGCATGATGGACTCCTAAAAGGCGTAAAAAAACCCGATGCAATCACATCGGGCTAATCAATAAGAAAAGGGGCAAGACAGTTCTTTAGGCTGTTAATGATCCGAGTTGGCGACATAACTAAAGCTATACCCACAATCAAGGCATTCGTAGTTATCAAACACGGTTTGATCAAGGGCGTCACCAAACGCTGCACCTGCGGCACAACCTGCTACACCACCGACTAACCCACCTATCACCGCACTGAGAACGGTTTGAGGGGAAGGGCTTTTGTCTGAGAGGTTTTGAATGGCAAACGAAGCCCCTGTAGCCGCTCCGGTCGCCGCACTACTGATCGCTGAACCAAAACCCGCCACTGCGCCTATACCTGCGCCAATTTTGCGACCTGTGTGTTTAGTGAGCACTCGCTTAGAGAGGCAACGTGGGCACTCATGAACAAATGACATACTGATCTCCTTAGAAAACAAAAAGGCAGAGCCAATGCTCTGCCGGGTTCACTAGGGTGATATAGGTATGAAAAAATCTGTAATACAAATAAATATTATTATGATTTGTATTTTTTAATTTCAAAGTCTAATAGTTTTGTGCTAATTTGCCTAATTCATCTTTATGTTTTCTAGGAGAGTCATGTGTCTGAAGTGAAGCGTGTTGACCATGAGTTGGCTGAAGCTGTAATTGCCGAACTAAGTAAAAAGAAAAATAAGTCTGGGCTAAACAACTATTTGCTGGAGGTGCATCCAGTGAGAGATGTGGTTAGTGATCAAAATTATAAAATTTACCGAAGTCTCATGAAGGACTTAATAAAAATTCATGAACTGCTACAAGAAAAAGCAAGAATTGAACGAGCCGTAGAGGATAAATTCATGAATTTATTAAAGGGTGAAAAAAATTTGGTTAAGTTATTTGAGGATATCGCTGCGAGTAAAGCCCTTGCGAATGATAAGGATAACAGTACAGCAAGCTAGCTAAGAGATAGGCTAGATAAAGGAAAAAAAAAAGGCAGTTCGAACACTGCCTTTTTTGAAGGGTATTGAGAGAGCGTTATTTGTCTTGTCGATTAAACTCAAAGGGGCTTACGTAATGATTCTTATTCGCATCTATGTAATCAGCCCACCATTGCATCATTTGTTTGCGTTCTTCTAGGTGTTCTGCTTTATGAATGTAGGCGGCTCGTACTGAATTACGTTCTTGGTGGCTCATTTGGCGCTCTATACCATCTTTAGACCAATGGCCTGACTCGATGAGGGCGCTACAAGCCATAGCCCTAAAGCCGTGCCCGCAGAGTTCTGTCTTGGTGTCATAGCCCATATTGCTTAGTGCTTTATTGACTGTGTTTTCACTCATGGGCTTATTGGCATTGTGATCACCTATAAAAATCAGCTCATGCTTACCACTGTAGAAATGAATTGCTTTCAGCAGGTCTAAAGCTTGTCGGCTTAAAGGAACGATATGGACAGTACGCATTTTTGAGCCACGGTTTGAGTATTTTACGCCTTCGATGGGTTGGCGTTCTGCAGGTATAGTCCAGATGGCTTTATCAAAGTCGATTTCTGACCAACGAGCAAATCGCATTTCACTGGAGCGCACAAAGGTGAGCAGCGCAAATCGGATGGCGTACTGAGTTAGGATTCTGCCTTGGTGTTTTTCTATACGCTGTAGTAGGGAGGGTAACTGGTCGAGATCAAGCGCAGGGCGGTGTTGGGTTTTCTTAACGCTTAGCGCCCCCGATAACTCTTGCGCAGGATTGTAATGAATCAAGCCGTTTTGCACTGCGAAGCGCATAATAGCAGTGACTCGTTGCTGTAGGCGAGTGGCTGTATCGTAGTTGCCTGCTTTGTCGACTCGTTTGATGGGTGCCAGAAGTTGGGGAGTGTTAAGTTCACTAACTTGCTTGTTGCCTATATAGGGGAAAATATCTTTCTCTAATGAACGTAAAACGCGAGCGCGATGGTCTGCTGTCCATGTTTTATTAGCGGCGTGCCATTGTCGTGCTATGAATTCAAAGGTGGTTTCAGGAGCGGACTCCAAGGCAACCTCTTTTTTTAGATCATTGGGGTCAATGCCTTTGGCAAGGTTAGCTTTGGCTTCGCTTCGTGCCTCTCGCGCTTCAGCTATTGAGATGAGTGGGTATACGCCAAGAGCTAGTGTTTTTTGTTGTCTCTGAAAGCGGTAGTTAAGTCGCCAATACTTAGAGCCATTAGGATTTACTAAAAGATACATGCCTTCACCATCGGTGAGTTTGTAAGCTTTAGTTTTAGGTTTAGCGTTTTTAACTTGTGTATTGGTGAGAGCCATATTCGATCCTTAATTGTTGGTACAAATTTCTATCGAACCAGCTTATACCAACAAATGTACCAACAAAAATCGCTTGATGTGGATGGACTTCAGTTGACCTCGGTAGACTTTCAAAATTGATCGAAGCTCTGAAAACCGCATGAATAGTGGCTTTAACAATCAAAAGACGAAAAAAAAGACCGCATTTGCGGTCTGTTTTTTATGCTAATGGTGCCCGAGGCCGGAATCGAACCGGCACCCCTCTCGGGATCGGATTTTGAGTCCGACGCGTCTACCAATTCCACCACTCGGGCACGAGCTATCTGGTAGCAGCAAAAATAAATTATAGAGGGAGCAGAGCAGATACGCAAGCAATTTTTCAAAAGCTAAAGACACAGAGTTTATTTGTCTAAGTCTAGGTGATAACTCATGGCAGAGTTCTGAGTCTGGGTGTCATAATCAAACCCTTAATAAGTGTTTAAATAAGCGAGCTTGGTATGCAGATTTGGGTGGATGCGGATGCGTGTCCGGTGGTCATTAAAGATATTTTGTATCGAGGCGCGCAGCGCTGGCAGTGCAAAGTGTGCTTAGTGGCGAATCAGGCGTTGCGTACGCCGCCTTCGCCATGGATACGTGCGGTTCAGGTGCAACGTGGGTTTGATGTGGCTGATGATTATATTGTGGCGCAGGCCCAAGCAGGCGATATAGCGATTACAGGCGATATTCCACTGGCTGCACAGTTAGTTGAAAAAGCAGTCCATGTGCTCAGCCCACGGGGGGAGCGTTTTACAACGGATACCATCAGAGAGCGCTTAACAATGCGAAATGTCATGGAGGAGTTGCGCGGCTTGGGTGTAGAGGTAGGAGGGCCAGCAGCCTTGTCACAAAGCGATAGAAAGGAGTTTGCCAATGCGTTTGATACGCTGATGCAAAAATTGAGTCGGGCATAATCCTCGAATAAGTGATAGTTTATGCCCACATGACTAGAAGCGGCTAAGAAGTTGGGTTACTCTTTTAGCTTGTATTAATAAGGAGTCTTTTATGGCACAAGCAGCCGCAAGTCACATTTTAGTAGAAACAGAAGCCCGCGCTCAGGAATTAAAAAGCGCCATTGAAGCAGGTGCCGATTTTGCGCAACTGGCTCAGCAAAACTCTAGCTGCCCCTCCGCCCACCAAGGCGGGGCATTAGGAACATTTGGTCGTGGTCAAATGGTGCCTGAGTTTGATGAGGTGGTATTTACAGCGCCAGTAGGCGTGGTTCAAGGCCCTGTTAAAACCCAGTTTGGCTATCATTTGGTTTTGGTTACAGAACGTAACGACTAATTCCTCGTGCTTTAGCAAAGTCGCAGCCGTTGCTATTACTAGTTAACGGCAGTGCAGGCTTTTTAGGGCGATGATATGGGCGTAGTCATTTATGGCAAAGTGCTTCTCTTAACGAGGTGTATTTTGCGCTAAGACTACGCCCCTTTAACGCAAACCACTTGCTTTAGTACGTGCAAGACTTCCACTAAATCTTCTTGATTAGCCATCACTTCATCAATGTCTTTGTAAGCGCTCGGCAACTCGTCTAGTACGGCAGCATCTTTGCGGCACTCTACACCTTCTGTTTGCGCACGCAAATCCTCTACACTAAATTGCTTTCTGGCTTGGGTACGACTGAACTTACGGCCTGCACCATGAGCACACGAGCAGTAGGAATCAATATTCCCTTTACCGCGCACGATGTAACTACGTTGCCCCATGCTGCCGGGAATCACGCCTAAATCACCCTCTCTAGCTCGAATAGCCCCTTTGCGTGTCACCCAGAGCTTACGTCCAAAGTGTTCTTCTTGTTCGACGTAGTTATGATGGCAGTTAATGGCTTCCTGCGTGATTTGAAACGGTTTTTTTATGTGGCGGCGTAAGGCTGCAATGGTTTTAGCCATCATGACACGGCGGTTTTCAAAGGCGTAGTCTTGAGCCCATTGCACGGCTTCCACGTAATCATCAAAGTCGTCACTGTCATCAGGTAAATAAGCCAAGTCAGCATCCGGTAACTGAATACCAAACGCTTCCATGCGTTTTTTGGCTTTTTCTATGAAATAGCGTCCGATTAAATTACCAATACCGCGAGAGCCTGAGTGCAGCATCACCCATACGTCATCGTTTTGATCCAAGCATATCTCGATAAAATGATTGCCTGAACCTAAGGTACCAATTTGACGCTGAGCATTGTTTTTTTCTAGCAAGGGGTGTTTTGTTGTTAGTTGCTTTAGGCGTGCAGATAGCTCTGTATCGAACTTAGGCATATTTTTAGGCTTGTGTGTACCTGCTGGCCCCGCGCCCAGAGGTACATCGCGCTCAATTTGATGACGAATAGGTGCCAAATTATCAGGTAGGTCGGTGGCTTTAAGTGACAGGCGTACCGCATTAATACCGCAGCCTATGTCTACCCCTACTGCAGCTGGAATGACAGCATGATCCGTTGCAATAACACTTCCTACGGTGGCACCAATACCGACATGTACATCGGGCATGGCTACGACCCCATGAGAATGAACAAAAGGGAGCGTAGAGACGTTTTGTAGTTGGGCTAATGCGGCTGGGTCAATATCATTGGTCCAGATTTTAATGGGAGCCGACCCTTGGGTGTGAATAACGTGTTTCATGCTATCTATGATGGCATAAAGCGGGGGCCCATACCAAGTAAGGCCTTGGTAATGCAGGTTTTTTTGAGAAATTGTGGATAGAGCTTGAATTTTTATCGAACGCACCCATCTATATGCATATTGATTAACTCTTCTCCTTATATGTGAACCGACATGAGTCAAGTAGAACAAAAGAATGAGGAAGTCCTCGGCTTTCAAACAGAAGTAAAACAACTACTGCATTTGATGATTCACTCTTTGTATTCCAACAAAGAGATCTTTTTACGCGAATTGGTATCCAATGCTTCCGATGCGTGTGACAAACTGCGCTTTGAAGCCATTGACAAACCAGACCTTCTTGAAGGCGAGGCGGAGCTACGCATTCGTGTGGATTACGACAAGGATACCCGTAGCGTTACCATTTCAGATAACGGCATTGGTATGGACCGTGACGAGGTCATTCAAAACCTGGGTACCATTGCTCGCTCTGGCACCAAAGAGTTCTTTAGCAAGCTAACGGGTGACAGCAAAAAAGACTCTCAGCTCATTGGGCAGTTTGGGGTGGGTTTTTATTCGTCTTTTATCGTAGCGGAAAAAGTTTCTGTCTTAACGCGTCGTGCAGGCACTGCTGAAACAGAGGCTGTATTGTGGGAGTCCACTGGCGAAGGTGAGTTCACCATCGCGCCTGCTGAAAAAGCAGACCGTGGTACGGCTATTACCTTATATTTACGCGAAGAGGATGCCGAGTTTGCTGATAACTGGCGCTTGCGTTCTATTTTGCGTCGTTACTCTGACCATATTTCTCTGCCTGTACAAATGCGCAAAGAGGAATGGAACGAAGAAAAACAAGAAAATCTGCGCACAAACGAGTGGGAAAACGTTAACCAAGCCAATGCGTTATGGACTCGCTCCCGTAACGAGATCGAAGACGAGCAGTACATTGAGTTTTATAAACATATTGCTCATGACTTTGAGGAGCCACTTGCTTGGACACATAATCGTGTCGAAGGTCGTACCGAGTACACCCAGCTGCTGTATGTGCCCAAACGTGCTCCGTTTGACATGTGGGATCGCGATGCCAAGCGTGGCGTGCAGCTGTATGTAAAACGCGTGTTTATCATGGACGATGCCGAGCAGTTGTTGCCGAACTATCTGCGCTTTGTACGTGGTGTGATTGATTCCGCTGATTTGCCTTTGAACGTATCTCGCGAAATCTTGCAAGAAAGTCGTGATGTGCGTGCGATCCGTGATGGTTCTGCTCGCCGTATTTTGTCATTGCTCGAAGACTTAGCGGAAAACCAAGTAGAGAAATACGATAGTTTCTGGCAGGTGTTTGGTTCTGTGCTCAAAGAAGGGGTAGGCGAAGATTCGACGAACAAAGATCGCATTGCTAGCTTGTTACGTTTTGCTTCGACTCACAATGAGACTTCCGTGCAAAATGTGTCGTTTGCTGATTACATCGAGCGCATGAAAGAGGGTCAAGACAAAATTTACTATGTCACAGCAGATTCTTATTCTGCTGCTAAAAACAGCCCTCATCTCGAGGTATTCCGCAAAAAAGGCATCGAGGTCCTGTTGTTTAGTGAAGGGGTAGACGAGTGGATGCTGTCGTTCTTGAATGAATTTGACGGTAAAGCTCTTGTGTCAGTAGCTAAAGGCGGCTTAGATCTTGCCGAGCTAGCAGACGACGAGGAAAAGAAAAAACAAGAGCAAATAGCAGAAACATACAAGCCCTTAGTAGAGCGTTTGAAAACTGCGTTGGGTGATAAGGTCAAAGAAGTACGTATCACTGGGCGTTTGGTGGATTCACCTGCGTGTGTAGTGGTAGATGAAAATGAAATGAGCCCGCACTTATTGCGTATGCTTCAAGCGGCAGGCCAACAAACACCAGAGCTAAAACCTATTCTTGAAATTAATCCCGAACACAGCTTAATTAGCCGTATTAATGAAGCTGCAGAGGATGACTTTAGCGACTGGGCAGCGTTGTTGGTAGACCAGGCCATGCTTGCTGAAGGCGCGACCTTAGATGAGCCGGCGTTGTTTGTGCAGCGTATGAACCGCTTATTGTTAAAAAACTAAGCGCTTCTTTTGCTGAAATGCTAAAGGCGATGGATTCCATCGCCTTTTTTGTTGCCTAATGCCAACGGTACAAGGAGTAATAAGACTTGATTTGCGTTTGTGAATGATAATGATTATCATTTGTCAAATTGTAAATCTTATCAAAATGTATTCATTCCAGGAGAATGTGATGCTTAGCAGTTATCCGTTGGCTAGATCCTTTAGCCAAAAGGTGCTTTACAGCGCCATTTGTAGTGCGTTAGCGGTACCTACTTTTGCTCAAGAAGCAAGCAACAATTCAGTACAGCAGTTAAAAACTATTTCTGTGCGAGGGGCAAATATAGATGCTTATCAAGCTAAAGATGCTAGCTCCCTGAAAATGACTGCTCCCTTATTAGACACTCCTCGCACCGTCAATGTGATTTCTGAAGAGTTGATTAAGGATCGCGCAGCCACATCCCTACAAGATGTGTTGCGTACCACTCCGGGCATTACTTTGGGTTCTGGCGAAGGGGGTACGCCAACCGGGGATCGACCATTTATTCGTGGTTATGAAGCCAGTACAGATATTTTTATTGATGGCGTGCGTGATTACGCCCGTGGCTCACACGAAACCTTTAATCTAGAGTCCGTAGAGGTTATTAAGGGTCCAAGCTCAGCGTATACCGGCCGTGGTGGTACTGGCGGTAGTGTTAACCTGGTAACCAAAACGCCCAAGTTGGAAAATTTTGCTGAAGGCAGCGCGGGTATTGGTAACGGCGGCCAGCACCGTTTAACGGTAGATGGCAACTATGTATTTACTGATACGGCGGCAATGCGTTTAAACCTAATGCGCACCGGTGGTGATGTACCCGGTCGCAATGAGGTGAAAATGGATCGCTGGGGGGTGGCACCTTCTATTTCTTTTGGTCTAGGAACTCCCACACGTGCCACACTAAGCTATTCACATATTGTGAATAAAGACACGCCTGATTGGGGCATTCCTTTCCGTAATCAGGCTAATCCTGATCGTATCGAACCCATTAAGGTCGATCGCGAAAACTACTATGGTCGTAAAGAGGTGGATTTCCGTGAAAACACCTTTGATACAGCAACGGCCGAGATAGAGCATGATTTAAATCGCGATTTTACCGTACGAAATATTACCCGTTACGGAACCAGTCTTAATCACTATCTCTACACGCGTCCATCTTTTGATAATTGTGTGGCAGGGGCAACAGGCTCATGCGCGACTGAAGATGCGGGCTTGCAGTTCACCCGTTCTGATCGTATGCGTTGGCGTAAGAGCGAATCCCTGATTAACCAAACAGATCTGTTTGGGCACTTTAAAACAGGCCAGTTAGAGCATCAAATTGCGGCTGGGATAGAGTTCAGTAAAGAAGACATTTACTCTAAAACTATGACAGGCGGTCCAGGTACTGATACAGATTCTTTCTGGAACCCAAATCCAAACCGTCCTTACACCACAAACTTTGCTTATGGGCCAAAAACTAAAGATGGCTCTATTAAGACCCAGTCTGTTTATGTGTTTGATACAGTTAAGCTAAACGAGCAGTGGTCTGTGAATGCTGGTCTACGTTACGACAAATTCAAAGTGACGGACACAGTTAAAAATAATTCCCGTACAGATAATCTTTGGAATTACCAAGCCGGTGTGGTGTATAAACCGGTGGATAATGGTTCCATCTATGTGTCGTATGGTACGTCTTCCAACCCAGCAGGGGAAAACTTTGGTCAGGCGGGTGGGGCTGATGGCCCTGCAGGCGGTGCGCAATTGCATGATCTAAAACCAGAGAAAAGTCACTCTTGGGAGCTAGGCACCAAGTGGGATGTAATGGATGAGAAATTATCCTTAGCCGCAGCGGTGTTCCAAACAGATAAAACCAATGCGCGCTCTACCGATCCGTTAACAGGTAATGTGTCTTTGGCTGGTAGCAACCGTGTACGAGGCATAGAGCTAAGTGCTTCGGGTGCCATCACTCCGAAATGGGATGTATGGGCTGGTTACACGTATTTAGATCCTAAGATCAAAAAATACCGTAATGGCAAAAATGTTTTTGATGGTAATCAAATCAAATTTATCGCCAAAAACAGCGCCTCGCTCTGGACTACATACAAGTTTATGCCTGACTGGACTGCCGGTGCAGGGGTAACGTATGTAGGGCAACGTTTTGTAGATGATGGAAATACCTTAAAGCTTCCTTCTCATACTGTGTACGACGCCATGGTGCGTTACGATGTGAACAAGAGTTTTAACCTGCAGTTCAACGTCAATAACATCAGTAACACACGTGTGTATGATGCTTCTCATGTAGGCATTTTTGCAAACGTTGGCCCAGGTCGTTCTTATATGCTTAATGCCACTTATCGTTTTGAGTAAATCTTGAGCTGATGCAGCCGAGGTGCCGCCCCTTAGGGGGCGGTTTTGTTTATGATGATGCAGTGGGTTTTTGAGTGAGGGTTTTGTATGCTTATTACCATTCCTCAGGTATTAACGCCTGAGCAGGTGCACGACTGCCAACACGCCTTATTGAGTGCAACGTGGGAAGAGGGCAAAAAAACAGCGGGCTATTTAGCACAGCATGTTAAAACGAATCTGCAACTGCCTATAAATAGTGAAATAGCTCAACAGGTAGGCGAGTTTCTTTTGCATATTTTGAATAACAACCCAACGTTTGTGGCGGCCGCTTTGCCGGCAAAAATTTTACCGCCGCGCTTTAATTGTTATCAAGGTGGTGGCACCTATGGGAATCATATTGATAATGCCATTTTTCCTTTAGCTGATGCAACGCAACGCTTGCGCACCGACGTCTCGTCAACGCTTTTTTTAAGCGATCCAGATGACTATGAAGGCGGTGAGCTTGTGATTGAAGACACTTATGGTCAGCAGTCGATAAAGCTGAATGCGGGGGACTTGGTATTGTATCCAGGCACAAGTTTACATAGAGTGAACCCCGTTACCAAAGGACGTCGACTGGCATCATTTTTTTGGACTCAGAGCATGGTAAGGCAAGCACATAAACGTAGTATGTTGTGGGAGCTAGATCAAAGCATTCAACGCTTGGCTGCTAGCGATGCGCAACCCAGCGAACTAGCTCGATTAAGTGGCGTCTACCATAATTTATTACGCGAATGGGCTGAACTCTAATGACAACAATGTTGCCGCCTTTAACCTCTATACCTGCTGAGATAGTCGCTGTGCAAGACTATGTGCCATATGCTTACGAACGTATGAGCACTCAAGCATGGGCGTACTTTAGTGGTGGCGCGGCTGATGAGCAGCTTATACGCCGCAATGAGGCGGGTAGTCCTTATCGTATTTGGCCGCGGGTATTAAATGATTTAAGCCATGCTTCCACTCAATTGCATTTATTAGGCCAAACGTATGCATTTCCCATATTTTTGGCACCCGTAGCGTATCAGAAACTCGCTCATGCCGAGGGCGAGCTAGCTGCTGCATTAGGTGCTGCTGCCATGCAAACGCCTTTTGTTATTAGCATGCAGGCATCTCAGACCATCGAGGCTATCGCACAGCATGCGCCAGGGCCGCAGTGGTTGCAGTGGTATTGGCAGCCAGATGAAGCGGCCACAGAGCTTTTATTACAGCGAGCTGTAGCTGCGGGCGTACAGGCAATTGTGTTAACGGTGGATGCACCAGTTAATGGTATTCGTAATACCGAGCAACGCGCACAGTTTGCACTGCCGGATCAGGTCGCCGCGGTAAACCTCAAAGGCATGCAGATAATCACGCCTCCTGTGGTTGGGGCGGGTCAGAGTCCATTATTTGGTACGGGTTATTTAGCTACTCGGCCCACTTGGCATGAGGTCGCACACTTTATAAAGCAAAGCCCTTTGCCTGTGTTTTTAAAGGGGATTTTGCATCCTTTAGATGCTGAGCAGGCGGTACAGGTCGGCGCGGCGGGGATTGTTGTTTCAAATCATGGTGGCCGTGTCTTGGATGCTGCTCCTACAGCCTGGGAGGTTTTGCCTTTGATTGCACAGGCCGTAGACCAACGCATACCCATTTTAATGGATGGAGGCATACGTCGTGGTACGGATGTGTTTGCGGCCTTAGCTCTTGGGGCGCAGGCCGTATTGATTGGGCGGCCCTATGTGTATGCTTTAGCCGCTGCGGGTGCTGCGGGTGTTGCTCATGTTCTGCATATATTACGAGCTGAGTTTGAGGTGGCGATGGCCTTAGCAGGTTGCGCCCAACTGGCTGATATTAAACGCTCAAATTTGATGCCTATGGATTAATCCAACGGGAAAAAACGCAAAGGTAAATGACACTGGTGGGCATACTGCCACCAATTGAAACTTGGCCCAGGGTCTGTTTTGCGCCCTGGGGCTATATGCTCATGGCCCCGTATGGCGCGAATCGGATAGCGCTGACATAGGAGCTCGGTTAGTCTACTTAGACACTCGTATTGCTTGGCGGTATAAGCAATGTGATCGGCACCCTCTAGTTCTATGCCTATAGAAAAATCATTGCAACCGGTTAGCCCTTCAAAAAAAGACTCGCCCGCGTGCCAAGCGCGATCATCGGTCGATACAAATTGTACTAAATGACCATCGCGCCGAATTAAAAAATGGGCTGAAACGGTAACGCCACGAATGTTTTCAAACCAAGGATGCGCATTAAAATCGAGCTTGTTTTGAAAAAACTGTACGATGGCATCCCCAGAAAATTGATTGGGTGGCAGGCTAATATTATGCACCACTAGCAACAAAGGCGTAGAGAGGTTGGGGCGTTCGTTGTGGTTAGGGGAAACAGCGTGCTGCACCCCATCTGAAAGGTGCAGCCACCCATGACGATCTAGCTGCATTAGTGGCGCGGCCCAAGCTTTGCGTGGTCCAAGCTACACCATGTGTGGTCATTACTCATGAGGGCCTCTGAGCGGGGTAGATAAATACCACAGTGAGCACAACGTACCATTTGCTCGGCCCCTTTTGGGGTGGGCGCGCGACCCGGACGAGCGCGCACGGTATTTTTTTTATGAGTGATGAGTCGGGTGATAAACAAAGCGGCAATAATAACCACCACCCAAATTAATAATTTAGCCAAAAGGACCTCGCTGCAAAATAACGTCTAACACAAACCGGCTTCCAGAATAGGCCAGAAACAAAAAACTAAAACCCACTAAGGTCCAGCGTAAAGCAATACGACCTCGCCAGCCTCGGATACGGCGGCCGAGCAATAAACCGCCAAAAGTAAACCAAGACAACAAGGTGAAAAAAGTCTTGTGATCAAGAGGAAGAAGTTGATCGACCAAGCGTAATGATACCGCGGCACCCGTTAATACGGTAAGAGTCAACGCAAAAAAAGACATACGAATCAAGCGAAACAGCAGGTCTTCTTGGATCATAAGGGGGGGCATGCTGTCGAGCGCTCTGTACCATGTGTTTTGTTCGCCTGCGCGCTGTACTGGTTTATGCAGTTGACGATCGAGTACAGTAATTAAAATAGCATGTAAGGCCGCTACACCGGCTAAACCATACGAAGCCAAAGCGATCAATAAATGGATGCGTAACCATTCGCTGGTTTCTGAGGTAACAAAGACGCCATGCGGAAAAAGCGCCGCAATTAAGCTGACTATGGCAGCAGTAGGTAGTAATATAAGTAATAAACTATCCAGCCGTAGGTATAGGCTTTCAAACCAAAATACCACCATACCTAGCCATAACCCCGCAGATAATGCGCTGGCCCAGCCTATATGCAGACCTTGAGGCATAATAATGGCTAATAACAAACCGGTGCCATGAATGATAATAGCGCCTAGTAATCCCGTTCTGAAGGTACGGTCTAGGTGGGGTGATCGTTGGTATTTTTGTATGGGCAGCCATAAGGATAAAGCCAATACAGCGTAGGCGATGGCCGCCAATCCATGAAATACTATACTTGCAGACATATTTATCGACAGGGTAGGTAAAGGTTTTCAGGCACGATGCCACAGTAAACCATATTTAATCTGTCTCCTCTATTCTATAGTTTAAGCGAAACCAGCCATATGTTTGAAAATCTTACCCAACGTATGTCACGTGTTGTAAAAACAATGCGTGGCCAAGCCCGATTGACTGAGGCCAACACCCAAGAAATGTTGCGTGAAGTCCGTATGGCCTTACTTGAGGCCGACGTGTCTTTACCTGTGGTACGAGAGTTTATCGCCAAGGTCAAAGAACAGGCTTTGGGCCAAGAGGTCGCCGATTCGCTCAACCCTGGTCAAACCTTAGTGGGTCTTGTGCACAAAGAGTTAACCGAGCTCATGGGGGCCGACCTTGGTGAGCAGGCTTCAGAGCTCTCTTTGGCGACACAACCTCCTGCTGTTATTTTAATGGCAGGGCTTCAAGGGGCAGGTAAAACCACCACAACGGGTAAATTAGCGAAATGGCTTGCCGAAGGCGGTCACACACAAAATGGTCGTAAAACGGGTAAAAAGAAAGTGCTCGTGGTTAGTGCCGACGTGTATCGCCCCGCAGCGATTGACCAGCTTGAAACCGTAGCAGGCCAAGTCGGTGTGGACTTTTTGCCTTCTAGTGCCACAGAAAAGCCCCAAGACATTGCTGCACGCGCTGTGGATCATGCTCGTAGACATCATTATGATGTCTTGATTGTGGATACGGCAGGTCGCCTCGGTATTGACGAGGCCATGATGCAAGAGATCCGTTTACTCTACGATACCGTTAACCCGATTGAAACCTTGTTTGTGGTAGACGCTATGCAGGGTCAGGACGCGGTGAACGTGGCCAAGGCTTTTGCTGAGGCCTTGCCCTTAACTGGGGTGGTTTTAACCAAATTAGACGGGGATGCACGCGGGGGTGCGGCCTTATCAGTACGTCATATTACCGGCAAACCATTAAAGTTTGTAGGGGTGTCTGAAAAGCTAGACGGTCTTGAGCCTTTTCACCCCGAGCGCATGGCCCAACGTATTTTGGGTATGGGTGATATTGTCAGCCTGGTTGAACAAGCTCAGCGCAATATTGATATTGCTGAAGCGGAAAAAATGGCTAAAAAAATCAAAGCTGGTGATCGCTTTGATTTAAATGACTTTAAAGAGCAGCTTCAGCAAGTTAAAAAAATGGGTGATATGGGCTCGTTGTTAAAAAAACTACCTGCCCAGTTTTCAGCTGCAGCAGAACAAATCCAAGGCGGGGAAGCAGAAAAGCAAATGGCCCGTACTGAAGGCATTATTAATGCAATGACCCCTGCTGAACGTGAAAAGCCTGAAATTATTAAAGCATCACGCAAACGCCGCATTGCTTTGGGTTCTGGTGTGCCTGTCCAAGAGGTTAATCAGTTACTCAAGCAGTTCGAGCAAATGCAAGGCATGATGAAAAAAATGAAAGGCGGCGGCATGGCTAAAATGATGCGCGCTCTTGGTGGTATGGGGGGCGGCGGTATGCCAGGTTTAGGTGGCATGATGGGTGGCCTAGGTGGTATGTTAGGCGGTGGTGGTGCTCGCGGTGGCAAGGGCAAAGGCCGTCGCCGTCGTTAAGTCAGATTCGATAGGGGTAGTGCTTGCCATTAGCGATGGTATAAAAAAAGCCCTAGGAAAACCTAGGGCGATTTAGAGCAAGCTGTTAACTGTTTAGGCGGTTAGCTCGGGAATGCGCAGCACTTGCCCTGGATAAATTTTATCGGGGTGGCTTAGCATAGGCGTATTGGCTTCAAAAATAACATTATATTGAGCGCCTTTGCCTTTGCCGTACATTTCTTCAGCAATTTTCCATAACGTGTCGCCCGATTTAACGGTGTACATGCGTGCCTCAGGCGCAGGCTTAGCCACCTGAAGTTGGTTGTTTACCTCGGATACGCCCATGGTGTTGCCTAACGCCAAAGCAATTTTTTCTGCTTGTTCGGTGGTGTCTGCTGCACCTGTTACCGTTACTTTATCGCCATCTACATTGACTTGAATCCCTTCAGCATCCAAATTGTGTTTGGCTAACTCTTTTTTTAGCTCATCAGAGGTCGCTGGGGACGTATCAGTGCTACCAAGAATTTTGGCTCCTACATCTTTCAAAAAACTTAAAACGCTCATTGCACTACTCCTTGGAATAGGATTGGATTGATGACACTGTTTTATTATGCAGAGTTCACGGAGATAAATTAAGTATGGATTGTTAAGCTTTGTGAGAGAGTGATTAGCCCCCACCTACTGCGACCACGATTTCGAGTTGATCCCCTTCATTTAGCAAAGTGTCTGCATGCTGGCTTTTGGGCACGATTTCACCATTGAGCTCTACTGCAATACGCTTATCTACATAACCCAGGTTTTGTAACAGTTGGTAGATATTTTGTCCTTCAAAAGAACGGGGTTCGCCATTTAGGATAATTTGCATTTATTTCTCCATTTGTAAGGTTTCTGGGTTGGGCGTGGTGTTACGAGAAAATAACAGGTCCCACACCCCATGACCTAAACGTAATCCACGTGTTTCAAATTTGGTCTGCGGACGATACTCCGGCCGAGGTGCGTAATCGCTAAATTGATTAGTAAGTAGTGGGCTAGCAGATAATACCTCGAGCATTTGCTGGGCATAGTTTTCCCAGTCTGTTGCGCAATGAATATAACCACCTGGCGCTAATCGTGAGGCCAAAAGTTCGATAAATGGAGGTTGAATCAAACGGCGTTTGTGGTGACGCTTTTTATGCCAGGGATCTGGGAAATAAATGTGTACACCGGCCAAAGTGGCTGGCAGCACCATATCTCGCACGACTTCTACAGCATCGTGTTGAATAATGCGAATAGTTTCGACGTGGTTTTCTTCAATACGTTTTAGTAACGATCCCACACCTGAAGGAAAAACCTCTACACCTAAAAAGTTGTCTTCTGGACGTGCCTGAGCAATTTTTAATGTGGTTTCCCCCATACCAAAGCCAATTTCTAGAATGGTAGGGGCTTGGCGTTTAAACGTTGTTTCTAGATTTAGAATACGGTTTTCATAAGGGATGCCCCAGACTGGCATCAAACGGTCGTAGGCGTCTTTTTGACTAGGCGTCATATGAGCGCGTTGCGAAACAAAACTTTTTATATGACCAAAGTCTTTAGGATTTTTTTCAGAATTCATGATGCGATGCAGCGGCAGTTGGGATATAATAATTAATACAACCTGCCATTTTAGCAGGCATTGTCAATTAGGCGTGCGGATGTAGTTTAATGGTAAAACTGGTGCTTCCCAAGCATCCGTCGTGGGTTCGATTCCCATCATCCGCTCCAATCGCTGCGCTTTTTAATTCTGGTTAAACCCCCAGATGTCTTAGTCTCATACCAATCCAATCGATTGCGTGCTCCTCCAAAGTATTTCTATTAAGACGTTTAGCTTGTTTTTCAACAAGGCAATGACGAGTTAATTGCGTGTTTAGCAGTTAGAACTAAAGTGCTTGCTATAAGTCGGAGCGTGCAACTCAAGCACTTCGGCGCTGAACTGAGTATGAAGCTCAGTGGCATGACTTAATTGCTGGCTTAATGTTTGGCTAAGCCGCTGCGCTAAGTCTGCGCGAATTTCTAGGCTGCGTCCAGGCATTAGTTTTAAACAAGCATGAGCAAAAGCACGTTGGCCTTGGTTGCCAATTAAAAAATATTCCACAGGAAAAAGCCGCGTTTTAATATCAAACTCGGCAAAATGCCCGCTCTGAATTAATGTCTCATTGAGCGCTGTCAACAAGGCGTGGGGGTCAGGATTAAGGTTGGCAGAGTATTCAATGGTTAAGTGAGGCATGGTGCAGAAGGCCTTATGAGGGGTTAGGAATAGTAACCGGATCAAAGTGGGTCATGACCTCTAGCACAGGTAATGCAGCCATGACGCGACGGCGCGCTTCCTCTGCAATTGCGTGACCTTCGTAGATGCTAAGACGGCCATCCATCTCAAGGTCTACCTCTACCCAAATCATGTCGCCTAGCTTGCGAGTTTTTAAGTCATGCAATCCCGCTATGCCGGGGGTGTCTAAAATAATTTTTGTAATTTTTGCTTCGGTAGCATCATCGACGGCCTGATCCATCAGATCGTTAAAAGCACTAAATGCAAAGCGCCATCCCATGCGTAAAATTAATAACCCGACAATTAGCACCGCGATGGGATCAGCAATAGGTAGCCCCATTAAGTTTGCGACGATGGCTACGGCCACTACCAAAGACGAGGCGGCATCTGAGCGCGCATGCCAAGCATTGGCGACTAGCATCGTAGAGCGCACGCGCTTGGCGACACGTAGCAAATACCTAAACAGCAGCTCTTTAGCAATTAATGCAAAGACAGCAATAGGTAGAGCAAGCAAATGCACAGTTTGAATTAGGCCCGGATTTTGCAGCTTGATAAAGCTGCTCCAGAGCATCCCTAAACCCACAGCAATTAATATCACGCCTACAGCCAATGTGGCAGCTGTTTCAAAGCGATGGTGACCGTAGGGGTGCTCTGCATCGGGGGCTTTGCTGCTGTGCTTATTTGCAATAAGCACAATAGCGTCCGAGATCAGATCAGATAAGGAGTGAATTGAGTCAGCAATTAAGGCTTGTGACTTAGCAACTATCCCTACAATGAGTTGCAAGAGAGATAAGAACAGGTTAACTGCCACACTAACCAAGGTGGAGCGGGCTGCAGCCATACTGCGTTCGAGTTCGTTATCTTCTCTGCGAGGCATAGACTCTAATTACATTAAGATCAAAATAAAGGCACTAAGATAACTTAGTGCCTAGGTCTAGAGGTAGCGTATTAGCTAATACGCATACCTGGCGTGGCTCCGCTATTGGGTTCAAGTATATAAAGCCCTGGGTTGTTTTTCTCATCGGCGTGGCTGGCAGCTAGAACCATGCCTTCGGAGACCCCAAAACGCATTTTGCGTGGGGCAAGATTAGCAACAAGCACAGTAAGCTTGCCTACTAGATCTTGAGGTTGGTAAGCAGATTTGATACCGGAAAAGACTTGGCGCAAGCGTCCTTCATCTACATCTAACATCAGGCGCAGTAGCTTGTCTGAGCCCTCGACTTCAGTGCACTCAACAATTTTTGCTACGCGTAAATCGAGTTTTATAAAGTCTTTGATGTCGATGGTTTCAGCGATGGCTTCACCACCGGGGGTGGGAACTACCTCTTCAACCACGGGAGGCTCAAAGAGAGCATCCATTTGTTTGACATCTACACGTTGGAGCAGGTGTTTGAAGCGTGCAATAGAGGTTGGCAGTACGGTAGCGTCGGCCCACGTAAAGTTGCGCCCTAGCTCAAAAAGCTCGTTAGCCACACGATTAGCAAGGCTTGGCACAATAGGCGCTAACATAACAGAAAGCGCTTTAAAGCCTGCAATAGCACGAGAGCAGATGTCTTGAAGCTGAGCTTTGGTTTCAGCCGAGGCTTCATTTAGCCCTTTGGCGAGAATCCAGGGTTGTGCTGTATCAAAAGCTTGATTAATTGTGTCGGCATAAGCCATGGTTTGACGAATGGCACGGCCGTACTCACCGATCTCGATGTTATGGGAAACAGTTTGTGCTAGCTCAGCAATTTCGGCTTGCATGGCGCTGGTATCACCCACATAGGCTAATTGACCATCATAAAACTTGCCAATAAAGTTGGCCGCACGACTGGCGATATTCACGTATTTTCCGACTAGGTCGCTATTGACGCGTGCCACAAAGTCGTCAGGGTTAAAGTCGATGTCCTCTACATGAGAATTGAGCTTGGCGGCAATATAGTAGCGCATCCACTCGGCATCTAAACCTAGCTCTAGATAGCGTAAAGGTGAGATACCTGTACCGCGGCTTTTTGACATCTTTTCGCCACTAAGGGTAATAAACCCATGCACACGCAGAGAGTCAGGTGTTTTGCGGCCTGAGAATTTCAACATGGCAGGCCAGAATAAGGCGTGGAAGTAAACGATGTCTTTGCCAATGAAATGAACCTGTTCGGTGTCGCTGTCAGGGTCGATAAGCGCATCAAAGTCGAGCCCTGTTTTGGCACAATAGGCTTTTAAAGAGGCTAAGTAACCCACAGGTGCATCTAGCCACACATAAAAATATTTACCCGGCGCGTCTGGAATAGGAATACCAAAGTAGGGTTCGTCGCGTGAAATATCCCAATCCGATAAAGCGGCTTCGCCGTCTTCGTTGCTAAGCCACTCGCGTGTTTTAGCTAATACTTGGGACTGCAAACGAGGGCGGCCTTGGTGATCTTGGCCTGTGGTCCAGTTTTGCAGAAACTCTACACAGCGCGGATCGGATAAACGGAAGAAAAAGTGTTCAGATGTGCGTAATTCTGGCTTGGCGTTGCTAAGCGTGGAGTAAGGGTTAATAAGATCAGTAGGGGAATAAACCGAGCTGCAAGCCTCGCAGCTGTCACCGTACTGATCTTTAGCCCCACATGAAGGGCACTCGCCTTTGATATAGCGATCGGGCAAGAACATGCCCTTTACTGGATCGTAGAACTGTTCAATTTCTCGTACATCAATAAAACCAGCCGCTTTTAGTTGCTTGTAGATGCCTTGGGATAGTTCGATGTTTTCAGGTGAGTTGGTACGGTGCCAGTGATCGAACTGGACATGGAAACCATTTAAGTATTGCGGGCGTTCAGCCGCTACACGTGCTACGAGCTCGTCTGGACTAATGCCTTCACTTTCTGCTTTCAGCATGATGGGCGCACCATGTGCGTCATCGGCTCCTACAAAGTGCACAGTATGGCCCGACATTCGCATGGAGCGCACCCAAATATCAGCCTGGATGTACTCCATGATGTGGCCGATGTGGAAAGAACCGTTAGCATAAGGAAGTGCAGTTGTAACGAATATCGTGCGCGACATAAATGTAAAACCTATAAAGGGCAATAGCCCGCGCAAGGCGAGCCTAAAAAAGCAATAAGTAAAAAGTAAGCCTAGGGCTTGCTAAGCATAGCAGAAGCCGTAGTATACCGTGCTTATTCTACGGTATTTCACGCATCTCGATGTCGGTAACGTTTTGCGTGTTACGTTTAGTCGAGGCAGGGTCCGCAGAGGACGAGCGTGTGAAATGAGGACGTACGCGATTGCGGCGGCGCTGATCCCAGTAGGATTTAATTGCAAAGGGACGCCCGCTAATTTTTGCGACGATGTAGAGTATAGCTATAGCAATGGCAGTGGAAATCATAAACACCACAGCCATTAACATCCCTACAAGAGTCAGTACAAAGAAGAGCAAAGAGCGTAGAATCTGGTTAAATGTATTCATAATTCTGTATGACACGAATTAAAGAGATAAGTTTCTCTAGTTCGCTATATTAAATAGCGTATTAGTCATTTAAATTTAGGGCCAGTTTAAATATGAGTGTAACAAACGAGCAAATTTTAACTGCATTAGCTTCAGTGCTAGACCCCAATACCCACAAGAAAATCGACGTGTCAGAGCAAACCTGTGCTTTGCAGCTTGAGGGTTACAAATTAAACCTAAGTCTAACACTGCCTTATCCTTTCTTAGATAAAGATGGGGTGCTAAAGCAAAGAATTCAAGAGGCATTAACGCCTTTAGGGCTAGAGTTAAATCAGTTTACCGTAAAAGCCAATGTAAAAACTCATGCGGTACAAGATAGTTTGCGCCCTTTACCCAATGTACGCAATATCATTGCCGTGGCATCTGGTAAAGGCGGGGTTGGCAAAAGTACAACTTCTGTTAATTTGGCCTTAGCCTTAGCGCAACAAGGTGCTAAGGTTGGGCTTTTAGATGCAGATATTTATGGGCCAAGTGCGCCCATTATGTTGGGTATTAACGAACGTCCTACTTCAATTGACGGTAAATCCATGCGTCCCATCGAAGCCCATGGCATACAAACCAATTCGTTAGGGTTTCTAATGCAAGACGACGCGCCAGCTATTTGGCGTGGTCCTATGGCAACGCAGGCTTTAACTCAATTAATTACCCAAACTGCATGGAATGATTTGGATTATCTTATCGTCGATATGCCACCGGGCACAGGAGATATTGCGTTAACGATGGCACAGAAAATACCTTTAGTCGGTGCTGTGGTGGTTACCACGCCCCAAGACATGGCTCTTGCTGATGCTAAAAAAGGCTTGCGCATGTTCCAGCAGGTCAATGTGCCTGTGCTAGGTATAGTGGAAAATATGTCTGTGCATATTTGTTCTAATTGCGGGCATGCTGAGGCTATTTTTGGGCAGCATGGCGGGCGTGAAATGGCCGAGCAATACAACGTACCTTGGCTCGGCTCATTGCCATTGGCTATGAGTATCCGAGAGCAAACCGATTCGGGTAATCCAACGGTTGCTGCTGCGCCTGATAGTGCTGAAGCTCAGCTCTATCACGATATCGCCACCAAGGTAGTAGCACGTATTGCGGGGTTACCGGGCGACGCGTCATGGCAGCGCCCCAAAGTAGTGCCTAGACCCCTTTAATTTCTTCTTACAAAGGATTTGCATGCGTGTGCGCGCTTTTCTGATGGCTTGTTGCCTAGTGCCTTTTGCTCTTCAAGCTCAAGAGCCAGAAAACAATGCGGTGCCTGAAGTTATTATTGATCCAGGTGGGGTGGCACCAGAGGCCTTGAAAGCTATTCATGGTGCTGTGGATGCCATTACACGCCTTGCCGAAGATCAAGACCTCGAAGAGGTCTCACGGCTACGACGACGAGCGCATGATGCCACGGTTTCAGCACTTGAAACTCAAGGGTATTTTGATGCTGTTGTTAATCTCGAGGTCGGCGAGGACTATCAGGGTGAAACGTGGGATATTGTGATTCAGCCTGGCGAGCGCACGCTAGTTAAAACCGTAACTATTAATTTTTCGGGGCGAATTACCGAACCCGAGTTCGATGAGCGCGTTACCAACCTACGCCAACATTGGCCCTTAAAGCCAGGAGAGATCTTTTTAAATAAAGAGTGGTCTGACGCCAAGTCAGACCTACTTCAAAAGGTTAAATCCAAAGACTTTTATTACGCACGATACAACCATACACGAGCCCTGATTACGGCTGATTTATCCCAAGCTGATTTAGACCTAGACATTAAAAGTGGTCCTCGCGTGCGCATGGGAGAGCTTTACACCACTGGTTTACAGCGTGTACCTGAATCCTTAGTTCATCGTTATGTGACCTACACACCTGGCGAGCCTTATGATCAAGAAAAGCTAGACAACTGGCAGCAGGCGTTACAGTCCACCACCTTTTTTCGTGGGGCATTTGTTACATTAGATGAAAGCTCGGCAGAGCAAGAAGTCAATGATGAGGGCGAGGTAGAGTTACCGGTCTTGGTGCGGGTCACCGAAGCACCGGCTCGCCGATTTACAGGTTCTATTGGGGCCGATAGCGATAATGGCCCACGCCTAGAGGCTCTGTATCGGCAAAATATCGTGTTTGGTTTACCTGTTTGGGTAGAAACAGGGCTGGGTTTAGATAAAAATCGCCAACGCCTCTTTGCTGATATGCATTTACCACCGACGGTATCAGGCTTTAGAAACAGCTTGGGCGTTTTGTACGATCACCAAGATCTCGAGGGTTTAAAACAAACTCGAGCGGCTGCAGGCGTTAAGACTAAATATGACTTTGCTACATCAGGTCGTGCTGATTACGAAAGTCAGGCTAGTCTTATGGGGGTTTTAGATGAAAGCAAGGTGCGTGGCGAAACCTCGGCTTTACGCAGCACTTCTTTAGAGCTAACAGGACAAATACTACGCCGTGATGTAGATAACAAGTATGATCCGCGTCAAGGGAATCTGGTTGAACTCGGCTTGGGCGTAAATTATCCGCTCGAAAAAAAGTACAGCACTTTGTATCGTGCTAGCTTACGTTCGCAGTTCTGGTTTCCTGTAGGGAATGAAGACGTTTTTATGCTGCGAGCCGAGGCAGGCAAAGTATGGCCTAATTCAGAGCGTATCCCAATGGGGTTTGGCTTTAGGACGGGTGGGGCGCGAAGTATCCGCGGTTATAAATACCAAAGTATAGGTATATCTAGAGCATCTGCGACTGTAGGCGCACCAGCGATGGCCGTCCTCAGTGCCGAGTATCAGCATTTTTTTAATTCTACATTTGGTATGAGTGTATTTATGGATGTGGGCGATGCCGCTGAAAGCTTTAAAGCTATGTCGCCGCATTTGGGGTATGGTGTAGGGGCGGCAATGCGTACCCCTGCGGGACCATTTTATGTAGATCTTGCCTACGGGCAAAAAACACATGATATCCGTTTGCATTTCTCTTTAGGGATTGCTTTTTAATGAAACTGGGCCGAGTTTTTCGTCAGGTGGTGTTTTGGGCAGTTCCTATAGTGGCAACGATCCTAGTCATCGTAACGGGTTTTGTGTATTGGTTAGTTGCAACTCCTACTGGCACGCGCTGGTTAATGAATACGGTAGCGTCACAACTAGACGGACAAAGCCAAGGTGTGCGCGGTAGTCTTTGGCATGGTCTTGAGGCAGAGCGTCTTTATTTCAAGCTGCCAGATCAACTTACCGTCGAGCTAGAGGGGGCCGCTGTTAATGTTGATTGGCCCCGAATTTGGCATCAACGCGAGTTGCGTATTGAGCGTTTAGCAGCAGAAAAAGTGGCGGTATGGATGGATGCAGATCCTAAAGACGAGCCGCCAAGTACAGAAGCTTTTGCGATGCCTGACTTGCCTGTAACGGTGCGCTTGGATGAGCTCTATGTGGGCAGTGTGTTTTTTTCTCAGCGTGGCGAGCTATTGCCCGTCGATTTAAGCCAGTTGCAATTACGAGCTAGTGGTACTCTTACCCAACAAAAAGCCCAGATTCAATTACACCAAGCACATGCTGACTACGAAGACTTGCAGCTTGATTTGCAAGGGCAAGCCGAGCTGGCTCCTATTGCTGCGCCGTGGCAAAGCCAAGCCCAACTTCAAGCTACAGTGCATAGTGATCAGGCCTCTAGTCAAATTTGTTTAAACCAGTATTTGCCTGCGCATTGGCAAACAACTCACACGTCCACCACGGCTGAAAATCAACCAAACATAAGCTCTTCCGAGACGGATACGGCCGTTATGCCTGTAGATTGTCGCGTAGAGCTGACTGCTGATTGGAATGGATCTCTAGAGCAGGCTCAACTGAATTTGCAGGGCTCTGGGCAGGGCTTGCATTTACAAGCGCAATCGGAGTTGCAACTTGATCAGGCTTTTCCTTTACGCGATACCTCAATCGATTTGGTTTTACCTGATGAGTCAGGGGTGCAGGCTCGCTTAGACTGGAGTCGATCGGCAGAGCAGCCCGATCAAGACCACATCAAAGGCACACTGAATGTAAATCGCTTTGATGTCGGTGCATGGATCCCCAATCAATCTTTACCTGCTTTATTGAGCTTTGATACTAATTACGAGGTGCAACTTAGCCATGGGGCAAAACAGCTAGATGCTGCAAAAATTAATTTAGACATTAAGCCTGGCAGTCGGTGGAATAATGAGGACTTGACCGGCCATGTCATAGCAGATGTAGGAAGTCTAGAGCTCGAGAGTTTGCCGGCGCTTTGGCAAGCGTATTATGTAGAAAACAGCGATATAGACCTAAAACTGGGTGCCAATAGCGTGCGCTTAAAAGGCGCTTTTGGGCTCAAGGAGCATGCTTTAGTCGTTAATGTAGACATACCTCAAATGGCTCAAATTTGGCCTGATTTAGAGTCGGTAGGGCCTACCAAGCTAAACGCGGAATTAAAAGGTACCTTGCATGAGCATGCGCTTCAAGCCAAATTAGAGCACGTATTAAAAGGTGAAAAAACCAGTGATGAGCTCGGAGTGGGGCCAGTCGAGGCAGAGCTTGCCTTATCTGGTGTTTGGGATATGAACTCTCAAACCCCTAGCTGGCGTGGTCAAGTTAAACCATTAAAAGTGGATCATGCTGGTTTGCATGTACAAGTCGCTGACCCTATCCCTATTGACGTGCTGTTGCCTACGGCTGAGCAGCAGTTAAATGTAGAGGTGGGGGCGTTCACTTTACGCTCAGAAATTGATAAGTATGCGTTGCTGCAATTACAGCATCAGAAGACGCAGTGGGGGCCAGAAGGTTTTCAAACACAAGGACGTGCGCCGGATGTCATGGTATCTGAAGAGCGCGTTCAACGCGTTATGAAGCTGTTAAAGCTGGAAGAGTCGGAGCCTATGCATGGTGGAGTTATCGATAAACGTGAACAAGAGCTTAAAGGCCAAGACTTACATTTGCAGCTTGATTGGGATGTGGGCCTTAACGACGCTCTTAAAGGTCGTATTCAGCTAAAGCGTTTAGCGGGCGATCTCTTAATTCCGGCAGAGCCCCCGTTTTTATTAGGCCTAACAAAAACAGAGGCGTTGGTTACGATTACTCCCCAAGGTGGTGCTGGACGCAGTGCGATTCAAGCTGATATTGACGTGCAAACGCAAGACAAAGGCTATATCAAAGCAACGGGTAATACGCCTATTTATTACACTGCCGCCCAAGGGATTCATATACGTGATGCAGACCGTAAAGAACTCGTACTAAATGCTCACATGGATGATTTGGCCTGGACCAGCTTGTTTTTGCAGGATCAGCTCGTATTAGGCGGTGCTTTGGATGCAAATTTACGCATTCAAAGCGCTCCAGATGGTAGTTTCACCTCAAGTGGAACCATGGAAGGAAAAAACCTAAAGGTCGTGCGTTTAGATGATGGGGTTCGGTTATTAGATGGTACGTTAAAAGCCTCGCTGAATAACAATCGTTTTGAATTAGAGCGGTTATATTTTCCTGCCGTATTACGAGTAGAGCCTAAAGAATGGCGTACTGCCACATGGGTCAATGAAAACCCCGATGCTAAGGGGGGCGGCGTTACGGTAACAGGCTATTGGGAGCTTGACCAAAGCACGGGTAATTTTGATGTGGAGCTATATCGCTATCCTATTTTGCAACGGGCTGACCGCTATGCCATGGTTTCAGGAGACATTCATTTGGATGCCAGCTTACCCCACATCACATTAAGCGGTAAAATTACTGCAGATGCGGGTTGGTTCAACTTAGATATGTTAGGTGGCATTCCTACGGTTGATAGCGATGTGGTTGTGGTGCGCTCTACCGACCCAGTTCAAGAAAACGAAGAGCAAAGCGCACCCTTAGACATGACGATGAATCTTGAGGTTGATTTAGGCCCCCGTTTTTATTTAACGGGTTATGGCGTTAACTCGGGTTTAGTCGGCAGCATGAAAATTCAAATGCTGAACGATCAGCTTACGGCATTAGGGGCACTTAATACCCGAGGCGGAGCGATCGAGGTCTATGGTCAGCGTTTGCAGTTGCGCCGAGGCACAGTCACTTTCCAAGGCGACATCGCCAATCCTATTTTGGATATCCAAGCGCTACGTACTGGATTAAGTGTTCAGGCTGGGGTAAAAGTGGGGGGAACAGCGCGTCGTCCAAAGATTGACTTAATATCCATCCCTGACGTGTCAGAGCTAGAAAAACTGTCGTGGCTTTTGTTCGGCCATGGTCCAGATGACGGTGGCGATATTGCATTGCTCTTTTCTGTGGGCACGTCTTTCCTAGGGGGTGGGGAACCATTTTATAGACGTTTCGGTATTGATGAGCTTAGTATGCGTTCCGGCGAGTTAGAAGGGGCAGGAAGTATATTACCTGCTACCAGTGTAGCGAGTAGCCCAGAAAATGAGGTGAGTGCTGTAGAGCGTCGTTTCATTGAAGCCAGTAAAACGTTAAGCAACGGCATCAAGCTTAGTGTGCGTCAAGCCTTGGCGGATACTGGTACCGTAGGACGAGTCAGTTATCGTCTCTCTAGACGATTAACAGCCGAGGTCAGCATTGGTACTATAAGCGGTTTGGCTTTGGTGTATCGATGGTTTTCACGCGACACTCCCGAATAATTTGTACGCCTGATGCGCCTTGTGCGCATCAGTTATTTAACGCCACCCATTACAGATAATTTGCGGTCTCCACGCTTAACAGAGGATAATATGAGTATTAAAAGCGATCGTTGGATACGAGCACAGGCAGAAAAAGGCATGATCGAGCCTTTCGAGGCCGGTCAGGTACGCGAGATCAATGGTCAGCGTATTGTGAGCTATGGCACAAGCAGTTATGGCTACGATGTACGGTGTGCGAATGAATTTAAAATTTTTACCAACATCAACTCCACCATAGTCGATCCCAAGCATTTTGATGAAAAATCATTTGTGGATTTTGTGGGAGATGTCTGTATTATTCCTCCTAACTCCTTTGCGCTTGCACGCACCGTCGAGTTTTTTCGAATCCCGCGCGATGTATTAACGATTTGTTTAGGCAAAAGTACCTACGCACGTTGCGGCATTATTGTGAATGTGACGCCCTTAGAGCCCGAGTGGGAAGGCCATGTCACACTCGAGTTTTCAAACACTACTCCTTTGCCCGCCAAAATTTATGCAGGCGAAGGTTGCGCACAAATGCTGTTTATTGGCGGTGATGAAGTGTGTGAAACCTCTTACAAAGACAGGGGCGGTAAATATCAAGGCCAATTAGGCGTCACCTTGCCACGCACCTAGGAGCAAGTCGGCATGAAATTTCGTTTTCCTATCGTTATTATTGACGAGGACTTCCGTTCAGAGAATGCGTCCGGTTCAGGCATTCGTGCTTTAGCCGATGCAATTAAGGTCGAGGGCTTTGATGTGCTCGGCGTTACTAGTTACGGTGATTTAAGCTCTTTTGCACAACAGCAAAGTCGAGCGAGCGCATTTATTTTGTCCATTGATGATGAGGAGTTTGATGAAGACTCCCCAGAGGATGTGGCCGCTGCCATTAAAAATTTACGTACCTTTATTGGCGAGCTGCGTTTTCGTAACGAAGACATTCCTATTTATTTATATGGTGAAACGCGTACCTCACAGCATATTCCCAATGATATTTTGCGTGAGCTCCATGGCTTTATTCATATGTTTGAAGACACGCCCGAGTTCGTTGCTCGTCATATTATTCGTGAGGCCCGCTCTTATCTTGACGGCTTAGCGCCGCCCTTTTTCCGTGAATTAGTCAAATACGCCTCTGATGGGTCATATTCTTGGCACTGTCCTGGTCACTCTGGGGGCGTGGCGTTTTTGAAGAGTCCTGTAGGGCAAATGTTTCACCAGTTTTTTGGTGAAAACATGCTGCGCGCGGACGTCTGTAACGCGGTCGATGAATTAGGTCAGCTTTTAGACCATACCGGTCCAGTAGCAGAGGCCGAGACCAATGCGGCTCGTATTTTTCATGCTGACCATTGTTTTTTTGTGACCAACGGCACCTCTACGTCTAACAAAATTGTGTGGCATGCTAACGTAGCCAACAATGACATTGTGGTGGTAGACCGCAATTGTCATAAGTCCATTTTGCATGCAATTACAATGACCGGTGCTATTCCTGTGTTTTTGCGTCCTACACGCAATCACTTAGGTATTATCGGACCCATTCCTCTCGAGGAGTTCTCTCCTGAGAGCATTCAACGCAAAATTGAAGCCAATCCATTTGCTCGCGAGGCTGCCAATAAAACCCCTCGTATTTTGACCTTGACGCAAAGCACCTACGATGGCGTGATTTATAACGTTGAGCAAATCAAAGAGACCTTGGGTGACACGATTGAAACCTTGCACTTTGACGAGGCTTGGCTGCCGCATGCTGCATTCCATGGTTTTTATAAAGACATGCATGCAATTGGGCCTAACCGTCCTCGCAGCAAAAACACCATGGTCTATGCCACGCACTCAACGCATAAATTACTAGCGGGCTTGTCTCAGGCTTCCCAAATTACCGTTCAAGATGCTGAAGAGCGTGCCTTAGATCGTAATATTTTTAACGAAGCGTACTTAATGCACACATCCACCTCACCACAGTACGCTATTATTGCGTCGTGTGATGTGGCGGCAGCTATGATGGAGCCCCCGGGTGGTACCGCTTTGGTTGAGGAAAGCATCAAAGAAGCGCTTGAGTTCCGTCGTGCAATGCGCAAGGTGGCCTCAGAGTACGGCAAAGATGACTGGTGGTTCCAAGTCTGGGGGCCAGACAAACTGACTAGCGAAGGCATTGGTAGCCGTGACGACTGGCTTTTGAAGTCAGGCGATAAATGGCACGGTTTCGGCGAGCTAGCAGATGGTTTTAATATGCTAGACCCCATTAAAGCCACAGTGGTTACGCCCGGTCTGGATATTTCCGGTACCTTTGCAGAAACAGGGATTCCTGCTGCCTTGGTGTCTAAATACCTGGCTGAACACGGTGTAGTGGTTGAGAAAACCGGTCTGTATTCCTTCTTTATTTTATTTACCATTGGTATTACTAAAGGACGTTGGAATACGCTGTTAACGGCATTGCAGCAGTTCAAAGACGATTACGACCGTAATCAGCCACTGTGGCGTATTTTGCCTGACTTCTGTAAAGCGCATCCTACTTATGACCGGCTTGGTTTACGTGACCTGTGCCAGATGATTCACGAAGTCTACAAAAAATATGACTTAGCGCGCTTGACGACTGAGGTGTATCTCAGTGATATGGTGCCGGCCATGAAGCCTTCTGATGCTTACGCTAAAATGGCGCACCGCGAGGTAGAGCGCGTTAGTATTGATGAGCTTGAAGGTCGAGTGACAGGGGTGCTGCTTACACCGTATCCGCCAGGTATTCCTCTACTTATTCCAGGCGAGCGCTTTAACCGCATGATTGTGGATTACTTGAAGTTTGCTCGCGAGTTTAATGCAGAGTTCCCTGGCTTTGAGACCTATGTGCATGGTTTAGCCCAAGACATCGGTCCTGACGGTGAGCCACGCTACTATGTTGATTGCATACGAGAAAGCTAACTGCGTATGACAATTGCATTTGATGTGGCTGTAATTGGTGCGGGGGCTGCTGGTATGATGGCAGCCAGCGTAGCTGGGCAGCGTGGTCGTCGCGTGGTCTTAATTGACCACGCTAAAAAGCTAGGCGAAAAGATACGCATCTCTGGGGGTGGTCGTTGCAATTTTACCAATACCGGCACTACCTCACACAATTTTGTTTCTCAAAATCCGAATTTTTGTCGTTCAGCTCTAGCGGCGTATACGCCTGCAGATTTCATACGTTTAGTAGAGAGCTATGACATTCGCTGGCATGAAAAACACAAAGGCCAATTGTTTTGTGATGACTCCAGCGAATCCATTATTCAACTACTGCGCCAAGAGTGTGAAAAAGGCAGTGTTACGTGGCGTATGCCTTGTGCTGTACAAACAGTGCAAAAAACCGAGTTGGGCTATGAGCTAGCGACGGATCAAGGTCTAATTCGCTGCGCTCAATTAGTTATTGCTACAGGCGGTATGGCTTTGCCGCAGGTCGGTGCCACTGACTTTGCGTTGCGTTTGGCTAGACAGTTTGGAATTAAGATTATTGAACCGCGTCCAGCGCTCGTGCCACTCACCTTTGATGGTGCATTTTGGCAAGATTTTGTTGCCCTAAGTGGTGTGAGTGCCGAGGTTGAGCTTAGTGTGGCTTTGGCTCCTAAGAAAAAAATGGCTTTCTTAGAGGATTTATTGTGGACGCACCGGGGCTTATCGGGACCTGGCATATTGCAAATTTCTAGCTATTGGAACCCGGGAGAGACCATACGAATTAATTTGGCTCCTCACCTTGATTTGCAGACTACGTTACTAGCAGCCAAGCAAGGTAACAAACAGCAGCTAGGCAATTATTTAACAGGCTTATTACCCAAGCGTTTAGTTGAGCCTTGGTTGGCTGCAACCGGTGTGCTTGATCCGACACTATTACAAAAACGACTGGCGGATCTGCCTGATAGCGTGTTGCGACGACTAGCCGAGGCGTTAAGCCAGTGGGCTTTAGTACCAACGGGAACAGCTGGATATAAAAAAGCAGAAGTGATGAGGGGGGGAGTGGACACGCGAGAGCTAAATCAAAAAACCATGGCTACTCGTGCCCATCCAAATCTTTATTTTATTGGCGAGTCAGTCGATGTCACTGGTTGGCTCGGTGGTTATAACTTTCAGTGGGCGTGGGCATCAGGTGTTGCCTGTGGTCGTGCCGTATAAAGGAAAAAAATGCAGTTACCTACCGATAGAAAATATGCCTCTACCCATGAGTGGGTTCAAGTCGAAGGGGATGTGGTGCTAGTAGGCATCACTGACTTTGCTCAAGATCAATTGGGTGATTTGGTATTTGTAGGCGATTTTACTACGCAAGTTCACTTAGATGCAGGCGCAGTAGCGGGTATTGTTGAGTCGGTCAAAGCCGCTTCCGATATTTATGCCCCCATCGCCGGTACGGTTGTGGAATACAACCAAAGCCTTGACGATGTGCCAGAGCAACTGAATGAGGCACCTTTTAGCACTTGGATATTTAAGCTTAAACCCGATAATCTAGCAGATATGGAAAGTCTTTTAACTGCAGAACAGTATCAGGCAGAAAACAATTAAAAAACGCGGCTTAGCCGCGTTTTTTATGGCTTGGTTTCAATATTTAGTGCCGCGATTAGCTGTTCACGCTTATTGATGGCTACCAGAGCCTGATCGCCTAATTCCCATGCCACTTGATTCAATAGGGTTTCAGCAAAAACAAAATAAGCACTAATACTATTGCTAAAAAAACTACTGCAGTAGGGGATAAAAAAAGAAAAATCAGCGTGGAGGGCCAAGGGAGAGGCCGTGTTGTCTGTTAAGCTAATCGTAGTCAGTTGCTCATGTCGTGCCAGAGCGTGCGTGCTTAATACCTCTTGTGTATAAGGTGTGACGCTAACTGAAATCAATACGTCTCCTGCTTCCAGTTGTGCAAGGCCCTCGGCAAGCCCCAAACTATTTTCCTCTAAACGAGCCACATCATTGCGAATTAGACTTAGACCATAGCTCATAAATTGGGCTAGAGCAGAGTATTGGCGTACACCGTGGATACGCACTCGCTTCGCGTAAGCAATAGCGTGTGCGGCAGACACAAAGTGCTCGGTATGCAAATTGTGTAAGCTTTGTTGGATATTGCTAATGTTTTCAGAGACCAACTGTTGCAGGCGTTGGCGTGTACTGTCTTGTGTGAAAGTGTCTGGGTGGTGAGAGTGAGACCATTGCTGCAAGTGGCGTCTGGCTTGGTGACTATAAAAAGTAGGGCTGACTGGGCTAAGACTATCTCTGAATAAGCGTTGAAACTCAGCAAAACCACTAAAGCCTAAGCGTTTAGCCAAACGAGTCAGAGTTGATGGATTTACGTTTAATTGCTGAGCCAGCTCAGTAATAGAAAGCAATGCGGTGTTTTGAGGATGCTTTAACAGCACGAGTAATGCTGCATGGGCTTTCTCACCCAAACGGATAGCGCTTTGTTTACGGTCAATTTGAGCCGTTAGTTGTTTTAACGAGGCGAGATCGATTGGGTGAGGGTGTTGCATAATGCTTAAATGCGAGTAAGGCCTTGGAAGCTAAACAGTGGTTGGGTTTGCGGCCCGTCATAGACATGCCACTCTAAACCCGCAGCACCGTAAATAAAATCAGCAGTAGCTATGGTGTTTTCATTATCTGTATCGGCAGCGTCACGACGATAAATAGGAAAGCGATTATGAGCGCTATCGCCTAATATGGCAAGAGCATCTACTGTGTTGTGATTCTTAACGAGATCGTCTCCTTGAATTTGCCTATACCCTGAGCTACCCGTAATAATCTGAGGGTAGTTACGCATGGCATCATGAACCGCATGGTTAGCATGAAAATAAGGCGCTGCAATAGGCAGATCAGAGACATTTGCCTCGTTAAACTCCACGCTGTGTATGGCCCCGCTAACATCACCTAAATTTAGGTTAAACGCCCCTGAGCGATTATGTGCGCGCAATAATGCGACGGCCTCAGCCACAGTTTTGCAATTTAAAATGGCTCTACACAGCACCATACGAGGCATACCTGGTCGTGCGAAAAGCGCGCGAATATTGTTGACGCTCATGCATAGCTGATGCTCGTTCGCAGCAAAAGTATGACCTGCAATAGAGCCAGGATAAACAAAAGACGTAAATCGTGTGCCAGCAGTAGGGGCAAACTCGATCACGCCACAATGTCCATAAAAACCGGGGTCGCCGTCTTCATTGTGGGTAATGCGCGGCACAGGTTGGGTCTGTAAAACACTAGAGCAACTGTCTGGTGCCATAGCCCAGAGATCACCACGACTGTTCCAAATATACGCATCCTCAAGGGGAATCGCCAAGCCCTCTGCTAAGCCTTCGATTTCTTGGGCTATTTGTGGAAAATGGTTTTGCACTAAGTTTTGTATGGTTTTAATCGCTTCAGAACCACGCCATTGACTCAGTTCGGCCCATGCGGAACTAGGTAGCAAATGCTTGTGAAATGCGGTGGCACCAAACTGGCCTAGTTGAACACCTAGCTCATGATGAGAGCCGCTTAATTGTAGATAGTGTAAGGAGGACATTATTCGACGTGTTGTAAAAAAGATTGTAGACGAGCGTTGGCTGGGTTTTTAATGAGCTCTTCAGGGTGTCCGTCAGCGGCAATTTTGCCGTGCTCCATAAAAATCATGCGATCACCGACCTGCCGTGCAAAGGCCATTTCATGCGTGACCACAACCATGGTCATGCCTTCTTCAGCTAAGTCTTGCATAACGCGCAATACCTCGTGACGTAGCTCTGGGTCTAGTGCTGAAGTAGGTTCATCAAAGAGCATCAGTTTGGGCTTGATAGCTAAGGCACGGGCGATAGCAACGCGTTGCTGCTGACCGCCTGAAAGCTCACTGGGGTAATGATGGGCTCGTTCTTTAAGGCCAACTTTTTCTAAAAGCACTAAAGCGTCATCTAAGGCTTGTTTTTTGGCTGTGCCACGAACTTGTCGCGGCCCAAAAGCCACATTTTCTATAGCGGTCATTTGTGGGAATAGATTGAACTGCTGAAATACCATGCCGGCTTCTTGGCGTATTTCTCGGACTTGGCTTGCGCTGCCCAACACGCTGAGTCCATCTACAATTAAATCTCCGCCATCAATACGCTCTAACACATTAATGCAGCGCAATAGAGTGGACTTCCCCGACCCAGAAGGACCAATTAAAACGGTGACCTCACCTGCTTTAAGAGTGAGGTCAACTTGATCAAGCACTACGGTTTGACCAAAACGTTTAGTAACTTGGCGAAATTCAACCATATTGGTGACTGAGCTCATAGTACATGCATCCTTTTCTCTATGAGGCGTAAGCCTAACGACATCACCCCTATCATGAGCAAGTAAAGAATAGCTACTGCGGTCCATACTTCGACCGCACGAAAGTTAGAGGCCATGATTTCTTGACCTTGACGTGTTAGCTCTCCTACGCCAATTACAATAAAAAGAGAGGTGTCTTTTAGGCTCACGATAAATTGGTTGCCTAGCGGTGGTACCATGCGGCGAAAGGCAACAGGCCCCACCACAAAGGCTAAAACACGCCATTTAGGTAGACCTAAGGCTAAACCGGCTTCATGCAAGCCTTTAGCTACTGATTGAAAACTACCACGTACAATTTCAGCTATGTATGCCCCAGAGTTCACAATGATGGAGACAATAGCGGCGGTAAGCGGATCCACGCGCAAGCCAATAAGCATGGGTAATGCAAAATAAATAAACATGACTTGCACAACAATAGGTGTGCCGCGTACTAAGCCTATGTATAGGGTTGCCAAACTACGGATAAAAGTATTGCCGTACGCACGCATTAGGCCAAAAAGTAAGCCTACAGTCATGCCACCCACTAAACCGCTGAGGGTGATGTAAAGGGTAAGCTTCGCGCCTTGGAGTAGTGAAGGCAGGGAGCTATAAATAACAGACCAATCAAAATTCATACAAGCCATCCTAAGAGAAATAAACCCCACAAAGTGGGGGTTAAGGTATTACTTTTTAGGAGGTTGGGTACCAAACCATTTTTCATAAATGGCGTCATATCGACCATCTTCTTTCATTTTTGCTAGTGTGGCATTGACATCAGGAATCAGCTCGCTGCCTTTTGGAAAAGCAATACCGTATTCATGAGCAAGCATTTGTTCGCCTACTGTTTTAACGCGGCCTTGACCGGCCTCTTTGATGTAATAGAGTACATTAGGCGTATCGTGCATGGCGGCATCAACGCGACCGGTTTGTAGCTCTAGATAGGCGTTATCGATATTAGGAAAAAGACGCAAGGTAGTGTCTTTGAAGTGGGTTCGTGCATATTCAGCAGCCGAGGTGCCCGTTTTAAGGGAAAGTGTTTTACCTTTTAAGTCTTCAAAGCTTTGAATGGGGCTGTCTTTACCCACCATTAAAATAAAGCCACTGTCGTAATAACCGTCTGAAAAATCAATGGCCTTGCGGCGTTCTTCGGTAATGGTGATGCCAGCTAAAGCCACGTCAACGTTTTTGGTTTGCAGCGCAGGCAAAATACCGCTGAAGTCCATGGGTTGGAGGCGATACTCAAGATTTAGCTCTTTAGCAATGGCGTCCCACATATCAATGTCAAAGCCGACATAGGTATCACCTTGTTTGAATTCAAAAGGCACAAAAGCCGTATCAACAGCAATCACAAGAGGTTTAGCACTAACAGCTGCAGCGCTAAAGCAGAATGCTGCAACTGTGGTGGTCAATAGTTTGAGCAGTGGGTGGTTCATGTGTTCTCCTGTATGAGCCAAACATGGAACATTATCTAAGTGTGTTAGATAATGCAAATTAATTTGCATAAATAACTTACTGCAAATTAATTTGCATATTAGGTTTTTATGATGAAAATGTACAGTTGGGGTTATACCTTAAACATATAAAAAAGCGGCTTTAAGCCGCTTAAAACGAAGAATGAGTTGCTATGGTTTGTTATGACAAAGTAGGAACACGCCGTAGAATCTCAATGGCTTGATCTAGTGTTTGCTCTTTTTTGGCAAAGCAAAAGCGTAGCAAGCGTTGCTCTGCCGGAGCGTTCAAGTAAAACGCACTATAGGGAATGGTTGCTACACCGTATTTTTCAATTAGTGTGTGGCAGAAGCTCATATCATCGTCAAGGCTAAGTTGTTGATAGTCTGCCGTTAAAAAGTAACTGCCTTGGCTAGGTAGGAACTGCCATGCAGAATCAATCAAGCCATCTAGAAAATACTTTTTCTTTTGTTCATACATGGCCGCAACCTCATCAATATGCTGTGGGTTTTCCATAAGCTCGGCTAAAGCAAATTGAGAGGGGGTATGTACCGAAAATGTGGTCAAGCTATGAATTTTACGTAGCTCCTCACTTAGGGCTTGGGGGGCAGCAAAAAAGCCTGTTTTCCATCCAGTAATATGAAAGCTTTTTCCAAAAGAACCAATCACTATGCTGCGATCTTGAAGAGAGGCAATGCGTGACACACTAATGTGACGCTGAGGGCTAAAAACCATATCTGCGTAGACCTCGTCGCTAATTACCACTACCTGAGTGCCATCAAGCAATTGTCCTAACTGCTCTAGATCGGCTTGACTCAAAATAGTACCGCTTGGGTTGTGCGGCGAGTTTAGGACGATGGCTTTGGTTTTAGGGCTCAGAGCGTGCCGAACGGCATCCCAGTCTACCGTAAAATGAGGAGCGCTAAGCGTCACACGTTTAATAACGCCACCAAATAGCGCGACGGTAGGCTCGTAGGTGTCATAAGCGGGTTCAAGAATAATAACCTCATCCCCAGGGTGAATCAGAGCTGCAAAACTACAAAATAAGGCTTCTGTTGCGCCTGTGCTAATAGTGATTTCTGTGTCAGGATCATAACCATAGCCATCGCGGCGCTGTAAGTAAGCGCTAATTTGTTTACGCAAAGCTGGTATGCCTTGGCCTGGCGCGTATTGGTTCATGCCTTTTGCGCTGTATTTGTGCAAGAGCTCAACTAAGAGCGGTGAGCAACCGAAATCAGGAAAGCCTTGAGCCAAATTAATGGCTTTATGTTGGGCTGCTAAGCCTGAAATATACGAAAAAATATTAGGACGTAATTGCGGAAGTTTAGAGCTTAAAAACATGAAAAGGCCGACCTAGACAAAAGAGTTAAGAGGGAAACACAGTCTAAATTTATTTATAGTGTTTTTAGTTATAAATGTAGAAGGGTTTAGCGATAGAGGTGCTGCAGAGATAAAAATGCCATGCGTTTAAGCATGGCAAATGAGATAGAGAAACGATTAGCTTTGTTTAGTATACGTAACAAAATCATAGCTAAAACCGTTTTCTTGGGGCTGAGCTAGGCGCTCTGTTTCGACCCAACCTATAGGTAGCTCGGGGAAAAAGGTGTCGCCTTGAATGTCAGCATGAATCTCGGTGGCGATAATTTCATCTGCTACGCTTAACCCTAGGGTGAAGATTTGCTCGCCGCCAATAATACAGGCTTTATCGTAGTCAGAGCAGGCCGCTAGGGCCTCGTCTAAACTGGGAAAGACGGTGGCCCCTTGGGGTTGAAAGTCGGGGTTGCGACTGATGACGAAATTAGGGCGTCCTGGTAGGGGGCGGCCAATGGATTCCCATGTTTTGCGACCCATAATAATAGGCATACCCATGGTGGCTGCCTTGAAATGCGCTAAATCCTTGGGTAGGTGCCAAGGCATGGCGTTATCTTTGCCAATGCAGCGATTGCGAGTATAAGCCACGACCATTCTGATTTTTGTTTTCATACATTAAACCGCTACGGGTGCTTTGATGTGTGGGTGAGGATCATAATCAACGATCTCAAAATCAGCCAGCTCATAGTCAAATAAACTGGTTGGCTTGCGTTTGATATGAAGCGTGGGGTAGGGGCGCGGCTCACGGCTTAGTTGGAGTGCGACTTGATCCATGTGATTGCTGTACAAATGGCAATCGCCCCCTGTCCAGATAAAATCACCAACCTCTAGGTCGCATTGCTGAGCCACCATATGAGTAAGCAGTGCATAGCTAGCAATATTAAATGGCACGCCAAGAAAAATGTCTGCGCTGCGTTGGTACAATTGGCACGACAGTTTGCCATCGGCTACGTAAAACTGGAAAAGAGCATGGCAGGGTGGGAGTGCCATATTGCGTATATCAGCCACGTTCCACGCTGAAACCAACAAGCGACGCGAGTCAGGATTGGTTTTAATTTGCTCTAGTAACTGTGCTATTTGATCAATAGGTTCGCCACTAGGGGTAGGCCAAGAACGCCACTGCACGCCATAGACGGGGCCTAAGTCACCATTGCTATCTGCCCACTCATCCCAAATGGTGACGTTGTTTTCCTGAAGCCATTTGATATTGTTGTCGCCACGTAAAAACCACAATAACTCAATAAAAATACTGCGGGTGTGCAGTTTTTTTGTGGTGATCAGCGGAAAACCTTGGGAAAGGTCAAACCGCATTTGATAGCCAAACGTGGACAGCGTGCCTGTGCCAGTACGATCCGTTTTTTTGGTACCTTGTTCGTAAACGTGGCGCATCAGAGTTTCGTATTGATTGGAGATGCTCATTAGCTTTTCCGTATTTCAACTGAATAGGTGATGTCGGCAGCTTTGCCTAACATAGCACTGGCCGAGCAGTATTTTTCGTGAGAAAGCTTAACTGCGCGCTCGACGGCTTGCTCGGGAAGGTCGTGCCCAGACACCACAAAATTAAAATGAATTTTGGTGAAGATTTTGGGTTCGGTTTGAGCCCGCTCGCCGCTGAGGTGAACTTTACAATCAGTGACGGCATGACGTCCCCGTTTTAAAATAAGCACGACATCGTATGCAGCACAACCGCCAGCGCCAGCTAATAGCATTTCCATAGGGCGTGGTGCGGAATCGCTACCACCACCTTCGACTGCGCCATCCATGACGGTGACATGGCCACTGCCTGTACTGGCCACAAAAAGCATACCGTTGTTATGGTTCCAGTTAACTGTACATTCCATGGTGGGGTTCCTTATTGAGGAGTTCAGGGCAAGAAACTTGTTATTCTTTGCCCTACAATAGCTCTATTGTAGCTTTTTTTCTGAATCCAAACCGCTGAAACAAAGAGAGTAATTATGTCAAACACGAGTGAGAACACAGCCCTGATCGTTGTGGAGCCCGAGCTTGTACCGCAGCTGCAGCGCCGTACTACCTTCTTTGATACGGTCTTAACAGAGGTAGGGCATGCGCTGCAGGTTATTTCTCGATCTGCCCAAGCCTCCAGACCCAATCCAGCTGGGCGACCTGCGCTTAATTCCGAGTCCACCCTATCTCCCGAGCAGCAGCGTCATGCCGCGGGCTTAATGCGAGTCAATCATGTAGGCGAAGTTTGCGCTCAGGCCTTGTATAGAGGCCAAGCTGTTTTAGTCACCGACCCAGAGCTAAAAGGGTTACTGCATCAAGCCGCTTCTGAGGAGGTGGACCATTTGGTGTGGTGTGATGAGCGTTTGGCTGAATTAAATAGTCGCCCCAGTCTTTTAAATCCGGTGTGGTATGTGGCTTCATTAGGTTTAGGTGTGGTGGCTAGCAAAGCAGGTAAGCCGTACAACTTAGGCTTTATGGCGGAAACGGAGCGTCAAGTAGAGCAACATTTGGATCAGCACTTGGCATCACTGCCTGAACAAGATGAGCGTTCCCGAAAAATCGTAGAGCAAATGCGAGAGGATGAAATCGCCCACCGTACTACAGCAGAGCAACATGGTGCCACACACCTGCCTGCTCCTATACGGTTGGCGATGAAATGTATGTCTAAAGTTATGACGACGAGTGCTTATCGGCTTTAGTACTAGTACTTAATACCAAGACTAGGGTTTATGCCTAAAGACTTTTGGCTTTTAATTGTCGGTCTTTTGCGACAAAACCACAGAATATGTCTTATTGCAGTGCTTTATCTTGCATTGCACAAAGAAAGTAGCTAAACTTTAGTTATTGGATGTTGAGTAGCAGCACAAGGGTAATAACCCTAAATTACTGCTCAGGCTCGGGAAAACCCCTTGTAGCCCAACATGCCCCGGTTGTCTCCTCCACCCTCCTCCTTTGGTGGATTTGCCCGAGATCTTTTGATCTCGGGTTTTTTTTTGCCTAATCATTTGTGTCAATAAAAATAGCCCGAAAATCATTGACATTAGTTTGAGTGGGACCGGTGGTAATGGATTGCTCTAATCGTTGGAAAAAAGTATGCGCATCGTTACGGTGTAAGTAGTCTAAAGGGTCTAGACCTAAAGCAAGTGCTTTATTCCACGACTCGGGCGTAATATAGGCTCCTGCAATAGGCAAAGCACCATCTACGCCGTCAGTATCGGCCGCCAACGCGGTAATGGGGTATTGATTTTTTATTGCACACAATAATGCAAGCAGAAATTCCACATTGCGTCCCCCTTGCCCCGTACCTTTAACGGTGACGCTGGTTTCACCACCGGAAAGCAAAATACACGGTGCAGCACATGGTTGAGCATGTCGGCTAATATTTTGCGCAATGGCGGCCATCACCTTTGCGACGTCTTTAGCCTCGCCTTCGATGGTGTCACCTAAATACATAGTGTGAACGTTTGCTTGAGCAAATTGTTTTATGGCAGCGTTTAGAGCGAGATGCGGAGTTGCTATCAGATAGGTTTGGATTTTATTGGCAATAGGGTGGTCGGCTTTAACACTTTCCCATGCGGCGTTTTGTAAAGAGGATTTGGCTAGTGCAGGAAGATCAATACCGTAATGCTTTAGGATTTCAAGTGCTTGAGCACAGGTGCTAGGGTCTATTACAGTCGGCCCCGATGCAATGCAAGTGGGGTCGTCGCCTGGCACATCGGAAATAAGCAGATTGACTATACGAGCTGGGACACAAGCTGCTGCTAAACGTCCGCCTTTGATGGCCGAGAGATGGCGTCGCACAAGATTGATTTCTTGGATTGAGGCTCCAGAACGAATCAGAGCGTTATTGAGTGCTTGTTTGTCTGCTAGGCTAAGGCCCGGTGCTGCTAGGCTTACTAAGGCGGAACCGCCACCTGAAATTAAACACACAACCAGGTCTTGCTCAGTTAGATCGCTGACCAGAGCAAGCATTTGCTTAGCCGCATTTTCGCTAGCTGTATCTGGAATTGGATGAGCACATTCGACTAAACGGATGTGTTGGGTAGGTAGGACACTGTGATAGGGCACAGCGACTAGACCTTGAAGCCGATCCCATGGACCAGTCCAGTGCGCTTCAAAAGCCTGAGCCATGGCTGCACCGGCTTTACCCATGCCAATTACTACAGTACGTCCAGATGGAGGCTGTGGTAAATAGTTTGGTAGGCAAAATTTGGCTTGAGCCGCTTGGATAGCGGCTTGCAAGCCATCATAAAGCAAACGTGTGGTGTTATTCATGCTCGCGCAAGCTATGTTGCGACATGTCTTCTAGAACTTTGACAATAGCTGAGTGATCCCAGTCGCTACCACCGCGTGCTACGCAACCACTAAGCAGTTGTTGAAAAATAGCAGTGCTGGGTAAAGCCACCCCGAGTTCACGAGCCGTATTTAAAGCACTAGTGATGTCTTTTTGGTGCAAGTTGACTTTGAAACCCGGTTCAAATTGACCCGAGGTCATACGCTGACCATGCACCTCTAGGATGCGTGAATTAGCAAAACCGCCCATTAAGGCTTGGCGAACTTTTTCAGGGTCGGCACCGGCTTTAGAGGCTAAGACTAGGCCTTCGGCTACCGCTTGGATGGTTAAGGCCACAATGACTTGATTAGCCATTTTGGTAATTTGCCCAGAGCCATTGTCTCCAACATGCGTAATGTTTTTACCCATTAGTTGGAATACAGGCAAGGCACGCTCAAAGGCCGTATTAGAGCCACCCACCATAATACTTAGGCTTGCGGCTTTAGCGCCTACGTCTCCGCCTGAAACGGGTGCATCAAGATAATCGCCGCCCAGTGCTTTTATTTTTTTTGCAAACTCTGTGGTGGCTACTGGCGAGATGGTGCTCATATCAATGATGAGCTTGCCGTTTAGATCAGCTGAGGCAACTCCGTCTGTACCAAATAAAACCTCTTCGACGTTGGGGGTGTCGTTAACAATGAGAATGATGATGTCTGCAGCCTCAGTGGCGCTTCGAGGGGTAGGGCAAATAGTGGCACCGGCTTCAATAACTTCTGTACTGACTTGACTACGTGTGTTGGCATAGACATGGTGTCCTCCTTTAATAAGATTTAAGCACATGGGAATCCCCATGATGCCTAGTCCAATAAATGCAACTTTTTCCATGAAACGTCCTTAGTGAGGGTGATGTAAGTAGGGATGCAACCAGCTTAATCCAGCACCGGTGTGTTGTGCTGGTATGTATTCACAACCTATCCAACCAGAATACTGTAATTGTTTTAAAAAGTGAAAAATATAATCGTAGTTCAGCTCGCCTAAATGCGGCTCGTGGCGACCTGGAGTATTGGCAATTTGTATGTGGGCAATATCAGGCAGCAAGCGCTCTAAACTAAAACAAATATGACCTTCCATGCGTTGGGCATGGTAGATATCGAATTGCAGCTTGATGTTGTCGAGATTGAGCTCGTGCACAATATCCAGAGCTTGTTGGCTGTAATTTAAAAAATACCCGGGCATATCAAAATGGTTAATGGGCTCAATGCAGATAATGCGCCCATGTTTGGCTGCAGCCTGGGCCGCGTAGTGCAAATTTTCTAAATAACAGTCTAGGGCAGCCGTTGTGGATACACTTTCGGGTTTAATCCCAGCCATGCAGTGCAATAGTGAGTTGCCCAACGTATTGGCATACTCAAGAGCCAGATGCACAGAGTCTTGAAACTCTTGACGCCGATCGGGTAAACAAGCTAAACCACGTTCACCTGCCCCCCAGTTGCCAGCAGGTAAGTTAAAAAGCACTTGTTCTAGTTGGTTATCAGCCAGAAGTTGGCGTAAGGTGGTCGCAGACTGGTCGTAAGGAAAAAGGTATTCAACCCCCTTGAAGCCTGCCGCCGCTGCATGCACAAACCGTTTGTGAAAATCGTATTCAGTAAATAATAAGCTAAGATTAGCGGCGAATCTGGGCATGCATTTTCCCTATAAATTAACTTTAAACGTATAGTTGATCATAGCCACTGCTTAGGCGTTAGGCTAGGGGGAGCATTCCTGAGTTGGCATAATTAATTCAACGTAGGTCAATATGAGTCGATATACCGAGATTCGTAGTTTTGTTTTGGTGGCAGAGCGGGGCAGTTTTGCCGCTGCAGCGGTGGTAGAGGGCGTCACCCCAGTGGTGCTTGGGCGACGTTTGGACGCGTTAGAAAAACGGCTGGGGGTGAAGTTGATGCACCGCTCTACACGGGGTTTGGTTCTGACTGATCTAGGCGAACAGTTTTTAGAGCAATGCAAGCTTTTGCTGCATGATTTTGCACTGGCCGAAGCCAGTATTAGTGATCAGCACAATACCATGCGTGGACGTTTAGTGGTTTCAGCCCCCGCTGCGTTTGGGCGTAAACATGTGGCACCGCATGTATTAGCATTCAAACAACGTTATCCAGAGCTGCATTTAACGTTTAATTTCACAGATAGCGTGATTGATTTAGTTAATGAAGGCTATGACATGGGTATACGCGTGGGTGCAGTGTATGACCCAAATTATGTCGCGGTACGCCTATATCCTAATCAACGCGTTGTGTGTGGTACGCCTGCGTATTTTGAAAAACAGGGTATACCTCAAACACCCGAAGACCTTGTGCACCACAATTGCTTAGCCTTTAATTTACAAGGGGGGCAGCAACATGGATGGACGTTTATTCGTAATGGGCGGGTTTTTTCCGTGCGTGTTCAAGGTGATTTAGACAGTAACGAGGGCGAGTTATTGTATGACTGTGTGAAAAAAGGCTGGGGGGTTGGGTGGCGTTCGACGTGGGAAATTCAAGCAGAGCTGCAAAAAGGCGAGCTAATAACGGTGTTAGATGACTACGCGATACCGGATTACGATATACAGGCTGTGTATCAGCAGCAGCGCTATGTGCCCGCTAAAGTTCGTGTTTTTACGGCGTATTTGAAAGATATCTATAATCAGCCCGGCTACTGGCAGGGCTGAATGCAAATTTGAAGTGTTATTTTTTATCTGACCACATCACACCACCAGTGGCCCAGTCTTCAGGTTTTATGTCCTTAAAAATGACATGCACAGCCTCGGGCTTACAACCAAAGACCTCGCACGCTTCGGCGGTAACGCGCTCGACAAACTTACGCTTGGTTTCTGTGTCTCGTCCAGCAAATAACTCTACGGTAATTAATGGCATAGTGATGCTCACAAGTTAAGTCAACGAAAACGCTAAGCCTACCTGCTTACGCTTTGGGGAGCAATGGGTAATAATTGAGTGGCTAGGTGCTTCTATCACAAAAAGGTTGTGTCTAATGGTAACAGTCTCTTTGCTCGATCAAGAGCACAGCATCATAAAAGATGAGGTTTAACAAGTCTGTACAAGCACATGGCACAACCGCTTGGGGTCATTACGTAAAATGCATCGGCAGCAACGATTTACATTACAATTTACCCCGATGGAATATGTGTCTTGTAGCAGTTGTATCGATCTGCGTCTTCGCGTTGTTACAAATGCGTCTCATAATTATTAATTGGATTTTTAGTGAGGCTTGTAGTGGAGTCTGCATCTGCTTGGGATTTTCTAACTTGGCTTTCAATCACCATTGTGGCGTTTGTGGTGGGGGGCATTATTGTTTGGTCAGAGCGTTGGCACGGTCGCCTAACGGGCGATACCGATATGTCCAAACCTCAGGCGACGCATCTGCGTCCAGCACCACGTGTAGGTGGCTTAGCTATTTTAGCGGGTAGTCTTGCGGGGTTGTTGGTGCTTGGCCCAAGCAATATGACCTTAACTTGGTTGTGGCCCGTGCTTTTTGTGGCGGCAATGCCTGTTTTTGTAGCCGGGTTAGTCGAGGACATCACCAAAGACGTTGGCTCTTTAAAACGTTTGTTAGCGGCTTTTGCCTCCGCTGCAATTGCTTGGTGGCTACTTGGCGGGGTGTCTCGTGTAGGTGTCAGCTGGGCAGATTGGATCTTAGCGTTTTGGCCTATTTCTTTGTTTTTCACCATGATTGCGGTAGGGGGCTGTACCCACGCTTTGAACATCATTGATGGTATCAATGGCTTAGCCGGCATGGTGGCCGTGTTAATGGCGATTTCTATTGCTTTAGTTGCGTGGCAGGTCCAAGACTACCCTATTGTGTTGATTGCCACAGCGTTGGCTTCAGCGACCTTAGGGTTTTTAGCTTGGAACTTCCCCTTTGGCCGCGTTTTTCTTGGTGATGGTGGGGCGTATTTTCTAGGCTTCATGCTTGCTGAGCTCGCTGTGCTCTTGGTTGTACGTAACCCAAGCGTGTCACCCTTTTACGCGCTAGCGGTTTTGTTTTACCCCGTATTTGAAACATTGTTTTCTATTTGGCGGCGTAAATTTAAACGTGGTGTACCAGTGGATGAACCCGATTCACTGCATTTACATCAATTGATTTTTCGTCGTTTAGTCCGAGTTAGTGTGCTCAACGAAGGACGGCGCTATGTGCCTCCTACATCGAATGCGATGGCTTCCCCTTATCTATGGGGGTTGGTCTTAATTGGTTTAGTGCCAGCCACTATTTGGTGGGATAATGCCTGGATTTTAAGTGCAAGCTTGGTGGTTTTTGTTTGTAGTTATACTTGGCTTTATGCGCGTCTAGTGCGTTGGCGTCGTCCGGTTTGGTTACTGTTGCCATCGGTGCGTCGTGCTAAACGAGATCGGACTAAATAAGCACGAGTTATTTTATTTTGGAGAAGTGTCTTGGAGTTGCAAAACGTAAAACTTGCTGTGATCGGACTGGGCTACGTAGGCTTGCCTCTAGCCGTGGAGTTTGGCAAGCAGCGTGAGGTATTGGGGTTTGATATTAACCCACGCCGTATTGCTGAACTAAACCAAGGTGTTGATCATACACTAGAGGTAGAGTCCGATGAGCTTAAAACCGCTGTGCACCTGCGTTATAGCAGTGATGCCGCCGAGCTAGCTCAGGCGAATGTGTTTATTGTGACGGTACCGACTCCGATTGACGAGTACAAACGCCCTGATTTAACCCCTTTGATTCGTGCCAGCGAAACCATTGGCAAGGTCTTAAAGCGAGGTGATATCGTCATTTACGAATCCACCGTATATCCCGGTGCGACCGAAGAAGACTGCGTGCCAGTCTTAGAGCGGGTATCTGGGTTGCGCTTTAATGAGGATTTTTTTGCTGGTTACAGCCCTGAGCGTATTAATCCAGGCGATAAAGTGCACCGTTTGCCTTCCATACGCAAAGTGACCTCAGGCTCTACTCCTGAAGTCGCCGATTTAATCGATGCGTTGTATGCAGAGGTTATTACCGCTGGCACACACAAGGCTCCTTCTATTCGCGTGGCCGAGGCTGCTAAAGTCATTGAAAACACACAGCGTGATGTGAATATTGCGCTTATTAACGAACTGGCCTTGATTTTCAATAAACTGGGTATTGATACCCTAGATGTACTGGAAGCAGCTGGCACCAAGTGGAATTTCTTGCCTTTCCGTCCCGGTTTAGTGGGCGGGCATTGTATTGGCGTTGACCCGTATTACTTAACGCATAAAGCGCAGTCTATTGGCTATCACCCTGAAATTATTCTTGCTGGACGTCGCTTAAATGACAGCATGGGGGCCTATGTGGCATCGCAGCTTGTGAAAAGCATGACTAAAAAGCGCATCCAAGTTCAGGGCTCTCGTGTGCTTTTAATGGGGTTAACTTTTAAAGAAAACTGCCCCGATTTACGCAACACACGCGTAGTGGATATTGTGCGTGAGTTAGCCGAGTACGATGTTAACGTCGACGTGTATGACCCGTGGTTAGATGTCGAGGCCACAGAGAAAGAATACGGTATTGTGCCCATTAGCCAACCGGATGTAGGTCAGTATGACGGAATTGTCTTAGCTGTAGCCCATGACGCGTTTAAACAGTTGGGAGTAGACACAATTCGCTCGTTTGGTAAAGAGCCGCATGTGTTGTATGACTTGAAGTATGTGTTGGACAGCTCTGAGTCTGACTTACGTTTATAAAGAGGATTTATGTCTAGCTCTTTAGCTATAGATCATGCATGGCGCACGCTTAATGCCACACCTAAAGTCTGGTTGGTCACGGGCTGCGCTGGCTTTATTGGTTCAAACCTAATCGAAGCCTTGTTAAATCAAGGGCAAACGGTAGTTGGCTTAGATAACTTCGCAACGGGGTTTGCACATAATCTTACAGAAGTACAGCACAGTGTTGGGCCAGAAAACTGGCAGCGCTTTCGCTTTATCGAAGGGGACATTCGGGACTTGGCCGTCTGTCAACAAGCTTGTGCTGGCGTGGATTATGTGTTGCATCAAGCCGCATTAGGGTCAGTTCCGCGTTCTATTAACGACCCCCTTACAACCAATGCGGTTAATATCAGTGGGCATCTTAATATGCTGGTAGCAGCACGAGATGCGCAGGTCAGCTCGTTTGTGTATGCGGCCTCAAGCTCGACGTATGGGGATCATCCCGCTCTGCCCAAGGTAGAACACACCATTGGCAATCCGCTCTCACCCTATGCGGTGACCAAGTACGTCAACGAGCTGTATGCACATGTTTTTGCCGGTACTTATGGCTTTGAAACCATTGGGTTACGGTATTTCAATGTATTTGGTAAACGCCAAACGCCTGACGGGGCTTATGCAGCGGTCATCCCCAAATGGATTGGGGCTATGATGCGGGGCCAATCGGTTGTGATTAACGGCGATGGGGCAACCAGTCGGGACTTTTGCTACATTCAAAATGTAGTGCAAATGAATATTCTAGCTGCCTTGGCCAAGCCCCAAGCACGTAACCAAGTCTATAACGTGGCCGTGAATGCACGTACAGACTTGAATCAGTTATTCAGTTTATTACAAGCCGAATTGGCGCAAAATGGTGTGCACTATACATTGGCGGCTCAACATGGGGACTTCAGAGCCGGTGATGTACGCCATTCCCAGGCCGATATTAGTAAAGCACAGCAGCTATTAGGTTATGCACCGCAGTACACCATTGCAGAAGGCTTAGCTGAAGCCATGCCTTGGTATGTGCAGTTTTTATCAAAGACATTATGCGATTAAAGTGGGTGACGCGCCTGCATAGCGATCACCAACGCATCGCCAAGGCGGCTTTCAGAGTCGCCTTTTTCTTGCTCTTGGGCAAAGCAGCAGGCGCATTTAAAGAAATGGCAGTGGCGTATCGCTATGGCATTAGTGATGTAGTCGATGCGTATCAGTTCACTATGGTTATGGCGAATTGGTTGCCTGTGACGCTGGTGGGCGTGCTCTCTATTGTACTGATCCCTGTTTTAGTTCATGCCAAAGATGAAACACGCCCAAAACGCATACGTTTTGTCAGCGAGCTGACCGGCTCGGTGATGGGGCTAGGGCTTGTATTGGCTGCGCTGATTTGGGTCATATGGCCTTGGGTATTGCTTTGGGCTGGTAAAGGTTTAGCGCCTGCCGTTAAGAGCATGAGTAGTGAGCTTTTGTGGGCTTTTGCGCCAGCCGCCGTATTAACTCTGGTTACCGGGTTGCAAGCGGCACGGTTACGTGCGCACGAGCGCCATATTAATACGTTGCTCGATAGTGTGCCCGCATTTAGTATTTTGTTGTTTGTGCTGCTGGCAGGGCCTACACAAAGTGTAGCGCCTTTGTTGTGGGGTACATTGGTTGGTTATGTGGTGCAATGTGCAAGCCTATATTATTTAGCGCAGCGTGCTGATGGTTTCTATGGGACACCACGACTTGGTTTTACTGCAGAGCAGTGGCCTACATTAGCTCATGCTGTGGGGGTAATGTTGATTGGTCAGGTTGCCATGAGCTTTGTGGGACCGTTGGACCAATACACGGCTGCGACCTTGGGTGATAATGCTAACGCCACCCTCGGTTATGCCAGCCGTTTTATTTCTCTCATGTTAGGGGTTGGGGCTGCGTCAGTAGGGCGTGCTGCTTTACCTGTGCTAGCGGATGTGACTCGCCGGGGCGATGCCATACGAGCACGTACTATTGCATTAAAATGGTCGGGCTCCATGGTTGTTATAGGGCTATGTATTGCTGCACTTGCTGCTTGGTTAGCGCCTTGGGGCGTAAGCCTTTTGTACGAGCGTGGTGCGTTTACGACCGAGGACACGCTACGAGTTAGCTCTGTTTTGCGCTGGGGCTTGTTACAATTACCCTTTTATTTCGGGGTACTGGTATTAGTGCAGCTCTTAGCCAGTCAGCATCGTTACGGTATTATGGCAGCCATTGCTTTAGCGAACTTTGCGGTGAAGGCCGTGATGAACTTTTACTGGGCACCTAAAATGGGGGTGCATGGCATTATGTTAGCGACAAGTTGTATGTATGCCGCTTCCTTTATTTGTTATTTTCTTGTGGCCTTAAAACCTGCGGGCTTAGTGCAAAAAAGCGCCGAGTCTAAATAAAACATTATGCATATTATGATTGTGATCCACTCATTACGGGGTGGAGGTGCCGAACGCGTAGCCGTTGATTTAAGCGCATACTGGTTACGCTTAGGCTATCAAGTCAGCTTAGTGACTCAAATGGGGACGGCAGCGGATGCTTACCCACTGCCAGAGGGGGTACAACGATATGTGATGGGTACTGCCCATGCCAGTGGTGGTGGCATACGCGGGGCTTTGGCTAATTGGCAGCGTGTTCGTAAATTGCGCAAACTGATTAAAAAACACAAGCCCGATTGTGTGTTGGGTATGATGACGACGGCCTCGGTATTAGCCGTTATGGCGACTAAAGGGCTGCCATGCCGAGTTTTAGTTACTGAGCATACTCACCCCCCTTTGCAGTCCTTGCCCGAGGCTTGGCAAAAACTACGACGTTGGGCATATCCACGAGCTCACGCAGTAGTGGCTCTTACCAAAGGCACCGCGCAGTGGATTCAGACCCATATTCCTGGCTCTAAAGTGGTTGTTATCCCAAACGCTGTGAACTGGCCCTTAAAAAATCAGGAGCCTCACATTGCTGTACCAGAAAAAAAACAACGTTTTCGTTTACTAGCGGTAGGGCGTTTGCACCCTGTTAAAGGTTTTGATTTATTAATTCAGGCTTTTGCTTTAATTGCCCCGTATTTTCCGGACTGGGATTTAGTCATTTTAGGGGATGGAGACGAACGCACGCGTCTGCAACAGCAAATTCAAGAGGCCGATTTAACCCAACGGGTTCAGTTAATGGGTCGTGTTGGCAATATGGCAGAGTGGTATCAACAAGCCGATATGTACGTGCTGAGCTCGCGTACCGAAGGGCTTTCTAATACTTTACTTGAGGCCATGGCTGCAGGCTTACCCGTGGTCGCCACGGATTGTGACACCGGCCCCAGAGAAATCATCCGCGACAGCATTGATGGGGTTTTAGTAAATCCGCCAGATGAGCCCGAGGCATTGGCGGCTCATTTGTCTGATTTGATGGCTCGACCTCTCAAACGCGCTGCATTAGCCCGTCGCGCGGTGGATGTCAAAGATCGTTTTTCCGCAGCCTTGGTGATGGCTCAATGGGAGCGCTTATTGCCGCATGCTGCAACTAACCCTGCGGTAACGCCCCCAAACAGTTCCACTTCTTCTGGCAATAACTAGGCACATTATGAAAATACTGTTTTTTGTGGGGTCAATGAATGCCGGTGGAGCCGAGCGTGTTGCAGCTGAATTAGCGAATGCTTGGGTGCAGCGTGGCGACGAAGTATGTTTAGTACCTACATTTCTAGGCACCACAGACAGTTTTTATCCTTTGGATGAGCGCGTCCAATTTACCCCGTTACGGCATGAACTAGGTTGGTTCCCACCAGGGCTTACTCCTGTGCGTAAATGGCGAGCAATGCGACGGGTTTATCGCACATTTAAGCCTGATGTTGTGGTGTCATTCCTAACCAACGTTAATGTGAACGTACTGATTGCACTGCGGGGGGTACCCACGCCTGTAGTGGTATGTGAGCGAACTAACCCTGTTGTTAGCCAAAGCGCGGGCAAGCAATTAAAAGCATTACGACGGCGCTTATACCCACGTGCAGCGCGGGTGGTCGTCCAAACCCAAGACGCGGCACAAGCGTTTAAAAAAGCCGAGCCACAATTAGGTGATATTGCTGTGGTGCCGAATCCTATTGCGCAAGCGTTGGCGTTAACGACTATGGCTCAGCAGATAGAAAAAACTAAACAGTGCCAATTAGTGGCAATGGGGCGGCTGGTACCATCTAAGCAGTTTGATCAGTTAATTCAAGCATTTGGCATGATTGCAGAGCGCTTTCCTGAATGGAGCTTGCATATCTATGGCGAGGGTCCAGAGCGTGCCCGACTTGAGCAGCGCGCTGAGCTAGTGGGCTTGAAAGATCGAATTTTCTTGCCAGGTAAAACACCTGAGCCGTGGCAGCGGTTGCAGCATGCCCAACTGTTTGCGTTGACTTCTGCTTACGAGGGCTTTCCTAATGTGTTGTTAGAGGCTATGACCTTGGGTTTGCCTTGTGTTACGGTAGATTGTCCTAGTGGGCCTAAAGAGCTCTCTAGTCAGGGCAGAGATGCTGTTTTAGTTCCCCTGAACGATCCGGCTGCTTTAGAACAGGCACTCAGCGAGCTAATGGCGGATTCCAGATTGCGTGGCGTATTGGGGATGCGTGCTAGCACTTCTGTGCGTGAACGTTATGGGATGCCCTCTATCCTTATGCAATGGGATCATATATTTCAGCAGGCCGGTGTGAAAGTTCAGTCATAGGAGTCCTCATGAAAATTGAAGTGACAACGCAGACTCCCTTAGTGGTAGTGCATATTATTTCCGGCTTAGGCCAAGGTGGTGCCGAGACGGTATTATATCGGCTAGTCACGGCCGGTCAGACACAAACTAAACACATCGTGGTGTCAATGAGTGACGCTGGTGTGTTTGGTGAACGCTTGCAGCAAGCAAACATAGAAGTGCACTGCTTGCATATGAAGGGCATGAGGCTTGTCACAGGGTGGTGGGCTTTACGGCGTTTACTAAAAGCGTTACAACCCGACGTGGTGCAAACTTGGATGTATCACGCCGATTTGCTTGGCGGGTTGGCAGCGCGCAGTGTGGGGATTAAAACCATTGCGTGGGGCATACGAAACTCGGGCGAAAACCTACATCACAGTAGTCTTAAAGCTCGAGCTGTGGCATCGTTATCAGCCAAGGTGTCGGGTTGGCTGCCACAACAGATTGTAGCCTGTGCTGAAAACGCAGCGCGTAGACATAAGCAATGGGGCTATAAAGCCGAAAAAATGCGTGTCATACCTAATGGTTATGATTTAACTAAATGGCAGCCACACCCCGAGCAAGCAGCGGTATTACGGCAACAGCTAAACATCGCACCAGAGACGCCTTTACTATTAACTGTGGGTCGTTGGAATCCTTTAAAAGATCACCCAAATTTATTATCTGCGCTAGGTAAACTAAAACGTGCGGGTAGCTCATGGCATGCAGTGCTAGTAGGCGATGGCATAGACGAGTCCAATCCGGAGCTTATGCGCTTAATTGCCCAAGAAGGGCTTCAGGACCGTATTACCTTATTAGGTCGGCGCGATGACGTAGCTGTAATCATGGCAGCCGCTGATATCCATGTGTTATCAAGTAAAGCCGAAGGCTTTCCAAATGTGGTGTGCGAGGCCATGGTGTCCCATACCCTTTGCGTAGTAACAGACGTGGGCGATGCGGCTCGTATTGTGGCAGAGGAAGGAATTATAGTGCCGCCTCGTAATGCGCAAGCATTGGCTGCTGGCATAGAAAAAGCGTTGCAGTTAATGAATCACCCCGATGTGACGGTGCAGCTTGAGCGGGCTGCGCAACGAGTGGCGCAGCGTTATAGTCTGGCGACCATGGTGCAAAATTACGAACAGCTTTGGTATGAAATGGTTGAGCAGTCTGATGGCACACCAGTGCTTGGTAGCGCTAAGGGTCAAGGGCCGGTATTACTTTATGTGGTGAATAACCCTGCGTTTTTTGTGTCGCACCGTTTGCCTTTGGCAATAGCAGCTAAAAATGCAGGCTTTACTGTACAAGTGGCTACGATGGATGGCTCCGCCGTTGCACGGATCCGCGAGCTCGGCTTTACTCATCATAGTTTGCCTTTAAGTCGTAGCGGCAAAAATCCTCTGGCCGAGTTGCGCAGTATTTGGGCTATTTATCGTTTGTTTAAACGTGTGCAGCCGCAGGTAGTGCATGCAGTCACTATCAAGCCCGTCTTATACGGAGGCATTGCTGCACGCTTGGCACGCGTGCCTGGGTTTTTAGCCGCTGTTTCGGGTCTGGGTTATATTTTTACTAATGAGCGTGGCGGCCTGATGCGATGGGTGGCATTACGTTTGTATGGACTTGCTTTAAAGCATCCACACAGTCGCGTTATTTTTCAAAACAGTAATGATCGAGATGTGTTGCTGAGTGCTGGGGTGGTGCGCAGTGAACAAGCTGTCCTAATTCGTGGCTCAGGGGTCGATCTAGACGCTTTTAATTATGTGCCCGAGCCTGATGGCCCCCCTGTGGCTTTGATGGTCTCAAGGTTGTTGCGTGATAAGGGCATTCATGAGTTCATTGCAGCGGCTCAAAAAAGCCAAGCCCAAGGTGAGTCATTAATTTGGCAAATAGCGGGTAGCCCAGACAAGGGCAATCCCGCCTCCGTAACCGCAGAGCAAATGACGCAATGGCATCAATCGGGCGTGATTCAGTGGTTGGGCGAGCAAACAAATATTGCAGGGCTCTACCACAAGTCGCATATAGCAGTGTTACCGTCCTATCGCGAGGGCCTGCCTAAATCCTTGATCGAGGCAGCAGCGTGTGGGCGCGCTGTGGTCACCACAGATGTGCCTGGTTGTAGGGATGCTATTGAGCCTAATGTGACAGGCCTTTTGGTGCCTGCACAGGATGCTGACGCACTGTATGAGGCCACGCTACGGCTGGCAAAAAATGAGGTAATGCGCCATCAGTTTGGACGTGCTGGTCGCGATTTAGCCGAGCGTGCTTTTGATATTAATACCGTTATAGACACCCATTTGCGTTTATATGGGTATCTAGCTAAAAATAATTAATCGAACAGGCGGTGCTACATCTTATAGCTCCGCCTGTTTAGATATAAAAATTAAAACGGTAGCTCTAAATCTGGTCTGAGCTGATGAATGGCTGCTTTGAATTCGGCTTGAATACGAGCCAAAGCGGTCTCGTTTTGGGCTTCAAAGCGTAATACGACGACAGGCGTGGTATTTGAGGCTCGCGCTAAACCAAAGCCATCCTCGTACTCGGCGCGGATACCGTCAATGGTGATATGCGCTTTAGCGCTTGGGAATTGGGCTTCATTAATAAGACGCTCTACAAAAGCATGAGGCTCGCCTTCGTTCATTTCTAGCTTCAGCTCGGGGGTGGATACGTCTTTAGGCAAGGCCTCAAGTACGGCGCTTGGGTTCTCGTAGCGCGACAAAATCTCTAATAGGCGGGCGGCGGTATATAACCCATCATCAAACCCATACCAACGTTCTTTAAAGAACGTATGGCCGCTCATTTCCCCTGCTAAAGGGGCGTTAGTTTCTGCTAGCTTGGCTTTAATTAATGAATGGCCTGTTTGCCACATCAGCGGTGTACCACCCGCTTCTTTAACCGCTAACGCCACATGACGGCTGCACTTTACATCAAAAATAATGGTTTCGCCGGGGCGACGCGTCAAAATGTCTTGGGCATATAAGATAAGCTGGCGGTCTGGCCAAATGATTTCACCATTGCGTGTGACTACACCTAAGCGGTCGCCGTCGCCGTCAAAGGCCAAGCCCAGCTCAAAATCGTGCTCTTGCACGTGGCGAATTAAATCAACTAAGTTAGCTGGGTCGGCCGGATCGGGGTGGTGGTTGGGGAAGTTGCCATCGACTTCTTCGAACAAAATATCGGTTTCACACCCGAGCGCATCGAATAGTTGACGAGCTACAGCGCCAGCTACCCCATTACCGCAATCTACCGCAACGCGCATGGGGCGGGCTAGATGGATACTGCTTTGCACTTCATTGATGTAGTTTTGAGTAATGCTTTGCTCAATGCGCTGACCAGGTTCATTGGTAACAGGAACGGGGTTAAGCATTAATTCGTAGAGTTGTTGGATATCATCGCCATGCAGGGTTTTGCCGGCTATCATCATTTTAAAGCCGTTGTATTCAGGCGGGTTGTGACTGCCAGTAATGGCAACCGCGCTTAACGTATGTAAGGTATTCGCGGCGTAATACACCAAAGGTGTAGGTGCTAAACCAATATGGATGGTGTTGACACCGGCACGCTCAATACCTTGCATTAAGGCCTCCGCCAGCTCGGGGCTGCTGTGACGCCCATCGTAACCCACCACAATAGCGGGCACCAGTGCCAAGGCGGCTTGAGTGCCTAGCGCGTAGCCTAACTTAAATGCAAAATCGGCATTGAGTTGAGCTGGAACAATGCCCCGAATGTCGTAGGCTTTAAATACTGAGGCGGGTAAAACAGTGGTCATGCAACAGACTCCATGATTAAAATGAAATAATTCGTATTATCGCCGATTCACTGATAGGTTGCAGTGGCAAAGGGCAACACCTAACACACAGCAAAGAGGAAAAACCATGATGAAGCTAGATGGCTTGGTGGATATAGTAGGGGCTGATCACGTCTTAGTTGGTGAGCAAACTGCACCGTATGTGACGGATTGGCGTGGTCGGTTTAGTGGCGAAGCAGTCGCTGTGGTGCGCCCTGGGTCTACGGACGAAGTAGCGGCGGTGGTGCGCTGGGCCAATGAGCAGCGTTTGCCGCTTTTACCTCAGGGGGGCAACACCAGTTTATGCGGCGGTGCCACTCCTAGTGTAGAACCAGTGCTTATTTTATCTCTATTACGCCTTAACCAAATACGAAGTATTGATACTGCTAATGACACCATCGTGGTGGAAGCAGGCTGTATTTTGCAACAAGTCCAAGACCATGCTGCTGCACATCAACGCTTATTTCCTTTAAGCCTAGCTGCCGAGGGCAGTTGCACAATCGGCGGCAACCTAGCTACTAATGCCGGGGGCACTCAGGTATTGCGTTATGGAAATGCACGGGACTTAGCTTTAGGTCTAGAGGTAGTTACGGCGGATGGTCAAATTTGGCATGGGTTGCGCGGTTTACGTAAAGACAATACTGGTTACGATTTATGCAGTTTGTTTATAGGTAGTGAGGGTACGCTTGGCATCATTACGGCAGCGACGCTAAAGCTTTATCCTGTGCCTGTAGTGCAAAACACCGCTTTAGTGGCGGTGGATTCTCTAGAGGCTGCTGCGCAATTGCTGAGTTTGGCGCGTCAAGGGTTTGATGCGGGTTTAACTGCGTTCGAGGTCATGGCCCACAACTGTTTACAAGCAGTAGTGGAATGTTTTCCCGAGCAACGGCTCGCATTCAGCGGGGCAGCAGCTCAAGCCGCTTGGTTTGTGCTTATAGAGCTGTCAGATAATGAAAGTGATGCTCATGCACGACAGCGTCTTGAAACCGTATTAGGCCAAGCCTTAGAGCAAGAGCTAGCGTTAGACGTGATCATTGCGGAAAATTCGCGTCAAAGCCAAGAGCTATGGCATTTGCGTGAAAGTATTCCCTTGGCAGAAAAGGTTTTAGGTAAAAGCGTAAAGCACGATATTGGGGTACCTGTTTCCGAGGTAGCTAATTTTGTTACGCAAACCAATGCACTGATTCAACAGGCGTACCCTGGCGTGGAGCATGTTATTTTTGGTCATCTAGGTGATGGTAATTTGCACTACAACGTGGCCAAAGGTAGTTATACCGAGGCCGAGGTACTGAGCTTTGAAAAAGCCATCTATAAGATTGTTTTTGATCAATTGCAGCGTGTTCAGGGTACCCTAAGCGCCGAACACGGCATTGGTCAATTAAAACGCGATTGGTTGGTGCTGTATCAAGACCCGGTCGAGCTCGCCCTAATGCGACAAATCAAGCAAGCCTTAGATCCTTTAAATTTAATGAACCCCGGTAAATTATTAGCCGATTCCTTACCCAAATAACTGTTGTATGTGCTTTTTTAATTCAGAATTAGGTCGTTATTATAGTTTTCATACGGTATTGATTTTTTTATTGTTGGCTGGCTTAGCCAGTTGGTGGCAGTACCAACCTTTGGACTTAGCGCTATCTGCCCAGTATTTCGAAGCCAGCTCACAACAGTTTATTTATGCTAGGCAGCCGTTGGTGTATTTTTTTGGCAAGTACGCCATTTGGTTAATTCCGTTTGGGGGAGCCTTTGTGTGGGCGACGTATGGCATGGTCAAGGCACCTTTGGCGCTACGCAGCATGTATGTACGCATTGCTTTGTTTTTCTTTGGTTCGCCATTGGTCATAGGGGTTATTAAACAGTTCACTGCTATGCCGCGCCCTATGTATTTAGAACAGTTTGGCGGTGATCAAGCTTTACCGATTAGCTTTTGGGCCCAAGGCTGGGCTCAAGGCGGTGGGGCTTTGCCTAGTGTGCATGCCACCTGCGGATTTATTTTTATTGCCGTGTATTACTTAGGGTGGGTACAAGCCAAGGCGCACTTGCGTTGGCTAGGTTTAGGCTTAGCGCTTGTGTTGGGGTTTGGTTTTGGGTATTTGCGGATTATGCAGGGTTACCATAGTTTAAGCCAAGTCTTATGGTCTCAAGCTTGCATTTGGTTATTTGCCAGTGTTTGGTTTGTCCCCGAATTAAAAAAAGCGGGGCAATTACGCCCCGCATGTGTTTAATCGCTTTGCTCTGCTGTGCGCCGAGCATGCGCTATGGCTTCTTTGATTACGTGAATGTCGCCAAGGTGATTGCTAAGAATCAACACTAAGGCGGCGTTCATGGCATGACTTTGGCTGGTGCTTAAACCCTCGTGTGAGGCAATCAGGTGCGCATAAAAGTCATCCACCTTGGCGATATTTAATTCGGTATTTAACATAGCAACTCCTTGGTACTAATGACCGCACGCACGGTGCAAGGCCGCTTGAATTAATGTGGCATTAATATGACGCCACCGCGCCGTAAGGTGCTGGTCGGGGCGGAACAAATAGCAGGAGCCTGCTTGCGCATCGTATCGCTGTTGCCAAGTTCCTGTGTTGTCGGTAAGCACATTTAACGATTGGTTATTAACTGCCAATGGGTGATCCGGTGTGTGGATGACCACTACAGATAACGGCGTTAAGGTTTCGAGTGCCTGTATTTGGCTTAGGTCGTCGTTTGAGGGGTTGAACAGCGCTAAGCTAAACCCCTGTCCTAATTCGTTCAGCCACCATTTGTCCTGTTGAGCCTGCTCTAGCGGTGCATCCGTTGCTGGCCCACCAAGCGCTACTGAGCCAACAAAAAGATCTTGGTCAGGCGTGTTTAGGTTGCTGTGTTCATAGGTGCTAGGAGTAGACAGTCGCCCACTGTTGACTAAGCTCCGTGCAAAGCTTAACTCTTTGGCTAAGCGCAAAACCGTGTTTCTAAAAAGTAAGCTGATCTCACTTTTTGGAGTAATGAAATCGGTAGAGCGGCTGGAGTGAGCTAGGTTTTCATCTGCGGCATAGCGGCGTTCGCTACAGTAGCTATCTAATAAGGACTCAGGTGCTAGACCACGTAAATGTAAATCTAACTTCCATGCTAGATTGTCTGTATCTTGAATGCCACTATTTGCTCCGCGTGCGCCAAAGGGGGAAACGCGGTGTGCGGCATCGCCAGCAAACAAGACGCGGTTGAAGCGGAACTTATCCATGCGCTCGCAGGCAAAGGTATAAATACTGATCCACTCAAACTCAAACTCGTTATCCTCACCTAATAAAGCTTGAACACGAGGACGCACATTTTCTTCTTTTACTTCCTCAATGGGGTCTGCATCCCAGCCTAGTTGGAAGTCAATCCGCCAGACGTCATCAGGTTGGCTATGGAGTAGGACGGATTGGTTTGGATGAAAGGGTGGGTCAAACCAAAACCAGCGTTCGGCTGGGTAAGATGCTTTCATGCGTACATCAGCAATCAAAAAGCGGTCTTGGAAAATACGACCTTGGCTAGATTGGCCTAAGAATGAACGTAAAGGGGAGCGAGCACCATCACACGCAATAAGCCAGTCGGCACGTAATTGGTAAGTGCCATCAGGGGTGGTGATGCCCAACTGAGCATGATCCGTGTGATTTTCTAGCGCAGTAACTTTATGCTTTGAGCGAATTTCTACGCCAAGCTCTATGGCGCGTTCGTATAAATAGCCCTCGCAGTAATACTGCTGCAGGTTAATAAATGCAGGACGTCGATGTTGCGGCTCGGGCAATAAGTTGAAATTCCAAACCTCTTCATCACGAAAGAATACTTTACCTATATTCCACGATACGCCTTTTTGTACCATGCGTTCGCCTACGCCTAGACGATCCCAGATATCGAGGGTTCGTTTGGCAAAGCAAATGGCGCGGGAACCCGCCGAGAAATGATGATCATCATCAATTACAATTACTTTTTGGCCGCGCAAAGCAAGATCAATCGCCATCCCTAAACCTACTGGCCCCGCTCCAACAACCACGATGGGATGGTGCTCATCGTGGTTTGGGGTGGGGGCGATAGGCAACTGCATTGTTTGATAGTTGGTCTCTAACACCCTTGTCTCCTTCACCTGTGTTCTTGTAAGAGGGCTTTAGCCTTCGAGCTGTTTCCACATTTCGATATCGCGTTCAGCCGTCCAAATGCGTGGCTCATCGTGGCCCGTGGCCTCGTCGTACGCGCGAGATACATCAAACGGCATGCAGTGGTCGAAAATGACCCAGTCTGCGTAGCGGGGTTTCATAAAGTCGTAGGTTTCACGGTAAATGGTTTTGAGGTCTTTGCCTTCGGCAACGCCTTGATTAACGCAGGTATAGAGATCGGTCAAAAAGGCACGGGTTCCAGCCAGCGCTTTACGTACTTCGGTGGCATTTTTCAATGCTGGGCCACGACCAGGAACCATTTTCTCGGCCTCAAACTCGGCTAAGTTATCTAGAGTATGTGGCCATTCGCGGAAATAGCAATCGCCTGCATAAGGGGTGGATTGGTATTCAACTAAGTCGCCGGCAAAGAGAATTTTTTGCTCGGGTAACCAAGCAATGGTGTCGCCTTTGGTGTGTCCGCGGCCTACTTGCATGATGTGTACTTCTAAGTTGCCCAAGTCCACGGTCATGAAGCCATCGAAGGTCATGGTAGGCCAAGTTAGGCCTGCGGGTACGGACTCAACGTTGCGAAATAAACGGGGGAAGCGACCGATTTCACTGGCTTTGTCCTCTTCGCCGCGCTCGACAATGAGGTCATAGGTATCGCGACTGGCAATGATTTCTTGTGCGTTGTAGGCTGAGGCACCCAAAACGCGTACGGCATGGTAGTGCGAAAGTAAGATGTATTTGATGGGCTTGTCAGTGACTTCGCGTACACGACGAATTACGTCTTCTGCCATGACAGGTGTGGCTTGGGTATCAATGACCATGACAGCATCGTCCCCAATAATAATGCCAGTATTGGGATCGCCTTCGGCGGTATAAGCGTAAGCGTTGTCAGATAGTTTTTCAAAAGAGACAACTTTGTCTTCCATATCACCATGAGAAGCAAACTGTTTAGGTGCGGTCATCGTATTTCTCCATGAGTTTATCAATGCTTAAATAGTAGCTGCATATTCGTTTATATACAATCTATTCGATATAGGTGAATTCCATGAGTGTGAAAAAACCGCTCTGCAACAGGCGCAGAGCGGCAGTTTTATCAGTCTTTAATTAGTCACGCCTTGACAGCGCGCACAGAAATACGTTGCGCGTTGATTTTGTACCATGCGCTGAATAGGATCACCGCAACGAGGACAAGGTTCACCGGCTTTAGCATAAATTTGTGCAAATAAATCAAAATAGGCTCCGGCCTCACCGGTAGCATTTTTGTAGTCGCGTAGGGTACTACCACCTGAGTCCAAGGCTTGTTGTAATGTTTCCACAATGGCTTGATGCAGGCTTGTTACCTGTGCCAGTGACAATGATTTAGCTGGCGCAGTTGGGTCTATAGCCGCTTTGAATAAGGATTCAGAGGCATAAATGTTACCTACACCTACTACGGCTTGACCAGCCAAGAGAACGGATTTTATTGAGGCGCTACGATTTGCGAACTGTTGAAACAGATAGTCTGGGTTAAACTCGGAATTAAGTGGCTCTACCCCTAGCTTAGCCAAGAGGGGGTGCTTTAATATAGGACCATCTCGTAAATCGTGCCACAACACTGCGCCAAAACGGCGTGGGTCGTGCAACAAAAAACGAGCGTGATCAAACACCCATTCCACATGATCGTGTTTAAGCCGAGGGGCATCAAGTGGCACGCTACGCAACGAGCCAGACATACCCAAATGAATAATTTGGTAGCCATGCTCAAAACGTAGCAATAAATACTTGCCACGACGCTCACACGCAAGTACGGTTTTATTTTGTACTAGCTCGTTCATGTCAGAAGGAATAGGCCAACGCATTTTGGGTTGATGCACCAGGCATTGGCGCAACACCTGTTGGGGCATCAGCGTCGCAATTCCGCGACGCGTGGTTTCAACTTCAGGTAATTCAGGCATATTGGGGTGCTAAGATCATTGACTTCTATAGGTTAATTGGGGCATTTGGCTTAATTTCACGCGTTACGACGCCGGTTTTTGGATGAATTTAAAATCTCTATTTTTTCGTACGGTTGTTTTATCTACATGCCTAAGCTCGGCCACGATGGCTTCTGAGGTAATAGAGTTAGAGCCCGTCGAACATATACAGCTGCGCAGTGATGGCGTGCCTATGGTGACACTAAGCCCTGATATTCTATATCGCATTTTGGTGGGCGAAGTGGCGGTGCAACAAGGAGACTTTGATACGGCTAGCCAAACATTTTTAAGCCTAGCCAGGGATACGGCTGACCCTCGGTTTGCCCAGCGTGCTTTTCAGTTTTCGATGGCTGATAACAACCTAAGCCGAGGTATTGCCGCTGCTAAAGAATGGTCTATTTTAGCGCCCAACGACCCCGAAGCCAAAGCCACTGCTTTGGCTCTAGAAGCGTCTGCTGGTAAAACCACAGGGCTAGCGCAAACCTTGCATCAACGTATTAGCCAAGCCCCCGACAAAGAGCAAGCCATTATTCAGGCTATGACCATTATCAGCAAAATGGTAGATAGCCGTTTAGCTCTGGATGTGCTCGAGCAAGCTTTACCCAACGATGTGCGGCATTTAACGATTAGCCATTTAGCTTTGGCTGACGTGGCTTGGACGGCACAACAGCCCGAACGCGCCTTGCGGGAATCCCGTTTGGCGTTAGCCCAAGAGCCCAGCTCTGAGCTCGCTATGCAGCGTGTACTCGAATATGGCTTGGGCATTGAAGAGCAAGCCGTCATTCAACAAGCTGAACAGTTCGTTGAAGCCAATCCCGATCTGCGCGATCTTGCCTTGCTACTAATTAATCGTTTGGTCGATCTGAAGCGCTACGATCAAGCCCTGCATCAGTTAGCTTTAATGCAAAAACGCAATCCTGAGGATTTTGATTTGCAGTTTACCGAGGCTGAAATCAACATACGTGCAGAGCGTTACGACACCGCAATACGTTTATTAAATGACTACATAAATGTACAAAACCAACGTAGAAAAAGCATTAGCGATGACCGCACCCTAGCGCTAAGCAGTATTTCAGATGCTCGTTTGTCGTTGGTTCAAATTGCGGAAAAACAAAACAACTTACACGAGGCAATCCGTCAATTAGACTTAATTGAAGAGTCCTCGTTGCAGTTTCAGGCAAAGGTGCATCGGGCTGTGCTTGAGGCCAGACTCGGCGATATACGTAAAGCCAACCGTACCTTGGATGCCTTAGGGGTGCTAGGGCGACGTGATCAGGCCGTGGTTGATTTAACGCGTGCTTCTATTCTGCGCGAATCAGGTCGTACCGATGAGGCAGTAGCGGTGTTAGAGCGTGCCGACAAAGAGCTCCCCGATACCCCAGAAATTAAATACGACCTGGCGATGTTGTATTCAACCCAAGGTCGTTATGAAGAGTTAGAGACATTATTGCGTCAGGTGATTGACTTACAGCCGCATAATGCCAATGCATACAATGCTTTGGGTTATACCTTTGTGGATCAGAATGAAAACCTTGATGAAGCCCAAGGCTTACTCGAGCAAGCCCTAGAGCTTGAGCCCAATAACCCTTATATCTTAGATAGTGTAGGCTGGTATTTTTACCGTATTGGCGATTACCAAGCAGCACTGGAGTATCTGGTACGTGCCTACGAGCTACTACCGGATGCCGAGGTGGCAGCCCATTTAGGCGAGGTGTTGTGGGCAAAAGGGCGTCAAAACGAAGCCCGAGATGTTTGGCTAAAAGCCCTTAAACCTGAAAATCCCAATTACAAGCTATTGCGTACCATGCAGCAGTTTGGGGTGAGTCCTAAATGAAACACAGAATTCAGCAGTTTGCCGTAGCCGCTATTCTTGTAGGCGGTGTGGTGGGGTGCAGTGTGACCCCTCACCAAGACACTCGTTATACCGTACAAGACCAGTTTCAGCGCTCAGGGCGTTTTGCTCTCAGTGTGGAGAAAAATACAGGTGAACGAGATGCAGTGCAAGGGGGCTTTGTATGGAATGAGCAGCAGCAACGCATTCAACTCGATCTCAATAACCCAATGGGAAGTGTATTAGCACGTGTTGTGGCTGACGAGCAGGGTGCTCAACTGCACTACCCCAATGGTGACATTGAGTATGCGCAGTCTGCTGATGCTTTAGTTGCCCAATTGTTGGGCTATGAGCTCCCCGTCGAAGGAATGAAAGATTGGCTTCACGGTCAAACGGGCTCACGGCCAGTTAGCGATTTAAAACGTGAGCAAGACCAAATTGTGTATTTTCAACAAGACAACTGGCGTGTGCGGTTGCAGCGTTACGACGAACTTGGTCCCCGACTTTTGCAGATGAATCGGACACAGCCCTCACAGAGTTTTTCAGTGCGTATTGTGGTGGACTACTAAATTGGCAACCAAGGCATTAACAGCTGTACCAGCTCCCGCTAAGCTCAATCTTTTTTTGCATGTGGTGGGCAGACGCGCAGATGGCTACCATTTGCTGCAGTCGGTTTTTACTTTTATTGATCTATGTGATTACCTTGATTTTGAGCTGCGCACAGACGGCGTGATTGAGCGAGTCGGTGAGTCTCTGGCAGGTCTAGAGCCAGAACAAGATTTAATAATCAAAGCCGCTCGCTTGTTGCAAGCCACTACCGGCGTCACCTATGGGGCTCGCATCCGCTGTCAAAAAAACATACCTGCCGGGGCAGGTTTAGGTGGCGGTTCTAGCGATGCGGCAACCACATTAATTGCATTAAATAAATTATGGCAAACCCGCTTAACCCGTTCACAGCTTATGCAACTAGGTTTGCAGCTTGGGGCAGATGTGCCGGTTTTTATCTTTGGTCAAAATGCTTTTGCTGAGGGTGTGGGCGAGCAATTACAAGCCATTACTTTGCCTAACTTGCACTATATTGTGCTAACACCGCAGGCTTTTGTGCCAACACCTGTGATTTTTTCCGATAAAGGCTTGACAAGAAATCAAAAGCCCATCATAATTACAGACTTTACAGGTTCTTTGATACAGCCCGATGCGAAATACCACGATTCGGTGTCTCTATTTGGCATAAACAATCTAGAACCTATAGCATGTAAGTTCGAGCCGGAAATAAATACCTTGTTTCAGGTCTTGCATAAAGCAAAACTGCATGCTAGAATGACAGGCTCAGGTTCAAGTTTTTTTGTACCGTTTTTGGATAAAGAGACAGCCTGTAGACAAAGCAGTTATTTATGTGATATAGTTTTGCACGAGCAGTTATCAGTGCAACAGCAACCCCAGATGTGGGTTGTTAGTGGGGTAAATACCCACCCACTTTATAACTGGCTAAACGAATTTGGGGATTAGCCAAGCTGGTTAAGGCACCGGATTTTGATTCCGGCATGCAAAGGTTCGAATCCTTTATCCCCAGCCATACATTTACAGACCATCAGGTCTGCGTCATAATAAAGCTGTTGAGCTACTACTTAAAATAGGTAGTGGTCAACGGCTTTATTTTTTCGCCACGCATCCAATACTCTCTACGACCCTCACATCATGGCACATGACCGATTCATGATTTTCACTGGTACAGCAAATCCACGTTTGGCTGTAGATGTTGCAAATCACTTAGACATGTCTCTTGGCAAAATGACCGTAGGTCGCTTCTCTGACGGAGAAGTTATGGTCGAAATTAATGAAAACGTACGCGGTCGCGATGTTTTTGTGCTCCAGCCAACCTGCGCTCCCACCAATGACAATTTAATGGAAGTCATGGTTATGGTCGATGCATTGCGCCGAGCTTCTGCCGGTCGTATTACTGCTGCCATACCGTATTTTGGTTATGCACGCCAAGACCGTCGTCCACGCTCTGCTCGTGTGGCGATTTCCGCTAAAGTCGTAGCAAATATGCTTCAGGTCGCCGGTGTTGACCGCGTTATGACTATGGACTTACACGCCGACCAAATCCAAGGCTTTTTTGATATTCCTGTTGACAATATCTATGCATCTCCCATTTTGTTGGGTGATATTTGGCGTTGCAACTACAAAGATTTAGTGGTTGTGTCGCCCGATATTGGTGGGGTAGTGCGTGCTCGTGCTTTGGCTAAACAGCTTGAAGCCGACTTAGCTATTATTGACAAGCGTCGTCCTCGTGCGAATGTGTCCGAAGTCATGAACATCATTGGCGATGTGAACGGGCGCACATGTATTTTAATGGATGACATGGTGGATACTGCTGGCACTTTGTGTAAAGCAGCCGAAGCCCTAAAGCAACGTGGTGCAGTTGCTGTGTATGCTTACTGTACTCACCCTGTATTGTCTGGCGAAGCCATCGAGCGTATTAAGCATTCCGAGCTCAATGAGCTTGTGGTTACAGATACTATTCCACTGTCGGCCGAAGCCCGAGAGTGTGAAAAAATACGTCAGCTTTCCTGTGCAGCCCTATGGGGGGAAACGATGCTGCGTATATCAAACGCCGAGTCAGTTAGCTCGTTGTTTGTTGACTAGATTTCCAACGCAACATACTGGTCGCGGTATGTTGTTTTTATTGTTTGCGATCCGTCGCAATTATGGAGTTTTCCCATGAAATTCAAAGCCTTTGCACGTGATGTACAGGGTTCGGGTGCGAGCCGCCGCCTGCGTCGCGCTGGCCAGGTTCCTGCCATTGTTTACGGTGGCAACGCCGAGCCTGTTATTGTGGCCCTAGACCACAACCAAATTTATCACGATCTACGTAAAGACGTGTTCCATGCTTCTATCTTAGATATGGATATCGATGGTAAATCAGAAAAAGTTATTTTGCGTTCAGTACAGTGGCATGCTTACAAGCCACAAGTAATGCACGTTGATTTCCAGCGCGTTCGTGCTGATCAAGCTATTACTACTCGTGTACCTCTTAACTTCCTCAATGGCGATGAGTCCCCAGCTGTAAAACTACACAGCCAGGTTATCAGTCAGCTATTGGTTGACCTAGAAGTCACATGCTTACCTGGTGATTTGCCTGCTTCTATAGACGTAGAGCTTGGTGCACTAGAACCTGGTGAAACCATTACTTTATCTGCAGTAACCTTACCTGCAGGCGTAGAGTACGCAGGTGCTAGCACCGATCCTGATCCAGCTTTAGCTACTGCTCTACAAGTTGGTGGTGGTGCAGCTGCCGATAATGGTGATGAGTCCGAAGACGACGCAGCAGCTGAAGAAAGCGCAGAATAATTATTTTATTTTGTTGCTGTAAGCCCTGCTTATAATAAAACCCCTGTTAGCTTGGCTGACGGGGGTTTTTAGTATGTGGATACCAAAAATGACAGAAGGAATTCGTTTAATAATCGGCCTGGGTAATCCGGGCGCAGACTATGAAAAAACGCGTCATAATGCGGGCTTTTGGCTTGCTGATGAATACGCCAAAAAGATGAATGCCAGCTTTAGCTTAGATAAAAACATGGCTGCTTGGGTTGCTAAAGGTCGTTTTGATGGCCAGCCTATTATTATTGCTAAGCCTACCACCTTTATGAATCGCTCTGGTCAAGCCGCCGGAGCATTAATGCGCTTTTACAAGTTAAAGCCAGAGCAGGTTTTGGTGCTGCATGACGAGCTGGATCTGTTGCCTGGTCAAGCTAAGCTTAAAAAAGGCGGTGGTCATGCAGGGCATAATGGTTTGCGTGACATTCAGCAGGTGTTTTCTAGCCCTGATTACTGGCGTATGCGGATTGGTATTGGGCATCCGCGCAGTTTAGGTTTAGCCCAACAAGTGGCTGCTTTTGTACTCAGTCCTCCTAGAGCGGCGGAGCGTGAAGCGATTGAAGATGTGCTTTGGCGTGCTGATGCGATATTGACACCGCTGCTAGAGGGAAATTTTGATCTAGCCATCCAACAACTGCATGGGGGTAATGGGTGAGTCAAGCGCCTAGCTTCAAAGAAGAGTTGCGCGATTTTTTTCGTTTTTTACGCGCACCAAACCTTGCCCCTCGTTTAGGCGGCCAAGATCTAGGTCATGGCTGGCACACTGACTGGACTAATGGCCTAGGCGTTAAACGCATTTTTCAATGGGCGTTAGTGCTGTGGCTAGTGAACTTAACCGTGTTTGGGCCATTGGCGGCTGGTGTAGCAACGTCGACGGGCACCCAGCATCGATTAGACCTTTCCAATATCCCTTGGAAGCAGGCCATTTTGTGGGCCCCCCTGATTGAGGAAATGGTTTTTAGGTATGTGTTGCGCCGGCCTTCACAGTTTTTGTGGTTGTTGCCCGTCACGTTATGGTGTTTATTTAACGGTCCGCAAATGCTTACTATCAGCCTTGTGTTGGCTGTGGTGGTGCTGTTGTATGTGCGCCCAGTGTATGGGGCAGGGCGGCCATCGGTATTTGCGGCGGTGGGCTTAGGCAAGGCATGGCCTAGACACTGGTATGTGTTTTATGGCCGACATTTTGGTTGGTTCTTTTATGGTGCTACGCTGCTTTTTGCTGCGCTTCACCTTTATAATTTCAAGTTTGAGCAGATCGATTTTTGGATGTTGCCCATGCTTATTTTGCCTCAGTTTATGACGGGTTTAGTTTTAGGTTGGCTCCGGGTACGTCGAGGCATCGGTGCCAGTATTATTTTACATGCTGTATTTAATGCTGGGCCTATTCTAGTCATTATGGCGATAGTGCGCATGATGCCTATAGGGCAATAGTAAACCGCTATAATACCTTTAATTTTTTTGATTTTTTATTTCTAGGAACGCCATGTCACTTCAATGCGGCATTGTTGGCTTGCCCAACGTTGGTAAATCTACCTTGTTTAATGCACTCACCAAAGCCGGTATTGCAGCGGAGAATTACCCTTTTTGTACTATTGAGCCTAATGTGGGCGTAGTAGAAGTCCCAGATCCTCGTTTAAATCCATTGGCTGACATCGTCAAGCCCGAGCGTGTGTTACCCGCCGTTGTCGAGTTTGTGGATATTGCTGGCCTAGTCGCTGGTGCATCAGAGGGCGAAGGCCTAGGGAATCAGTTCTTGGCGAACATTCGTGAAACAGATGCTATTGTGCATGTGGTGCGTTGCTTTGATGATGAAAATGTGGTGCATGTGTCCGGTAAAGTGGACCCAATTGCCGATATCGAGGTTATTCATACCGAATTAGCGCTAGCGGATTTAGCCAGTGCAGAGCGTGCTTTGCAGCGCAATCAGCGCACAGCTCGCTCTGGTGATAAAGACGCGATTCGTTTGTGCAATGCGCTAGAGCGTATTATTGCTGCACTAGGTGAGGGAACGCCTGTTCGTGCTTTAGATTTTGATGAGTCAGAGCAGGCCGCAATTAAACAGTTTTGTTTTATTACGGCTAAACCGGCCATGTATGTGGCTAATGTCACAGAAGACGGTTTCGAGCAAAACCCTTATCTACAATTAGTAGAAGACTACGCTGCCAAAGAAAACTCTCCTGTAGTGGCTGTTTGTGCTGCCGTAGAAGCCGAAATTGCACAACTTGATGATGAAGATAAATCTGTGTTTCTCGAGGACATGGGCATGGATGAACCAGGCCTAAACCGAGTGATTCGTGCTGGTTATAAGCTTTTGGGCTTACAAACCTATTTCACTGCAGGCGTTAAAGAGGTGCGTGCTTGGACTATAGCAGTAGGGGCTACTGCTCCTCAGGCTGCTGGTGTGATTCATACCGACTTTGAGCGGGGTTTTATTCGTGCCCAAACCATTGCCTATGACGATTTTGTGCAATACAAAGGTGAACAAGGGGCAAAAGAAGCCGGCAAAATGCGAGCCGAGGGCAAAGACTACGTGGTCCAAGACGGCGACGTGTTGAACTTCCTCTTTAATGTCTAAAACAACGCTTCACCAAAACCACTAAAGCGCCATGTATTCATTGGGGCTTGTATAAGCTCTGCTGCTTTAGCTCAAAGCTCTCTCTACACTAAAAGTACAGAGAGCTTTGTTCCTTTAAGTTTTAAATAAATAAAAGAAATTTATATAGAACAGGTATATCGTTAAGTCCTAGTAGTAACCATGATAAAACAAGGTAAATAAATGTTACATTGCTTTTACTAGGAGTCATGATGTTCCGCTTACGATTATCTGCGTTGGTTCTTTCGTTGGGGGCTGCCACTGCAGTCACTGCTACCACCACCACTTTGCGTCCCGAGCCTGTTCAGCCAGTAAGCCCCTATCAGGTCGAGGATGCTGCCAAGGTAGAGCTAGGCAAAAAGCTCTTTTTTGACCCGCGTTTATCTAAATCTGGTTTTATTTCCTGTAATTCCTGTCACAACCTAAGCATGGGTGGTTCAGATAACATCAAAACCTCTATTGGAGACCGTTGGCAGCAGGGCCCTATCAACTCGCCTACAGTGCTTAACTCCAGCCTAAACTTGGCCCAGTTCTGGGATGGGCGTGCAGAAAACTTAAAAGCCCAAGCCGGCGGCCCTATTGCCAACCCCTTAGAAATGGGCTTTACCCACGAGCTGGCTGTAGAGGTTTTACAGTCTATTCCCCAGTACGTAGAAGAGTTCAAGCAGGTATATGGCAAAGCAGATTTCAGCATTGATGAAGTCACGGACGCTATTGCGGTGTTTGAGGAAAGTCTGGTTACCCCTAATGCGGCCTTCGATTTATGGCTGAAGGGCGATGACAAAGCCCTGACAGATCAAGAGCTAGCGGGGTATATGCTCTTTAAAAACAGTGGGTGTGTAGCCTGTCACAATGGCGTGAACTTAGGTGGTTCTTCTTATCAAAAAATGGGTGTGGTCGAGCCATACCAAACCGATAACCCCGCCGAGGGCCGTAGTGCGGTGACAGGGGCTGATGCTGACCGGTTTAGTTTTAAAGTGCCAACCTTACGCAACGTAGAGTTAACCTATCCGTATTTTCATGATGGGGCTGTAGATACGTTGACTGAAGCTGTGGATATTATGGGGCGTTTACAACTTGGACGTCATTTTAGTGACCAAGAAAATGCAGATATTGTGGCATTTTTAAAAACCTTAACGGGCGAACAACCGCAAATTACATTGCCTATTTTGCCCCCGTCTCATGACAAAACACCACGTCCTATCCCTTTTGACTAATCAGCACGAATAGCTAAATCAATAGGAGACCGCTCTGGTTGCTGTTGGATTTGATAACCCATCCACAAACTGCGTGCAATACGCTGCGCAAACAACCAGGCGGTTTCTGCTAACTCTGGGTTAGCTTGTTGTTGGCAAGTTTGATGAAATAATTGTAACCATTGCTCAAATAAATCAGCACTTAAATTGGGTAGCGCAGCATGTTTCATCATGGGCGACCCCGAAAAATCGCCGGTTTTCAATAATATCGACGACCAAAAGCTAACCATGGTGTTTAAGTGTGTAGGCCAGTCCTGAATATGCTCATTAAAAATAGGCCCTAGATTCGGATGCAGACGAATTTGGTCATAAAAATCATGAACGAGCTGAGAAATGTCTTCGCGACTGCAGGATATAGGTGTTTTCATTCTGGTGATCTCCAAGCATTAAAGGTATATTTAATATACCTCTTATTACGTCTTTAGTCTTAATCAAGTTTGGTGGTTGATTTATCTAATATCATCTACACTAGAAGCAATTAATTTTGCATACCACGGAGAAGTGAATGAGCTTTGAATTCCGCCAACTTACCAAGACCTTTGCTGTTGCCCCTCAATTGCAGCCTCAAGACCTTCAGGCTGCAGCCGAGGCAGGCTTTAAAAGTGTCATTATTAATCGTCCCGATTTCGAGTTAGAGTTTAATCAACCTAGCTCAGAAACCATGATCGCAGCAGCACAGCAAGCCGGCTTAAATGTACGCTACCAACCCGTAGTAAGCGGTTCTATTACTTTGGAAAATGTTCAGGAATTCAAACAGCTTTTGGCCGAACTCCCTACACCTATTTTGGCCTACTGTCGTAGCGGTAACCGTTGTGCAAATTTATTTCAATACGCACAACAAAATTGATATTAATCAATAGGTACAGCAGTTTAATTGACGTATAGTCAATACAAGCACTTCGCGTAATAACTTCCAATAACGGGGCAAATTATGTTCAAAAAGATTCTAATTCCTACCGATGGATCCACATTGTCTGCACAAGCGGCTAACAAAGGTGTTTCCTTTGCGCGTCAAATTGGGGCAGAAGTCGTGGCCTTGCATGTTACTCAACCTTTTGCAGCAACAGTAGGTTTTGATGGTATGGCGGCTGCCTATGCTATTACAGACGAAGACTATGAAAAAAACGCGTCATTACAGTCGCAAAAATACTTGCAGGCTGTTTTAGACCGTGCTGAAACCGCAGGTGTAAAAGCCACATCGCGCTCTATTTCTAATTTTAATGTGGCTGACGCGGTTGCCACTGCCGCCCTCGAAGAAGGCTGCGATTTGATCTTTATTGGTAGCCATGGTCGCAGCGGTCTGTCTCGGTTGTTGCTAGGCAGCGTAACGGCAAAAGTGCTTAATTTGGCTCCTTGCGCTGTATTGGTTTACCGTGTAAAAGACGCTACCTAGTTTATTTTCGCGCAGTAATCCCAGCCTGCTTTGCTAAAGCAGGCTTTTTTTATGCCCCAACGAGTACAATAATGAAAATGATTAAAAGGATAAGTGAATGTTAGCGTTTGAGTTGGATTTTGCTGATGCGTTGATTGATATAGACAGAAAGCTCGTCGTAAAGGGTGCTCCTGCGCATACTGAGCTCACTATTTATTCTAAAACGGAACGAGCAGGGCAAGTGTGGCGCAGCCAGATTACGGTGCAAACCGACGCGCAAGGCCAAGCAGATTTATCAAAGGTAGCGCCTACCGCTGGTAGTTATACCACGGCGCAACCCCTGGGGCTTATCTATACGCAGCTAGCTGAAAATGCGGCCTCTGACGATTTGTTTCCGGTCTCGGTACATCATGCGCTACATACTGAGCTTGAAGCACATTGTGCAGGTCAAGTCGCCAAGACGGTACTCACCCAGCGGTTAACTCACGCTACCGTGCAGCGTGTAGAAATCAATCAGCCTGATTTTCATGGCATTATGTTTGTACCAAGCACAGCGGGGGATAAACCTGCTGTAATGGTATTAAAAAATCAAAGCGCAGCCCCTTTGGACGAGGCACATGCTGCGTTATATGCGGCACGTGGCTATATAGCACTAGCGATTGATTACGACCAAACCCCAACCTTAGAGGCTGAGCCAGACGCACTGCTTGCTTTTAAGGCCGCTTTAGCTTGGGTACGTACCACAATGAGCCCCAAAAATAATTTTGTGGCTGTGTCAGGATATAAAGAGGGGGCTGAATTAGCGTTGCTACTTGGTGTGCAGTTAGCCCCCCAAGTGTCGGCTGTTATTGCTTGTGAGCCCACTGCTGCTGTGCGTTCGCCTTATCCCTTAGCTGTGGAAAACTGCTTAGGACCTATTTTATTAGCTTCTGGTCAAGAGCATGCCTCGGCTCAGTATCACCATGCTATTGGTCAGCGTCTAGAGCAGTTTGGCTTTGATTATAATTTTCAGTGGTATGACTTTGAAGGGGTGGGGGCAGGCCTAAGCTTTGCGCATGTGCCTACCCTTCATTTGTATCAGGACGTGGATCAAGCCTTGCGTTTGGCGGCAGCCAATAAAGAGCTATGGTTTGCCATTATTGGTTTTTTACACCAAGCCGTTATCGAGGCTGCACGCCCGGCACAATTACACGCGTGAGCTAGGGGTTAGCTCGTGCCGGTACGTGGTTAATGCATTAACCACAATAGGTAAAAGCTCATGTTCTGGGCTTTTACCCTCAGGGTGTTGTTCTAAAAACTGAAGAATACTCTCACGCATTCGTGGTTCCCAAAACAGCCGTACATGGTCAGCTACGGCTTTGGTAGAGGCTTGGGGGTCGGGTTGAGCTTCAAAAAAAGCTCCTATTTGATTGAGCATGGGAATGAGCGGATCAACTTGCATAGTCTTAACTCGCTAGTAAAAATTCGGGGTGACTGTAAGCGCTGAATTGTTTTTCTCGACCAAAAGCAACCAGTAACAGGCCGAGCTCATCCGCCACTTGAGTCGCATAGGTGGTGGGGGCAGACACAGCCACTAATGCTGAAGCCCCCAGTGCTGCTGTTTTTTGTACCATTTCAAAGCTGGCCCGGCTAGACACCACAACTAAGCCGCTTTTGACATCAGTTTGGTGGGTCAGTAAATGGCCAATTAGTTTGTCGAGCGCATTGTGGCGTCCGACATCTTCACGAACTACCTGTATGGTTCCTTCGCGATCTGCCCAGCCTGCTGCGTGCGTGGCACCAGTGATTTGATGTAAGGGTTGTTGGTTACGCAGCTGGTCAAGAGCATTGAAAATAGCGGTTGGGTTATACGCTTGAGCGGGAGGGCTGACAGGAGCTAGGTCTCGTTGTACTTCATTTAAACTTTCTAAACCGCAAAGCCCGCAGCCTGTTCTGCCGGCCAGTTGACGTCGTCGTTGTTTAAGCTGGTTTAAACAGGCCGAGGCAATTTCTATATTGAGTACAAAACCCCGCTCATCGTGTTCTACAACCACATCATAGATATCATCAGCGGTACGAATGATGCCTTCAGTAAAAGAAAACCCTATGGCTAGGTCTTCCAGAAAGGTGGGGGTAGCCAAAAGCACCGCGTGGCTGATGCCGTTGTATTGCAAAGCAATAGGCACTTCCGTGGCGAGTTGATCGTCTTCGGCGATGGACGAACCGTGGCGCTTTTGGCGCCAAACGGTGCGTGTACTTTGCCCTGCAGCCAAGGCGGAATCAGCAGCAATAAAAGGGGTGACGGTGCTTTGTGTCATAACTTAAAGAGTTTCTAAGGAAGGTGAGTCTATGGGTTCCGTGGTATCAAGAGGAGCCTCTCCCTTTAGCAAACGCTGTTGCTCGTGGTTAAACTGAGACCAGTGATCTTGCCAAGTTGAGCTGTCTTGGGGGGTGACTGGGCTGACTTCGACGGCTGTTACCTTGTACTCAGGACAGTTAGTTGCCCAGTCGGAATTATCAGTGGTGACTACGTTAGCACCAGATTCAGGGAAATGGAACGTGGTATAGACCACACCTGGTTGCATGCGCTCAGTAACAAGGGCGCGTAGGGTGGTTTCACCTTTGCGGCTGCGAACTGATAATAGATCCCCGGTTTGGATACGTCGTTCCTCTGCATCCATTGGATGGATTTCCAAGGTGTCTTCAGCATGCCAAAGGGTATTAGCTGTACGGCGAGTTTGGGCTCCTACGTTATATTGTGACAGAATTCGGCCTGTAGTGAGTAGTAGTGGATAACGTTTGGTGACGCGCTCGGTAGTGGGCACATATTGCGTAACCATAAACTTACCTTTGCCACGGACAAACTCATCAATATGCATAATGGGGGTGCCGTCGGGGCTTTGCTCGTTGCAGGGCCACTGTACGCTACCACCTAGCTCTTCAATACGCTTATAGCTAACCCCTTGGAAGGTTGGGGTTAGTCGGGCAATTTCGTCCATGATTTGGCTTGGGTGGCTGTAGTCCATGGGGTAGCCTAGTGCTTTAGAAAGCGCACATGTAATTTCCCAGTCAGCCATCCCATTTTTTGGTTCCATGACTTTGCGTACCCGTGAAATACGACGTTCTGCGTTGGTAAAGGTGCCGTCTTTTTCTAAGAAAGAGGAGCCAGGTAAAAACACATGGGCATATTTAGCGGTTTCGTTCAGGAAAAGATCCTGGACAATAATGCACTCCATTGAAGATAACGCTGCGGTGACATGCTGGGTATTAGGGTCTGACTGAACGATGTCCTCCCCTTGGCAATACAGCGCTTTAAATGAGCCGCTTAGGGCTGCATCAAACATATTAGGAATACGTAAACCAGGTTCAGCTTCGAGTCTCACCCCCCATTCTGCCTCAAAGAGTTCGCGGGTGAAGGTATCAGAGATATGACGATATCCGGGTAGCTCATGGGGGAAGGAGCCCATATCGCAGGAACCTTGGACGTTATTTTGCCCCCGCAATGGGTTAACTCCCACGCCTTCGAAACCGATGTTGCCGGTGGCCATGGCAAGGTTTGCGATGGCCATGACTGTGGTTGAACCTTGGGTGTGTTCGGTGACACCTAGCCCATAGTAAATGGCGGCATTGCCACCGGTGGCATACAAGCGTGCTGCGGCACGAATGGTTTCTGCAGGCACTCCGGTAATAGGTGCCATGGCTTCGGGCGAATTTTCAGGCTGACTAACAAAGGCTTGCCACGCTGCAAAAGAATCCGTTTCGCAGCGCTCTGCGATATAGGCGTCATTGCAGAGATTTTCCGTTACGATGACGTGGGCTAAAGCAGAGAGCAAAGCCGTATTTGTGCCAGGACGTAGGGCCAAGTGATAGTCCGCTTTGATGTGCGGTGAGGACACCAAATCAATAGCACGGGGATCAATCACAATCAGCTTAGCGCCTTGGCGTAAACGTCGTTTTAGACGGGAAGCAAACACAGGGTGAGCATCGCTGGGGTTGGCTCCCATGACTAAGATCACATCACTGGCCATAACCGAATCAAAGGTTTGAGTACCTGCAGATTCGCCTAGAGTTTGTTTAAGCCCATAGCCGGTAGGCGAGTGACACACACGAGCACAGGTATCTACGTTATTGGTACCAAATGCAGCCCGAACTAATTTTTGCACTAGATAGGTTTCTTCGTTAGTGCAACGTGACGAGGTGATACCACCGACGGAATGGGTACCGTATTGAGCTTGAATTCGTTTGATTTCGCTGGCTGCATAATCGAGGGCTTCTTGCCACGACACCTGTTGCCAGGGGTCGTTAATACTACGACGAATCATGGGAGTAGTGATGCGGTCCTCATGAGTGGTATAGCCCCAAGCAAACCGGCCTTTTACACAAGCGTGACCGCGGTTAGCTTTGCCATCTTTCCACGGCGTCATGCGTATAATTTGTTCTCCTTTGGTTTCTGCCTTTAGACCACACCCTACGCCGCAATAGGCACAGGTTGTGATGATAGCTTGATCGGGCTGGCCCATTTCAATCACGTTTTTTTCCATGAGTGAGCCAGTAGGACAAGCTGACACACAAGCCCCACATGAAACACAATCACTATCTAAAAAGGTTTCCATTTGCCCAGCAGCGACTTGGGCTGCAAAACCGCGTCCATCAATGGTTAAAGCAAAAGTGCCTTGGGTTTCTTCACAGGCACGCACACAGCGGTTACATACAATACAAAGCTTGGGATCAAAGGTGAAGTAGGGGTTGGTGATATCTGCGCAGGCATCACGATGATTGGCTCCATCGTAGCCATAACGTACCTCGCGTAAGCCGACTTGACCTGCAGCGGTTTGTAGCTCGCAGTTGCCATTGGCTGAGCAGGTTAAACAGTCTAGAGGGTGATCAGAGATATAAAGCTCCATCACATTGCGTCGTACTTTATGTAAGCGTTCGTTGGCTGTGGTAACGACTAGACCTTCTTCGACTAGCGTCGTACATGATGCTGGTTGCCCCCGACGTCCTTCGATTTCCACTAAACATAAACGGCAAGAGCCAAACGGCTCTAGAGAGTCTGTTGCGCACAATTTTGGAATTTGTATACCGGCTTCGGCCGCAGCACGCATAATGGATGTGCCTACAGGCGCTGTGACCTGATGACCGTCAATGGTTAGAGTCACTTGCTCTAAAGACGTGGAGGCGGGCGTACCGAAATCTCGTTCGCGAATAATAACGGTTTCTAACATAAGAGTCTCCTTTATACGGTAGCGCTAGTGCTGGTGCTTGGCTCTAAGCCGAAGTCTTCTGCAAAATGGTTAAGCGCAGACAAGACAGGATAGGGCGTCATGCTACCCAAAGCGCATAGGGAGGCATGGGTTAAGGTATCGCATAAGTCGTGAAGTAAAACCACATTGGCTTCGGCGTCTTGTTTTTGGCGGATTTTAGCAATGGTTTCTACCCCGCGAGTGGACCCAATACGACAGGGGGTGCACTTACCACAGGACTCGACCGCACAGAACTCCATGGCGTACTGTGCCATTTCTGCCATATCTACCTGTTGATCAAAGGCCACAATGCCTCCGTGCCCCACCATGGCGGAAATAGCGGCATAACTTTCGTAGTCGAGGGGCACGTCCCAATCGGACTCTGGTAAATAAGCACCCAGGGGGCCGCCGACTTGGACAGCGCGTAAATCTAGACCAGAAGCGCTGCCTGCACCATAGTCGTACAGTAATTCCCGCAAGGTTACCCCAAAGGCTTTTTCGACTAAGCCACCCTGTTTAAGGTTGCCTGTTAATTGAAAAGCTAGGGTGCCGCGCGAACGGCCCATGCCGTATTCTTTATAGTAGGCAGCGCCTTTAGCAAAAATAATAGGAATACTGGCTAGTGTGACCACGTTGTTGACAACGGTAGGTTGGCCTAAAAAGCCCTGAAGTGCCGGTAGGGGCGGTTTAAAACGAATAACTCCCCGTTTGCCCTCAAGGCTTTCGAGTAATGAGGTTTCCTCGCCACAAATATAGGCCCCCGCGCCTAGGCGAACCTCGAGATCAAACTGATAAGAAGAGCCTTGGATAGACTTGCCTAAATAGTTAGCGGCATAGGCGTTTTTAATGGCTTGTTGCAATACCTCGTAGGCCAGAGGGTATTCTGAGCGTAAGTAAATATAGCCTCGGGTTGCACCAACGCCCAACCCGGCAATGATCATGCCTTCAATTAAGCTGTAAGGGTCAGCTTCCATTAAAATACGGTCTGAAAACGTGCCAGAGTCACCTTCGTCGGCATTACAAACTATGTATTTTTGGGACGCTGCGGCGTGCAATACGGTGTTCCATTTAATGCCCGTAGGAAAAGCAGCACCGCCGCGCCCACGTAAGCCGGATTCGGTGGTGGCGTCGACGATGGCCTGAGGGCTGAGGGTTAAGGCTTGGGATAAGCCTTGCCAGCCACCATGGGCGGCATAGTCTTCGAGACACAAAGGATCTATATGACCAATACGCCCAAAAGTAAGACGTTCTTGATTTTTTAAATAGGGAATTTGGGTGGTAAGACCATGACATAAAGGATGGTCGCCGCCATGAAGCCAGTTGGCTTCAAACAAGCTGGCTATGTCTTTAGCATAAACAGGACCGTAGGCGATACGCCCCTTTGCAGTTTGGACCTCTATGAGGGGCTCAAGCCACAGCAAACCAAATGTGCCATTGCGCACGATTTCAATTGCTTGGTTTTGAGCTTGGGCTTGGGCTTTGATAAGAGGAATCAAGCTTTCTACGCCAGCTGCCACAGCAGCCGTGTCGCGCGGTATATAAAGACGAATGGGGTTCATGATTGCACTCCTTTTTCTTGGAGTTCTTGATTGAGTGTCTGCAGATTAAGATGTGCCACTGGTGTGCCATTAATCATGGCGGCAGGGCCTTGCGAGCATAAGCCCAAGCAATAGACTGGCTCGAGTGAAACGTGCCCGTTTGAACTGGTCTGATGGAAATCACACCCCAATTGTTCTTTAACTTGGGTAATTAGATGGTTGGCACCACGCGCCTGACAGGATTCAGCACGACAGAGTTCAAGCAATACAGGAGCGGGGGGCTGGGTACGAAAATGCGTATAAAAACTGATGACACCGTGTATTTCTGCACGAGAGCGGTTAATTGCTGTGCTAAGTAGGGGAACGATGGCAGCCGGTATGTAGCGTAATTGATCTTGGATACTATGCAACAAAGGCAATAAGTTGCCTTCTTTGTGGGCGTGTTGATCTAGCGCATTTTGCAGTACCGTAGCTAGCTGTTCAGCAGTCAAAGCAGGGACAGGTATGGACATAGGCGTTTGGGTCTGCCTAGTGGCAGTCTCCTATATGATTAAGATTACATATTATTATGGGGGTGATTATGCTTAAATTTACCCATATAGTGCTTATTAATCAATAAGCTTGCCCGGGCAACAATAGCTTGTGTTAATATGTTATTCAGAACATATTAGAAGGCCAATGGGGATTTTCATGGATGAAAGCACAAAAGTCGTTGTGCAGGCACAGTGGTCTATTGCTGCAACGTCTACGTTAGACCTCAGTGCATTAATGCAGCTGTTGGCAGCCCTAGATAAAGTGGGCAACTTATCGGCTGCCGCCAAACTCACGCAATTATCCTATCGTCATGCTTGGGGTGTTATACGCCAAGCCGAGCAGGTGCTAGCTGTGACCTTAATTGAAACCTCTAGACGGCAGGGCAGCAAACTCACCGATTTTGCACGACAGCTTTTGCATCAATACCGCCTATCTGATCAAAAGATACGTGCATTTTTACAAGAGCAGCAACAGGTCTTTAGTGCAGGTCTACACGATCTTTATAAAAAGCAGCAGGTATTACTGCGTCTCTATGCAAGTCATGGTTTTGCGGTAGAGGGGTTAATGCGCCAAAAACCAGACGAGCAGGTTCCGTCTATAGAGCTTAATTACCGCACCGGTATAGAGGCACTCGAAGCCCTCCAGCGGGGTGAATGTGATGTTGCTGGTTTTGAAATTCCTACTGGGCATTATCAAGCCCCCACTTTAGCCATGTACAAACCGCTGCTTTCTCAGACCTCGTTGGCGCTGGCTTTTTTAGCACAGCGCAATGTGGGGTTGTTTGTACAAGCAGATAACCCTCTGGGTATTCATTCCATCGCCGATTTAATGCGTCCAGAGGTTCGCGTAGTGAATCGCCAAAAAGGCTCTGGCTCCAGAAACTTAATGGAATTAATGATTTCAGAACAAGGCTTAGATGCCGATTTAATTTTGAATTATGGTGCCACTGAATTCACCCACATGGCGGTAGCAGCCCATGTAGCAAGTGGCATGGCAGATGTAGGCTTTGGTATTGAAACGGCAGCGCAGCGTTGTGGCTTAGACTTTATTTCCCTAGCAAAACAGCGGTATTTCTTTGCGTTTCACCAAGAGATGGTTAATAGTGCCATCATACAACAGTTTTTACAGCGCCTACGCAGCGCTGATTACCATCACTATATGCAGCAATTGGCTGGGTATGAAGCCACAGGCATCGGTACCCTTTATACATTAGCCGATGCTTTTGGTGATGATTTTGATTTGACTACTCTACAGCACACACATGACTGGACGCATACTTAATACTTCTTCGACCTCTTTGGCTCCGGCTCGTCAGCCCACGGTGGTGGCTCACGAGGGAACGGGGCTGCGCGACCGTTTACAGCGTCCTTTACGTGATTTACGTATTTCCGTAACAGACCGTTGTAATTTCCGTTGTACTTATTGTATGCCGCGCGAAGTGTTCGGTGCGGATCACGCTTTTTTACCTCAACAGCAATTACTGAGCTTTGAGGAAATTGTACGTGTAGCCAGCATAGCAGTACAAATGGGGGTACAAAAAATTCGTCTCACTGGGGGCGAGCCCTTATTGCGTAAACACATAGAAAATTTAATTGCTTTGTTGGCGCAGTTACGCACTCCAGATGGTCAGCCTGTAGAGCTCGCCATGACAACCAATGCGACCTTGTTAGCTCAAAAAGCCCAAGCATTGAAAGAGGCGGGTTTGCACCGTGTCACAGTCAGTTTAGATGCGCTGGATAGTGCTCGTTTTACGCAGCTTAGCGATAGTCAAGTCGCGGTTGAGCGCGTTTTGGCTGGCATAGAAAAAGCGGCCGAGGTTGGCTTAGCGCCCGTTAAGGTCAACATGGTTGTGCGTAAAGGCATCAACGATGATCAAATTGTCCCCATGGCGCGTTACTTTAAAGGTCGTGGTCATGCTCTACGTTTTATTGAATACATGGATGTAGGAAATACCAACGGTTGGAATATGGCTGAGGTCATCACAGGCGCTCAAATTGTAGAGCAACTAGCGCAAGAGTTTGATATCGAAGCGGTGGCCGCCGATTATTACGGTGAAGTGGCTGACCGGTATCGCTATGTAGACGGCAGTGGCGAATTCGGTATTATCACTAGCGTTTCCAATCCTTTCTGTGGCGACTGTACCCGGATGCGTTTATCTCCCGAGGGGCAATTCTTTTTGTGCTTATTTGCTAGTCGCGGTTACGACGTTCGCAGCTTATTGCGCAGTAACGCAACGGATAACGAGATTGCCGCGCACCTCATGGAGGTCTGGCATGGTCGTGGCGATCGTTATTCCGAGCTCCGCGGTCAAAACCAAGCCCCACGAGAAAAAATAGAAATGAGCTACATAGGTGGCTAATGCCTAAAAAAGAGCTAACAGGTGCTATTTTGACGGGTGGTCAAGCGCGTCGTCTCCAAGAGCTTGGCTCTATTGATAAAGGTTTGGTGGAGTTACAAGGCAAACCTTTAGTGGCTTGGGTGCACCACTGTTTAACCGCATTTTGTCAGTCACCTCTTTTAATTAGTGCAAATCGAAACCAAGCCGATTATGCCACCTATGGCACCGTGGTGGCTGACCCAGCTATGCTTGAACCTTATCAAGGGCCATTAGCTGGGCTTTGGGCGTTATTAGAGCAATGTGAAACAGAGTGGCTAATGGTGCTACCGGTAGATACTCCTTTTATACGCCCGCCCTTATTACAGACACTTTGGGATGCTCGTCTAGCTGAGCCCAAGCGCACTCTGTTTTATATGCAGCATGAACGTTCTTACCCGTTATGCTTGTTAGCTCATCGCTCGTCACTAGCAATATTAAAAGCCGATGTGTTGGCAGGCGAGCGTCGCGTGCAAGGGTGGTTACAAAAGCATCAAGCAGTAGCGGTTACTATGCAGCAGTATGCGGCTTCGCACTTTTTTAATATTAATACCCCAGCTGATATACAAAGCGCCCAATTAAGGGCGCTTGATATGAAAGTGGACTAATAGCCCCAGTGTTTTAGGTCGTAATAGGCTACCGTTGTGCCTAGCCCAGCCTCTTGCTCTGCTGGAATGCGTGCAAGGCCTGTGGACCAAGCTAAAGAGCTAATAATAGCCGAGCCTTGTTGGGCATGGGGGGTTAAGTATAAAAAACCATCCGCATCAGGACGAGCTTGAACCCGAATAAATTCTTCGCGCCACCCATAAAATACGGTGTTGCTGTCTAGTTTGCCATAGAGCACCTGTGGCATAGCATGACGGCGACCTTGAATAATACGAATCATGGGTGAGACCATCAGTGTAAACACCGCAAACGAAGAAACGGGATTGCCTGGTAGCCCTACAATGGGAGTTTGACCAATATGAGCCAGAGCAACGGGTTTGCCTGGCTTCATGCGCACTTTCCATAAGTTCATTTCGCCGCCCAATTGCTCAATGGCTGGCTTCACCAAGTCTTTATCCCCAACCGAAACCCCGCCCACGGTTAAGACCAAATCGCACTCCTCGCTAAGTTGAGTTAATGCTGCTTGGATGGCTTCTAAGGTGTCTTTGGCGTGCAAAACAAGATGAACTTTGGCGTTAAGCTGTTGCACTAAGGCAGCTAGCATCGGTGCGTTAGAGTTGTAGATTTGTCCTTCTTTGAGGGGCTGCCCTGGCTCAGTGAGCTCATCGCCAGTCGTAAGAATGCCGATTTTAGGAATGGGGTATACCTCAATCTCAGTAATGCCCTGTGAGGCAAGCATAGCAATATGACCACTGTTAATGGTTTCGCCTTTGAGAAGGATCGTTTTCCCTTGACCCATGTCCTCACCACGATAGCGCACGTTCACGCCTTGGGCGGGAGCGGTTTGAATCTGGACCACGTCGTCTGACTCAGTACAGTTTTCTTGTATAACCACGGTATCTGCGCCAGCAGGCATTAAGCTGCCAGTAAAAAGACGGATGGCCTTGCCGGCTTGGAGTGGTTCAGGGATATCGCCCGCATAGCACCGTTGCTGAATCGCTAAGCCTACGCCTTCTTGGTAGTCTGCAAACCGAATGGCATAGCCGTCCATGGCGCTATTATCTGCTGGGGGGATGTCAATAGAAGCCTGAACCGTATCGGCTACTATACGTCCTAAAGCAGAATGTACCGGAATACGCTCAGTGCGTGTGGGACGAACAGCCGCTTGGATAAGGCGGTCTTGAGCGGTATCAAAGTCGAGCATAATAACCCTTTTTAGAAAGCAGTTTAGGATTTGGTAGCACAGTGATCAGCAAAATTACAGGGGGTATGCTGGCTGTTTAGTTGGTCACGGATAAGACGGGTCCAAGCCAAACGGCAGGCATTGGTGGATCCGGGCAAGCAAAAAATAACAGTTTGATTAGCTAACCCCGCGCAAGCGTCTGACTGCATGGCTGAGCTGCCGATGTCTTCGAAAGACAACTGACGAAAATGCTCACCAAAACCAGTAATGGTTTGATCAAAAAGTGGCTGTAATGCGGCAATGGTATTTTTTTCTGGGCCGTAGCCTGTGCCGCCATTGGTGATAATGACATGAATGCGAGGATCGGCGATCCAACTACTGATGATCTTGCGTAGTGCATAGATATTGGCGGGGCTAACTGTGCGCTCTAAACAGAGGTGACCAGCACGTTGTAGTTGATCGACTAAATAGTCGCCAGAGGTGTCATTGGCAGCCGTGCGTGAATTAGAAATAGTTAATACAGCACAATTTAGTTTAATCATGGGATTCCCATTCAGCCGTTTTGAGAGCATCCGCCTCGCGTTGTTGTACCCAAAACTTTTCACCTGATTGAAGTTTTTCTCGTTTCCAAAAAGGAGCGCGCGTTTTAAGGGCATCAATAATGTATTCACCTGCTGCAAAAGCATCGCCACGATGAATGCTTGTGACGCCAACAAACACAATTTGTTCACCTAAATGCATTTCACCCACACGATGAACCACGCAATAGTCTAGAATATCCCAGCGTTGTTTAGCGTATTCGCAAATATCGGTGATCTCTCGCTCGCACATACCTGGGTAGTGCTCTAGAAATAGCGTTTCGGTGGGGGCGTCTGGGTTAAAATCGCGTACATAGCCCATAAAGCTTAATAACGCACCCGCATGGCCTTGGTGGGCCTGATGCAAGTCAGCAATGAGCTGGGCTGCGTCAAAGTCGTGCTCTTGAACGATAACCATATTAGCCTCCGGTAACAGGTTCAAAAACGGCTACTTCGTCGCCGGGGTTAATGGTGGCATCATGCTCTACATGATATTGGTTAATAGCAATTTTTAACCGCGATTGTAAAGGAGCCAGCACAGGATATGTGCTAACAACCTGTGCTAGCCACGAGCTAACCGCAATAGGCTGCTCTAGAGGCCAGCTTTCTTGGCGCTTTTGGGTTAGCTCAGCAACTTGAGCAAAATATAAAACATCTATAGTTGAAGTGGGCATGAGAATTCCTTGAGAGATAAACCGAATGATCTAGGGATTAGGCGTTTGCTTCCCATATACCTGATTTACCCCCGGACTTGCGCAATAAACGCGTGTCTTCAATAACAATACCTTTGTCAGCGGCTTTGCACATATCGTAAATGGTGAGTGCAGCAACGCTGGCGGCCATCATGGCTTCCATTTCCACACCAGTGGTATAGGCGCAGCGACAGGTGGCGAAAATATGCAGTAAATGGTGCTCAGGGTCGAGTTCAAAATCGATGCCAACAAAGTCTAAGGCCAAGGTATGGCACAAGGGGATCAAGTTGGCGCAGCGTTTGGCGGCTTGAATGCCAGCAATACGAGCTGTGTTTAAGACCTCGCCTTTGGCGTTGTCTTGGGCGGTGAGTAATTGATAGGCCCCCGCGCTGAGGCGCACGGTGCTGCGAGCAATTGCCTCACGAGCGCTGCGCGTTTTGTGGCTGACATCCACCATGCGGACTTGGCCGCTCTGATCTAAGTGGGTCAGAGTTAAATCGGAATCTGTGATTTTGAAGCCCATGAGTCTCTCTGTAGGTTGAGTTCTAGACTAGCCAAATTAGGCTAAGCCAATAGCTGCTCTATTATACCCATGCCATGGCGGTTCAACATAAAAGCCCCTAAGGGCACCAACGAGTTTGTAATGCAATGATGGGACTGCATAGTTTTTAAGCCGTTGACCAGTCTTTACTTTTTCTGCTCGGGTGCATTGCCGTGTGAGGGTACTATCCATTAGTATGACATGACAAAGCTCATTTTATTTAGGAGGAACTATGACCATTAAAATAGGTGATACCGTACCCAATGCGACCTTGGCAGAGTTTGTCACAGGGCAATCGCCTCAAAGCCATGAGGTCAATGATTTAGTCAAAAATAAACGTATTGTGTTGTTCTCTGTGCCAGGCGCTTTTACACCGACATGCACTGAGCGTCATTTGCCTGACTATCTTGAACAGGTAGACGCTTTTAAGGCCAAGGGTATTGACGAGGTCTGGTGTGTTGCAGTGAATGATATGTTTGTTATGGAGGCGTGGGGGCGGGATCGCCAGGTCAATGGTGCTATTCGCATGATGGCGGATGGTAGTGCAGAGTGGATGAAAAAACTAGGCTTGGTGTTAGACTTGAGTGCAAAAGGTCTTGGGCAACGGGCACAACGTTTCTCGGCCTATCTAGATGATGGGGTGGTTAAGGCACTGTTTATAGACGAGGGTGGCGCTTTAGAGAAAAGCGATGCCCAAACTTTATTAAACCAGCTCTAACACGTCGCATGGCATTTTTGTTTTCATAGTGCAGCTGGCCTCTAGGCCAGCTGTCTCATTTAATGTGTACACATGCTCAACTCAATTGGTGCCTTCTCTTCTTTATATTTAGCCACGCTGGTGTTGTTAACCGGGTCCGGTTTATTTAATACCTATATGGGCTTGCGCCTTACGCAGCTTTCTGTTTCAGAAATTTGGGTAGGGGCTTTGCTGGCTATCTTCTACTTGGGCTTAGTTTTTGGGGCCCGAGTAGGTCATCGGCTTATTCTTAGCATTGGTCATATTCGGGCCTATGCCGCTAGTGCCGCTTTTGTAACGGTATCTGTGTTAATCCAAATCATGGTGGACAACCTCTGGATTTGGTTAGGCTTGCGTTTTGTGGCGGGGGCAGCCATGGTAACGCAGTTTATCGCGATTGAAAGTTGGCTTAATGAGCAAACTGACAACGAGCGACGGGGTATTATTTTTGCGTTTTACATGGTGATGAATAGTTTGGGCACAGTGTTAGGCCAGGTTGCTCTCACTCGTTTTCCCGATATGAACTACGAGCCACTTATTTTTGTAGCCATTTGTTCTGTGCTAAGTTTAGTGCCTATTGCGTTAACACGTCGATTGCACCCTGCGCTTCAGGTTCCAGCGCCCATTCACGCTCGTTATTATGTCGAACGGGTGCCGTTGTCAATTAGCGTACTGTTAGTCGCTGGCATGCTAACAGGGGCATTTTATGCCTTGGGGCCAGTGTATGCATTACGGGCCGAATTAAATAGCGAGCAAGTGGCTGTGTTTGTGGCTGTTTCTGTGGCGGCTGGGGTAATGGCTCAATGGCCAGTAGGTTGGTTGGCGGATCGTATTGGACGTGTCACGACCATACGTATTAATGCCTTGCTGCTGTTTTTATTTGCTTTGCCGTTATTAGGTTGGTTGGAATTTTCGTATTACTGGTTGCTTGGCTTTTCTGCACTGTTTGGCATTTTAGTTTTTACTTTATATCCCTTGGGTGCTGCTTTTGCAAATGATAACGTAGACCCAGACCGACGTGTAGGTTTAAGTGCTATTTTGTATATGGTGTATGGGGTAGGGGCCTGTATAGGCCCGCTGTTGGTAGGCTTGTTAATGGACAAGCTAGGCAGCAATTGGTATTACATCTTTTTCTGTGCCTGTGGGGTAGGTCTAAGCTTTTTAGTGCGTCCCACTAAAATTAAAGGTACGCACCTTAGTCAAGATGCACCCACTGATTTTGTGCCCATGCCTCATATACATAGCTCGGCTGCGCTAGACCCACGGGTCGATATCACCAGCGATATTTCGCATGACCCTGTTTTTGATGAGCTTGCTGCTGATGCTGAAACAGAAGCTTCGGTGGGTGGCTTAGATTCCACCCCCACAGAGCAAGTTGTGCCCACTGTGCGTGTGGATTAAGCTAGGGCAATAAAACCAGCACAGCGCTTAAAGCTAGCCCTATGCCAACTAGGCTAATAGGGCTAAGCTTTTCTTTAAAAAAACCCGCTCCTACTAGAGTTCCTAAACTAATCACCCCAATGTTCATGGTTGCAAATACCAAGGTGGGCTGTTCGGGAAAGTGTTGGTGTGCTCGAATATAAAAATAAATATTCCCAAAATTTATTACTCCCAGCAACAAGCCAACAGCAATAGAGCGACTATGCCACTGCGTTTTTCGCCAAGCTAACCAGCTAAATAAGAACAACGCTGCCAAAACAAAAGTCACTAATAGGCTGCTGCTAAACCCAGCACCACTTTTAGAGAGCTGTTTAAACAACACATCTATAGCGCCATACCCAACCCATACCCCTAAAAGCCAGAGTCCAGCAGAGGTAGCAATGGGTTGATGGAGCTTTTTAGAACCAAAGCTTAAACAAATAAGCGCTGTTAACCCTAGCGCAATGCCTAGCCATTTACTACCAGCTAGCACTTCTCCAAAAACAACAGCCGCCGCAATTAAAGGGATAACCAGTGATAAGCGTTGAGCTGCGTCGCTGAGTACTATGCCAGCATGGCGAATAGCCTGTGCCATGACGAGAAAAATACTGGGCAACAGTAACCCTAACGCTATTACTACCCAATAAGGGGTCTGGGGCGTTAATAAGCTGCTTGGCTTTGGCTGTAAAAGCACCAGCGTGAGCGCAGTGGCAGACACATAATTAAAAGCAATGGCTTGAGCCACTTGAATTTGGCGTGCTCGTGCAAGTTTAAGTAAAACTGAGACGGCAACACTACAAATAATGCTGCTAATAAGTAGCCACATGGTTATAACGCTTCAGCAACAGCGCGGGCTTGGCCGCATCGTTTAACGGTTGCAGCGCTTATTTCATCTTGAGCGGAGCATGTGCTGGGATTCATAGCATGATGACTAGAGTGTAAATTCAGACGTTGGAATAGAGACTGGTCTACAGCAAACTGAGGATTGCCAGTAGTTAAAAGCTGGTCACCATAGAAAATGGAATTAGCGCCAGCCATAAAACACAACGCTTGGCTGGCATCGCTCATGCTGCTGCGCCCAGCTGAAAGCCGCACGGCAGCACGCGGCATTGTAATGCGCGCAATAGCAATGGTGCGTATGAACTCAAATTCGTCAAAGTCGTTGTTATTAGCTAAGGGTGTGCCTTGAACACGTACCAGTTGGTTAATGGGGACTGATTCAGGGTAGGGGTTGCGGTTAGCAAGCTGAGTAATAAGCCGCGCGCGTTGTTCCCTAGACTCTCCTAAACCAACAATACCCCCCACACAGCTTTTTAGGCCCGCTTTTTGTACGCGATTTAATGTATCTATGCGATCTTGGTAGGTACGGGTGCTGATGATTTCTTTATAAAAGTCGGGAGAGGTATCCAAGTTGTGATTGTAATAATCAAGACCAGCGTCTTTGAGGCGTTCTGCTTGGCCGTCTTTAAGCATGCCCAGTGTGACGCAAGTTTCCATACCTAAGCCTTTTACTGCTTGGACTAACTCAATGACTTGATCAACTTGTTTTTCTGTAGGGGAGCGCCAAGCTGCCCCCATACAAAAGCGTTGGGCACCATTGTCTTTGGCTGCTTTTGCAGCAGCAAGAACAGTTTCCACATCTAGTAAACGCTCATTTTCTACATCAGTATTGTATTTGGATGACTGTGGGCAGTAGCTGCAGTCTTCGGGACAGCCACCCGTTTTAATAGAAAGCAAACTAGACAGTTGGATAGCATGCGGGTCATGATGTTGGCGGTGCACTTGTTGAGCTTTCCAAATTAAATCCATAAAAGGCAGTTCATACAAAGCAACCACATCAGCAACCGACCATGAGGAAATAGTAGAGGATTGGCTCACAATAGTACCTTCAAAACATTAAGTGAAATCAGCACAAACTATAGAAAATAGGAAGTATTAAGCCAAATTTATACTCGGCTTTTACGGCTAAAAAAGCCTGATGTAAAATATTTAAAAGGTATTTTGAGCGGATTTGGTGTGTTTTAAACGAAGTTAGCTTTAAAAACGGTTGTATTTAGTTACTGTTTGCTGTGCTTGTGCGCTTCGTGCGGGGGGGATAGGTGGTAGAGGCGTGACTCTAAAGCAGAAAACAAAAAAGCCTTGTGAAAATCACAAGGCTTTTGATATTTGGCGGAGTGGACGGGACTCGAACCCGCGACCCCCGGCGTGACAGGCCGGTATTCTAACCAACTGAACTACCACTCCTAGTAGTTTGTTTGCCATCGAATGGATGGCGTCCCCACGGGGATTCGAACCCCGGTTGCCGCCGTGAAAGGGCGATGTCCTAGGCCTCTAGACGATGGGGACCTAGCGCAATAAGCGGTAAATACGTTTTGTAATTGAGGTACTACAAAACATATGAAATCTGGCGGAGTGGACGGGACTCGAACCCGCGACCCCCGGCGTGACAGGCCGGTATTCTAACCAACTGAACTACCACTCCTAGTAGTTTGTTTGCCATCGAATGGATGGCGTCCCCACGGGGATTCGAACCCCGGTTGCCGCCGTGAAAGGGCGATGTCCTAGGCCTCTAGACGATGGGGACCTAGTTGCGCAAATAAAACTATATTTTAGTTTAACTATGCGTTCAAGCAATAAATCGTTGGTGGAGGTAAACGGGATCGAACCGATGACCTCTTGCATGCCATGCAAGCGCTCTCCCAGCTGAGCTATACCCCCATTTGTTGCTGCCATGCAATTCATGGCTGCTGTAACGAAGAATTAGAATTATGCACTAACTTTTCGATTTGTGCAAGTCTTTTTGCAAATATGTGTAAACTTACTAAAGACTGTTCTGTTTGATGACCTAAAGCGCACTAAACATAAGAGATTGTCTTAAACTTATGATTGCTTTAATGATCATCATACTTATGACAAGCTATAAGTATACCATTAAAATTTTTAAAAGCTAGTTTTATGTGTGAGGTGTTACTATAGGTTACATAGATGGCGATTTATGCCTATAGCTACCACCTATGTCGTTTTTATTATTTAGTTCATTATCTGTGGCCTTACGGTTTGAGCCATAGCGGTTCAGTTCATCACGGAAATTACATGTCAGCACAATCAAAAGAACGCCCCCGATTTATTAATCAGCAACAGCTGTTTTCTAGCCTGGCAAATAATGCTTTGGTGGGAGTAGCGATTATACAAAACAATCGTTTTAGCTTTGTAAACAGACAGTTTGCGCAGCTGGTTGGCTATGAGCGTAGTCAGCTCTTAAAGATGGGGCAAGTTCACAGCGTTTTTGGGGCTTATGACACGGTAGTAGAGCAGTTTACCCAAGGGCAAAAAGAGTTGCTGATCGAAGAGCAGTTTACTCACTTTAGTGGTCGTAAAGTCGATGTGGAAGTCTGTTTTATTCGCACCCATTATGATGAGACCTTAGTACATGTGCTGTTCGTTTTAGATATTAGTCAAAGAAAAGAAAGCGAGCGCTCAGCACAAATTGCAGGCTTAGTTTATGAAAACACAGGCGAAGCAATTGTAGTGACTGATGAAAATGGGTTGGTTGTAGATGTAAACCCTGCTTTTTCTGAAATAACAGGGTACGAGCTGCCTGAAATTGTGGGGCGCTCAATGAACATTTTGTCTTCTGGACGCCACAGTACGTCGTTTTATCGCAAAATGTGGCAGCAACTTCGCACCACAGGTCGTTGGCAAGGCGATCTGTGGAATAGACGTAAAAGTGGTGAGGAATACGCTGAACGTTTAAATATCAGTACGTGTTATAACGACGACGGTTCTGTCTACAGACGCATTGGTTTGTTTTTTGATGTCACCACACACAAAGAAAGAGAAGAAGATATTTGGCGTCAAGCAAATTACGATCACTTAACCGAGCTTCCAAACCGTCAGCTTTTTCAAACGCGGTTACAGCAAGCTATGCAAGATGCTGACGAAAACAATAAAGCGTTTGCACTCATTTTTCTTGACTTGGATTTATTTAAAGACGTAAACGATACATTTGGGCACGATGTTGGCGATCTACTGTTGCGCGAGGCAGCAAAGCGACTCCTATCCTGTGTACGTGACGATTCAGATACCGTTGCCCGTATCGGAGGGGACGAGTTTACGGTAATTGTGACTAACGTAACTGATCAAAAAATAGTAAACCGTATTTGTGAGGACATTCTTAAAGCCATTGCTCAGCCTTACTACTTAGGCGACGGAATGGCTACGGTTTCGGCCAGTATTGGTATAACTATGTACCCCGAAGATGCTAGCGATGCTAGCGAGTTACTTAAAAATGCAGATATGGCCATGTATGGTGCTAAAGACTCGGGGCGCAATCAATATTGTTATTTTATTCCCGCCATGAGCGAGGCCATACAAGCCCGCATGATGTTTTCGGAAAGCTTGCAACGTGCTATAGATGAAAATCAGTTTATTTTGTATTACCAGCCTATTGTGGATATGCGTACCGGACAGGTAGTGAAGTACGAGGCCTTGATCCGTTGGCAGCACCCCGAGTTAGGTCTGGTTCCCCCTTCAGAGTACATTCCTTTTGCCGAGGATTCCGGCCTAATTGTAGGCATAGGCAATTGGGTTTTTAAAGCAGTGCTAGAGCAGGCCAAAATTTGGTATGAAGAAGGGCGTGAGCAATTTATCAGTTTGAATGTTTCGCCCGCTCAGTTTTATGCTGATGGAGTACAGGCCGATGACTGGATTAATTTAATCAAAGAAGTCGGCGTGCCGACGCAGATGATTGTGATTGAAATCACAGAACGCCTGCTCTTAGAAAATAACCCTGTTATTACGCAGATCTTACAACAATTTCGCGAAGCAGGTCTGCGTATAGCTCTGGATGATTTTGGTACAGGCTTTTCCTCACTCACGTACTTAAAACGTTACCCTATAGATATTATTAAGATTGACCAGTCTTTTGTGCGTAATTTGGCTTCCGAGTCCGAAGACCTTGCTCTTTGCGAAGCCATGATTGTTATGGCGAAAAAGCTGGGCCTAGAGGTAATTGCCGAAGGGGTAGAGGGCCCCGAACAGGAAAAACTCTTGTTAGAGGCCGGTTGTGCCTTCGGACAGGGTTATTTATATAGTCGTCCTGTTACGGTTCAAGATTTAGATCGTTGGGTTTTAGAGGGTAAACGAAATGCTATTAAAAGCAATACCAATGATCCAATTATGACGGGGCCGTTTCCGACCAAGACATATATAGTTTGACCCGTCATCCCTTGAATTTCTACATCTAGTACGCCAACAGCATGAGCAGGTAGCATGGCTTGGAGCTCTCCGGTTGGGCTGATGGCAGCGGTCATACCTGTATTTGTTGCTCGTAGCATGGGGCGTGCTGTTTCTATGCTACGTAAACGTGCTATTTGTAGATGCTGGCGCAGTGCCCACGAATCACCAAACCACCCTAGGTTGCTGATATTAACCAATACCGTTGCTCCAGGGCCTAATTCATGATGATCACGCACACTTTGGATGATCTCCTCACCAAACACGTCCTCGTAACAAATATCGGGACCTACGTATTCTGAACCAATTGCAAAATTGGCCTGTCGGGTGCTGCCCCGATTGAAGTCCCCTAAAGGAATGGCCATGGCATCCACAAACCAGCGGAATCCTAACGGTACAAATTCGCCAAAAGGAACCAGATGGTGCTTGTCGTAACGTTGATCCATTTGCAGCTGCTGGATAGCGGTGGGGGTAGATTCTGCGGTGATCGTAAAAGCGCTGTTGGTATAAAGGGGCTGATCACCGTGTTGTGCGTATAAAGGAGCCCCTAATAAAAGGGTGGCTTGTTGTTGAGCAGCTATATCAATCCACTGCTGCCAAAACTGAGCTTGCCATTGATGCTGAAACAATGGAATTACGGTCTCAGGGAGTACGATTAAACTGGGCTGGCTATCGGGGCTTTTAGCAGGCAATGCGGCTAGTTTTTGGTAAAGCGCGACCCCGTCATTCATGTATTGGCGATCAAATTTTTGGCCTTGATCAATGTTTCCCTGAGCCAAGCGCACAAAAAAAGGCTCGCCATGGGGGCTAGACCAAGTAATGCTGTGCAGCACAATGCCTCCAACGGCAAAAGCAAACGCAATTCCTAACGGAAAGTTGTGGCTTTTGGGGGCTGTTTTACTGGTGTTAAGGGCGAATAAAGCCAACGCACTAGCGGTATAAGCCACAACCCAACTAAGACCATAGGCACCTGCTACGGTAGCCCAACCAGCAAACATCCCGTCCACATGGGCGTAAGCAATATTTAACCAAGGGAAACCGGTTAAAAAAGTGCCGCGAACCCATTCAAATAGGGTCCAGGCGCTAGCCCAAACGGCCGCTACAGCACACTGTTCTTTCCAACCGATAGCGTGGCTACGCCGTATAAAAAAACGACTCAATGCAACGGCTAGTACATAATACAAAGCCATTAAAGCGGCAAAAATAAATACCGCTGCGCCGGCGAGTGGAGCTGCTATCCCCCCGTACTCATGCATACTGATAAAAAACCAGTATAAACCTACACTAAATTGAGTTGTGCCAAATAACCAAGCTCCCCATAAGGCAGTGCGAGTGCTAGGGGCCTTGAGCGTATAAAAAATAAACGCAGCAAAGCTAAGTAGTTGCACATAGGGCAACAACACACTGGGCACAGGCCCTGGGGCAAAGCTCAAAGCATGAATGGCCCCCAATAGAATCAGTGGGAGCACATTAAAGGTAGTGGAACGTTGCAACATCACGGTGTGTCGGGTTCGTGTTCAGTAGGCGAAGGTGCAGCGGGAAGATGGCGTTGTACATGCAGCCATAAAGCTCGTTTTGGGTCGGCGCGCAGTACAGTAATATGAATGCCTTGAATGGTTGTGGTGTCGCCACGTTTAGGAATGTGGCCCATTTCTGCTGCTAACCAACCACCGATGGTATCGTAGTCGTCATCAGGTAAGTGCGTATCAAAAGCGTCATTAAAATCGGCGATTTCTGTTAATGCCATAACGCGCCAGCTGTTGTCACCGGCTTGAAAGATGGTTTGAGCTGTGTCCTCATCGTATTCGTCTTCGATGTCGCCTACGACTTGCTCGAGTACGTCCTCCATAGTCACTAAACCTGCTGTGCCACCATGCTCGTCAATCACAATAGCAATATGATTACGACTACTGCGAAACTCGTGCAATAACACATTGAGTTTTTTGGTTTCTGGAATAAATACAGCTGGCCGAACTAAAGGACGTAAATCAATATTGGGGTTTGCTATAGAAAGCAATAAATCTTTGGCTAAAAGAATGCCTACTATGTTATCGCGATCGTCTTCATATACGGGAAAACGAGATCGACCTGTTTCTACGATAAGAGGCAAAAGCTCTGATACCGGCTTTGAAATATCAAGGAGGTCTATTTTTGATCGCGGCACCATGATATCGGACACTGTTTTACTGGTTAGATCCAGTGCGCCCACAATCATGGTGTAGGAGTCGTGGTTGATGACCTGACGTTCTAAGGCCGCTTCAAGAATGACCTTGATGTCTTCACGATCGGTCGGCTCTGCGCGCCGTTGAAAAAAACGGGTGATAGGAGATAAGCGTTTTTTACTACGCGGCTCGGGTTCGGGGTTGGTATTTTCTGACATGCCCTAAAGGACGGAATTGATAATGGTTTAGCATAACTTAAAAGTGCAGCTTTTGTTATGCGAAATTAACTTAAATAAGGGTTAGCTATAGCTAGGCGCTGCAAGATATCGATTTCTAGACCCTCCATTTCCTCGGCTTGCTCATCGTCTAGATGGTCATAGCCAAGAGCATGTAGTACGCCGTGCACACAAAGATGAGCGGCATGATCTAAAAATGCTTTTTTTTGCTCGAGGGCTTCAGCCTCTAAGACAGCAATACAAATAATAATATCACTACTGACTGTACCGGCTTCATCAACGCCATACTCAAACGTAAGCACATTCGTTGCGTAGTCTTTAGCACGGTATTGGTGGTTAAGCGTTTTGGCCTCATCGGCATCACAGAAGCGAAAAGTAAATTGAGCTTGAGTGTAGGGAGCAGGCAAGCCGGCTTCGGCATAGACCGAGGTAGCTTCGTCCAATGCTGTGTTCACCCAGAGCGTAATACGCTCTGAGGTGAGCTCGGGATGAGACGCAATAAACTGAATGTCTAACTCTACTGGAACCATAAAGATTATTGTCCGTGTGACTCGTAAGCATCAACAATTCGACCTACCAAGGGGTGCCGTACCACATCTTTACTGGTAAGTTGACAGAGCGCAATGCCTTTGACCCCTTTTAAAATGGAAACAGCATGCATCAACCCACTGGATTGGCCTTTAGGTAAATCGATTTGAGATGGATCGCCAGTAATGACGGCTTTGCTGCCAAAGCCTGTACGCGTTAAGAACATCTTCATTTGAGAAGGGGTGGTATTTTGGGCCTCGTCTAAAATAATGAACGAGTGATTGAGTGTACGTCCACGCATATAAGCCAACGGCGCGATTTCAATGACTTGTTTCTCAAATAAACGCTGTACTTTCTCGAAGCCCATGAGGTCATACAGAGCATCATAAAGCGGGCGTAGATAAGGGTCGACTTTTTGATTGAGATCGCCGGGTAGAAAGCCCAAACGTTCACCGGCCTCGACGGCAGGCCGGGTCAGTACAATGCGTTCTACGGCCTCGCGCTCCAGTGCATCAATAGCACATGCTACAGCTAAAAATGTTTTACCGGTACCGGCAGGACCTATGCCAAACGTGATGTCATGGTTAAGAATTTGTGCCAAGTAGTCGCGTTGGCGCGGCGTGCGTGGCCTAAGATCGCGTCGGCGAGTACGAAGGTTAAGCTCGCCTTCGTTTAACACAGGCGCAACCGGAATGTACTCCTCACTAAAGTCGCGAATGGGATCAGCGTCCACAGGCTTTTCTTTGGCGCGTAGTTCGACCAATCCCAACTGGATGTCATCCAGACTTAAAGCCTTGTGAACAGAACGATCATGAAACCAGCGAATGGCATCTGCTGCTAATTCGGCTTTGGCACCCTCTAAGATTACATGCTCGCCGCGACGACGTAGTTGTACATCGTAAGCCACGGCGATTTGACGCAGATTTTCGTCAAGCGGCCCACAGAAGTTGGCTAAGTGGGTATTATCCCCTTCGAGGTGTACGGTTTGTTTCTGGTTGGACATTAGGCTCCACTCACAGTGTCGGTGGTAATAATTTCACCGCGTAGCGTGTTGGTTAAGGCTTCAGTAATGCGCACTTTAACTAGTTGGCCAATCAGTCGTGACTGCCCAGGGAAGTTAACAATACGGTTGTTTTCGGTACGTCCCATAATCTCTGTTTCGTCGCGTCTAGACAAGCGCTCGACCAATACGACTTGTTCGGTACCAACCATGCTTTGAGCAATAGCATTGGCTTGTTCGTTAATTAAAGCTTGAAGACGGTGGAGGCGATTGAATTTTTCCTCTTTGGTGACGTCATCCTCTAGGTCAGCAGCAGGTGTACCTGGACGGCGTGAATACACAAAAGAGAAAGAGGTATCAAAACCTACGTCTTGAATTAACTGCATGGTTTTTTCAAAGTCGGCTTCGGTCTCGCCTGGAAAGCCCACAATGAAATCAGAGGAAAGGGTTAGACCTGGACGCGCGGCACGTAAGCGGCGTGCAATAGACTTGAATTCCAATGAGGTATAGCCACGTTTCATGGCGCTCAACACACGATCACTACCGGCTTGTACAGGCAGATGCAAGAACGGTACAAGTTTGGGAAGTTTGCCGTGGGCCTCGATGAGGCGAGAGGTCATTTCTTTAGGGTGAGAGGTGGTGTAGCGTATGCGCTCAATACCGGGTATTTCATGTACGTATTCGAGCAACATAGCAAAGTCAGCAATTTCGTTGCTGTCAGGCATGGAGCCGCGATAAGCGTTTACGTTTTGTCCTAAAAGCGTGACTTCTTTTACGCCTTGGTCGGCTAAGTCGGCGACCTCAACTAATACATCCTCGAAGGGGCGTGATATTTCCGCGCCGCGAGTGTAAGGCACCACACAAAAGCTACAGTATTTACTACAGCCTTCCATAATAGAAACAAAAGCAGTAGGGCCGTCAATACGCGCAGGAGGCAGATTGTCGAATTTTTCAATCTCAGGAAAGCTAATATCGACTTGAGCTCGTCCTTTTTTCTTGCGTTCTACGATAAGCTCAGGCAAACGATGTAAAGTTTGCGGGCCAAACACCACATCTACGTAGGGAGCACGTTCGATAATGGTTTTACCTTCCTGACTGGCGACGCAACCGCCCACCCCAATAATAAGCTCTGGGTTTTGTTGTTTAAGGTGACGCACTCGACCCAAATCAGAAAACACTTTTTCTTGCGCTTTTTCACGTACCGAACAGGTATTAAAGAGAATAATGTCTGCTTCGTCCGGATTGGTGGTCATTTCCACAGGACCGTACTTGTTCAGTACATCTGCCATTTTCTCGGAGTCGTATTCGTTCATTTGACAGCCAAATGTGCGAATAAACAATTTGCGAGTGGTGTTTGGGCTAGCAGGCGTAGCCGTGTCAGAAGAGAGGATATCTTTTTGCATAGTATTAAGCCGTAGCGGGTGTAGACCCCGTGGGCAAAGTGAAAGTTAAACCAAGCATTATAACGATCCCTGCTAATGAAAAGCAGTTAATTCCTATGGGTGCGGTATAAAAAGCACAAAAAGCTGCTTGAAACCAAGCAGCTTTTTGCTTAACGCTAACCAAAGTGTAGTTTAAAGAAAATGAATTGTCTTTAATCTAAGACTTCAGCGGTCGGCTCTTCATCTTTATTAATTTGCTTTGGAATCAAGTCTTCGCGTTTTAAACCTAGGGCAAGGGAAATACCTGAAGCCACAAAAACAGACGAGTAAATACCAAACCAAATCCCGATCGTTAACGCTAGGGAAAAGTAATGCAGAGTGGGGCCGCCAAAAAAGAACATAGACAACACCATCAGTTGCGTCGAGCCATGGGTAATGATGGTACGAGAAATGTTCTGGGTAATGGAGAGGTTAATAATTTCAGGCACAGGCATGCGCCGCTGTTTACGGAAGTTTTCCCGAATACGGTCCATTACCACTACGGACTCGTTCACAGAGTACCCAAGTACGGCTAGTACACCTGCTAAGACCGGTAATGAAAATTCCCACTGAAATAAAGCGAAAAACCCCAAAATAATGACTACGTCATGTAAGTTGGCAATTGCACACGCAATGGCAAGCTTCCACTCAAAGCGAAAAGCCAAATACACCATAATGCCAACCACCACAAAGAGCAGAGCTAGCAAACCGTTGTGTACGAGTTCTTGGCCTACCTGAGGGCCTACAAACTCGACGCGGCGTAGCTCTACATCACTATGTTGGGCCTGGAGCGCAGCTAGAACAGACTCGCTTTGCGCACTGGTGTCATTCGTGTCTGTTGCTGGTAAGCGAATGAGTACGTCTTGTGACGTACCAAAACTTTGTACTTGGAAATCGTTGTAGCCAATTTCAGATAGAGCATGGCGAATTTCCTCGACCTGTGCTGTTTGCTCGTAATGCACTTCCATGACCGTCCCACCAGTGAACTCGATGGAGAGGTTAAAGCCGCGCATAACAATAAAAAACACAGCAGCAATAAAGGCAGCAAAACTAATTAAATTCAACACCTTCACATGCCGCATGAAGGGGATAACACGAGAAATACGAAACAGTTCCATAATTAGTCAGCCTTGTTTGAATCAGTGGGTTTCCAGACCTGACCAATCGCAATGGTTTTAAGACGGCGACGGCCACCGTACCAAAGGTTTACCAAGGCACGTACACCAACCACAGAGGAGAACATAGAGGTCAAAATACCGATAGTATGTACGACGGCAAAGCCTCTTACGGGACCTGAACCAAAGGATAACAAGACCACACCTACAATTAAGCTAGTTAGGTTCGAGTCAAAAATAGTGGCCCAGGCGCGATCAAAACCGGCATGAATAGCCTGCTGAGGGCTAAGACCATTTCGGAGTTCTTCGCGAATACGTTCATTAATGAGTACGTTTGCATCAATAGCCATACCCAGTGTTAACGCTAACGCAGCAATACCAGGCAAGGTCATAGTGGCTTGGAGCATAGACAGCACCGCCAGCAACAACAAAATATTAAACGTAAGACCAAGGGTGGAGAAAATACCAAAGAGATGGTAGTAAACAATAATGAAAATAGCTAAGGCGATAAAACCGTATAAGGTAGAGTTAAAGCCTTGTTTAATATTTTCTGCGCCTAGGCTTGGGCCAATGGTGCGCTCTTCAATAATAGTCATGGGAGCAGCTAAAGAGCCCGCTCGCAAGAGTAACGCCACGTCAGCGGCTTCTTGTACACCCATACTGCCTGAAATTTGTACCTGCCCACCTGGGATTTCTGAGCGAATTACCGGCGCAGTCACCACCTCACCTTGGCCTTTTTCAAAGAGAACAATGGCCATGCGTTTATTGATGTTGTTGCGGGTAACATCGCGGAAAATGCGAGCCCCTTTGCTATCTAAGGTGAGGTTAACCGTAGGCTGCTGTGTTTGGGAGTCGCGACCTGGTTGAGCGTCTTGGAGGTTTTCACCGGTTAAAATTACTTGACGACGCAACAGCAGCTCTTGACCATCGCGGTCTTTATAGCGCTCTAGACCGAATGGAACCGTACCTGCAGCCAAGGCAGCCATAGCCGTAGGCGAGTCATCAACCATACGAATTTCTAAGGTGGCAGTACGACCTAGAATCTCTTTGGCTTTGGCTACGTCTTGTACGCCTGGCAGTTGCACCACAATGCGGTCGGCACCTTGTTGCTGAATAATGGGTTCGGCAACACCTAGCTCGTTAATACGATTGTGTAAGGTCGTGATGTTTTGGCGTAGCGCATTCGTTTGGGTTTGTTGAATTGAAAGCTCAGAAAGCACTGCTTGAAGTTCGGTATCGGAGCCAGTGGGGTTGAACTGCAAATCAGCAATTTGACGACGCAAACGCGTCTGTGCTTCGTCACGAGCTGTAGCCGAGGCAAAATTCATCACAATCGACTGGCCTTGACGCTCGATGCTTTGGGCACGGATGTCGGCTTCGCGTAAAACAGTACGTACTTCAGAAGCTAAGGAGTCGTAACGACTGGTTAAGGCTCCTTGCATGTCTACTTCGAGCAAGAAATGAACACCACCGCGCAAGTCCAAACCTAAATGCATGGGTTTAGCACCAATTGAAGTTAACCAGTGCGGGGTCGATGACATAAGATTAAGCGCTACCGTGTAGTCGGGATCATCGGGATTACGGATGAGTTCTTTTTCTAACAGGTCTTTGGCTTTGAGCTGGGTGTCGGTTGAGTTGAAACGAATACGTACCGTGCCGGCAGGTCCATTTTGTTCGAAATAAGCCCCATCCATATCAATTTGATGGCGACGTAAAATATCCTCCACTTGATTAAGTGTGGATAAATCGACTTTTACAACGGATTTAGCGCTGGCAACTTGTACAGCAGGGGACTCACCGAAAAGATTGGGAATGGTGTAGAGCACGCCAATGACGAGCGCCACCAATACGGTGAGGTATTTCCAAAGGGGGTAACGGTTCATAGTTTTAGCGGCAACGGCACATAGTCCCTAGTTGTACACAACCCCTAGGGACCTGAACGTACCAATTACAGTGATTTGAGGGTGCCTTTAGGCAATACGGAGCTAACGGCTTGGCGTTGCACAATGATTTCAACGGGTTTGTCAGCAATATCTGCCACAGTGATGGTAATGAAGTTGTCGTTTAGTTTGGTCACTGTACCGGCAATACCACCACCTGTGATTACCTCGTCACCTTTACTTAGGTTTGCTACCAAGTTGCGATGTTCTTTTTGACGTTTCATCTGAGGACGAATCATCAAGAAGTACAAAATCACGAACATTAAGATAATTGGCAACATGCTGGCTAAGGCGCTGGGTGCATCAGCAGCTTGTGCTGGAATCAAGGTAAGAACTTGAGTTAAGGACATGAGTTTGCTCCACTAAAGGGAAAAAAGTTGTTCAGGAAGTTGTAATAAATGGGCTATTGTAATGCTTATTCAATACCGCGGGCACGATCTGCGGCAAATTGCTTACGCCAAGCCTCAAAGCGACCCATCTCAATGGCATCGCGCATTTCTTGCATAATCTGTAAATAAAAATGTAGGTTGTGCAAGGTATTTAATCGAGCCCCTGTGATTTCATTAGCGCGTTGCAAGTGATGTAAATAGGAGCGACTAAAGTGTTGACAGGTATGGCAGCTACAGCTGGGGTCTAAAGGTTTAGTGTCGTCTTTATAACGTGCATTGCGGATTTTGACATCCCCAAATCGGGTAAATAGCCAACCATTACGTGCATTGCGAGTAGGCATAACACAATCAAACATATCAATGCCATTTGCCACGCCGTCGACCAAATCTTCGGGTGTGCCCACGCCCATTAAGTAGCGTGGCGCGTGCTCAGGTAAGGAAGGGGTGGTGTGCTCGAGTATGCGTAGCATGTCCTCTTTGGGTTCACCGACTGACAACCCCCCGATAGCGTAACCCTCAAAGCCTATGTCTGTTAATCCCGCCAATGACTCGTCGCGCAAATCTTCATACATACCGCCTTGCACAATACCAAAAAGTGCATTGGGGTTTTCTGTGTCTTTGAATGCTTGTCTAGAGCGTTTAGCCCAGCGTAATGACATGCGCATGGATTGAGCGGCCTCGTCATGGGTGGCTGGACGGCCATCAATTAAGTAAGGGGTGCACTCATCAAACACCATGGCAATGTCGGAATTTAAACTACGTTGAATGCGCATGGATTCTTCAGGGGTTAAAAACAGCTTGTCGCCGTTAATGGGAGAAGCAAAGGTTACGCCCTCTTCAGTGATTTTGCGCATTCCTTTAAGGCTAAAAACTTGAAACCCTCCTGAGTCAGTCAGGATGGGTTTATCCCAGCCCATAAACGCGTGCAAGCCACCATGTGTTTCCATGGTGTGCGTACCGGGACGGAGCCATAAATGAAACGTATTACCCAACACAATTTGAGCACCGATGTCTTTGAGCTCGTGGGGCAGCATGGATTTCACACTACCATAGGTGCCTACCGGCATGAAAATAGGGGTTTGCACCTTACCGTGATTCAGGGTAATTGTGCCACGACGGGCTTTGCCATCGGTTTTAACTAATTGAAAATTAAGTCCACTCATGAATTAGATTTTTCTATAAACATGGCATCGCCATAACTAAAAAAGCGATATTGCATTTGCACGGCATGATGATACGCAGCACGGATAGGCTCAATACCTGCCAGAGCAGACACTAACATTAATAAGGTGGATTGGGGAAGATGAAAGTTAGTGATTAGTGCATCAATGCAATGAAATTGATAACCAGGCGTAATAAAAATACGGGTATCGCCTTGGATATCACCGTTGCTTAGCTGAATACCCTGAGTTTTTTCAGGCTGGGCTGCTGACTCGAGGGCTCTGACACTAGTGGTACCCACCGCAATTACGCGCTTGCCCGCTGCACGTGTTTGGGCGATGGCTTCGAGGGTAGCAGCAGGTACAGTATAGCGCTCAGCATGCATTTGGTGATCGGCAATTTGTTCAACGCGTACCGGCTGAAATGTGCCTGCACCTACATGTAACGTAACAAAAGCAATACGGACGCCTTGATCTTGGAGTTGTTGCAATAAGGCTTGATCAAAATGTAAGCCGGCTGTTGGCGCGGCAACGGCACCCGGATGTTGAGCATATACCGTTTGATAACGGTCCTCATCAGTTTGTGCTGCATCGTGTGTGATATAGGGGGGCAGGGGCAATGCACCAAAACGCTCTAAAGCTTCTAGGGCGGGCTGGTTAAATTCGACTTCGAATAGGGCGTCATCGCGTCCTGTTACTGTCAAGACTAAGTCACCCTCGGAGAAAAACAAGCGAGTGCCCGGTTTGGGCGCTTTGCTGGCACGAATATGTGCAAGAGCAGATTGCTCGTTTAGAATGCGCTCGACTAAAACCTCGACCTTGCCCCCTGACTCTTTTTGTCCCTGTAGGCGCGCTTTAATGACTTGTGTATTGTTAAAAACAAGTAAATCACCCGCGTGGAGAAATTGCGGTAGATCGGTAAAACGGTGATCGTGATGCTGCCCTGTGGCATCTAAATAAAGCAAGCGGCTGCCCGTACGTGTTTGGGCAGGGTGTTGAGCGATAAGCTCATCAGGTAAATGATAGTCAAAGAGAGAGAGCGAAAGCGAGGCTGAGTCAGACATAAATAATAAATAATAGCTGTAAAAAAGCGCAGAGTCGTATTTTAAGCAACTCTGAGCATTTGCACACTAGGTTTTACTTTGTGTGAATTTGGGCTTTTTAAAAGATAGCGTAGCGGTAAGTACTGTGGCTGTATAAACCCAGGAAGCCTTTACCTAGAGCAGATACATTTAGTTTACGGGCAAAGCCGTGTCACAAGCTGAGTATTGCTGTGTAGAATGAGATTTTGCATAACGCAACCTTGTGATTATTAACTGTATTTAATGGGGAATCTAGTATGCGCTTTGTCGCTTTAGCGATTCGACGACGAGCAGTGATGTTCGTGGGGTTAGGGGTAATAAGTGCTCAGCTTTGGGCTCAGCAATTACCGGCCGAGTTACAGCAGGTATGGAAAAATACACGTCTGCCTGATGCTGCTTTGTCTTTGGTGGTAAAAGAGGTCGATGGGCCTATGTTGGTGCAATATAACTCGACCGTGCCTCGCAATCCAGCTTCAGTCATGAAAATGGTAACTACCTGGGCGGGTTTGTCCGCTTTAGGGCCCGAGCATGTTTGGCGCACCACGGTCTACACTCAGCCTAACGCACGTATTGATGAACAGGGCACCTTACAGGGGCCGCTTTATATTAAAGCATCCGGCAACCCCATGTTTTCTGTACCAGATCTTTGGGATTTATTACGCGATGTGCGTATGCGTGGCATTAAAAACCTCAGCCAAGTGATTATTGACCGCCAAGTATTTGGTCAGGTAACTACAGATACCTATGCGTTTGACGGAGCCGGAGACCGGCCTTATAACGCAAGCCCTGATGCCATGATGGTCGGTTTTGGTGCTTCGCGCCTAGTTTTCCAGCCTGATGCGAAAAATAAAAAATGGGTTGGTTTTATTGACCCACCAATTCCTGGGGTGCGTTTGGAAAATCAAATGCAATGGAGCGACCAGCGTTGTCCCGGTTCTCCCGTAGTGGGAACCCGAATTCAGTCCAGCCCTAGCGGGGTTACTGTCCAAGCTTCAGGAACGGCTGCTGGCTCATGTGGCGAATTCAGTGTGTATCGTCTCACTATGGGTCAAACGGCTTTTTTTGATGGTGTGTTTAAAATGATTTGGAAAGAGCTAGGGGGCACATTGGCGCACGATATTAGCGCCGGCACGGTTCCTCGCAATGCAGACGCTTTAGTTTGGCATGATTCCCGTAGCCTGGCCGATCAAATACGTGTTATTAACAAACAAAGCAATAACGTTATGGCAACGTTATTGTTATTAAGTGTAGGCAACAAAATGCATGGCAATGGGGCTACTGTAGCTTCAGCGGAAAATGCAGTGATTCAAACACTACGTACACAGGGTATTAATACAGCTGGTTGGCGTGTTTCAAATGGTTCTGGCTTGGCACGCGAAGCCCGTGTGACAGCAAATGGAATGGCACAAATGCTAGATGTGATTTGGAAATCCAATTACATGCCAGAGTTTATTTCGTCTTTAGCTATTTCAGGGGTCGATGGAACGGTGCGTAGACGTTTGCGCGATGATGAGGTTCAGGGCCGAGCGCACTTAAAAACAGGCACTCTACGTGATGCTCGGGCGTTAGCTGGTTATGTGCTGGGCAGCAGCGGCAAGCGTTATATTATGGTGAGTATGGTCAATGGCGAAGGCACAGCAGCAGTACGCCCTTTTGATGATGCTTTAGTAAGGTGGTTGGCCGAGCAGTAAATTCAGCACAAATAGCTTAAAATAGCTTTGTACTCGCCCGTTTAAATGGGCTCCAGAGATCTTTTTAAAGAATACGACATGGCAATACATGAAATTCAACACCCTCTGATTCGTCACAAACTGGGCCTTATGCGTCGAGCCGACCTAAGCACCAAAAATTTCAGAGAAATGTCACAAGAAATTGCGGCGCTTTTAACCTACGAAGCAACTAAAGATTTGCCTTTGGAAAGCACTTCAATTCAAGGGTGGTGCGGCAACATAAATGTAGAAAAAATCGCAGGCAAAAAAGTAACAGTAGTTCCTATTTTGCGTGCTGGTATTGGCATGTTGGACGGCGTGTTAAGTCTTATCCCTGGTGCTAAAGTTTCGGTTATAGGTATTGCTCGCAACGAAGAAACCCTAGAGGCACAAACCTATTTAGAACGTTTAGTTGGCGAACTAGACCAGCGCTTTGCTTTAATTATCGATCCCATGTTGGCAACCGGAGGCTCTTTAGTCGCTACTATAGATTTACTGAAAAAAGCGGGTTGTAAAACCATACGTGCTTTGGTGTTAGTCGCCGCACCCGAAGGCATTAAAGCAGTCCAAGATGCACACCCAGATGTAGAAATCTATACGGCATCTATAGATAGCCATTTAGACGAGCACGGCTATATAGTTCCCGGTCTAGGCGATGCGGGCGATCGTATTTTTGGTACCCGTCAAAAAGTTGAGTCGTAAAATTTTTGCGATAAATTCTTACAAACTGGGTGTTTAGTTTGCAGCGACCCAGAGTGAAATCAAGTAGCATAAAATTAAATTACACGCTTTGCAGAGAATCTAAACTAGAGCTTTGCATCAAGTGGTAAAGTGGATGGATGCTGATCCTGTTTTCTCTTAACCCTAGGAGTTCGTTATGGTAACAAAGAAAGATGCACGTAAGGCTGAAAATGAGCTAATCGATGAAGTGAAAAAAAGCTTAGACGATGCAGAGCGCTTGTTGCGTGATGCCGCAGAGGCCACTGGAGATAAAGCGAATGAAATGCGCGAAGCAGCATTAAGCTCTCTACGTAGTACTCGTGAGGCCTTGCACGATACCCAAGAGGTCATAGTGGAACGCGGTCGTGAAGCGGTCAAAGCAACAGATCACTATGTTCATGATAATCCTTGGCAAGCCATTGGTATTGCCGGATTAGTGGGCTTGTTATTTGGAATGCTAGTCAGCCGCAAATAAAATCACTCCAAGCCCTTTACGTCATGTAAAGGGCTTTTTTACCACTAAAAGGGCAGAGCATGTCATTAAGACACCGTGTTGGTGCTCTAGGCAGTACCGCACTTTCTATTTTACGCACTCGACTAGAGATTTTTGCTCTAGAGGCCGGTGAGCAAAAAGCCAGTTTAATTCGGTTGCTAGCTTTATTTGCTGGGGCATTGCTATTCGCTACCTTAGCCATTTTGGTTTTTAGCTTATGGATTGCTTTATTATTTTGGCCTACGGAATATAGATATTGGGCAATAGGTATCTTAATGGCCGTGTATGGGGTGCTTGCTATTGTTTTTAGTCTTAGGATTGTGCGGCGCTTAACCCAAGAGCCCATGCCCTTTGCTGTCACCATTGACGAGCTAGGGCGTGATATTCAGTTATTAGATCGGTTACGTGCCGAAGACAAGGACTCATAATGGGCAAAGCCAATCCCTACTTAGAGCGAAAAGTTCGTATCGAAGTGTTACGGGCACGAGCGGCGGTAGAGCGAGGTCAGCTCTGCAAAGAGGTTTCCGAACTCAGCCAAAGCCTCGAGCCTAGCGCGTTATTTAATGTGGCTCGAAATCAATTCACCCAAGGTCTAAGCTCTGGCTTAGGGGCCGGTATGGGGTCGTGGCTTGATCTTGTTTTTTCGTCGGGACGACGCTACCCCCTGTTATTTTCAGGCGCATCCGCTTTATTGGGCGGGCTTTTTGGCAAAAGAAAATGGCGTTTCGGGGCCATGGCCTTAACCGCATGGCGTCTTTTTGGTGCATATCAACATTTACAGGCCCAAAAGCAAGAGCGCTATGTACAACCTAAAAACCGTTCCAGTTCAAATGTGATCGGGCCGTTTTAGGTGGTATAGGTCTTAGAGTAAACAGCCCTCTGTTTTAGAGGGCTGTTTTTTTATAGACCAAGATCGCTCCAGAGATGATCTACTTTTTTAACGACTTCTGGGTCCATTTTAATGACTCGGCCCCACTCGCGTTGGGTCTCACCTGGCCATTTGTTGGTGGCATCCATACCCATCTTGCCGCCTAAACCTGAAACGGGCGAGGCAAAGTCCAAGTAATCGATAGGAGTGTTTTCCACTAATACGGTGTCACGTACAGGATCCATGCGGGTAGTCATTGCCCACACCACCTCTTTCCAGTCGCGGGTGTTAATGTCCTCATCCACTACCACAATAAACTTGGTGTACATGAATTGACGCAAAATGCTCCAGACCCCAAACATAACGCGTTTAGCGTGTCCTGCGTATTGTTTGCGAATAGACACCACCGCCAACCGATAACTACAGCCTTCGGGAGGTAAGTAAAAATCAACAATTTCAGGCAGCTGGCGTTTAAGTAGGGGAACAAAGACTTCATTAAGCGCCACCCCCAATACCGCAGGCTCATCAGGGGGTTTGCCGGTATAAGTGCTGTGATAAATAGGATTGCGACGCATAGTAATGCGTTCTACGGTAAACACCGGGAACCAGTCTTGTTCGTTGTAATAGCCGGTATGATCGCCATAAGGGCCCTCTAAAGCCATTTCGTAATCGGAAGCCGGTAAAGGGTTGACGCCCTCGGGCACCTCGGGACGAATAGCATCCGGATGATTACTAGGCAGAATATGACCTTCGAGTACAATTTCTGCATAAGCTGGCACGGAGAGATCACTGCCAATGGCTTTGGCTAGCTCGGTGCGTGAGCCACGCAATAACCCAGCAAACTGATATTCAGAAAGGCTATCGGGTACAGGAGTAACAGCGCCTAAGATAGTGGCTGGGTCACAGCCTAATGCCACCGCAATAGGAAAGGGCTTGCCGGGATTAGCCAAGGCGTGATCTCTAAAATCAAGAGCACCGCCTCGGTGTGAAAGCCAACGCATAATAAGTTTATTACGCCCAATTTGTTGTTGGCGATAAATACCTAGGTTTTGACGGCGGGCATTAAGGCCTTGGGTAATGACTAATCCCCAAGTTAATAATGGGGCTGCATCACCGGGCCAGCAGTATTGCAATGGGATATCATCAAGATTTACATCGGCCCCCTCAATGACAATGTCCTGACATGGGGGGCTTTTAACCTGTTTAGGTGCCATATCCCACAAGGCTGATTTCAACATGGAAATCTTTGAGAAAGCATCTTTTAAACCGCGTGGGGGTTCAGGTTCGCGCAAGTTAGCTAAGAGCTCTCCGACATCGCGTAAAGCACTGATGTCATCAGCGCCCATCCCCCAAGCTACCCGTTTTGGGGTGCCGAATAGGTTGGCTAACACCGGCATTTTAGCGGGTTGGTTCAAGTGTATAGGCTGCTCAAATAATAAAGCAGGGCCTTCGGCTCGCAAGACCCGATCTCCAATTTCCGTCATTTCTAGATGGGTGGAAATGGGTTGAGTGATGCGTTTTAATTCACCAGCTTTTTCTAGCTGTTGGATAAAGTCACGTAAGTCACGGTATTTCACAGGGATTGAAAGCTCCAGTTTGACACAAGGGGCGTTAGGGGTATGATCAGTTTAATTCATTATAGAGGAATAAGGGCTATGTCTAACGTAGGCCATCCGTGGATTACTCGTAGCTTGCAGTTTGTGCATTCACGGCTCGGTGAGTTTATTCACTTATGTGCAATTTATTTAGGCATCGCGGTGCTAGTTACTATCGCAGCAGGTGCAGCGGTTCCTACTATCCGTGATCAGGCCAAGCATATTTATGAGGTCGTGGTAGAGGCATTGCGTCCCGAGGTCATGAGCCGTGGCGAGTACGTTACTTTGGGCTGGCTATTGCACGATGATGAAACAGAAGGAGTGGTAATTGATAAAGACGGCGAAACTCAAGTCACTCGGCCTTCACCGTCGGCTTACATCAGTTTTGCGCAGGTTTTACAGCAGTCGTCCAGTGGCATCAGTATTAGTGGGGTGAGTCGTACTCAACTGCATGCGCTGCGCAGCTATATTTCACGTAAATATAAACTATCAAATGTGATCACGGGCGCACTTATTCAACTGGCCTATGAAAATGGGCGCGAAAAAGAGTTAGATCCGTTATTAATCCTAGCTGTAATAGCAATTGAGTCCACTTACAACCCGTTTGTAGAAAGTCACGCGGGGGCGCAAGGCTTAATGCAAGTAATGACACGGGTACACCAAGACAAGCTCGAGGACTATACCGAAGGGAATTTAGCTGTTTTTAGCCCTGTAGCCAATATTCGCGCGGGCACACAAATTTTATACGACTGTAAACGTCGTCGCGGGTCGATTACGGGTGCCTTAGCGTGTTATGTGGGGGCAACAGGGCCTAGCGATGGCGGCTACGGGGCTAAAGTATTAGCCGAACGCCGCCGCATTGCTTTGGCATCCGGTATTGCTGTTAAAGACTAAGCCAAAAATTTACGCATCCTATCGACGGCTTCTTCGAGACGCTCCATTGTGGTCGAGTACGAAAAGCGCAGCATTTTCTGTGCATAGGTTGGGCCAAAGTCCATGCCTGGTACGGCAGCAACGTGAGCTTGGTGTAGCAGTTGCTCTGAAAAAAGCTGGCTATTGGGGCTATGAGCCGATACATCAGCATAAATATAAAATGCACCGTCGGGGGTCACAGGCACATGTAAACCTAACGAGGCAAAAGCAGGTAGTAGAAAGTCACGGCGGACCTTAAAAGCAAGGCGGCGTTGTTCGTAAATGGCCAGAGCCTCGGGCTCAAAGCAAGCTAAAGCGGCATGCTGCGCTAGCGATGGCGCACAAATGGATAAGCTGGCAGCAAGCTTTTCCATGGCAGGAATAATTGTGCTTGGTGCAATCAGCCAACCCAAGCGCCAACCCGTCATATGAAAGTATTTGGAGAAGCTGTTAATAACAATCAGGTTTGGGTCTAGACACAAAGCGCTCTCGGGCTTGTCCTCGTAGTAAAGACCCAGATAAATTTCATCCATAATGACATAGCCGCCCCTAGTTTTTACGGCTTGAATCAGGGCCTCGAGATCGGCTTTGGCTATGGTTGCACCGGTTGGGTTACTGGGGGAAGCAATCAGTACGCCTCGCGTTTTTTCATTCCAGTGGGCTGCTATATCTGCAGCGGTAAGATGAAAGCGATTTTCAGCTGTAGTTGGAATTAAGCGGGATACGCCCCCGGCGGCTAAGATAAAGTTTTGGTTCGCAGGGTACGAGGGGTCGGGCATGAGAATTTCATCGCCTGGGTTAATAAGGGCGAGGGTAGCCAAACTAAGTGCGCCCGATGCCCCTGCTGTGATCATTACTTGTTCTGGCTTAACAGGGGCATTGAAATGAGTGCGGTAATAATCGCAGATAGCTTGTTTTAATTCGGGGGTACCTGATGGCGCTGTGTATTGTGCCTTGCCCGCTGAGGCCGCTCGGTTTAGTGCTTCAACTACGGATGGGGGCGCAGTAAAATCAGGCTCACCAATGCCAAGGCTAATAATATCGTTGCCTTGGGCAGCTAAGGTATTTGCTTCTTTAAAAAGTTCTACAGCATGGAATGGCAAAGCCAGCTCCGTGCGATGGGCTAGGCGGGGCATACTAAACAAGTCTCGTTATTTAATTGTGAATGAAATAGATCCGTGGAGAATACATGCAGAATCCATCTAGGCGCGCTTTTTTTGGTGGCAAAGCGCCTGAGCTACCGCTTTGGGATCAGTTTTTGTTGGAACTGCAACGTAAAACGCAGGGTAGCATCCGAACTTTGGGCCCGAACGTAAAGCAAGCTTTGTGCACCGCACAGCTGAGCACAGATATTCATCATGCTCGTCAATTATGCCAGACATTTGGAGTTAAGCTCTATGTTGGATCAGAGCTTACTACCGAGGACTTGCTCTTAGCGCCCACGTTGGGTTTGGATTTGTCGTGTTTAAACCAACTGCAGCCGGTAGATGACAAAAAAAATCAATGGTTTATACAGTCTGGCGTGACAGTGGCTCAGCTGCGTGAGGTGGGTTTTGCCATCCCTGCAGAAATACCTGAGACCTTATGGGTGGCGCAATGGTTAGGGACGGCACATTATCAGTCTTATGCACTGCAGCATTTAAAACAAAGTGGACTGGTGCATGCTTCGTTATTAATGGCAGATGGAACAGTGGGCAGTCTAGGGCCTTTTGGTGTTGAAAATACCAAGCCTTTAAATACCGCCACATTACGTAGAGTGGTTCCGCAGCTATTTCAGCTAGCGAACTCCGAGCTAGCGCAGCAGCTTCCGTTAGCGCATTGGCCAGCTACGTACCGTCTTGATATATTTAATGCTGCCAATCCCTCATTAAATCTTGCTCATCTTCTTTTGGGTGCAGGACAGGGGCTAGGTCTGTTAGAGTGGGTAGTTATGGATCTTACGCACTGGCAAGCAGCTCCGCTTGTTTCAACCCCGTCTCAGGTCGATACTGACACGTTGATTTATGCTCAAGAGCTAGACGCAGCGGTGAAAAAAGTGTTTGATCCCGATGCGCTTTTCATAACTTTAGCTGGCTCATAATTTTACTTTATATGCTGTGCTGCAGCATGGACATGTGGCGCTCAGCGAGTAGAATAGCTATTCAATTTTCTAAACAATCAGCATTACTCTTGTAGGATAGTTGTCGTCATGGATGAAAATCTGCGTAAAGCCGCGCTGGAATATCACGAACAAGGGCGCCCCGGTAAATTATCGGTTACGCCTACCAAGCAATTAGCAAACCAACGCGATCTGGCTTTAGCCTATTCGCCCGGTGTGGCAGCTGCTTGCGAGGAAATTGTGGCTGACCCACAAAATGCGTACCGTTATACAGGACGGGGCAATTTAGTAGGGGTCATCACAAACGGTACCGCTGTGTTGGGCTTGGGTAACATTGGTGCTTTAGCCTCCAAGCCTGTAATGGAAGGCAAAGCCGTACTATTTAAAAACTTTGCTGGTATTGATGTGTTTGATATTGAGATCAACGAAACCGATCCAGACAAACTCGTCGATATTATTGCAGGCCTAGAGCCAACCTTTGGTGGTATTAACCTCGAAGACATCAAAGCTCCCGAGTGTTTCGAGGTTGAGCGTAAATTGCGTGAACGCATGAATATTCCGGTGTTTCACGATGATCAGCACGGTACGGCTATTTGTGTTGCGGCTGCCTTTTTAAATGGCTTGGCTGTGGTTGAAAAAGACCTAAAAAAAGTCAAAGTGGTGGTCTCTGGTGCAGGTGCTGCGGCCTTGGCTTGCTTAGACTTAATGGTCGATCTAGGTTTGCCTATCGATAATATCTGGTTAACCGATATCGAAGGGGTGGTTTTCCAAGGTCGTACGGTCTTGATGGATGAAAAAAAAGAACAATATGCTCAAGCCACCGAAGCCCGTGTATTGTCTGATGTGATTGCCGATGCTGATGTATTTTTAGGTTTATCAGCGGGCGGGGTATTAAAAGCAGAAATGGTTGCGCAAATGGCTCCGCGTCCTTTGATTTTAGCTTTGGCAAACCCAACCCCTGAAATTTTGCCTGAAATTGCTCATGCCGTGCGTGATGATGTGGTCATGGCAACAGGTCGTTCAGACTACCCTAACCAAGTCAACAACGTTCTGTGTTTCCCCTATATTTTCCGTGGTGCTTTAGACATTGGGGCAACGACGATTACGCGTGGTATGGAAAAAGCCGCGGTGCATGCTATTTGTCAGCTAGCACGCGAAGAGCAAGATGAATTAGTGGCTGCAGCCTATGGGCTTGAAGACGTTGACTTTGGTCGTAATTACTTTATACCCAAGCCTTTTGATTCGCGTCTTATTTCCCGCATTGCCCCAGCTGTGGCCCAGGCGGGCATGCTCGAAGGGGTGGCTACGCGTCCTATTAATGATTTTGGTAGTTATACCTATCAGCTACAGCAGTTTATGCATCGTTCTGGTGCGTTTATGAAGCCTATTTATGGTATTGCTAAAGGCTTAGTTAAAGATGGTGCCAAGTCGCGCATTGTATTTGCTGAGGGTGAGGATGAGCGTGTATTACGTGCGGTACAGGTGGTGGTAGACGAGCAATTAGCCAAGCCTATTTTGGTAGGTCGTCCTTCTGTAATCGAGCAGCGTATTGCGCGTTATGGTTTGCGTTTACGTCCTGGCATTGATATGGAAATTACCAACCCTGAACAAGACGACCGCTTTAACACGTATTGGCAAGCCTATTGGGAATTGCGTAATCGTGATGGGGTTACCAAAGAAATGGCTCGGGTAGAAATGCGTCGTCGTTTTACCTTGATTGGGGCCATGATGGTTCATTTGGGCGAAGCAGACGGCATGATTTGCGGTACGGTCGGGACCTATGCAAACCATTTACGCTATGTGGATGAGCTTATAGGTAAAGCGCCAGGCGCAAAAACCTATGGTGCTATGAATATTTTGGTGCTGGGCGAGCGCACCGTAGCCATTGCCGACACGCATGTTAATGACAACCCCACCGCCGAGCAGGTAGCAGAAATTACTATTGCTTCTGCCCGTCGCATGAAAGAACTCAGCCTTGTTCCCAAGGCCGCCTTGTTATCGCGCTCTAATTTCGGCACAGAGGTGACGCCATCTAGCAGTAAAATGCGCGAGGCCTTGGGTTTAATTCGCCAGTGGGAGCCAGATCTAGAGGTCGATGGGGAAATGCATGGCGATTGCGCGTTAGACGAGGAAATGCGCAAAAGCATCTTGCCTAATACTACCTTGTCTGGCTCAGCTAATTTGTTGGTTTGCCCCAACGTAGATGCGGCAAATATTGCATATAACCTGTTGAAAACAGATCGAGGTGGTAACGTTGCCATTGGACCGTTTTTGCTTGGCGCAAATGCTCCCGTCAGCATCCTAACAGCTACCTCATCAGTACGTCGTATCATTAATATGACAGCATTAACTGTACTCGAGGCAAACACAAAATACGGCGGTTAACGATCCCTAATCCTAGGGTGCTGTGCATAAAAAGCAGCACTCTAGGTGATTCAGTGTTCTGAGCTTGCCTAAAGCAGCGGAAATAGATTAAAAAAGCGACTTTAATCAGTCAATAGAATGAACAAGCAGGATTCAACCACCATGATGAAACAACTTATTATTCACACTAACCTGGAGGCAAAGTAATGAGCCAAGCTACGCTGCAAGCTTTACTGCAGAACGGAGGTCTAATTGAGGCCACCGAGTCCCAGCAGGAAGGGATTTTTGCTTTGGCACAAGCGGCCGATATTACTTCTGTAACCGTAGAATGTGACCGAGCTCGTAGCCGTTCTGCCGTGCTTCGTGCAATTGTAAAAGCGGTCGATTTTCCCGAGTTTTTTGGTAACGACTTAGATGCTTTGTACGACTGTTTGTGCGATACCGTTGTAGATCAAAAAGCGGGTTTGTATATCTGGTTTAATAAATTACATACTGGCGACCCAGCATTAGCTGATGATGCTCAAGCTATCATTAGCGTGTGCAATGACGTGGCAGATTTTGCCAGCAACAAGGGCCGCTATTTTGCTTATACCGTGATTCATGCCGGCAAGCATCCCGACCCAGATCCAGGCATTGCGCCTACCCCATATTCGGGTATGTCCGAAGAGTAATTACTCAATCCAGCCAAGTTGGCCGCGTATTGCGCCTACTAAGGCAATAGCAGCGGTTTCGGTACGTAATACACGTGCCCCAAACCGCATAGAGATAGCGCCTGCATTGAGCGCTATTTTCTTTTCTGCGTCAGACCAGCCGCCTTCAGGGCCAATTAACAGAATCCAATGGGAACGTTGTTGTGAGATGGCTTGATCTATGGCGTCAGGAAAGTGATGGGGCGCATCAGGATCGCAAAATAGTAGTAAGTCGTCAGGGGTTAACGATTGGCACAGTTGATGCAGCGTGCGTAAAGGTTGAACCTGTAACACCTGATTGCGGCCACACTGCTCACTAGCCGATTGGGCAATACGCTGCCAGTGCTGCAGTCGTTTTTCTAAGCGTTCACCTGAAAGCTTTAAGGTGCTGTGTTGAGCTGCAATAGGTTGCAAGGCATAAGCGCCCATTTCTACTGACTTTTCACAAATCCAGTCCATTTTATCGCCCGTAGCGAGTCCTTGAGCAATGGTTAAACGTAAAGGCAGTTCGCGCTCGATGGAGATGAAAGTCAAAATATGGGCGCGGACTTGCTTGCCTTCATAATGGATTTGTGCGGTGAACTCGCCACCCTGACCATTAAATAACGTAATGTGCGTTTGATCTGTCAGTCGTAAAACACGCTGCATGTAATGAGCAAGCTCTTTAGGTAGATCAAGGATGGCTTGGGGCTCAATAACGTCAGGGTAGAAAAAACGGGGCAAACTCATAGTTGTATAAATACAAAGTAAAAGGGTAAAAAAGGAACAGAACCGTAAGTGGATTCGTTGAGAGCGATTTGTATTGCTCAATAATGCTAAAATCAGAGACTTTAGAATTTCAGATTGATTTAATGGGTTCGGCAATACGCTTGCTACCCCCTAGAGAGCATTTCATGGATCTTCCTCCTTCCACCGCAAAGACTATGGCTAACGCAATTCGTGCATTGGCTATGGATGCTGTTCAACGTGCTAAATCCGGTCATCCCGGCGCCCCGATGGGGATGGCTGAAATCGCCGAGGTAGTATGGAACCGTCACCTCAAGCATAATCCTCAAAACCCTAACTGGTTTGACCGTGACCGCTTTGTTTTGTCTAACGGCCATGGCTCTATGCTGATTTATGCTTTGCTGCACCTGACTGGCTACGATTTACCTATTGAAGAGCTAAAAAATTTCCGTCAATTGCATTCACGTACACCCGGTCATCCCGAGGTAGGCTATACGGCAGGGGTAGAAACAACCACAGGCCCACTAGGCCAAGGTCTAACAAATGCAGTGGGTATGGCTTTAGCTGAGGCGCTACTTGCTAAAGAGTTCAATCGTCCCAACCATTCTGTTATTGATCATTTTACCTATGTTTTTGCCGGTGATGGTTGCTTGATGGAAGGGATTTCCCACGAGGCCTGCTCCTTAGCGGGCACGCTCAAGCTGTCAAAACTGATTGTCCTTTACGATGACAATGGTATTTCTATCGATGGGCAAGTCGAGCCATGGTTCAGCGATGATACCCCAACCCGCTTCCGTAGCTATGGTTGGAATGTCATCCCAGCAGTAGATGGGCACGATGCCGAGGCGGTGAATGCTGCTATTACCCAAGCCAAAGCCTATGCTGCTGAAAACCAAGGTCCTACCTTAATTTGCTGTCGTACAGTTATTGGCAAAGGCTCGCCCAACTTGGCTGGCTCTGAAAAATCACATGGCGCTCCGTTGGGCGATGCTGAAATTGCGCTTACCCGCGCTGCTATTGATTGGCCTCATGCTCCCTTTGAAATCCCTTCAGAGGTTTACGAGCAGTGGGATGCCAAAGCACGAGGTCAACAGGTTGAGTCCGAGTGGAATAAACAATTTGCTGCCTACCAAGCCGCTTATCCCGAGCTTGCTGCTGAGCTCATTCGCCGTATGGCAGGCGAGTTGCCCGCTAATTTTGATACTCTAGCCAAAGACTTTATTGCTGCGACCAATGCCAAAGCTGAAACGGTGGCTACACGCAAGGCCTCGCAGCTAGCAATTAGTGCACTAGCACCCGAAATACCAGAAATGGTAGGGGGGTCTGCCGACTTAACCGGCTCTAACCTAACTAACTGGCCTGGTGTAGAGCCTTTACGCGTAGCCAAAGACGGTATCCAGTTTGGGCGTCATATTAATTATGGCGTGCGCGAGTTTGGTATGGCGGCTGTGATGAATGGCATGGCTCTGCATGGTGGCTACTTGCCATTTGGTGGTACCTTCCTGACTTTTTCTGACTACTCGCGCAATGCAATTCGCATGGCTGCGCTTATGAAGCAGCGTGTTATCCATGTGTTTACGCACGACTCGATTGGCTTGGGCGAAGACGGCCCCACCCACCAGTCCATTGAACATGCAACTAGCTTGCGTCTAATTCCTAACTTGCACGTGTGGCGTCCTTGCGATACCACTGAAACGGCTGTGGCTTGGGTTCAAGCCTTAGCTCGTCCTCAAAGTGTTGGGCTAGCCGTGAAACAGGGCGGGCCAAGTGCGTTATTACTTTCACGTCAAAACTTACGTTTTGTTCCCCGCGACGAGGCCACTATAGCGGCTATTGCTAAAGGGGGTTACGTGCTGGCTGATGTGGATCAGCCTCAGGTTATCCTAATTGCGACTGGTTCCGAAGTAGAGATTGCCCTAGACGCCCAAGCCCAACTCTCTGAAAAAGGGATAGCGGCTCGTGTGGTATCTATGCCTTGCACTAACTTGTTCGATGAGCAAGATGCCGAGTGGCGCAATAGCGTATTATTACCTGGCGTACCGCGCGTAGCTATCGAGGCGGGTTCTACTACTGGTTGGTATAAATACGTAGGTTTAGAAGGTGCCGTTATTGGTTTAGACACCTATGGGGAGTCTGCTCCGGCTGGCGCATTATTTGAACATTTTGGTATTACAGCGGCTCAGTTAGTTAAAGCCGCAGAGCAAGTTCTGTAAAGGAGATACATACATGACCATTCGTGTCGCTATTAACGGTTACGGTCGTATTGGCCGCATGACATTACGTGCCCATTACGAGTACGGTAAAAAACACGGTATTGAGATCGTCGCCGTTAACGCCCCTGGTCAAGATGTCGTCGCTCGTCATCTTACTCGTTACGACTCGGTACACGGACGCTTTAATGCGGATGTAGAGTTAACTGAAGACAATCAGTATTTGGTCGTCAATGGTGACCGTATTCGCTTGTTGTCCGAGCGTGATCCCACTCAATTGCCGTGGGGCGAGCTTGATGTGGATGTGGTATTAGATTGTACAGGTCGTTTCACCACCAAAGAGGCCGCTAGCGCGCACTTGCAAGCCGGAGCTAAAAAGGTCTTGATCTCTGCTCCAGGTGGCAAAGACGTTGATGCTACAGTCGTGTATGGTGTGAATCATCACATTCTAAAAGCGACTGATACCGTAGTCTCTAATGCATCTTGCACAACAAACTGCTTGGCACCATTGGTTAAGCCTTTGAATGACGAGCTAGGTTTGGTAAATGGTTTAATGACCACTATTCATGCTTACACCAACGATCAAGTGCTCATTGATGTAGCTCATAAAGATTTACGTCGTGCTCGTGCTGCTGCGGAAAGCCTGATTCCCACCAAGACAGGAGCTGCTTCAGCGGTAGGCTTGGTGTTGCCCGAGCTCAATGGCAAGTTAGACGGTTATGCTGTTCGCGTGCCTACAGTCAATGTTTCTATGGTGGATCTCACTTTTGTAGCGGCTCGTCCCACTACTGTTGACGAGGTAAACGGTATTTTGAAATCAGCGGCTGAGGGCGCGTTAAAAGGTGTGTTGGCATATTGTGATGAGCCTTTGGTTTCTATTGATCACAACCACAGCACGCCTTCTAGCATTGTTGACTCCCTGCTCACCAAGGTTTCTGGTAATTTGGTTAAAGTGGCAGCTTGGTACGACAACGAGTGGGCATTTTCTGTACGTATGCTCGACACCACAGCAGCTATGATGTCTGCTAAGTAATTCTTTTATTTGTTTTAGGCGGGGCCAGCCCCGCCTTTATTTTGTCTAAAGCAATCATGAATACATCCATTACGACATTGGCCGAGTTAGCGGCTTCTGGTCAACTAAAAGGCAAACGTGTTTTTATTCGTTCTGATTTAAATGTGCCTTTAAGCAAAGGTGAAATTACTGAAGACACACGGATTAAAGCTTCTTTGCCTGCTATTCGTATGGCCTTAGATGCGGGGGCTGCTGTAATGGTCACGTCGCATTTAGGGCGTCCCAAAGAAGGGGTAGTGATGTCTGAGGACTCCTTGGCACCTGTGGCGGAACGTTTATCTAAAATGTTGGCCTTGTCGGTTCCTTTGCGTCGTGATTGGGTCGATGGGGTCGAGGTAGAACCAGGTCAAGTGGTGCTATTGGAAAACTGCCGTTGTAATGTGGGTGAAAAAGCCAACGACACTGAGCTGGCTAAAAAAATGGCGGCTTTGTGTGACGTATATGTGAATGATGCTTTTGGTACTGCGCATCGTGCCCAAGCAACCACCGAAGGCATCGCTCGTTTTGCACCCTTAGTCTGTGCAGGGCCACTTTTAGCGGCGGAATTAGAAGCTTTAGGTCGCACCTTAAAAGAGCCTGCTCGCCCTTTGGTAGCCATAGTAGGGGGCGCTAAAGTGTCCACCAAGCTATCTATTTTGTGCGCCTTAGCGGATAAGGTGGATCAGTTAATTGTTGGTGGTGGCATTGCCAATACGTTTATGGCTGCAACGGGTCTGCCTATTGGCAAGTCCTTAGCTGAAACTGACCAAATCGACGAAGCCAAAGCGGTATTAAAGCAAATGGCTGCACGTGGTGCTGCTGTACCTGTACCCACTGATGTGGTGTGTGCTAAAAGCTTTTCTACGGATGCAATCGCTACAACCAAATCTGCAGCAGAGGTAGAGGACGATGATTTGATATTAGATATTGGTCCCGAGTCCGCTCACCAATTGGCTGATATTTTGCGTAATGCAGGAACCATTGTATGGAATGGCCCTGTAGGCGTGTTTGAGTTCCCTGCTTTTGCCAGTGGCACTCGTACCATTGCCAACGCTATAGCTGATTCCCAGGCTTTTTCTATTGCTGGTGGGGGTGATACCTTGGCGGCCATTGCAAAGTTTGGTATAGCCGATAAAGTAGGGTACATATCCACTGGTGGCGGGGCCTTTTTAGAGTTTCTTGAAGGCAAGCGTTTACCGGCAGTGGCAGTACTTGAGGAGCGCGCTTTAGCGTAACTAACGGGTTTTTAGTAGCACCCTGTGGACTCAAGGCTAAGCACTATGTGCTTAGCCTTTGGCGTTATACGCCGACGCTGACGTAGATGACGACAAGGTGAATCGTTGCAATAGCCGAGGATAATAGCAAGCTAACACCACGGCGCGCATGCTAATGTAAACCACCAAAGCAACCCAAAGTCCTTTGTTGCCATACGCGGTGCTCCACCAAGTCCCCAAGGCAATTAAAATCACTAAAGCCAGCACTGTAGCATTACGCATTGCTCGACTTTGCGTAGCCCCAATAAAAATACCATCTAGTTGAAATGCCCCAAAAGACAAAACGATATATAGCGCAGCATACGGTAAGTGGGTTAGGGCAAGTTGTTGAACCTGATGGTCTTGGCTAAGCCAGGGGATAGTGTGTGAGCCGCTAAAATAAATAACAGCCCCTAACAAAACGGCGGTAATTCCTGCCAATACAGTGGTGTGCCGTACCTCGGTTTGAAAGCGTGGTTTATTCAAAGCGCCATAGGCTTGCCCAGCACGCATTTCGGCTACGTTGGCATACCCATCTAGAAAAAAAGCGGACAAAGTGATGAACTGCAGCAATAAGTGGTTGGCCGCCAAGGTTTCATCGCCCAGCTGTGCTCCTTGTTGGGCAAACCATGCAAAACCGCTAATTAAAGCGAGAGTACGCACCATAATATCGCTGTTGACATGCACTAAGGCCCAAAATTTGGCTCGATTAAAAATACGTTTTTTTAGTGCATAAAAACGGGCTTTGGGGTGATCTATACCCATTTTTTTCAAGACCCAATACAAAGCAAAAAAGACGGTAATCCATTCTGCACATAGCGTACCTAAAGCAATGCCTTTTACCCCTAGGTGTAAACCTAAGACAAAAATGATATTAAATAAAATGTTCAGACCATTTAGTACTAATTGCACCGTCAGCAGTGTACGGGTCCAGCCCATACCTATTAAAATGCCGAGCAAAGCAAAAGTGGTTAGCGTTGCAGGTGCGCCCCAAATACGTAAGTAAAAATAACTGTGTACTCGTTCGTTGACATCGTTGCTAGCACTTAATACTTTCATGGCTACCCAACCTATAGGCCATTGCAATAGAATAAGTACGGCTCCAATAGCAACAGCTATCAATAGGGTTCTAAATACCAAAGCATGCAGTTCTTGATGGCGCTGAGCACCAGCAGCCTGAGCAATAAACCCAGTCGTGCCCATCCGCAAAAAACCAAAGCCCCAGTACACAAAACTAAAAATCAATGAAGCCAGAGCTATAGCACCTAAATCACTGGCCGTGCCCGTTTGGCCGATCATGGCGGTATCGACTAGACCCAGAATGGGTACGGCGGCATTGGCTAAAATAATAGGACAAGCCAACCGCAATAAATCAAAATAAGGTTTAACCGTCATGTGAAGTCGTTAAATAAGCATTGATGACTACGTCATACCCAAGCAGAGTTTGCGGGTAGGTAAAGGTAAAGCCGCTTAATAGTAAACGCTGATTACAAAAATGTTTGGATTCGTAGGCTACGTTTGCATCAAATTCAGGTGTGGGTATGCCTAAACGCGTGCAGATATGTGTGTAAAGTTGGCGTAACGGCAAAGGGGTGCTGTCAGTAGCTATATAACAAGAATCTGGCGCACTAGATTGCAATACATGAGCACAAGCACGTGCTGCATCATCTACATGAATCCGATTGGCATAATTGTCCAGCGCTGGATTAATACGTATTTTTTGAGTGGCTAATCGCTCAAAGATCGTATTGCGATTTGGTCCGTATAATCCACTAAATCGTAGAATAACCAGTTTGTCCCCTAACTGTTCGGTTAGGTAGTGCTCGGCCGCTTGAATGGCTTGGCCCGAAAAGGTGTTGGGTTTGAGCAGGGAAAATTCATTTTGAGGAACCGGGTCGGGGCCATAGACAGAGGTGCTTGAAATAAAAACAAAGCGTTTTAAGGCATCTTTATCCAAAGCGTTGATAAGGTTTTTTAGTCCTTGTTGGTAAATGGCGTGGTAGGAATCAGGAGTATATCCAGTTGGGGTGACGCTATAAACCACATGGCTTGCTGGAGGTAGGGCAACAAGTTGATCAGGCTTTGTGATATCGGCATTGATCACGTGATCAAAACCGGGGTGAGTGTGACCGTGACGCTTTAAGGCGGTGCTCTGCCATGTGCTGCTAGCTAGAGAAGCGACACAACGTTGTGCAATATCACCCGCACCAACCCAAAGTAAGATATTTTGCATAAAAGCCTCAAGAAATAAAAAACAGCCAAAGCTAGGCCAAACCCACAAAATGTGTTCAGGGCATAGTATGACAGCTTGGATGATGGAAGGAAAAATCAACCCTAAGAGACAACGCTTTATAACTCTGTGTTTGGCGCGCTGCGCACACTGTGTGCTCAGTGTAGAATAGAGGATTAGTTATAGACTTATTTGTTTTCGTTTTAGGGATATTATGAGTTCAACGCGTTTAGTTCGTCAGCACCCCGATCAGCTTATTATTGGGCTGGTGTCTGTGTCTGACCGCGCTTCCTCTGGCGGTTACGAAGACCAAGGCATTCCTGCTTTAACCACGTGGCTTGATCAGGCATTAGTTCAACCATCACAGTATGTGACTCGTTTAATTGCCGATGAGCCTACTTTGATTTCCAACACGCTGATCGAGCTGGTGGACGAGCTAGGCTGTGATTTGGTGTTAACAACCGGCGGCACGGGGCCAGCGCGGCGTGATGTAACGCCCGAGGCGACTTTAGCCGTAGCAACCAAAGAAATGCCAGGTTTTGGCGAACAAATGCGTCAAATTAGTTTGCAGTTTGTGCCTACGGCTATTTTATCGCGTCAAGTGGCTGTTATCCGAGAAACTGACACCCATGCCGCCTTAATTATTAATTTGCCTGGTCAACCTAAAGCCATTGCCGAAACCCTTGAAGGGTTAAAAAATAAAGACGGTAGCACACAGGTACCGGGTATTTTTGCTGCAGTGCCTTATTGCATTGACCTAATTGGTGGGCCCTATGCAGAAACCCACGAGCAGGTTGTTGCATCTTTCCGACCAAAGTCAGCGCGTCGCAGCGTTTAAATACAAACTACACAAGCAAAAAAACTCATTCCACCTTAAAATTATCTATTCATTATTTGTTTTCTAGGAGAATTCACCATGGCATTGGTCTCCATGCGTCAGTTGTTGGATCATGCAGCTGAAAATGGTTACGGTATTCCGGCATTTAACGTTAACAACCTAGAGCAGGTTCAGGCCATTATGGAAGCCGCCCATGAGACAGATAGTCCTGTCATCATGCAAGCTTCAGCAGGTGCGCGTAAATATGCGGGCGAAGCTTTCCTAAAACATCTGATCGAGGCAGCGGTTGAAACTTATCCCCACATCCCTGTGGTCATGCACCAAGACCATGGTCAGTCACCTGCAGTATGTCAGGGCGCGATTGATCTAGGCTTTACTAGTGTGATGATGGATGGTTCCTTGAAAGAGGATGGTAAAACGGTTGCCGATTTCGAATATAACGTAGACGTGACACGTCAAGTCGTTGAAATGGCTCACAAGCTAGGCATTAGTGTAGAGGGCGAGCTAGGGTGCTTGGGCTCGTTGGAAACCATGCAGGGCGATAAAGAAGACGGCCACGGTTTCGAGGGTACCCTCACCATGGATCAGCTTTTAACTAGCCCCGAAGAAGCCGCCGAGTTTGTACGCCGCACCCAAGTGGATGCGTTGGCTATTGCAATTGGTACCAGTCATGGTGCTTACAAGTTCACCCGCGAGCCCACCGGCGATATCTTGTCCATAGAGCGCGTCAAGGAAATTCATGCACGTCTACCCAACACGCATTTAGTTATGCACGGTAGCTCTAGCGTACCCCAAGAACTGTTGGCTGAAATTCGTCAGTTTGGCGGTGACATGAAAGAAACCTACGGTGTACCAGTGGCGGAAATTCAAGAGGCCATTAAACACGGTGTGGTTAAAGTCAACATTGACACAGACATTCGCTTGGCTATGACTGCCGCGGTACGTCGCTTCATGTTTGAAAACCCCAGCAAGTTTGACCCACGCGAGTTTTTAAAACCCGCACGCGAAGCAGCTAAAGCGATTTGTGTCGCTCGTTATCAGCAGTTTGGCACAGCGGGCAATGCATCAAAAATCAAAGCTATTCCTTTACAAGAAATGGCTGCCAAATACGCCTCGGGTGCGTTGGCACAACACATTAAATAAGTTTTTAATAGATGTGGCGGTGATTTCACCGCCCTTTGTTTTATAGGATATACCGTGCAAGCTCTATACCAAAGCACGCTGCAATCGTTACCTTTACTTGGTCGTGGCAAGGTACGCGACATGTATGCTGTCGGTGATGACAAGTTGTTAATTGTGGCCTCAGATCGGCTGTCTGCCTTTGATGTGATACTCGATGACCCTATACCAGGCAAAGGCGCTGTACTTACGACATTAACGGAGTTTTGGTTAGAAAAATTAGCACATATTGTGCCTAACCATTCTACCCAAGTCGATCCTTTATCAGTGGTAGACACCTCTGAACAGGCTCTAGTTAAAGATCGCTCTATGGTGGTAAAACGCTTAAAGCCTATTATGGTAGAGTGTGTAGCCCGTGGTTACGTAGTGGGTTCTGGTTGGGCCGAGTACCAAGCAACAGGCAGTATTTGTGGTATTGAGCTTCCTGCCGGTTTGCAACAAGCCCAAAAACTGGATCAGCCCATTTTTACACCCGCTGCTAAAGCAGAGGTCGGTGAACACGATGAAAATGTCAGCTTTGATTATGTGGTCGCCGAGCTAGGTCAAGACTTGGCCGAGCAACTACGTGACACCACGCTTGCTTTATACAGTGCTGCTGCAGATTATGCCGCCTCTAAAGGCATTATTATTGCCGACACTAAGTTTGAGTTTGGTTTGGATGAGAACGGCGTGCTCCATCTTATGGATGAAGTGCTTACTCCAGATTCTTCTCGCTTTTGGGATCAAAGCACCTATGCGGTAGGCAGCAATCCTCCCTCTTTTGACAAGCAGTTTGTGCGTGATTGGCTAGAGACCCAAGACTGGGATAAAACTGCCCCCGCACCGCGCTTGCCCCAAGACGTTATTGATCAAACTGCCGCAAAATACGCAGATGCCGTAACTCGTTTAGGAGCCTAATACCATGACTCAAATAAAAGTGGGAGTGGTGATGGGCTCCTCATCCGATTGGCCTGTGATGCAGCATGCTGCAAAAATTCTGACTGATTTTGGTGTGCCGTTTGAGGCCAAGGTGGTATCGGCGCATCGTATGCCAAATGACATGGTCGATTATGCGGCTCAAGCCAGCTCCCAAGGCTATCAAGCCATTATCGCTGGGGCAGGTGGGGCGGCGCATTTACCGGGAATGCTAGCAGCTTTAACCGAAGTCCCCGTGTTTGGTGTACCTGTTCCTTCACGCCACTTAAAAGGCGAGGACTCGTTGCTTTCTATTGTACAAATGCCTAAAGGCGTACCGGTGGCAACTTTTGCTATTGGCGAGGCTGGTGCCGCCAATGCGGCCTTGCATGTGATTGCTAACTTGGCTGTTCATGACGCAGCATTAAAACAGCAGCTCATTGCATTTCGTGCTGCGCAAACGGAACAAGCTCGTGCTATGTCTTTACCTGCTGTGGATGAGTCAAACTAATGTCAGCGTTTGAAATATTGTTACCTGGGCAGTGGTTGGGTATGGTGGGGGGCGGTCAGCTCGCTCGTATGTTTTGTTTTAGTGCACAACGCATGGGATACAAGGTTGCTATCTTAGATCCCGACCCATTTAGCCCAGCAGGAGCGGTGGCGGATAAGCACATTTGTGCTTCTTATGACGATGGTCAGGCGCTGCTCGAGTTGGCGGAGCTGTGTCCCGCTATTACCACAGAGTTTGAAAACGTACCCGCTCAAAGCTTAACGCGTTTGGCCGAGCAGTGTCGTGTTACCCCCAGTGGTGATGCAGTTGCAGTGGTTCAAGACCGTATTCGTGAAAAGCAGTTTATCACTAAAGCTGGGGTTCCCGTTGCGCCCTATTGTGCGGTGCACTCTATCGAAGACCTCCTTCATGCCGATGCAAGCTTGTTTCCAGGCATCTTAAAAGCGGCGCGCTTTGGTTACGATGGCAAAGGTCAGGCACGCGTGCAAACCAAAGAGGAGGCCTTGTTGGCTTTTGCTAACTTTGGTCAAGTGGCTTGTGTGCTTGAATCACTACAGCCTCTAGTGGATGAGGTGTCGGTAGTGGTGGCACGTGGGCTAGATGGCGCAACAGCACTCTACGCGCCATCCCACAACCAGCACCGTGATGGAATTTTAGCGGTATCCACGGCAGCAAGCACAGCCAGTTCTCAACCCTATTATGCTCAGGCCCAAGCGGCAGCGGTTGCCATTGCGACAGAGTTAAATTATTACGGTGTGTTGTGTGTAGAGTTCTTTGTGTTGGCAGATGGCACCTTGTTAACCAACGAGATTGCGCCACGCCCTCATAACAGTGGTCACTTTACTATCGAGGCCTGTTATAGCAGTCAGTTTGATCAACAAGTGCGAGTAATGGCTGGATTACCACTGGGGTCTACCGCAGAGGTGCAGCACTCTAAGATGTTTAATTTGCTGGGTGACTTGTGGTTTGATCAGAACAACAACTATAGCGAGCCGCAATGGGCTCAGTTAGTGGCTATTCCTGGAGTGTACTTGCATTTGTATGGCAAGGCTGAAGCCCGTAAGGGGCGAAAAATGGGGCACGTAACGCTGTTAGCAACAGACTCTGAGCAGCTTAACCTCAAAGCACAACAGGTGGCTCAGGTTTTAGGGTTTGACTGGTATGAATGATTTGGCTGCACATATTAACGAGGCGGCGCATCGATTGGTTCAAGGCCAATTGGTTGCTTTTCCTACCGAGACCGTTTATGGCCTAGGGGCGGATGCATCAAACCCTCAGGCTGTGGCAGCTATTTTTCACGCCAAAGGCCGTCCGGCAAACCACCCCGTTATTGTGCACGTGGCACCCGATGCAAATTTGCTGCATTGGGTGGCTCAGGTTCCACCAGAGGCTCAGCAACTAATAGATGCTTTTTGGCCTGGTCCTCTTACCCTTATTTTGCCTCGCGCATCTCAGGCCTCGGCTGCGGTCTCTGGGGGCCAAGACACCATTGGAGTGCGTTGCCCCTCTCATCCTGTCGCTCAGGCTTTGTTAAAACGCTTTGCTCAATTGAAAGGGCCAGATCAACCCGCTGGGGTGGCTGCTCCGTCAGCCAATCGCTTTGGTCAGGTTTCACCTACCCAAGCACAACATGTACGGCATGAGTTTCCCCATCTAGGCGCGGATGCATTGTATGTTTTGGCAGGCGGCAATGCCGATGTAGGTATTGAGTCCACCATTGTTGACGTATCTCGCTTAGACCAAGGGGTAGCCCCCGTAATTTTGCGCCCAGGTCATATTACAGCAGCGCAGATTGAGGCTGTGTTGGGTCAGCCTTTAGGCCACAGCGCCCAAACGACGACAACGCCTCGGGTGTCAGGGTCTTTAAAAGCTCATTATGCACCCCGTACCCCTCTGTACTTGAAAACGCGTGCCCAAATTGAAGCGCTAACGGACCGTAATGCAGTTGCTGTGGTGTTTGATGAGCGCGTGCAGACGCAGGCCCATGTGTATTTGGCTCCGTCCTTGGCCGAACACTATGCCAGTCAACTCTATGCAATGTTACGCCAACTAGACGAGCAGCATTACAGCGCTATTTACCTTGAGCGCCCCCCGCAGATATCCGAGTGGGAAGCCATTAACGACCGTATAGGTCGTGCCGCCGCAGCATTTGACCCAACGGGCAACAACGCCTAGGTATCAGCTTGGAACACCATTAAGAGTAGGCTTTGCCCTAAGAGCAACTAGTTGCTCTTAGGGCTTTATATTAACTAAGCCTTTGATGTTTCTAAAAATTGTGAGACGACCTCGGTCACGCGTTCTGGCATTTCAATATGAGGTGAATGTCTACATAACTCTAAAATACACAGCTCGGTGTGTGGAACCTGTTTTTTAATGTCATAGAGCTGATTTAACGATGCGTATTCGTCATCCGTCCCCTGAATAGCCAGCACGGGGCATTGTATAGAGGCAATATCCTTCTCTATATTCCAGTGTTCTAGGTAGTACTCGCTGCCCCAAACGCTTGCCCACCCCCAAAAAGCCGAGTCGGGGTCAGCATGATAGCGTTTTAAGCGTGTTTTTAAATCGCCCGTCTCATACCATTTAATTGCTTTTTGCACGCCATCCACAGTCATTCGCTCCACATACACATGGGGTGCGAGAATGATGATTTGTTGGGCTTGATTATTGGGCATAGCTGCATACAACAGCGCAATGGTTGCCCCATCGCTATGACCAAAAAGAGTAATGGGTTGGTGGATTCCGAGTGCAGTGAGTAAGGCGGGCAAGGCTTGTTGCGCTTCTATGTGCAAATAGTCTCCTTGCCATATCTCGGTTAAGGGGCGAGCAGAGCTGTGCCCATACGCATAACGCGAGTAGACCAGCCCTCGATAGCCTAGATGCTGACAAAGCTGATCTGGCCACTGCTGCCAATGCGTAAGCGAGCCGAGTCCCTCATGTAAAAACACCATAATCGGAGCTGTGGGGTCTTCAACCCCTACCCACTGGTATTCAAGTGTTTTGTTCGTACCATTCCAATGTAGATCGATGGTTTTTCGAGTTGTCATAGCGTAAACCATTTCATAAAAAAAGCGACTGCACATGCAGTCGCTGAGTGGGGCAAGTGCCATAGCGTTTAGCTTAGGTGAGCATTCAAGCACTTGCTGAGTTCAAACATACTGATTTGCTCTTTGCCAAAAATGGGTTTGAGCTTGGCGTCAGCATTGATATTACGGCGATTTTCGGGTGCCTGCAAATCATGCTTTTTAATGTATTCCCACATTTTTTTTGTTACTTCGGTGCGTGGTAGCGGTTTCTTCCCCACAATTTCAGCCAGTTCTGCGCTAGGGGTCATGGGTTTCATGAAACCAGTACCAGCCGCGCTAGCGGTTTTGGTTGCATTGGTTTTCTTTGCTGCAGTGGTTTTAGTGGCTTTAGCCATGGTTTGCTCCTCTTGAATAAGTCGCACAGGTTAGTAAGGGCAGTTGTCAGCCTCACTAAAACATATCATGCTATGAATGTTTAGTCTGTGTTTAGCCAATCTAAGCACAGTATTTCTTTATCTTAGCCCTATAAATGTAAGAATGACGCCACAAAAACCTCTATTGACAGAACTTGATAGCCTTCAGCCCTTTATTGCTCAAGTACGGCAGCAGATTCATGCACAGCCCGAGCTTGGTTTTGAGGAGCACCGTACCGCCGCTTTGGTTGCTACCTATTTAAAACAATGGGGGCTAGAGGTGCATGAAGGCATTGGCGGCACAGGCATCGTAGCTGTGCTTAAAGGAAAACAGCCAGGAGCTCGATGTGTGGGGTTGCGTGCTGATATGGATGCATTGCCTATTCAAGAAAAAACTCAGTTGCCTTACCAGTCCACCATTGCAGGAAAAATGCATGCCTGTGGTCACGATGGGCATACGGCTATTTTGTTAATGGCGGCGGCTTACCTAGCGCAACATCGCGGCTTTACCGGCACAATCCATTTTATTTTTCAGCCTGCCGAAGAAGGCTTAGGTGGGGCGCAAGCCATGATTAACGATGGTTTGTTTAACCGTTTTCCCTGTGATGCTGTATTTGCTTTACACAATTGGCCAAGCCTGCCTCCCGGTCATATTGGTGTTAATGCCGGACCAATGATGGCAGCGGCTGATACGTTCACTGTGACGATCACGGGTCATGGGGGGCACGGAGCACACCCTTATTTATCTAAAGACCCCATCGTAACTGCAGCTCATTTAATTACGGCATTACAAAGCATTGTTGCTCGTAATGTACACCCCTTTGAAGCCGGCGTTGTCACGGTGTCTGCAATGCAAGCCGGAAATTTAAATGCATTTAGTGTAATTCCAAATCAGGTGCAGCTTTGCGGCACGGTGCGAAGTTTTTCTACGGTCACCCAACAACAGATTCGCCAGCGCATGGACGAGATTTGTCAGGGCATGGCTCAGACTTTTGCTATGGGTATTGAGCTGGATTATAACGAGCTATTTCCAGCCACTATTAATACGCCAGAGCATGCCTACCTAGTAGCAGAGGTGGCGCAAGAGCTATTTGGTTCAGAGTGTGTAGAAGACAACTTGACTCCCTCAATGGGGGCGGAAGATTTTTCTTTTATGCTTGAGCAGCGTCCAGGGGCCTACTTTAGATTAGGGCAAGGGGGTGCAGACCAAGGACGGGTATTGCATAATGCTACTTTTGACTTTAATGATGCAGTGCTAAGCCAAGGGGCCGCTATGTTTATACGCATAGCACAATGCTTTTTGGCACAAAACACAGCAAATGAATAACCATTAGGATTGATTATGACGCTAACTCCACAGCAATTACGTTTTCGACGCCCCGATGACTGGCACGTGCATTTACGCGATGGCGATATGTTGGAGTCGGTAGTAGCGCATACGGCTCAACAGTTTGCGCGTGCTATTGTCATGCCAAATTTAACCCCTCCTATTACCACCACCGAGCAAGCCCTAGCCTATAAAGCGCGTATAGAGACCGCGTTGCAGGCTACACCTGAAGCCCCCGCATTTACGCCTTTGATGACCTTGTACTTAACGGATAATACGCCTGCTGCTGAAATAGCTAAAGCCAAGGCGTCAGGTGTGGTGCATGCAGTAAAACTGTACCCAGCAGGTGCTACCACGAATTCTGATGCCGGCGTTACGGACTTGCTTAAACACTGTGGTGCAGTGCTTGAGGCCTTACAAGCGCATCAAATGCCGCTATTGGTACATGGCGAAGTAACAGATCCTGCAATTGATGTTTTTGATCGAGAGGCGGTGTTTATTGATCGGGTGATGTTGCCGCTGCGTCAACGTTTTCCTGAGCTCAAAGTGGTTTTTGAGCACATCACTACCAAAGAGGGGGCGGACTATGTAGCTACAGCTGAAGGCCCTATAGCAGCAACCATTACGCCTCAGCATTTACTGTATAACCGCAATGCACTCTTTAGCGGTGGGTTGCGCCCGCATTGGTACTGTTTACCTGTATTAAAGCGTGAAAAGCACCGCCAGGCTCTTTTAGCCGCTGCTACTAGCGACAGTGACCGGTTTTTCTTAGGTACCGATAGTGCACCGCATGTGAAGGGGCGCAAAGAAATGGATTGTGGCTGTGCGGGCTGTTATTCTGCCTTACATGCGCTTGAGCTATATGCCCAAGCTTTTGACTCGGTTGGAAGGCTAGATCGTTTTGAGGCTTTTGCCAGTTTGAATGGGCCTGCTTTTTATAACTTGCCCGTCAATAACGATTACGTCATCTTGGAGCGTGTTCAAAACACCATTCCGCAGGTGTTGGATGTAAAAGCCGGAGAGTTAGTGCCTTTGGCGGCAGGAGAGCAGTTGGCTTGGCGTTTAACAACAGAAGCCTAACACTGCATTTAAAAAGCCCAGCTTAATTGAACTGGGCTTTTTGAGTAAGGCATTTTTTTTAAATTTTAACCCCAACCGAGTTTGCCACGACGTAAATAAGGTAAAACTGAAAATAAGCCTAACAATGCTAATGTAGCACCAATCCATAATGCTGAACGGTAGTCATAGCCTGCTGCAATGGCCATGCCGCCCAAGTAAGACCCACCACCTAAGCCTATATTAATAACGGAGGTGTGCACGGCATTTACCATAGGGCCTGGGTGCGCCACACTAATAACTCTAGCCATCATTGCCGGGTTCATTGGTACCCCAGATAGACCGATTAAGATAACGCAGGCTATGGCAATCCATTGGTATTGTACTAACGAGCCCATTAAAATTAAGGTCAGACTTAAAACACTAAGACCAGTCACCATAATAGCGCGGCTATAGCGATAAGCCAGACGACCAGTGATCGTGTTGCCAATAATATTAGCGGCTCCGTACAGCATTAAAATCAGAGGCACCACTTGCATACTAAAGCCACTGATATGAGTCAAAATAGGTACAAAATAACTGAAAGCGGCAAAGCTAGCCCCCAAGATTAAACAGCTTGTTAAACAGGCCTTCCAGTAGGCTGCTCTTTTAAATGACTCTAATTCTTTGGCTATATTTAATGAGCCTTGTTCTTGGAGTTTAGGTAGGGTAGGCATTAAAGCTAGAAGACACATAAATACCAATATCGCTACCGATCCAAAACTGAGACGCCAGCCCCAGTACTCCGTCATAATGGTTGCTAATGGTACCCCTACAACGTTAGAGATCATAAAACCACCGATAATCACTGAAGCGGCGCGGGGGCGTAAATGCGGTTCTACTAAAGCCATACTGGTGGCTAAAGATAAACTTAAACAGCCTGCACAGAGCACGCCAGTGATAATGCGGATGGCAATTAGCGTAGTGTGGTCATTAATAAAAGCGCTAAATCCCTGCACAATGACATAGGCGCTTAATAAAACCAATAACGTTGGTCTATACGGGCTTTTAAAACGCAAAAATAAATAGGTAAGTATGGGGCCACCAACCATTACACCTAAAGCAAAATAAGAAATAAGATGGCCGACCTCACCAATACTAATATTAAAAGCGTGAGATAAAGAGGTCATCATGCCAGCTACCATTAGCTCAGAGGTGCCAATGGAAAATATAGCTAGGCCTAATATATAAACAACTAAAGGCATAAAGAGGCATTTCCTTAATGTTATTTGAATAATCGTTACAAAAATAGCGGATAGATTTAACGCGACTCATACCATCAAATGGAACGGTCGTTACAAAATTAATGGTAAAAAAAAGTGGTTGTGATTATTTCAGAGACTGGCGAGTAAGCCAGTAACGATATCATCAAGTACTTGTGGATCAGAGATATTATTATTTAAGACACGTAAACCGTAATAACCTGCTAAAAAGCCACGCGCTAAAGTGAGTGCTGGCGCATGAGTGCTGAGCTCGTTAGTGGCTTGACCCTCGGCAAAAACAGCGGCTAAAGCCTGTTCTAGTCGTTGTCGGTATTCGTGATTGAGTGTATTAACAAACTGATCTTTGCTACCACGCTCTAGCGCAGAAAACAGAACCATGGCTTCGTGTTGCTCTGGTTGTTGAAAGTTTTCATTGAGCCCCCAGATGAGTAGCTTTTTTAAGCGTTCTTTGGGGGAGAGCGGTTGATTTAGAATGGTGAGTTGGGCTGCCATAGTTTGCTCGTGGCTGCGAAGTAAAGCCTGTTCGTATAAGGCTTGTTTGCTACCAAAAGCATTGTAGAGGCTGCCTCGGCCAAGGCCTGTACCGTCGCACAGGTCTTGGGCAGAGGCCCCGGCAAAACCATGTTCACTGAATACCGCAACGGCCGCATCAATGACGGCTTCGTCCTCGAATTGTCGTGGTCTACCTTGAGTAGTGGGTTTATCGGTGCTCATGGTGTTGCATTCAATTCAATAAGAATACCATTATACTGGTTATGGAACGATCAGTCAAGAACTTTTGGTGCAAATATTAAGGCTTAGTTTAGCGGAAATAAACACAAATACGCTGACCATTTAATTCATGTACTTGCATAGGGATTTCATAGAGCTCAGTCAGCACTTGGCTAGTAATAATTTGCTCTGCAGTGCCTTGAAACGCTAATTGACCACGACGCATAGCAATAATATGGTCGGCATAACACGAAGCAAAGTTAATATCATGCAAGACAACGACGACCGTTTTGCCTTTTTCATCGGCCGCACGGCGTAATAATTGCATCATGCCAACTGCATGGTGTATATCGATATTGTTTAACGGTTCATCTAACAGCACATAGTCTGTGTCTTGGCACATCACCATCGCTACGTAGGCACGCTGACGTTGCCCACCCGATAGCTCATCTAAATGGCGATACTGGTAGGGTTCCAAATTAAGGTAATGAATAGCTTCATCGATACGCTCTTGATCTATGGCCGTGAGGCGACCTCCAGAGTGGGGGAAGCGACCAAAAGCGACGAGGTCCCGTACGGTGAGCCTGAGAGTGGATTCATTATGTTGACGCAATATGGAGAGACGTTTAGCAAGTTCGACACTAGGGGTGTGCTTAATATCAAGACCATCGATTGCCACGCTACCGGTGCTCATGGGAGTTAAACGGCTGATCATGGATAACAGCGTAGATTTACCTGCTCCATTTGGGCCAATAATGGCTGTGAGCCCCCCTTTGCTGATCTGTACACTCACCTGATCCACAACGAGTGTGTCATGGTATTTTTTGCTGAGGTTTTGTGTACTGATCACTGCTTAACTCCACGTAATAACAACATAATAAATAAGACTCCCCCGACTAATTCAATTGTCATCGCTAAAGGTAGACTAGAGTGCAATACTTGCTCAAATATAACTTGGCCCCCGACCAAACAGATGATGCCAGCCAGTATGCTAGTAGGAAATGTCCAGCGGTGCAGATGTGTGCCTGTTAGCCAGTAAGCCAAATTAGCTACGACCAGCCCAAAGAAAAGCATGGGGCCGACCAAAGCGGTACTAATAGAAATCAACACGCAAATAGCAGCCATAACTAGGGTGACTATTTTGCTATAAGGCACCCCCAAATTAATAGCCACATCTCGGCCTAGGCTTAAAACATCCAGTGAGCGTCGTAATATAACCAGCACTGCAGCGCAGAGGATTACACCACCAAATCCTAACCATAACAGTGATAAATTAATGCGATTGAAGTTGGCTAGACTGTTGGCTGATTGAATGGAAAACTCAGTCGGATCTGTAATACGCAGAGCCAGCTCTGCTAGTTCACGGAAAAAAATACCCCCGACTAAACCCAGCAGTATCAGCACATGTAAGCCGCGTATAGATCGATTAAAAAGTAGCTGAAATAGGATGAGCGCTATAGCCACCATGGTCACCACTTCTAGTAGGAATCGTAGCTCTGGAGCGCCATTTAAACCGCTTTTAGCACTCCATAATGTTAATCCCACGGAGTGCACCAACATATACAGCACATCAAAACCCATTAATGAGGGGGTTAAAATTCGACTATGGGTAATGGTTTGAAAAGCAATGGTAGCTAAGCCCATGGCGATAGCCACTAGGAGCATGGCTAAAAGCCGTTTGCCTCGGTGCTGTAAAATAAACTCCCAATCCGTTTGCACATTGATCGTCATAAAACTGACTATGCTGAGCACTGCAAATAAAAGGGTCATACTAAAAAGGACTTGGCCTCGTCGAGTTAAGCCCATTGTTTATGCCCTCTTAGTAAAATAATTAAAAAAACAGCACTGCCTACAATAGAAAGTAGCGTAGCGGAAGGGACCTCATAGGGGTGGATAAGCAATCGACCGACTAAGTCTGCCCCTAGCATTAGGGCCGAACCTGAACCGGCTACGAGTGGAATAGCACGTCTTAAATTATCGCCGGTGATTAAGCGCACACCATTGGGCACGATAAGGCCAATAAAAGGCAAAATACCAGCAGTAATCACAACACTGGCACTCACCATAGAGATTAGCAGTACACCTAGGGCCATGAGCCGACCATAATTCACACCTACATTGGCGGCAAAGTCTTGGCCCATTCCAATAACGGTGAATCTATCGGCCAATACCATAGCTAAAAACGTCATTGCTGCGGCTGCCCAGAGCAGCTCGTAACGCCCACGTAAAATAGTAGAGAAATCGCCGCTACTCCAATTACGCAACGCTTGGCTAAGCTCAAACTGATGGGCCAGTAAACAGCTAGTTGCATACAGTACACCTGCTAAGACCAAACCCACTAGAGGCACGATCAGAGCAGAACGCAAGGGGATGCGTTGCAAGATGCTTAAAAACAGCGTTGTTCCGAGCAGAGCAAACACAGTAGTGATGCTAAATTTTAGCCATAAAGCCATACTCGGGGCGATAATGCTGCACACCACTAGGCCTAAGGTAGCTGCCTCTGTGGTTCCTACCAACGAGGTGTCTACTAAACGGTTACGTGCCAGCATTTGCAATATCAAGCCAGACACCGCTAAAGCGGCTCCGCTTAAAATCAGAGCCAAAGTACGAGGCCATCGGCTAACAAACAATAACTGTGTCACTCTGTCATCGGGCTGTGTAAACAGGTGCAGCAATTTCATGCTGCTTGCGCCCACATTTAAACTAGTAATAGCCAGAGTAATAATAAGTGCAATTAAGCCCAGACCCCACCAAAAAAGGCGGGGCTGAGAGGGGGCGGGGGCGAGAGCAGACATTTATTTGGCAAAAATGCTCAATAGGTGATCTACACTGTTTTGCATAACACGTATGCCGCTGTTATCAAGCAAATACCAACTGATGGGCTCTAAATAGACAATTTGATCTTTAGAGCCAGCGTTCGTGGCTTTGATTAGCTCGTTGTCCATCATTTGTTTAGCGGCAACCCCTTCGCGGTTAATCGCTGCATCCCGGTCCATCACAAAGATCCAGTCGGGGTTGGCCTCTAGTAAAAACTCATAAGATACAGACTGACCATGACGACCTACTTTTAAATCAGAAACGGCGGGTGTTACACCAAACACATCATGAATCATGCCGAAACGAGTCCCAATACCAAAAGCACTCATTTTGCCACCTGAGGTCAGCAACGTGATGCCTGTGCCTTGATCTTTGCTTTGCTGCTGCAACGCCTCAACCGAGGTTTTTAATTGAGTGCTTAGCGCAGTGGCTTGTTCTTGACGGTCGAAAATTTCCCCAAGGATTTCGGTGTTACGTATGACACTACCTAACATGTCATTAGGGTTTGGGGTGAGGTCTAAGGTAGGCCCGTATTGGGTTACTTCCTCGTAAGTGCCGGCTCCGCGACGGCCTAGAATAATTAAATCGGGCTTGAGGTTTTTTAAGGCTTCAAAGTCGGGCTCAAACAGTGTGCCGACTTTAACAAAACGATTGTCAGCGTATTCTTTTAACATAGGAGGAACCACTGCCGAGCTTGGAATCCCCTGTGCTTGTACGCCTAAGGCAGCCATGGTGTCTAAGGTTGACCAGTCGAGTACCGCAACGGTTTTGGGCTGTTTTTGTACCTGAGTTGTACCCTGAGCATGCTCAATGCTTAGTGTTTCTTGAGCCTGTGCAGTAGAAAGAGCACTGCTAACTAATAAAATAGCCAATGGAAGAAATGGGGAAAAAGCAGATAAACGCATATGCATAGCGAACCTCAGTCTAAGCCATTAATCGATTTGTAAATGATAGGGTTGCTATTTTATATGAGAATGATTTTTATTTGTGGTTTATGGCTTAGTGCGGTGTTCTCAGCGCTGAGGGGCTTTTTTGAGGGAGCAAGGAAGCTAATCAGCACCATAAGCTAAAAAACCCAAAAAACTGGATTGGGATCCTGTTTTTTGGGTGCTTGGAAGCTGCTTTGTTAAGGTGGCTATTGCTCTAGGGTTTCCCAACGCTCAAAGAGTTCGAGTAGTTGAGTTTCTAAAGTTGCTAGCTCCTCATGTATAGCTTCGGCTTTGGTATTACCGTCTGCATAAATAGAGGGGTCGGCCAGCTGTTCAGCTAATGCGGTTTGCTTGGCTTCTAAGGCCGCAATTTTCTCGGGCAGTTCAGCCAGTTCGCGTTCTTCCCAAGGGGCCAGTTTATTTTTGGTCGGTGCAGGCTTAGCCGCGTTTTTAGGGGTATCTGTCTTAGGCTTTTCTATAGTTGTAGGTGTGGTTGAAACAGTAGTCGGCTTGGGGCGTTGTGCCAACCAGTCGTCATAACCTCCTATATACTCCCCCCATTTGCCATTCCCTTCAGCGGCGATGACTTGAGTCACCACATTATTTAAAAAAGCACGATCATGACTAACTAACATGACAGTACCCGTGTATTCGGTAAGTAGTTGTTCAAGTAGCTCTAGGGTTTCAATATCTAGGTCGTTGGTGGGCTCATCTAAAACCAAAACATTCGTTGGTTGAGCGAACATACGGGCCAAGGCTAAACGGGCACGTTCCCCCCCAGATAGCGTTTTGACTGGGGAGTGGGCACGAGCAGCAGGGAAGAGAAAGTCTTCTAAGTAGCTCATGACGTGTTTGCGTTGATCACCAATTTCAATCCATTCCGTACCCGGGCTAATGGTTTCGACTAGGCTAGCATTTTCATCCAGATTGGCGCGCATTTGATCAAAATACCCAATGGTAAGCTGAGTGCCGTGTTTAACATGGCCTTGGGTTGGCGTGTGTAAACCCAGCAAAATGCGGAGTAGTGTTGTTTTACCAGCCCCATTTGGCCCAATAAAACCAATGCGATCCCCACGCATGATCACCGTAGAAAAGTCGTCGATTAAGAGGTGATCGTCAAACTGTTGGCGGATATGTTCAGCCTCAATCACAATTCGACCGGATTTACGTCCTTCGGCAATGGCAAAGTTAACGTTACCACTGCGCTCACGGCGTGCCGCTCGTTCGCGTCGTAAAGCCTCTAATCGACGTACACGGCCTTCATCGCGCGTACGCCGGGCTTGGACCCCAGTGCGAATCCAGACTTCTTCTTGGGCTAAAAACTTATCAAACTTCGCATTTTGTTGAGCCTCTGATTCGAGCCACTCGGCTTTACGCTCTTGCCAACGTGTGAAATTGCCTGGGAAGCTGAATAGTTGACCTCGATCTAACTCAATAATACGGGTTGCTACTGCGTCTAAAAACGCTCGGTCGTGGGTGATGACAATTACACTTCCTCTGAATTGTTTCAGCTGTTGCTCTAGCCACAAAATACCCTCGAAGTCGAGGTGGTTGGTAGGCTCATCGAGCAGTAATAGGTCGGGCTCGTCTGCCATGGCTTTGGCTAAAGCGACACGTTTGCGTGTTCCTCCGGAGAGCGCGTCAGTTAGTGCCTCGCCGTCAAGCCCTAGCTGGTCAATTAGTGCACCGACACGACCTACACGTTGCCAGTCTTCAGTTTCTGCATAATCACCACATAAGTAGTCGTAAATACTTATCTGAGGGGGTAAAGCGGGCTCTTGCTCTACGGTAGCAACACGCAAGCCGCTTTTGAACATAATTTCGCCTTCGTCGGGCTGAAAGCGTTGATCGATAAGCTTTAGTAATGAAGATTTGCCCGTGCCATTACGTCCAATTAACCCGCAGCGTTCATTATCGTGAATGATTAGATCGGCTTTATCTAAGAGAGGATAGTGTCCAAAAGCGAGTTGGACGCGGTTCAAGGTCACTAAATGAATAGACATAGGCACACAAAAATAAAAAATGAAATAGGTTTACACGCAGGGTACAATAGTGCTGTGGGGCAGGTCGGGCAATCGCGTTAATGTATTTTAACGAGGAAGGTCCGGACTCCATAGAGCAAGATAGCGGCTAACAGCCGTCTGGCGACTCGAAAGACAAGCCAAGGACTAGGGCCACAGAGACGAGACTGCGTTGGGGGCATATCTATTATATATGCACTGGTACGGCCATCTCCGTACTGCTTAGTTGATTTTCAACTATAACAATGCAGGGTGAAACGCGGTAACCTCTATCTGGAGCAACATCAAATAGGCATGCGCGGGGTTCTCCCCACAGGGCGGCTCGTCTCAGCATGCGGGTAGATGGCTCGAGCCCATAAGCAATTATGGGCCTAGACGAATGATTGCCAGCCTTAGGGCTTACAAAATCCGGCCTATAGACCTGTTCCACTTTTCCCCACCAGTTTGCCTTTGTGCAAAAATCAAGTGTTAATAAATGTAATAAACATATCGCCGTCGTGAATAACCGCGGCGTTTTTATTTTAATAATGCACTTGAAAACCTCGGGGCAATACATTGATTTATCAAGTTTTTTGATTGAGCTCATACCTAAGCAATGCAAGCTAAGTAGTTGTTGTCATTGCAAAACTTTGGTTTTGAGCCTTGACCAGTTTTGATGCATGGCTTAGAGTGGGAAAAAGTGGGGTTTAGTGTAAATGGATGGGGCCATGTTCCAAGGAAGCAGTGCTCTTAGTCTTGACGCTAAGGGTCGTCTGACGATACCTATGCGATACCGTACGACCTTATTGGTCGAGGAGGACGGTTGTCTTACGCTTACACGACATCCTGATGGCTGCTTAATTCTTTATCCCCGTTCAGTCTGGGAACAAAAGCGCGAGCAAATAGCGGCTTTACCCATGAGCGCGCGTGCTTTACAGCGTTTAATGTTGGGTTCTGCTCAAGACGTAGAAATTGATTCAGCCGGGCGTATTCTTATCGCCCCTGAGCTACGTCAGGTTGCAGGCTTACAAAAGAACACCATGCTTTTAGGTTTGGGCGGTCATTTTGAGCTCTGGGATGCTCAGTTGCTAGAAATCCGTCAAACTGAAGATCTAGCACATGGGCTTCCAGAGGCATTAGAACAATTTTCACTCTGAGTCGGCTCGTTTATGGAACTCAAACATCGTTCCGTTTTGTTGGAAGCTACCGTTTCCGCATTGATTGCACCACGCTTTAAAGCAAAGCGTTGGGCGGCATTCGATTCGACTCTACCTCTGGTAGAGGGCACCTTCGTGGATGCAACCTTTGGCCGAGGTGGTCATAGTCGTTACTTATTACAGTTTTTAGCACCTACAGCTCGTTTGGTGGTCTTTGATAAAGACCCCACAGCCATAGAGTTTGCACTGGCTTTACAGCAAGAAGATCCCCGCGTAGTGGTATGTCACGATGGTTTTACCAACATGGCTTCCCGTTTAAACGAACTGGGTATAGATCAAATTGATGGCGTCATGATGGATTTAGGCGTGTCATCGCCTCAGCTTGATGACGCTGAACGTGGTTTTTCTTTTATGCGCAATGGTCCGTTGGATATGCGTATGAATAATTCAACCGGCCCTACGGCCGCCGAATGGTTGGCCACAGCCGACCAAGATGATATTAAGGAGGTCATCGCAGATTATGGCGAAGAACGGTTTGCTTTCCAGATTGCAAAGGCGATTACAACACGCCGCGAATCCAGTCCGCTACACACCACGCATGATCTCGCCGAGTTGGTCGCCGGCACCGTCCGCACGCGGGAAAAGAATCATCACCCAGCCACTCGGACCTTCCAGGCTATACGGATTTACCTCAACCGCGAGCTCCAGGAGCTTACGGATGCGCTCCCGCTCACTCTAGATTTGCTTAAACCGGGTGGCCGCTTAGCCGTCATCAGTTTTCATTCCCTAGAAGACCGTATCGTAAAGCAGTTTATTGCAGCAGCTGCTAATCCCGCTGCACCCTATGCGCGTTTGCCTATGGCCCCTCACGATTTACCTGCCGCTTGGCTAGATAATTTAGGACGTGTGTTACCGGACAGTATTGAAATCGATGGTAATGCACGGTCGCGATCAGCCGTTTTGCGGGTGGCCGAACGCACCTCAGCTCCGTTGTCCGATACGTGGCAAACCCAACTTGACGAAGCCACTGCTTACTTAGCTAATGCGGGCAGCTTTAAACGAGGAGGGCGGCGTTAATGTTACGTATTGCTGTGCCTTTACTTGTTTTAGCGGTGATGATTTCCGCAGTCAGTTTAGTAAAAACACGCTATCATTCGCGCTCGCTGTTTATTAAAAGCGAGCAGTTAAGCTTGCAAGCTCAAGAGCTAGACATTGCATGGCGACACTTGCAGTCCGACCGTGCCGAGCTTGCGCGTCATGCTCGTGTTACTCAGTTAGCTAAAGATCAGCTCAGCTTAGTGCCAGCTGAACTGCCGCGTACGATGTATATTCCAGGCAAGCCCTCTGTGCTAGTCCAAAGAGAGGGGCGGCCATGAGTGCGCGAGACCATAAAATCAGAAAACAACAGCCCGCTACTAGTGTTCCTCTATGGCGGGCTAGATTCGTTTTAGTCTGTATTCTTTTTGCTTTTGGGCTGCTTATTGCTCGTGCTTTGCAGCTTCAGGGTTTAAATACGGAGTTCTTACAAGCCCAAGGTGAAAAGCGTTACCACCAAGAGCTTAGTTTGCCAGCTATACGGGGCAAGATCTTTGACCGTTCAGGCAAGGTCGTGTTGGCGTCCACAGTATTAGTTAAAGCCGTTTGGGCTAACCCTCAAGACAGCGCCAAAGCGAGTGATGCACAGCTCACCCAAGTGGGTGCCATCCTTAATCTTTCTTTAGCGGATGTAAAACGTCTAATTGCCAAAGGGGGGCGTGAGTTTGCGTATCTTAAACGTCAGGTTGAAATGGACGAGGCGGAGCGCATCCTAGCATTAAAAGTGCCTGGTATACACACGCGTGATGAGGTTCGTCGGGTCTACCCCGAAGGGGAAACCGTATCGCAAATCGTCGGCATTACTGACATCGATGGTGAAGGCACCGAAGGGGTTGAACTCACCTTCAATAACGAGCTTGCCGGGCAGGCCGGCTCCCGTAAAGTATTACGAGATCGTTTAGGCCGAGTCCTAGAGGATGTGGCAGAGGTCATCCCGCCGGTACATGGGCAGGACTTGTATTTATCCCTAGATGCAGGCATGCAGTACGATACCTACATGGCATTAGAAAAAGCCATGCAGGAAACCAATGCCGGCGCTGCCAGTGCTGTGGTGGCTGATGTGCAAACAGGGGAAATTCTAGCTCTGGTCAATCTGCCTACTTTTGATCCAGCCAAACGTCACACAATTCGCCCCGAGTTCACGCGTAATCGTGCCTTAACAGACACCTTCGAGCCGGGCTCTATTATGAAGCCGTTTACCGTAGCATTGGCTTTAGATATTAAACGCATCGGGTTAAATACCAAATTTAATACCGGCAATGGTCAGTATCGTTACCAAGGTCACACCATTACGGATGTTAGTCGTAATAATGGGGTATTAGATGCGGCAGGTATTCTACGTCGCTCCAGCAACATTGGCATGACCATGATTTCTGAGATCCTCACCTCAGAGGAAATGTGGCAGCGCTTTACCATGTTAGGTTTTGGTCGTGCCCCGCAGATTGGTTTTCCTGGGGCTGTAGCAGGCCGTCTACGTCCATGGGACCGTTGGCGTCCTATCGAGCGAGCCACCATGGCGTATGGCTATGGTTTATCCGTGTCATTAATGCAAATGGCGCAAGCCTATACGGCGTTTGCGCGTAATGGCGATATGGTTTCCCTCAGTCTTATCAAGCGCGAGACACAGCCCACCACCATTCAAGTGTTTAGGCCCGAGGTGGCGGTGGCGGTGCGTCATATGCTAGAGGCGGCGGCAGGTCCGGATGGGGCTCGTTTGGCTCAGGTACAAGGCTATCGCGTGGCAGGGAAAAGCGGTACGGCACGTAAAATCGTTGATGGTAAATACAGTAAATCATTATATAGAGGCTCTTTTGTTGGCTTTGCTCCCGTATCCAATCCTCGTATTGTGGTGGCAGTGAGCATAGACGAGCCTAAAGGACATTATTTTGGTGGTCGAATAGCTGCTCCTGTGTTTGCTGACATTGTGGCAAATAGCTTAAGACGCCTTGAAATTGAGCCGGATGAGCCGGTGGATGCCTTGGTTGCCCTAGGCTCCGATCAGGAGAAAAGATAATAATGAATGCAAAAACTATTGTAGATTGGTTAAAAGAACATCACGTCAATGCAACAGCCCATTTATGTTTGGACTCGCGCACTATTCAGCCTGGGGATGTGTTTTTTGCTTGCGCTGGGTTGGCTAGTAATGGTCATGATTATGTGCAGCAGGCTATTGCAGCGGGTGCGACGGCGATCATACAAGATGACTCAGCACCCTCTGACAGCTCAGTGCCTACCCTGGTGGTGCCCCAGCTACGTCAGCATTTAGGCGCTGTGGCTCACGAATGGTACGGCAAGCCCTCTGAACACATGACGGTTATTGCAATAACAGGCACAAATGGCAAAACTTCCAGTGTGCAGTGGCTAGCCGCCATGTTAAATAATTCGGGTGTGTCATGTGGCACGATTGGAACGCTTGGTGTGACCTTGCCTGATGGCACCAACTTAGGGGGCGTGCTGACGACTCCAGATGTACTGACTATGCATCGCAGCTTGGCAGCTATACATGCTGCGGGTGCGAATTTGGTTGCACTAGAAGCCTCATCCATTGGTTTAGAGCAAGGGCGTCTTGATCATGTTCACATTGATATTGCAGCGTTAACCAATTTATCTCATGATCATCTGGATTATCATCACACCCCAGAGAATTACGCCGCAGCCAAAGCGTTGTTATTCCGTTGGCCTAATTTGCGTTTGGCAGTAGTGAATTTGGACGACGCTTTTGGTGCGCAGCTTAAAAGTGAAGCTCAAGCCCAGCGTGTTCTCAGCTATTCCACCCAAGATGCTCAGGCCGATTTATTCGCGGAAGACATTCATACCGCTGCTGACGGCCAGGTTTTCAGCTTAGTCGAGGCCCACGGCACAGCACAAATTTTGACGCGCTTATTAGGTGCGCATAATGTATCTAATTTGCTGCTTGTATCCGCTGTACTACTAGAGTTAGGGTGGCCCATTTCTAAAATTGCCCGCTTAATGGCTACCTTGGGCCCCGTACCTGGACGCTTGGAAATTGTTAAACCATTAGCTGTAGGTACGCACCGTCCAGCGCCTTTGGCTGTGGTTGATTATGCGCATAGTCCCGATGCTTTAGAACGCGCTCTGCTTTCATTGCGTGAAACAGCCGAGGTGCGCGGTGGTAAGATCTGGTGCGTGTTTGGGTGTGGTGGCGATCGCGATACGGCAAAGCGACCTCTGATGGGTGCTATTGCTGATCGCTTAGCTGACGAGGTCGTGATCACCACTGATAACCCGCGCTCCGAAGACCCCCAACATATTATTCAGCAAATTGCAGCTGGCATGAGCACTCCACCTCATACGGAGTTAGATCGTGCCCAAGCTATTTTGCAGACATTGTGGTGGGCCGAGCCGAATGACATTGTGCTGATTGCAGGTAAAGGTCATGAAACCTATCAGGAAATTAATGGGCAGCGTTCTGCTTTTGATGATCGTCATTGGGCCAGTTTTGCCTTGACGTGGCTACGAGGCTTGTCTATTTCTACAGACTCGCGTAGTGTGCAGCCCGGACAGCTTTTTGTTGCCTTACAAGGCGAAAGTTTTGATGGTCATGATTATGTGCAAACCGCTAAAGAAAAAGGCGCAGTAGCAGCTGTAGTGGCCCATGCTGTAGATGTGGATGTGCCGCAGTTTATTTTGGGGGACACTCAGGCCGCATTAACCAAAGCCGCTACCTTATGGCGTCGCCGTTTTACTATTCCTGTGGTGGCTGTTACCGGCAGCAATGGTAAAACCACCACCAAAGAAATGATTGCTGCTATTTTTACGGCTTGGTTAGGCGGTAGCGATCAGTTTTTAGCCACTGCAGGCAATTTAAATAATCAAATTGGTGTGCCGTTGTCTGTGCTGCGTTTGCAAGCTGCGCATAAAGCTGCTGTGTTTGAGCTAGGGATGAATCATCCCGGCGAAATCCTACCTTTGGCTCATATTGCAGCTCCTACTATTGCACTCATTAATAACGCCCAACGAGAGCACCAAGAGTTCATGCAATCGGTCGATGCAGTCGCAGCAGAAAACGGTACTGTACTGAGCGCATTAGACGATCAGGGCATTGCTGTTTTTCCCGCAGACGATACCTATACCGGGTTTTGGCATGACTTGGCTGGTGCACGTTCTACGCAATGTTTTGGTTTTAATGATGAGGCCCAAGTACGCGCGGATGCTATTCATGCCGATGCCAATGCGACTCAGTTTAAATTGCTGATCGCTACGGAAAGTGCCAATGTGCATCTTCCTGTGCCTGGTGTGCATAATTTACGCAATGCTTTAGCTGCTGCTGCATGTGCGGCTGCGGCTGGTGCGCCACTGGCTGCTATTGTGACAGGTCTTGAGTCCTTCCAAGCCGTAGAGGGGCGTATGCAAGTAAAGCATTTACCAAATGGTGTGTTGCTCATTGATGACAGTTATAATGCCAACCCTGATTCCGTCCGTGCCGCTATTGATGTGTTGGCGCAACTAGAGGGTAAAAAAGTGTTGGTTTTAGGGAATATGGCAGAAGTCGGTATAAATAGTGGTGCAGTGCATTCCGAGGTGGGGGCGTATGCACGTGAACTAGGCATCGATGTGTTGTTGGTTCATGGTCATGAGGCGCTCAAAGCTGCCGAAGCATTTGGCAAGGGCGCAACTAGTTTTGATTCAGTGGAAAGCTTAACCGAGCAGCTCTTAAAGGAAATGCCCGCGCAAACGCTAGTCAAAGGCTCACGAAGCACACGTATGGAGCGTGTGGTAGCCGCGCTAGAGGCTCATTTCGCGGAGAATCATTATGCTTCTTGAGTTAGCGCGGTGGCTTGCTGAGTCTCATATCCGCGCTTTTGGGGTGTTTGAGTACATTACTTTACGAGCTGTATTAGCTTGTGCAACCTCATTAATTATTGGCTTATGGAGCGGCCCATGGGTTATTCGTCGCCTGACCGAGCTAAAAATTGGTCAGGCGGTTCGTACTTATGGGCCAGAGTCGCATCTACAAAAAAATGGCACGCCTACTATGGGCGGAGTTCTGGTGCTTATTTCCATTGGCATCAGCACTATTTTATGGGCAGACTGGACTAATCGCTTTGTGTGGGTGGTTTTGCTTGTTACCTTTGGCTTTGGTTGGATTGGCTGGGCAGATGACTATAAAAAAGTAGTGCACCGTGACCCCGAAGGCATGTCTTCACGTCAAAAGTTTTTTTGGCAGGCATTAATAGGTCTTGTGGCGTCAGTGTATTTAACTTTTGCCGTTTCCGCTCCAGATACGGCTGAGCTGTGGCCTTTATTCAAAAGCTGGGTCCTAAGCGGTTTTACTATGCCGTTGCCAACTCAAGCAGATTTGATTGTGCCTTTCTTTAAAAGCATTAGTTATCCGTTAGGGGTATTAGGGTTTGCCGCTTTAACTTGGTTTGTGATTGTTGGTTCCAGTAATGCCGTTAATTTAACCGATGGGCTAGACGGGCTAGCCATTATGCCTACTGTTATGGTGGGCAGTGCATTAGGTATTTTTGCGTATGTGGTGGGTAGGGTGGATTACTCCAAGTACTTGCTGTTCCCATATATACCGGGTGCTTCAGAACTGATGGTAATTTGCGCAGCCATTGCGGGCGCAGGCTTAGCTTTTCTTTGGTTCAATGCCTACCCTGCCCAAGTATTTATGGGGGATGTAGGGGCCTTAGCTTTAGGTGGGGCTCTGGGTACCATTGCAGTCATTGTGCGCCAAGAAATTGTGTTTTTCATTATGGGTGGGGTATTTGTTGTAGAAACCCTTTCTGTGATGCTGCAGGTCACTTGGTTTAAATACACGAAAAAACGCTACGGAGAAGGGCGGCGCATTTTTAAAATGGCACCGTTACACCATCATTTTGAAGTCAGCGGTTGGAAAGAAACACAGGTGGTAGTGCGCTTCTGGATTATTACCATGATGCTTGTTTTGGTTGGTCTCTCTACGCTTAAATTACGATGATAGAGCCTGTATTTACCACGTCTTCCAATGGTTATACCCTCATCCTAGGCTTAGGAGAAACAGGCTTGGCCGCAGCACATTGGTATTTGCAACAGCATTTGCCAATACGCGTGGCCGATACTCGCTTGTCATATCAGGTTAAAACGGATGCCTTAGTGCAACAGTATGCAGGGGTAGCAATAGAGGTTGTATTAGGCGCACAGGCCTTAGCCCCTGCGGTATTAACAGGTGTGCAAACTGTAGTTATCAGTCCTGGTTTAGCGCCTACAGATCCTTTGGTTGCATCTTTGCTAGCTTTAGCTAAAGACCAAGACATACATGTGATTAGTGAAATAGAGCTGTTTGCTCATGCTTTGTCTGATCTAGCACGCACGGGTTATCGCCCCACGGTGTTTGGTATAACCGGTACAAATGGCAAAACCACAGTAGTGCAACTTACTAAGCACATGCTAGAAGAAGCCGGGCAGCAGGTAGTGGCGGCAGGTAATATCAGCCCAGCGGCCCTCTCTGCTTTAGCAGAAGCCTATGCCAATCAACAATTGCCCGATTATTGGATTATTGAGCTTTCTAGTTTTCAGCTTGAGCACACGTACAGCCTATCTTTGCACGCCGGTGTAGTACTAAACATCAGTCAAGACCATATCGATTGGCACGGGTCAATGCAGGCTTATAGTGCTGCCAAAGCCCATTTGTTCAGTATGTGTCAACACGTTATTGTGAATCGTGACGATCCGGTCACTATGGCTATGCCTAAACCTGGCATGCAGGTGCAAAGCTTTGGGTTAGACCTGCCGGTTGAAGCACACGATATGGGATTAGGAGCAAACCAAGAACAAGAATGGATTGTGAGCCTTACATCACAAGCTGGCACGCTAGATTATTTGTTGCCTGTTTCAGCATTAGCAATGACTGGGCGACATAATATAAGTAATGTTTTGGCTGCACTAAGCTTACTGCGGACTACGGACCTAGATTGGGATCCACTACTTCCTGTTCTACGTAATTACTATGGCGAGCCGCACCGTTGTCAGTTTGTGCGGGTGGTGCAGGGCGTAAGCTTTATTAATGACAGTAAAGGTACCAATGTGGGTGCTACTGTAGCTGCCATCGAGGGGCTAGGGCGTTCAATGGTGCTTATAGCGGGCGGTGTGGGCAAGGGCCAAGACTTTACTCCTTTGGCTGCTGCGTTGGCTCAAAGTGCATGTCGTGCCGTCGTACTTATCGGGCGCGATGCTTCCTTATTAGCGCAGGCTTTTGAAGCATTACCTATTCCGGTAGTGCAGGCAGTGGATTTACCTCACGCCGTGCAACAGGCTTTTGCATTTAGTCAGGCCGGTGACAGCGTGGTGTTATCGCCAGCTTGTGCGAGCTTAGATATGTTCAGTAGCTACATAGAGCGTGGTCATCAGTTTGAGGATGCGGTGGTCGAGTTAGCTCTGGACAAAGGAGAAGTGGCATGACACGTTTAGCCTCGTTAAACCAGCGTGTCCTAGGAAAACGCTCTCGTGCACGTACCGCAATGCCAAGCATAGACCTGCCATTACTGACTGTAGTGTGTATGTTGGCAGCTTTTGGCTTACTTATGGTGTATTCAGCATCTATTGCCTTAGCTGATGGGCCGCAGTATAGAAATTACGGGCATTACTACTTTATTATTCGCCACACTTTGTTTTTGACTTTGGGGGCTGTGCTAGCAGGCGCTGCATGTTTGGTTCCTATGCGTGTGTGGGAAAAGCTAGCCCTGCCTCTTTTCATTCTTGCTCTTGTGCTTTTGGTATTGGTCTTGATTCCTGGCATAGGGCGCGAGGTCAATGGCGCACGCCGGTGGATTCCTTTAGGGGTAGTTAATTTTCAGCCTTCCGAATTGATGAAAGTAGCAATGCTTATGTTTGCTGCTTTATACGTAGTGCGAAAAAAGGAAACGATTTCTGAGTTTTGGCGTGGCTTTGTGCCTATTATGCTTGTGGTGGGCGGAGTAGGTGGCTTGCTTATTTTAGAGCCTGACTTAGGGGCTTTTGTGGTAACTGCTTGTATTGCCATGGGCGTAGTGTTTATTGGTGGGATTGCGCTGCGTTGGATGGTGGGCATGGTGGCTTTATTTGGTGGCATTGGTGCCATTATGATCTGGTTTGCACCGTGGCGTCGTGAACGCTTGTTTGTGTATTTAGATCCCTGGAAGCCGGAAAATGCTTATGGCAGTGCGTATCAGTTGTCACACTCACTTATTGCCTTTGGTCGTGGTGAATGGACCGGTGTCGGCTTAGGGTCAAGCGTAGAAAAGTTGCATTATTTACCTGAAGCGCATACAGACTTTATTGTGGCAGTGATTGGCGAAGAGCTTGGTTTTGTAGGGGTCAGCCTGCTTATTGTGGCGTTTGCTTTTGTTATTTGGCGTGCTTTTGAAATAGGGCGTCAAGCCATTGCCATGGAGCGTGTATTTAACGCCATGTTTGCTCAAGGTGTTGGCGTGTGGTTTGGGGTGCAAACCTTTATTAATATAGGGGTTTGTCTAGGTTTGTTACCTACCAAAGGTTTGACCCTACCTCTGGTTAGCTATGGTGGCTCAGCCACAATCATGAGCCTCATTGCGCTAGCACTTTTATTGCGTATCGATCATGAAAATCGAAATTTAATGCGAGGTATACGTCAATGAGTCGCTCAATTGTGATTATGGCCGGAGGCACAGGAGGGCATATTATGCCGGGGCTGGCGGTGGCTCATCATCTACGAGCCCAAGGGTGGCGCGTGTATTGGCTTGGCAATCCAGAGCGCATGGAAGGGCGTCTTGTTAAAGAACACGGCTTTCCCTTATTGCCTTTGCATTTTTCTGGGGTACGAGGCAAAGGATTAAGCGCTTTGTTTCAGTTACCTCTGCGCTTGTTTGCTGCATGTTTAGAGGCTCGCAAAGCGCTGCGTGAAGCGCAGCCGCAGGTTGTGTTAGGCATGGGTGGCTACGTGGCTTTCCCGGGAGGCCTAATGGCTAAGCTGATGGGCATTCCTTTGGTGGTTCACGAGCAAAATGCAATTGGTGGTACAGCAAACCGGTATTTAGCTAAAATAGCTCGCCAAAGCTTAGTAGGTTTTCCTGGGGCCTTGCCAGGGGCGGTCATGGTTGGAAATCCGGTGCGCAAAGCCTTTACGCGCCAAGCACCACCTCTAGAACGCTATCAGGCCCGTAAAAAAACTTTACAAATCTTAGTATTAGGTGGCAGCTTAGGTGCTGCTCCTTTGAATAAAATTATACCCGCCGCGTTAGCGCGCATTTCGGCCGAGCATCGCCCTCAGGTGGTGCATCAAACGGGCGAGGCCCATACAGAATCCGTTCAGCAAAACTATGATGCGTTACAGGTACAAGCTCAAGTGGTTCCGTTTATTGCAGATGTGGCGTCTGCGATGGCGGCTGCAGATGTAGTGGTTTGCCGAGCTGGGGCAATGACCGTAGCCGAAGTGGCTGCTGTAGGTGTGGCAGCACTTTTTGTGCCTTTGCCTCATGCCATCGATGACCATCAGACAGCCAATGCTAACTACCTAAGCGACTGTGATGCGGCGTGGTTACAACCTCAAGCTCAATTTACGGTGGAATGGTTAGCTCAATGGCTACAGACTATTACTCGAGCAGAGCTGCAAAAGCGAGCTATCCATGCGCAAGAGCATTCATTTGTGGATGCAACAGAAAAAATAGCGAATACGTGCATACGTTTAGCTAAAGGAAATTCATGAAACATCGTATTCAACACATTCATTTTGTCGGCATAGGTGGCTCTGGAATGAGCGGAATTGCCGAAGTGTTGCTTAATTTAGGCTACGCCATTAGTGGTTCTGATATTCAAGAGTCAGCGGTAACCCGTCGTTTGGAAAGCTTAGGCGCGCGAATTATTATTGGGCATCATGCTGATAACGTTAAAGGCATGGGTGCTATTGTAGTGTCTACCGCTATAGGAAACGAGAACCCCGAGGTTTTAGCCGCTCGTGCTTTACGGATTCCGGTGGTGCCTCGTGCCTTGATGTTGACTGAGCTGATGCGTTTAAAACGGGGTATTGCCGTAGCAGGTACGCATGGTAAAACCACAACCACTAGTTTAGTTGCCAGTATTTTGGCTACAGGTGGGCTTGACCCCACTTTTGTGATTGGTGGTCGTTTGAATTCAGCTGGAGCGAATGCCCGTTTAGGTCAGGGTGAGTACATTGTCGTAGAGGCCGATGAGTCTGATGCTTCGTTTTTAAATCTGCTTCCTGTTATGGCAATCATCACCAATATAGATGTAGACCATATGGACACCTATGGGCATGATGTAGCACGTTTAAAAAGTGCTTTTATCGATTTTACCCAACGTTTACCCTTTTATGGCAGTGCAGTGCTTTGTGTGGACGACCCCAATGTACGCGAGATCATTCCCTTTGTATCGCGTCCCGTAACCACCTATGGCATAGACAATACCGAAGCTCAGGTTCGAGCTGTTGATATTCGTCATGTAGGGACCAAAATGCATTTCGAAGTAGAGCGTCAAGGTAGCGCTGGCGCTTTACCTGTGCTTTCCGTCAGTTTGAATCTACCTGGTAAGCACAATGTGCTCAATGCTTTAGCGGCCATAGCCGTAGCGACTGAGCTGGGGGTAAGTGATGCCGATATCGCTGCAGCATTGGATACTTTTACTGGAGTCGGACGGCGCTTCACACAGTATGGTGATCTACCTGTTTCTGAAGCGGCTGGCGGGGGGCATTACACCTTAGTGGATGATTACGGTCATCACCCCAACGAAATGCAAGCGACTCTAGAAGCAGCACGTGGCGCTTGGCCCAATAGACGCTTGGTATTGGCATTTCAACCACATCGTTATACGCGCACCCGCGACTGCTTCGAGGATTTTGTCCGTGTGTTGAGTCAAGCCGATGCAGTGTTACTGAGCGAGGTCTATCCCGCTGGTGAAGAGCGCATTGTGGCTGCGGATGGTCGTGCTTTAGCACGTGCCATACGTGTGGCAGGTCGTGTAGAGCCCGTTTTCGTCGAGCAAATTAGCGATTTGGCCGAATCTATCCAGAGCTTTGTGCGTGCTGATGATGTGGTGGTTTTAATGGGTGCAGGTTCAATTAGTCGTGTGGCAGGGCAACTTAAGGAAGGGCTATGAAAGAGCTAGGTAAGGTTGGCGTTATTTATGGCGGAGTTTCTGCAGAACGTGAGGTTTCGCTCATGTCTGGCACAGGTGTTCATCAGGCTTTGCTAGCGAAAGGGGTGGATGCACACCTGTTTGATACGCAAACCCAAAGTTTGGCTGAATTAGCTCAAGCGCAATTTGATCGTGTTTTTATTACATTACATGGCCGTTTTGGCGAGGATGGTACCTTACAAGGAGCCCTAGAGCTATTAGGTATTCCTTATACAGGCAGCGGGCCAATGGCATCAGCGCTAGCCATGGATAAAGTCATGACCAAACGAATTTGGTTGCAACATGGCTTACCCACCCCTGAGTTTGCTGTATTAAAAAATCAGCGCGACCTGAAAGGGCTATGCGACCGTTTGGCTTTGCCTTTTATTATGAAACCTGCTCACGAAGGCTCTACCGTTGGTTTTAGTCGCTTAGATCATGCCGATCAAGTCGAAGCCGCTTTTGCTTTAGCCCAGCGTTTTGATGCTTCAGTGTTAGCAGAGCGATTTATTCAGGGGCGTGAGTTAACCGTACCTGTATTAGGTAGCGCAGATCAAGCGCGTGCATTACCTGTAATTGAAATTGTAGCCCCGGGTGGTAACTACGACTTTGAAAACAAGTATTACAGTGATGAGACTCAGTACTTCTGTCCCGCCGATTTAAGTCCCGAGTTGACCACACAGATTCAAACCCTAGCACGCGATGCGTATTTGGCAGTAGGTTGCGAGGGCTGGGGACGTGTGGATTTTATGCTTGACCAAATGGGTCAACCGTGGTTGCTCGAGGTAAATACTTCGCCTGGTATGACTAGTCACTCTTTAGTGCCCATGGCTGCTAAAGCCGTAGGCCTAAGTTACGAGCAGCTTTGTGTGGAAATCGCCCAGAGTGCTAGTTTAAAATTGAAAGCGGTGGCTAGAACAGCATAATGCAGCGTTTTTCTATGCCCCTTCTTTCGGTAAATTACCGTTGGCTCAATCAACTGGCTAATACACTTGCTGTACTGGCTGTGTTAGCTGTGGTGGCTAGTGCGTTGGTGTGGCTAACGCGCTTACCGTATTTTGTTGTAGATACGCTTAAAATCGAAGGGGTCAATAACGAGGCCTTAGTTTATGTCACCCCAGATGCGGTTCACGCCACTATTGCTGGGCAGTTAAAAGGAAATTTTTTTAGTATTAATTTAGATGAATCCAGAGCGCTACTTGAAAAAGCGCCTTGGGTGCGTCGAGCGCAAGTGCGTCGCGTGTGGCCCAACACCTTACAGGTTAAAATAGAAGAGCAGCAGCCTTTAGCGTATTGGAATGAGTCCGATATGATTAACACATGGGGTGAGCCATTTGCGGCAAACGAGGCCGTTATTGTCGAGGGTACTTTCCTACCACAATTGCGTGGCCCTGCAAACTCAGAGCGCTTAGTCGTACAACGCTATGCTGAGGTCACGCAATGGCTAACTCCGCTGGGGGTCAGTATCCAACAGCTAAATTTAAGTCCACGTTATGCGTGGGAGGTGGTTCTGTCCGATGGCATTCGTTTGCAATTAGGGCGTGATCCTGCCGCGGATATAGCCGACTTGCATGGTACATCCGGAGCCATCGATTTTGCAGCGCGTTTAGAGCGCTTTGTGCAAGCGTGGCCTACATTGCACGAGCGCTTAGATGGTCGCACCATCCAAACTGCTGACTTACGCTATAGCAACGGGTTTGCCATTAGCTTAGCGCCTCTTAAACCTACTGAATGAAATAGAAAATTTTATGACCCGTGATAATAAGGATCTGATCGTAGCATTAGACATTGGCACAAACAAAGTCGCTGCCGTGGTAGCCGAGGTGTTGCCAGAAGGGCGGTTTGAGGTTCTGGGTTTAGGTCAACACGAGTCCATGGGAATGCGTAAAGGCGTGGTCGTGAATATTGAGGCCACGGTAAACTCTATTCAGCGGGCACTCGAAGAGGCTGAGTTAATGGCCGATTGTAAAATTGGGGGTGTTTACGCGGGCATTTCAGGCAGTCATATCCGAAGTCTAAATTCCAGCGGCATGGTTGCAGTCAAAGACAAAGAGGTCACTGCTACCGATGTAGCTCGAGTTATTGAAACAGCCCAGGCTGTGAATATTCCGCTTGATCAGCAAGTATTACATGTGCTGGAACAAGAATTCATTGTGGACGCCCAAGAGGACATTAAAGACCCTATCGGAATGAGCGGGTTCCGGCTTGAGGTGCGTGTTCATATTGTGACAGCCACTGTGTCCTCCACCCAAAATATTGAGCGATGCGTGCGTCGATGTGGCTTAGAAGTGCAAGAGCTAATGCTTGCGCCATTAGCCTCCAGTTTGGCGTGTTTAACCGAAGACGAAAAAGAATTAGGGGTTTTACTTATCGATATTGGCAGCGGGACCACTGATATAGCTATATATACGGGTGGCTCAATACGTCATACTCATGTTATTCCTATAGCAGGCGATCAAATTACCAATGATATTGCAACGATGTTGCGTACCCCCATGCCTGATGCCGAGGAAATTAAGTTACGTTATGGTTTGGCCCGCGAGGAAATTGCTGGGCCCCAAGAGTTGATTGAGGTGCCGGGTTTGGGCGATCGCCCTAATCGCCAAGTCAAACGCCACGCTTTAGGCGCAGTTATAGAGCCACGCGTAGAGGAGCTGTTCCAGTTGGTGCAGCAAAGCGTGCGTGAGTCCGGGTACGAGGATTTATTGGCTTCGGGGGTAGTGATTACTGGTGGTACAGCACTTTTGCCAGGTATTGCCGAAGTAGCTGAGGATGTGTTTTTAAAGCCAGTGCGGGTGGCTATGCCCATCTATCAGGGTAGTTTGGCCGATATGATGCGCAATCCACGTTTTTCTACCGCTATGGGCTTGTTGTGCCAGGCTCGTCAAGAGCACGGTCAGGGCCGCAAAGTCACCCGTAAAGAAGGCCGATTTAAAAATATGGTTGCAAAAGCCAAAGAATGGTTTATGAATTAAGGGTCAGACTTTGCTACAAAGGATGATTGCAGTCAATGTGGTTTATCGGGGAGGCAAGACGTTTTCTTGCCAATATTAAAGCGAGGGAATCTAAATGATGAACTTTGAAATACTAGATACCAACGGTAACTCAACCGTTATCAAGGTAATCGGTGTAGGTGGCGCAGGTGGCAATGCAGTCACACATATGATTCATTCAGGTGTGCAAGGCGTTGAATTTATTTGTGCTAATACAGATGCACAAGCACTGGCTAGCAGCGAAGCACCTATTCAAATTGCCCTAGGTCGATCTGGCCTTGGTGCAGGTGCTAAGCCAGACCAAGGTCGGGCGGCAGCAGAAACAGCGCGTGATGAAATCCGTAAGGTCCTAGACGGGGCTCATATGGTGTTTATCACTGCAGGTATGGGCGGAGGCACCGGTACAGGCGCTAGCCCTATTGTGGCTGAGGTTGCCAAAGAGCTAGGCATCCTTACAGTGGGTGTGGTGACCAAGCCATTCCACTTCGAAGGACGTCGCCGCATGGATACCGCAAACTCTGGCATTGCCGAGTTATCAAAACATGTACATTCATTAATTGTAGTGCTGAATGAAAACCTCTACGATTTAATGGATGATGACGCAACCCAAGAAGACTGCTTTAAAGTAGCCGATGACGTATTACATAATGCGTGTGCGGGTATTGCTGAAATTATTAACGTCGAAGGTAACGTTAACGTTGACTTTGAAGACGTGAAAACTATTATGGGCGAGCAAGGTCAGGCCATGATGGGTATAGCCGTCGCTTCTGGCGAAGGTCGTGCTCGTGAAGCCGCAGAGCGCGCGATTGCCTGCCCATTGCTTGAAGGCGTTGATTTGCATGGTGCACGTGGTGTGTTGGTTAACATCACAGCAGGTCGCGATCTTAAACTGCGTGAAACGCGTGAAATTATGGATATTATCCAAAGTTACGCAGCCGAAGACGCGCACGTTATCTTTGGTACAGCTTATGACGACAGCATGGGCGACAGCCTACGCGTAACCGTTGTGGCAACGGGTTTAGGACGTCAACAAGCTCGTCCCCAGTTAGTTCAAACTCCTGTTGCAGAGCCAGTGCTACGCACAGGAACAGACAATGAGCCTGCCGTGTCCGAGCCTGTTACTACCCAAGAGCCCGAAGCCGAGGTGACACCTCCTTCAATTCCATCAGTTATGCGTACACGCAACACTGAAGCCTCTTCGCAAGTACGGGCATTAGAAACATCTGGCATGGATCGTTTTGACATTCCTACGTACTTACGTAAGCAAGCCGATTAATCACCTAACCCCGATAGGTGAGCTCTCGCAGGTCAGTTAGATACATTATCTAACTGACCCTTTGAGCCGGTTCGTTTAGTATGTTTTATAATATCGGGTGTTATAGTATTTATTTTCATTATCTATGTTACGTCAGCGCACTTTAGCCACCGTTGTAAGCACCAAAGGAATAGGCTTGCATTCGGGTCGTCTAGTAGAAATTACTTTACGCCCTGCCAAGCCCAATACTGGTATTGTGTTTCATCGTATTGATCTCGATCCTGTAGTGACTATTCCCGCCCAAGCCCACTATGTGGGGGGGACAACAATGGCCTCTGTTTTACAAAAAGACGGTGTACGTGTTTCTACTGTAGAGCACTTAATGTCCGCTTTGGCTGGCTTAGGCATTGATAATTTGCACATAGATATTTCTGCCGAAGAAGTTCCTATTATGGACGGCAGTGCGGGTACATTTGTGTACTTGTTGCGTTCAGCAGGGCTCCAAGAGCAACCTGCACCCAAACAGTTTTTACGTGTGTTAAAACCCATCGAGGTCCGAGAAGGCGAGGGCGAGCAGGTCAAATGGGCCCGACTCGAGCCTTACGACGGTTTTTGTTTACAGTTTTCTATCGATTTCCGGCATCCTGCGATTGATGCAACAGCAAATTTTGCTGAGGTCGATTTTGCAAAAGACTCATACGTTAAAACCGTAGCCAGAGCGCGTACTTTTGGTTTTGCCAGCGAAGTCGAGGCTATGCGTGCCGCGGGCTTAGCGCGTGGTGGAAGCTTAGATAATGCCATTGTGATGGACGAGTTTCGAGTTCTTAATGCAGATGGTTTGCGTTACGAGGACGAGTTCGTAAAACACAAAATTTTGGATGCTATTGGCGATTTATACTTAATCGGTCATCCTTTAGTAGCACGTTATGTAGCGTGTAAATCAGGTCACGGTTTAAATAACCAGTTAGCGCGTGCGTTGCTAGCAGCGTCTGACAGCTGGGAACTCGTTACCTATACCGAAGAAGCACCGGCCTCTGTGCCGTATGTGCGCGAATGGAAACACGCTTATTAATCACGCATGGTTAAGGGCTGATGCCAAGGCTCAGCCTTTATGCTTGGTATGTCTATTTAACAAGCGTTCTACCGCTTGTGCTAAAGGGCCTTCTTCTAAAGATTGATTTAGCTGCTCAAATGCAGCAAGCCCTGTGCCATCAATGCCCGCCCCACCTTGACGTACTTGTCCTAAGGGTTCCATACCCGTAAAAAGTACGGATTGGATCTGTAGTTGGACTTGATTACACTTCCAAACAGATTGGTTTAGCTTAGCAATTAGCGTAGGCAGCATTTGCCGTAGTTTGGTGGCATGCGCAGCGCTGGGAACTGCTAGGGTCACTGTTTGTCTATCTATATGAGCCACTCTGCAGCTGCGCATTGCAGCCGGAAGTTGGCTATGAATAAATTGCTCTAACTCTAAATAATGTTGTGCTGTAGACAGGATCTGTTTGGGATCTTGTTTCAGCCACCCAGCAATAGGGCTGGCTGGTTCACTAGAGCGAGTACTGAAGCGTTTAAAAAAAGCCCTAGACATAAGGATTAATTGTTTGAATAAGTTAAAGAATTCGCGGCTACGCTTAAAAGCTCTGCGGACTTTGGCCATTGGTTTAGGAATTAGCGTTTCCGCCGTAGCGGGGGCTTTAGTCCAATCAAAAATGGGTACAAAACAGTTGGACCCTACCCAAGTGGTGCTATTAAACCAGGCTCAAGAACGTGATGCTTTATATGTACAACAAAGTGTACAGCAGTTAGCCCAACGTTTAGGCGACCTACAAGCCAAGGTCATTGAAATGGAAAGTTTAGGCCGGCGTATTGCTGAGCATGCGGGTGTTCAATACACAGACCCCGAGCTATTGCAACAAATGGAACAGGAAGACCTCGCCCCAAAACTAAGCAGTGCTCAGGATCTAGGCCGAGAGCTAGATACTTTATATTATAGTCTGTCTGAGCGCCAAGACTGGTTCACAATGCTTGATACCGTATTAAGCCAACGTTTAGGTAATCAAGCGCGTTTTCCAGCTATACACCCAGTTCATCGTAGTTATGTTAGCTCTGGTTATGGGTGGCGACGTCATCCCATTACCGGACGCCACACTTTACACGAAGGCATGGATTTTTCTGCGCCCGTAGGCACGCCTATTGTGGCAGCCTCAGGTGGTATAGTGACAGAGGCGCGTTATCGTAGTGGGTATGGCAAGACGGTAGAAATTGCTCATGGCGATGGTTTGATAACGCGTTATGCGCATGCCTCATCCATTTTAGTGCGATTAGGGGATGTGGTCGAAAAAGGACAGCTCATAGCCCGAGTCGGGGCCACCGGACAGGTCACGGGTGCGCATTTGCATTTCGAGGTGCGTCTTGAAGATCAGCCTTTAGACCCAATTTTATTTCTACCTAAAGAGTATTCTGATACGCTATTGGTTCAATCCGATACGACAAAATAGTCTTTTTGGCATCTAGCTGCGTTAAACTGTATTGTTATGTTGCCAGTTTTCCCTTAACCCGAATAATAGGAATGGGAGTAGGCATGTAGTATTACATGCTGTGAATCTTACCAATACGATACAAGAATGGTTTCTTTGCTCAGAAAGCTTTTCGGTAGCCGCAACGATAGGCTGCTTAAACAGTACCGCAAGCAGGTTGCACAGATCAACGCGCTTGAACCCACCTTCGAGGCCCTAAGCGATGACGAATTGCGGGCAAAAACAGCTGAGTTTCGTCAGCGCCTGGCCGATGGTAAATCGTTAAACTCTTTGCTGCCTGAAGCCTTTGCTGTAGTGCGCGAAGGGTCTAAACGCGTGTACAACATGCGTCACTTTGATGTGCAGTTACTTGGCTCCATTGCGTTACACAATGGCAAGATTGCCGAAATGCGCACGGGCGAGGGTAAAACCTTAATGGCAACCCTAGCGGTGTACCTCAATGCACTAACCAGTAAAGGGGTGCATGTGGTTACGGTCAACGATTACCTAGCACGCCGCGATGCTGAAACCATGGGCAAGCTCTATAATTTCCTTGGGCTAACGGTAGGCGTAGTGGTGCCAAACCAGTCTAACGAGGAAAAAAAAGCCGCTTACCAATCCGATATTACCTACGGTACAAATAACGAGTTTGGGTTTGACTACTTGCGCGATAACATGGAATACCATGCGTCCGAGCGTCGTCAGCGCGGCTTGCATTTTGCTATTGTGGACGAGGTTGACTCCATCCTGATTGACGAGGCGCGTACGCCTTTGATCATTTCAGGCCAAGCAGACGACAACACAGCGCTGTACCAAGCGATTAATGTGGTGCCGCCTATGCTGACTCGCATGCAAGAAGAACCCAAACCCCAAGAGCCCGAGCCCGAGGGCGATTATTGGGTTGATGAGAAAGCCCAGCAAATTCATATGTCCGAAGCAGGGCACGAAAAAGCCGAAAAGATTCTAACCGAATTGGGGTTATTGCCTGCAGGTGAATCCTTATACGAGCCACGACATATTTCGCTTATGCACCATATTATGGTGGCTTTGCGTGCCCACAATTTATTTTTCCGTGATCAGCATTATGTGGTTCAAAACGATGAGATTGTCATTGTTGACGAGTTCACTGGTCGTTTGATGTCAGGGCGTCGTTGGTCCGAGGGCTTGCACCAAGCTGTCGAGGCCAAAGAAGGCGTTGCCATTCAAAGCGAAAACCAAACCATGGCCTCTATTACCTTCCAAAACTACTTCCGTATGTACGAAAAGTTAGGGGGTATGACAGGTACTGCTGATACCGAGGCCTTTGAGTTCCAAGAAATTTACAGCTTGGAAACGGTCATCATTCCTACCAACCGTCCTATGGTTCGGGTCGATCAAAACGATCAGGTTTTCAAAACAGACAAAGAAAAGTACGCGGCTATTTTGGCTGATATCAAAGACTGTTATGAGCGTGGTCAGCCTGTTTTGGTTGGTACTACTAGTATTGAAAACTCTGAGCTCTTAGCTGGCTTACTCCAAGCCGAAGGCCTACCGCACGAGGTATTAAATGCCAAACAGCACGAACGCGAGGCTCAAATTGTTGCCGACGCAGGCAAGCCGGGCAGTGTAACCATCGCCACGAATATGGCTGGCCGAGGCACAGATATTGTATTAGGTGGTTCTATAGAGCGTTTTGTGACGGCAGTTCAAGACGACGAAAACCTAAGCCCCGAGCAAAAAGCCGAACAAATCGAAGCCATCCGTGCCGAATGGCGTCCGCTTAACGAGCAGGTTAAGGCGGCGGGTGGTTTACGTATTATTGGTACCGAGCGCCACGAGTCACGTCGTATTGATAATCAGTTACGTGGTCGGGCAGGTCGCCAAGGTGATCCCGGTTCATCGCGTTTTTATCTGTCTCTTGATGACTCGCTAATGCGCATTTTTGCTGGGGATCGTGTCCGCAATATTATGGAGCGTTTGCGCTTACCCGAGGGCGAGCCTATCGAGGCGCGTATGGTAACGCGTTCTATAGAATCAGCCCAACGCAAGGTTGAGGCTCGCAACTTTGATATTCGCAAACAGCTGCTGCAGTTTGATGACGTGGCTAACGATCAACGTAAAGTCATTTACGCACAGCGTAACGAGGTACTGGAGTCCACCGATATTAGCGCCAATATTGCGTATATGCGCGAAGCGTCTCTAACGGATTTCTTCCATCAGTATGTGCCCGAGGAAAGCATGGAAGAGCAGTGGGATATCTCTGGCTTACAAACCGCTCTAGCCAGTCAGTTCCATCTAGAGGTCGATGTGTTGGGAATGGTGGAAAAAGAAACCCATCTTTCCGAAGAAGACCTATTAGACCGCGTTGTCGAGGCCTCTAAGCTAGCACTAGATGAAAAAGTCGCCTTGGTTGGTCTAGAGCAATGGGGTAGCTTTGAACGTGCCATTATGTTGCAGTCCATTGATACCCAATGGCGAGCCCATCTTCAGGCTCTAGATCACTTGCGCCAAGGTATTCATTTGCGTGGGTATGCTCAAAAAGACCCTAAACAGGAATACAAGCGCGAAGCCTTCGAGCTGTTTGCCGAGCTACTTGATCGTATTCGTGACGAGGTGGTGCGCACATTGCTTACCGTACAAATCCAAGCACCTGCGGAAGCCACTCCACCACCTGCGGTTGAGCTAGAAAATGTACGTGTACACGCTGCAGACTATGACGAGGCACTCAGCGCTGATCAAGCTGCGCAGGCCGATACGGCGGCGGTGCCAGCCGCTGATTTGCCTCGGGTAGGTCGCAACGATGACTGCCCATGTGGCAGTGGTAAAAAATACAAACATTGCCATGGCAAGTTAAGTTAAAGGTATTTTTACATACATCACACCGCCACGGGAAACCGTAGGCGGTTTTTTTTGGGACCTATTCTTTCAAAAAATGAGATTCATTTAGGGGTATATGCCTATTCTGCTACTTTCCTTAGAGAGGCACTATTAAGGCTTGCTGATGTTTTTTGCATTAATCAGTACAATTTGTCTCACAAAGGGGTAGGTATGGATGGTACTTTTCAGGGGGTAATTGCATTTGCCCTGATGGCTCTTATGTTGGTGATCGGAGGCGTGTTTAGACGCCAAATCCCTTTTCTTCAGAATTCTTTAGTACCAGCCAGTATATTAGGTGGCGGTATAGGCTTTGTCTTACTGAGCTTTGACTTACTGCCTGGTTATAGTCCTGATGACTTTAACGCGCTAACCTTTCATTTTTTTACTCTGAGCTTTATGTCCTTATGCTTAACGGGTAGCAGCAAGGATAAAAAGTTAGCAGGGGATAGCATCGTCAAAGGGGGCCTGTGGCTAACGCTAATTTGGACGGCCAGTTTAGGGATGCAAGCTCTTATCGGTTACGGCATTATTTATGCGTATGACGCAATCACTGGCAGCCAAGTTGGGCCTATGCTTGGTGCGCTAATTACCCATGGTTTCACTCAAGGTCCTGGTCAAGCCTTAACCTATGGCGGTATTTGGGAAAAAGATTATGGCTTGGTCAATGCTACACAAGTCGGCTTAATTTATGCTTCACTGGGCTTTTTAGTGGCGTTTATTGTGGGTGTGCCCGCTGCACGCAAAGTGATTCGTAGTGGTAAAAATTTAAATAAAAAATCCACGATTGATGATGAGTTTTTGCTGGGCTATTTCCACAATGGTGCAGGTAAGACTGAAACGCGCTTAGTTACCCATAGCGCCAATATGGACAGCTTAGCGTGGCATATTGGTTTGTTGGGCTTGGCCTATATGCTGACTCATTTTTGGCTGGTTATGATGCAAGGGGTAGTGGCAGGTAAAGAGCCACTAGGAATTAGCCTAGGCGTACTCTTTAGCCATAATATGTTTTTTGTGCACGGCCTAGGTATATGTGTATTGATGCGTTGGGTGATCGATTACAAAGGATGGGGCCATTTTATTGATGATGAGAGCTTAAAACGCTTAACAGGGGCTTCGGTAGATTTCATGGTGGTTGGTACTATCATGAGCATTTCATTTTCTGTGCTTTATGCGTTGATTGTGCCGATTTTATTAGTAACGGTAGCTGTGACCGTCGCCACCTTTGTCTTGTGCTGGTATGTGGGTAACTGGAGCGGCAAGTTAGGTCCTGAACGTGCTTTAACCTCGTTCGGTTGTTGTACTGGTTCTACTGGTACTGGGCTTTTGTTGTTGCGCTTGTTAGATGCAGACTTCAGTACCTCGGTAGCTAAAGAGTTGGCATTTTTTAATCTTGCCATTGTGGTGGTTAATACACCGTTGCTTTTTATTGTGACTCCTATTGCGCCATCACTAAGCCCAAGCACCTATTTAATGGCATTCGCTGCGACGGCAGTGATCCCCTTGGTACTCATTCCTTTATTAATGATGAAAAAAAGCGGTGCGCAGAGTAGTCAGCGTGCTGTACTAGGAGGTAAGTTGTGATCACCGTTTTTTCTGCTAAACGTATTATTACCTTAGACCCTTCTTTGCCTAGCGCCACCCATGTGGCTGTTCAGGATGGCAAGGTACTCGCAGTCGGTTCCTTAGAGGACATCGCTGATATAGGTGAGTATGTATTAGATACCCGTTTTGAGGATGCTTATTTGTATCCTGGGTTTGTTGAAGGGCATAGTCATGCACTTGAGGGGGCAATGTGGAACTATGTGTATTTGGGCTATTTTCCTCGTCATACTCCCCAAGGTGAGCTCTGCCCAGGTAACACCAGCTTGGCAGCTATTCAAGAACGCCTAGCACAAGCCGCACAAACGTTAGCGCCTGCAGAGCCACTCGTAGCATGGGGCTTTGATCCTGTGTATTTTGACGGTGAGCGTCTGGATAAACAGGTTATTGATGCCGTGGTGCCTGATCGCCCTGTGGTTATTTTCCATGCCAATTTGCATTTGATGACCGTAAATAGTGCCATGTTGGCGCAGACCCGCTTGGCAGATAGTCCCGATTTGGAAGGGGTAATGCGCGATGCACACGGCCAACCGAATGGTGAGCTACGAGAAATGGCTGCCATGCATGCGGTATTTGAGGCCTTGGGGCGCAGTGTGTTTGAAGAGGTTGCCAGTCTAGCCACGTTGCAAAACTATGGCAAAGCGGCGCAGCGTACTGGTATTACTACTATTACCGATCTTTATAATCCTTTATCGGATCAAGGTGTAGCTGCTTTAGTGGAAAGCAGTCAGCAACCCCAATATCCAGTGCGCTTGGTGCCCGCTATGGGTGCATTGGATTGGCAAAATCATCAAGGTATAGAACGTATTGCCGCGTGCCAAGACCTAAACAATACGAAATTGCATTTTGGTCTAGTGAAAGTGATGACAGACGGCTCTATACAGGGATTTTCAGCGCGTATGTTGTGGCCTGGTTATCATAATGGGCATGAGAATGGCATTTGGAATGCACCGCCTGAAACGCTTAAACAAATTGTGTTGGATTATCATCAGGCCGGCCTGCAAATGCATATTCATACGAATGGCGATGAAGCCGTTGAGCTTATGTTAGACGCCATTGAAGAAGCGCAATCGCTTTGGTATCGAGCCGATCATCGCCACACCCTGCAGCACTGCCAGTTTATTAGCCAAGCACAAATGCGTCGTGCGGCTAAGCTAGGGGTTTGTTTAAATATGTTTGTGAATCATATTTATTATTGGGGCGATATTCATAGAGAAAAAACCTTAGGCTATACGCGCTCTCGTCGTATGCAGCCTTTGCGTTCCGCACGACAACTAGGTATACCGGTGGCTATGCATTGTGATGCTCCTGTTACCCCTTTGGGGCCCTTGTTTTCTATGTGGTGTGCGGTAGCACGTAAAACCGCGAGTGGTCACGTGTTGGGCGAGCACGAGGCTTTAACCATTCCCGAGGCGCTAGAGCTGATGACATTGGGTGCGGCTTATACTTTGCACATGGACGATCAAGTGGGTAGTTTGGAAGTAGGTAAGTTTGCTGATATGGTGGCCTTAGACCGAGATTTATACGCCATAGATACTGATGACTTGCTTGAGGTACAGGTCTTAGCGACGGTGCTAGGGGGCGAGGTCCATTGTCATGAAAAGCCCTAAAGCTATTGCGACAACTCTATTAACTGGTTTTTTAGGTTCGGGTAAAACCACTTATTTAAACCAATTGCTGCAATCCGACATTCCAGCACGAAGCATAGTGTTGGTGAATGATTTTGGGCGGATTAATATCGATGCGAGCTTAATTGCTTATCAAGATGACGATGTGATTCGCTTAAATAACGGCTGTGTTTGTTGCACTCTAGGCGCTAGCATGGCAGAGAAGCTAGCCGAAATAGGGCGTCTAGAGCCCGCGCCTGCAGCATTATTTATAGAGCTAAGTGGGGTCGCAAATGCGGCACGTGTAGCAGACATGATACGTGTGGCGCAGCGTTTTGAGCTGGCAGAGGTGCGCTGTTTTGTCGATGTATCATTAGCCGCTTTGCATGCAGCGGATGCCCGAGTCAATACAGTATGGGCAGAACAAATTTTGAGTGCCACGCAGCTGGTATTTAACCGGCTGACTGTGGACCAATCTTTGCCCGATTGCCTACAACAATTACTTAGCCAAAGCCAAGCCCAACAGCATTACGACTATGCTAGTGCTGTTACGCCTGCCCCTGCTATGACGCCATCACAGACTCGTTCTGTGTTAGCCCAATCCAACGGCTGGCACAGTATAAGCTTTGAGTCAGATCAAGTGCTTGCTGTGGATGAGGTGCGTGCACTGTTAGAGGAGTTTGCCGAGATATTGTATCGAGCCAAAGGGGTATTGCTGGCAGAAACTGGGCGAGGATGGGTGGTGCAGTGGACCAAAACGCAGTGTGCTATCACACCCAGCGCGCGTCCCATAGCCCAAACTCAATTGGTGTTTATTGGAATGGATGCGACGGGTTTGGAGCGGTTAATGCAACGCTTAAACACACTCCAAACGGTAACCGTAGCTTAAAGCAAAAAGATTGTTGCTAAGCCAAGAAAGATAAAAAAGCCTAGCGAGTCTGTACCAAAAGTTAATAACACAGAGGAGCCCACTGCGGGGTCTTTGCCAAAACGGCTCCGCAGGGTGGGGATTAATACGCCTAAAGCAGCCCCTACCAACATATTGCCAATCATGGCCGCCATCATAACCAGTGCAATAGGAATTGAGCGCGAAATAAACCACGCAAACCCTGCTGTCACTAGACTGCCACAGGCACCCACTAGAAACGTTACCAACAGCTCACGTTTTACTAAGGGCCAAATATTGGCACCGGTAATGCGCCCCATAGCCATCGCCCGAATAATCATGGTCATGGTTTGATTGCCTGAGTTGCCGCCAATACCAGCCACAATAGACATTAAAAAGGCCAAGATCACAATATGGCTAACCGTGTCTTCAAAACGCGAAGCCACAAAAGACGCGGTCGCCGCAGTACATAGGTTAATTAATAACCAGGGCGCACGGTTGCGTAAAGCGCTTAGCACAGGAGCAAAAATGTCTTCCTCTTGAAGACCGGCACGTGAAAGCTCTTGCTCTTGAGAATCCTCTTGGAGTACGTCAATGACCTCATCAATGGGAACACGCCCAATGAGGCGACCATAATCATCCACAACAGGAGCCGAAACTAAGTCATAGCGCTCAAAAGCATTGGCTGCATCCGTGTCTGGGTTCAGAGGGTGTAAATAAAAATAGTCGGTACTCATTACGCTGGAAACCAAGCTTTCTGGATCAGAAACCAATAAAGTGGTCAGCGATAAGGTACCTTGTAAGCGATCGCCGCGGTCAACAACGAAAATTTGGTCAGTGTGGTCTGGTAGCTCTTGAAGCCTACGTAAATAGCGCAGTACTACTTCTAGAGTAACGTCTTCGCGCACCCGCACCATTTCAAAGTCCATGATGGCACCCACAGAGTCTTCGGGGTAACCCATTGCGGCAATTAGCTGGGCCCGCTCGGCGTCGGTAAGCCCTTTTTGGACTTCGGCAATAACGTCTGGAGGTAGATCGGGTGCGAGGTCTGCAATTTCATCCGCATCCATGTTTGAGGCTGCGGCGATAAGCTCCTCGGTATCCATCGATTTAATTAAGGACTCTCGAACCCAGTCCTCAATTTCTAACAACACGTCGGCATCGTATTCGTCTGAAACTTGATCCCAAACGAGCTGGCGCTCGGGCTCAGGCAAAGATTCCAGAATAAATGCAATATCTGCTGGGTGCAGATTATTGATAATGGCCCGGATTTCTTCTTCGTGATGGCGATGGGTTAACTGAGTGAGCTCTTCAGAATGCTCATTTTGCTCGGCATCCTCGGAGAGTAAGTTGACCACTTCTTGGCGCTTTAAAATGCTGTGCAAACGCTGCAAAGCAAGCTGAGCGTCTTCAGGGTCTAAACGGCGTATTTTGGATGGTGCTGTGGTCGCAGTGGCTTGAGTCATATTATTCGATTAGAGGTAGAGGGCGGCTGCGTCGTTGGTCATCAGTGGCAACATAGGTTAAGGTGGCTTCGGTGACTTTGACTGTTTCATCTGGCAAGAGCTTGCGTTCGGCATAGACTTCTACCTCGACGGTGATGGAGGTGGTGCCAGTCTTGATTATTTTGGCGTAAACGCTAAGTAAGTCACCCACAAAAACGGGCTGTTTGAAAGTAAAAGAGTTGACCGCTACGGTTGCGACTCGTCCTTGAGCACGACGTGAAGCAAGCACTGAGCCCCCTATATCCACTTGGGCCATTATCCAGCCGCCGAATACATCACCATGCATATTGGCATCGCCAGGCATAGGAATGACACGCAATACAGGGTCTTGGTCTTTAGGAATAGAAATTAGAGCAGTGCTCATAGAGGCTCCTTCTTATTAGTACAAATGCTAGTATTGTACCTAGAAGCCCACATCTTGCTGCGAAAGTTTTATTGTATTTACGTTTTGGTGCCGCTGTGTGCGTTGAGCCATGAGGTGGCTAATTTCACCCAATAAGTAGCGCCGATAGGTATAAGTTGATCGTTAAAGTCATAGCTACCGTTATGTAAAGTGCACGGCCCCAACCCATGGCCCTGCGTTCGATGATCGCCATCGCCATTGCCTAAAAATAAATAGCAACCTGGCACCTGTTCGAGCATAAAAGAAAAATCTTCGGCACCCATCGATGGCTGTACAGGGTAGGTTACCTGGTCAGCCCCGCGCCACTCTTGAAGTAACTGAGCACAAAACTCGGTGGGCTCGCGATGGTTAATGGTAGGGGGATAACGTCTATCGAAATCAAACTGTACTGTACAACCTAGAGCTAGAGCTGTTTGAGTACTGAGTTCGTGGATGCGCTTTTCAATGAGATCCAAGGCCTCGTTGCTAAATGTGCGTACTGTACCGCGTAATTCAGCGTGATCCGGAATGACGTTATCTGCCGAGCCAGCATGAATTTGAGTAATACTAAGCACCGCTTGCTCAAGCGGGTCTAGGTTGCGGCTGATAATGGTTTGTAGACCTTGTGCGATGCTGATGGCTGCTATGACTGGGTCTGCACCTAGATTGGGCATAGCACCGTGTGCGCCCTTGCCTTGGATTTGCAGACTAAATGTGCTGCTTGATGCCATGATAGCGCCGGTGCGTAAACCAAAGTGACCAGCAGGCATGCCGGGCCAATTGTGCAGACCAAACACGGCATCCATAGGAAATAGCGTGAACAAACCGTCGTCAATCATTTTCTTTGCGCCACCTAGGCCTTCTTCGGCAGGCTGGAAAATAAAATAAATGGTACCGCTAAAGTCGCGGTGCTGGGATAGATAACGGGCTGCCGCTAAAAGCATGGTGGTATGACCATCGTGACCACAAGCATGCATAATGCCTTCGTGTTGGCTTTTATGCGCAAAGGTATTTTGCTCGGGCATAGGGAGGGCGTCGATATCGGCGCGTAAACCAATTGCTGCCCCTGGGCCAGCTTCCCCTTTTAAAATACCCACAACGCCTGTGCCGCCTAAGCCTCTGTGCAATGGAATTTGCCATTGTTCAAGGTACTGTGCAATTTTATCGGCAGTACGGTATTCGGTGTAACCAAGCTCTGGGTACTGGTGTAGATCGCGGCGAATGGCAGTGAATTCGTCTTGCCAAGAGGTAAAAGGGGGTAGAGTTGTCATGGGCACCTGCATCAAAAATATCAATATAAAAATTGCTGCATAGGTCTATTATGCAGCAACTTTTATCTTTTGTTTGCTCTTTGCTTAGGCTTGGTTTGGATAAACCAGATGAGGCTGTAATAAAGCTAAGAGTTCAGGCGCTGTTTTGTGATTGCCCGCATAGATGTAACCGCGCTCTGGCCAAGGCTGCTGTTCATACATATCGTCGCTAATACCGCCGGCTTCTCGTACAATAACTGTTCCTGCTGCAACGTCCCATGGTGCCAGCCCCATTTCCCAATAAGCATCAAAACGCCCACACGCCACCCATGCCAAATCCAGTGCTGCTGCGCCTAGGCGACGCAATCCACGAGTGGACTCAATGGCTTGATGTAAGGTCGGCATGTATTGATCAGCAAAGCTGAAATCCCGAAAGGGGAAACCGGTACCAACGACGCTATCAGCAAGACTCTGTGCCTGAGAGCAACGTATAGGTTGCCCATTAAGCCAAGCGCCGCCTTGGTGAAATGCGCTAAACATTTCGTCGCGATTGGGGTCGTACACCACTCCCACAATGGGTGTGTCTTGCTCTAACACCACCCCATTGACTTCGGTGCCAGCATGACCAATCAGAGCAATTGAAACCGCATAGTGCGGAATTCCATGGAGAAAATTAGTGGTGCCATCCAAGGGGTCAATGCACCACGTTGCTAGCTGACTAGCCGTGCCGCCGCTTTCTTCAGCCACAATGCCAAACTCAGGTGTTTGTTCTTGAAGCACGAGAATGACGGCTTGCTCGGCCTCTCGGTCGGCTTGCGAGACCAGATCGTTACGCATTTTTGTATCAATAACAAGTTCGCTGCGGTTTGCGGCATAGGCTTGTAAAATAGCGGCTCCAGCTTGAGCGGCAGTAATCGCCGTAGCAAGATGGCTTTGTAGATCTCGAGGTAGTTTCATAATTAGTCGTTTAGATAATGGATTTGTTTGAATTTGTATGACACGTGCGTTTCAGCCTTTAATTCCAGCTACGCCACGCTTTACCGAGCAGGGGCTAGCATGTAGTGATCGTTACGATGATTTATATCATTCGGCTTCGGGGGCATTAAACCAAGCAGAGTATGTGTTTTTGGCTGGAAATGGGCTGCCCGAGCGGTGGCAGCAAAAAGAGCAGTTTACCATCTTGGAAACTGGCTTTGGCTTAGGTAATAACTTTCTTGCGACATGGGCGGCTTGGCGTGCCGACCCGCAGCGTAGCCAACGCTTGCACTTCGTTTCCTTTGAAGCGCATCCATTTTATGCGCACGATCTTGCGCTTATGCTAGGCCCAACTCCCGCTACCCATCGCCATTTAGCGGATCAGTTATTAGCCCAATGGCCGCTTTTAGTGCCTGGTATTCACCGTTTAGAGTTTGAGGGTGGGCAAGTCACGCTGACCTTGTACTTTGGTGAGATCAGTCAAGGAGCTAAGCGCATGGAGTGCCAAGCAGATGCTTTTTTCTTAGATGGGTTTGCTCCGCGCGTAAATCCAGCCATGTGGGCACCCGAACTATTTGGTCAGTTAGTGCGTATGGCAGCCCCCAATGCGACGGCGGCAACATGGTGTTCGGCGGCTCAGGTACGGCGTGACTTACAAAATGCTGGTTTTATTGTAGAGCGGTGTCCTGGCTTTGCTTTTAAACGTCATATGATCAAAGCGCGTTTGCGGCCTCATTTAGGGCGACGCTATTTACCTAAACCCTTGCAGCCAGTAGTGATTGTAGGCGGGGGTATTGCGGGGGCCGCAACAGCTTACGCGTTAGCGCAACGAGGCATTGCGTCACACGTGCTGGACCCTTATTTTAGTCAGGGCGCTGGTGCAGCTCATTTAGGACATCAGGCTGTGGCTATGACGCCCTTGTTAACCAGTGATGATGCGCCCCGTGCTCGATTGAGTCGGGCCGGAGTATTGCGTGCCCGACAACGGTGGCAGCCGTTTTTTGAGCAAAGCCTTTTTACTACAGGTGCAGCCGTACTTAGCGTAGACTCAGCGGAGGCTGAAAATTTACGTCATACTATACAAAATTTAGCCTTTGATCCGGATTGGGTACAATATAGGGCAGCTGGTTCACAAATTGGAGACATGCGCTATCCATTACGGCATGCTGCCGCTTTTTTTCCTAAGGCGATAGTGGTGAATCCAGAGCGGCTAATATCCCAGCTGTTGACTCATCCGCTTATTACTCTGACAGCCGATTGCGTAACAGCCGTGCATTCAGATGAAACCCACGGGTGGGTGGCGCACACAAGGCAGCATGGTCAAATCTGTACCGACCACCTTGTTATAGCTAATGCGGGTCAGTCTACAGGCTTGCTAGCACCGTTATTGCCGCAGGCAGAGCGATTGCTAACCATGGATAGGATAAATGGTCAAAGCAGTGTAGTGGGCGCAGCTGCGCTAGGTACGCCTGTTTCTTGTATTGTGGCAGGTCAGGGCTATGTGTTGCCTGTGGACGAGAAAACCTATGTGGTAGGCAGTACTTACGAGGACGATTCTTTTATGTCTGCGTCCCAAGCGCATGCCCATATTATGAATAAGGTATCAGAGCTGGTGCCAGTTGAGGCGTCTGCCCCTGCATTATCTATGTGGCAAGGGCAGCGTGCGGCATTAGTTGACCATCTACCAGTGGTTGCCCAAGCACTGCCGGGTCTGTGGCTCAATGTGGGTTATGGTTCCTACGGCTTTAGTTGGGCGGCATTGGCTGCTGATTTTATTAGCACAAATTTGGCATCTGAGCCAGCTGTAATAGAACGTGATTTATCCTGCGCGCTATACCTGCGATAATAGCAAGGATAAAGATTGGTTTGATGTGGCTTTGCAGTCTTGCAAATATACGTCAAAATAGTATTTTAATTTTGTTTTGGGCCTAGCCCTTGAGGATCGCACTGTGCCGTCCAAAACTCACTCTGATGATGTGACGCAATTGTTTAATCTTCTAAGTTCAATATCTACTAAATCATCCAGCGCTGACTTTTCAGCTGCTGACGACCAAATATTGCGTATCGAAGCCCACGCTCCGGGGGTGTTTCGTTTGCGCTTTGGCACATTAAAACACATTCAGCCCGAACGTGTAACCCCACGTGCTCAGCAGTATGCTGAAATGCTCCTAGCGCGTCTAGATGCCGTGGGCGAGCTCCAGGTCATAGACCAAGACCAAGGTTGGCGAGTCGAACAAGGAGACTGTGTTGTTGAGTTAGATAAAGACAGTTTTGCCTTACGAGTTTATAGTGGCGACCAGCTGCTATTGCAAAGCCAATCCCTCACTTCAGGCAAACACTGGCAATTCGATATCCAGTTAGATCCAACTGAAGGGGTGTACGGTCTAGGTGAAACCACCGCAGATTTAAACCGCCGTGGCAGTGTGCTAGTTTCCGACCGTGCCGAAGACCGAGTGCTGCCCTTAGCCTGGAGCTGTAAAGGGTGGGGGGTGTATGTCAACACCTTCGAACGTGTGCAGCATGATGTAGCCCATACACAAGCAGACCATTATGTGCTTAGTGTCGAGGCCCCTGTGTTAGATATGTTTATTTTTGTTGGGGCTCCTACAGAAATACTTAATCAGTACACCGCTCTCACAGGGCGAGCCGGTCAACCTGGGTTATGGCCGATGGGGGTGTGGTTAGATCAGGCCGACGGCCAACACTTAACCGACTCATATCAACAGGTTCAACAGCTTAAAGAGCTAAATGTAGGCATAGACGTAGTCAACTTTGCTGCGCCTGCTGTGCTTGGTTTCAGTACGGATCGTCCGTTATTCGAGTGGGACGAGTCACGTATAGGTGAACTGCGTGAAACCATGACCCAGACCGAAGAGGCCCAATTCAAGCTAGCTGCTACATTGTTTCCGGGGGTATTAAGCGGAACGGCTATGTTTGACGAGTGGGAAGACCGTGGTTGGCTTTTATTAAATGACGACGATGGTGCGGCACATGTTTTTGCAGGCAACGCCACCACAGGCGGGGTCGATTTTGGTTTACTCGACCTAACACATAAAGACGCCTACAAACTATGGGTAGAGCGTTTACGCCAGTCTTTTGATGAAGGCTTGGGGGCGGTCATTAGTGACTCGAGTTTTGTGATTCCAGATGGCATTACAGCTCGTGGTAACGAGTGCGGGGCTATGTTACGCACGGTGTATCCATTATTGGTGCGTCAAGCTTTATTTGATGCCTTTGCAGGCCATAAAACGCCCCAAGAAGGTCTGGTAGCTAGTCGCGCTTTATATCCATCAGCGCACCGTTTTGCTTGGCAGCTCGGTCCCGATGTAAGCAACGACTGGGAAGGCTTAATCCAAACTCTGCAGGCAGCTCTTGCTGTGGGCAATAGCGGTATAACTGCGCAAACCCATCAAATTGGTTCGGTGCATCACCCTGTAGACACCATGACCCCCGAGCTATTTATACGTTGGTTGTCTATGGCTGTGTTTTCAGCCAACTTTCATCTTCAATCGATACCGGGCTTAATGCCACAATCTTTTGATACAGCAACTCAAGAGCTCGTGGCACATTGGTTACGTTGGCGCTACCGTTTGGTGCCCTATGTGTTAGGTATTATCGAGGAATCAGTACGGTGCGGTTTACCTGTACAGCGCGCTTTAGTGCTCGAGTTTCCCGACGACCCCGAGGTTAATGCCTGGCCGCATCAGTACATGTTGGGTTCTACGCTTTTGGTTGCACCCTTTGTTAAGCCCGGTACAAAAACCGAGGTTTATCTGCCCAAGGGTAGCGACTGGTGGGATCTTTCCACCGGATGGCGCTACGAAGGGGGGACGCGTTGGGAAATCGAAGCAGGTTTAGATCGATTACCTGTTTTTGGGCGTGAGGGTCATATGTTGTGTTTAGGCCCTGCCGCACTGAATACCTCTGAGTTCAACTCTGCACGTTTGCTTGAAGAGGTCTGGATGTTTGGTATGCCCGAGCATAGTCCTGCTGTAATGCGTAATAAAATACGTGTTATGCAAATGCAAGGTTCTAGCTACATCAAAGGGCTAGAGGGTTTAAAAATCTTGCCATCTGAAGGCCTAGAGGTTAAACGTCGCGGCGCTGAAGTGCGAATTTCACGGGCACGTTAAAAAAAAGCTGTACAAAGCTAAATTTCATGTTATAGTTACGTCTTTGGTTCAGGGCATATAGGTATTTGCCCTAGGCCAAGACGGTTTTTATTGCGTTTGTTTTTTAATTGATTAAAAAACCCTTGACAGTATTTTGAATAGGTGCAATAATTACATCTTTCGGTCGGGTCGTTAGCTCAGTCGGTAGAGCAGCGGACTTTTAATCCGTTGGTCGCGCGTTCGAGTCGCGCACGACCCACCACGAACGAATACAAAAACGCCACTTATTTTATAAGTGGCGTTTTGCTTTATGCAAAAGCCCAATGGTTTTTTTTAACCATTGGGCTTTTTTTGTTTAGTCCGCGCTATGTAGACGTTTTTCATAGGCTTGCCATGCGTTGCTATGTACATCGCGCAAAGTGCGGGCTTGGGTAGGAGCACCAAAATACTGCATAAGCTGTTTTTGGTCAGTTTGATTTAATAAGGGCAGTTGAGCCAGACCTAGCTCTTGGTAGTTAACAGAGAGCTGTTGGAGCTCGTGCCCAGCTAAAGCTTCTAAAATTTTTTCCCCAGAGGGGCGCAGTTGAGGGTGCTCAAGAAAAGAAGCACTGGCTGCAAGCCAATACAATAGCTCAAGAGCCGCATTTTTATATTGTGGCTCTGAGCGAATCACAGCACGAAGTGCTATAACGGCTTCCTGGTAGGCGGAACGATAGGGTAGTTTAGCTAACGCCAATGCAAGACGTTTAAACGGATCGTCATGGCTGGATTTAATCTGTTGATGCCACTGAGCACCTAAACTGAGATCGGCTAGAGTAGCGGGGTAGGGGAATGAAGTGTCAAACCAGGGTACATACTGAGCTTGGGGTGGTTGGCTTAGCAGAGCTGGCGTAGAGACGGTATCATTTAAAAGTAGAGTGAGCTGTTGTTTTGCGTGCTCTAATAGCAGTAGAACTTGCTCATGTGTTGTATATTTTTGTAGAGCTTTTAGAATAGCAACACTGCGTTGAAGCAGAAACGGTGGCAGAGGTGTTTGCAATTGAGCAGCAACAAGCCATGTTTGCTGTAAAGCACGCATGGCCTGGTGGATTATTTGGCTTTGTGAGGGGCGAGTAAAGTCAGACATGCAAATCCTAGCTAACAGTTAGGGATGCATAAAGCCTAACATAGTTAGGGGTTTAGCCTAAAGCCCTCGCACGAACCCCATTTGTTTTTACGATGTAGCCAGACCGTATCACAGGTGTGACAGACAAACTTGGCTTCAGACTCACCATTTGGGGTTGGGGTGTACTGAGACACCAATTTCAGCCCATTATGAGGCTGTGTAGAGGTTTTTGCTACAGGTAAACCTAAACAATGATCACAAAGGGTTCGGGTAACAATAGCTTGCATAGTGGATCCTGAAAAAGAATAGTGCCGCACTCAAAAGTAATGTGTGTTTTTGCAACAAGTCGACATTTTTATTATGAGTTTCCAGGGGTGATAACTCTTTATAAGCTTGTAGTTATATTAACATTTTTTTAAGGCTTATACGTCTACATCACATTCCTCTACATTTTGGAACAAAGTACGCGTTTAGGTCTTACTAGAAGTCGCCAGAAATTTGGCTAAGAAAATGGGTAGGAAATTTCTTTGATTCGTTTAGAGCATATCTATAAAACATACGCATCTGGCAATAAGAGTATTATTGCTTTAAATGATATTAATCTGCATATACCAGCTGGTGAGGTATATGGAATTATCGGGCGTTCAGGGGCAGGGAAAAGCACTTTAATTCGCTTATTAAATCTCTTAGAGCGGCCTTCTGAAGGGCGTGTTTGGTTACAGCAGACTGAATTAAGCGCGCTGCCAGAGTCTGAGTTGCGTTTAATGCGTCAAAAAATTGGTATGGTATTTCAGCATTTTAATTTATTACAAATGCGTACCGTCTTGGACAATGTGTGCTTTCCTTTACGGCTTGCAGGGTTAAAGCCCAAGGCACAACGAGCGCGTGCTCTAGAGGTATTAGAGCTAGTAGGGTTACAGGACCATGTCCATAAATACCCACGCCAGTTATCAGGTGGGCAACAACAGCGGGTAGGTATTGCTCGTGCGTTAGCGAATCAGCCACAGTTATTGTTATGTGATGAGGCCACCTCAGCGCTTGACCCAGAAACCACGCAGTCCATTTTGCGTTTATTGGCGGAAATTAATCAAAAACTAGGTTTAACTATTGTATTAATTACGCATAGTATGGATGTGATTCGCACCATTTGCGACCAAGTGGCAGTGATTGATATGGGTGAATTAGTCGAATGTGGTCCTGTGTTAGATGTGTTTCTGCATCCACAGCATGCCACAACCCAAAGCCTGTTATCTGAAAGTGGTATGGATGATGGCAGTTGGCACGAGCTCGCTGAGCAGGTGCAGGGGCGTTTATTGCGTTTGAGTTTTAAAGGGCAATCTACATCTGCCCCTATTCTTAGTCGGATTAGTCGAGAGTTTAATTTGGATTTTAGTATTTTGCAGGGTGCTGTCAGTCGTATTAAACAAACACCCTATGGGCAGTTAGTGGTTGCCGTTGAAGGCGATTTAAGCCAATGGGAACAAGTCAAAACTGTGCTTGATCAGCATAATGTAACATGTGAGGTGTTACGGGCATGAGCTTTAGCAATATGGATTGGGCACTGATTTGGAGTGCAACCGTAGAGACCTTTGTTATGACAGGGGCCTCTTTGATATTTACCGTGCTTATTGGTTTACCTTTGGGTGTTATTCTTTTTTTAACCGCGCAAGGGCAGCTTTTAGAAAACCGCTGGACTTATCAGGGCTTATCATTTTTAGTAAATGTGTTGCGCTCGGTGCCGTTTCTAATTCTATTGATTGTAATGATTCCTCTCTCGCGTGCGATAGCTGGGACCGCCCTAGGAGTACAAGGCGCAATCCCCCCATTGGTAGCTAGTGCAGCGCCTTTTTTTGCACGCTTGATTGAAACTGTATTACGTGAGGTGGACCCTGGTGTCTCTGAGGCTTGCAGAGCGATGGGGGCTAACTCGCGTCAAACCGTTACCATGGCCTTATTACCCGAGGCCACCACAGGTATTCTAGCTGCTATCACTGTGACCGCTATTACTTTAATAGGTTATTCCGCTATGTCAGGAGTCATTGGTGGCGGTGGGCTAGGTGATCTAGCCGTGCGCTTTGGTTATCAACGCTATCAAAGCGATGTGATGTTGATTACTGTTTTAATTTTAGTGGTATTAGTCCAATTGTTGCAGATGATAGGCGATAAGCTAGCGGCTAAGATTCAAAGAAAAACGCAGTAACCTTCTTTATTTTGTTACGCAGGAGCAACGTTATGAAAAAAATATTACCTCTTTTGACTTTGTCTGTTGCCGCCTTGGCTATGGGGTCTGCCCATGCAGGCAAGTTATCCATTGCAGCAACGCCAGTACCTCATGCTGAGCTATTGGAGTTTGTGAAACCTACCCTGTCTCAGCAGGGCGTAGATTTAGATATTAAAGTGTTTACGGATTATGTGCAGCCCAATGTACAGGTGGCTGATAATCAAATCGATGTGAACTTTTTTCAGCATAAGCCTTACTTAGATACTTTCAACAAAGAGCACAAAACTGAGTTAGTGTCTATTGCTTTGGTTCACGTAGAGCCGTTTGGTGCATACTCTAATAAAATTAAAGATTTGTCCGAGCTAAAAGACGGGGCTTTAGTGGCTTTGCCTAACGACCCATCTAACGGTGCTCGTGCTTTGTTGTTATTGCAACAAGAGGGGTTAATTGAGTTAAAAGACCCAAGCAATATTCTTGCCACCTCTCGTGATGTAGCTAAAAACCCAAAAAATCTTAAATTTAAAGAGCTCGAAGCAGCTACCTTGCCCCGTGTTTTAGCCGACGTGGATTTGGCTTTGATCAATACTAACTATGCACTTGAAGCTGGGTTAAACCCATTAAAAGATGCGTTGTTTATTGAAGGTGCTGACTCACCTTATGCCAATATTGTAGTAACCACTGCCGAAAAAGCGGATCAAGAAGACGTGAAAAAACTAATAGAAGCGTTGCATTCTGACGCTGTGCGCCAGCAAATTGAAGACAAATACCAAGGCGCAATTGTTCCTGCATTTTAATTAAAAATGCCTACAAAAAAGCCTGAGTTCATAAGCTCAGGCTTTTTTTGTTAGCGCACGTTAATAATGCGCATAGCAGCTGTGCGTTGTGTGTTGTCTTGGGGATAAACCTGAATGGTGACTTGACGAGCAGTCATGCCAGAGGGAAGCTCTACAGCGCCTTGGACGTGTGTGTAACGTCCAAGCTCGACAGAGACGGGCTCAGAATCAAAATAGCCAGTGCGACCATTTGGATAACGACCTTGGATATTTAGGCTGAGTGTGCCTTTAAATGTGGTGTCAGCTTTGTCGCTGTCTTGCATTAGCAAGATAGAATAGTCCAGTTCATTGTCTTTGTTTGTAAAGTCAGCAGCGCGGATGCCGGGCGATGTACCACGCGGGTCAGCGGGCATAGCGTCGGCAAAGAGTACTAAGTCTTTTTCAAGAGCTGAAACAATAGCGTCGTGATGAGTTAGTTTTTCCGTGGCTTCAGAGACTTGGGCTAGACTAGTGTCACGCTCACGTTCGGCAAGGTTAATGCGCGATTGTAAACGTTGATTTTCTGCCTTGGCTGCATTGAGTTCATCGTGCAGCTGTTGAGATTGCTCTACGGTTAACATAGGGGGACCGTAGCTTTTTTGAATAAATAAAAGGCCGCCTGCACCCAAGACCATGCCGGTAATCATAAGAACCAGCCAACGAGGAATACGGCGTTTACGACGGGTGTAGCCATAAGCAGTAGGTTTAAATGTAGGGCGTTTGGAACCTAGCATGAGGCAAATCGTTCCTGTAGATAAAATAGGTGAATGGCAAAAAACGCAAAAGCTGTCAGAAATGATAGCGTGTTACGCTTTTGCCGCCAAGTTTTGTTCTATTTGTTTCAATCGTTCTGGGGTGCCTATATCCATCCATGTGCCTGTGTACACGCTACCGAGTACATGGTTTTGCTCAAGGGCATGCTGCAACGGCGTACGCAAAGGCATAGGAGTATGGGAGGGCACAGAGTCGAAAAAGCACGGGTCAAAAACGCCTATGCCGCTGTAAGTATAAGATTGCACACCAGCATGCGGCTGAACGCGTCCAGCGACTAGACTAAAATCGCCTTGAGTATGATGAGGGGGATTGGGCACCAGTACGAGATGGGCTTTGGCGGCTTGGGAAGCTAAGCTTTGGGCTAAATAATGCGCTAGTTGTGGGTTCCAGTCGCTCCAAATGTCTGCACTAATCACTAAAAAAGGAGCTGAGCTCAACAGAGGTAGGGCTTGCTTAATGCCTCCGGCAGTCTCAAGAGCAGAGGATTCGGCAGAGTAACTAATACGGGCTCCCCACTTGGAGCCGTCTCCGAGGTAGTCTTCTATTTGGGCACCTAGCCACGCATGATTCACCACTATTTCCGTGATGTGGGCAGCCACTAAACGCTCAATATGCCATTCGATTAAGGCTTTGCCCTGTACTTTGAGTAGGGGCTTAGGGGTGCTATCTGTTAGGGGACGCATACGCTCCCCTCGGCCGGCGGCTAAAAGTATGGCACGTAAAGACATTAAATCGTTAACCCTAAGACAGTTTGTTTATTTTCAAGGCGATCAAAAAGACGACGTAATGGATTAAATTCTTCGTAGCGGCTAAACACCTGACGCAAATACTGATTTACACGAGGAATATGCTCGAGATAATGGTGCTTGCCATCTCGAATTGATAAACGGCTAAATACCCCTAAAATACGTAGGTTGCGTTGCACACTCATCCACTCATAGGCTTTGTGAAAATCAGCAAAATCCGTAGCAATAGGTAAACCAGCATGGTGTGCAGCTTGCCAATAGCGAATCGCCCAGTCCAGTTGCTGTTCCTCATCCCATGTATGGCGTGCGTCCATAACCAACGAGGCTAAATCATAGGTAATAGGCCCGATCACCGCATCCTGAAAATCGATAAGCCCAGGCTGCAAGCTGGCATCTGTGGGCATCATTAAATTAGGGGAGTGAAAATCGCGTAAAACAAGCACCGAACCGTGTTTGACGTTGTCAGAAACCAAAATAGTAAAGACCTGGTCTAAGCTTTTTCGCTCATCAGGGCTAAGCGTGGTGTTGCAGTATTGTTGTATATACCATTGGTCAAATAGCTGTAGCTCTTCAAGCATGCGGGCAGCATCATAGACTTTGAGCCCAGTGGTGTCTGCTTGCTGCACCCGTACTAATTCCTCAATAGCTAAACGATACAAGCCTTGTAATACAGCGGGGTTAAGGTCAGTTTGTAACGCTTGGTAGTAGTTTTGGGTACCCAAGTCGCTTAAAAGCATAAAGCCTTGTTCGGCTTCGTAAGCTAATATAGTAGGGGTTTTGGCACCCACTTGCGCTAAACGACCCTGCACATCAATAAAAGCAGCATTGTTTTCTTGGGCAGGTGGCGCATCCATAATAATGTAGTTTTGATCAGTACCAGGTAGTCTGTAATAACGTCTGAAGCTTGCATCGCTAGATGCAGGCTGTAACTGATCTATGTTTAACCCTAAGGACGGCGGTAAAGTGCCAAGCCAGTGAACCAGCTGTTGAAAGCGAGGATGAGCAGTGTTTTGCATAAAAAGTGACTCAAGCAAATAAATTTAACGTGTTAACGTGCCGCGAAGCGTCTGGCTTATCTATAATAGGCAACTGTATTTCTAAGTCGGTATGGCAAGAATGACTTAGTTAAGAATTTTCAAAGGACACACAGCTTGTGCGAACGATTTGGTTTGCCCTAACTATTTTAGCGGGTTTAGGTCTAGATAGTACGTTACAGCCTGCTTTTTCTTCGGAACCTCGAGTGCCGCAATTTAAAGCAGCAACGCATTTGCGCCTGCACGAGGTCAGCGAGGATAATATGTCAGCCTATTTTAACGCTGATCGTATTGAAAGCACTGAGGAGGGCTCGGTCTTGTTAACCGGCTCGGCACAGGTGCGTCGTATAGACTCGATTGCTAAAGGTAACACGATCCGTTTTAACCAAAACTCAGGTGACTTAGCTATTCGGGGCCAAGGCAGTTTGTTACGCGATGGCACGATTATTCGTAGCGAAGCCATTGATTACAACATCCAAAATGAAACAGGAACCATAGCGGCCCCACATTTTTACTTTGGGGGCTCGGGTGGGGCAGGTCAGGCTGACGAGGCACAGCTACTTTCTAAAGATCACCTACGTATGACCACAGTCGAATACAGTGGTTGCCCCTGTCCAGCACCTGCATGGTTTATTCGTTCGCCCCAAGTCGATTTGCATAACGATACGAATACAGGTGTAGCAAAGCATGGGGTGCTGTACTTTAAAAATGTGCCTATTCTTTACTCGCCATATTTAACTTTTCCTTTACGAGAAGAGCGTAAAAGTGGCTTGCTGGTGCCCGCATACGGGTATTCATCAAACAGTGGTCTTGAGCTCTCGGTTCCTTATTACTTTAATTTAGCGCCTAATTACGATGCGACATTAACACCGCGTTATCTCAGTAAACGCGGTTTGCAGTTGCAAGGGGAGTTCCGCTATTTGACACCACGATCCCTAGGTACTATTACAGGCTCCTACTTAAATAACGACAAAGAAACCAAAACCGATCGTTGGGCTTTTAATGCTGAGCACAACCATGATTTAGGGAATGGGTTTGGGTTTGATTATCAATACAGTCGTGTGTCAGATGACGATTACTTCAGAAATTTTTCTACGTTTGGCTTAAATGAAGCCTCCATCACAGAGTTACGTAGCCATGCACGTTTTTCTTGGGCCGGAGCCAAATACTTTTCTGCAGCGTTGTCGGCTTCACAGTACCAAACACTACAAGACCAAGCCGCAGGATATAGCCGTCCACAATACAATCGTTTGCCACAGCTAGAGTTGCAAGGCGCTCGGTACAATTGGGGTGGTTTTGATGTGGTTTCCAAAAACTCGGCAACCCATTTTGTGATGCCTTACTACAGCGGTAGCTTATCTGCTTTTGACAGATATAGAACTGAACGTTTAGCGCCCAATAGTACCCGCGTGGCCTCTTATACTACTGTGGCGTACTCCTACATGCAGCCCGGTTGGTATGTGACTCCTAAAGTAGGTTTGCATTTAAGCCATTACGATACTGCGTGGGACACGGTTAGCGATGTCGCCCAACGTAACTTAAAACGTAATGTTATGCGCTCAGTGCCTGTGTACTCAGTCGATGCGGGTATGACATTTGAACGCGAGACGCGCTTGTTTGATATTGACTCCATTCAAACACTAGAGCCTCGCTTATATTATTTATATGTGCCTTACCGCGATCAAAATGCTATACCTACCTTAGATACTGGTATTGCTACGTTTAACTTTTCTCAAGCTTTTAGCGAAAACATTTACAGTGGTGGTTGGGACCGCATCGCCAATGCGAACCAATTAACTGCAGGCTTAACCACACGCTGGTTAGATGCCGATACAGGGTTTGAGCGTGTGCGCCTTGAACTGGCACAACGTTTTCATTTTGATGATCAACGGGTGTTTTTGCATACCTTTGCTCCAAATGAGCACTCACCCAAACAAGCTCGCTCCGATTATTTGTTTGGGGCCTATGCAGCCCTAACCGATCAGTTTAATGTGCGCTTAGATGCGCAAATGAATGCGGATCGCTTTAGTCGCAATCGCATAAATACCAGTGTAAACTGGCATCCTAAACGTTTAGCCACGTTATCAGCAGCCTATCGCTACGAACGCGACCCGCGTGCTTTTGATAACCCCGACTATACGTTTGTGCATGCCGATGACAATAAAACAAAGGAACAGTTGTCTTTGACTACACAATGGCCTTTAACAAACCGTGTGTATGCGTTGGGTAGAGTGGATTACTCGCTCCAAGAAAAACGCAGTACGCAAACGATATTAGGCTTTGAATACAAGGGTGATTGCTGTTGGACTGGACGCTTTGTAGTGCAGCGTTATGCCGTATCTGCTCAAAAAAGCAACAGCGCCGTGTTTTTACAGTTAGAGTTGTCAGGGTTAGGCTCATTAGGCACAGATCCAATGAGCTTGCTCAGAGAGCGCATTGTAGGTTATGAGTCGGTCAACCCCTCCCTACCAGAGAAAACGATTTTTGAGAGGTACGAATAAATGGATGTACAGAAATTAACACGCTCAATGGTGTTAGCACTGGCAGTAAGCGGGGCTTGGAGTGTAAATACGGTTTATGCGGTAGAGTCTGACTTTGAAACCAATAAAGCAGTAGACGGTATTGCAGCTGTAGTAAATACCGAGGTAATTACCTTACGTCAACTTAATAGTGAAGTGGCGCAGGTGATGAAAAACCTTAACGCTCAACAAATCCCGCTGCCTGAGTCTGAAACCTTACAAAAACAAGTATTACAGCGTTTAATTGATGAGCACATCTTAACGCAAGAAGCCAAACGAATGGGGGTGGATCCTGCTGCCATCGATGTTAACGAGGCCGTCGAGTTGGTGGCTTCACGTAATAACCTCACTTCCCAGCAGTTACGTCACGAGGTAGAAAAAGGTGGGATGACTTGGGACGGTTATCTTGATGGTTTACGCCAAGAGGTTTTAGTGGATCAGATTCGCCAACGCGTGATTGATCCACGCATTAATGTATCTGAATCCGAAGTGGATGCTCTGCTCAAAAGCCAAGGCATAGATCCCCGTGGTACAGACAGTGCGCCTGCAGCACAAGAGGTGATTGAGCTAGCCCAAGTTTTAATACGCATTCCAGCCGGAGCAGACCGACAAACTCAAGCCCAACTACGTCAAAAGGCCGAGGATATATTACGTCAAGCACGCAGTGGGGCGGACTTCTCTGGTTTGGCTGCAGCCAACTCAGACGGTCAAGAAGCGCTTCAGGGCGGAGTACTAGGTGCTCGTCCTCTCGAGGGCTGGCCTGATATATTTGTTTCAGCAGTAAAAAACACCAGTACAGGTCAAGTGGCTGAGCTAGTTCAAAGTGGGGCCGGCTATCACATTTTAAAAGTGTTGCAGCGTGGACAAAGCCAAGGCTTAGGCGAAGCCGAAAACGAGATGGTGGTTACACAAACACGAGCCCATCATATTTTAATTAAGCTCGACCAAATTACTTCAGATGAGCAAGCCAAGATGCGTATTGAGCAATTAGCAGATCGTATACGTGCAGGTGAGTCCTTCGAAGACCTGGCTCGTGCTTATTCCGAGGATGCGTCTGCACCACAAGGGGGTGATCTGGGTTGGTTAAATCCAGGCGAAACTGTTCCTCCCTTTGAGGAAGCCATGAATGCACTGGTTCCCGGACAAATTAGTGCTCCGGTACGCAGCCAGTTCGGTTGGCACTTAATCCGAGTTGATGAGCATCGTGAGCGCAACGTGGGCAATGAGTACCGCCGTATGCAAGCGCGTCAAATGCTACTTCAGCAGCGTGTTGAGCCCGCTTTTGATGATTGGTTCAGCCAAGTGCGTAGCCAAACATTTATTGATAATCGTATAGACCCACAGGCCAGTTCAGGCCATCGTAGATAGGAATTCCATGCAGCAACATCAGGCACGAAAGCGTTTTGGTCAAAATTTTTTGCACGATGAGGGGGTTATACACCAAATCGTGCGTGCAATAGATCCGCAGTCGCAAGATAAGCTGATTGAGATTGGGCCTGGTATGTCTGCGCTGACTCAGCCATTAATGCTAGCGGTGCAGCATTTACAGGTCATAGAAATTGACAGAGACCTCGTTCAATACCTACAAAAACGCTATAGTGCAGAGCAATTAAGTATTATTTCGGCTGATGTGTTGACGGTAGATTTTTCCCAGTTTGGGTCCGGGTTACGTATTGTCGGCAATCTACCGTATAACATTTCTAGTCCGCTACTGTTTCATTTGATGCAGTTTGCCGATCAAATAATAGACCAACACTTTATGCTGCAAAAAGAAGTGATTGAGCGCATGGTCGCCAAGCCAGGCGATGCGTTGTATGGTCGTTTATCAATCATGCTGCAGGCTCGCTACCGGATGCAAAAGCTTTTTGATGTGGCTCCTGAAGCTTTTGATCCAGCACCCAAGGTGACCTCAGCCGTTGTGCGGATGCGGCCCCTGAAAGCTGATCGTCCCCAAGCCAAAAATGCGATGGTTTTTGAAAAAGTCGTGGCTCAAGCCTTTAGCCAGCGTCGCAAAATGTTGCGTCGTACTTTAGCGCAATGGGCACCACATATTGATTGGGAACAAGTAGGCATTGATCCTACGGATAGGGCCGAGCACCTAAGCCTGCACCAATACATTGCCCTAAGCGATGCGTTGACACCGGTATTGGCACCACAGACTTAGCCATAGAACCAGTAACTTACAGCAATAGCAGCGATCATGCCGGCACCATCGGCTAATAGAGCGCATGGTACCGCATGACGGGCGCGTTGAATGCCAACCGCCCCAAAATACACGGCCAGTACATAAAAAGTGGTTTCCGTACTGCCTTGGAAAGTGGCTGCTAACAATGCAGCAAAACTGTCTACACCAAAGTGCTGCATGGTTTCTATTAGTAGTGCTCGAGATGCGCCGCCCGAAAAAGGACGCATCAGTGCGGTGGGTAAAGCATCTACAAACCGATTGTCCCAACCTAAGCCGTCAATCCCCCAGCGTATACCGCTAAGCACTATGTCTAGGGCACCAGAGCTACGTAATAAACCAATGGCACACAACATAGCGACTAAATAGGGCAGCAGTTCTTTGCCAACCTGAAAACCCCCTTTAGCCCCTTCCACAAAACTGTCGTAGACAGGGATTTTTTTGCGCCAACCTACAAATAAAAAACAAAAAATAATTAGCAATAAGCTTAGGCTGCCAAGCAAAGACGAGACTTGGTTTAAGGCAACACTACTTAGGGTGGTTAGGCTTGCTATAAAAAAGGCAAAAAGTGCCATCAGCGTGCCTAACCAAAGTAAGAGTACAGGGTCCCAAAGACGGATGCGCTGCACAAGGCAGACCGTGATTAATCCCACTAAGGAAGATGCGCTAGTGGCTAACAAAATGGGTAAAAACACCATGGTAGGGTCGGGTGCACCTTGCTGTAGACGGTACATAAAAATGCTGACCGGAATCAGCGTAAGCGACGAGGTGTTTAATACCAGAAAAAGAATTTGGGCATTGGTGGCCGTTTTAGGGTCTGGGTTTAGATCTTGAAGTGCGTGCATAGCACGTAAGCCGATGGGGGTGGCGGCGTTGTCTAGGCCTAAGCCATTTGCCGCAAAATTCAAGGTGATCAGACCCAGAGCAGGATGACCAGCAGGAACACCTGGCATAAGGCGCTTAAAAAGAGGGGTAAGCCAATAACCAAGACGATCGATAATACCAGCCTGTTCAGCAATACGCAGAAAACCCATCCACAGCGTCAAGGTGCCAAACAGCACAATCATAATTTGTACGGACAACTCAGCCATGGTGAATAGGCTTTGTACCATGGCTCCGAAAATTTCAGGCTGATCTAAAAAGAGCCAATGGTAAGCACCGCTCAAGGCAGCAAACAAGAAAAAAAGTAACCAGAGGGTATTCAACATAGGAGCGCTGCGGTGAGAAAAGTCCACTAAAAAGCGGGCCTAAGCCCGCCTCTGAATTGAAATCCAGTTAGGATTTAATCATTGCGGCCTTTGGCTTGGATAAGTTCGATTTTATAGCCATCGGGGTCTTCGACAAATGCAATAACGGTGGTGCCATGCATCATAGGGCCGGCTTCACGGACCACTTTGCCCCCTTTGGCCTTGATGGTATCACAGGCTTTATAAGCGTCTTCAACTTCTATCGCAATATGACCATAACCGTTACCTAAATCATAGCTTTCGGTATCCCAGTTGTGCGTGAGTTCTAATACTGTGGTATTGCTTTCATCGCCGTAGCCCACAAAAGCCAGTGTGAACTTGCCATCTGGATAGTCTTTTTGACGTAACAGTTTCATGCCTAATACGTCTGTGTAAAATTCTAAAGAGCGTTCTAAATTGCCTACGCGTAACATGGTATGTAATAAGCGCATAATTTTCCTTGAATAAGTTAAAACAAAGGCAGGCTTGCAGGATCAAACTGCTTTAGCTGCTGGCGAGCCGCGTAAAAGTCGGGTAATAAGCGCTCGACCTCTTGCCAAAAAAGCGGGCCATGATTCATTTGTTTAAGGTGAGCGATTTCGTGAGCAACCACGTAATCAATTACCTGAGGCTCGAAGTGAATAAGCCGCCAATTTAACATGATGACCCCAGCACTTGAACAAGACCCCCAACGTTTTTGGGGGCTAGCCAAACGTAAACGACTAAAGCGATCAGCATAAGAGCAGTGGTGCAAAAAATGCTGGATACGCTGTTCTAGATAGCTTTTAGCCTGTTGTTGCAGCCAAACATGACAAAGGTCTTGAATGCGTTGGCTGTCGGCGTTTAGATCTATGTTTAAACACAGCCTATCACCTTTTTGGGGTGCGTGTAGCTCACCACTAAATACACTTTGCCGCAATAGCGGGTTGAGCTGTAGCTGAACTGCTATGCCTAAATAGGGCAGGTGTCCGCCGTCTTGCCAGATAGTTTGACTCATGGCTTGTTGAGCTAAACGGTCTTGGCGTTCAGATAGCTTACGTAGAATCCATGCTTTTTTTGCCTGTAATGCCTCGTGGATTTGACTGTCAGCAGCCCAGTGCGGGGCGGTAATAATCAGACCTTCATCACTAACACGTAAGCCAATACTTTTGCGAGCTGAACGTCGTAATAGATAACCAATACGTTGTGTATTCAGCTCGGTGTGATGCCATTGCGTTTGAGGCGGCAGTTTAGCGGGTTTAAGTAGTTGTAGCGTCATAGCGTTCAGGGTTAAGACGCCGCATTTCTGTTTCAATCCAGGTTTCGACTTCTTTGTTAACGTCTGCGGTGGTACGGCCTTCGGTGGAAATTAATGGGCCTATAGAAACGGTAATAAGCCCCGGTTTTTTAATAAACGAGTTGCGTGGCCAACACTCACCGGCGTTGTGAGCAATGGGAATAATAGGGGCCTGACATCGTACCGCTAATGCCGCACCGCCTTGTTTATAGCGCACGGTTTTTCCAGGGGCTACCCGTGTGCCCTCGGGAAAGAGTAAAGGCCAACGCCCTTCATTCAAACGCAGCTGTCCCAGTTGCACTACTTGCTCAAACGCATCTCGACTTTTGGCGCGATTAATAGGAATCATACGCAATAAGGCTAAGCCCCAGCCAAAGAAAGGAACACGGTTGAGCTCACGTTTGTACACAAAGCAGACATCACGCGGCATATGTGCTGTAAAAAATAAGGTTTCCCACGCTGACTGGTGCTTAGAGAGAATGACAGCAGCACCGTCAGGTAAATGCTCAGTACCGATCATGCGCCAACGTAGCCCAAGAATCCACTTGGCTCCCCAAATCATTAAGCGGGGCCAGCCTGAAGTCAGCGTATAACGCCAGTGCAACGGCAAGGGAGCCCAGAGTAGACACGCAAACGCATACGGGATGACCGTAATGATCATGAAAAGCTGATAAATAAAAGCGCGTAGATACAGCATTAGAAAGAGGTTAACCAGTAATTGACCGTAGCCGCTAGATCAGCATGGATCGTTGTGCCCGAAGGCAGGGAGTGCTGTTGAGTTGTTAAGCCATTGCCTGTCAGTACCAAAGCTGTTTGACAGCCGACCTGGGCAGCGGCCTGTAAGTCACGCAATGAGTCACCTACAGAAACACAATGGCTAGGATCTAAATCGTAGCGATGCAGTATTTCTGTAAATAACCCAGATAAAGGTTTACGACATGAGCACCCATCGTTTGGGCCGTGGGGGCAGATAAAAATAGCATCTACGTGCCCCCCAACCGCTGCCAGCTCACGACGTAATTTTAAATGCATGGCATTTAATGTATCCATGTCAAATAAACCACGTGCTAAACCGGATTGGTTGGTGGCAATAACCACACGCCAACCCGCATGGTTAAGGCGTGCGATGGCTTCTAGGCTGCCAGGTAAGGCAACCCACTCTTCTGGTGATTTCACAAAAGCACTGGAGTCATAGTTTATGACTCCATCGCGATCTAAAATAGCGGTTTTCACTAGGCAAGCAAGGAAAGATCAGCCACTTGATTCATGGCTTGGTGTAACTGTTTTAATAAAGCAAGGCGATTATTGCGTAAGGCAGGGTCCTCAGCCATTACCATGACATCATTAAAAAACTGATCGACGGGGTCTTTAGCAGCGGCAAGAGTGGCTAATGAGGCGCTAAAGTCTCCTTGGTTAAATTGCTGTTGAGCTACAGGAGCGAGTTGGTTTAACTGTTGTGTTAGGACTTGCTCGGCGGACTCTTGAAGTAGTTGTGGATCTAAGGGGGGGATAGCCTCTGTGTGACGCTGTAATAGATTGCTAACCCGTTTGTTGGCTGCAGCCAGTGACTCGGCCTCTGGGCGCTGTGCAAAAGCAATACAAGCTTGTACACGTGCTTGAACCTGCTGTAGAGGAGGTTGCAACGCTAATACGGCCTCAACGACTTTGCGATCTGCGTGTTGTACTAATTGGTTGCGATAACGCTCGTAGATAAAGTTTATTACCTCGTCAACGGTATTATCGGCTAAGACACCCGGCTCAAAACCCGCTGCGCTGTATTCCAATAGCTGACGTAAATCTAAGGAGTGGTTAGCGAAATAGCCCCCTTGATTAAGTTGTTCAAAAGCACTGATTAGGCCCAGCGCGGCACGACGTAATGCATAGGGGTCACGCTCGCCGGTAGGTGCTAGACCAATGCCCCAAATGCCGATAAGGGTTTCAGCGCGCTCTGCTAGAAACAATAAGGTAGCGATTATGTTTTCTGAGCTAACAGCTTGATGAATACGATGCTCGTATTGATGTTTTAAGGCATTAACTATAGCCGCATCCTCACCATCAGCCTCTGCATAGTAGGCACCCATAATACCTTGTAGCTCGGGGAATTCACCTACCATTAAGGTGTTTAGGTCGGCTTTGGCTAACAGAGCCGCACGATCAGCTAAATTGCGATCAGCGCCGAGCTGGTCGGCCAGATAGGTAGCAAGACGACGCAAGCGTTCTACGCGCACGCGTTGTGAACCCAGTTTGTTGTGATAGACACTGTTTTCTAAGCTATGGACGCGATCAGCCAACTGCTGCTTGCGATCTGTTTCAAAGAAAAAACGCGCATCGGCTAAACGAGGCAAGATAACGCGCTGGTTGCCTTCGATAATATGGGTCGGGTCATCGACGTGCATATTGCTAACGATTAGGAACTGATGCGTTAATGCTTGGGTGTCAGGGTTAAAAAGAGGGAAATAACGTTGATTTAAACGCATGGTTAAAATCAAACACTCGCTAGGAACCTCGAGAAACACGGGGTCAAACTCGCCTTTATAGACGGTTGGGTGTTCGACCAAAGCGGTAACCTCTTCGAGTAACGCGGGCACCTCGGGGTCGTTGCCCAAGCTGGCGTGGTAGTGGGCGCAAGCAGCGTCCAGTTGTTGACGAATTTGTTCGCGTCGTTTGGCAAACGAGGGTACGACCCAGCCGTCGTTTTCAAGCTGTTCTACATAGCTGTCTGCAGAGTGGAGGCTTAGGGGAGCGTCCGTCATGAAGCGGTGTCCTAGCGTTTGACGACCAGACTCTAGACCTAGGGTTTGGGCAGGTAAAACGTCATCACCCCACAACACAACCAACCCATGAGCAGGACGCACAAAACGTACACTGGTGACCCCGTCATTCAGTTGATAACGCATAACCTTGGGAATGGGAAGGTGCGTGACAGCGTAATCGATTGCTTCGTTAATAACATCTGATAAATAGGCACCGGTAGCCATGCCATTGGCATACAAATAGTCTTGTTTACCATCGGATTTAATTTCTAAGTCGGCCAAGCTGAGATGAGCTAATCCTTTGCCCTCTAGACGTTTTTGTAGCGGCATTGTCATTTGGCCTTGGGCATCAATACCGACTTTGGTTGGCATGAGCTTTTCGCTAAAGGCTTGATCTGCGGCTTGGTGGGCGACGTTAGTAATATGGACAGCAAGACGACGTGGGGTGGCGTATTCAGTGACCTGGCTGTCGTCAGCTAAAAGATGGCGCTCGCGCAATACCTTTGCAATGCCATCGGCAAATGCTACGCCCATTTTTTCTAAGGCTTTAGGGGGCAGTTCTTCGGTTTGCAGTTCAACAAGTAGAGAGCGTGTAGACATAGTGTGTTCAGACATTAGCGGTTCTCCTGAGCTGGCTGTTTAGGCAGCATGGGGAAACCAAGTTCTTCGCGAGAGGTGTAATAGGCTTGGGCTACGCCACGGGCTAGATTACGGATACGACCAATATAAGCAGCGCGTTCAGTCACACTAATAGCGCCTCGTGCATCTAGCATATTAAACGTATGGGCTGCTTTTAGGGTTTGTTCGTAAGCAGGTAGAGCTAAAGGTAGATCAATCAGTTTTTTGGCTTCAGCTTCGTGGTTATTAAAGTGAGCAAACAGCATATCGGTATTAGCGTGCTCAAAGTTATAAGTGGATTGTTCCACTTCGTTTTGATGAAACACATCACGATAATAAATAACCTTGCCTTGATTGTTTTTGGTCCAGACCAAGTCATACACGCTCTCTACGCCTTGTAGGTACATGGCTAAACGTTCGAGTCCGTAAGTGATCTCGCCAGTAGCAGGCACGCAGTCTAGACCGCCTACTTGTTGGAAGTACGTAAACTGGGTGACTTCCATACCGTTTAACCAGACCTCCCAACCTAAGCCCCATGCACCTAAGGTTGGATTTTCCCAGTCGTCTTCTACAAAGCGAATATCGTGGACTTTAGGATCAATGCCGATGGATTTTAAGGAGCCTATATATAGATCGACAATGTTTTCGGGTGCAGGTTTTAAGACGACTTGGTACTGGTAATAATGCTGTAAGCGGTTTGGGTTGTCGCCATAGCGTCCGTCTGTAGGGCGACGGGACGGTTGTACATAGGCGGCAGACCACGGCTCGGGCCCTATAGCACGCAAAAAAGTAGCGGTATGAGAGGTACCCGCGCCGACTTCCATATCAAAGGGTTGCAACAAGGTACAACCTTGTTGATCCCAGTAGTGAGAGAGTTGCAGTATGAGTTGTTGAAAGGTAAGCATTGCAAGTAGGCCAAATAAACGTTGTGTCCGCAAAATAAAGAATTTTACCTTTTGTGCGGGCTGAGATATAGCTTTACGCTATTTTGCCATGATTAGAGATCTGTGTTGCGGACACAAGGCGGGCAAAAGCCGAATAAGAAGTAAAAAGATCGTATGATAAACAGTTTAGATTGAACTGATCGATAAAGTAAATTAAGTCGCTTTTTTCAAATACACCTGAATGAAAAGGGAGCACCATGGCAGAATTGGTAAAGGTAGACATTCAAGATCAAGTGCTAATCATTACGCTAAATCGTCCTGAGGCTCGTAATGCAGTGAATTACGAAACGGCAGTACAGTTAGCAGCAGCATTAGATGAGCTGGACGCCAATCCAGATCTTACTGTTGGGATTTTAACAGGCGCAAATAATACATTTTGTGCGGGGATGGATTTAAAAGCATTTGCTAAAGACGGCCAGCGCCCTTATGTGGGTCGTCGTGGCTTTGCTGGCATTTGTGAGCAACCCCCACGTAAACCGCTAATTGCAGCCATTGAAGGCTATGCGTTAGCGGGGGGCTTAGAAATTGCCATGGCTTGTGACATGATTGTAGCGGGGGCTAGCGCTAAATTTGGTTTGCCTGAAACCAAACGCGGTATTGTGCCTGGGTCAGGCGGCATGTTGCGTTTGCCTGCTCGCGTTCCATACGTGGTAGCCATGGAGCTGGTCTTAACCGGTGATATGTTCAGCGCGGAACAAGCAGCGGCGTGGGGGCTAATTAACCGAGTCGTGCCCCACGGCGAGGCTCTACAAGGGGCACTCGACTTAGCGGCTCGTATTAAGGAAAATGGCCCAATGGCGGTGCAGGTGGCTAAACAAGTGATTTCTCAGTCTAAAGACTGGCCCCAAGAACATATGTTTGATTTGCAGCGCCCCCGCATTGATGCCGTTTTTGTTTCAGCAGACGCCAAAGAAGGTGCTACTGCTTTTGCAGAAAAACGCAAACCTATTTGGCAAGGAAAATAATCCTGTTTGTTTTGGCTTTGTCACCGCAAAGCCGTTTGTTTAATTAATACAATACATCATGACAACACTCATTAAAGAAAGCGATTTAATCCAATCCCTGGCGGATGCAGTGCAGTTCATTAGTTTTTACCATCCTGAAGACTATATTCAACATTTGGCCCGCGCCTACGAGCGAGAGCAAAGCCCAGCAGCTAAAGACGCTATTGCGCAGATTTTGACTAATTCACGTATGTCAGCGTTGGGCAAACGTCCTATGTGTCAGGATACCGGTGTAGTCAACGTATTTTTAAAAGTGGGCATGAATGTCCGTTTTGACAGTGAGCGTTCTTTACAGGAAATCTGTGACGAAGGGGTGCGCCAAGGTTATACCAATCCAGATAATCCTTTACGTGCCTCAGTGTTAGACGATCCTATTTTCGCGCGTAAAAACACACGTGATAACACCCCCTGTATTGTGAATGTTGAGTTGGTGCCAGGTAACACTATAGAGGTGGGCGTAGCGGCTAAAGGGGGTGGCTCTGAGAACAAAAGTCGTTTTGCGATGCTTAACCCTAGCGAATCCATTGTTGATTGGGTGGTAGAACAACTGCCTCAAATGGGTGCAGGTTGGTGTCCTCCTGGTGTGCTGGGTATTGGTGTAGGTGGCACAGCGGAAAAAGCCATGCTGATGGCTAAACAGTCATTGATGGATGACATTGACATGTTTGAGCTGCTAGAGCGTGGCCCCCAAAACAAACTCGAAGAAATGCGCATTGAAATTTATAACCGTGTGAATGAGTTAGGTATAGGGGCTCAAGGTCTTGGGGGGTTAACTACAGTATTGGATGTCAAGATTCATACATTCCCCACCCATGCTGCTTCTAAGCCTGTGGCGCTGATTCCAAACTGTGCGGCAACCCGTCATGTGGACTTTGTGTTAGATGGTTCAGGCCCTGCTACGTTAACCCCACCTTCCATGGATGTTTGGCCTGAAGTAGAATGGGCACCCGATTACAATAAATCCAAACCAGTCAATTTGGACACGCTTACCGCCGAAGAGGTGGCTAGCTGGAAGCCAGGCGAGACCTTGCTATTATCTGGTAAAGTCTTAACAGGTCGTGATGCAGCACATAAACGCATTCAAACCTTATTGGCAGCGGGTGAACCGTTGCCTGTCGATTTTACAAACCGTGTTATTTACTATGTGGGTCCTGTAGATCCAGTGCGTGACGAGGCGGTAGGCCCTGCCGGTCCTACCACCGCTACCCGTATGGATAGTTTTACTGACATGATGCTAGGTCAAACAGGTTTAATTTCCATGATTGGTAAAGGCGAGCGCGGCCCTAAAGCCATCGAGGCCATTAAAAAACACAAATCAGCTTCTTTAATGGCTGTGGGCGGAGCCGCTTATTTAGTGTCTAAAGCCATTCAAACAGCAAAGGTAGTGGGCTTCGAAGACCTTGGCATGGAAGCCATCTATGAGTTTGAAGTTAAAGACATGCCGGTAACGGTAGCGGTGGATTCTCAAGGTGTATCGGTACATAACACCGGGCCAGCTCATTGGCGTCAACTGATTAAAGAAATTCCCATTGTGGCGTCTTAATTAGGGACAACCATGAAAACCCCGCCTAGGCGGGGTTTTTTTACTCTGTTTAGCATAGGATAATAGCTTCTACCGTGTAGAGTGGTGCACGTATTTCGTAGGTCTTTGCTATAGAGCACTAGTGTTTTTTCTTTAAAGCCAACGTATGCGTTTGGTTTGAGCTATTACACGCTGTCCACAGTGGTCAAGGCTAAAATAAAACCCGTCATCATAGTGAAAGCAAATGCGAATTTTATTGATTGAAGATGAAAAAGAGTTAGCGCACTGGTTAGTTCGAGCTCTAGAGCAGCGTGCGGGCTTTATTGTGGATTGGGCTGCTGATGGCTTACTCGCCTCAAAACGTTTGCAGGTTGAAGAGTTCGATGCCATTGTGTTGGATTTGGGCTTGCCTTCGCTGAGTGGCGAGGAGGTATTACGTCGGTTGCGTGAACAAGACGTACGCACGCCGGTATTAATACTCACAGCCCGAGGTGCTTTGCATGAACGGGTTAGCTTGTTGCATTTGGGGGCAGATGATTTTTTAAGCAAACCCTTTGAACTTGAGGAATTAGAGGCTCGTCTGTTTGCTTTAATCCGTCGCAGCCGAGGTCAGCAACATACCCTATTGCGATGTGGTCCATTATGTTTTGACAGCAGTAGTCAACTTTTTTATTTAAATGAGCAACTGTTAGAACTGTCGCCCCGTGAGCGTGCTGTGCTAAGGGTGTTATTGCAGCGCAGTAATGAGCCAGTGAACAAGGAATACATAGCACACCGTGTGTTTACTGATGATGAAGAGGTTCATCTCGAGGTGGTCGAGGTATTAATTCATCGTATTCGTAAAAAAATTCAAAATAGTGGGGTGCATATCTTGACGCAGCGAGGAGTTGGCTATGTTTTGGCAGAGGTTGAGCAGCAATAAAAAACCATGGTTCGGTCCAAAAAGTATACGTAAAACTCTTTTTCTTTGGGTGCTGCCTACGTTGTTTTTTGGGATGGCGGTTAGTCTACAGCTTTCAGTGGATTTATTAGCAGAACAAGCAGAAAGTGCTTACGACCGAACATTAGCGGGCGTATTGCAATCGATTAATGCCAATATCTCTACTGAGCAAGGTGGCTTGGCCCTAGAGGAACCCTACCGGTTATTGGAGTTCTTTCACATGGCGGTAGATGGACAAGCCTATTATCATGTAGCCATAGATGACGGCTTAGCTGAAATTGGTTTTTCAGAATTACCGCGCCCAGCTCATATTCCTAATGAAAATCAGATTTATTTCCATACAGGGGAGTACTTAGGCGGTCAGATGGTGCGTACTGCTACGCTGCTACGTCCTATGATGGCGGATGATCCTAAAGACACGCGTCGTCTAATTGTACAAGTGGGGGAGTCATTAGAAGAGCGTCAAGCTTTCTTAGAGCGTTTGGTCTGGCGTTCTATTTGGCGGGATGTGTTTGCTTTGATTTGGACAGCATCTATTTTAGCCTTGGGCATCATGAGCGCGCTTGTGCCAATGCAACAGATGAGGCGTCGTTTGGCTAAACGCAATGCGGGCGATTTACGCCCACTAGAGGTAGCTGATCTACCCAAGGAAATCGTTCCTTTAGTCACTGAGCTCAATCATCTGATGGGGCGAGTGCTTGATCAAAATAAACGACAACATCAGTTTTTGCATGATGCTTCACATCAATTGCGTACGCCATTAAGTATTTTAAAAACTCAAGTCAGTTTTGCTTTGCGTGAGCCTGATCCCACCGAAGTTAAACAGGCGTTAGTGGCTATGGCAAATACTATTCGTCGTGCTACCCGTTTAACTAATCAACTATTAAATTTAGCGCGCGTACAACATACTGCAACCACACAAGATTACGCTCTAAAAGAAATGGTGGATTTGCACTATTTGCTACGGCAAAGCGTTGATCATTTAGAAATAGTCGCTTTAACCAAAGACATTGATGTGCAGCTTGAAGTGGAGACTGGCCCCTTTTTATTAAAGGGCGACCCCATTTTATTGCAAGAGGCGATTGTGAATTTGCTGGATAATGCGTTGCGCTATAGTCCAATACAGGCCACGGTATATATCAGCCTCAAACGTATTAATGCAGCACAAATTCTAATTTGTGTTGAGGATGAAGGCGTGGGTATGTCAGAGCGAGACTTACGTACCGCTGGACATCGCTTTAGGCGTGGCACACAAGGAAAGGATCAAAATGGTGCGGGCTTGGGTTTAGCAATAGTTAAGTCTATTGTTGAATTACATGGCGGGCGGCTAGTTTTGGGACCTTCAGCTACACACAGCGGCTTAGCTGCCTCATTAGTGTTTACCCTAGATATTAAGCCGGAATCGTAAACCGAAAGCTAATCGAAAGCTTTGGTTAGGTAAGGTGTGGTCAGATAAACGTAATACTACGTATGTTTGAGGAGAACCATACCGTGAAACTAAGCACAAGAAAAGTAACAAAACTTATAGGCCTGGCTGCGTCTGCAGCTGTATTGTCATTGTCTATTTTCAGTGCACATGCTGAGGAGCCCACACGCCCCGAGTGCATTGCGCCAGCTCAACCTGGTGGTGGCTTTGATTTGACGTGTCGTTTAGCTAAGCAAGCGCTAGAGCAATCCGAGCAGTTAAAAGCGCCCATGCGTATTGTGTATATGCCTGGAGGTATTGGGGCAGTGGCCTACAACTCCATTGTGACGCAGCGTAATAATGAGCCTGGCACTATTGTTGCCTATTCCAGCGGGTCGCTATTGAACTTAGCTCAAAAGAAATTTGGGCGTTATGACAGCGATGCTGTACGTTGGTTATCCGCTATTGGTACGGATTACGGAGTAGCAGTAGTACGTGACGATTCATCATTTCAAAATTTAAATGATTTAATGAATGCCCTCAGTGAAGACCCCACCAAAGTAGTATTTGGTGCCGGAGGAACAGTGGGTAGTCAAGACTGGATGAAAGCGGCCTTGACTGCTAAAGCAGCAAATGTGAATCATAAAAACATGCGCTTTGTTGCCTTTGAAGGTGGTGGTGAAGGACTAACTGCTTTACGTGGTGGTCATATTCAAGTGTTTATGGGTGATGCGGCAGAGGTGTTATCTCTTATCGAAGGTGGGGCACCTATCCGTTTGTTAGCTGTTTATAGTGAAGAACGTTTGCCCGGCATATTTGAGGATGTACCCACTGCTAAAGAACAAGGGTTTGATATCGAGTGGCCTATTATCCGTGGGTTTTATGTAGGGCCTAAAGTAAGTGATGAAGCCTATAACTGGTGGGTAGAAGCCTTTGATAATGCTATGTCGGCAGAAGGCTATGAGGCACTGCGTCTGCAATTGGGATTATTTCCTTTTTCAATGACCGGAGCAGAGTTAGATAGCTATATCCATAAACAAGTTGATCAGTACGAGGAATTAGCCAGTGAGTTTGGCTTAGTGAAATAAGGTTACTGCCGAGTTAAACAGAGGTAGAGCGGTGCTCTATCTCTATTAAGGTAATACATGATGAGTGATAGAGTTTTAGGTCTGTTTTGCTTAGTGATTGCGGCAGTGGTTTTTTGGCAATCCTATGATATGGTCCCGGCATTTTCCTATGAACCATTGGGCCCACGCGCTTTTCCTATGTTAATAGGAGCCTTGTTAGCACTATGCGGCTTAGTGTTAGTTGTAAAAAATCAATTTATTGCACCCCGTTTACCCCAAGGTACCCATAGAAAAATTCTACTGTTGTTTGCTTATATTTTGGTGTATGCCTTGCTATTTCAACCACTAGGGTTTGTGGTGGCAACCATATTGATGGTGTTTTTATTAGGAAAACTATTTGGTGGGCGCACAGGTCCATTGCTTTTAAGCGCTGTATTGATGGCAGGTAGTTTGTATTGGTTATTTGATCGGGTAATGGATGTAGTGTTGCCCGCAGGTCTATTAGGTGTATAGCCATGGGTAATATCACGCAATATCTCGCAATGGGTTTTGAGGTCGCAACTAGCCCATACAATTTGCTCATTGCTTTATTAGGGTCTTTCTTTGGAACCGTTATCGGCTTATTACCGGGTTTAGGGCCTATTAATGGGGTGGCTATGCTCATTCCCATTGCATTTGCTTTACAGATGCCCCCCGAGTCAGCCTTAATTTTGTTAGCTGCTGTCTATGTAGGTACAGAATACGGTGGTCGCATTGCATCCATCCTGATTAATGTGCCGGGTGATGCAGCCGCTGTTATGACTACTTTAGATGGCTACCCTTTAACAAAAAAAGGGCTAGCGAATGTCGCGTTGTCTTTATCCGCTTGGGCGTCTTTTTTAGGCTCAATGCTAGCTTTTTTTGGTATTGTCATTTTCGCTCCTTTGCTTGCAAACTGGGCACTGGCCTTTGGTCCAGCAGAGTATTTTGCGTTGATGGTGTTTGCCTTTTGTTGTTTAACAGGATTGTTAGGGGCTGATCCTATCAAAGGCTTGATTGCCGCGTTATTGGGGCTGCTTATTTCCACTATAGGGGTGGATTCGAACTCTGGCTTGTACCGATTTACGTTTGATCTACCTAATTTGGCTGATGGGTTAAGTTTTATTGTGGTGGTGATTGCTCTATTTGCAGTCAGTGAAATGCTACAACTATTGGAAAACAGCTTAACTGGGGCAAAAATTACCTACCCACAGAGCGAGCGTAAATTATTTAATTTGCAAGAGTTGAAGTTCACGTTGCCTGCCACACTACGTAGTGCTGTGACCGGGTTTGGCTTAGGTGTATTGCCTGGTGCAGGTGCCAGTGTGGCTTCTGCGCTAACCTATGCCAATGAGAAAAAAATAGCTGCTAAAGACCCCAACTCGTGCTTTGGTGAGGGTGACTTGCGTGGTTTGGCTGCACCTGAAGCCGCAAATAACGCCGCAGCTACAGGTTCATTTATTCCTATGTTGACCTTAGGTGTACCTGGGTCAGGCACTACAGCAGTAATGATGGGGGCGTTAACGCTTTATAACATTACGCCTGGTCCTGTATTGTTTGAGCAGCAGCCTGCGTTGGTATGGGGGTTTATTGCTTCGTTGTTTGTTGCCAATATTATTTTGGTGATCTTAAATATCCCTTTGGTACGTTATTTCTCTAAAGTATTGTCTTTGCCGGTGTGGTTACTAGTACCTTTGGTTATTAGCATCAGTTTTATTGGTGTATATGCTATCAATGCTACTACTTTTGATTTGGTTGCCATTAGCCTCTTGGGTTTAGTCGGGTATTTTTTACGTAAAGTGAATATCCCTATGGCCCCCCTTATTTTGGGCGTGGTATTAGGCAATTTGATGGAGCAGAATTTGCGACGTGCTTTGTCAATGACTAACGGTGACTTATCGATTTTGATAGAAAGTGGTATTAGTAAAGGGTTTTGGATTGCGGCAATAGCTGTTTTGGGTGTGCCTTTACTGTTAAAACTGAAGCGTAAATTTAAATCAAACAATTAAGCCATTAAAAAGTCCACCTAAAGGTGGACTTTTTTATTTAAGCAAACCCCATGCTAGTCTTGATCTAAGGGGCGAATGGGTTGATCAGCAACCCGTTGTAGTAAATCTTTAATAGAGCCTTGAGCCAACTGTAATGTGGGCGCTAACTCGGCTAATGGATATAAAACAAAAGCACGTAAATGCAAGCGAGGGTGGGGTACTGTTAGCTCTGGAAGCGCAAACTGCTCGTTTCCATACAGCAATAAGTCTAGGTCTAAGGTGCGAGGCGCATTGGGGTAGCTACGTTCTCGGCCATACTTATTTTCAATGGCAAACAAGGCCTCTAATAATGCAGGAGCAGTTAAGCGGGTAGAAAGTGCTGCCACGGCATTAATGTAATCGGGGCCATCAGCATCTACTGGGGCAGTTTGGTAAAAGCCCGAGATACGCACTTCTGAGGTGTGCTCTAGCTGATGCAATGCATCACAGGCATTGAGTAAGGTGCCAATGGCATCGCCAAGATTGGCACCCATGCCTATATAAGCCACGGTTGGGTTAGGGTTTAAGTTTGTCATTATGGGTCTGTGCAGTAGAGGTACTATGACGAGGACGACGTGTGCGGCGGCGCGGGCGCTTTCCTGTGCCTGTGCGTGATGGAGGGGTGCGCTCAGAGATCAGTAGGGTACGTTGATCTGTGTCGGCATTAGCTAGGTCCATCCACCATTGTGCTTCTACGCTATCCACCTCACGCACTGCAGCGCGTAATTGTAAAAAATCGACGGAAGCACGAAACCGAGGTTGCTCAAGCATGCGCCAAATAGCCCGGTTATTGACACGATCAAAGCGTGCTTGAGTAAACCAAATTTCACGCATATCCGCTTGAAAGCGTTTTTGGATGGGCATAGCTCTGGCTTGGAGGGCTAGTGCATCGTCACTGGCTTGGGCAATGGCTTGGGCTGCAGGTTGACCTTGTTTTTGATAAGCAAGCCATTTTTGTTTTACGGTAGGCCATAAAAGGGTAGCAAATAAAAAGCTAGGGCTTACTGTGCGCCCAGTACGTACACGGCTATCGGTACGTGCTAGAGCATGGTCAATAAATGCGAGGGCTGCTTCGTCTTTTAGTAGCGCATCAAGCTGGGGAAATAAATGCTGATGCAGGCCTTCCTGATGGATAAGAGTTAAACACTGTAGCGCGTTGCCGCAACTAAGAAGCTTGATGCTTTCATCAAATAAGCGCGACTCGGGAACATGATTGATTAAGTTTGCTAGCTGGGTAATAGGGGCATGGGTTGCGGGGTCAATGACGGCATCCAGCTTGGCTGCAAAACGAATGGCACGCAGCATACGTACCGGATCTTCACGATAGCGTGTGGTAGCATCGCCAATAATACGAACTGTGCGATGAGTTAAGTCGTGCACCCCATTGTGGTAGTCGATGACTGTTTCTGTGGTGGGGTCGTAATACAACGCATTTAAGGTGAAATCGCGCCGTAATGCATCGTCTTTGAGCTCGCCGTAATCATTGTCTTGAAGAATGCGGCCGTGCGCATCGACAACTTCCGTTTCTTTGGCATCGGTACGAAAGGTGGACGTTTCAATAATTTCACGGCCAAAGACCACGTGCACTAGTTTGAAGCGGCGACCAATAATACGGGCACGTCTGAATAAGGCACGCACCTGCTCGGGGGTGGCATTGGTAGCCACGTCGAAGTCTTTGGGTTCTAGCCCAACAATAAGGTCACGCACAGCACCACCGACGATATAGGCTTCATAGCCTTTGTCTTGGAGCACTTCGCAGACCTTAATGGCATGACGCGATACGAGGCGACGATCAATATGGTGTTGTGCCACACCTAAGCGTTGCGGCCCTTTAGGTGTAGGGGGCGCAGCGGAGAAAAGTCGAGAAACAAAGTTTCTTATTGTTTGAGTTAACATGCGTAGTTACGATTTAGCATCCAGTAGATCGTCAAAGAGATCAATGATTTTCCAGTTTCGTTCTTGGGCAGTTTGTCGTAGTGTGGCGCTAGGGTTGGTGGCTACCGGGTGAGTCACGACCTCCATAAGCGGCAGATCGTTAGGTGAATCACTGTAAAACCACACGTTTTCAAATTGATCCCGCTTTAAGCCTAGCTCGTGTAGCCACTGATCAACACGAACAATTTTACCGGCTTGATACGACGCAACCCCTGCAATACGACCAGTAAATAGCCCCTCTTGGGCTTCGGGTATGGTGGCGATTAAGTGTTCAAACCCCAGCGCCTTGGCAATAGGAGCTGTTACAAACTCATTCGTTGCCGTGACAATGGCACAGAGATCACCCTGAGCCATATGCTGTTGGACTAAGGCATGAGCTTGGGGCAGCAAAGCCGGTGCAATCACTTCTTCCATAAAGACCTGTTGCCACTCGAGCAGGGTTTCACGAGGTTGGTTGGCAATAAGTCCCAGCATAAAAGCAGCGGATTCTTCAGCACTAAGATTGCCGGCATTGTAGCGATCCATCAGCTCGTCATTGCGGCGTTGTGCTTCGATGGGGTCACCAATACGCCCTGTGCGTGCTAAAAAGTCGGCCCATTGATAATCGCTATCTAAGGGTAACAAGGTATGATCTAAGTCGAACAAAGCGAGGTTTTGTGGGGATATCATGCGAGCTCACAAAGCAACGGCCCAACGGCCTAGAGACGAAATAAAGAAAAGAAAATAGTTATCCTATGTGTGCTAATTATACAAAGCAACCGCAGTGACTGTGTTTAAAAGCTGCAGACTTAGTTAATACACATTAAAATAGAATTTTTGGCTACGGCTAGTGTGCCATAGCTAAGGTACAATTTGTACGTTTAGTAATTTTACCTCTCCCACGGCGTTATTCATGACAAACAATCAATCCGTATCTTTGACCTACCGCGATGCTGGGGTCGATATCGAAGCGGGCGACGAGCTCGTCTCTCGTATTAAACCTTTAGCTGCACGGACTATGCGTCCTGGCGTGTTAGCAGGCCTAGGCGGTTTCGGTGCTATGTTCGAGCTACCCAAAGACCTCAAAGAGCCAGTTTTGGTATCGGGTACCGACGGCGTAGGTACAAAATTGCGCTTAGCTTTCGAGTGGCAGCGCCACGATACCGTAGGCATAGACTTGGTAGCCATGAGCGTTAACGACATCTTGGTCCAAGGTGCAGAGCCTTTATACTTTTTAGACTATTTTGCCTGTGGCAAATTAGACCTAGATACCGCTACCGATGTAGTAGCAGGCATAGCCAAAGGCTGTGAGCTATCGGGTTGCGCGCTTATTGGTGGTGAGACGGCTGAAATGCCTGGCATGTATCCCGACGGTGAGTACGATCTAGCAGGCTTTGCCGTAGGCGCTGTGGAAAAATCCAAAATTATTACTGGTGAAACAATTGCTGCTGGCGATGTGGTGCTAGGCTTAGCCTCCAGTGGTGCGCATTCAAACGGTTATTCTTTAATTCGTAAAATATTAAAACATGCTAATGTGCGGCCTACCGACGAACTAGATGGTACGCCTTTTGTTGATCTGGTCATGGCTCCTACACGCTTGTATGTAAAGCCTGTGTTAGCCGTTTTAAACGAATTCACTACAGCAATTAAAGGTTTAGTGCACGTAACTGGTGGTGGTCTGTTGGAAAATATACCGCGTGTGTTACCTAAACATACCGCCGCGCATATTGATCGCAATGCTTGGACCTTACCTCCTTTGTTTCAGTGGTTACAGGAAAATGGAGGGGTAGCCGACGAGGAAATGTGGCGCGTCTTTAACTGTGGTATTGGCATGATTGTAGTGGTGCCGGCAGATCAGGCCGCAGCCATACAAGCAGCTTTTACAGCCCAAGGCGAAACCGTCTTTGCATTGGGCCAGATTACCGAGCGCAAGGCGGACGAGGCAAGCGTAGTTATTGCTTAATTAGTCTGCGTTACCGTGTCAAAAAGCCTCTGCTTTGCAGAGGCTTTTTTGGGTCCATACAAAACGTACTACCAGTGTTTAGCGACTAAATCTACGACGAGATCTGCACGATCTGGGTTCATGCAGTCCACTTGCTCTCGTTCGGGCATGGAGCGTAACCAAGTCATTTGGCGTTTGGCTAGCTGACGCGTTGCACTGACTGCTCGCTCTACCGCTTCATTTAGTGATAGTTCGCCCGCAAGGTGATCCCAAATTTGCCTATAGCCTACACTACGAATTGAAGCTAAGCCGCTGTGTAGGTCAGGGCGTGCATACAGTTGCTCTACTTCAGCCACAAGGCCTTCATCTACCATTTGGTGATAACGCGCTTGAATACGAGGACTAAGCAGTTGTCGTTCCGTGGGTTCTAGGCTAATTGTAACGTAATCGCGTTGCTGAACAGGGCGAGGTGGTTTTTCTTTTAGCCAAACTGACATGGGCTTGCCGCTAACCCGATAAATTTCTAAGGCTCGTTGAATACGTTGCCCATCATTAGGAGCAAGACGGGCTGCTGTGGCGGCATCAATGGCTGCTAGTTCAGCGTGCAACGCAGGCCATCCTTTTGACAGCGCCTCGGCATCCAGTTCGGCACGTATGGCGGGAGTGGATTCGGGCAGTTGACTCAGGCCATCACGCAACGCTTTGTAGTAAAGCAAGGTACCCCCACATAGCAACACATGCCGTTGCCGTTGATGAATCTCATCGATTAAGCGTTCCGTATCATGAACAAAACTAGCCGCTGAATACGATTCAGCGGGGTCACGAATATCAAGTAAATGATGTGGTATTGCGGCTTGTTCGGCTTTGGATGGTTTGGCCGTGCCTATGTCCATTCCTGTGTAGATGGTGGCCGAGTCCATGACAATAATTTCTATATCCCAACGCTGTGCCAGAGCGAGGGTTGATGCGCTTTTACCGGCAGCAGTCGGGCCTGTTAAACAAATTACAGTGGGCGCTGCCATTACTGACCTCGTAGAAAAAGTTTGTCCAAATCGCCCATGCTCCAGTAAAACCAGGTGGGTCGGCCGTGGTTGCATAAGTCGGCGCGCTCTGTTTGTTCCATAGCTCGTAACAGCGCATTCATTTCGGTAATGCTTAACTGCCGATTGGCACGCACTGAACTGTGACACGCCATGGTAGAGAGTAGCTCGTTGCGTTGGGCCTCGAGTCTAGCCGAATTACCAAAACGATTTAAATCGGCTAATACGCCTCGTGCTAAGGCTTCGATATCGGCGTGAGCTAATAATGCGGGAACAGCTCGAACGGAAACAGAGGAGGGGCCGGTGGGACGCATAATAAGCCCTAGGCTTTCAAGTTGCTCTTGGTACTCTTCGACCAGAGCGCTTTCTGTTTGGGAGCAGTTAAATGCGACGGGTACTAGCAGTTCCTGCATAGGCAGCTCGCGCTCATTCATGTGCTGTTTAAGTTTTTCATACACCACGCGCTCGTGTGCAGCGTGCATATCAACTAAGATCAGACCGTTTTTAACTTGGGATAAGATATAGACCCCATGCAATTGGGCTAAGGCCATACCCATAGGTAAGTCTGTGCCTGCTTCAGTAATCTGTTGAGGTAAGGTTTGGGCGTTGGTCGTAGGCAAAGCAACGGGGTCAAGCGCAGGCGCAATTTCTGAGTTCACTCTTTGATCCGCCGGCGCATAAAACTGTTGCCATTGTTCGGCTTTGGGTACAGGCTGCTCGTGTAAATCAATGCGCTGTTGATAGCGCGGCATGCTGCTGTAGCCACCGCTAGTAGAACGAAACCCCGTTGATGGCGCAGAAGCCGGTGGTGCAAAAGGTGCACTGTTCTGAGCGTCAGGGGTAAGGGGGGCAGCAGCCGTCAGGTGTTGGATGCGCTCGGCTTGGTTTTCCGCTAAAGCTTCTTGGAGGGCTTTATTTATAAAGCCAAACACCGCATTGGATTCACGGAAGCGAACCTCATGTTTAGCAGGGTGTACGTTGACATCTACGGCGTGGGGGTCAATGGATAAATACAAAATATAAGCGGGTTTGCGGTCGCCATGCAATACGTCTTTGTAAGCGCTTTGAATCGCTGCGGTCATAACGCGATCACGCACAAAGCGGCCATTCACAAAGGTGTAGTTTTGATCGGTGCGGGGCTTAGCAAAAGCGGGGCGAATTATTAACCCCTCTAGACGAATTAAGCCGGCTTCGGCCTCTAGGCCTACACTTTGCTCTACAAACTCAGTTCCTAAGATTTGCATAACACGGTCTTGAATCGTGCCAGCGGGCCAGTGACGACTGGGCTTGTTGTTATGGAAAATACGAAAACTGACCTGAGGATAAGCCAAAGCAATGCGCTCAGCGGCAGTAATACAATGCCCTAGTTCAGTGGCCTCTTTGCGCAAAAACTTACGACGAGCAGGAATATGATCAAAAACCTGGCGCACATCAATACGGGTGCCTTGAGGACCAGCGCTAGGTTGGGGTTCCGTTTGTCCTGCTTGTAGTTCCCAAGCATGATCTTGATCTGCCGTGCGAGACCGTATGCTAAGCGTTGCAATGGAGGCAATAGATGGGAGCGCTTCGCCTCTGAACCCCATTGACGCTACGTTTTCTAACTCGTCCAGAGAGCGAATTTTACTGGTGGCGTGTTGAGTCAAGGCTAAGGGTAGTTCTGCTTTAGGAATACCCGTGCCATCGTCATTCACGGCAATACGATTTACGCCACCGCCATCAAGACGAATTTCTATATTTTTGGCTTGCGCATCTAGCGCATTTTCCAGTAATTCTTTCAAAATAGAAGCTGGGCGCTCGATGACTTCACCAGCGGCAATTTGGCTAACAAGGACGGGAGGAAGAGGTTGAATAGGGCGATAGGTCATAGTTTTACAATATTAAATCTAGTCACCATTGTAGTGCATGCACAGTATTAAAACTGACGTACAATGCTTGCTGTATTTGTTCTTGCCTTAATGATTTGTGCTCTTGAAGGGATATCATGCCAGAGATTTTAACCATGCTGCTCCATATCGATCAGTATTTAGGTATTTGGGTTGAGCAGTATGGCGCTTGGATATATGTCATATTGTTTTTAATTATTTTTGGTGAGACTGGGCTTGTTATTCTCCCTTTTTTACCCGGTGATTCCTTATTGTTTATTGCCGGTGCGTTTGGTGCTACGGGCGCATTAAATCCATTTTTATTGGCTTGTTTGCTCTTTGTGGGGGCCGTATTAGGCAATACAGTGAACTATCATGTGGGTCGTTACATTGGCCCCAAGGTGTTTACTACGGAGTCTCGTTTTTTAGATAAAAAGGCCTTAATCAAGACTCAGGCTTTTTATGCCAAATACGGCGGCATTACTATTGTGCTATCGCGGTTTTTACCTGTATTTCGTACGTTTGCCCCCTTTGTGGCGGGGGTGGGCAGTATGCCAGTGTGGCTGTTCCAGTTTTATAATGTGCTTGGGGCGGCTTTGTGGATTTTCGGCTTAATTACTCTAGGTTACTTTTTTGGTAATGTGCCTATTATTAAAGAACACCTAAGCACTATTGTGTTGCTTGGCTTAGCGGCAGCCGTTGTGCCAGTGGTGCTTGGAGTAGGGTGGCGCTTTATCAAAACGCGTCGCAAATAATAAAACGCCGCTTTAATAAAAAGACCCCAAAAAGTTGCAGGGCTACTTAACTTTTTGGGGTCTTTTTTATGCAGAGAAAGTGCTGTGATTAGCCACGCTGAGCTAAGGCCGCACCATTTTTAAAATAATCTTGGATGCCACTAAGCATGGCCCGTGCTAATTT
>NZ_JBGJKZ010000002.1:0-700372 GCF_041359055.1 Paenalcaligenes hominis
GAACAGGACAGTGAAACGCCTTTGCGCCGATGATAGTGGGCTGTGCGCCTGTGAAAGTAGGTCATCGTCAAGCTCTTATACTAAAAACCCCTGTTGGTGATCCAACAGGGGTTTTTTTTCGTCTTTTCCGTATTTTTTCCGTCTTTTCCGTCTTTTTTCTGCTTTGTGCTACGCGCTAACCGTACTGGGCTCGGGCGCAGCGTGCCGCAGCTAAGTCCCAAGCGGCACAGCCAATGGTTTTATACAGCAAGGGCGTGTGGTGCTTGCGGTGTGACTCATCTTGATGCAGGGCTTGCACAGCGGCCCAATTGACGCGGGCTTGAATTAAATCCCCGGCCTCTTGGCGGGCGGCGTCATTATTATCAACAAAAATCTGGCTACCTTGGACCGTACTGGGATGAATTTCTGCCATGTCAGGGGTATACGCACCGACAGCAATGACGAGTCGGTCAAGTAATGCACTTTCATTGTAGACGGGCTCTGAGCTACTGGTAACGGTAATGACCACATCTGAGTCGGTAGGAACTGCTTGCACGAGATGCATGTTGTTAGGGGAACCTAAGCGTTCTAGTAATGCCTGTGCTTTGCTTGGATTGCGCGCTAAAAGAGAAATAGTAGCTTGAGGGTACAGGGTTAGTAATGCGTCAGCATGACCATAGGCTTGTACCCCTGAACCGATCAGTGTGATGTGTTTTGGTTGTTGCCATAACAGCTCAATTCCCAGCATAGATAGCGCAGCAGTACGCCGCTCGGTGACCGTAGGCCCATCTAAAATAAATAATGGTGCGCCTGTATGGCCATCGTAGACGCAGACTAAACCTTGGATTACTGGCTCGCCCTGATCAGCATTATGTGGCATAACATTGACGAGTTTGTGCGCCCCTATGTCGTGAGCTGTTGCAGGCATAGAAAGCATGGTGCCACCGTTAGGGAAGGCCAATGCCTGACGTGGTGGTGTGCTAATTTTGCCTTGTGCTTTTTCTTGAGCAGTATGAATAAGAGCTTTAACTAAGGCGGGATAGGGAAGTACTGCAGCCGTTTGGGCTCGGTCTAAGGTGGCTAAATGAGCTGTCATAACATTTCCCTTGTAGAGTTATTCAATTAAGTCGGGTTTAGTACTAATCCACAACACAGTTGCGTCTTCATCGGTATGATTTAATACACGGTGTTGCATCCGGCTATCAATATAAAAACAATCGCCAGGATTTAGTACGGCGGGTTGGTAAAACTCGGTGTGCAGTTCAATTGAGCCCGTTAGCACATAGACGAACTCCTCGCCGGCATGGTGGCTCCAACCTTCGTCTTTCTCTAAGGTATGGGCTTTGATGCGACTAATAAAAGGCATCATGCGTTTATTAGCTAGTTGCGAGCACAACACTAGATGCTCGTAAAGTGGCGTTTCGTGCAGTTCCCCTTTGCCTTTACGCTCTATAGTGCGTCGGCCTGCCCCCATATGTTCTTGTGCTGGCGCAAATAGCTCAGCAACATCTAACTCAAAACCCTGAGCTAAACGTAGCAATACGTCGTAAGTGGGTGAGCTGAGTCCATTTTCTATTTTAGATAGGCTAGAAGGGGCTACCCCGCAGGCTTTGCTGGCTTGATCTAAAGTCCAATTGCGCTCTGTGCGTAAAGAGCGTAGACGTTTAGCCAATACAGATGCGCTCGATTTAAGGGTGTTAGTTGTCACTGTTATATCCTAAGAAGTCTAGGGTAATGCCGTACACGTTTGAGTTGGTTTTCTGCCCCCTAAATACGCATCACGAACTTGGGGGTTAGCTAAGAGTTCGGCACCACTACCACACATTGCGATGCGCCCATTTACCAGCACATACGCTCGATGTGCTAATGAAAGGGCGTGGTACGCATTTTGCTCAACTAAAAATATGGTTTTACCCAGACTAGTAATGTCTTTAAGAATGTCAAAAATTTGTTTTACTATCAGCGGCGCTAGACCTAAGCTAGGCTCATCAAGCAATATTGTACGAGGTCTGGACATCAAAGCACGAGCCATAGCTAGCATTTGCTGTTCGCCACCTGATAATGTGCCGGCACGTTGGTTACGTCTTTCTTTTAAGCGCGGAAAAAGGGCAAACATATCAGCTTTGTCTTCTTCCATGTGCTCCATACCAATGGGGAGGGTACCAATAAGTATGTTTTCTTCTACGGTCATACCTGAAAAGATACGGCGTCCTTCGGGTACCTGCGCAATACCGTGTTTAGCAATTTCATGAGGTTGCAACTGGTCTAGACGAATACCGTCGTACATGATTTCCCCGTGTGTGATTTTAGGGTCACCAAAAATACTCATTAATAAGGTGCTTTTGCCTGCACCATTAGCGCCGATTAGGGTTACGATTTCACCTGCATGGACTTCTAGGCTGACATCGTGCAGGACCTGAATTGACCCATAGCCGCTACAAATATGACGAATATCTAATAAAGGTGTTGTCATGTAATAATCTCCGTACCTAAATAAGCGGCAATAACGTGGGGGTCTTGACGCACCTCATCAGGTAAACCGTCTGCAATGACCTCGCCGTGGTCTAAGACAATCACGTGCTCGGATATATCCATAACCAGACTCATATCATGTTCAATAAGCAACACAGTGACTTGATACTCATCACGTAATGCATAAATTAACTCGGCTAGTTGTTCTGTTTCTGCTGGGTTTAGACCTGCAGCAGGTTCATCTAAGCAGATTAAACGAGGGTTTGTACACATAGCGCGCGCGATTTCTAAGCGGCGTTGACGGCCATACGGCAAGGAACCAGCTAATGCGTTTGCATCCGCGCTAAGGTTTAATCGCTCTAGCCATTGCATAGCGCGATCAACGCCAGCTTGTTCTTGTTCTTCAAATCGAGAGCTGGCTAACATGCCTCGGAATAAATTAGCATCCAGTTGTAGGTGTTGGGCTACCAGTAGATTTTCTAGTACTGTCATGTCTTGAAAAAGACGGATATTTTGAAAAGTCCGAGCAATGCCAGCACGAGCCACTAAATGAGAGCCACCTGTAAATGGACGAGTAAGCAGTTTGGCAATAGTATGTTGTTTTTGCCCGTTGTCATCATAAAGATGGATATTTCCTGCTGAAGCATGATAGAACCCAGTGACACAGTTAAACACAGTGGTTTTGCCGGCACCGTTAGGTCCGATAAGTGCTGTGATGGAGTTCTGGTAGACGTTAAAACTGATGTTGTTATTGGCTATGATGCCGCCAAAGCGTTGAGTTAGGCCGTCGACCTCAAGTAATATTTTTTTCATGGTTCAGAGCCTTTAAAGCTGGGGCGACGACCGCGAATTAACCCATGGGGTCGCCAGATCATCATCATAATCATGAGTAAACCAAACACCAACACACGGTAATTGGCAAAGTCACGTAATAATTCGGGCAGCAACGTCAGCACTAAGGCGGCGATAATTACGCCTAACATGGACCCCATTCCTCCTAAGACCACAATAGAAAGAATAAGTACAGACTCAAAAAAATTAAACGAAGTGGGGTTGATGAAGCCTTGGTAGGTGGCAAAAAACACACCGGCTACACCCCCTGCGACCGCACCCATCATAAACGCAGACAATTTAACGTTGACATGATTGATTCCCAGTGAGCGGCACGCAATTTCATCTTCGCGTAAAGCCTCCCACGAACGGCCAAGCGGCATATAACGCAAGCGGTTAAAAAAACGCAATGAAATGGCTACGATGACAAATAGCACCACATAAATCAGTAGCGATTTATAGTCATTGCTATAGGGAATACCAAAAAATTCGTGGAATGGTTCGCCACCTTTGGTAGCGCGGCGTGAAAACTCTAAACCAAACAGGGTGGGGCTAGGTGCTGCAGCACCATTGGGACCGCCGGTGACTTCGACCCAGCTCGTTAAAATTAAACGGATAATTTCCCCAAAGCCCAAAGTGACAATAGCTAAGTAATCACCTTGCATACGCAGCACGGGAAAACCTAAAAGAGCACCGCTTAGTGCTGCAAAAATCGGTGCAAGTAATAGCGCTGTCCAAAAGCCCATATCAAAGTATTGGTAACCTAAGGCCAGAAAGTAAGCACCCACAGCATAAAAAGCCACAAAGCCAAGGTCTAATAAACCAGCCATGCCCACTACAATATTCAAACCCAAACCGAGCAAAACATAAATTAATGCAAGTGTTAAGTTGTCTAGCCAAGTTTTAGGAAGTAGCTGGAAATAATTAAGCAAGATGGGTAGGCTGAAACCCAATATAAAAAGTAAGGGGACTAGATAACGCCAGCTGTTAACTTGATGTTTGATTTTGGGGATGCTGATACCATAGGCAAACAGCACAAATAGCAGCATTAAAATTAAGGCAGAAGCCGCGCCCAAGGGGATATAGCCTAAAAAACCAAGGCTAATCAGTACCACACAAGCACCGCTCGTAAGGGCAAGTAAACCAAGTGTTTTAGACAAGGGTGGGGCAGAGCGTGACTCAACCTGCACATTGTGAGCATTGGAACGTTTGAAGTGGTTTAGAAAACGAATACCGCCAGGTGTTTGCGCTAAAGCCGCCACTACAAATCGACCTAGGCAAACCAATAAAGCAATAGCAATGCCATTGACAGCTAGTGGTTGACGCCAAGGTAAGAACACAAAGTCATATTGCTTTAGCACCAAATTGGTAATGGGGCCAAGGACCAGTAACGTTAATACCCCTGCTATCAGCGCCTCTTTAAGCGCATGCAGCCAATTGATGGAAACGGTGTTTTGCTGGGCTTGAACTGAGGATTTATGCGTTAGCGTATTCATCAGACTTTCTCCACCGCAGGTCGGCCTAATAAGCCACTGGGTTTAAAAATGAGCACCAAGACTAAAATACTAAATGCAAAAACGTCTTTGTAATCGCTGCTGACGAGGCCAGAGAAAATGGACTCCAACACACCCAACAATAAACCGCCCAGCATTGCACCTGGCAAAGAGCCAATGCCCCCTAATACCGCTGCACTAAAGGCTTTGATGCCAATAATAAAGCCCACATAGAAATCAAATGAACCGTAATTGAGGGTGACTAAGACGCCAGCAATGGCGGCTAAGGCTGAGCCAATTACAAATACAGAAGAAATAACACGGCCCGTATTAACGCCTAACATCGTAGCCATTTTTCGGTCTTGTTGAGTGGCGCGCGATTGACGACCCATGCTGGTGTTTTGAATAATCCACGTCAATACAGCCATAGCAAGTAGGCTAGCCACAATAATAATAAGACTCATGTAGCGCACTTGAATGAACTGAGTGGCATTGCCTAAGCGAAAGCTTCCTGCGATTAAGGTAGGTACGCCTTGAACATTGGGGCCTTGTGCTAGTTGTACATAGTTTTGTAAAACCAATGACACACCAATAGCGGTAATTAAGGGAGCTAAACGAGTGGTACCGCGCAAAGGTCTATAGACGGTACGTTCAATGCTCCAACCGTACAGGCCCGTAATAAACATGGTCACAATCAGTGTAGTGATCAAAGCAAAAGGCACAGATTGAATACCAAAGTAACTAATTACCGCTAAGGTAATTGCGCTGATATAAGCACTGACCATGTAGATGTCACCATGGGCAAAGTTAATCATGCCAATAATGCCATACACCATGGTGTAGCCGACGGCAATGAGGCCATAAATGGAACCCAATGTTAGGCCGTTAATTAACTGTTGCCCTAAAATATAGCTATCCATGGGATACGCCTCCTGTTTCCGGTACTGCTAAGTGCTACGCCGAAAATCGGCGTAGCAACGAGTGCAAGATGAGTTAAGGAAGTTCGTTGTAACCGCCGTTACTGTCCCACTGATACATCACATAGTCCGGTTCTTTTAGGTCACCTTTGGCATCCCATTCTTTAGGACCTAAAACGGTATCAACGCGATTCTTTTTCAGCCATTCGGCTAGCTCTGTGCCACTGGTACTGTTTGCTCCTGCTAGAGCGGCAGCTAGGGATTGAATGCCAGCATACGCATAGAGCGTAAACCCATCGGATTTTTGACCGGCTGAGCTCAGTTCTGCAATCACGTCTTTGCTGGATTCCATATTGCGTGGGTCACGAGGAAAACCCATGTAAACGCCTTTGGCGTATTGATTGCCTCCGGCAGCGGTTACGAAAGCAGGGTCTACAATGCCATCATCGGATACATAGGGCATTTCCAAACCTTGCTCTCGGATTTGACGCACTAGGGTACCGGCTTCGGCATAAAGCCCACCAAAAAATACGGCATCTACGTTTTCACCACGAATTTTGGTAACTAAAGCGTTGTAATCCCGCTCGCCTCGGTTCACGCCATCAAAAAGCACGGTTTCGGTGCCGTGTGTTTTCGCCACGTCACGCGTGGCTTCTGCTAAACCACGACCGTAGGTGTCTTTATCGTGCACCACAGCAATACGTTTAGCGCCAAGGGTATTAGCGATAAAATCCCCAATGACGGTGGCTTGTTGATCGTCTCGACCGCAAATACGCGTCATGGTTTCCAAGCCTCGCTCGGTGACGTCGGGGTGAGTAGAGCCAGTTGCCATGGAAATAATGTCGGCGTTGTCATAAATTTCTGATGCTGGCAAGGTGCTGGATGAGCAAAAGTGCCCTAGCACTGCAGCGACTTTGTCCTGATCAACAAGGCGGTTCGCCACGGCAACGGCTTGTTTGGGTTCGCACGCATCATCGGCTTTGACCAAAATGAGCTCTTTGCCATTTATGCCTCCTGCGTCATTGATGGCTTTGGCGGCAGCGGTAGCCCCAATCCAAAGTTGATCACCAAATGCAGCATTAGGCCCAGTAAAAGGACCTGCTACGCCAATTTTTACTACCTCCTTCGCTTGCAACCCAAAAGGCAGAGTGCAAGTTAGTGCTACAGCAAGTACATGTAAACGAAATCGTTTGTGCATGTTTGTCTCCTTGTCGTAATGGAACCGTTTGAATCGCTAGAAGTTATGATGTGGATTCAAACGAGTGAGGTGCAGAGCTTAAACGATATTGAGTTCTACAATGGGTTTGCGCTCTAGGATGCGATCCCAACCAAGTCGGCTTAGATCTAAACTACGAAATTGACCATAAACAATCAGTTCGCTTAATGCCCGTCCTACTGCGGGGGCTTGCTGCATGCCATGACCACTAAAGCCATTCGCAAACAACACATTATTGATTTGAGGGTGAGCGCCGATGATGACATTTTGATCTAACGTGTTCATGTCGTAATGACCAGCCCAGCTACGAATTAAACGTAGGGCTTCAAACGCAGGTACGCGCTCGGCCAATAGCGGCCATAATAGTTCATCGAAAAGCTCGTGTTGCACATCATAGTCGGTACAGATGGGGTCTTGATCGGCGGGAGGCGAAATGCCAGCAATAAAACCATCGCCTTCAGGGCGAAAATAGGCTCCGCTTGGATCAATGGTCATGGGACAATGAGGCAATTGTGCGGGGCTTTGAAAGTAAAACACACAGCGTTTTTTTGACTCTACAGGCAGCGCTATGCCCATTTTCTGCGCTAAAGCGGTAGCGCCTGTGCCGGCTGCATTAATCAGAGCATCACACGTTATGGTTTTTTGATCATCTAAGACAACTGCGGTGATAGCAGTGTTTTTCTTGATTAGGTCAACCACTGTGCCTTGATGATAATGTGCACCTAGAGCAATAGCTTTGCGGCGCATGCCTTGCATCATGCCATAGGCATCTAGCCAACCTTCACCAGCTAAACCTAATGCCCCGGCGGTTAAGTCCGTGGTATTCATCCAGTTAAAACGTTGATGAATTTGCGCAGGCGTAAGCAGCTCTATTTCTGCACCAAGTTGAGTTTGGGTGTGATGATTTTGTTCTAGGCTATGTTTGCCTTCAGCCGTACTAGCTAAAAACAAATAGCCACCTTCGTGAAAGGCCGGATCGGGTGCGTCATCATTTACTTTCATGGTGTCAGCAAACTCACGAAGAAACTGCGTACCAAACTGGGACATTTGGATGTTTTCTGGGGTGGTGAACTGGTGACGAATAGACGCGGCCGATAAGGTAGTAGCGCAATATTGATAGCTTAGGTCTTTTTCAATGACCAAAATAGAGCCAGTGAAATGAGGGTTAGAGGCTAAAAAATAGGCTGCAGCACTACCTACTGCAGCACCACCAACCACAATAACATCATAGTGGGAGTTCAACATGAGACGCAGACTCCTGAGTGTGAAATAATTAAGGTGACCGATGCGTGTTAAGCATAAGTTGGCTTATTTACATTATTTTCATAATTCAAAATAAAAGCGCTTGGTGTTTTCCCTTGGGCAATAAATTTCTTAAAAGAAAGGTGTTAACCTTAAAGTGAAAATTAGCGTGGTAATGGAAAAACAGGATGTGAATTTATTCAGCCTATAGTGAACCCACTAAGGAGTCGGTATGCAAATTGAAGAGTTGTTGAAACGCTTAGGAGTGGACCTGAACCAGCATGTTGGATCACAGTTAGTGGTTCACTCTCCTATTGATGGTGCTCAGCTAGCCACCTTAGCAACGCAGGGTATAGAGGAGGTGGATGCTGCTGTAGAAAGAGCGCAACAGGCGTTCAATGAGTGGCGCACTGTACCTGCTCCACGTCGTGGAGAACTAATCCGGTTGTTAGGAGAAGAGCTGCGCAAAGAAAAAGACGCTCTGGGGCGATTGGTATCCATGGAGGCCGGAAAAATCCTAGCCGAAGGTCAAGGCGAAGTCCAAGAAATGATTGATATTTGTGACTTTGCAGTGGGTTTGTCGCGTCAGCTGTATGGCTTAACAATTGCTTCCGAACGTCCCGGGCATCGAATGATGGAAAGCTGGCACCCGCTGGGTGTGGTAGGGGTCATTACGGCTTTTAATTTTCCGGTGGCGGTGTGGTCATGGAATACCGCTTTAGCTATTGTGTGTGGTAACCCCGTCATTTGGAAACCATCAGAAAAAACACCTTTAACCGCTTTGGCATGCCAGGCGTTGTTCAAGCGCGCCTTAGCTCGATTTGATGATGCGCCAGCGTATCTGTCTCAGGTTCTAGTGGGAGAGCGAGATGTAGGAGAGCGACTGGTTGACCACGAGGGGGTAGCATTAATTTCTGCTACGGGCTCTACACGTATGGGGCGTGAAGTTGGCCCACGTGTGGCTGCGCGTTTTGGTCGTTCACTGCTAGAGCTAGGTGGAAATAATGCCATTATTGTGACGCCTACGGCGGATCTGAAACTCGCTGCTCGAGGGATTTTATTTGGTGCCATCGGTACTGCAGGACAACGTTGCACCACAACGCGTCGATTGATTGTGCATGAAAGCATTGCCGATGAGCTTTTAGAGCAGTTACGCAGTGCTTACCAAAGTGCGCAGGTGGGTAATCCATTGGATGCCTCTACGCTAGTAGGGCCGCTTATTGATAGTGACTCATTTGAGGCCATGCAAAACGCATTAGAGCAAGCTAAAGCACAAGGTGGCACGGTATATGGGGGCGAACGTTGTCTGGAAGACCATTACCCCCACGCTTGGTATGTGAGACCTGCCTTAGTAGAAATGCCAAGCCAAACCCAAGTCGTAAAACACGAAACCTTTGCGCCAATTTTGTATGTAATGCGTTATCGTGATTTTGACGAAGCCATTGCCATGCAAAACGATGTGCCCCAAGGCTTGTCTTCGGCTGTATTTACGAATCATGTGCGCGAAGCAGAGCTGTTTTTATCCGCCTCGGGTTCGGATTGTGGTATTGCTAACGTCAATATCGGTACCTCAGGGGCAGAAATTGGGGGGGCGTTTGGTGGTGAAAAAGAAACAGGGGGTGGTCGTGAGTCAGGCTCAGATGCGTGGAAGGTCTATATGCGCCGAGCCACCAATACCATTAACTACTCTACTGAGCTACCTCTTGCACAGGGCATTCAGTTCGGTAATTAACTAAATTGATCTTGGCCCCGTTACCCAGTGACGGGGCTTTTTTATTATAAAAAACTAATAAAAAAAGATAATTGATAGGCTGTGTTAATATGAAGTCCCATTGACTCATAGAGATTACATGTCTAAATCCACTCCTTATCAGACTCAATTACGTACTATCCAAATTCGTGGTCAAGAGCCTTTAGAAATCTATACCTTATTAGACCGCCAACAATACTACGACCCCAAAGGGGCCGCAAAACGCTTAGGCATTTGTTCGGCATCATGGCCTTTATTTGGCATGTTATGGCCGTCGGGTTTACAGCTAGCTAAAAAAATCGTGCAGCGTCCCGTGCAGCGCGATCAGAAATTATTAGAAATAGGCTGTGGTTTAGGTTTAGCTAGTTTAATGGCGCACCGTTTAGGTGCGAATGTCACTGCCAGTGACAGACACCCATTAGCCCAACATTTTTTAAGCAAAAATGTAGTTAAAAATTTTCTACCAGAGATTAACTATCGCCATGGTCAGTGGGGCTTAGACCATGCTGTAAGTCTTCAAGATACAGGCGCACCCCTGATTTCTGAGCGGTATGATTTGGTGATGGGCAGTGATTTGCTGTATGACCCAAGCAGCCCTAAGCAAGTGGCTGGATTTATTCATGAGGTAGCAGCGTTAAGCTCTGAAGTGTGGGTAGTAGACCCAAACCGAGGGTATAGAAATCAATTTAGTCGTGCTATGGCGGAGTATGGGTTTAGTTTGGCTCGTGATAAAAAAATCCAACGTCCCTTTGCTTATAGCTTAGAGGAAACACCGCAACCGTATTCTGGGCGATTCTTAATTTATAAGCGGGATCTTAGATTAAGCGAATAACTGTTGCCTAGATCGCAACAGTGTATTGCAAATGAGAACGATTGCTATTTATTGGCTCTCTTGTTACATTGACTGTACATAAAAGCAGTTTATACAGAGAGAGTTTATGACCCAAAATACCCATTCTTTAGAAGTAGAGCGAGTGCGCCACCCTATAGTGGTGCGCACCCTCACGGTGTCCGCTATTGAATCATTAAGCCCAAATTATGTACGCATGTGTTTTACAGGGCCCGAGCTCGAAGGCTTTGTTTCGATGGGCTTTGATGATCATGTCAAGTTGTTCTTTGCCGCTGCCGTGGGCCAAACCCCAGTCATTCCTCAGGTCACAGAAACAGGCGTAAGCTTTCCAGAGGGCAGTGAAAAACCACTAGCACGCGATTACACTCCAAGGCATTACGATGCTGAAACAGGGGTATTAGAAGTTGATTTTGTATTGCATCAGGACGGGCCAGCAGGTAGTTGGGCCCAGCAAGCAAAGGTAGGAGACAGTATCACCTTAGCAGGGCCACGTGGCTCCATGGTTATCCCCAAAGAGTTTGACTGGCATCTGCTTATAGGGGATGAGACCGCATTTCCTGCCATTTCACGTCGTTTAGCTGAGCTTCCAGCACAGGTGATCCCTATTGTGGTGCTAGAACTTGACCACGAGCAATTAGTAGATTTTTTACCTAAACACCCATTAATGCGTGTGCAGGTGGTGCCGCGCTCAGAACAAGGGCACTTATTGACCAAAGCCATTCGTGCTTTACAGTTGCCTACCGGGCAGGGTTATGCGTGGGCAGCCGCCGAATCTGCCGTAGTTAAACAGGTCCGAGAAGCTCTAGTGCAAACGCACGGTTTAAGCAACAAACAAATAAAAGCCTCAAGCTACTGGCGTAGTGGTGCTGCTGGTTTTCATGAAACATTAACGGACTAAACCAAAGCCATTAACTCATCGTACTTATGTACGGCTGCAGTGGGAGTATTGCCTATTTGTTAACTGTGTTTAAATGAGAGGTTTGGTTTTGTATTTACAGTAAACCTTTTGGGTTTATTTCGCATTAAGGGAAACGGGCATGCAACCGCTCAACACAGTGACACGAGTTAAACAGGGTTTGGTCTTGGGTATGGCTTTAGGGATGTGGGGGTTAACAAGCCAAGCGCAAACCACTATTGGCATAGGTACCGGTATCATGCCTAAATACGAGGGAGCCAAGCAATACACCTCGCGCTTTTATCCGGTACTCAATCACCAAAACGGTACTTTTTTCATTGCCCCTAAAGCTGAAATGCCCGCGTTAGGGTTACAAAATGCCCTCACAGACGATTGGAAAGTGGGCGTTTTTGCTAGTTATCAATGGGGGCGTAAAGCCAGTGATGCGCATAGGCTTACCGGCACCGATAAAATTGATAATTACGCAAACATAGGGGTGTTTAGCCAACACCAGCTTGGGGATTTACGTGTAGACCTAACGCTGTATCAGGCACTGAAAAAGGATTATGGGCTTGGCGTGCAGCTAGGGGCTTCGTATCCTATTTGGCAAGAGGGGTTAAGCCGTTTGCACATCGGAGCAAATCTTGCGTTTATGAATACAGATGCCATGCAAACGCATTTTGGTGTAAAGCCCCATGAAGTCGCAGCCAGTCAAGGGCAGCTACGTACCCATAATGCTTCTGGCGGTCTAAAATCCATGACAATGTATGGTTTATACAGTTATCGTTTAAGCCAGAGCCTAAGCCTAAATACGGCCGTGGGTGTAAAAAACCTGACAGGCGATGCCAGAAACAGCCCACTTACCGAGCATAAAACCAGTGTGTATGGTTCAGTGGGTGTGGGCTATTCCTTTTAAATCCCTAGCGACCTAGAGCGGGCTGGTTTTTTTCCAGCACGCTTTTTAATGCAATAGTGATCAGGGCCATGCTAGCTAATAGCAGCGCTGCGCTAAAGGCACCCACTACTTTATGATCATCGCTAAGCTGTTCTACTAATAAAGCCAACGTTAAGGTCTGTCCCCGTATTGCTCCAGAGACCACAGAGACGGCACCAAATTCTCCAATGGCACGGGCATTACATAGCACAACCCCATAAAGCAGTCCCCATTTGATTTTAGGCAGGGTCACGTGATAGAAAATTTGCCAACCCGTTGCGCCTAAAGTAAGCGCTGCATGTTCTTGATCAGAGCCTTGTTCTTGCATAAGCGGAATTAAGAGTCGAGCAATAAATGGGCTAGTCACAAATAGTGTCACCATCACTATGCCAGGCCAAGCAAACATAAGTTGAATGTCGTGGTCGGCTAACCATTGTCCAAAATAGCTTTCAGCGCCGTAGACCACCAAATAGCACAAACCTGCTACCACCGGAGAAGTGGCGTAAGGAATATCAATAAGGGTCATAAGCAACTGACGACCCTTGAAACGGTAATGCGTTACACACCAAGCTAACAGCACACCAAATGCTAAATTAATTGGTACGGTTAGAACAGCAACCAATAAGGTCAGGCGAATGGCATGCTGCATGTCTGACTGAGAGAGAGCTTGCCAAAAGCCGCTGAGCCCTTGACTAAAGGCTTGACTGAAAATAAGGACCAGAGGCAAAACTAACAAAACAAAAACCAGACTGACCGCCAAAGCAATCAGCCCTCGTTGGGTAGCAGTTAAGCGTGTTTTCATAATGGTTAGTGCTTTTTAGTAAAAAGATGGTTTTGCATGAGCTGTAAACCAAAAAGTAGCAGTAGCGAAGCAGCTAACACCACCGAGGCTATGGCGGCAGCTGAAGCATAGTCGTATTCGGCCAAACGCACGAAAATCATCAATGAAGACACTTCAGTTTGGTAAGGGGAGTTGCCCGCTATAAAGATAACAGCGCCAAATTCACCTAAACAGCGAATAAAAGCTTGAGAAGCACCCGTGATTAATCCGGGGAGTAAAATGGGTATAACAACCAGATAAAAACGTTGCCAAGCGGTAGCGCCCAAGGTGTCAGCGGCTTCCTCTAGAGAATAATCTAGGTTTTCAATTAAGGGCTGCACAGAGCGCACAATGAATGGCAGGCTTGTGAAGCTCATGGCAAGAACGATGCCATACCAGCTAAATGCAATTTTAATGCCGAAAGGGGCTAGTAATTGACCCATCCACCCGTTGGGTGCAAACAGGGTGGCTAGCGTCAACCCAGCCACAGCAGTAGGCAAAGCAAAAGGCAAGTCAATCAGGCCATCAATAAATCGCCGCCCAACAAACTCATAACGGCTTAATACCCAGGCAAGCAATAATCCTATAAGGCTAACCAGTACCGTTGACCAAAACGCCGCGCTGAGAGTAGTGCGATAACTGGCTAAAACGCGTGGATGAGTAATAGCTGCCCAATACTGGGAGGCGCTCATGTCGCTGACGTAAACAAACAGAGCCGACAGAGGCAATAAAATGACAAGGCTTATATAAAGAACACTGACTCCCAGACTTAATCCAAAGCCTGGGAGCACAGCTTTTTGCTCTATAAAACGCCAGTTAAAAGTGGTACTGGACATAATGCAAAGGGAAAATTATTGAGCCAAAAGCTGATCTAGGATGCCGTCACTACCGAAATGCTGGCTTTGAATGTCGTTCCACGAGCCTAAAACCTCATTTGGATTAATTAAGCGCACAGGAGCTAAATCCGTTTTGACGCTTTTGTCATGAATACGGTAGTTATAGCGGCTTAGTAACTCTTGAGCCGGTGTGGCGTATAAGTAATTCAGATAAGCCTTGGCTTGTTCTGTGCTTTTTTGGCGCTCAGCCACCCGTTCCACAACAGCGACAGGGAACTCGGCAAGCACACTGACAGGAGGTACAACGACCTCGAACTCGTGGTCTTTGAACTCATCGCTGTTGGCAATGTTGATGACTTCGGATTCAAAGGTTAGCAAAGCATCGCCTTGGTTGTTGTTGGCAAAAGCAACAGTAGCGCCACGGCCACCAGTAGGGAAACTTTCTACGTTATGCAGCAGTTTTTTAACAAAATCTTTGGTTTGTGCCTCATCGCCATTGAATTGTTCGTTGGCAAATAACCATGCCCCTAAGTAGCTGTAGCGGGCATTACCAGACGTTTTTGGGTTAGGGAACACGACTTTAACATCATCACGTACTAAGTCTTCCCAGCTTTTAATGTTTTTTGGGTTGCCTTTGCGTACTAAAAAAGCAATGGTGCTGTAATAAGGTGAGGCGTTGTTAGGAAATTGTTCCTGCCAATTTTTATTTACAAAACCTCGTGCTGCTAGCACATCGATATCGGGTACCTGATTGAATGTGACCACATCCGCTTTAAGACCCTGCAAAATGGCTTGAGCCTGACGTGAGGTGCCAGCGTGAGACTGTTCTACAGATAAGGTTTGTTGGTGTTCTTGCTGCCAATACTGCTCAAACAAAGGGTTGTATTCGGCAAACAGCTCGCGTGCAATATCGTAAGAAGCATTTAATAATTTGTCGTTATTTGCCGCTACAGTAAATGGTGTCAACGCAGCAGCACTAAATAAACTAATAGAGATGAGGGTTTTTTTCATTAGACTGGACTCGATGTAGTAAGGGTGAATGAGCCTATTTTCCCCACTGTCCTTATACACGTAAACGATAGTTTTTCTGTTTACTTATTCCTAATTGATCTATTTCTATATTCCATTTTAGTATAAGCGCATTCGCTCTTATGCTTTAAACTCAAATCATTCCCCATTTTTATCGATTTGCCATGTCCATTACTGTTCAACATATTTCGCGCCGTTTCGATGATTACCAAGCCCTAAGCCGTATTTCTTTAGAAATTGCTTCCGGAGAGCTGGTGGCATTATTAGGGCCATCGGGATGTGGCAAAACCACGTTGCTCCGTATTATTGCGGGGCTAGAGTCGGCTGACGATGGTCAGATTTTTCTTGATGGTACCGAGGCCACTCAAACACCAGTACGAGAACGAGGCATTGGGTTTGTTTTTCAAAACTACGCCTTATTTCCCTCTATGACAGTGGCGGATAATATTTCCTTTGGTTTGCGTGTATTGCCCAAGGCAAAACGGCCTAACAAAGCCGCCATTAAAAAAACGGTTACCGAGCTACTCGAACTGGTTCAGCTTGGTGCTTTAGCCGATCGTTACCCTGCACAGTTATCAGGGGGGCAGCGTCAACGTGTGGCATTAGCTCGAGCATTAGCCATCAAACCTAGGGTTTTATTATTAGACGAACCTTTTGGTGCCTTAGATGCCAAAGTGCGTAAAGAGCTCCGTCAGTGGTTGCGCACTTTGCATCACGAGCTAAAAATTACGAGTGTATTTGTTACGCACGATCAAGACGAAGCCGTAGAGGTAGCGGACCGTATTGTGGTCATGAACAAAGGCCATGTCGAGCAAATGGATACGCCTGCCCAGTTATTTGCGTTTCCGGCCTCACCGTTTGTGAAAGAGTTTTTAGCCGCGTAGTCGAGTTTTATACATTTAATAATTGGCGCAAGTCCTGTAATAGGTCTTGCGCTTTTTGCTGTTCGTAGGGCTGTGTTGCAAGATTTAACCAGGCCGGTTGAGGCCAAGCTGGGTCAGTATGATGCCGAGCAATAAGATGCAGATGAAGCTGAGGGACTTGATTGCCAAATGCTGCTATGTTCATTTTATTAGCGGCACTGTAACGGGCTAGTTTTTCGCTGACTTGATTGCACTCAGTTGTTAATTGATGTTGGTCTGTAGGGCTAAGCTCGTAAGTCTCGCGAATACCCGCACGGCGTGGGACTAAAATCAACCACAAATAGCTGCTATTATTATTGAGCAATACGTCGCATAGCTCGAGCTGCCCTAGAAAAAAAGTGTCTGCTTGCAGAGTGGGGTGGAGTTCGAACATAAATCACTACCCTTTAGAGATAAAAATTACAATGAGTCAGTCTAGTCTAGTGCCGTCAGCACATATAGCAAAACGTTATGCTGCTGGACAACGTCCCCAAATTCTAGACCTAAATAATTTAACGGACCCAGTGCAAACCGATAGCATCGTCTGGTTAAGTTTAATTCATCCAACTGAGGACGAGTTGTTGCAAATTTTACCGCACTTCATTGGCTCTCAGTCGCGCGTGTTGGACGAGGTAGTTGTTAAACATCGACGTCCTAAAGTGGTAGAGTACGACGCCGTTAGTTTGGTCGTTGCCATTACTTACAAAGTGGATCATGGCGTATTGCGTTTTGGTGAGACGCAGATTCTTTTTGGGGCGGGCTATATTATTAGCATTTGGAGCCATACCGCCATGACAGATGCGGAAAGTCGTGCCGAGTTTGAGGCCAAGCCCGAGCTACTTTTACGTGGTGCCGATTACATTGTGGCCGAGCTTCTAAATAGCATTACAGATAGTTATGCCAGTCAGTTGTTAACGTTAGAGCACCAAGTAGAAAAAGTAGAAGCCCAGTTTTTTGGTGGCCGCTTTCTGCATAAAGACATAGAAAAAGCGTATCGGTTACGGCGTACTTTATTGCGTATTCAAAGCAGTATCGGCCCCTTGGCAGAACTTTCCCGCCGTTTTAGTCGACAGCCTGCTTTAGTCTATGTGGGGCCATCTAGCCAAGCGTATTTTTCAGAGGTGGCTGACCGCATTGCCCGTTTATCTGAATTGATTGGCGTATTGCGAGACACTACGGCTTTTGCTTTTGAGGGGGGTATGATGATTATTCAGCTTCAGCAAAACGACATCAGCCGCAAGCTTGCTGCCTGGGCCGCTATTTTGGCTATACCGACGGCTTTAGCAGGTATTTATGGTATGAACTTTAAGTTTATGCCTGAACTGGAATGGAGCTTTGGTTACCCAATGGTGCTTGGAGTAATGGCTTTGGTGTGCAGTGGTTTGTATTACCGGTTTAAGAAGATGCAATGGCTATAACACCCTAGGGCAATACCAGCGTAGCCCTAGGAGAAAACCGCAATTTAAAACGACGAGTTTGGCCCTTTAAGAAACTCTAGCTCAGCCGCTGTGGATAAGCGTCCTAAAATAGCATTGCGGTGGGGATAGCGTCCGAACTGATCTATGATGACTTTGTGACGAACCTCGTAGTCAATAGTAATGTCGTCGGTGTATTTTTTAAATAATTCAAGGGCTTGGACGTGAATTTTTTTAGACTCTGAATGCATAAAAGGCATCAAAATAAACTGCCTTTCACGCTGACTAAGTTGTGCAAACTGCGGTTGCCGTAGGGCCTCTTGAGCTAAAGCTAAAGCCATCGGGTCTTGGGCAAAGGCACGCGGTGTGTCGCGCCAAATATTACGTGAAAACTGGTCTAGTACGATGATTTCAGCCAAACGCCCATGCAAACTATGACGCCAATGCGCACATTCACCCTGGGCAACCGCTTCGGTTGTGTGTAGAAATTGCTGAGTAATACGTTGGTCAAACTGGGGATCTTTGGTGAACCATTGCTCGGGTGTTGTGGCATGAGCCCAAAAATGTAAAACAGCTTGAGGGCTAAGGGTGGTAGACATAGCAGTCCTCGCAAGAATTATTGCACTAAAATTTTATTTAAGAAATCTTTGGTACGGGCTTGGCGTGCATCAAGATTACCAAAAAACTCACTGGTAGGGCAGTCTTCAAGAATATGCCCACCTACATCCATAAAAATGACTCTGTCACTGACGCGTCGCGCAAATCCCATTTCATGCGTTACGCACATCATAGTCATGCCTTCGTGCGCCAGACTAACCATAACATCTAAGACCTCGCCCACCATCTCTGGGTCTAGGGCTGAAGTAGGCTCGTCAAAGAGCATTACAATTGGGTCCATGCTGAGCGCACGAGCAATAGCGACCCGTTGCTGTTGGCCGCCTGAAAGCTGACCAGGAAATTTATCTTTATGCGCTGAAAGACCCACACGCTCTAGGTATTTTAGACCATGAGCATAGGCATCGTGTTTGTTGCGCCCAAGAACCCGCATTTGTGCGATGGTTAGGTTTTCTGTAACAGAGAGATGAGGGAAGAGCTCAAAGTGTTGGAACACCATGCCTACACGGCTACGTAATTTAGGCAAGTTGGTTTTGGGGTCGTGTACAGGCGTTCCTTCGATCCAGATTTCGCCTTTTTGAAAAGGCTCTAGGGCATTAATGGTTTTAATTAGGGTGGATTTACCCGAACCGGAAGGGCCTGCAACCACCACCACTTCGCCTTTATTCACTATGGTGGAACAGTTGGTGAGTACTTGAAAGTCCCCATACCATTTAGAAACATTTTTCATTTCAATCATTGTGTATTCCTTAGCTTAGCGAATGATGGCGATTTTTTTATGCAAACGTTTAACTAGCCACGAAAGTGAGTAGCAAATAATAAAATAAACCACGGCAGCACCAATGTAAGCCTCGATAGGGCGACCAAAGTTCTTGCCAGCCGTTTCGAAGCCTTTGAGTAAGTCATACGCGCCAATGGCATACACCAATGAGGTGTCTTGAAAAAGAATAATGGTTTGGGTCAAAAGCACAGGCAACATATTACGAAAGGCCTGAGGCAAAATAATTAAACGCATATTTTGCCCGTAGGTCATGCCCAGTGCTTGACCTGCAAAGACCTGTCCCCGGGGTATGGACTGAATCCCAGCTCGCATAATTTCACTAAAGTAGGCCGCCTCAAAGGCAATAAAGGTAACAATGGCAGAGGTTTCTGCCCCCACAGCCACACCTAAAATCATGGGCATTAACAGAAAAAACCACAGTATCACCATGACTAATGGGATGCTGCGCATGCCATTCACATAAATAGTGGCGGGTAACACTAACCAAGATCGACCCGATAGACGCATTAGGGCTAAAAGCGTGCCAAAAACGACCCCACCTAAGGTAGCTACTACAGTGAGCCACACGCTAAAATAAAGTCCTGTAAGCACGTAGTCGCTGAGCAGGCTCCAGTTATAGAACGTCGCATCAAATTGCATATTAGTGTCCCCCTTGGGTGCTGCTAATGAAACCAGGGATTTGTGCGCGTTTTTCAATAAATGCCATGACGCGATTAATAGCAAAAGCGGTCAAGATGTAAAGCGTGGTTACGGCTAAATAAACTTCTATCCCCCGTGACGTTTCCTCTTGGGCTTGCATGGCAAACATGGTGAGCTCGGCAATAGACACTGCAAACGCCACAGACGAATTTTTAACTACGTTCATGGATTCGCTAGTGAGTGGCGGAATAATAATACGAAAAGCCATAGGCAAGAGTACATAGCGATAACACTGTGCCGTAGTAAACCCTAGGGCCATGCCCGCATAGCGCTGTCCTTTAGGTAAGGATTCGATGCCAGAGCGGACTTGCTCGGCAATACGGGCCGAGGTAAATACGCCTAATGCGCATACGACGAGCACAAAGCCTGAGACATCACGCAAGAAAGGCACAAAAGTGGGGGCGACATGATACCAAAGGAAAATTTGTACCAAAAGGGGAATATTACGGAACAGCTCGACCCAAGCATTGCCAAGCCGAACCAAAATAGGGCTTTGGGGCAAGGTGCGTATGGCACCCACAACAAAACCTAAAATCAAAGCAATAGCTAACGATGCTAACGAGACAGAAATAGTCCAACCCCAGGCAGAAAGCATCCAATCTAAATAGGTAGTTGAACCGCCATCCCCGAAACATCCTTTAACCACTTCCATGTCTAGGTCATCTCGACAAAATACTTGCCAATCCCAAGTCATGTGATCCCCTGATAAAATGACAGTAATAATAAATAAATGGGCTAAGGGTACTCGAGCGAATCAACAACAAAACCCCTTTAAAAGGGGTTTTGTTGCAAAGTCAAAATGCGTAGCCCCTAGAATTTGTAGTCTTCCATGGGTTTGTCATTGGGGTTTGCCCAAGCGTCTTTGGTGGCTTGGGATAGCTCTAGACCAATAACTGTGCCTGCTGGAGGCGTAGGTTGTAAGAACCATTTATCCCACAAAGCATTGAGTGTGCCGTCTTCGATTTGGCGCTGAATACTTTTGTTAATAGCCGCTTTAAGCTTGTCATCATTTTTACGCAACATGCAAGCGATAGGCTCTACATTAAGTGTTTCACCCACAATTTTAAAATCAGCGGGGTTGCGAGACTTGGAGATATTAGCCGCTAGAATTGAGCCGTCCATTACGAACACATCTGCACGGCCGGTTTCAAGTAAAAGAAAACTATCGGCGTGATCTTTGCCCATAACCTCTTTGAAGTTAATGCCCTCGGCGCGTTTGTTGCGTCTTAGGGTTTGAACTGAGGTGGTACCGGTTGTAACGGCAACCGTTTTGCCATCAAGGTCGGCGATGGAGCTAATGCCTGAGTCAGCCTTGGTCGCCATGCGGACTTCTTCAACGTAGGTGGTATTTGCAAAATCAACGTCTTTTTGGCGGGCTTTATTATTGGTGGTTGAGCCGCATTCGAAATCAACGCTGCCGTTTGTCACAAGTGGAATACGGTTTTGTGATGTGACAGGTTGATATTTAATTTCTAAGTTTTCTAAACCGAGATCTTTACGTAAGTCGTCTACGATATTTTCTGCCATTTCCGTATGGAAACCGACAAACTTGCCATTTCCTAGGGTATAGCCTAAGCCTGAGGATTCTCGCACACCTAAAGTGACAGAGCCAGAATCTTTAATTTTTTGTAGTGTATCTGAAGCTTGGGCAAAAGCACTGCCCGTTGCAAGAGCAAAAACAGCAGCGGCGATGAAATGTTTTTTCATACAGATTCCTTGAGTTGAACTACCAAACGATAATTAACTACTCTTAGGGCTAACTAAGTGATTCGATTCTAGAAGCAATTAATTACAATAGCTAGTAGGTTTATACCTATATACGGCTCACTGTATGAGAAATTTCAGCTCTAAGCCATCAGACTTAGGTAAGAGATAGCTAAAGAAATTAGTTAAAACGCACCTCATCCAGATCCAGCTTTTGCACTAATTCCCGAGCTAGTTCATCAGAAATTTTGTGTTCTTTAGCCAGTTGGTAAATGCTGGCTCGGGCTGTATTAATAATTTTCAGGCGTAATAAGCGTTCAGCATAGTATTTTTTGTAATCAATACTATTGCTGTCTGTATGAAGTGCAAAACTATTACCAAAATCAGACAAGAGCTTGTTTTTGACTTCGTCGTAATAGGCTTGATCTAAGTCGTTTTTATCTAGACTGGCTATGAGTTCATCAATATGTTGTGCAGCTAAGGTTTGAGCGGTTTGAATAGCTATGTGTTTTTGTTTTTCATGAGACGCTTTGGATGCGCCAGTGGGGACTAAGTCTTTTAATAACCATGGCAGCACAATACTAGCTAAGATCAAAGAAATAATAATGACGGTCGCTGCTAAAAAAATAGCCAAATCACGCCCTGGGAATTGGGCTCCGTCTGGCAGCAATAAAGGCAGTGTTAATACGCCAGCAAGGGTTACTGCACCGCGCACACCTGCAAACGATAGGATTAGTATGTGCCGCCACTGGGTAGCGAGCGTTTCGGGTTTGCGTGCAAATAAACGCATTAAAAATAATGAGACGCTGACCCACACAAAGCGCAATGCGGTCAGGCTTAAACAGATCACAAACGCATAGACCACTAACCACCAAGGGTTGTGATGCCCTGTTTGCTGAACCACGAGCACGGCGTTATTAAAAATGCCCGGCAGTTGCTCGCCAAGCAAGACAAACATAATGCCGTTTAAGGTGAACTGTAAGGTATCCCAAAGGGCGGTGCGACGGACGCGAGTGAGCGGGGAGATACGGCCAGAAAACTCAATGGTGCTCATGGTCAAGCCTGCTGCTACTGCAGCTAAAATACCTGAACCACCAATTTTTTCAGCTACGATGTAGGCAGCAAAAGGGGTTAGGATACTTAATAGCAGCTCAGAGCCTTGTTCTTCACCAAAGCGATGAGTAAAACGCTCGCGTATGAAAGAGAGTCCCCATGTGACTGCGGCACCGGTAATAAGACCTGCTAAAGCTACCCAGACAAAGGATGAGGCCGCTTGAGTCAAAGAAAAAGCCCCTGTCATGGCGGCAAGAACAGCCATTCTAAAGGCGACTAAACCACTGGCATCATTAAATAAGGCTTCCCCCTCAAGGATAGACATAAGTCGTTGGGGTACAGGTAAGCGACGGGTGATACCCGCAACAGCTACGGGATCAGTGGGGGAAACAATAGCAGCAAGTGCAAAACTAACGGCCAAGGGCATTGTAGGGATCATCCAGTGAATTAAATACCCTAAACCAAATACCGTAATAAAAACCAGACCAAACGCCAGATGGAAAATACCGGCTTTATCGCGCATTAAGGCGTCTTTAGGAATACGCCACCCATCTAAAAAAAGCAGGGGAGGGATAAAAAGTAAAAAAAACACCTCGGGATTGAGGTTAATGCCTTCTTTAAAAACACCCGCAATCACAATACCAAACACAATCTGAATGAGGGGGAGGGGTATGCCCCAGGGTAGAACTCGTCCTATTACGCCACTAAGCAAAATGGCAACAAGCATGGTAAAAATTAACCCAACGCTTTCCATAACCCTCTCCATGTAAATGTCACGGCTGTGATTTTATTTAAGTGTCTCAAAAACAACATTAAAATTTTAAAACATAATGCTATGCTAATGGGATGGAATCCAGAGTAGGACTTGGATCTGCCGTGCTGTTTTTGAATTCAACTATCAGATGCCCCAGGAGGAGTAAGATGAATTTAATAGATTTGAAACGGTTTGGTATTAGTCTTGATTACCCCTATAAAAAACGATACGAGAACTACATAGGAGGTAAATGGGTTGCACCGGTAGCAGGAGAGTATTTTGAAAATATAACACCTATTTCTGGAGAGGTGTTTTGTGAGGTAGCACGCTCAAATGCTGATGATGTGAATGTGGCGCTTGATGCAGCCCATGCCGCATTCAAAGGCTGGGCAGACACACCTGTAGCTGAACGCTCTGCTGTGTTGTTGCGTATAGCGGATAGGATTGAGCAAAATCTAGAGCGATTAGCCGTGGCTGAAACCCTAGATAATGGCAAGCCAATTCGTGAGACCATGGCCGCAGATTTACCTCTAGCGGTAGATCACTTCCGTTACTTTGCTGGTTGCTTACGGGCACAGGAAGGTGCTATTTCAGATATAGAAAAAAATACGGTGGCTTATCACTTCCAAGAGCCGATTGGGGTGGTGGGGCAAATTATTCCTTGGAACTTCCCGTTATTAATGGCTGCGTGGAAACTGGCACCTGCATTGGCAGCGGGCTGCACCGTTGTTATGAAACCCGCCGAGCAAACGCCTGCTTCCATTATGGTGTTGATGGAAACCATAGGTGATCTTTTACCTCCAGGGGTGGTCAACATAGTTAATGGCTATGGCAAAGAGGCGGGTGCTGCCTTAGCCTCTAGCCCACGTATTGCAAAAGTGGCTTTTACGGGGTCTACGCCTGTAGGTCAACAAATCTTACGCAATGCGGCTGACACATTAATCCCTGCTACGGTAGAGCTAGGCGGTAAAAGTCCTAATATTTTCTTTGAAAACGTCATGTCGGCTGACGATGCCTTTTTTAATAAAGCCCTTGAAGGGGCTGCTATGTTTGCCTTGAACCAAGGCGAGGTATGCACCGCTCCTTCTCGTCTTTTGGTGCAGGAGTCTATCTATGAGCAATTCATAGAAAAAGTAGTAGCTCGGGTCGAACAAATTAAAAAGGGTCACCCGCTTGATAAAAACACGATGGTAGGGGCACAGGTCTCACAAGCACAACTTGATCGTATATTGGGTTATATCAACTTAGGACGTGAAGAAGGGGCCACTTGCTTAACCGGAGGGGAACGCAACCGCATGGGTGAAGGGTTAGACGAAGGCTTTTTCGTTAAACCAACCCTGTTACTTGGTAAAAATACCATGCGTGTATTCCAAGAGGAAATTTTTGGCCCTGTGGCAGCGGTTACTACCTTCAAGGACGAAGAGGAGGCCTTAGCGATTGCAAATGATACTATTTTTGGCTTAGGCGCTGGGGTCTGGAGTCGCGACGCTTCCCAAGCTTATCGCATGGGGAGGGGGATACAAGCTGGACGCGTTTGGACTAACTGCTATCATATGTACCCAGCTCATGCGGCCTTTGGCGGTTACAAGCAATCAGGCATTGGGCGTGAAACACATAAAATGGCGTTAGCTAATTATCAACAAACCAAATGCTTGCTGGTAAGTTACAGCGACGAAGCGCTGGGCTTTTTCTAATTACTTAGGCTTGGTTCTGTACCCCACTCTGTATGAGTGGGGTTTTTTTTAGGGTTTTATGCACGGACTGCGGCGGGTCGTGCCAACCAAACCAAGCCTAATAACACTACAAAAATAATAGCAGAGGCATAGAAAATATCGGTGGCGGCTAAGGTCTGAGCTTGTTGGGCAATGATGTCATCAATTAGGCCAAGAGCCTGCTGTGAGGTTAAGCCTAGCTCGTGCAGTTGATCGGTGTACCAGTCAAATGCAGGCTCTCCCGGACGTGCTAGCTCCGTCATTTGTGCATGATGCAAACTTGTTCGGTCGCTCCATAATGTAGTAGTAATAGATGTACCAAATGCGCCTGCTAATAATCGGGCAAAATTGGATAAACCCGCTGCTGCAGGGATCCGGTCTGGAGCTAAGCCGGACAGCGTGATGGTTGTTAACGGTGTAAAAAAGGTAGCCATGGCAGCCCCCTGAATAAAGGTAGGCAGCATGACGGTATAAATGCTGACATCGGTGCTGAATTGCGACCGCATATAGCTGGTTAAGGCAAATACAATAAAGGCAAAACTAATGATCCAGCGAGGGTCATATTGCGATAAAAGACGGCCCACAATAGGCGATAAAATAATCGCTAATATGCCTACAGGTGCTAACGCAATACCTGCCCAGGTTGCCGTGTAGTGCAGTGTACTTTGCAACCACAAAGGCACCAAAACCACGGCACCAAAAAACACCCCATAAGCAACAGAAATCATAATAACTCCCGAGCTAAAGTTGCGTTGTTTAAATAAACTTAAATCAACAATGGGATGGGTTGCGGTAAGCTCCCAGATCAAAAAATAAACAAAACCGACTACGGTGACCACAGCCAGAGCAATAATAAAAGGGCTTGCAAACCAATCGAGTTCTTTGCCTTTATCTAATAAGATCTGTAACGCCCCTACCCAGACTAAAAGCAGCGTCAATCCTATAATATCTATAGGCAAACGACGCCGTTCTGAGTCACGATCTTTGTAGATATGCCAACAGACCCATCCTGCTACTAGGCCAATCGGCACATTGATATAAAAAATCCAAGGCCAACTGTAGTTGTCAGAGATCCATCCCCCCAGCAAAGGACCTGCAATGGGGCCAACTAAAATAGTCATTCCCCACATGGCAAGAGCCATACCGGCCTTATCGCGAGGGTAGCTGCCTAGCATTAGAGCTTGCGATAAAGGAATCATCGGACCTGCTACAGCCCCCTGCAAGACTCTAAAAAACACCAATGATTCTAAGGACCAAGCTAAGCCGCAAAGCCACGAGGCTAAAACAAACAGCAGCATAGACAGTACAAAGAGTCGTACTTGGCCAAAACGTTGAGTTAGCCAACCGGTTAGCGGTACAGTCACAGCATTGGCTACCCCAAAAGATGTAATGACCCAGGTGCCTTGAGTCGTGCTCACGCCTAGGTCGCCCGCAATCGTGGGAATAGACACATTAGCAATCGACATATCCAGCGCATTCATAAACACGGCAATGGATAGGGCGATAGTCCCAGCGACCTTAGCTTTGCCTTCTAGGGGTGGATACGATTTGGATGTGGTGGATTTAGAGGCACTTGAACTCATGAAGCTATGTTGTCCTTAATTAATGTAAGGATGCGTTGCTCCAACTGCTCTGTATTTGAACTGACTGAAATATGTTGAGTGTGAGGGGCGGGTTTAAGTGTTTGCACGGGTGCATCCAAAGCGACCTTGGCATGCATAGATAAACCTGCTCGTAAAGGAAAGCGAGCCAATTCGTCTGGGTCTAATTGGATACGTACGGGGACGCGTTGAATAACTTTAATCCAGTTGCCGCTGGCATTTTGTGGAGGCAATAGTGAGAACACCCCGCCAGTGCCGGCTGAAATGCCCTCAATAACACCATGAAACTGTTGCTTTTTACCGTAATAGTCTGAGTACAAACTGACGGGGAGCCCGGGCTTAACATGCGTGAGCTGATTTTCCTTAAAATTCGCCTCTACCCAAAGTTGCTCTGGCGCAATCACACTAAAAAGAGGTGTGTTCACGCCTATGGGTTTACCCAGTTGAGCAGAGCGTTGTGCCAACACACCACTAATGGGCGCGCGTATAGTAGTACGCTCGATTTCTAACCAAGCTTGACGCACAGCCTGGGCCGCGCGAAGTACATCAGGATGTTGTGTAACATCGGTTTGAGCGGTCAGCGCTTGATTGGTTTTTAGCTTGGCTTGGGCAGCCTCAAGGGCAGCCTGAGCTTGTGCGACGGCAGCTTGGGCTTGAGCTTGGGCGGTACGAGCATGCAAGAGTTCCTCGCCACTTACCCCACCTGCTTTGCCTAATGTTTGACGGCGCTTTAGGTCTTGGTTAGCACGAGATAGCTCGCTTTTTGTCGCTTCTATATTGGCTTCAGCTTCAAGAATACTAGCTTTAAGCGCATCGGTTTCCGTGTAGAGGGTTTGGGTATGACGAACCACTTGAGCTAATTGAGCCTCTGCGGTTTGCAGAGCGAGCTGATAGTCTGTGTCATCGAGTTGAACGATTACATCGCCTTGTTGTACGGTTTGTGTTTCATCTGCGTACAGTGCTATTACTGTTCCTGGAACACGACTGCTGACAGGAACTAAATTGCCGTGAACATAGGCATCCTCAGTGCTTTCAAATTGCGCGGCAAAATAAAACCACCAAATGGCATAACACACACCAACAACAATAAAGAAAAATGTCGCAAAACGCAGCAACGGTTTGCGTTTAGGGTGAACGGAGGTTTCAGTTGAGCTCATGATAGGGGGTAATAGGGTGAAAAGAGGAGTTAAGCGTTGGAGTGAGGCACGAAATCAGGGTTGTGCGTTCCATTGGCAATAATGCGTTGTAAAAAATGCAAACAGAGTTGAACTTCCTCTGGGCTAAAGCCAGCGACGTGCTGATTTAAACTGTCTGCAACCAAGGGCAGAATAGCCTCACACACCTTTTCTCCGGCTGGACTAAGTTTAAGTTTCATGACACGGCGGTCTATGAGACAGCGTTCTCTATAGAGCAAGCCTTTTGCTTCAAGCCGGTCAAGAGTGCGTGTCATGGCACCCGTATCGGTGTTTTCGCGACGTGCTAACTCTCCTGCTGTTTCTAAGCCAGCATAACGAATTAAGACTAGAGGCCGCCATTGAATAGCTGTTAATCCTAGAGGCGCACTTTGCTCGTTAAGCATGCTGTTAATGCTGGCTAAGGCTTGTCTAAGTAAATAGCTGAGATTGTTATTGGCTTGCAATGAGTCAGGCGTGGGTAGGTAGTAGATAGAGGAGGGCATAGGTCTCTAAACAAAATCCAATAAATGGCTATTTTGCTCTTAAATAGCTGCTTAGGCAACTATTGTCTAGGCAATTAGGGGGACGTGGTGTTTGGGTATGAGCTCACCACCTAGGTCACGGGATGGCTTTGGATTGGGTTTAAACGTCCCACAAAAAATGGGTAGCCTCAGCAGAAAATACTCCCGTTTTGCATTTATTTTAAGACCAAGAGGGTTAACCCTAGTTACTTTTAAGGTGTAACCTGATTAAGTTTGCAGTTAACTATTTGAATCATAAAGTAGCACCTATACATAACAGGGCTGGATGTGGTGCAGGCTAAGCATTCATGCGGCCTAGCTGCAACAACAAATTATTTTATTAAAGGAGAATCCATGACTAACAAAAATAAAGCCATGGAGGCAGTACCTAAAGCCGCACACAAACGCGTGCTCCTAGCTAGCTTGACAGGCAGTTCTATCGAGTGGTTTGACTTCTTTTTATATGCCACCACGGCAGCTTTGGTCTTTAATAAGCTGTTTTTCCCTACTGATGACCCAGTAGTGAGTTTGATGTTGGCGTATTTGTCGTTCTCGCTCACTTTCTTTATCCGTCCACTAGGTGGGTTTATTTTTGCCCATATTGGCGACCGTATCGGGCGCAAAAAAACCTTAGTCATCACCTTGTCATTAATGGGAGCGGCTACGGTATTAATTGGTTTGTTGCCTACCTATGAGATGATTGGTGTTTGGGCACCCATTTTATTAATTGCATTACGCTTAATTCAAGGGATGGGTATTGGTGGCGAATGGGGTGGTGCGCTGCTGTTGGCGTACGAATACGCACCTGAAAACCGTAAAGGGTTATTTGGCAGCGTGCCACAAATGGGTGTCACCATTGGTATGTTGCTAGCGACTTTAGCTATGGCGCTCATGAGTCAATTGCCAGATGAGCAATTTATGAAGTGGGGCTGGCGTGTGCCTTTTGTGGCTAGTGCAGGGTTGGTATTACTTGGGCTGTGGATTCGTAATGGCATTGATGAAACCCCCGCATTTAAAGAGGCAAAGCGAACAGGGGATGTGTCTCGTCTCCCTTTAATTGAAACGCTTAAAACGCATAAACGCGAGGTACTCATTGCCGTAGGTGCCAAGGTAGTGGAAACCGCACCTTTTTATATTTTCTCTACCTACGTTGTCAGTTATGCCACTGGAGCATTAAGCTTTAGTCGTATTGAGGTATTAAATGCCGTCACCATTGCGACTTTAGTCACCACACTATGTATTCCATTAATGGGCTTATGGTCTGACTACATTGGTCGTAAACGTTTGTTTATTATGGGTGCCATTGTTATGGCTCTGTATGCGTTCCCCTACTTCATGCTGTTAAATAGCGATAGCTATGCGCTTTTAGTACTTGCCACAGTATTAGGTTTAGGTATTATTTGGGCCCCCATTACAGCAGTATTGGGTACTATGTTCTCTGAGATCTTTGCGACTCGAGTGCGATATACCGGTATTACCTTAGGCTATCAAATTGGTGCGGCACTGGCTGGTGGAACAGCCCCATTAATTGCAACCTGGTTAATGAGCCGTTATGACGGGTCTTGGGTTCCGGTGGCAGTTTATATTATTTTAACGGCTATTATTTCTCTATTTGCTGTAGCCACAGTACGAGAACAAACTCCTGCGAGGTAAGAATGATTGTTCTGGACCAAACTACCACCAACGAATTATTGCCATTTGAGCAGTTAGTGCCCACATTGCAGCGTGCATTCCAGGCAGACATTACTGTCCCTTTGCGCCATAACCACAGTATTGAATGTGGTGCGGAAAAAGGCATAGTGTTGATTATGCCTGCTTGGGATCAACACCAGTACATGGGGATCAAAACCGTCAATATTTTTCCTAATAATAAGGAAAAAAATTTGCCGGGTCTGCATTCCACTTACTTGTTATTCGATGGCACCACCGGTAAGCCTCTTGCCAATATCGATGGTAATGCTATTACATCTAGACGTACTGCTGCTGCCTCTGCATTAGGAGCCAGTTATTTAGCTCGTACTGATGCCAGCCGTTTGTTGGTGGTGGGTTCAGGGCAGGTTGCCGCCTATTTACCTGCGGCCTACGGAGCAGTGCGTGACTTAACTGAGGTGCTGGTATGGAATTACAACCCTGAAAGTGGTCATGTTTTAGTAAAACAACTACAGCAGCAGGGCGTGAATGCTCGGTGGGTTGATGACTTAGAGCAAGGGGTACGCTCGGCAGATATGATCAGTTGCGCAACGCTCTCCGAGCAGCCCTTAATACATGGCAGTTGGTTGCAAGCAGGTCAGCATTTGGATTTGATTGGTAGTTTTACTCCGACCATGATCGAAAGTGCTCCAGACTGCTTTAGTCATTCTTCTGTCTTTGTGGATACCGATGAGGCTCCGATGAAAGCGGGTGATTTACTCGAAGCCTTTAAAGCAGGGACGTTGCAGGCCGAAGCCATTCAAGCCACTTTATTTGATTTGTGTTCGGGGCGTCACCCTGGGCGTCGCTCTCAAGACGAAATTACTGTTTTTAAAGCCGTAGGCAATGCGCTTGAGGACTTGGCCGCGGCAGTATTGGTATACGAAAGCTACACACGCAACTAGCTCGTTTCCTTGCTGTTTGTCTAAATATGGCCTCTTTTTTTAATCAGAGGCCATTTTTTATTAGGTGCTTTGGTTGTGGCTAGGGATAATTAATAAAGACAAAATTTAAGGAGTCGTATTATGGTGGAATGGATTTTGGTTGGGGCAGCTGTTTTGCCTTTGATTGCCGCTGTCAGTGCCAAAGCGGGTGGTTCACAGTTTAATAATCATGAGCCTCGGGTTTGGTTAGAGCACCAAAGTGGTTGGCGTGCGCGTGCTCATGCGGCTCAGAAAAATACCTTTGAAGCGTTGCCACTTTTTTATGCTGCCATTTTATTTGCTCTTTACAAAGGAGTAGATACCGATGTGATTGTTCAATGGGGCTGCATTTGGTTAGGTTTTCGTTTGGCGTACATTTGGATTTATATTAAAGATTGGGCGCTGGCACGTAGCATTGTCTGGGGGTTGGCTTTTTTAGTCAGTATTTTTATTTTGTTTTTATAAAAAAAGGACTGAGGTTCAGTCCTTTTTACTCAAATGCGTGGAATGCCTCGTGGTTTAGAGCGAGGAAGGTAGTAATGTTATTGCTTGGGCTTGGAGGGGGGGTGTAGGCTAATGGTGGCATGTTCAATGGTTTCAATTGAACCTGCGTGCATTTCGATATGATCTCCCTCTAGCATCTCGTCTTGACGCTGTATCGCAGACGGGAACAGGTCCCAACATGCCATAAAAATGGCAGCAATCAGAGGCCCGATCACAAAGCCGTTTAATCCAAATAAAGACAACCCACCTAAGGTGGAAATTAAAATGATGTAATCAGGGATTTTAGTATCTTTACCGACTAGCAACGGACGCAATACGTTGTCGACCAGTCCAATGACAAGTAAACCATAAGCTGTCAAGATAATGCCTTTAACTAATAAGCCGGTACTAAAATAATAAATGGCTACTGGGGCCCAAATCAGTGACGCCCCTACAGCAGGTAGTAACGACAGCACGCCCATCAGTACGCCCCAAAATAAAGCACCCTCAACACCTAATACCCAGAAAATAATACCACCTAGCGCCCCTTGGGTGGCAGCCACGGCTATATTGCCTTTAACAGTGGCGCGAACCACGGTAGTGAATTTTTTAAACAAATGAGACTTTTGGTCTTCACTTAGTGGCACTAGCGAGCGGCAGTGTCTGGCAAGATCTGAGCCATCTTTCAAAAGAAAGAAAAGCAAATACAGCATAATCCCCAAGCTGATAAGGAACTGGAAAGTATTCGATCCAATATTGACGGCTTGTTTGGTTAGAAATTGACCTGCAGTCATCGCAAATTGGGAGAATTTAGCGCTGAGATCCTCTAAGTTTGTAATACCTACTCGTTGTAACGAGTCAGTGACAAAAGGAGGTAATGAGGCAATTATTTGCTCTAAATAATCAGCCATATCAATTTCACCGTTATCCATGCGTTTATAGAGCATGCCAATCTCTTGCGCTAAAGCGCCAGTAAGCAAAATAACGGGAATAATAACTATTAAAATAATGAAGACTAAATTCATTAATGCGGAGATCGTACGCCGGCCTTTAGTAAACACCAATAAACGCCGCTGTATGGGGGCAAAAATAATCGCTAAGATCACCCCCCAAAAAATAGCGCCATAAAATGGTAGTAAAATCCATATAAAAGCAACAGATACTATGCCTAGCAAAATAATAAAGCTACGAAAATAGAGACGGCTTTTTGTTGACATATGGACCCTTTAAGCTAAAACGATGAATGCCACGATTATATTCAAAAGCTTTGACCCTAAGGGACATATGTTTGCGACCAGAAGTACAAACAACGTAAAATAGCAACATTATTGCTATATCCTTATTCAGTCAGAAGGTCTTTTATGGTTTTGAAAGCGTTTAGAAATGGCTTGGGCAACATGATTGCTTGTGTGGAAACATTAACTCGGCCTGCCAAAAAGCAGCGTAGCGCCGAAGCACAAGCGCGAGTTGATCAAGAGGCCATGAACCTATCCTTGTATCAGTTTCATGCCTGTCCTTTTTGCATCAAAGTACGCCGTACATTACATACCTTGAATGTGCCAGTAGCGTTAAAAGAGGTGCAAAAAGATAAGGTTGCCGAAGCAGAGCTAATACAAAAAGGGGGTAAACGCCAAGTTCCCTGCCTGCGTATTATTGAAGATGATGGTCAAGAGCGTTGGCTTTATGAATCTAAAGCCATTATTGATTACCTAACAACACGCTTTGGTGATATGTAGTTTAAATTATGGCATAGTTCTAACCCCAGCATTAATGCTGGGGTTTTTTGTGTTTTAAAGAATGGCTTCGGGGGATTCGGGTAGAACCTGACCGCCATCAACAACAATGCCTTGACCTGTAATAAAACGGGCTTCTTTAGAGGCTAAAAAACAAACTGCATAACCAATGTCTTGGGGCTTGCCTAGAGCTTTGACAGGAACGGCTCGCGTCATTTGCTCTAAGTAGGCATCGCCTTGATCCGCTAAGCCTTCGGTGAGAATATTGCCAGGCATCACGGCATTAATAGTGATGCCGTATTGAGCATATTCTAAGGCGGCACTACGCATAAAACCTAGTTGTCCGGCTTTACTGGCCCCGTAGTGGCTCCAGTTTGGATAACCGGTGATGGCCCCAGTAATGGAAGAGGTGATAACAATGCGCCCGTAGCGTTGTGCTTTCATGGTGGCTACCACGGCCTGAGTCATGAAAAACGTGCTTTTTAAATTCACGGCTTGCATTTGATCCCACTGGGCCTCGGTCATTTCCTCAAGACTGGCTTGGGGGAAGATGCCTGTATTCGAGCAGAGAATATCGATGCGACCCCATTCAGCTACCACTTCTTTGACCAGCTGCTGGCAGGCGCTTTGCGATGTAACGTCTAAGGGTTTGAAGTGGCAGTTAAGCTCAGCAGCGGTGCTAGTCCCAGCTTTGGTATCAATGTCTGCAACGATAACTACTGCGCCTGCTTTAACTAGGGTAGCGGCAATCCCTTTGCCAATACCTTTGGCACCACCTGTTACTATAGCGACGTGTTGGTTTAAGTCGAATATAGTCTCTCCTTACGGTTTAATGCAAACTAGACTTGTAGTATACGTAATACCTAACTGAAACAGGGCGAGGACGGGACTTTTGTTAATCTAAATCAAGGTTCTAGACCTTCGTGGGTCTCGTCTGTGACACGGTGCGAGAGATTGGTTTTTTCTACTGATGGGTAGCGCGACGAGGCAAAGCGGACTACTAAAACGGCAATAGCCAACAGTAAAATAGCTCCGGATATATACACCACACCCATATTGGGATCATTGTGATGAGAAATATCAGAAATCATTAAACGGGTAAGAGCAGTGATTGCGACATAGATTAAAAAGCGTACTGGCATATGATTAGTTTTGAAATAAATGCCAACCATGGCTCCTAGCTCTAAATAAATAAAGAGCAGCAAGATGTCATCAATAGAAGCTTTACCTTTGAGGAAAATCTCGATGGCTGTTAGCGTACCGGCCCAGACGGTTATACCGCCGATGGCAAACAAAGCCAGATAGTGAAATGCTTCAACAAGCAAATTGCCGACCGATTCGGCGTAATCATGTAAACAGCCGCGCCATTTTTCTGCTTTGTTTTTGTGCATAATGGGACCTTAAAATAGAAATAACCCAAAAAATTTAGTCATTTCTAATAGATTAACAAATAGAAAAGATGAATTGTAATCATCCCTTAGGCACTACGCTATGGGTTTTTAATTAGAGGGAGAACAAGTAATGCGCAGAAAAACAGCAGACAAGTGTTCTATAAGCCATAAAAAAGGCTTTAGCAGTTACGCTAAAGCCTCGATTTATAAAGTCATGCTCAATACAGAGCAGACTTAGCTTACTTTTTTAAATGCTAGCGACATAAAACCTTCTAGGCTGTCGTCTTTGATTTCTAACCAAGGGCGAGGCAGCTGTGCTGCCATGGTACCAGTGATGGTCGAGGCATAAGATTTATTACGGAAGCCCATAATATCGGTTTGTTTATCTTGTAGCCATTGTTTGAATAGATCCGCTTGCTGGTGTACAGGGAAACTAGGGTAGTCGGTGACTTGAATCAGATCATCAATATAACTGGCTTGAAAATCAATGGATTTAGCATCGGTATCCAGTTGCTCGTGGCGGGCGAGCCAAGCATCTATGTCTTGACGTCGTGATGCAGCGTCGGGAAGTTGGATCTTGCCCATGATGACATCACGCACAAACCACGCTTGCGCATCAAACATATTAAATGTGAACCATTGGTCTTGCATCCCTAAATACATCAGTTTGGGGTTTGATTGAAACGCCACACCTTTATAGAGGTTGTCAGGGTATAAGCAGTTGTGAGTTTCTAGACGTAGATCATCTGGTAGGAACGGGAAATGGAACAAATAACCGGTACACATAATAATGGCATCTACATTTTGAGAGGTACCATCAGTGAAGTGAACGGTATTACCGTCTATGTGATCAAGACCCGGTTTTTCATTGATGGCATCAGGCCAGTCGTACCCAAAGGAGCCACCACGATGGCTGATGGTTATGGATTTGGCACCGTATTTATAACACTGTGAGCCAATGTCTTCGGCAGAGTAACTACCGCCTACAAGTAAAACGTCTTGGTCTTCGAATTCGAGCGCATCCCGAAAATCATGCGCATGCAGTACTCGGCCGGGGAACTGCTCCATGCCTTTGTAGTAAGGCATATTAGGGGTAGAGAAATGCCCTGTAGCTACAATTACGTAATCAAACTCTTCGGTTTCTTGCTCGCCCGTTTTGTGGTTCATCACCGTTACGGTAAAGCGTTCAGTTTGTTCATCAAAGGTCACCCAGCGTACTGGACATTCAAAACGAATGTAATTAAAAATAGCCCGTTTATCGATGCGCCCCATAATGTAGTCTTTTAATACTTCACGGGGTGGGTACGAGGGAATAGGCTGATTAAAGTGCTGATCAAAACTGTAATCAGCAAACTCTAAACACTCTTTGGGGCCATTGGACCATAAATAGCGGTACATACTGCCATGCACTGGTTCACCATTGCGGTCTAGGCCAGTACGCCAGGTGTAGTTCCACATGCCACCAATGTCGTTTTGTTTTTCGTAACAGGTAATTTCAGGTAAGTCGGTTACGCCTGCTTTGCGCAAGGCTTCAAACGCACGCAACTGTGCCAATCCACTAGGGCCTGCGCCTAGTATAGCTATCTTTGTTTTAGCCAAAATAAAACTCCGTTTCTTTGTTAGGCGCTAGCAAGGTGAGCGCTCTTTTTTTAATAGTTTTTAATGAAGAAAGGCCGTTTTTAAGTGTTCATACCTTTGGGTATTGAGCTTAAAAAATGCCCTCAAGCCCATCTTGGGTAGATGGAAAATAGATGGTCAAGAGGGTCATTGTACCATATTTTTGGAATTGGGTCTATTGGTGCTAACGGTAGGTGTTTGAAATCATTATGGATTTTTATTTTTGCTTTAAGCGTATACATACAAGCAAGGATTTTTCCTTGCCCATTAAAAAAGAAATTCTAGTAAAAAATAAAGGTTAACTGGACATTAACTAGGTCCAAAGCCGAATCCATAAACTCGTTAAATAATGTCCACCTACAGTGTTTTGATGCGTATATAACCAACTGCCCACACCAAACAATGTAAAGACTGCCACCATCATTTTTTCATTTTCTCCCGAGCGCCAAAGACCACCAAAAAAAGTAATGCGTTTATGGGGTAATACCCATGGAATACCAAGCGGGTTAGGGGCATCTGCAAAAATGTGAGCTAAAGCGCCTAGGCTGATGCCTAACAAAGCACATGCGTAGTAGGGGTCTAAATAGTGATATGCAAAATACATTAAGCCCAACCACAACGGGGGCCAATGAGTGATAGTGCGGTGGGGGATAAGCGTTTTTGTACGCACACCCCGCTTATAAATAGGAATTTCTATTAAATCGGGGAGTGTGGTAGAGCAAGCGGCGGCAAGTGCTGCAATGGCCTCTGCGCTATAGGAAAAACCTAGAGCATGGACGAATGCTGCAGCAAAAAAACCTGCGCCGACTCCGGTTAGTCGATGTCCTTTGCCCGTCATGTGTTTCTACTGCCTTAGTAATACTGGAAAAAAGACCAGTACCCTATCATAGCTGCAATCTAAACGCCAGAGGTAAAGAAATAACCCATACTATGGCACTCAAATAGCAGAGTCTAAAAGCCCTGTTTTTTTGAGCTTTAAGGTTTTTAGTTGGATGATGTCCATTGAAAGAGACTAAGGAGGATAAAGTCCCTTGACTCACTCATACTAAACAAAAGTTGAGGGTATTATGGTTGGCGTGGAAAACAAAATAATAAATTTAAACATTTATTTATTTGTCTATTTTTTGCCCTTATTTATATTTATGTAATGCGTGGTATATGTTGACACCCTCGTCTGAAACAGATGCTTTTATTATGCAAGGTAGCCGTGAATACAAACGTGCTACTTTTGCTTTATTTTGTGCAGGTTTTGCTACGTTTGCTTTGCTTTATTGTGTGCAGCCTTTGTTGCCTCAATTAGCCGCGTATTTTTCCATTACGGCAGCAAACAGTAGTCTAGCGTTATCAGTGACCACATTCAGTTTGGCAGCAGGGCTACTTATTTCAGGGGCTCTCAGTGAAAGCTGGGGGCGCAAACGCGTCATGGTAGTTGCGCTGTTAGGAGCATGCGTTTTAGGTTTAAGCACGGCATGGATAACGAATTGGCATCTATTATTACTATTGCGCACGCTACTTGGCATTATGCTGAGCGGCCTACCTGCTTTAGCAATGGCTTACATAGTGGAAGAGTTCGACCCGAGCTCGTTGTCCGTTGCTATGGGTACATACATTAGCGGCACTGCCTTAGGTGGTTTGTTAGGGCGGTTGCTTACTGGGATACTTAGCGATTGGGGTGGATGGCAGGTGGCTTTAGGTGGTATTGCTGCATTAGCGGTGGTGGCCTGTGGTTTGTTTATTTGCTTACTTCCGGCCTCAAAACATTTTGTTGCCCAACCTCTTTCATTAAAAGGGGTGGTGCAAAACTATATCCAACATATATCTCATAAAGAGCTACGCATTCTCTTTTGGTTACCCTTTTTATTAATGGGTAGTTTTGTCGCTTTGTTTAATTACATTGGCTTTTATCTGTCTCAAGCTCCTTTCACTTTATCGAGCAGTGTCATTGGTTTTTTATTCTTAGTGTATTTGTTGGGTATATGGAGCTCAAATATTGCGGGTAAGCTGGTTGCGAAACGAGGAGCACGCCCCGTATTGTTAAGCGCAATAGGCGTAATGTTTGTTGGCGCTTTGTTGTGCCTGACGTTTCAGCTCAGTGTGATTATTGTGGGGTTGGCGTTATTTACAGCCGGTTTTTTTGCTGCTCATTCTGTGGCTAGTGGACTGGTGGGGCAAACGGCTACCAAGGCTCGCGCGCAGGCGTCGGCGCTTTACCTCAGTTTTTATTATTTAGGCTCCAGTGTATTGGGGTATGCCATCGGGTGGTTTTGGTTACATGGAAACTGGTATTGGGTAGTCGGTGTTATCAGTCTGGTTTTAATGGTGTCCTATCGTCTGGCGTTACGCATTACTAAGTAGATGGCACCTCTAGTCTGATACTCACCCTATGTCTCAGCACTTCTTGGGGCCGTTTTCATATAGATACGTATTGTAGCGTTTGTATCAGTAGAGCCGACTATGATGATGCCTCTAATAACAAACTAATTGAGCAGGTTGCGCCTAGGTTTCATAGCACATCTAGAGCAAGCTGCTTAGAGAAAAGGAGTCTCGAGTGCTAGCTGCAAAAACACGAATCAAATGGAATGTCATGATGGCAATAGGCACCCTTTACGCGCTTCCCTCTTTCGCACAATCTGTGCCCAATCCTCATGCAAAAGAGGAAATTGGGACAGTGCAACAGGTTTATGATGGCGTGCTGTTGCCCGATATTCAGGCTAATACCTTTCGTAATATTGATCGGTTGTTTGCAACGCGAACAGTAAAGCACGATCCCAATCATATTTATCCTTTGCCTGAAAGTGAAAAAAAACTAACTCAAATCGAGGTTAAGGCACACGATAAAACTTACGATTTAGTGGATTACATCACCATTAATCGAGTAGCAGGGTTGTTAGTACTGAAAGATGGAAAAATCGCTTACGAAACTTATCAGTTAGGTAACACCGATCAAACCCGTTGGATGTCTATGTCAGTGGTTAAATCCATTACCGCCACATTGATTGGCGCAGCCATCCAAGACGGTCATATCAAAAGTATTGATGACCCCATCACCGATTACTTACCCGAGCTTAAACAAAGTGCTTATGATGGGGTAACGGTACGTCATTTATTGCAAATGGCCTCAGGTGTGCGGTGGAACGAAACCTATACGGATCCTAAATCCGACCGTCGTGCCATGCTTGAGGTTCAACATGCCCAAGAACCGGGCGGTGTGTTAAAACTGATGGCATCTTTACCGCGGGCGGCAGAGCCCGGCACAAAATGGAATTACAGCACAGGTGAAACTCAAGTGGCAGGCGCTTTAGTGAAAGCTGCTGTTGGCAAACCCGTAAGCGAGTATTTGTCTGAGCGTATTTGGAGCAAGCTCGGTATGGAGTCTGACGCTACATGGTGGCTTGAGTCCGATGATGGCTTAGAGGTAGGTGGCAGTGGTTTATCTGCCACTTTGCGTGACTATGGGCGTTTTGGTCAGTTTTTATTAAACGACGGCGTAATTGACGGCGAAGAAATATTGCCCAAAGGCTGGGTTAAAGAAGCCGGCTCACCTAAAGACATTAGTGGCGAGCGCATCAACTATGGGTATATGTTGTGGCCTATTCCCAATGCAGAAGGCACTGTACACGAAGGGGCTTTTGAAGCTCGCGGCATTTTTGGTCAACATGTGTATGTGAACCCAAAACACAATGTGGTCATCGCAGCGTGGGGGGCTTTGCCTAAACCACAAAATAAAGCCACTGTGCCTGATAACGACGTGTTTGCCGCTATGGTTGAAGCACTACAGTAAATAATGGTTTTACTTTAAAAAATGCGCTCCTATTTAAAAATAGTGAGCGCATTTTATTTTGTGACTACGAGTCGCTAAGCAGTATAAAAGGGCGTAAAAGTAAAAGGCTTAGCTTAGACGCTGCCGGTGTTGAAGGTCTTTAAATGCCATCCATAAAGACAAACCCATAATAAGCAAAATTGCAAAAAAACCGATGATCACTGCTGTGGTCCAAGAGGTATGGGGTTGTAGACTAAATACCAACGCTGTAATGACAGCGATACCCACAGAGGTGCCGATACGTTGTCCGGTTTGCATAATAGCCCCCGAGCTGCCGGCGTAATTAAGTGGGATCTCAGCTAGGGTTAAGGTTTGATTAGGACTAATCGTAGCGCCTTGGCCCAGACCAAAAAAACCAAGACTTAAAAGTAGCCACCAAATGCTAAGGCCCATGTAGTAATGCAACACAATAAATATAATGCTTAAAACTAACCCCAACATGGCCATACAAAGACCGCCAATAACGACTTTGCGCCCATAGCGATTAATATGTCGTCCAGACCAGTTCGAGGCCAGTGCTGAAAGCAATGCCGACGGAATACCAATCAGGCCTGCCTCAAAAGCAGTAAAGCCAATAGCTTGTTGAGTATAAATAGGAATCAACACCCACACACTGGTCATACCTAAAAAGTACAGCGCCATAATTAAACTGCCATTACGGTAACTGGTAATGGAGAAAATTTTTAAATCCACCATAGGGCTATAACCACGACGCATATACCAGTTTTCCCATTGCACCCAGAGATAAAAAAGTAAAAGACCTAATGGAATCAGCAGCCAAATTAATGACGAAGACTGCGACTCCACAAACGGAAACAGTACGCTTAGTACGCCTGTTCCCAGTAATAAAGCACCTATAGGATCTAAAGAGCTTAAACCGTGGTTTTTTTTCAATTCAGAAAAGCTGACCAAAGGACGAGGAAACCAACGCCACGCTAAAAACAAAGTCAGTATGCCTATAGGAACGTTAATTAAAAAAGTTAGCCGCCACCCGATATCAGGCCCGCCTAACTGTATAAGTAGCCCGCCTAACACAGGCCCAATGGCAACTGATACCCCGACCGTAGTTCCAAATAACCCAAAAGCACGCCCTCGTTCAGGCCCTTTGAAATACTGCTGAATCATGCCTACCCCTTGGGGGTTAAGAAGACCAGAACCAACCCCTTGCACAAAGCGCGCAATATTTAGTGAGTGCGCATCGGGAGCAAAGCCTGCGGCAATAGAAGATAAAGTAAAAATACTTACCCCCACCATAAATAAACCGCCTCTGCCGATCAGGTCTCCCGCCCGTCCTGCACTCACAAGCACTACACCAAAAGTAAGCGCGTAGCCGGATAAGATCCACTGCAAATCAGAATGACTCGCTTGCAAACCTGTTTGCACGGCAGGCAAGGCCACGTTGACCACGCTGACACTCATCAAGGACATAAAAATGGCCCCGATAATAACTATTAATAGACGCCAACGCATTGCATTAAAGGAGGAGGATGAGGAGGGAAGAGCAGAGTTTGATGCAGAGGTGTGAGGAGGGGTAGGCATAGGCGACTAGATTTTTGAAAAGTATAAGAGCTTATACAATACAACATCAGAGCTAAAAAGGCTGGGCTCCTATGCACGACAGAGGAGGCGTGGGCATATCCAGACGACCTAATGTATAGCCATAGCCGCATCCATTTTCATCGTGCTTTGCTTAACTCGGCTCGATAAAGCATGCATATGGGTGGGAGTTGTCTAGTTATTCAAAATGAAACGCAGCCAAACATGCCATTAATAAAAAAGAGCAGAGTTACTTTAGGGGTTGATGCAGTTATCTGGGTGGTGAAGCTCAGGATGATCCTCATACATTTTATGTACCAAATGTTGCATGGCTTCGATATACCATGAGTTGTCTTTTTTGCGGTGACTGAAAATGATGGGGGAACTAACATCCTCGTCACGAATTAAGCGATAGGAAATGTCTTGACGGATTCGGGCAGCGGTAGGAATGACACAAAACCCTTCGCCGGCAGACACTAAACCTAAAGCGGTCTGCAAACTGAGAACCTCTTGAATATCAGCGGGATAGATGCGTTTATCGTGCAGTGCATTTAATACATAGTCCGCAAAGCTCGGCCGAGGCTGAGATGGGTAAGTGATTAAGGTCTGGTTGCTTAAAGCGCTTAGACAAATGGGTTCTGTTTGTAAAGCAAAAGGGCTGCTTGAATCCATCGCTAAGGCGAGCCGTTCTTCTCGAAGAGTGATTCTTGCAATAGCCGGGTCATGGACTCTGACACGGCCAAAACCAATATCAATGCGCCCTGATTTTAGAGCTTCAAGCTGCTCGGTAGATGTTAGCTCTAAAAACTGTAGCCGTATATTTGGGTACGTTTTTCTAAAGCTTTGAATCAAAATTGGCAGTCCGCCATATAAAGAAGAAGCAACAAAACCAATAGTCAGGCGCTGCTGATAGCTTTGGCCTAGGCGGCTGGTGGCTAACTGCATATGCTCAATACGCAACAGTATTTGTACACTTTGCTCGTAAAAAAGTCTTCCCGCTTCGGTTAGTTGTAAAGGGCGGCTATCGCGCTCAATAAGCTGGACCCCTAACGACTGCTCAAGCAACTGAATCTGCCGACTGAGTGGAGGTTGAGTTATGTGTAATTGTTCGGCGGCTAGGGTAAAACTACGGGCCTCTGCAACTGCGACAAAATAGCGAATTTGTTTTAGATCCATGGTGTCCAGAGTACTAGTTTAGTAATGGTTATTTTAATAAAAGAGCATGGGGCTATCTTTTGGCTGATGAGAATGCCGCATCAATATGATCCCTAATTAAAGCCTTTCTACTGCTAAAGCCGTGTCTAGGGAAAACCATATGTTTTTGCTTTATTCGTTTTTATCTTTTTGATTTTATTGCATTTTTTTCTGATTATACCTTATCTGAATAAAGCTAGGTAGAGAAGGTATTGGACGCTTAAACGCCCTGGTCTTTAAATAAAAAAACAGACAAAGACATATCTTTACAAAGGGTTTAGGTGAAATGGTAACAATCGATCGGGTGGAGACACTACTGCTAGATTTGCCCACTATTCGACCTCATCAGCTTTCTATGACCACCATGCAAGGTCAAACGTTGATGATTGTGCGCATCTATTGTTCGGATGGCTCGGTTGGAATAGGTGAAGGCACGACTATTGGAGGTCTTGCGTACGGGGCAGAGTCACCTGAAGGGATGAAGCTAGCTATTGATACGTATTTTTCTCCTTTACTACTTGGGCAGCGTGCCGATGATGTGTCTCAGTTAATGCAACGTTTACAGCTAGCTATAAGAGATAACCGTTTCGCAAAAAGTGCAGTGGAAACGGCTCTTTACGATGCACTAGGACATCGTCGCAACTTACCTGTATCTGAGCTATTAGGAGGACGTGTTTGTGATCGTTTACCTGTGGCTTGGACATTAGCTTCGGGTGATACAGCCAAAGATATTGATGAGGCTGAGGCAATGTTGTCTATGCGTCGCCATCGCATATTTAAATTAAAAATTGGTAAACGTACTGTAGCTGAAGATGTAGCGCATGTCGCAGCCATAAAAAAAGCATTGGGTGATCGTGGTGCTGTTCGTGTGGACATTAATATGGCTTGGAGTGAGCTAGATGCCCGATATGGCATTCCCGCCTTGGCTGATGTGGGATGTGAGCTCGTCGAGCAACCCGTAGCAAGCGCTGCAGCGTTAAAGCGTTTATCAGGAAAATATCCTATTGCTGTGATGGCGGACGAGTCCTTAGTAGGGCCAGAATCCGCTTTTGCCTTGGCACAAGCTGAGGCCGCTGATGTGTTTGCAATCAAAATTGAACAGTCAGGTGGGCTACGTGCGGCACAAAAAGTCGCTGCGATAGCAGAAGCTGCGCACATTGAACTTTATGGTGGAACCATGCTGGAAGGCAGTATAGGAACGGTTGCCTCAGCTCATGCTTTCTCCACCTTTCATGCTTTGGAATGGGGAACGGAGCTATTTGGTCCCTTGTTATTAACCGAAGATATCGTAACAACCCCTCTGCTTTATAAGGATTTTGAGCTTCAAGTTCCACAAGGAGCAGGGTTAGGCATTGCGCTAGATGAAGAGCGGGTGCAGTTTTTTAATCGAGAGCAGCGCAAAAAAAGCGTGAGTTTAGCAGCAGTCAATTAACAGGCTGTATGTGAAAAAGCCGTTTTTTGACTATTTACATTTAAAGGGAGACATCATGAGTGTAAAGCTTTTTGACACAGAAGAAGTCCAAAATTTTCTTAATTTAGCCTGTGGGTTGAGCTACGAGGGAGGTAATCCACGAGTTAAAGAAATTATTCACCGTATCGTCACTGATTTGTACAAAGCTATAGAAGACTTAAATATTACGCCAGATGAGTATTGGGCTGGTATTGCGTATTTAAATCGACTTGGTGAACGACAAGAGGCAGGTTTATTGTCACCTGGACTTGGCTTTGACCGCTATTTAGATATGCGTATGGATGCTGAGGATGAACAGTTAGGTGTGACAGGCGGTACGCCTCGAACCATCGAGGGTCCATTGTATGTAGTGGGTGCTCCCGTCGAGCATGGCTATGCCCGTCTGGATGATGGCAGTGATAAGGACGGTCATCCTCTTATTATGCATGGCACTGTGTATGGAGCAGATGGTCAGCCTCAGCCTGGAGCCAAAGTGGAAGTATGGCATTGCAATACCAAAGGCTTCTATTCTCACTTTGATCCGACAGGTGAACAAAAGCCTTTCAACATGCGCCGCACTATTATTGCCGATGATCAGGGACAGTATAAGTTTCGCAGTATTGTGCCAATGGGCTACGGTTGCCCACCTGATGGCCCCACACAAGAACTATTAAATAACCTAGGCCGTCACGGAAACCGTCCCGCGCATATCCATTTTTTTGTTACAGCAGATAACCATCGCAAATTAACTACGCAAATCAATATTGATGGCGATCCACTTGTTAATGATGACTTCGCTTATGCAACGCGTGAAGGGTTGGTGCCACCATTGACGGAGTGTACTGATGAGGCACGTATTAACGCAGAGGGCTTAGACGGTCCATTTGCTGAAATTCAGTTTGATATACATTTGACTCCTTTGGTTGACAGTAAAGACAACCAAATTGTAGATCGTCCTCGTTTAGTTGGTGCCTAACCCCACTGAGCCGTTTGTTTTTCACAATGGTTTGTGCTTGCTGCCGTACTACGGATTGATCGTAAGTAGGCACAAACTAACGTATTGGAAAGGATAAGTCATGGATAAGCTTTATGACGTTGAGCAGCTTTTAAATACAGCAATGCAGGTCGATGAACAAGCGGGTATTTACCGCTGTCGTCGTGATGTGTTCACAGACCCAGATCTCTTTGAGCTGGAAATGAAGTATTTATTTGAAGGTGGATGGGTATATTTGGCGCATGAAAGTCAAATCCCTGAAGTGAATGATTATTTCACGACCTATATTGGACGACAGCCGATTGTAATTACCCGAGGCCGGGATCAACAGCTTAATGCCTTAATAAATGCCTGTGCCCACCGTGGAGCAACATTGTGTCGTCGTAAACGGGGAAACCGAGGCAGCTTTACCTGTCCTTTCCATGGTTGGACATTTAGTAATACGGGTAAGTTGCTTAAAGTAAAAGACGAGAAAACCACCCAGTATCCAGAGCAGTTCAATACCAATGGTTCGCATGATTTAACTCGTGTCCCTCGTTTTGAAAGCTATAAAGGGTTTTTGTTTGGCAGTCTCAATCCTGACGTGCCCTCACTTGATGACTATCTCGGAGAGACAAAGGTGATTTTAGACCAGATTGCTGATCAGTCTCCTGAGGGCATTGAGGTCATTCGAGGTAGTTCAACCTACGTATATGACGGTAACTGGAAACTGCAAATGGAAAATGGTGCAGATGGCTATCACGTCAGTAGCGTGCACTGGAACTATTTAGCAACCATGGGACGTCGTAAAGAGGGTGGTACCCAAGCAGTAGATGCCCAAGGGTGGAGTAAGAGTGTCGGCGGTGTATACGGATTTGAAAATGGACATATTTTGTTATGGACCAATACGTTGAATCCAGAGGTGCGCCCAGTGCATCAGCAACGAGAAATGCTTGAGGAGCGACTTGGTGCACAGCGTGCTGAAATGATTATTAAGCAAACGCGAAATTTGTGTCTCTATCCAAATGTTTACATTATGGATCAGTTTTCCACACAAATACGTGTAACGCGTCCTATCAGCGTAGATAAAACAGAAGTCACTATTTATTGCTTTGGTCCCAAAAATGAAAGTGCAGAAAATCGTGCGATACGACTGCGCCAATATGAGGACTTCTTTAATGTGTCTGGAATGGGGACAGCAGACGATTTAGAGGAATTCCGTGCTTGCCAAGAAGGCTATAGCGCGCTTAATGCTCCCTGGAACGATTTAAGTCGTGGTGCGCCTTTGTGGGTTAAAGGGCCGGATGAGAATGCGAAGCAATTGGGGATTAACCCTTTACTCAGTGGGGAGCGCAGTGAGGACGAAGGCTTATTTGTGTGTCAGCACGAGTTTTGGCTCAGTGTAATGAAAAACGCATTAGAGCAAGAAAAAATTCAGTTAGAGCAAAAAGATCCGCAAGTGGTGGGGGTATAAATCATGGATTATCAAACGGTTTGCACTTTTTTGTATCGGGAAGCACGTTATTTAGATGATAGAGAGTGGGATGCTTGGTTAACGTGCTATGCAGAGGAGGCTGAGTACTGGATGCCGTGTTGGGACGATGATGATCAGCTCACAGAGGATCCTCAAAGCCAGGTGTCTTTAATTTATTACGCGAATCGCAATGGCTTAGAGGATCGTGTATTTCGTATTCAAACAGAACGGTCTAGTGCTTCCACGCCTGAGCCGCGCACAAATCATATGTTAAGCAATATAGAAATACTTGAAGCACGAGATGGCGAAGTGGATGTTCGTTATAACTTCCATACGCTTAGTCACCGTTATCGCTCTACAGATCATTACTTTGGCACAATTTATGTCACTTTAATGAAAAAGGATACTGACATAAAAATCAAAAAGAAAAAAATCGTCTTAAAAAATGATTATATCCGACAAGTGATCGATATCTATCATATCTAAGTAGTAAAGAGGAGAGCGAGATGAGCAGTTACCAAATTGCTTTAAATTTTGAGGACGGAGTGACTCGATTCATTGAGTGCGGATCGCAGGAAAAGGTATTAGATGCGGCTTACCGTCATCGAATTAACTTGCCTATGGACTGCTCAGATGGCGTATGTGGCACCTGTAAATGTCATGCTGAAAGTGGTGAGTATGAGCTGATTGATGACTACATTGATGAGGCATTAACTGAAACAGAAGCCCAAGAGGGGCTAGTGTTAACTTGTCAAATGATCCCGCACTCTGACTGTGTAATTCGAGTACCAGTTGATTCCAATATGTGTAAAACCGGTATCGAGGGTTTCACAGCATCTGTAACAGAAGTTTGTCGGTATGACGATGCTGCCTTTGAGTTAACCCTAGCTGTTAATGACAAGCAGCCGTCTTTTCTACCTGGACAGTATGTCAATATTACTGTTCCGGGTAGTGAGGAGCACCGTTCTTATTCGTTTAGTTCCGCGCCCGGAGAGCAGGCCATGAGCTTTCTGATTAAACATGTTCCTAACGGTTTAATGAGCGGGTGGCTAGAGCAAGCCAAACTAGGACAAGAGTTACAGGTAGTAGGGCCTTTGGGTAGTTTTTATTTGCGCTCTGTAACTCGTCCTTTATTGTTTTTAGCGGGTGGAACCGGTTTAGCGCCGTTCCTATCTATGCTAGAGGTTTTGGCACAAAAAGGATGCGCACAACCCATTCAAATGATTTACGGGGTGACACGAGAGCAAGACTTGGTTTTGGTTGAGCAGCTCGAAGCTTATGCTGAGCGTCTAGCTAATTTTTCTTTCATCACCACAGTCGTCGATCCTGAGTCCCAGCACCCACGTAAAGGTTATGTAACACATCACTTGGAGCCCACCATGCTGTATGAAGGCGATGTAGATGTGTATTTATGTGGCCCTCCCCCAATGGTTGATGCGGTCAGTGATTACATGCGTGAGCAAAATATGACGCCAGCGCAATTTTATTACGAACGTTTTATTCCTAGCGTATAACGCACCTCCTCAGCTTTGACATCACCTCCAATCAAAGTAGAAAGATTGTGATGAGGGCTGAGGTTTTATTTCTAAGAGGAAAACATGAATCAAGAGCGCTTTCGCAATAAAGTGGTATTGGTCACAGGAGCAGCTCAAGGTATCGGACGCAGAGTGGCAGAGCGATTAGAGCAAGAGGGCGCAACCCTTGTTCTGGTTGACCGCTCTGAGCTTGTGCATGAGTTGGCTAATGAGCAAGTCGTAACCTTAACTGCAGATTTAGAAACCTATGCGGGGGCAGAGAAAGCGGCCGACACTGCATTAACCCGCTTTGGACGTATTGATGTATTAATCAATAACGTTGGGGGAACGATTTGGGCGCGTCCTTTTGAGCATTATTCTCCTGAGCAAATAGAGAAAGAAATCCAACGTTCCTTGTTTCCAGCTTTATGGTGCTGCCGTGCAGTATTACCCACTATGTTGGCACAACAACAGGGTGCAATTGTGAACGTTTCATCAATTGCTACACGTAGTGTAAATCGTGTCCCCTATGGAGCAGCCAAAGGGGGGGTCAATGCGTTGACAGCCTGCTTAGCATTTGAGACAGCAGACCGAGGAGTACGAGTTAATGCTGTTGCCCCAGGGGGTACCGAAGCCCCTCCACGAAAAATTCCACGCAATACAGAACAACCAACAGCTCAAGAGCAAGAGTGGTATCAGCAAATTGTGGATCAAACTGTACAGAGCAGCTTGATGAAACGCTATGGCAGTTTAGATGAGCAAGCAGCAGCTATTTTGTTTTTAGCTTCAGATGAAGCGTCTTATATAACAGGAACTACCTTACCCGTTGGCGGAGGAGATCAGGGCTAACTGGGAAAGAGGTACCACATAAAAAAGAGAAATAGGGTATGAGAAAAATTGACATTAACGAAGTAATAGACCAAGCGAGTTTTAATCGTTTTCATTGGTCTGTTATATGGGTCTGTGCGTTGTTACTTATTTTCGATGGGTATGACCTTTTTATTTATGGTGTGGTTTTGCCCGTTTTGATGGATGAGTGGGGACTGACTCCTGTACAAGCCGGAGCATTAGGCAGTTATGCCTTATTTGGCATGATGTTTGGCGCGTTTATTTTTGGTCCACTTGCAGACCGAATTGGACGAAAAAAAGGGGTCATTATTTGTTTTGTAATTTTTAGCTTTGCGACTTTTTTTAACGGTTTTGCAACTAGCGTTACAGAGTTTGGCATTTATCGTTTTATAGCTGGCTTAGGATGTGGTGGCCTTATGCCAAATGCGGTGGCGTTAATGAATGAGTACTCGCCTCGTCGTTCACGCGGAACTCTGGTAGCGGTGATGTTTAGCGGTTACTCATTGGGTGGGGTGCTATCGGCGGGGATGGGTATTTACATGTTGCCTCGTTTTGGTTGGCAGTCTATGTTCTTTGCAGCAGCCGTACCTTTGCTTTTGTTACCACTACTTATGTGGAAACTGCCTGAGTCAGTCGGCTTTTTACTGCGCCAAAATAAAGAAGACACTGCGCGCTGTATGTTAACTAAAGTTAATCCTCATTTGGATTTAGCTAATGTTCAGCTAACTCAGCCAGTGCAGAAAGCGGCTACCGTGCCAGTATTAGATCTATTTAAAGATGGGCGCTTACTCGGTACGTTAATGATTTGGTTAGCTTTCTTTTGTTGCCTATTAATGGTTTATGCACTTGGGTCGTGGCTACCTAAATTGATGGCGAATGCAGGTTATAGCTTGGGTTCTAGCTTGTCTTTCTTATTAGCTTTGAATTTTGGCGGAATGTTTGGTGCCATTTTAGGTGGTTGGATGGGGGACCGATTTGGTCTACCTCGTGTTATGGCCTGGTTTTTTGTATTGTCGGCCGTCTCTATTGGTTTACTCGGCTTTAAGAGCCCCATGATAGCGCTTTATGGGTTAATTATCGTGGCGGGAGCGACCACCATCGGTACACAGATTCTCTTATATGCCAATGCGGCTCAATACTATCCATTAGCAATGCGTTCATCAGGTTTAGGCTGGGCCTCAGGTATTGGTCGCACGGGGGCAATTGTAGGACCTTTTTTAGGGGGGACCCTAATGGCCATGGCATTGCCGTTAAAAATGAATTTCTTGGCCTTTGCAATACCCGGAGTGATCGCTGCGCTAGCTATCGGTGTATTCATTATTTCAGTTCAACAGCAAGCTAAAGGGCAGCGGCTAACTGCAGTTGCAACCTAAGGAGTACGACACAGTGATTGATAAAACCGTAGCCAATGTGGCAGAAGCTTTAAAAGATGTACAAGATGGTGCCACGATTCTAATCGGAGGGTTTGGGACAGCAGGTATTCCAGAAGCACTCATTGAGGGGTTGATTGAGCAGGGGGCTACCGATCTAACTGTTGTTAATAACAATGCAGGAAATGGTGATCAAGGTTTAGCCGCTTTGTTGAAAATAGGACGGGTACGAAAAATTATTTGTAGCTTTCCTCGCCAAGTTGATTCGTATGTTTTTGACGAGTTATACCGTAGTGGGAAAATTGAACTCGAACTAGTCCCCCAAGGGAACTTAGCAGAACGGTTACGAGCAGCAGGAGCCGGAATAGGTGGGTTTTTTTGTCCCACTGGCTATGGCACCCAGTTGGCAAAAGATAAAGAAACCCGTTTTATTGATGGTCGTTGGTATGTGTATGAAACCCCTATTCATGGCGATGTAGCGTTAATTAAAGCGGAAGCGGGCGACCGTTGGGGAAATCTAACGTACCGTAAAGCGGCACGGAATTTTGGTCCTGTGATGGCAACAGCGGCTAAACAAACCATTGCTAGCGTGTACGAGTTGAAAGAATTAGGGGAGCTGGATCCCGAGAGCATCGTAACCCCTGGTATTTATGTGGAAAAGTTAGTGAAAGTTCCGCGAGTTGTAACACAAGCCGGCGGTTTTTGAGTCATTTGAAGGAGATGTAGTGATGAGTTTGTATCAACCCCGTACTCGTGATGAGTTAGCTGCTCGTGTTGCACAAGATATTCATAACGGTGCTTATGTCAATTTGGGGATTGGTATGCCAACAATGGTAGCCAATCATTTGCCCGATGGATTTGAGGTTGTTTTACACAGTGAAAACGGCATTTTAGGAATGGGGCCCGCTGCAGCAAAAGGAACAGAAGACTATGACCTAGTTAACGCAGGCAAACAACCTGTAACTCTGCTTTCAGGAGGTGCTTATTTTCATCATGCCGATAGCTTTGCCATGATGCGTGGAGGTCATTTAGACATTTGTGTTCTGGGAGCATTCCAAGTTTCAGCAAAAGGGGATTTGGCTAACTGGAGTACAGGCGAACCTGGAGCGATCCCAGCGGTAGGGGGCGCTATGGATTTAGCTATAGGGGCTAAACAAACTTGGGTCATGATGAGCCTGTTAACGCGTGATGGGAAAAGCAAGTTGGTGTCTGAGTGCACTTATCCGTTAACGGGAGTTGAGTGTGTGAAACGCGTGTACACAGACTTGGCCACATTTGCCTGCTCGCCAGAAGGGTTACATGTTATTGACCGAGTTTCTAATCTTACGCATGAAGAATTAGAGCGTTTAGTAGGAATGCCGTTGCATTCGTAAAAGAGATGATTCATACATGTGTAACTAATAGGAAAAAAGATGAGTGATTCTGTTTTTATTTGTGATGCTGTGCGTAGCCCTTTTGGTAGATATGGTGGCGGGCTTGCCCCTGTGCGTCCAGATGATCTAGCAGCGGCAGTCATTAAAGAGTTAGTACAGCGACAGAAACAACTCGATGTCAGCTTAGTAGATGATGTGATTTTAGGGTGTGCAAACCAAGCGGGTGAAGATAACCGAAATGTGGCCCGCATGGCGACACTATTAGCTGGACTACCTTTAAGCGTACCGGGCAGCACAATCAACCGTTTGTGTGGTTCGGGCTTAGACGCGATTGGAACTGCTGCGCGTGCAATTAAGTCGGGTGAAACGCAACTAATGATAGCGGGCGGAGTAGAAAGCATGAGTCGGGCTCCCTTTGTTATGCCTAAAGCGACTCAAGCTTTTACACGGCAAAATAGCATTGAAGACACGACAATTGGATGGCGCTTTATTAACCCCTTAATGCGCGACATGTATGGGGTAGATACTATGCCAGCGACTGCAGAAAATGTAGCGCAGCAGTTTGCAATTAGTCGAGAAGATCAAGACCTTTTTGCTTTAAGAAGTCAGAAAAACTATGCCGCAGCTCAGGCCAGAGGCTTTTTTCAGAGCGAAATAGTTCCTATTGAGGTAGCACAACGTAAAGGTGACCCGATCATTATTAGTGCAGATGAGCACCCCCGGGAAACCTCTTTAAATGCTTTGGCGCAACTTCGTCCAATTGTGCGTACTGACGGTAGCATCACAGCGGGTAATGCCAGTGGGGTAAATGATGGTGCTGGTGCTGTGCTTTTAGCTAATGAAAAAATAGCGCACCAGTTTAATTTAACGCCTAAAGCCCGTGTTATAGCGATGGCTACATCGGGTGTTGAGCCTCGAATCATGGGAATTGGTCCTGTATCAGCAACGAAAAAAGTATTGGAAATTGCTGGTTTAACCCTTGATCAGATGGATGTGATTGAGCTTAATGAGGCTTTTGCAGCCCAAGCGTTAGCTGTAACCCGAGAGTTAGGCTTAGAGGATGATGATTTACGTGTGAATCCTAACGGAGGCGCAATTGCTATAGGTCATCCTTTAGGAGCAAGTGGTGCAAGGTTAGTGGCAACGGCGATAAACCAATTGCAGCACAATCAAGGCAGATATGCTCTCTGTACTATGTGCATAGGTGTAGGTCAAGGTATTGCGCTCGTGCTTGAGCGTGTCTAGGAGTAAAAAAATGAACCAACTTCCTTTTCAGCTGGATACGGCTCGAGGTGTATTCAGAGTCATGGTGGAAGGAGATGCGCACGCGCCAACGTTATTATTAAGTAACTCGCTTGGGACCACTTTAGAGATGTGGGATCCCCAAATTAACGCGTTAACAAAGCAGTTTCGGGTTGTTCGTTACGATACCCGTGGGCATGGAGGAAGTGATATTACCCCCGGCCCTTATAGTTTTGAGCAGTTAGGGCTTGATGCTCTTGCTGTTTTAGATGCTTTGCAGATTGAAAAAGCAAGTTTTTGTGGCGTGTCCATGGGTGGACATACGGGGCTTTGGTTAGGTATCCATGCTGCAGAGCGTTTTGAAGCCATTGTTGTATCTAACAGCGCAGCAAAAATAGGCACTGAAAAAGGGTGGGAAGAGCGTGCTGCGCTTTTAAGACAGGGCGGCCAACAATCGATGCAGGAGCTTGCACAAACAGCGCCTGAGCGTTGGTTTACCCCTCAATACATTCAGCATCATGCTGCTACTGTGCAAGAGGCTCAAGCGCAATTAGCACAGCAAAAAGCAGAAGGGTACGCTGCCTGTTGTGATGCTCTGGCGCAGTCTGACCTACGAACCGATTTACATCGTATCGCAATACCGACTTTATTTATTGCTGGTTTATTTGATCCAGTTACTACGGTTGAAGATGCAAAAAACATGCAAGCGGCCGTAATAGGGTCTGAACTAGTTGTTTTGGATGCTTCACATCTTTCAAATATTGAAGTGCCTCAAGCTTTTACTGATGGCTTGGTGTATTTCCTAAACTCTGTGCTGAACCTAGCATAGGGAAGTGAATCTTCTCGATTTTTTTCAAGGATAGAACTCCATGTTATTTCTGGTACATATGATTGTCGATATTCCTAAAGATTTGCCACAAGATGAAGTGCAAAGGATTGTGGCTAAAGAAAAGGCGTATTCCCAAGACTTGCAACGAACAGGTAAATGGCCTCATTTATGGCGTGTGGTTGGTGAGTATGCGAATTACAGTATTTTTGAAGCGGAAAGCAATGATGAGTTGCATGACATGCTAAGTCAGTTACCTTTATTTCCTTATATGACGATTAAAGTAACTCCACTGGCTAAACACCCTTCCGCAATCTAGTTACAGGCGCTCTGTAACTTTTTACGCTCAACATCTACTATAAAAAGGGGGCGGGATGCGAGACTGGTCCGTCACAGCATGGATGACAGGTTTTCTAGCTGTGCTTATTTCTTATAGTGGCCCTTTGGTTATATTTATTCAGGCGGCACAGGCTGGTGGGATGTCAGCAGAGATGTTGAGCTCTTGGATTTGGGCTATTTCTATCGGTGCGGGCATTAGCGGTATTGTTTTAAGTCTATGGTTACGCGCACCCATAATTACAGCGTGGTCGGCACCCGGTACTGCTTTATTACTGAATTTATTTCCTGCTATTTCGATGGCTGAAGTGGTTGGCGCGTATTTAAGTGCCGCGGTGATCACGACAGTCATTGGACTCAGTGGGTATTTTGAGCGAATTGTTCAATTTATTCCGCGTGGCATTGCGGCTGCAATGATGGCTGGTATTTTGCTGCAATTTGGGCTAGAGGCATTTGCTGCGATGAAAGAGCTGCCCTCCGTCGTTTTACTGATGTTTATTGTGTATTTACTAAGTCGACGGCTACTTCCAAGTTTTAGCATTATTTTAGTGGCCTTAACGGGTTTTGCCAGTGTCTATTTTTTAGGCAGTACTGAAATTGCTCCAATTCATTTGTCGCTAGCTACGCCAATTTTTACTTGGCCTGAGTTTAGCATGGCGGCCTTCTTTAGTTTTACTGTACCGTTAGTTGTAGTAAGTCTAACGGGGCAATTTTTGCCAGGCTTGGTAGTGATGCGGTTGGCCGGCTATGAGTCATCATCGCGTGCCATTGTTAGTGTGACAAGTCTGGTGTCAATCGGAGTGGCTTTTTTTGGTGGGATTTCAATCGTGTTGGCGGCAATTACCGCAGCATTATGTACAGGCAAAGAAACCCACAAAGATCCAAACAAGCGTTACGTAGCAGGTATAGCAAATGGCGTCTTTTATTTAATAGGCGGCACTATTTCAGGCACATTGGTTCTGTTGTTCGGTGTTATTCCTTCTGCTGTGATTGCCGCTTTAGCTGGCTTAGCGCTTATTGGTGCCATCCTATCAAATATCAAATTACTTAGTGCTGATTCTGCCTATGTAGAGCCAGCAGTGATTACTTTTTTAGTCACCGCTTCTAACATGAGTTTAGGTGGTATGGGGTCTGCTTTTTGGGGCATTGTGTTTGGGATGGTTTCCTATTGGGTATTAGGCCAAAAAGCTGAAAAAAAAGTTAACCCCTCTTCTTCATAGCAGGGGACTGTATCCCTAACCGATATAGTCAAAGGAGAATTAATAATGAGTAGTACAAAACAGTTGGCAGATAAAGAGGTTGTTTTAATGGTGCTGCCACAGTATGAAAATAAAGTAAAACGATTAGAGGTATTACTCCATAATGAAGCACCGGTAGTAACTGTTTTAGGTAAATATAATCACGGCAAAAGCCGCTTACTTAATGAGTTGATTGGTTTGCCTTGCTTTGCTGTTGCAGATAAAAGAGAAACCATTGCATTGCAGCGAGCGGAGCACAATGGAGTGGTATGGTTAGACGCTCCGGGTTTGGATGCTGATGTGGATCAGCAAGATGATCAGTATGCTGAGCGCGCGCTTTGGGTTGAGTCTGATATACGTTTGATGGTGCATGCTGCAAAAGAGGGGGAGCTAGATGCAAGTGAGCTTGATCTGTTCGCCCAGTTAGAGCTGGATTGTGAACAAACCCAGCGTCAGTTCGTTTTTGTATTGACTCAAATTGATCAAGTGGCAGATGAGCAGACTCTCGACCAAATTATGCATCAGCTACGCCAGCAACTAGGAAAAGTGACCATTCATCCGGTATCTGCAGAGCGTTACCGAAAAGGGCTTGATACAGAGATTTCTCTATTTGTAGAAAAAAGCGGTATTCCTGCTTTAACAGAGCATTTGGCCGCAGTGCAAAAAAAGGTAGTTAGTGCACGTCATTTTGAGCAAAAAAGCTACCTAACACAGCTGCAGAAATCATTGTCCCAAAAGCAAAAACATCATCACGGACAACTAGAGCACTATAGTGAAAAAGCGCATGCTGAAGAGATAAATTTCAGCAAGGATTTACGACGGACTCTTGAAAAAATTGCTGAGGATTTGTCGGATATTATGCAAGAGCCAGAGGTGGATCATGCATTAGATACTGATACGATTCAAGACGTTTTCAAGGTGACAGCTGGCAAATTAGAACGATCACGTTTACAAATAGCGTATTCACGGGCCTGTATACTCATTCGCAGTGTGCTGACCCAATATGGTGTAGTGCATTTACCCAAAACAGGGCAAGTGGGTGCTGCTAGCCTAAATACTGTAATGATAGCGGTGTTAGGAATCTCGGTAAAATATCGTGCAGATTTGCGTAGGCTATTCGGTAAAGAGGAAGGGCGAGATCGTTTATATCAAGATTTTAAAGTTCATTTTGACGCATCAGAGAATCGTGTACAGCTCTTTAGCGAAATTGCCCGTCAACATACCATATTAGAGCAGCTAGAGTCAGCATCGAAAGTAGTACAAAGTTGGGAGAGCAACTGATGTCGCAGGCTTATCATAGAGAGCAAAGCTGGATTGAGCACTTACAGGATGTGGATTTTTTAAATCATGACATGACTGAGCAACAAGGCAGCCTAGATTCGTGGTTAAGCGAGCTAGAGAGTGCTCTAACTGCCCATACTGTCTTGTCTTGTGGTTTAACACCGTGTCATCCGCTAGCTCAGGTATTACAAAGCCTTAAACAGCATCTGGCTGTGTATCCACAGCAATGGCACCTAGCAAGACAAGCATTAAAACCAGCATTAGACTTAGCCTATCATTTTGACAACAGCATAGTATTACTCGTTTTTGGAAAATTTAATGCGGGTAAGAGTTCTTTTTGTAATTTAATTGCGGAACGCTTTCTATTTCATAAACAGTCGGTGCGTTATTTTGTCTGGGACAATGGAGAAATCCAATATCACAGCGGTCCTTTCCAAGAAGGAAGCACCGAAACGACTGCTCAAATTCAAGGTGTAATCCTGGCGGATCGCTTAGTATTAGTAGACACACCGGGCTTGCACTCAATGACGGGCGAGAATGCACAATTAACGCAGCAGTTCTTAGAGAGCGCAGATGGAATGTTGTGGTTAAGTAGTTCCACTTCCCCTGGACAAGTGCAAGAGTTAGAAGAGCTTACCCAAGAGTTGAAACGTAATAAAACACTCCTGCCTGTTATTACCCGTAGTGATTATTTGGACGAGGTGGTGGTAGGGCAGACTATTCAGAAAGAGCTAAAAAATAAATCGGATGAAAACCGTGAGTTACAAGAAAAAGATGTGTGGGAACGAGCGCAAAATAAATTACAAACAATACAGCTCGATCCGCAATTGGTAGCTGCTCCTATTTCTATCTCTGTCTATAGTGTACGACAACAAGGAAATACAGATCAGGCGTTAGAGGAAGCAGGAATCTACCGTTTATACGACGCATTGTTAGGCATAATTAAACCTGTAATTACATATAAAAAAAATAAACCTGTAGAGGTTTTTTTTCATTACCTGGAAGAAACCGTCCTTGAGGATGTAAAAGCACTCGTACAGCGGGTAGAGGAAATACTGGCTCAGCTTAGTATCTATCGACAGGAAGCAGAGGGAACGGCTTATCAGATAGCGCAACGAGTTTGGCAACGGACTATGTCTACTGTTCCAACGTTATTAGATAAACACCTATCTCGTGAGCAGGGTGCAAGCTTATTAAAGCAAGCATTAACCCAAATGGTTTTGGACTCTTGGGTAACAGCTCTTGAAACAGATTTTTCACACTATAAGCTAGACTCTAAAGAACTCTTTTCAGAAGACCCTGTAATGATTAGTACGTCAGTCGTTCCGTGGGGAATAGAAAATTACGAAACTATTTATTTAAGTATTGAGACGCAGTTAGAACAGCGCTTAAATGACTTAGCTAAATGTGTGATTGAGCCAATTCAAGATGATTTATTGCTTATACGCCAAAGCTTGGAGAACTTGATTATTTTGCTTCAAGAAAAAACATCACAGCTAGGTGCGCTTAAAGCTACCTAGGCTATAGGGTTATATGTTTAATTACCTTGATTTTTTCTCACCCTATATAGGGAAAGCCTTATGTATTTTGATAAAAAGCTAGTTGAGAGCAATAGCTGTGCTATTAATAATTAATGATCTATAGCTAGGGATTAATCTTTCATTTGACATGGACTCAGCCTCGCATCGGGTTATACTGGCACGCGTATACTTAAAAAGAGTGTATCTCATACCGTAATCACTGTGCTCTAGGTGGAGCGCTCTTATAAACGTTTATGCAGCGATTCATTAGAAATCTTTTCGATTAAATCGGATTGCTGCTAAATCGAGGCATTTTTTAAGAGTGTGATACGTAGCTAGGGTTAATGTGACCTTGACGAGTGAAACAACGCTTACATACACTCAAAGACTATTTTGTTTCACTTAGATAAGTAAATAATAAGAGGCAACGAATGGACTCAACCATTCGTTTAATTAGGAGAGGTTTACTGATGAAAGTAAAAAAATCACTTTTACACTTCACAGCGGCTAGTGTCGTATCCATGTTTGCTGTTTTTAGCTCTGCAGAGGCAGCACGCATCGCTATTGGGCCACCAGCCAGTGAAACCAACTCGGTATCCAAAGTTATTCTAGATGCTTATGGCATCACTGATTACCAAGCTTTTCAGGAGGGTTTTGGTAACGCTGCTGATCTAGTTCAAGACGGCAACATTGACATTTCTTTTGGTATTCTTGGTGTACCTGCAGGCAGTATTGAAAGTTTAAATGCGTCAACAGGTGACGTGGTTATGCTTGGCTTGTCTGACGAGGTTATTGCAAAAGCTGAAGAGTCCAGCGGTTACAAAGGTTACAATATCTCTAAAGACGCATACGGCTTTTTAGATGCAGATGTACCCACTATCGCAGCGTTTGCTGTTATGGTCGCCAATAACGACACCATTGACGAAGAGCTAGGCTATCAGCTTGCCAAGATCATGGTGGAAAACGCCAAGGAAATTACTCACGCCCAAGGCGCACAGCTTACCTTGGAAAATGCACTTAATGGCGCAGAGGGTATTCCTATTCATCCTGGCGCAAAACGTTACTACGAGGAACAGGGTTTAACCGTCGAAGGCCCTGTGGCTGAGCTTAAAGCCAAGGCCGACAAGCGCAAGGCCGAGTTTACTCTGGGTTCAGGTAGCCAAGGCGGTACCTACTATCCATTAGGTGGTGAAATTGCCAATATTTGGAACAAGCACAGCGATGGCAATTTTACAAACGTAGAAACAGGGGCTTCTTTAGAAAACTTAGCCAGCATTGGCCGTGGTCGTATGGACGTTGGCATGACAGTGCATGTTCCTGCTCTAGACTCAGTCAATGGCACAGGTCAGTTTAACGGCCGCAAAGTAGAAAACATGTCCTTTATAGGTCATGTTTATCCCGAAGTGGTTCAAATTGTGACCCGTAAAAGTACTGGTATTAACAGCCTAGCTGATCTTGCCAAGTAATTAAAAAGCAGAAAGGACTTTTAAAGTCCTTTCTGCTTTAATAGATTTTCTCAGTGCTATAACTAAAAAGTGGTGTTTCTATGGTTGACACATATAACAAGTTAACCCCGGCTGAACAAACAGCAAAAGCTGAGCAAGACGCAAAAGCCTTATTACAAAAATACGACCGCGAAAGTAATTTTCGCGAGGAAATTGGTGTCTGGGCCTGGGTAGTAACTTTCTTAGGGATATCACTCACCGTATTCCATGTATATACCGGATACTTTGGCACATTTCCCTCGCAAAAACAGGGGGCAGTGCACTTAGGTACGGCCTTAGGTCTTATTTTTCTTTTGTTTCCCTTAAAAAAGGGACAGCAAGTCTTTCAAAAGACGGTGCCTTGGTATGACGTGCTGTTGGCTTTTTTAGCCATGTATGTCACCTATTATAAAATTATTAACTTTGATTCCCTCATTCAAAGTATCACTTGGGGTTACGATCAATATGATACGTTCCTCTCTGTGATTGGGGTGTTGTTGCTTTTAGAGGCAACACGTAGAACCGTTGGGGCACCTATTGTGATTGTAGCGGCCGCCATGATCGGCTACGCGCTGTATGGTAACTATATTCCTACCGCTACGTTATCGCACCAAGGGTATGACTTTACAGATGTCACTACTCGACTCTGGTACAGAGACAGTGGTGTGTTTGGCACGCCATTACAAATTTCGGCCAAATATATTTATTTATTCTTATTTTTTGGCGTGATTTTGGTTAATACCCGTATAGGGCAGTTTTTTAATGACTTGGCCTTTGGTCTGACAGGGCGGTTTACAGGGGGTACAGCCAAAGCTGCTGTGGTCGCAAGTGCACTCCAAGGCATGGTTTCAGGCAGTTCGGTAGGCAATACCGTTGCTTCAGGCTCCTTTACTATTCCCATGATGAAAAACTCAGGCTTTAAGCCCGAGTTTGCCGCTGGTACCGAAGCTTCGGCTTCTACGGGTGGGCAAATTATGCCACCTATTATGGGGGCGGCCGCCTTTATTATGATGGAGTATTTGGGCGTATCCTATGCTGTTATTATGGCAGCTGCGGTAATCCCTGCTACCCTTTATTTCCTTGGTATTTTTATTGGCACTCACTTTGAGGCCAAGCGCCTTGGTATTTTGGGTTTACCCAAATCAGAACTGCCCGATATAGGGCAGCAAATGAAGCAATACGGTTACATGTTGCTCCCTCTGATCGTTATTATTGGTACGGTCATGGTAGGGTACACGCCACAGCGTGCGGTGATTTATGGTATTGCTGTTGCTTTCCTAGTTAGCTACATTCGTAAAGAAACACGCTTGGGCTTTAAAAAGTTTTTTTATGTGCTCGAGCAAGGGGCGCGAGTCGCCTTACCCGTTATTGCGGCAGTTGCCACTGCTGGCATTATTGCCGGTGTAGTCAGCATGACAGGTTTGGGCGCTAAATTTGCCGCTAGCATTATTGCATTATCAGGTGGGCATTTATTCCTCGCTTTGTTCTTTACCATGATCGCATGTTTGATCTTGGGTATGGGTTTGCCGACCACAGCTAACTATGTAGTAACAGCAACTATTGCAGCGCCAGCATTAATCAACGGTTTTGATTTAACGCCTTTATCTATTCACATGTTTGTCTTTTACTTTGGTATTTTGGCAGACATCACTCCGCCTGTTTGTTTAGCAGCGTACGCAGGCGCGGGTATAGCACAGGCGAATCCATTCAAGAGCGGGGTTACTGCAGTGAAGTTAGCCATTGCGGCCTTTATTGTTCCCTATATTTTTGTATATAGCCCCATCTTGGTTATGGAAAACGTAACGGCTTTGCCGTTAATTGCTACCATTATTACCGCTATTCTTGGCATGGTGGCCGTCAGTAGCTCTATGGTTGGTTTTTATATTCGCTACTCACGGTTTTATGAACGCCTCATTCTTTTTGTGGCGGGCATCATGTTGATTATTCCAAATGTCATAGGCGCGGTAATTGGCATTCCATTAATGGTCTTAGTCTGGTTCTTGCAGAAACAGCGTGCTGATGATAGTGGTTCAGCTGCTAAGGACACGGCAGCGGTTTAATTCAACCAAACCATAGCTAAGCGCAACTTCAGGCCTCTATTTTTTCTCTAGTCATCCTAGACTAAAGACAAAAATAGAGGCCTGATTTTTTATTGCCAGAGCCTAATAAAAGTATGTGTTATCAATGTGGTTTTAGCGTCATTTCTTTCTGTGCTTGCAGGGCTTTAGGGGGCCAGCTGCTTTTAATGTAGGCTAATACAGCCCAAATTTCCTCATCCGATAATATTGAATTATAGGCTGGCATATCACTTTGATAGCCTGCAGGTGCGGTTCTGCCCGGTACCAAACCGTTTTTAATAATATCTATCAACAAGCTATCTGAATGGTGCCACGTATGTCCCGTCACATCGTGGGGTGGAGCCGGCAAGCGGCCATTAGACAGTCTTACTCGCCAGTTAGGTTGGCCTTCTAGGTTAGCTCCATGGCATGAGGCGCAGTTATTGGCATAGATTTTTTTACCCTGCATGACAAGAGTTTGATCAGATGGATCGATAAATGTAGGGGTTGACGCTGGCTTGCTGAAGAACCATAGACCTGAGATAGAAATAAAGCTAATTGCTAATCCTGCTAAAAGGTATTTTTTATTGACCATTATGCAGTGACCTCTAGGTTAGCCATCATACCTAAATCTTCATGTTCTAAAATATGACAGTGCAGCATGCGTACCCCTGGCAGGGATTGTTTGACATGAAAAATGACGGTCTCATAGGGCTTTAGGTTAATGGTGTCACGCCAAGCCTTAAAGGGTTCAGGGCTTATTTTTCCTTTTAGTTCTCGCTGCACAACTTGAAACTGTGTGCCATGTAGATGGAAAGGGTGATCCATATGCGAGTTATTAAAAACTCGCCACTCTTCCACTTCTCCGACTCGGCTACGTAAATCAATGCGTGTCATATCGAAGGTTTTACCATTTATAAAAAACATATTGTGCATCTGTTCCATCGACATGGCATGGTCATGATGATTCATTGGCGCTTCACTGAACTCTACGGTTTTATGCGCTACGGGAGTGTCTAAATTAGCGAAGGGTCGTAAAACATGAGGTAGACGGAGTGGTTCTTTTGATTCTATTGTTAGGTGCGCTAAGGTAAGATTAACGGGCTCTTCCTTTACCATCATTTTTTCACGATCATAATACCGGCTGATAAGAGTGGTGCTGTGATTGCTATTAGCAATTAACAACACTTCAATGCGTTCGGCCGGTGCTAATAAAATTTCATCTACGGGGGGCTGGGCTGTTTCTAATAGCCCTCCATCTGTACCAATCAGCTGCCATTGACAACCAGGAATCGCTAACTGCAAATACCGAGCGCTACAATTATTCCAAATACGTAATCGGGTATGTGTAGTAAGGCTTATACGTGGTTCCCGTTGCCCATTAACCAGCACAAACTGTCCTTCTCTGCCGTTCATCCAATCAAGCATCGTGTTTTCTGGGACTTGGGCTTGGTGATCCAAGCGCAAATCAGTGATCATCCAGTGCTGCTCTGGCAAGTGCGCTAAGGGATCATCAGCCGCACGCACCACCAGCGTACCAGCTAAGCCTTTAGCGACTTGGGTAGAAGTGCGCCCATGTGGATGAGGATGATACCAATAGGTTCCTGCGCTACCTTTAGGAAGAGTAAAAAGGTAACGTCGCTCTTCACCTGACGGAACACTATCTTGGGGGTTGCCGTCTTGGTCGGCAGGCACAGGTAAACCATGCCAATGTATTGTAGAGGCTTCGGGTAATTGATTTTTAAATAGGATTTCTACGGTATCGCCTTCGTTAACCGTTATTTGTGGTCCGGGTAGTTGGCCGTTATACAGCCAAAACTCGGTTGGTTGACGTCCAGCTATTGTGAGTTGGGTGGGTTTAGCTACAAGCGTGGCTTGAAAACGGTGCGGTTTTTTACTTGTGTTTTTTAATTGAGGTAATGCAGTAAGAGGCTGCTTTGAGGGCATTTGATCTAGTGCTAATAAAATGGATTGAGCATGGTTGGGCATCATAGTATGCTCACCCCCGTTGCCAAGCCCCATTTTATTGGTAGGTGAATCATGGTGCATATGAGCACGAGCTAAAGGATGGCCCATGATTAAACCTAGAGCGCTAAATTTTAAGAGGTTTCTACGATTAGACATTGTTATTACCAAGTAGTGACGCGTTATTGAGCGAGAGTGTACTGAAATAAGTATGTCGAAGAGGTGACGCAATAATGACAAATTTGTAATCCATTTTTTTCTTTGAAAAGTATGGATAATTGGCAGGAAGCAAAACGGATGCATTCCAGATAGAGGAAGAGGAAATGAAAATACTGGTTGTTGAGGATGAGATTAAAACAGGGGACTATATACGCCAAGGGCTAGAGGAGTCAGGGTTTAGGGTGGACTTAGCTCGTACAGGGCTGGATGGACAGCATTTGGCACTGACTGGCTCATATGATTTGATTGTTTTAGATGTCATGCTGCCGGATGTCAGTGGTTGGCGTATTGTTGAATCCTTGCGTGATGTAAAAGCTTCCATTCCTGTTTTGTTTCTTACCGCAAGAGACAGTGTAGAAGACCGGGTTAAAGGCCTAGAGTTAGGGGCGGATGATTATTTGGTTAAGCCGTTTGCTTTTTCTGAGTTTGTTGCACGGGTACGGACGTTGCTACGACGTGGTGCATTACCTTCGTTAGATGCTCAGCTTCAGATAGCCAACTTAGTGCTCGATATTCCCCGACGCCAAGTTTTACGTAATGGTCACCGTATTAATTTGACGAACAAGGAGTTTGCGCTATTAGAGTTGCTTATGAGGCGGCAGGGCGAAGTTCTGCCTCGATCTCTGATTGCCTCACAAATATGGGATATGAATTTTGATGGTGACAGCAATGTGATTGATGTGGCAATTCGGCGCTTACGTGTGAAGATTGATGATGATTATGAACCAAAGCTAATTCAAACCATACGAGGGATGGGATATATGTTAGATCTGCCCTACACCATAGAATAAATCATGAAAGTCTTAGGTCCTGTTTCTCTGGCTACTCGCTTGACTGCGTCGATCGGAATAATCATCACAGTTTTATTATTGTTATTTGGTTGGATGGCCCAGCGCTCAATTAACGAGCACTTTATTGAACAAGATGTTGATGAATTAAACGCAGTTGTTCAAGCGTTAACACATGCTATAAGCATGATGCCCGTAAATGAAAATCGTGAAGCCATGGCGGTTCGTTTTGCTGAGGCTGTTTCAGGGCACCATAATGTGCAATACAGTGTGTGGTTAGCTGACAATACCCCCATTTTTTCTACTTTTGTGCCGGCTTTACAAAAAGAGGTAAGTTTGGCTCAGCCTCTTGAGCAGATCGCTGTTAATACTGTTTATGTATGGCAAACCCAAACAGAGACATTTAGAGGGGGAGTCTTAAAAATCAACGCAGGTAAAAATACGCTTACTGATTTTTTTATAGTGATGGTCGCCACACAAATTGATTTTCATTTGCACTATTTGACTAGTTTTCGTAAGCAACTTGGCGCTATTACTATTGTTGGATTGGTTTTGGCTATTTTGGCTACCCGCATTGCCGTTTATCAAGGGCATGCGCCAATACGAAGAGTTAGCTATCAGTTAAGAAAAATCCGATCTGATCAACTTCATATCCGCTTAGATCTTAATACTGTACCAACGGAGTTGATTGGTTTGGCTATGTCTTTTAATGAAATGTTAGATGGAATTGAGGCAGGGTTTCAGCGTTTATCTCATTTTTCAGCGGATCTTGCACATGAAATACGCACGCCCATTACGAATATGAAAATCCAGACTGAAGTCGGATTATCTCGAGCTAGAAACATCGAGGCCTATAGAGAGATTCTGTACTCTAATCTTGAAGAATATGAACGCATGGCAAAAATGGTAAACGACATGCTGTTTTTAGCGCAAGCAGATAATAATCTTTTAAATCTAGAGCCTGTGGCATTGGATGTAAGAGCAGAAATTAGTGCATTATTTGAATACTTTGAAGCCTTTGCCGAAGAGCAAGATGTACGTCTTATGCTAGTTGGAGAGTCTATTCAGATAATAGGGGATCGCCTAATGTTCAGGCGTGCACTAAGCAATTTATTGTCTAACGCCATACGTTACACGCCTGCGGGTAAAACTGTTTCCGTACATTTAACGCAAGCGATCGAGACACTACAGATTAGTGTAAAAAACCCTGGGTTTACGATTCCTGAAGAGCATCTATCACATATTTTTGAACGCTTTTATCGCATGGACGCGTCGCGACAACGCTGCAGTGAGGGGGCTGGGCTGGGCTTAGCCATTACAAAGTCAATTATAGAAGCACACCACGGAAAGTTGACAGTGAGCTCTTCTAATCATGAGACGGTGTTTACGATTTCCTTTCCTATAAAAAAGGCTTAAATAGTGCACTAGGGGCTTTGTTATGTAGCATTTAGGTTTTTAAATCAATGGCTTGTCGTGTAGGCTTGGAAGTAAGTCTAGTGATTAAACGCAGATCAGAGCAAACCAACCTAATCCAACAACTAAACGGAAGGGGGTCAAATGTCCACACAGCCTGCTAAAAAAACCGCTACTCTTTATCGAATGGTGATGCCAAAACATATTTGCCCTTTTGGCCTTAAATCTAAAGATATATTAGAGCGCCATGGTTTTGAAATAGATGATCGCTGGTTAACTACGCGTGAGCAAACCGACCAGTTCATGGCAAAACACCACGTTAAAACCACTCCGCAAACATTCATAGACGGCAAACGTATTGGTGGCTTTGATGAGTTGGCGGTGTATTTCCACGAAAAAAAGCCTAAAGCATTACGTAGCGACACCTCTTATCAACCAGTGATTGCCATTTTCAGTATGGCATTATTTATGGCCGTCGCTTTAACTTGGTATAACTGGCAAACGTTATTTGTTCTACAGACTTTTGAGTGGTTTATTGCCCTTGCTATGTGCTTGCTTGCACTACAAAAACTCCAAGACATCGAGCAGTTTTCTACCATGTTTCTTAACTATGATGTATTAGCTCAAAAATGGGTGCGCTACAGCAAACTTTACCCCTTTGGCGAAGCGTTCGCGGGGGTGTGCATGATAGCCGGGGTTTTTATGGTGGTTGCAGTGCCAGTTGCTTTGTTTATAGGCACAGTGGGGGCTATTTCTGTAGTAAAAGCGGTCTACATTGAAAAGCGTGAATTGAAATGCGCTTGTGTTGGCGGCAACAGTAAAGTGCCTCTAGGTTTTGTCTCTTTGACCGAAAATCTCATGATGATAGGGATGGCGGTGTGGATGGCATTTAAATAGCGGTGAGTTACAGCACGCGTCGGCTTTGTTCTAAGTGATTAGGCTGCTTTCCAGTAAGCGGACTGCTTTTGGGGCTCAGACACTAGCGACGCCAATAAGCTTGTCGAGCCTGACTTGGTGGGGGTAAGTTGGATTAAATAACGACTCTACTGTAAACCGTGCTTGAGTCTATATGAACGTTTTCTTTCCAAGTGTTTGGCTTTAATAAGAATAAAAAATATTTTAATACTATCTTATAGCGCTCTTGTCACTTTGAAGGGCAAGGACTTCTACTACAGTTAGATTGGAGCCTGAACCACTCTGTTGAATTATTACTTGAGTGGGCACTCTAGCTGCCTCTTTTCTCCAGAGTTCAAGCATGTGTTATAGCTAGCGGGTTACAGCTTTCATTAACTATACATTCGCTGCATAGCTCTCTGTCTACTACTCTAATTGATGATGTGATTGGCAATTTTTTTCGCAATGTAGCCACAGGAATCACGAGTTGTACGAGTGGTTAAGGTTTTAATTTTTTTTACAGAGTTACTGTGCTCAAACAGAAGGAGTATTCAGATCTGTTTTGACCGTTTATGAAAATGTAGATTAATTATTGTATAAGCTCATCGATATAAAAAATTGATAATTAAATAAAAATATTTAAAGAGTCATCCAAATATTAAATAGGAATGGCTTTTTAAAGAAAATAGATGCAATAAGCTCCTAAGGCTCGCTTTATGACGCTAGCTTTTCTAAGAATATTTGCCTGCTAGGGTTTATACCTAATTGATAATAAAGATAAAAAAATACTCCTGTTTTATAGGGTTCTCTTAGCTACCATGCCTAAATTGTATAGTTTTAGAGTTAAATGGTCTTAGACGAAACGGCATGAGTAATATAAAAATCAACCTAGAATGCAAAAAAGTACACCTTAGTTACAAAGATTATGGAGACAAATATGAAAATCAAAACGGCTTTGCTTGTAACTGCGCTGACATTGGGAGTGAGTCATTCTGCATTGGCTGTGGTTAAGGTTGGTTTTATGCTGCCTTATAGCGGAACTTATACGGCTCTAGGTCAAGCGATTGAGAATGGTTTTAAGATGTATGTGGATGAGCAGGGGGGAAGTCTAGGTGGTGAAAAGATCGAGTTTTATCGTGTGGATGATGAGTCTAACCCTGCTAAAGCGTCTGATAACGCAAACCGCCTGATTAAACGGGATCAAGTAGATGTATTAGTTGGTACAGTCCACTCTGGTGTTGCTATGGCATTAGCAAAAGCTGCTCAAGATACAGATACTACACTGATTATTCCTAATGCTGGCGCAGATATGTTAACTGGGGCTTTGTGTGCGCCTAATGTGTTCCGTACTTCTTTTACGAATTGGCAACCAGCCTACGCCATGGGGCATGTGGCACGCGAAAAGGGCTATGAAAATGTAGTTAGCGTGACATGGAATTATGCCGCAGGTAAAGAGGCTATTAATGGTTTTAAACAAGGCTTTGAGGAAGAGGGCGGTAAAGTAGTAAAAGAGCTTTTGTTGCCTTTTCCTGATGTGGAGTTTCAATCTATCTTAACTGAAATAGCCGCTTTGAAGCCCGATGCCGTCTTTACTTTTTTTGCTGGTGGCGGAGCTGTGAAATTTGTTCAAGATTATGCTAGTTCAGGTTTAGGAAAAGAGGTTCCTTTACTTGGTAGTGGCTTTCTAACTGATGGAACACTAGAGGCTCAAGGTGAGTCCGCACAAGGATTATTAACCACGTTGCATTATGCGGATGGTTTAAATACAGAAAAAGACAAAGCTTTCCGAGAGTCATACTCAGAACGTCATCCGAATATGGTGCCCGATGTCTATGCTGTACAGGGCTATGATGCGGCACAGTTATTAGATGCTGGCTTAGCTGCTGTTAACGGAGATAAAAGTAATAAAAAAGAGCTACGTAACGCAATGCGTAATGCCACGATCGATAGTCCCAGAGGGACATTTACTTTATCTGCAGCAGGAAACCCTATTCAGGATGTCTATTTACGTGAGGTTCAGGGTAAAGAGAATATTATGGTTTCTATAGCCAGAGAGAAGTTAGAGGACCCAGCTTTAGGTTGTCGTTTGTAATTTAACGAAAAGAGGGATTTTGTGGAAATAAAAATTTTCCTCATACAAAGCTTAAATGCTGTCCAATACGGCTTGCTACTTTTTCTAGTAGCAAGCGGTTTAACACTGATATTTGGCATTATGAATATCATTAATTTGGCACATGGTAGCTTTTATATGATTGGGGCCTATATGGCCTTTGCTTTGCAGCCAGTAGTTAATAATTACCTAGGTGGAGGATTGTTTACTGTCCTATTGCTATGCACTTTATTAGCGGTGTTAATTGGTTATTTATTAGAGTGGGCTTTCTTTAGTTACTTATACCATCGAGATCACTTACAACAAGTATTAATGACTTATGGCTTAATTCTGGTTTTTGAAGAGCTTAGAAGTTTACTCGTCGGTAATGATGTGCATGGAGTCACCGTTCCAGCTTGGTTGAGCGGCACTGTCTCTTTAGGAGGGGTAATGACTTATCCCGTTTATAGGCTATTTATTTCTGCAGTTTGTCTTTTACTTGCAGGGGGTCTGTATTGGGTTTTAGTGCGGACTCGACTAGGGATGAAAATCCGAGCAGGTGCTTCAAATCGTGAAATGATAGGTGCTTTAGGGATTGATATTAATCGGCTGTTCAGGATTGTATTTGCTATGGGGGTTGCGTTAGCTGCATTTGCAGGTGCTGTGGCTGCTCCAGTAACTTCTGTGTATCCAGGGATGGGACACTCTATTCTTATTATTTGCTTTGTGGTTGTAGTGATTGGTGGGATTGGCTCGATTAAAGGGGCTTTTATTGCTGCAATGCTAGTTGGATTTGTCAGTACATTTGGACTGGTGTTTTTCCCAACTGCTTCAGGCATGTTGGTGTATGTATTGATGGCCATAGTTTTACTATTAAAGCCAGACGGTTTGTTTAAACAAGGGTAATAGGTATGGAAAGCAATACGAGCAAAAATTATATCTTTTCAGCTTTGGTCATTGGGTGCGCCTTTTTATTCCCCTTATATGCAAATAGTTACTACACAGGTTTGGCTTTAGAAATCATTATCTATGCAATATTTGCGTTAGGGCTACAGCTTTTAGTAGGTGGAGCAGGTTTGGTGAGCCTTGGACATGCCGCATTCTTTGGTTTAGCTGCTTATACAACAGTATTAGTTGCACCTGAAATGGGTCCAGCTAACCTATTTGTGGTGTTGTTTGCTTCAGTGGTAGTGACTGGAATTTTTGCTTTGGTAACAGGAGCTTTAGTGCTTCGAACCACGGGGATTTATTTTATTATGGTCACGTTGGCTTTTGCGCAAATGGCCTACTTTATATTTCATGATACTAATTTAGGTGGGGGCAGTGACGGAGCGTATCTATATTTTAGGCCAGAAGCAAGACTAGGAGACACAGTTCTTTTCAGTATTGGCAATAATCTGCATTTTTTCTATTTTTCTTTAATTTGCTTGATCATTGTCTGGTTTTCACTTTATTTAGTAATGCGATCACGGTTTGGCGCGGCTTTAACAGGTATCCGTCTTAACGAACAACGCATGAGATCTGCAGGCTTTCCCACTTACGCGTATAAGCTCGTCGCGTATGTCATGTCCGGAGTTATTGCTAGTTTAAGTGGACTGTTATACGTGGTTAAAGATGGTTATGTTAACCCTGAGATTTTGTCTTGGGAGCAATCAGGGTTAGTTTTATTAATGGTGATTCTGGGGGGGCAGTTTAGATTATGGGGGGCAATAGTAGGTGCTGCTGCGTTAATTTTGCTTCAGGAGCTATTTCAATCCCACGAGATTTTCGGGAACTTCGCATCACATTGGAACTTGAGTTATGGCCTAGCGATTATGGCGCTAGTGGCTTTTTTACCAGAGGGTATTGCTGGGATAAAAGTACGCTTCACAAAAAACAAAATAACTAGATTGTCAGAGGCACAGGATTCTATATGACTAAACAAGTTCTATTATCGACTAAAAATATTAAGCGTAATTTTGGTGGCTTACAAGCTATTAAAGGTGTTTCCCTAGATCTATGTAAGGGTAGAATCCATGCAGTGATTGGTACGAATGGTGCAGGGAAGTCCACTCTAATTAATATTATCTCTGGTGAAATTCCGCCCAGTGAGGGGGCTATTGAGCTTAACGGTCAAGACGTGACTAGCTGGACGCAGCCTAAGCGGGCTCAAGCCGGATTAGGGCGGAGCTATCAGCGAACCACTATTTTTTCGCCTTTAACTGTACATGAAAATTGCAGGCTGGCAGCTCAGGCTACACGTCAAAATGTATGGAGTTGGCTACCAGCGAAAAGGTGTAAATATAGTGTGGAGTTAGCTGATGAGTCTTTAGAGCTTGTGGGTATGTTAGACGATAGAAATTTAATCGCGGGAGAGCTTTCTCATGGGCGAAAACGTCAATTAGAAATAGCAATGAGCTTAGCAACCAAACCTTCCGTGCTGTTATTAGATGAGCCTTTGGCTGGTATGGGGGCAGAGGAAACAGAAAGGCTTTTGTGTTTATTAAATGATTTACGTTCATCAAGAGCCATGATGTTGGTTGAGCATGATATGGATGCCATTTTTAGAATAGCTGACGAAATTACTGTGATGGTGAACGGCGAAGTCATAGCCTATGGTAATCCCGAGGCTATTCGTAATAATGCTGAGGTTCAACGGGTTTATCTTGGGGAGGATGAAGAGTGAGTGCATTATTGCGAGCAGAGGACATTCATACGCATTATGGTGAAAGTCATATTTTACATGGTGTGAATATTGAAATTAGATCGGGTGAGGCAGTAGGGCTATTAGGACGGAATGGAATGGGGAAGTCCACCTTAATTCGTACTATGCTTGGTCATGTCAAAGCGACGAGTGGGAAAGTGTATGTGCGAGGCCAAGATAAAACAGGTGTAGAGCCCTTTAAAATTGCACGACTAGGTGTGGCATATGTACCGGAAGGCAGGGGAGTTTTTCCCAACCTGACGGTACAGGAGAATTTAATGGTTGCTGCTCGTCCTGGGTATAGCCAACAAATGGATTGGGATTATGAGCGCGTAATAGAGACGTTTCCGCGTTTAGCTGAACGGCTTAGTCATGGGGGGCAGCAGCTTTCAGGGGGGGAGCAGCAAATGCTTGCAATAGGCAGGGCTTTAATGACGAACCCAGATGTGCTGATTTTAGACGAGGCGACTGAGGGGCTAGCACCTATTATTGTGGCGGAGATCTGGAAAGTAATTGCTACTGTAAGCGCTACTGGAATGGCAATTTTAATTGTAGACAGGAATTATAAAAAAGTATTGGCACATACTAACCGTAGCGTAGTCTTAGAAAAGGGCTTAGTTGTTGAGGCTAATGATAGCGCTACATTGCTAGCGAATCCAGAATTGCTTACGCGCTATTTGGGTGTTTGAGCAAGGTTCGTCTTCTTAATTTGATCTGCTAGATTAATTAAGAGGACGAGCAAATTATTCCGAAAGATAAAGATAGTAACTTTATATGCAAGACTCTACTGAGCATGTCTTATATCTCGTCTTTTTGGGGCTAGAGCTTTTTCATTGGTAATCCGTAGCGCTACTGAGACCATGCTCGCGACAAATAATGATTGCCCTATATGCTCTCCGCGTCCTTAGGCATTAAAACCATTATGTATGGTTTAGCTCTGGTCGTGCCCACGCGCTATCTGAGGGACTGACAGCAATTTTATCGAGTAACGAGTTCGACCCTTTGCATTGAGCCGAAGAGGGTTACGATTTCTTTATTGCGACCCCTATGAGTCGTAGTCAAGGTCATTAATTAGTGTGCGGTAAATGGTGTGACAGAACCAGGTTTGAGCACTAAGTTCCTCTAACTGATTTTTCCAAAAAATGCCGACTTCGAAAGTAGGGATATCTATTGGTAAAGCAAGCACACGTAAGTTGTCGTGTTGCTTTGCATAGAGTTGGGCGACTCGGGTAGGCAAGCAAGCAATCAAATCACTGTCTGCAATAAGATTAGGCAATACCGCATAGTGTGGAACTTTGAGCGAGATTTTAGATTCGGATTGAATTTTATTAAGAATGTGGCTGATGTGTAAGTGGCCTGTGCTTTGAGAGATCTCTACGTGCTGCTCTTGGGCAAACTGCTCAAAACTAAGGTGTTCTTTTATGCGTGGGTGATGAGCGCTGATTAAGCAGGAGTAGTTTTCGTCCATGATTTTTTTAGACTGGAGTCGTTTTTTGAGAAAACCAAGATTGCCGACAGCAGCATCAATCCGCTCGCGTTGAAACCAGCTTTCTATTTCCTCCACTTCACTTGAAATTACCTCCAGACGAATTAAGGGGGCCTCTTTTTTGAGCGCTCTCATGATCTTAGGTAGAAAATAGACTGTGCCTAAGTCAGACAGAGCGAGCTTGAAGGTGCGGTTAGATTTGGTCGGGTCGAATTTTTTTGTAAAAGCTAAGGCATCTTCAATTTCATTAATCGATTTAAAAAAAATGGGATAGAGCTGATCTGCCACTAGGGTGGGGACCATACCTTCTCGAGTGCGCGTGAATAAAGGGTCATTCATCTGCTTTCGTAAACGAGCGAGCGCATAGCTAATTGAAGGCTGCGTTAAGTGTAGACGGCGTCCTGCTTCGCTGACGCTACCTCCTTCATAAATTGAAAGGAAAACTTTAATTAAATTTAGATCCGTTTTAGATGTCATGGCGAGAAGAAGAACTGTAGATGAGATGACTTCATAATATAGATGATATCTATATTAAAAACAAAAAAATATCGATTGGATTAATAAGACGGGGGGTGTTAATTTAAATGGAAGATAAATAATTATGGAGATAAGCAATCATGTCAGCAGCAATGCCTACCGTTCGAGAAATGGTCTATGAGTTACTGCGTGAGCAGGGCATAAACAAGATTTTTGGTAATCCTGGATCAAATGAAATCAATTTTTTAAAGGATTTTCCTGAGGATTTTGAATATATCTTGTGCTTGCATGAGGGGGTTGCGGTAGGGATGGCTGATGGTTATGCCCAAGCGTCGGGTAAAGCTTCTTTTGTGAACCTACACTCTGCATCAGGTACGGGTAATGCGATGGGAGCATTAACGAATTCGTACAATGCGCATAGTCCCGTCGTGGTTACGGCAGGACAACAAGCGCGCAGCTTGGTTTATACCGATCCTTTGTTAAAAAACACGGCAGCAAACTTATTGCCCATGCCTTTGGTTAAGGTGAGCTATGAGCCATTAAGCCCAGAGGAAGTGCCACATGTGGTAAGCCGTGCAATGCATGCCGCTATGGCTCCTGCGCGGGGACCTGTATATGTCTCTATTCCATACGATGACTGGGATAAGCCGGTGACCCGCGATTCTTTGCCTCTGCCTCACCGCTTGGTACAGCATTGTGGTGAGGCAAGTGCCGAGGTGGTAGAGCGTTTGGTGTCACAATTACAGCAAGCTAAAAACCCTGTTTTAATATTTGGTCCTGAGGTGGATCAGCAACGAGCGAATGCAATTGGGGCGCAATTAGCGGAGAAGGTACAAGCACCGGCTTGGGTGGCTCCCTCTGCTCCTCGTTGTCCCTTTCCTACTACGCATCCTTGCTTTGCGGGCATTTTGCCAGCAGGTATTGCCAGCCTTAGTCAAAAGCTAGAAGGGCATGATTTAGTATTGGTCTTTGGTGCCCCTGTATTTCGGTATCATCAAAATGACCCAGGAGCACATCTACCCAAAGACTGTGAGTTGATTCTTGTTACAGGTGATTATCAAGAGGCAGCACGAGCCCCAGTGGGTAATGCTATCGTAGCCAATGTTGGGTCGGTGCTAAAAGATTTAGTGCGCGTCTTGCCAGAAAAAAGTAGAGAAAAAGTGAATTACAATCCGGTGATTCAACGCCATACGGTGGATGATACAGCGCTTTGTAGCGAGTCAGTTTTTGATATTGTTGAGGCGCTTAAACAGGAGAATACTGTTTATTTAAATGAGGCGACGTCAACGATAGCTACTCTATGGGAACGGGGGGGAATGACGGAGCCTGGCAGTTATTATTTTGCGGCCTCTGGGGGACTTGGTTTTGCGATGCCTGCCGCATTAGGAGTGAAGTTGGCACAGCCAAATCGTCCTGTCGTGGCTTTTGTGGGTGATGGCTCAGCTCACTACAACATTACAGCACTTTGGACGGCGACTCATTACAACATTCCTGTTGTTTTTATCATTATTAATAATAAAGGCTATAAAGCCTTACAGCAGTTTGTTGAGTCTTTTAAGGTAAATGAAATCCCGGGTTTAAAAGTGGACGGGGTGGACTTTGTAAGTCTAGCTAAAGGTTATGCAGTTGAGGCATGCCAAGTTAAGACAAAGCGAGAGTTCAAAGAGGCCTTTGAAAAAGCATTACAGCATAATGGACCTTTTCTCATCGATGCCCAAGTTGAGGCGATTTAGTTCATAACGAGGGGCAGAGGATGACAAAGATCTATGAACTCAGGGATCAAGCTAAAAAACGTTTACCGCGAATGGTATTTGATTATTTAGAAGGCGGGGCTGAGGATGAGATTACATTAGGGCGTAATAAAACGGATTATGATCGCTGCCAGTTGATGCCACAACGACTGACAGATTTATCGTCTGTTCAGACTACCACTACATTATTTAACCGTTTGATCTCTTTTCCTTGTTTGGTAGCCCCGACGGGGCTAAACGGTTTGTTTTGGCCTAACGGTGATATTGCGCTAGCCCGTGCTGCAGAAAAAACAGAGGTCCCTTTTGTGCTTTCTACGGCTTCGACTAATTCGATTGAGGAAGTGGCAGCTCAAGCAGGGGGGCAGCTGTGGTTTCAGTTATATGTTATCGAACGCAGCTTAGCTAAAAGTTTGGTACAGAGGGCTTTGGCTGCTGATTACGAATGTCTGGTGTTGACAACGGATGTGGTCGTCAATGGTAAACGTGAACGTGATATCCGTAATGGATTTGGCTTGCCTTTTCGCTATACCTTGAAAACCCTTTTGGATGGGATGAGGCATCCGCGTTGGAGCTACGATTTTCTAAAGCACGGTGCACCGGGTTTGGGAAACATGAGCTCATCAGAAGCACATACTCCACAGGCTAAAGCAGCACTTTTACAGCGCTCTATGGAGTCTTCGTTTAACTGGGAAGATTTAAAAAAATTAAGAGAGCTTTGGCCTAAAAAGTTGGTTGTGAAAGGGGTGTTGAGTGCTGATGACATTAGAAAGTGTGTGGAGTGTGGTGTGGATGCGGTGATTTTATCCAACCATGGTGGCCGTCAACTGGATACCGCTATTTCCGCCTTTGAGGCATTACAACTACTGTCTTTTCCTCAGTCTATACCTATTTTAATGGATGGTGGGATACATCGAGGTAGGGATATCGCTAAAGCTGTTGCTTTAGGGGCGACGTCTGTGTTGAGTGGGAGAGCTGTTTTGTATGGTTTAGCGTCTCATGGTGAGGATGGGGCAATTGAGGCCTTACGGATTTTAAAAGATGAGTTTTGTAACAGTATGACACAGCTAGGGTGTGACTCAGTTAAGCAACTGGGCGCACAGCATGTGTATACAAGAGAAGTTTAATAAGTAGTACATATATTAATGGAGACAAACATGAAAATCGTTGATGTAAAAGCAACTGCAGTAAATATCCCCGCTACGTTTGATTTTTGTAATACACAACGTAAGGCTTCCTTAGGGGTGTGTATTGTGGAGATTACAACGGATGAGGGTCATGTCGGTGTGGGTATGACAGCCATTACGGAAGAGGAGGTCATTGCTTACTCTATCAATCAGATTATGGCCCCAGCTCTTATTGGAAAAGATCCTCTTTGCAACGATAAGATCTGGAATCAAATGTACTGGTTGATGACACCTAGGGGGCAGTCAGGCTATGCGCTGCATGCGATTGCTGCGGTGGACTTAGCGTTGTGGGATATTAAAGGGCAGGCGCTATCACAGCCTGTATGGAAGCTCTTGGGTGGGGCTCGATCCAGTGTGTTGACGTATGCGACGGTTGGTTTTGACTTTTTTGATCGAGAGCAATTGGTTGCAGTCGCTAAGGATTGGGAAAATCAAGGGTTTAGTAAATTTAAGATGGTGGTGGGACATGGTGGTCTAAAAAGAAAAGATGAGCCTAGACCATTATTAGAGTTATTACGCGAAGATGTGATGCGAGTGAAAATGTTACGGGAGGCGATTGGTGAACAGGCAGAGCTGTTTATTGACGCAAACTGTAATTTAGATCTTTATCATGCTGCTTGGCTCGCTAAACGCATTGAAGAATATGATATTTCATTTTTTGAAGAGCCTATCAAAGGTAATGATCCTCATGCATTAAGTGACTTGCGACGTCAAACTAGCATCCCGTTAGCTGGAGGGCAAAACGAGGGGCAAGCCAGTAAGTTTAAAGATCTTTTATTAAATCGTTCGTTGGATGTATTACAGCCTAACGTTGCCATTACAGGCGGTTATACACAGTGCCAGAAAATTGCAGGCATGGCTGAGGCGTTTGGTATTGGGATCGATAACGGAGGAGCGTGGCCTTTCCATAATATGCATTTACATGCCGGTTTAAGCAATGGAGGCATGGTTGAGTACCATATTTTCGCGGTGCAATGTTTAAAACAGATTTTTAATGACTTGCCAACTCCTAAAGACGGTTGGATTGAGATGCCCACTGCACCAGGCTTAGGATTTAGCTTAAATAAAGAGGCGTTAAAAGAACTAGCTAAACAACCCACCTCTCGTGGTCTAGGCAAATAAAGAATTAAACAGTAATAAATAAAATTCAGGAGACAAAAAATGAAAAAATTCACATTACGCGCTATTTTTGCAAGTCTAGCGGTTATGGTGAGCTTACCTTTAGCAGCGCAAGACGCTTTCCCTAAGAAGCCTATTCGGTTGGTGGTGCCATTTGAGGCAGGAGGAGGATCGGATGGGTTAGCGCGTGCTATTCAGTCAGAAATTGAGTCGCAAAAGCTCCTTCCTGTTCCACTTGTGGTTACGAATGCCACTGGGGCGGGTGGGGCTGTGGGCTCTAGACAGGTATTAAGAGCAACTCCAGATGGGTATACCATTTTACAAATTCATCAGGAGCTATTAGCCGCCGCAGCGTTAGGGCGTGTGGACTATACCCCATTGGACTTTGAGCCGGTGATACAGGTTAGCGAAGCGTGTTTGTTTATAGGCGTATCGGCTGACTCGCCTCTCCAGACATTCGATGATTTTCTTGAAAAAGTAAAAACGGATGGGGCGAGTTTCCGTCAAGGAGATGAGATAGGTGGAGCAACGCATTTTCCTTCAGTGCGCTTAATGAATCTAATCGATACGGAATGGGTGGTTGTTCCCACAGGAGCGACCTCTAAACGCTTTACGGCCTTAAAAGGTGGTTTTGCTGATATGGCTCTTATGTCTCCTTTATGGATAGAGCGAAGCGGAGGAGAGATCCGACCCTTGGCAGTGCTCGGAGAGGAGCGTTATGAGCAGGCTCCGGATTTACCGACAACGAAAGAGTTAGGGTATGAAGTTAAATCTTGCTTGAATCGTCGCTATTGGGCACCTAAAGGTACACCAGAGCAAAATATTGCTGTATTGGCTGATGCCATTGAAGCCGCTGCTAATTCCGAGCGTGTACAGAGTTACTTAGATCGATCTGGTGAAAAGCTAAAGATTGTACGAGGGGAGCAACTAAAGCAAGAGATTGCTGCCGAGTATGAAAGTTTTATTGAAGTAGCAGATGCTGTTAAAGGTGAGTAAGCCAATTAAAAAGCAGGGTTACTGTTTGTCTTTAGGAGATAGCGGATTATGGCTAAGTACATAAGATATCGTTATGAGTTCTTTGTTAGTCTGGTTTCCTTGGTGCTTTCCATTTTAATTTATTATGGTGTTCATAGCATTGCTAAGACTAAATTTGAACTATTAGGCTCAGCAGCTATTCCAAAGGTTATAGCGGCTGGTTTGTTTTTTTTAGCCTTAGTTAAGGTTTTTCAAACAATTAAATTATCTAACGCTGCTGTGGAATATAAAGCAGAAGAATCTAGCAATGCCTCTAGATCTTTGTTTTTGTTTTTATTGGTAGCTGCTTTTATTTTTTTTGTTTCTTATTTAAATATAAAGTTTTGGATTGCCACTTTATTTTTTATATTTATATCTACTTGTTTTTTAAAAAAACCAGATGATTTTTTAGGCGTAATAAAGATTATTGTTTTTTCTTTATTGTTTTCTTTAGGGGTAAGTTACCTTTTTACTAAGGTTTTTTACTTTGGTTTGTAAGATAAATAAAGGAATAAATAATGTTCGCCTCATATACAGAAGTGTTTTCTTTCGGAGGGCTCCTTTGGGTCCTCTTAGGCAGCGTAATAGGTATTTTTGTTGGTGCAATACCGGGGCTGTCAGGAGCGATGGTGATTGCTCTTGCTCTTCCAGCTACGTATTTTATGAATGCTTATGATGCTTTAATTTTACTTATTGCAATTTACATTGGCTCAACCACAGGAGGCTTAGTAAGCGCAACGCTCATGCGAATGCCGGGTACAGAGGCCGCAATTATGACTACCTTAGATGGTTATCCTATGGCACAACGTGGAGAGCCAGCCCGAGCTTTAGGTCTAGGGGTGGGGGCTTCATTTTTGGGCGGTATGTTAGCTTGGGTGGTATTGGCTACGTTGTCTCCGGCGTTGTCTCGATTTGCCGTACAGTTTGGGCCTTATGAAATCTTTTCTATGACGTTAGTTGCCTTAGTATTAATCGCAGCTATTTCTAAAGATGGGTTTACAAATGGTTTAATTGCAGCAGCGTTAGGTGCCTTGTTTTCATTACCAGGAATTGATCCTGTTTCAGGCTCTTTGCGATTGACTTTTGGTTTGACCTCACTAGATAACGGTTTTACGTTGTTGCCAGTGATGCTTGGGCTTTTAGTCTTGAGTCAGGTGTTTATAGAGGTGGGCGGTAAAGCCAATACAAAAACTGAAACACTATCTACCTCTGCCAAAATTGCTTTTAAGGTCAAAGACTTTAAAGACAATGGTTGGAATTTAACGCGCTCTTCAATTATTGGTACATGGATAGGTATTTTGCCCGGAATAGGAGGGACAACAGCTTCCATTGCTTCGTATGGTGTAGCAAAAGCAACATCTAAAAACTCAGATCAGTTTGGTAATGGGGCAAGTGAAGGAATTGTGGCTGCAGAGTCGGCAAATAATGCGGCAGCGGTCGGTGCATTGGTACCACTTATCACTTTGGGTATCCCTGGTTCTGTAATTACTGCTATGTTGCTAGGGGCAATGGTGATTCATGATTTAAACCCTGGTCCTTTATTATTTGTGCAAACACCTGAAATTGCGCATGTAATTATAGCTGGTGCTTTAGCTGCCAATTTGCTTGTGCTTTTGGTTATGTGGTTCTCAACCCCTCTGCTAGCCAAGCTGATGTATGTTAATAAATCTTATTTGTTGCCACCTATTGTTATTTTCTGCTTTATTGGGGCTTATTCTGTTTCATCAAACATGTTTGATGTGGTTGTCATGATGGGGTTCTCAGTTTTAGGGTATTTGCTAAATAAAGCAAAAGTTCCTATCGGTCCATTCATTATTGCATTTATTTTGACCCCTCTCGCTGAATCGAGCTTGAGATCAGGACTTGTTGTATATGGAGATAGCTTCCTTCCTTTGTTGACACGTCCTATTAGCTTGTTTTTTATAGCAATTGCTGTGCTGACATTATTTATGGTGGCTTTATCTAATTTTAAGAAAAATCGTTTAACACATTAGAGGAGAGGGTAGATATGAGTTTATTTTTTAACCCCAAAGAGTATGAAGAAAAAATCTTTTTAGGTACTTGGAGTGAAGGACAAGCGCTCATTCATGACACCATAGAGCCAGCCTCTGGAGATCTGCTGTTTAAGCTCGGCATGGGTTCACGCGAAGAGATAGATAAAGCTGTTTCAATAGCAGCAGAAACCCAGGCTGCTTGGGCTGACTTAGCTTTTGATCAACGGGCTAGAGTTATCCGACGTGCGGCAGAGCTTTTGCAGACTCATGCAGATGATTTTATTGAGTGGAATGTCAGAGAATGTGGCTCTACGTATTTAAAAGCCCAGTGGGAGTTAAATGCTACGTATGAGCAGTTAAATATGGCAGCTGCTTTGCCGATGCAACCGGATGGAATGACATTTCCTTCGAGTATGCCACAGCGTCGTAACATGTGCCGTCGTGTTCCACTGGGGGTGGTAGGTGTAATTGCGCCGTGGAACTTTCCTTTGCTGCTGAGTATGCGATCTGTAGCTCCAGCTTTAGCTTTGGGGAATACGGTGATATTGAAACCGGATATTCATAGTGGGATAACAGGGGGACTACTTATCGCACGTCTTTTTGAGGAGGCAGGTTTGCCTGAAGGGGTGTTGCATGTTGTGCCTGGTGGTGCCGACACAGGGGATGCGTTAGTTCGCCATCCTAAAAGCGCGATGATTTCATTTACAGGTTCAACGTCAGTAGGAAAATCCATTGGCAAAATTTGCGGGGAAATGTTGAAAAAGGTGGCGTTAGAGCTAGGTGGGAATAATGCTTTTGTCGTATTAGAGGATGCGGATTTAGATGCAGCAGCCTCAAATGGTGCCTGGGGATCCTATTTGCACCAAGGGCAAATATGTATGCAAGCAGGTCGTCATTTTGTCCATGAAAGCGTAGCAGAAGCCTACGTGGAAAAGCTGAGTGAGCGTGCTCGACAGCTGAAAGTCGCCGATCCTTTTAAAGATAAAACGGCAGCGATTGGTCCTTTAGTTAACATCAAGCAGCTAGAGCGTATCGAGGCTATTGTCCAATCAAGTATAGAGCGAGGTGCAAAACGCATAACGGGTGGGCGAGGCGAAGGGTTGTTTTACCATCCTACGGTACTAAGCGATGTGACGGTGGAAATGCCTGCTTTTTCTGAAGAGCTTTTTGCACCGGTAGCGCCTGTGATTACATATTCATCAGAAGATGAGTTGGTCGAATTAATTGCTCAATCACCGTATGGCTTGGCTGCAGCAATTCAATCAGCCTCTGTGAGTCGAGCTATGCATCTTGCACGACGTATTAAAGCAGGAATGATTCACATTAATGATCAGACTGTTAATAATGAGTTTCATGTGCCGTTCGGCGGAGTAGGAGACTCAGGAAATAGCGGACGTTTTGGTGGGCCTGCCAATCTAGAGATGTTTACTGAGCTGCAATGGCTAAGCGTTATGGATAGTCCAATACATTATCCATTTTGATTTATATGTGACCAACTTACGTTATTAGGAAGTAGTTTTATCTATGAGAGTAGCCCAAGGGTAGTGTAATAATTAGCCTTGGGCGTTTTTCAACGCTCAGATGTATATGTTAGGCCGGGATGACCACCAATTGACGATTATTGCGTTCGGGTATCATTATTATTTAGTTTAACGCGTCAGAGAAAATTACACGAATTAAGTGTTATTGATGGAGAGCTATTCTTAGTGCGTACAATAGGTGGAGTAGAGGATAAAATCTGGTTGGGACTCAATTTGCTGCAGAAAGCCTCAGGGGGATCTGTTATTTAGTGGCAATCGAACTGATTCAGAGAGGCGCTGAAAACCCCAGTCTATCTGTCGTAATAATTTTAATTTTTAAAGAAAGTATTGTATTTTTTTCTCTTCAGTTAAACAGTGTAGGGAGTGCTCAAGCCAAGGGTGTTTCTCTTTATAAGTTTCTATTAGCAGATCAAGCATGAGCTCTATTATTTCTGTATTATCATTGGTTCGGTAATTTAGAATAATAGGGGTGGTTAGACTTTCATCACCTAAAAGTCTATAGCAGAGGTCTGAACGCAAACCGTTTATAGAGCTTGGAGCAATACATATCCCCATATTCGCAGATACTAAACCTAACGCGGTTTGTAATTGGCTTACTTCCTGTATTTTTTTAGGTTGAAAATTGTGATCCCGTAGCATAGAAAGTACGCTGTCCCCAAAATTTGGACGATGTTCTTTGGGGAAAAGAATTACATTTTCTCTTTCTAGTTGGGTCAAAGCGATAGGTGAATCTTCAGGACCAGCTAAGGGGTGCTCTTCAGACGTGGCTACCATTAAACGCTCTTCTCTTAATACTAATCGAGAGATGTCAGGAAAATTGAGCCGTAATCTTCCAAAGCCCACATCAATAAGACCTGTTCGTAAAGCTTCTGGTTGTTGGGAAGACAATAATTCAACTAAATTAATGCTGAGATGTGGGCGTAATATACGCAACCTTTTAACTAGCGTAGGTAGGCCTCCGTAAAGCATAGACGGCACAAACCCTAAAGATAAACTATGCCGTTCATTTTTTCCTACTTGTTGTGTAGAGCGCTTCATTTGTTCGATACGACTGAGTATTTGAACGGCTTGCTCATAAAACACTTTGCCAGCTTCTGTTAATCTTAAAGGGCGACTGCTTCGCATAAAAAGTCTAACATCAAGCGCTTCTTCTAAAAGTTGAATTTGTCGACTAAGGGGAGGCTGAGAAATGTGAAGTATTTCAGCAGCTCGAGTGAAGTTCTTTTCTTGAGCAACTATTACAAAATAGCGAATTTGTCTTAGGTTCATAGTGGCTTGGTTTTGGCTCCAGTTGTGTTTTTATGAACCGATTATACCTTAACGGTATTGTTTTAATATAAAAGAAGTCTAGGTGTTATCTTTAGTTTTTTGAGAAATAATAAAATAGACGGTGTTTGGATAGTTACGTATTTTAAAAATTATTTTAGAAGCTTTAGAAATATATTAATAATTGTCATTTCTAATAATGATTTTTCTGTTATGGTGCAAGTTCATTGTCAACTGTATAAGTTGTAGCAAATGCTGAGTTTTTTGTGAGCTAAGAACACAAAAAAAGTAGCATAGAGTAAAAAGGTTAATAAAATTAACCTTTCTTACTAAAAATTTGGGCCAAAATTGATGGGGTTGGAAATAGATAGATGAGAAGTTTGAAGGTCTGCTAATAAAAATATTAAATTTTATTTTTTATTTGTTTTTGAAGCATAGCTAACCATTTTTTGAATAAGTTTAAGATATTATTCATAGGGAAAGATGAGGGAAGGTGGTTTTTTCTTAAATTTATTTGGTTAACTATGCGTGCTTTAATTTTTTATTATTTCCAGTTTAGTTGCTTTTTTGCTTCAGAGAGATCGGTGTCCATATTATGATTCCATAACCAATCGAATCGATCTGTGAGTGTTTTTGAGAGTAAATCTTCTTGTTTACCGATTAGAGGGTCTCTAAGTTCATAGAGCTCACCTGCTTCCCATGATGTGCGTTGGACACGAGAGGCTCGAGGTCTGCGAACAGCATCATATACATTAAGTATTTTTTTAAGGTCCGTATTAAGTATTTGGGGATCACCAAGAAGACGAGTTAGCAACCAAGCGTCTTCTAGTCCTTGGCCTGCACCGGCACCTTGATGAGGCAGCATGGCATGGGCAGCATCACCCACTAAGCCCACGCGCCCATAATTATAGCGACTCAATTCTTCTAGATCGTGTAATGCCCAATAGGTGGGTTTGGGAATGCATTTGAGCAGTTCTGTCACAGCATCCCCCCAGCCTAAAAAGTCTTTTAGCATTTGCTCTTGTGACACAGTGTGAGTCCAAGGTGTATCTTTAGGCCAAATAGGATTTGGGTTGTTTCGGTTGGAAACAAAGGCTACTACATTGATTAGACGCCCTTGTTTTACAGGGAATGTGAGAACATGGGCATCAAGTCCTAAGTACATTTGTGGGACTTTGATTAAGTGCTCATCTATTCCTGCTGCACGGTAAGAGTTGTATAGCTGTTCACTATCTACAAGTCCTCGATAAGCACAGGTGCCACTGAATCTGGGCATTGTTAGTGGCTCAGAGAGGTTGTGAAGTACGTAGTTACGGAGATTTGACTTAATCCCATCGGCACCAAGAAGTAAATCACATTGATAGTTTGTCCCATCTGTAAAGTTAACTGTTACTTTTTTCTCATTTTCATTGACGCTACATGCTCGCTTACTAAAACAAATGATATTTTCTGGTAACTGCTGTGCTAATAAATTTAAAAAATCAGCCCGGTGCACTGAGGATTGTCCAACACCAGGTGCAATGCTGACAGCAAGGTAGTCAGCATTGCTTCCTTTGCGCCATTCAAACCATACATCCTGCCAGGGGGCTGGGGTCTGATCTGCTATTTTTTCATAGGCTGAGCTCATGCATAAATCTTGGATTACGCGTACCGCATTTGCACCAAACGAGACACCGGCACCGACTTCACCAAGTGCAGAGGCTGATTCAAATAACTTAACCTTTAGGTGGGGAAAGCGGGAAAGCCCAAGCGCTAATGCGACCCCAGTAATACCACCGCCGATGATGCCAATTTCTATCGTTGAAGGAGAGCTATTCATAAGGGACCCTTTATCTAATATGTCATGCTTTTAAGCATAGTTATTTACAGTGCGTTATAGAATAGCTAGAAAATGATAGTAACTATTGCTCTTGTGAATAGTCTGCCTTGTAATCGTTTCATTGTGAGTTGCTTTTATGCGTTTGCGTGATCTTGATCTTAATTTACTTATAATTTTTCATCAAATAGCAGTTGATAAAAGTGTTTCGGGCGCAGCTGAAAACCTTGGTTTAAGTCAGCCAGCGGTTAGTAATGCATTAAAACGTTTGCGAAAAACATTTAGCGATGATCTATTTGTACGCACTAGTCAAGGGATGCAGCCAACACCGTATGCGACTCTGCTAATTGGTCCCATAGCGCAAACAATTGATTTATTAAATACTGCCATTAACCAACAAGACTCGTTTGATCCTCTAAAAAGCAAAAAATGCTTTTTTGTAACGATGACCGATATTGGGGATATTTATTTTCTTCCTCGACTCGTTGATATTCTGCTTAAACGATATCCAGGAATATCAGTGAAAACGCTACGAAGTCATACGGACCTTGCGACAAATCTAGCTGAGGGGAAGGTTGATTTGGCTATTGGGCTACACCCAGAACTCCAGGCAGGGTTTTATCAGAGGCGTCTTTTTCATCATCGTTATGTCTGCTTATGTCGTAAAGATCATCCGCTCAGTAAGCAGCCAATGACGCGAGAAAGCTTTTGTAGCTATGGCCATATAAAAATTACTTCGCCTAGTACCGGTCACGGAGAGATAGATGCGATTATGCAGCATGCGGGTCTAGACCGAGACATTCGTCTGGAGATTCCTCACTTTATAGCTGTTGCTCATATTTTACAAAGTACAGATTTGATTGCGACTGTTCCAGAGCGTTTTGCTAATAGTTGTTTAGGTCCTTTTGATCTAATAAGCTTACCCTTGCCTATCGATTTGCCGGAGATTGCTATTAATCTATTTTGGCATAGTAAATATCATAGAGACACTGCGAATAAATGGTTTAGACAGCTTGTATTTGATTTATTTTCTGACTAAGTTAAACAGCAGAAAATAAATTACTAAAAATAGTTATTTTGCTTAACCGAATTAGTAATTTTACGGGCTTTAATAAGAGTTTTTTAAGTAGCTCAGTTCAGGGCCAAGTCAGAGCTAGGGGCTTTAAACGTAGTGCAAAATTCTGTGGCGTGGCTGGAGATCTTACTATTTTTGCTAGGCTAAGCGTTAGGTCCTAGCATAATAGTTTTAAGTGTAACTTAACAATGCTCTTATTTTTGATATTATTCAACTATCCAAGTATAGTTGAAATGATGTTGTCTTCAAGCACTGACTAACGGAGAGCTTATGAATGCGCCTCAGGTGTTCCCTTTGAATGTTTTGTTTTTGTGTACCCATAATTCTGCGCGTAGTGTTTTGGCGGAAGATTTGCTTAATGACTTAGGGCGGGGGCGTTTTAAAGCCTACTCGGCGGGCAGTAGTCCTAGCGAAAATCAAAAAACGAACCCGTTTGCTTTACATGTGTTGCAGCATGGGGGGATATCTACTAAGGGGTTATGCAGTAAAAGACCGCGCATTGGGGGACTCAGATCCCTCTAACGTAGGCGGTTCAGAGGATGAAAAACTAGCAGCGTTTAACCAAGCGATGCTTATGATCCGATATCGGTTGGAGCTGCTCATCAGCCTTCCTAAGTAAAAGTTAGAGCGCACTTATTTACAGCAAAGTGCAAGAGATCTGTCTGGTTTATAGCTGGCTCTTTTTTGTCAGTTAACTGTATTTCTTAACTGAAAGAGTTCGTTTTAGGATTTTATCGTGCTAGTTGCTATTTTGATTTTTGTTTTGACCTTGACCTTAGTGATCTGGCAGCCCCGTGGCTTGGGTATTGGCTGGAGTGCGTTAATAGGGGCTGCGGTTGCTCTTGCTTTTGGGGTGGTGCAATGGACGGATATTCCCGTGGTTTGGGGGATTGTCTGGAACGCAACCGCAACGTTTATTGCTGTCATTATTATTAGTCTGCTCTTGGATGAGGCCGGCTTTTTTGAATGGGCGGCACTTCATGTGGCGCGCTGGGGGAAGGGGAGTGGCATTAATCTGTTTGCGTTAATTATTTTGCTGGGTGCAGCCGTCTCTGCTTTATTTGCTAATGATGGAGCCGCTTTAATTTTGACCCCTATTGTGATGGCGATGTTGATGGCAATGGGCTTTTCTGCGGCAGCAACGTTGGCTTTTGTCATGGCCGCTGGCTTTATTGCGGATACCGCCAGTTTGCCACTTGTGGTGTCTAACTTGGTCAATATTGTCTCTGCGGATTTCTTTTCTATTGGCTTTAAGGACTATGCGGTAGTCATGGTGCCAGTTAATTTGGTGTCTGTTTTAGCAAGCTTGTTTGTGTTGGTTGTGTTTTTCAAGCCAGACATTCCTACCAACTATAGCTTGGCTCAGCTACCACAGCCGATTAATGCGATTAAAGATCCGCTAACTTTTAAAGCCGGTTGGGCCGTGCTGGTGCTATTGCTGATCGGTTTTTTTGGGCTAGAGCCTTTAGGTGTGCCTGTTAGTGCCGTGGCGGCGATGGCAGCGGCGTTGTTACTGGCGGTCGCAGCACGTGGAAAAGTAATTAGCCTAAACAAAGTTTTGCGAGGTGCACCATGGCAAATTGTTGTTTTTTCATTAGGTATGTATTTGGTTGTGTATGGCTTACGTAATGCAGGCTTAACAAACCATATTGCATTGCTGCTAAATGAGTTTGCTAAAGGGGGAATATGGGGGGCAGCGTTAGGAACAGGGATACTTTCCGCGGTGTTGTCTTCTATTATGAATAATATGCCTACTGTGCTAACAACTGCGCTCTCTATAGATGCTTCGACTGCGAGTGGCTCTATTAGGGAGGCCATGATGTATGCCAATGTGATTGGTAGTGACTTAGGGCCGAAATGTACGCCTATTGGTAGTCTAGCTACCTTATTATGGTTACATGTTTTAGCGAAAAAAGGCACCGCAATTAGTTGGGGGTATTACTTTAGAGTGGGATTGATTTTAACAACACCTGTTTTGTTGATCACTTTAATGGCATTGGCTATACGTTTAGGTGCATTGTCTTAGAACAAAGGATTGCTTAGGCGTTTATGAAAGAGGATATGAAAGTGTTGCGTTTAGATTTACCCAGCCTTGATGAGTCGTTATTAGAAACCCCTGATTTAAATCGATTATTTCCCAAACAAACCACATTACACCCACCTCGTATTGTATTGCTCTATGGCTCTATTCGAGAGCGCTCATACAGCCGCTTTGTAACAGAAGAAGCAGCCAGAATATTAAATCAACTAGGTGCTGAGACTCGAATTTTTGATCCTCGGGGTTTACCGCAGCCCGATGGGGCGACAGAGGATCATCCAAAGGTTAAAGAGTTACGGGATTTAGTGCTTTGGGCAGAGGGGATGGTTTGGACATCTCCAGAGCGCCACGGGGCGATGACGAGCATTTTAAAAGCACAGATTGATTGGATTCCTTTATCCATGGGCGCTGTGCGTCCTACTCAAGGTAAAACTTTAGCGGTGATGCAGGTATCAGGTGGCTCGCAGTCTTTTAATGCCGTCAACCAAATGCGGGTTTTAGGGCGTTGGATGCGGATGATTACGATTCCTAATCAATCCTCTGTGGCTAAGGCGTATTTGGAGTTTGAAGAAGATGGCCGAATGAAGCCGTCTTCGTACTATGATCGTATTGTTGATGTAATGGAAGAGCTCATGAAATTTACGTTATTGACTCGTGTATGCGCTGACTATTTGGTTGACCGGTATAGTGAACGAAAGGAAAGCGCCGAGGAGCTGTCCAAGCGAGTGAATCAGCGTAGTATTTAGCTTCTATTCATTTTTGCAGCATTTTTCCCTGAAACTGAATGGATAAGACATGGATAAAAAAGAGGCAGTCAGTAAATTTGATGCCTTAGCTTCCGAGTTAAGGTTGGATATTGTGAAACTATTAGTACAGTTTGGTGAGGACGGCTTGGTAGCCGGGGAAATTAGCTCGCAGTTAGCTATTCCTCCAACTAACTTGTCTTTTCATTTAAAGACTCTGACGCACGCTGGTCTTGTTTATGTAGAGCAAGAAGGGCGGTTTCAGCGTTATCGTGCTAATACCTCAGCATTAGTGGATCTAGTAGGATACTTAATGGCTGAGTGCTGTGAGAAACAAACCAATCCAAAAACAGGGATGTGTTAATGGCAGCAAAACTTCGTTGAGTTGCTGCCATGACAACGCAGAGAGTCCTTGGCGGTGAAACGTAAAAAGTGCCTACATGTCCACCCTTAACAGGGTGCTTTTTTATGGGGAAAGTTTAACAAATGGGAGCAAGTAGGCGTGTTGCCCAGATCACAAAATTAGTTTGAGGGCGTAATAGGTGTAGGATGGGACATTAATTTATGTGCCTGATTGCGTTGTGGCTAAATATCAGGCCATGTTGTGAGGCATAGTAAAAACAAAAAGCCCAGCTAAATACATAGCTGGGCTTTGGAATTTTGGCTCCCCGAACAGGGCTCGAACCTGTGACCTGCGGATTAACAGTCCGTCGCTCTACCGACTGAGCTATCGGGGAATTGCTAAAAAATCTACTATAACATGTTTTTTAAAATTAAGTCAAATTATTTTAAAAAATTAATTAAATGAGACTTTTTGTTTCTTTTTTGGACTGCTTTTTATTGCTGTGTCCGCCAAAGAAATAAAACTATAACAAGGATTTTTGAAAAGTGCAACATTATCGTAGAATATTTTTTTGATTTGACGAGGTGGTTATGAACTCAGCGCGTCGTACGTTCTGGATAGGCTTTCTTTTAGCGGGTTTAGGCTCGATTTTGTTTTCGGCTAAAGCCATTGTGGCGAAATTGACTTATATGCATGGGGTAGATGCGCTAACGGTGATTGGGTTTAGGATGCTGTTGTCCTTGCCGGTGTTTTTAGTGATAGCGCTGTGGCAGGCATATAAAGCGTATCAGGGCAAGCTACCTGCCTTATCGGCCAAGCAGCGCTGGCAAGTGGTGGTGCTGGGGTTTATTGGCTATTACTTAGCTAGTCTATTGGACTTTTTGGGTCTGCAATACATTACAGCGGGTTTAGAGCGTTTGATTTTATTTTTGGCTCCGACTTTTGTTTTATTGTTCTCTGCGTTTTTTTTAAAGAAATTGATTTTGCCAAAACAGTGGGTGGCGTTGGCGCTGTCTTACTTGGGGGTAAGCTTGGTTTTTATTCAAGACTTGAGTCTAGAGGGTGATCATGTGCTGTTGGGGGCGGGCTTGGTGTTGGGGTCTGCTTTGACGTATTCGTTTTATTTGATTGGTTCGGGCGAGTTATTAAAGCAAATAGGGTCTACGCGATTGGTGGCCTATGCCATGGCAACATCGGCGGTTTACACTTTAATTCACTTCTTTATCGTACAAGGGTGGGCGGGGTTGGATCAGCCTAAAGAGGTGTACGGCTTATCATTGATTCACGCCACCTTAAATACGGTATTTCCTACTTTTATGATTATGTGGGCGGTAGAGCGTATTGGGGCACCGATGGCGGCGCAGTTAGGGTTGATTGGGCCGGTCTCTATTTTGTTTTTAGCGTATTGGTTTTTAGATGAGCCGATTACCTTGTTACAAGTAGGGGGTACGGTCTTAGTTTTAACAGGTGCTGTGGTGTTGAGCCGAAAAAAATAACAGTGCCGAAAATAAATCATTTCGTTTAGGGCATTAGTTAAAAGAGCTGATACGATTCGTGTTTTGGTGGATTGGCTCCGTTTTTTTATGGCTTTGGTGTAGATGATTGGGCGTTAGTGGTGTTATCCAGTCTAGCTGTGTAGTTATATAGCCAGACTGGTAAGCAAAGCATGCAAGTATTTTCATTTAATAAAGCCCAGCGTTGGGTGGGCTTTGGGCTTAATTGAAGTAATTCAAAGGGATTTTTAAGTACGCTACCTGGTTGGCTTCAGCTTGAGGCAGATGGCCGGCTTGAATATTGATTTGCAGTGCAGGAAGCATTAAGCGAGGTAGCCCCAGTGTGGCGTCACGCGCTTGACGTAGTTGTACAAACTGCTCTTGGGTAGTGTTATTTTTTAGGTGGATGTTGTGGGCTTTTTGATCAGCCACAGTACACGCATACTGAGGTTCTCGGTCGTTGGGTGGGTAATCGTGGCACATGAATAAAACGGTGTCATCAGGAAAGCTCAGTAGTCGCTGCATGGACTGATACAGTTTGGTGGCGCAGCCGCCGGGGAAGTCGCAGCGGGCTGTGCCTACATCGGGTAAAAACAAGGTGTCGCCCACAAAAATACCTAGACCTTTGATGTGATACGCCATATCGGCGGGGGTATGTCCAGGCACATGTAAGACTTGGACTTCGAGAGGGCCAATATGAAAAATGTCGCCGTCGTTCCACAGCACATCAAAGGGGGTACCGTCTGTGGGTTGTTGGGGGCCAAGATGGTAAATGTCTTTAAAGCAGTGCTGAACGTGTTTAATTGACGCCCCAATAGCAATTTGCCCGCCCACAACCTCTTTCAACCAAGCGGCTGCAGATAAATGATCGGCGTGAGCATGGGTTTCCAGTATCCATTGCACTTCTAGGCCGTGGGCTTGAATATAATCCACCAGTTGTTGTGCTGAGTCTGTACTGGTTTGCGCAGCAGACGGGTCATAGTCTAAGACAGGGTCAATAATGGCACAGGCAGATTGCCCAGGCTGATAGACTACGTATGAATAGGTAGAGGTCTGGGGATCAAAAAAAGCCTGAGCATGAGGTTGGGACATAGTGACTCCTGCTGTAGTTCTAAGGTTTTATAGTATATAATTTAGTATATTAAAGCCATGTAAAAAAGACAATGATGACAGATAAAGCAAATGCTCTACTTCAATTAAATGCTGTGGCCGATGAGGCGGCTAGCTTGTTAGGGTGCATGGCCAATCCCGACCGGCTTATGTTGTTGTGTATGTTGGTACAAGGCGAGCAAAATGTTTCCGAGCTACGTAACTTAACCGGCATCGAACAACCCACCTTATCACAACAGTTAACCGTGCTACGCACCGAGGGGTTGGTTCAAACACGTAAAGCGGGTAAATACGTGTATTACCGTTTAGGTAATGCAGATGTATTGCGTGTTATGCAAACTCTGTACGATATTTTTTGTGCTCCAAACACCTCGCCCCCGACCCAGCTGTAGGGTAGCGCAGCCCATACTGCTCATTTACTAAAACGCGCGGAAAGCTTCGTCGTTTAGGGCGAGGAGGATGTCAAATGGTGTGAAAGAGCTCAAAATTATGCTCTGTGTTTGATATAGCTCAGTAAATGGTCAGATTGGGTAATTACGGAGTTGTTATTTCATGGCTTTTTGCTAAAGTCTAACGTGGTGCCAGATCTTATCCATTTTGGTTTAAGCTCTGCTATGAATTCATTCAGTGCACTGCACAAGCTTTGGGCTCTTGCCCCGCCGCAGATGCGACTGTTAACGCAGGTGAACGATCTGTGTGTAGTACCTTAAACACCCTCCGGGGTGTTTTTTTTGTGCTGTTTGTTTTAGCCTAGGTGAGTTTCATTTTCGGGCAAGGGGTTCATATTACTGATTTGATCCAAAATGCCGCAGGCTTGCGCTGGGTTTTCGTGGGCGCAAGCAGCCTTGAGCTGCAAGAGTTGTTGACGTAGTTGGGTAAGCTCTTGAATACGCACATCCACATGCTGTAGATGATCAGAAATTACGGCCGTGACAGGCTCGCAGCCTGATTCGGGTTGAGTAATAAACTGCAGCAAATGTCTAATTTCCTCGTGGGTCATGTCAAGACTACGGCAATTACGGATAAAGCGTAATCGCTCTACATGCACAGGCCCATACTGACGGTAATTATTATCTAAGCGTTGGGGCTGAGGGAGTAAATCAATTTTTTCGTAATACCGAATGGTTTCTGCGCTACAGTTTGTTTGTTTTGCTAATTCACCAATCTTCATGAGGGACTCCTTTGCTTGACCTTGTAGTTACTCTAAGGTGTTTACTACTAAGCATACAGGTTTTTTTATGAAGGTGGGTGATGAAAGTGGAACGATATCAAGGTGATCAAGACGCTGCTAACGAAATAACTAGCAGCTCTTCATGTTGCGCAACGCATACCCATGATCACGAGCATAATCAAAACAACCATGCTGTTTCTAAGGCTGCCCAGCTCATACCGCAGTCCGGTCAAGAGTTAACGCGGTTTTATATTTCGCAAATGGATTGCCCTGTGGAAGAGCAGTTAATCCGCAGCAAATTAGAACCCAAAGAGGGTGTGGCGCAATTGCAATTCAATTTGATGCAGCGCCGTTTAGAGGTCGTGCATAGCCAAGGCTTAGGGGCAGAGATAGAGCGAGATTTAACCAGTTTGGGTATGGCCCCGCAGCGTTTAAATGATGAAGTCCAAGAGCCTACGCCTTCGGAGCAAAGCTCACCGTTGCCTAAGATTGTTATGGCGGTGGGGCTAGCGTTGGCTGCAGAGGTTATGACATGGCTAGATGTATCTGCGGTTTGGGTATTGCCCGTGGCGTTTGTAGCCTTATTCCTTAGTGGGCTCGGCGTGTACAAAAAAGGGTGGGTCGCCTTAAAAAATCGCAACTTAAATATTAATGCGCTAATGAGTATCGCGGTCACAGGGGCAGTGTTAATCGGAAGCTGGGCAGAGGCGGCGATGGTGATGTCCTTGTTTGCCTTGGCCGAGTTGATTGAAGCACGCTCTTTAGATCGGGTGCGTCATGCCGTGGACGGGCTCTTAAATTTGGCTCCCGAGCAAGTTGAGGTTATGGGCCCAGACGGTCAGTGGCGTATGCAGTTAGCACAACAGGTGCCGCTGGGGGCCGTGGTGCGCGTAATGCCTGGGGCGCGTATTGGTTTGGATGGTGTGGTGCAGTCTGGGCGTTCCGTAGTGAATCAGGCTCCTATTACAGGCGAGAGCGCACCCGTGGATAAACAGGCGGGTGATACCGTATTTGCTGGCTCTATTAATGGTTTTGGTGAGCTGCAATTTGCTACACAAGGTGCTTACGATGATACGTTATTGGTGCGTATTGCCTTAGCTGTACAAAATGCTCAACAAGGCAAAGCCCCTGTGCAGCGGTTTGTGGATCAGTTTTCGCGGGTTTATACCCCTATTGTGACACTGGTAGCGTTGGCCTTAGCTTTATTGGGGCCCTGGCTGTTTGGTGGGGCGTGGCTAGATTGGGTTTATAAAGCGTTGGTGTTGTTAGTGATTGCATGTCCGTGTGCATTAGTTATTTCAACACCCGTAGCTGTGGTTAGCGCTTTAACGCGCGCAGCGCGCATGGGTTTACTCATCAAAGGGGGGGTGTACCTAGAGCAAGCACGTCATTTGCGTTATTTGGCCTTAGATAAAACGGGCACCATTACACTGGGTCAACCGCAGTTACAAGACCATTGGGTCGCACCTCGGGCTGACCAAGCGCTTGAGCTTGCGTACTCTTTAGCACAGCGCTCCGATCATCCTGCATCGGTGGCCGTGGCTCAAGGGTTAACGGGGCAGGTACAGCAAGCCTTGCCTTTAGCTCAGTTTGAAGCCATTCCCGGGGCAGGGGTACAGGCGGTTTGGGACGCTACTGTCTGGCAGCTAGGAAAGTTAAGCTGGATGCCTACTGCGGCTGAATTGCCAGCAGATTTACACGATTGGGTACGCCTACAGCAGCAGCGCGGTGCTAGTCTAGTCTTTTTAGGTTCAAGTCAGCAGGTCTGGGCTGCGTTTGCGGTTTTAGATCAAATCAAACCAGACGTACCCGAGGCTTTACAGCAGTTACAAGCGCTTGGGGTGCAGGTGGAAATGTTATCGGGTGATAACAATGCTGCGGTGCAGCATGTGGCGCAACAGGTAGGATTAACGCATGCCCAAGGCGATCTACTGCCTGAAGACAAGCTGCGTATTGTTACAGCGCAAACACAGCGTGGGGTAACAGGAATGGTAGGCGATGGCATCAACGATGCGCCGGCCTTAGCTCAGGCTTCTATTGGGTTTGCGATGGGGGCCCTAGGCACGGATATGGCTATTGAAACCGCAGACGTAGCCATTATGAATGATGATTTACGCCAAATTCCTCATACCATGCGCTTATCTCAGCGTTTGCATCAGGTCTTAGTGCAAAACATTAGCGTGGCCTTGGGTATTAAAGCGGTGTTTTTGATTATGGCCTTGACTGGAAATGTCACTATGTGGATGGCGGTGTTTGCTGATGTAGGTGCCAGCTTGTTAGTGATTGTAAATAGTTTGAGGTTGCTAAAGTTGCGAGTTAGCGCTTAAATAAATAGACATAGTTTATTAATAGCACATAAAGGATAGCTAACTGTGATCGCATTGCTTGAAGCAAAGCGAGCTGGGTTGCTGGCTCGCAATCATTGGATCAGAAACTGTATTGCGGGCATTATTGTCGGGGTCGTAGCATTGCCATTGGCTATGGCATTTGCTATTGCCTCTGGGGTGAAACCAGAACAAGGTATTTATACCGCTATTATTGCGGGGCTGGCGGTGTCCTTATTTGGTGGCAGTCGCGTGCAAATTGCGGGGCCTACTGGTGCCTTCATTGTGATCCTTTCCGCTATTGTGGCGCAACACGGTATAGAGGGTTTGCAAATTGCCACGCTCATGGCGGGTGCCATCTTGTTGCTGATGGGTATTACTCGTTTAGGGGTAATTATTAAATACATACCCGTGCCGGTCATTATTGGTTTTACCGCTGGTATAGGGGTAATTATTTGGGTGGGGCAGTGGCAGTCATTTTTTGGTTTGCCAGCCCCTACTGGCATTAATTTTCATGAAAAGCTATGGCAGTTACTTAGTGCTTTTCCTCAGTTAGATGGTGCCACAACAGCTGTAGGGGTGCTGTCTTTATTTTTGGTGTTATATACCGCTCGCATCCCGTTATTGAAAAAAGTGCCAGGGCCGTTAATTGCTCTGATTGTGTTAACGGTTGTGCAAAGCATTTTTCAATTTCCTAGCGTGGCTACGATTGGCACAGCCTTTGGTGAGATTCCACGGGGCTTACCTTCTTTGCAGCTGCCGCACCTAAGCCTATCGCGCATGATCGAGCTGATTGGGCCGGCGTTTGCTATTGCTATGTTAGGTGCTATCGAGTCGTTATTGTCAGCCGTGGTGGCAGACAATATGGCCAATACACGGCATAACTCGAACCAAGAGCTAATTGGTCAGGGCTTGGCTAATTTATTAACCCCATTGTTCGGGGGCATTGCCGCCACGGGTGCCATTGCTCGTACGGCTACCAATATTCGCAATGGTGGCAACAGCCCTATTGCCGGCGTGGTGCATGTGCTTGTGTTGGTGTTGGTGTTGGTTTTGTTAGCGCCGTTGGCGGTTAACATTCCGTTGGCTACCCTAGCAGCCATATTATTCGTGGTGGCATGGAACATGAGCCAGCCACAGACAGTGATCCGGCAGTTAAAAACAGCCCCACGGGCTGATGTGGTGATTTTGCTAATCACCTTTGCTTTAACGGTGTTTGCAGATTTAGTCGTAGCAGTAAATATAGGCGTGGTGTTAGCCATGTTGCACTTTTTAAAACGTATGGCAGACAGCGTAGAGGTTCGACGTCAAACTAGCCAACAACTAAAGCGCGAGTTTGCACTAGATAATCTGCAGTTTGCGGATGATGTGGTCGTGCTTAGTGTGAATGGGCCGTTTTTCTTTGCTGCACTCGACCCCCTTGATGCTGCATTAAACGAATTAAACCCGTCTGTACGTGCTGTGATATTGCGTTTAAATCAGGTGCCTTTTGTCGATGGTACCGCACTGGGGGCATTAGACCGTTTTGTGCATAAAGCGCACACTAAACATATTAAAGTGTTTTTATCCGAGGTGAATCCGGCGGTCTACAAGACCATTACCCGTATGGGCTTAACTAAACGTTTAGGCGTAGAGCGTATTTGTGATGGCATACCTACGGTAATGGCCATCCTTGATCGTGAGGCGGGGGCTGCTGGCTCAGCACCTGCTGCAGCGCCTGCAAAAAGTCTGTAGCCTCTAAGCCCAGACGCGCTAAGCTACAAATTTTATCAGCTGCATAGCGTCTGGGTTGGTGCAAAAGCTGTTCCACTAGATTGGTTTTTAAGGTCAGGGCTTTTTCATTAATATCCATAAGAATTACGGCATGAACCAAGCCTACATGCCAAGCTGTAGGGTTACCCGGCTGGCGAGGGTGGTTGGCATAGTGGGGTGGCGGAGGTGCTAGACGCCAGATTTGGGCGGTACCCACTATTTTTTGATAGGGCCCGCGGCCTACTGCTAGATTGAATCGACCATCGCAAAACGATCCCTCTACGGCTTGTGGCGAACTTTCTATTCCGCATTGCTCAAGCGCTTGCTGCAAAATACGGCAAATAAACGGATAAGCAGACTGAGCCAAGTCGAAGGGCTTACCGTATTGACGCCAGCTTAGACTTAGATTCCAAACACCAGGGCCTTGGGGAACCACGCCGCCGCCAGACTGACGTACTTCTATAGGCCAACCAGCGTCAGCAAGTGCTTGTTGGCTAGCACTAAAGTTTGGGTTGCGCTCATAAGTACGTGGAACGACTAAGCCTTGAGAGCCTTGCCAAATCAATGCCTGAGGACCGTGTTCTAAGACACGGTCTAGCAGCAGCATATCGCTGGTATTTGCTTGTGGTGTTTCTAACTGGGTATGAATTTCAAAAGTAGTGGGGCTCATAGGCGCAGCATAAACTCATCATCGCTCATCAACGCATAACGAAGCGCATCAATCCAACTTAAAATGACGCTAAGCGGGGCAAATAAATAAAGCAGCACTAAATACATGAGTCCCCAACCCAACTGCCCTAGATAAAAACGATGGATACCTGCCCAGCCTAAAAAGAAAGCCAGAAAAATAGCTGTTTTGCGTTTAGAGAGACGTCGCGATGCAGAACGGTCTCCAGACTGATGTTTGCGACTGAGCCAGTAGCTAATAGGTAAAGTCAATATTAACGCTAGGGCCACTTTGCCCCAATTCAGATTTAAATACTGTTGGATGCTGTGAATGACGTCTTGTAAGTTATTGAATGCTAGACCAGTTAGGTAAGACAACCAGTGAATCAACTCGGTGCTAATGCGCTCACCAAAGCTTAAACTGATCAGCAGCACAATAAATACACCTACTGCTAGAGCTATGTTCTGCATACTTCGTTTTACTCCGTACAGGTTTGGCGGATGGCCTTTTGCCACTGAGCTAAGCGCTCGTCCGCTATGTCACGCGATAGTTGGGGCTCAAAAATACGATCAACGCGCCACAGGGCTTCAATTTCAGTTGAATCCGCATAGATGCCGCAACCTAATCCCGCCAAATAGGCCGCGCCCAAGGCTGTTGTTTCAATCAATGTGGGCCGGACTACAGGTAAGCCAAGTAGATCGGCTTGAAATTGCATCAACAAGTTATTTTGACTGGCACCCCCATCAACACGCAGCTCTGACAGTGCGGGTGCACCGGTTTGAGCGGCGTCCTTGATCATTGCTTCGAGTAGGGCACTGCTTTGAAAGGCTATGCTTTCCAGTGCGGCCCGAGCGATATGAGCCATGGTGGTGCCTCGGCTTAGTCCTGTAATAGTACCGCGTGCGTTGGCTTGCCAATAGGGCGCGCCTAAGCCTGTAAAAGCGGGCACAAATGTCACCCCACCTGCATCTGGTACGCTAAGTGCCAATTTTTCAATTTCAGCGCTATGGGTAAAAGCATCTAAGCCATCGCGTAACCATTGCACCACAGCGCCCCCCACAAACACGCTGCCCTCTAGGGCATAAGCTGGCGTATTATCGATTTGCGCAGCACAGGTACTGATCAGACCGTTTTGGGATTGCTCAATGGTAGACCCAGTGTGCATAAGTAAAAAACACCCTGTGCCATACGTGTTTTTTGCCATGCCCGCCTTAAAACAAGCTTGACCAAATAGAGCACTTTGTTGGTCGCCTGCGACACCGTATATAGGAATAGCATGCCCAAAGTGTTCAGCATCAGCATGGGCAAATAAGCTACTTGAAGGTTGAACCTGAGGAAGAAGATTGGCAGGTATATCAAAAAGTGCTAAAAGCTCATCATCCCATTGCTGGGTGTGAATGTTATAGAGCAAAGTGCGTGATGCATTACTGGTATCGGTGCAGTGAACTTTGCCGTTTGATAGTTGCCACAGTAACCAGCTGTCGATGGTACCAAAGGCTAGATGCCCGTCTTCAGCTAACTGGCGTAGCGCAGGCTGTTGTAGTAGCCAGGCAATTTTGGTGGCTGAAAAATACGCATCAAGGCGTAAACCTGTTTTTTTTAAAATGCTAGCCTCATGGCCTTGCTCACGTAACTGAGCACAAAGCGGCTCAGAGCGTCGGTCTTGCCACACAATTGCATTGTGTACTGGCTGACCAGTACGCCGATCCCAGAGTACGGTGGTTTCACGCTGATTGGTAATGCCGATGGCTTTGATCTGTGAAGCACTAAGATTGGCTTTTTTTAGCGCTTGTTGCGCAGTCTGCAATTGACTACGCCAAATCTCTAGAGGATCATGCTCTACCCAGCCCGACTTGGGGTAAATTTGGCTAAACTCCTGCTGTGCAGAGCTAATTGCTTGACCTGATTGGTCGAAAATAATGGCACGAGAGCTTGAAGTGCCTTGGTCTAGTGCAAGTATGTAGTTCATAACACATAAATTTATTTTTGAATGCCTAAGTTTACCTGTAGCTTGAATTAAACTATAGGCTACGTTTGTTTTTTTATTGGTTTTTCTCAATGACATCAAGAATTTCTCCCCTCCTAACTGACAGGCCGCAACTTTTAGCTGCTCTAGAGCGAACTCAACAAGTTGATATAGTGGTGATCGGAGGCGGAGCTACAGGGTTAGGTGTGGCTCTAGATGCTGCATCACGTGGTTTGTCTGTGGTGCTGCTCGAGGCCGAAGATTTTGCCAAGGGCACCTCATCACGAGCGACTAAACTGGTGCACGGTGGGGTACGCTACCTTGCTCAGGGGAATATTTCACTGGTGCGCGAAGCGTTACACGAACGTACCGCCTTATTGCGCAATGCGCCCCATTTGGCTGCACCTCTAGGTTTTGTGATGCCGTCTTATAAATGCTGGGAAACCCCTTTTTATGGGGTAGGTTTAAAGGCTTACGATGCACTGGCAGGTAAAGACGGGTTAGGTTCTACACGGTTTTTAACGAAGCGCCATGTTGAGTCTGCATTGCCAGGGGTACGTACACAGGGCTTAAAAGGTGGGGTGATGTACTGGGATGGCCAGTTTGATGATGCGCGCTTAGCATTGGCTTTGGCACGCACGGCAGCACAGCATTCAGCGCTATTAGTTAATTACTGCCCCGTATCAGAGCTGCTTTATACCAATGATCGCGTCACAGGTGTAGTTTGTCACGATGCGGAAACAAAGCAGAGCTTTCAAATTCAAGCTCAATGCGTCATTAATGCCACGGGTGTTTGGGTCGATCATTTTCGTGCTCAGGACGACGCGCACGCAGGCAAGCCCTCTCAACCTCTAGTTAGTCCTAGCCAAGGGGTGCATTTGGTAGTGGATCGCGACTTTTTACCAAGTGAACACGCGTTGCTTATACCGAAAACGGCAGATGGGCGCGTTTTATTTGCGGTGCCGTGGTTAGGTAAAGTTATCTTAGGCACAACGGATACACCACGTCATGATTTAGCCTTAGAACCCACCCCATTTGAAAGTGAAATTAACTTCATTTTGACCGAGGCAGCTAACTATTTAGCAAAAAAACCAACCCGAGCTGATGTGAAAAGCGTATGGGTAGGGCTGCGCCCCCTGGTTAAAGCCACAAACACCGAGGGCAACACCAAAAAGCTCAGCCGTGAGCACACAATTTTAAGCAGCAACTCTGGACTGGTTACCGTAACAGGCGGTAAGTGGACCACGTATAGAGCAATGGCTGACGATGTGTTGCAACATTGTGCCGAACAAGGGCTGATTGATCTTAAAACCAAACCCTCTGTTACAAAAACTTTACGTTTAGTTGGTGCTCCAAACGGAAACCATTGGCGCAATTTGCATGCACAAGCTGACGAGGCGGCTTATGGGACTGAGACCACGTGGGTCCAAAGTCTAGAGGGGGCAGACAGTGAAATTTTGCCAAGCTTAACCCAAGCCATGGTGCGTTTTGCCGTGCGTTACGAATACGCACGCACTGTAGAAGACATGCTGGCTAGACGGTCCCGTTGGTTGTTCTTAGATGCTCAAGCCGCCGCAGGGGCAGCACAAAGCGTTGCAAACATACTACAAGACGAAGGTGTTACAACTCCGCGCCTAGAGGAATTTTATGAGCTTTGTCGACACTACTCTTTAGCCTAAGCCTGATAAATTGATATATATCAGTATTTTTTAGCGAATTTACTGTTTTAATAACTAAAGCCGTGCGTTGCGTAACGGGTCTACCGTTACTGAATGTATAATCCTGTAGTTATCTGCATATAGATGACACAATTTTGTTATATTTATGTTGGCACATATATCTGTTAACATTTATTAAATAATTTAACATGTGTCATTTTGCTGCTACATATGCCAGATAAACTTTCACTGGCTTTTGTTCGCTAACTCCCTATTTACAGTTGTCGAGGGTCCACCTCAGAGAGTTGGTCGAATTTCGTTTCGAAAACATCAAGGAGGGGCGTATGCCCGTTTCAGACAATACGTTATTGGGTGATATTCAAGAGGTCAATTTATCTTACCTGCTTCTAGCTCAGCGCCTGTTACGCGAAAATTTTTCGGCTGGCATGTACCGCTTGGGCTTTGATCAGGATGTGGCAGAGACCGTCTTAAACCTGTCTCCTGCTCAGGTTATACGTTTGGCCTCATCCAATACGCTGTTGTGTGCATTTAGGCTCAATGATTATGAGTTGCTTTCAACCTTAACCCAAGATGTGCTGGGGGGTGTTTTGCAACAGGCCCATTCCACTATTTTATTATCTCAACGCGCTGTTGTTGCTGCCGAGCTGGCGGATACGCCCGCTCTAGATGGATAGTATGGCTACACGCAGTGTTTCTCAAGAAGCCAAGGATATCGAACTCGCGACCCAAATGATTCGTTTGGGTGCGCGTCTACAAGTGTTACAGGCCGAGACCGCCCTCAGTTATGACCGTCTTGCACGTTTGTACCGCGAGGTGCGTGGTTGTTCGCCACCCAAAGGCATGTTGCCTTTTTCCGTTGATTGGTTCACCACTTGGCTCCCCAATATTCATTCCACTTTGTTCTATAGCGTCTATTGCTATATGGACAAGTTAACGCCTGCGCATAAGGTTTATGCTCTTATCGAGGCGTATAAGCTCTATCTAGAACAAGCCTGCGCGGGGCGAGTCGAGGGCAGGGGCGAAGAACCTGTGCTTAGTTTTACTCGCGCTTGGATGCTCATTCGTTTTTTTGAAAGTGGCATGTTGCAACTGACTGAGTGTGAGCGATGCACGGGTCAGTTTATTGCTCATGCGCACGACCCAGAAGCTGGTTTTGTTTGTGCTATTTGCAAACCGCCGCCCCGAGCAGGAAAAACGCGCTCCAGTAAAAAGGTGCGTGCGGCTAAAGCCACTAAGAAAAGTGTTAGTGCCAAAAAAACGACCCAACCAAAAACTCAAAAAGTAATAAAGGAAAACTCAACCACAGCTAAAGCTGCAAAAATAATCGCTAAGCCTCAAGTTAAGGACTAAAAAGCCGCCTAAAGGTGGTTTTGGCTTGACATGAATCAAGCGACTATAAAAGCTGTGTCAGAGTACAGAATCAAGGCTGAGCCGTGTTTATAATTCTTGGATATTTAATTGTTTTTTTCTCGGTCTTCGGTAGTTACGTAGCACTAGGTGGATCGCTTGGGGCTTTGTATCAACCGTTTGAGTTGTTGCTGATTGGCGGGGCTGCTTTCGGGGGCTATTTTGCAGCCAGCAATGGGCGCTCCATCTCTATGCTTTTTAAAGCCATAAAGGGGGCTATGAAAAGCTCCCCCTACAACAAAGCCTTGTATATGGAGCTGATGAGCTTGTTGTTTGCGTTGCTTACTAAAGCGCGCCGTGACGGCATGATGGCGATTGAGGCTGACATCGAGGACCCAAAACAAAGTGCTATTTTTACTGCCTATCCTGCTATTTTGCGTGATAACTTGCTGATCGAGTTCATTTGTGACTATTTGCGCATTATGATCAGTGGCAATATGAGCGCCTTTGAAATCGAGGCCCTCATGGACCAGGAAATTGATAGCTTTCACGATGAGCGCTCCATTCCATCTAATGCCTTACACGTAGTGGCCGATGGGTTGCCTGCTTTTGGTATTGTGGCGGCCGTTTTAGGGGTGATTAAAGCGTTGGCTTCTGTGGATCAACCACCTGCGGTGCTTGCTGATTTAATTTCTAAAGCCATGGTGGGGACGTTTCTAGGTATTCTTTTAGCCTACGGTTTTGTGTCTCCACTTGCTAATGTAATGGACAGCCGTAATGCCGCAGCAGTCAAGGTATTGGAGTGCATTAAAGTCACGTTATTAGCCAATTTGAATGGCTACCCACCACCTGTAGCGGTTGAGTTTGGACGCAAGGTATTGTTCTCAAGTGATAGGCCTTCGTTTATTGAGCTTGAAGAGCATGTTCGTCAGTCACGTGCTAGTGCAAACAAGTAAAGCGATAGCTCATGAGTAAAGACAGTATTATTGTTGTTCGCCGTAAAGGAAGGCGTTCAGAGCGGCGTCATGCTGGAAGCTGGAAAATCGCCTACGCGGATTTTATGACCGCGATGATGGCGTTTTTTTTGGTGATGTGGATTCTATCGCTTGTGCCTCGAGAAGAACTCAAGGAAATTGCGGATTATTTTCGTATGCCCTTGATGGAGGCTATTACAGGTGGGGCGCGGTCCGAGTTTTCGCATAGTGTGATTCCTGGCGGCGATCCAAGTATTGTGCCTCAATCGCATCCTTCGGGGGGGCAAGACGGCGAGCGCCCACGCGATATGGAGCGCCTAGAAGACCTTAAATTCGAGCTTGAAGCGCTTATTCAGTCCGACCCCGAGCTAAAGCAATTTCACCCTCAGCTCTTGTTGAATATGACGGAAGATGGTTTGCAGATCCAGATTGTTGACAAGCAAAACCAGCCTATGTTTGCTATGGGCAGCGCCAGTGTGTTGCCTTATATGCGTACTATATTGCGTTCAATTAGCTTCTTGCTAAATGAAATGCCCAATCGAATCCGCATTGCGGGTCATACGGACTCGGTGCAGTATGCCACGGGTGAAAGAGAATACAGTAACTGGGAGCTTTCTGCTGATCGAGCCAATGCTGCGCGTAAAGAGTTAGTGGCTGGGGGGCTTAGTGAGGACAAGGTAAAACAGATCATTGGCTTGTCATCTACCGTCAGTTTAGTTAAAGAAGATCCCGCAGCTGCCGTGAACCGTCGTATCAGTATTACAGTGCTAAGCAAAGCGGCTGAACAGCGTATTGACGCAGAAAATGAGGCTGCCTTGACAGAGCAAGAGCTCGAGCTGCTTAGTCAGGACACACCACTGTACGAGCCGCCACAGATGAATGTGCCTACGCCTAGACCAGAGCAAGAAAGTGAGGCTGAAACAGTCACCTCACCCGAGTCCGAGGCAAATCAGAACTCTGATGCAAATTTAACGAGTTCACCGTAAATATATGTTATACATTTTGAATTCAAATTACATTTAGCAATAAAAAACACAAATACGCGATATCTATAGCTCGATTTAGGGTTGGGATAGATTGTAATGGGGTAGTTATGTTACTAAGGACGCATGTATGAGCTCCGGGGTAGATTTAAGTCAATTTTACGATACCTTTTTTGATGAGGCCGATGAACTGCTCGCCGATATGGAGGGTTTGTTGCTCGAGCTGGATATCGATGATCCAGACAGTGACATGCTGAATGCCATTTTCAGAGCGGCGCATTCTATCAAAGGGGGTGCTGCAACATTCGGTTGTTTTGGGCATCTAGCCGAAACCACGCATTTACTTGAAAATCTGTTGGATTTTGTGCGTGATGGCGAGATGGATTTACGCCAAGACTTAATAGATTTGTTTCTGGAAACCAAAGACATTCTTAGTGATCAGGTTTTGGCATACCGAAACGAGGACGATCCCGATGATGAGGCTTTTGAGCGCATTTGTGTACAACTACGCCAAATAGCAAAAGACCATGTTGAGGGTAACCTTAGCACTGCGGCTGACTCACAATCTATGGATGACTTATTAGCAGAAGCGGTAGAAAGCCAAGAGCCAAGCGTAGCACCACCCCCAGCGCCTACCCCTGCACCAGAGCCCAGTGCTAGTACTGACGGTCCTTTAGCTTTGTGTGTAAACGTCAGCAATGCCTCAGACAAAGACTTAGCTGTTTTGCGCGATGAAATGGCGCTGATGGGCGATATTTTGCACGAGCAAGCCGCCCCAAATGCGTTAACGCTTTGGTTAAATACCACAGCCTCTGCCGGCGACATTGAAGCCGTGTGTTGTTTTGTGGTGAATGAAGATCAGCTTAGCATCACTTACGAGGCTGTGCCCACAGCGGCTACCGTATCTGTGCCGCCAGCAGTCACAGCGCCAGCAGCTGTCGAACCTACACCAAGCCCTGTACCAAACCCTGTGCCTGAATCCGAGGCAAAACCATCCGTCGCCGCACCTGCTGCAGCAAAAGAAAAAGCCGCGCCTCGTGCTGCCAAATCCAATGGGTCTTCAGCACGCAGTGAATCCAGTTCACTTCGAGTTGGCGTAGAAAAAGTGGACCAAATCATTAACTTAGTAGGCGAGCTGGTCATTACTCAAGCCATGTTGGTGCAAACGGCGTCTACACTAGATCCGGTTATCCACGACAGATTGTTAAACGGTATAGAGCAACTGGAGCGCAATGCGCGTGATCTCCAAGAGGCCGTGATGTCGATCCGTATGATGCCTATGGATTACGTGTTCAGTCGCTTCCCACGGGTGGTGCGTGAAAACGCGGCCCGCATGGAAAAAGAAATTCGCCTTGTTACCAAAGGTGCTGGTACAGAACTAGACAAGAGCTTAATTGAACGCATTATTGACCCCCTAACGCATTTGGTGCGTAACAGTATTGACCACGGTATCGAGTCACCTGAGCAGCGTGTGGCTGTAGGGAAGAAAAGCGAGGGCACGCTTACGCTATCAGCCCAACATCAGGGTGGTCACATTGTGATTGAAGTCGCAGACGATGGCGGTGGGTTAAAGCGTGACAAAATTCTAAAAAAAGCCCTGGCTAACGGTTTGATTACTAATGAAAACATCTCGGACGATGAGCTTTGGCAGCTTATTTTTGCCCCCGGGTTTTCTACAGCTGAAGAAGTCACGGCTATTTCTGGTCGTGGGGTGGGCATGGATGTGGTGCGTCGCAATATCCAAAGTATGGGCGGTCATGTACAGATTTTCTCCTCGGCTGGCGAAGGCACAACCACTCGCATTGTATTGCCGTTAACCTTAGCCATCTTAGATGGTATGTCTGTACAGGTAGGCCAGGAAACCTTTATCTTGCCACTTAGTCATGTAACCGAGTCCATGCAGCCCACCGAAGAGCAGATGCGCAATATTACCGTTGGGGATCGCGTCATGTATGTACGTGGCGAGTATTTGCCCGTGGTCTCGCTAGGGGAAATTTTTGGCGTAGATGGTTATCAGACCAATCTCAATGATGCTATTGCCGTTGTGCTGCAGGCAGAGGACATGCGTTTCGCCTTGATTGTGGATCACTTAATTGGTCAGCATCAGGTTGTGGTCAAGAACCTAGAGGCCAACTACCGCAAGATTCCTGGTATTTCAGCCGCAACCATTTTAGGCGATGGTAGCGTAGCGTTAATTGTGGATGTGTTTGCTTTGCATCGTCTTACGCGTGAGCGCGGGCAAGTCAGTGCCACTACGCTAATAAATTAATAAAAATACGGAGTAATCATGAGCAAAGATTTAGTTGCCGATGTTGAGCAAAGCAATAACAAAGAATATTTGGTTTTTATCTTAGCAGAGCAAGAATACGGCATTGATATTCTTAAAGTACAAGAAATCCGTGGTTATGAAGCCCAAACCGTAACGCGTATAGCTAATGTGCCTTCTTTTATTAAAGGGGTGACTAACTTACGTGGGGTGATCGTTCCTATTGTTGATTTACGAATCAAGTTCAATTTAGATCAGGTCTCTTACGATCATCAAACTGTAGTGGTGATTTTGAACCTTGAGTCTCGTATTGTGGGCGTGGTGGTAGATGGCGTGTCAGACGTATTGAATCTACAAAATAGCCAAATTAGCGATGCGCCCCAGTTCGGCAGCTCAGTGCTGTCCACAGAATACTTAACCGGCATTGGTACAGTCGATGAACGTATGTTGATATTAGTTGATATTGAAAAACTAATGACTAGCGAGGAAATGGCTTTGGTAGATAGTGCCACGCTATAGGTTTGCATTATCTTTCACAAACACACTGATTAAGCATCAAATAGCGGGGACAGCATGAACTTAGCAAATTTGAAGGTTAGAACCAGTTTAATTCTTGTTCTTTTGTTTTTTATTTTTGCCTTAATCGGTGGGGCTGCATTAGGGATTTTGTCGCTAAAGCAAAATAATTATGCTTTGCAGCAAATTATGCAACATCAACGCGCTATGGTTATGTTGAATGCGGCCATTGATTCCTATAAAGACGGTCAAAACTACCTGGGTCGTGCTCTAGCTAGCTATGCACAAAATATTGGTGCTAATGATTACACCACGTCTAGCTCATGGGTAGAGGACGGTGCCGGTACAGCCAAAACCTTAGATATCAGCACCACGCATTTGTTAGAACAAGCCCGTGCCCAGTTCAATGGTTCAGAGCAACGCTTTGAGCGCTACAAAGAGCTAGGGCAAGCAATTCCCGATTTAGGTGAAGATTTTGGGCGCATTGTGGTGGCTTATGATGAACTCATGGCCGACGGTGTGCCTCCTTTGTTTGATTATCTGCTTAAAGGGGATACCACTGGCTTTAACCATCATTTAATGGGGGTGACACATCAGTTGGAAAATGAGGTCACTTCATTAGTCATGCAGCTTTCTATTCAGCAGCAAGACGTGGTTGAAGGTCATGCTTCACGCGAAGAAAAACAATATGGCTTTGTGTTGAAGCTTGTGGGGCTGGGCATGGTGGCGGCAGTCCTAATCTCGGCGCTGGCGTATTGGTTCCTTAATCGCATGGTGTTGTCACCATTACGTCGAATTGACGGTCATTTTGCACAAATTGCTCAAGGCAACCTAACAGACCCTATTACGGTAAACTCCACGAACGAGCTGGGGGTAGTGTTCCAAGGGTTGCATGCTATGCAAGCTGAATTACGTCGTATGGTTTTAAGCGTACGCGAAGGGGTGGACTCCATCCGTTTGCATGCTACGGAAATCCACGCGGGTACCGATGATCTTAGTAGCCGGTCTACTCAACAAGCAGCAGCGTTGCAGCAAACCGCAGCCAGTATGGATGAGTTAGCCAGCACAGTACGTCAAAATACCGACAATGCGCAACAAGCGAGTGGCGTGGCAGAGCAAAGCGCCAAAGTCGCCCAAGAGGGGGGCGGGGCGGTGAGCTCAGTGGTGCGCACGATGGAAGATATTTCTGCGGGCTCGGCCAAGATCTCGGATATTGTGAATGTTATTGATAGCATTGCTTTCCAAACAAATATTTTAGCTTTGAATGCTGCCGTAGAAGCAGCACGCGCCGGTGAACAAGGTCGAGGCTTTGCCGTCGTCGCCGGAGAGGTTCGCTCTTTAGCTCAACGTAGTGCTCAGGCAGCACGTGAAATCAATGAGCTAATTACGCAGTCTCAAACGCAGGTAGAAAAAGGTGTCTTACAAGTGGACCAGGCTGGTAAGGTGGTAGGAGAAGTAGTACAGGCCGTTTCAGGCGTTTCTGTTTTGATGAGTGAGATTTCAGATGCTTCCCACGAACAATCGATGGGCATTGATCAAGTAAACCGAGCTGTTATTGAAATGGATGCGGTGGTGCAACAAAATGCACAGCTAGTAGAAAATACAGCTTTGTCTGTAGAGGCGCTCGAGGACGAGGCCAGACGATTGACGCAGTTAGTGGCGGCCTTTAGAGTGCATGACCATGACGTCGTCGCATCGGCCCAGCCCCTTGCCCTTGAAGACGAGTCGGCTGGCTATGATGCTGCAGATTCAACCCCTTATTTACTGGAGAGCTAATTAATAGCTGTTATATGACGCAGTTAACTGAATCACCCATTGCGTTTGCATTGCCAGGCATGCCGACAATGACGGCGGCGGATTTTGAGCGAGCTGCTCGTTTAATTAAATTGAGATCAGGTATTGTTTTAGGTAGTCACAAAGAAGACATGGTGGCTCGCAATCTAGGTTTATGTACAAAACGATTAGGCCTAGATCGAGTGAGCGATTACTTAGATCATCTGGATAAGCACCCCGAGTCCACCGAATGGGATAAATACATTTCCATTTTTACGATTAACCATACCGCATTTTTTCGAGAGCAGCACCATTTCGATATACTAGGTCGTTTTGTTAAAGAACTAAAAAAGCCTATTTCTATTTGGAGTAGTACGTGCTCTACAGGTGAGGAGGCGTACTCCATTGCAATTACTGTACACGAGGCGTTAGGTGCCTTAGATAATGGTGTGCAGATATTGGCTACAGATATCGATGCCGAGGCGGTAGAGCGGGCTCAAAAGGGGGTGTTTACGCTTGATCGAGTGCAACCTGTTCCACAACCGTTATTAAAAAAATACTTTTATCGTGGTACAGGAGCGCATGAGGGTAGGGCAAAGGTGAAGCCCAAACTACAGCAAGCTGTCGAGTTTGGTGTTGCAAATCTGGTCTCCGAGTCTGGTTGGCCTCATGGGCGTCAGTTTGATGCTGTTTTTTGCAGAAACACCATGATTTATTTTGATAAGCCAACACAAACAAAACTGTTAAGTCGTTTTGCCCAGTCCATGAAGCCCGGCGGCTTGCTGTTTGTCGGGCACTCAGAGAATTTCTCTCAAATGACAAACGATTTTAAATTACAAGGCCAAACCGTCTACGTGCGTGTTTAGCCACATACCGATTGATTGATTTTTTAGTATTGTCATGAAGAAAATACGTGTTTTGTGTGTGGATGATTCGGCATTAGTGCGCAGTCTAATGGTGGAAATCATTAATAGCCATGATGACATGGAGGTAGTTGCTGTTGCTCCAGACCCCATTGTGGCTCGAGATCTAATAAAACAATACAATCCCGATGTGTTGACCTTGGATGTGGAAATGCCGCGCATGGATGGGTTGGATTTTCTCGAACGTCTTATGCGTTTGCGGCCAATGCCGGTGGTTATGGTTTCGTCGTTAACAGAGCGAAACTCAGATATTACATTGCGTGCGCTAGAGCTAGGCGCGGTGGATTTTGTTACCAAGCCACGATTGGGCTTGCGTGATGGTTTAATTGAATATTCCGACATTATCGCGGAAAAAATTCGAGCAGCGGCTATGTCCAGACCACGTCGTCGGGTCGCTCTAGAGGATCAGCCCACCACCCCGCGCCGCGTCTTAACTCAAGGTTTTTCCACTACGGAAAAATTGATTATGATTGGTGCCTCTACCGGCGGCACCGAAGCCATTCGCCAAGTGTTAGAGCCTTTGCCTGCGAATAGCCCAGCCATCATGATTACCCAGCATATGCCGGCTGGGTTTACGCGTTCATTTGTGCAGCGGCTTGACTCGTTATGTCAGGTTCAGGTGCACGAGGCGGAGCATGGGCAACGCGTGTTGCCAGGGCATGTGTATTTGGCCCCCGGCGGTATTGCGCATATGAAGTTGGCGCGTTCAGGGGCGAACTATGTGGTAGAGCTAGAGGACAGCGAGCCCGTAAATAGGCATCGTCCTTCCGTTGACGTACTGTTTAACTCGGCAGCAGAAATAGCGGGAAAAAATGCGATAGGCGTTATTTTGACCGGTATGGGTAAAGACGGCGCCCAAGGCATGCTAGCCATGAAAAAAGCAGGGGCAATGACTTTTGCCCAAGATGAAGCCAGTTGCGTGGTGTTTGGTATGCCGCGCGAAGCCTTGGCGATTGGGGCTGCAGACCATGCAGTGCCTTTGTCAGAGATGAGTGAGCGAATTCTCGCCAGCGCTGGGTCTTTCGGTCATCGCGTATAAGGCGCGAGACTCAGTGTCTATTATTTGTTATTGGAGAGTACCTGAATGACCAATAAAAATCTAAAGATTTTAGTCGTGGATGATTTTCCCACAATGCGTCGTATTATTCGTAACCTATTAAAAGATTTAGGTTATGAAAACGTAGACGAGGCCGAAGATGGGGTAATGGCCTTAGAAAAATTACGAAATGGCAGTTTTGACTTTGTGGTCTCAGACTGGAATATGCCTAATTTAGACGGCTTGGAAATGCTGAAACAGATTCGTGCCGATGGAAATTTGAGCTCTTTGCCCGTACTGATGGTTACAGCCGAAGCCAAAAAAGAAAATATTATTGCGGCGGCTCAAGCAGGTGCTAGCGGTTATGTGGTGAAGCCATTTACTGCAGCTACGCTTGAAGAGAAGCTCAATAAGATTTTTGAGAAAATGGGCGCTTAATCAGTAAAAGGAGGGAAACGCATGACTGTTTCTGATCAGATTCCGGGGGATACGCGAATCCAGCAGCCATCAATGGATGTGGTGCAGCGTATAGCTCGTTTAACTCGAATGCTGCGCGAAAGCATGCGCGAGCTAGGGCTTGACTATGCAATTAAAGAAGCGGCTCAGTCGATCCCTGATGCGCGTGATCGTTTGCGTTACGTAGGGCGTATGACAGAGCAAGCAGCAAACCGTGTCTTGAATGCTGCCGAGCAAGCTCAACCCTTGCAAGATGAACTCACCGCAGATGCTAAATCGCTGCAAGAGCGCTGGAACCAACTGGATCAAGGGGTCTGTAATGAAACACAAGCGGACTTGATCGCAGACACTCGGCAGTTTATTTTAGATATTCCAAATAAAACGCAGCAAACCCAAGATAATTTAATGGAAATTATCATGGCCCAAGATTTTCAAGATCTAACCGGGCAGGTCATTAAAGGGATGCTTAGCGTAATCGGTACGCTTGAAACGGAGCTGGTGCAGGTGCTGATGGATAGTGTGCCGGCCGAAAAGCGTGAAGATGCAGAAAGTTTATTAAACGGCCCAGTAATAGATACCACCTCCGATAGTGTGGTCAGTGACCAAGATGAGGTAGATGATCTGCTTTCTAGCCTAGGCTTTTAAGCCGAGTTTGAACAACGCGGTTTTTACGCCGTTACTCCATGATTTAGTTCAGATGCTTTGTTTTAGAATAATTAAAATTAAGCAGTCTTGTGCGCTTTTAAAGCTCAGCTACTGCTGAGCTTTTTAATTCATCGACAAAAGACATGGCTGAAGAAAGTGATGTAGAAAAAACCGAACCGGCGTCGCCCCGGCGGTTAGAGAAAGCAAAAGAAGAAGGGCAAGCGCCTCGGTCCCGAGAACTCAACACCTTTATGCTGTTGATGGTGGGGGTATCTACGCTTTGGTTGATTAGCCAAAATTTATATAGCGCGCTAAGCGGAGTGATTCGATCCAGTATGTGGTTCGAGCCAGCGTTAGCGCATGATGACAGCGTGATGGTTACCAATGCGGCTTTATCGGCTTGGAATGCATTGCTGGTCATGTTGCCCTTATTAGGGGCGCTGTTTGTAATTGCTATTGCCTCATCGGTGTTATTAGGCGGCTTAATTTTTAGTGCTAAACCATTGCAGCCCAAGCTAGAAAAGCTGAACCCATTAAAAGGGGTTAAGCGCATGTTCTCAGCGCAAACTGGCATTGAGCTCTTTAAAGCTTTGGGTAAAGCCACCTTGATTGGCACCGTGTCAGTAGTGGTTATGTGGCATTTCAGAGATGAAATGTTGGGGCTGATGCAGCTGTCTGCTACCGAAGCCATGGCAAAGGGGTTAAAATTAGTTGCTTTATGTTGCTTATTGATTGTTTCAAGTTTGATTTTAATTGTAGCTATTGATGTGCCTTGGCAGATTTACTCGCACCACAAAAAGTTACGCATGTCTAAGCAAGACCTCAAAGAAGAACATAAGCAAAGTGATGGTGACCCCCATATCAAAGGTCGTATTCGAGCCCAGCAACGAGAAATGGCGCAGCGGCGCATGATGGCAGCTGTACCGCACGCAGATGTGGTGATTACCAACCCCACGCATTATGCGGTGGCGTTGAAATACACCGAAGGCGAAGGCGGTGCGCCCAAAGTGATAGCCAAAGGCAAAGACCTCATTGCACAGCGCATTAAAACGCTTGCTACAGAGTCCAGAGTGCCTTTATTTGAAGCCCCTCCCTTGGCGCGTATTTTGCACAAACATGTAGAGTTAGACCGTGAAATTCCCGTCGAGTTGTATTCTGCAGTAGCTGAAATTTTAGCGTGGGTTTTTCAGTTACGAGCGTGGGAACAAGGTCAGGGGTTTATGCCTGCCACACCGACTCACCTAACAATTCCTGAGGGCATGGATCCCCTTGACACCAGCGCAGCTGGTAGACCCTAAGTATGAACAATTTAATTGCATTTTTTCGGACATCAGGCGGTGAGCAGGCCAAGCTACTAGTTGGGCCAGTACTGATTTTGATGATCTTGTCCATGATGGTGCTGCCTTTGCCGCCCTTTATCTTGGACTTGCTCTTTACCTTTAATATTGCGCTTTCCATTATGGTGCTTTTGGTGGCTATGTTTACCAAAAAAGCCTTGGATTTTGCTGCTTTTCCTTCCATTTTATTGTTTACTACCTTGTTGCGCTTGGGCTTAAACGTGGCCTCAACGCGGGTGGTATTACTAAAAGGCCACGAAGGCCCCGCCGCTGCTGGGCACGTGATTGAAGCCTTTGGTCAGTTCTTAGTGGGTGGGAATTTTGCCGTCGGTCTAATCGTGTTCATGATTTTAATTATTATTAACTTCATGGTGATTACTAAAGGAGCAGGGCGTATTGCAGAGGTAGGCGCACGGTTTACGCTAGATGCCATGCCTGGCAAACAAATGGCTATTGATGCTGATTTAAATGCTGGCCTAATTGGCGAAGACGAGGCCCGCCGTCGTCGCACCGAGGTCTCCCAAGAAGCCGATTTTTATGGTTCTATGGACGGGGCCAGTAAGTTTGTACGTGGTGATGCCATTGCAGGCCTGTTGATTATGGTGATTAACGTGGTGGGCGGCTTGATTGTGGGTGTGGGTCAGCACGATTTGTCGTTTGCAGAAGCCGGCCATGTGTATACCTTGTTAACGATTGGTGATGGCCTGGTAGCACAAATTCCTGCATTGATTATTTCCACGGCAGCGGGGGTAGTGGTGTCGCGTGTTGCTACCACCGATGATAACGATGTGGGCTCACAAATGATGGGGCAGTTATTTACTAACCCAAATGTGATGTTTTTAACCGCAGGCATTTTAGGCATTATGGGCTTAATTCCTAATATGCCTCACGTGGCGTTTTTGGCTTTGTCCGCTATGCTAGCAGGCTTGGGTTGGCATACATTGAAGCGTCAACAACTAGGCCCTGTACAAGCTGACTTATCCAGTCCTGATGCCGTGGCCGAGGCTGCCGAAGCGGCGGCGGCCGAGGCCAGTTGGGATGATGTGTCTTTGGTTGATCCTTTAGGGCTAGAGGTAGGTTATAGATTGATTTCTCTGGTTGATCATGCACAAAACGGCGAGTTGCTCCATCGTATCCGCAGTCTCAGAAAAAAATATGCCCAAGATATCGGTTTTTTACCGCCAGTTGTGCATATACGCGATAACTTAGAATTAAAACCCAATGACTACCGCATTCTGTTGCATGGTGTAGAGGTCGGGCAGGGCAGCGCCTTGCCAACCCAGTGGTTGGCTATTGATCCAGGTGGTGTTTCCATGAAACTGCCAGGTTCACCTACTACAGACCCTGCTTTTGGTTTGCCGGCGTATTGGATTGATGTGAGTTTGCGCGAGCAAGCCCAAATTGCAGGTTACACCGTGGTCGATGCCAGCACCGTCATTGCTACGCATTTGAATCACTTATTACATCGTTTTGGTTCACAGTTGTTGGGTCGCCAAGAAGTGCAGCAGCTACTAGACCGCGTGGCGCGTGATTTGCCTCGTTTGGTGGAAGACTTGGTGCCCAAGGTCGTCACATTGGGTCTATTGCACCGCGTGTTGCGTGGTTTGCTCGAGGAAGAGGTGCCCATTCGTGACATGCGGACTATTCTCGAGTCATTGGCAGAAAATGCGCCGCGTTTACAGCAACAAATTCAGTCGGGGGTTCAACTGGATGAAGGGGCTGAGCTACTATTATTAGTGCGTATTGCATTAGGGCGCGCTATTACTCAACAGTGGTTTCCAGGCGATACTGAAATGCGTGTTATTGGTTTAGAGGGGCGTTTAGAAAACGTATTAACGCAGGCTTTAACCACAAGTGGAGCGTTGGAGCCAGGTTTGGCGGAAAGCGTGCTGACGCAAGCACAACAGGCGGTGCAGCAACAAGAGTCCATGGGAGACGCGGCCGTATTGGTGGTCAGTCCCGCTTTGCGTGTACCTTTATCGCGCTTTTTACGTCAGCATATTCCCCAGCTGGGTGTTTTATCTACCCAGGAAATTCCTGAAGAGCGCGTGATGCGCGTGACAGCTGTCATAGGTAGTTAACAATGAATATCAGTCGATTTTTTGGTTCTACTAGTCGAGAAGCCATGCGCCAGGTGCGTTTAGCTTTAGGGCCGGATGCGCTTATTGTGTCCAATAAGCGAGTTAATGGTGGGGTAGAGATTTTAGCTACCGATGGCACCGCCGAAGCCGAGGCACTGCCCGCTGCAGCCCCCGTCACCCCAGCCGCAGCAAAATCCATGTATGAAAGCATGCGTGCCGAGCCAGCCGCCACTGCAGCCTCACCAGTCGAGCATCCGACTAAAGTGCCGCCGCTACGTCAACCGGCTCCTGCTCCCGCAAACGAGTTAATGACGGCCATTAGTTCTTTAAAAGGCTCGCTTGAGGGGCGTATTGAAGAGCTTTTATGGAGCAACGAGCTGCGAGCCAACTCGAACCAATTAACCTTATTTCAAAATTTGTTGGCGTTTGGTTTTAGCACCGCATTATTGCGCGCCATGTTAAAGCGGCTGCCTGCCAATTTGTCATTACGGGCAGCGATGCAGTGGGTACGCAAAGAGCTAGACAATCACTTGCCTGTCTTAAAAAATGAAAACCATTTATGGCAGCCGGGTTTGGCTTTAGCCTTAGTTGGGCCTACAGGTGTAGGCAAGACCACTACTTTGGCAAAGTTGGCGGCTCGTGCTGTACGGCAATTTGGTGCAGAGCAAGTGGTGTTGATCACCACAGATACCTATAGGGTTGGTGCGGACACACAGCTTAAAATTTATGCTGATTTATTGCATGTCCCCATTCATGTAGTCCGAAATGCGCAGGAACTACGTCAAATTATGTTAGGATTGCGCGCTGACCAGGTAATTCTGATCGATAATGTGGGGGTTAGCCAGCGCGACAAATACGTTCAGGATCAAGCGGCTATGTTGGCTAGTGCCGGGCGTCGTATTCAACGGCTTTTGGTGCTCAATGCGGCTAGTCATGGTGATACCTTAGACGAAGTGGCGCGCACGTACAGTAAAGATGGCGGCACACCATTGGCGGGCTGTGTGATCAGTAAAGTCGATGAGGCCAGCCGTTTAGGTGCGGCGTTAGACGTGGCGCTACGTTATCAGCTACCTATTCATTACGTCTCAGATGGTCAGCGTGTGCCTGAGAACCTACGTTTTTTAAATGCATCGCAGTTAGTCGATATGGCGCTAGCAAAAAGTCCCAATAGTCGGGTTTTATTTGCTCCAACCACGGCCGATTTAGCGGCGCTGGTGACCGCCTCCGACGTACAAGAACAAGCCCAACATCAACATGCTGCCAATCAAGATCACATGATTAAACAAGTATTAGCTCTGAGTAGTCTCGCCGATGAAAATGTCGATGTGTTAAGACAAATCGTAAGTATGATGGATCAGCACGCTATGAGCGCGGCTGCTTTTGATTTTTGGCGTGAAACCAAACAAAATCAAACCTGGCCAGATTTAGCGCAGTGGGCTCAAAATCAATTGCGTACGGCTGTGTTAGAGGCTAGCGAGCAGGCACCCGAGGCCCCAGTTTTGGTACACCATATTAAACAACGCTTAACGGGTGCTCAGTCTCAGTTGTATGCATCCGTTGTGGGCGCAAACACAGGCCAACTCTTAGCCTTGTCTTTGTTGCAGCTAAGCGATAAAAAGACATGGTATACCAACAGCGGAGAGCATAAATCTGCGCCGCAAGCCTCCCGCTTTGAATTAGCGCATGCTATGCAATGGGTCCAAGACCACACACCCCCTGCCCAATTAGTGCATTGGGTCGAAGAACACAACAATCAATTGTGGGGGCAATGGGCGCAACATCACACCAATGTAATGGCTTTGGTCGCACCTGCTACCCGCTGCTGGCACATAGATGGGCATACCACGCCAGCGGCTATCAGTAAAAACATAGAGCTTTATGCGTTAAATTACCCCAAAATGGCTTTGCCGTATCAACTATTGGCGGGTATGTCAGGCACAGCAGTTAGCTTCTGGTATGCCCAAGCCCCAATCGAATTACGCACTCGTGGTGGCAAAACACAGCATTTAACTCTATTTATTTTGCAGGCGTTGGATGCGCAAACACTAAAAGAAGTGAAAACTTTTTATAGTTTTTGTTTGCTAGACCGCCATTTGCAGCCCACCCCCGAGCAATTGGCAAAGTGGGTGTTGCAGCATGCTGAAACGAAAAATCTTTTGCGGGCGGTGGGGCGTGCTTATCACAATAGGCCTTTGCAAAATCACAGCAAGCAGCATCAACTTCCTGCTGCTCATGCTTTAGAGCTGGCCGCTTTATTTGGGGCGACGGCGTGGGAACTAGAGCAGTATAAGGAATTGGCCTCGGTGCGACGTGTGCTGGAGCAGCTAATTGGCCCTAATGCTTTAAACCAAAGTCAAATTCCGTCATCGTTATTAAAGTTGTGGAATTTAAAAGACTTGCTGCAAACACAAAACCAATAGTGTCAAGAAACGACCGGCCCTAGGCTTGGATATAACCACGTCTAGCGGCTAAGCCCGTTTGTTTTTTGCCCTGAGCGTCGTATACGTCTTGGTTGGGCGGGGTGGCGGCCTGACCAAAAGCGGAAAGTGCTTCGGTAGTGTAGTTTAAATAGGCCTGAATCAATACGCCATTTTTTTCATTAAGCGTTTTGGCGTGTTCGGCCAAAGTTAATAATGTGTCGACTGCCTTGGCGATGGCTGGGTCAAGCTGGCGGGCTTGTGTTAGACCGGCGCGCCCGTTGGGAAGATTGAGCTGCTGTAATAGTCGTTCACGCTGCTGAGCGGCGTTATCTAAACGTTCAGCGTATTGGTTTTTAATTTCAGTTAAATCAAAGAGCTCATCATTGCTATAGCTGCTTAATAACGTCTCGTGTTCTTTTTCTAAAGTGAAAATGAAATGCTCGATGAGTTCGAGTTCAGATTGAATTAGAGTTAGTAAAGCAGAAGAGGTCATAGAGAGAAATTATTTTAAAAGGTCGCGCGCAGTATGAATGAGACGATCGGCAATGCGAGAGGTATCGATTTCAAGTGTGCCATTAGCGAGTGCAGTACGCAATGCATTAACGCGATCTAGATCAATATCGTTGTGATCAGAATGCAACTGTTGCAGTTGGCGTGCAGCAGGGCTGAAGTCTACCGAAGCACTGCGCGATGGGTTGGTGGGCTCTGTTTTGGTTTGAGTGCTGGACTTTGACGTGGTGGCGCGGTCGCTGACTGCAGGGCGGTAATCGTTAGGTGTAATTTTCATGATGGGCTCCGGTCTAATTTTTCTCTATGTGAGTCATTAACGGCGAACGGATAAATTAGTTTAGGGGGCTAATTGCAAGCAAACGTATTGACTTACATCAAAACCTGAACGGTTTGTGCATCGAGCACGGTGCCGGTAATGATTTGACCCGAGCTGACCCGGACTTGGATTTGAGTGCCAGGTGAACCGCTTTGGAGGGCTTGGCCCTCGCCAGAAGCCACAAAACCTGCGCCACGCGCAAGAGTACGAACCGTTTGTCCACGTTGAATGGACTGAGGATCGCGCAAAGCGCTGCTGCGGATCACGCTACCAGCATTAATACGCTGAGTGGCTATGTAGCCAATAGCTAGACTTGGATCAATGATGGTATTTGGCGCTAAGCGTAGAATATCGCCTTCACGACCAATTAAGTCATCCATGCCCAGTGTATCACCGACCTGTAATGTGCGGTTGCTCACGTAGTAAAAACCTTGGATGGTGATTTGTGCCTGCACATGAAGGCTCCAAGGCTGTGGTGCTAGACAGCGCACCGTTATGGTTTGTCTGGAGCGTAGTCTGGGCCCCGAGGACAAGGTGGGTTGTAATTGTTCGCATTGCGTCTGATTGCGAATAGTAGGTGGGCTAATATGCACACTGGCAAGCCCAGGGTAAGCCGCGGCCTGCTCGAGTAAAAATTGCTCTGCGACTTCGACCACCTCGTCTGGGTTTTGTAGGCTTTGAGCACATACCAAGCTAGGTAAAACCAGAGCAGCAATAAAAAAAGGAAGACGTTGTAGAGTCATGGGGGTTATATAAGTCGAGGCCTTAGCCCATTCAATAATGAAACTGGAGCGCTTTTAGTCGCTTGTTTCATAGTTTAACCGTAATGACTAAGGGTTACTATCACAGTTACTGTGTCATAAAGTCACAATTTTTCACTTTTTCTCATTGCGAGCTGGCAGTGATACATCGTTATGGTTGATCGTCTTTCCCAACATTTTGCGTTCCATCAAACTGCGTTGGCCTTACGCCAACAGCGTCAAGAAATTCTTGCGTCGAATATTGCTAACGCCGACACGCCTAACTACAAAGCGCGTGAAATGGATTTTAATGCGGCTTTAAAGCAAGCGATGGGTGGTACTACGCAGCCTTTGCCTCCTACTCAACTTGCTTTAACCTCCAGTCGTCATATTGCTGGGGCTGCTATGCCGCCACCTTTACAGTCCAATGTGCTCTATCGCCAGCCGCTACAGCCGGCCTTAGATGGTAATACGGTAGATATGGATGTGGAACGCATGGCGTTTGCCGATAACACCATGCAATATCAGACCAGCTTGAATCTTTTGTCACAGCGTATCAAAGGCTTAATAGCTGCAGTTCAACAATAATGGATAACCCATGAGTAGTTTTTCTATATTTCAAATTGCAGGCTCCGCACTGACAGCACAATCACAACGTTTGAACGTGTCAGCAAGCAATATAGCCAACGCCGACAGTGCGGTGGGCCCCGATGGTCAGCCCTATAAAGCCCGCCACGTGGTCTTTCAAATGACGCCTTTAAACAACCCCGCAGCCCAGACGGCAGGGGTGGGTGGGGTGCGCGTATCCCAAGTAAGCCAAGACAATTCTCCAGGGCGTTTGCAGTATGACCCCAAACACCCACTTGCAAACGAAGAGGGCTATGTGTTGATGCCAAATGTGGACGTGGTAGCGGAAACGGTAAATATGATTTCTGCTTCACGCTCGTATCAGGCCAACATCGAGGTGGTGAACTCCACCAAAAACCTAATGATGCGCACTCTGACTTTAGGACAATAATCATGAGCACCGTAGACTCCGTTCAAAATCCCGCCGGCGCAGCGTTGGCTTCAGCCCGAGGTCGGGTCGATTTAATGGGCGATACCCAAGACCGTTTTTTAACCATGCTGATTACGCAGCTGCGTAACCAAGATCCACTTAATCCCATGGAAAACGAGCAAATTACGAGTCAATTAGCTCAGCTATCCACAGTTCAAGGCATTCAGCAGCTCAACGATACGTTATTAGCTTTGTCTGGTCAGATGGATGTGTCTCAATCAATGCAAGCCGCCAATTTAATTGGCAAGCCTGTATTGGTACCAGGGTCAAAAATCTCATTGGGTTCTGATCCCGCTAATCCCGAGGTCAAAGTGGCGACTCCATTTGGGGTGGACCTGATGGGTACGGCTGACAAGGTCACGGTCAATATTCTCGATAACAGCGGTAGTGTGGTGCGTGAAATCGAGCTCGATATTCAGGAGGCCGGTGTGTACTCCTTCGAGTGGGATGGTCGTGACAATACCGGACAGGTACTTCCCGATGGGGCATACAACGTAGAGGTAAAAGCATCTTTGGCAGACGCACCCGTTAGCGCCGAGGCGCTGCGTTATGGTGTGGTCGATAGCGTCGCTTACACCACCAAAGGCTTGCGCTTAGATTTAGGTCTAGCAGGGGATTACTCGCTGCTAGATATTCGCAAAATAATGTAATTTTTGGCAGGCAGGCCAACAGTATCCGGCTGCCGCACTATTCGGACTGAAAGAGGAAAACTATGGGTTTTGGACAAGGTTTAAGCGGACTCAATGCCGCTTCCCAAAATTTAGATGTCATTGGTAATAACATTGCTAACTCCAGCACAGTAGGCTTTAAAGCCTCCACTATTGCCTTTGCCGACGTATACGCAAGTTCACGTGTGGGCTTGGGGGTTCAGGTAGCAAATATTAATCAACGGTTTACGACAGGCAATATTAGCGTTTCGGGTAATCAGTTGGATATGGCTATTGATGGTGCCAAGGGGTTATTTCGTCTTGTAGATAACAATGGCGCTGTGTATTACTCGCGCAATGGTCAATTCACCGCAAATAAAAACTTTGATGTGGTGAATGCGCAGGGGCAAAAACTAACAGGGTTTAAAGCAAATCCAGACGGCACCATTACAAACGAGCTGACTACTATTAAAGTACCTGTGGGCAACATTGCTCCCCAAGCCACGACGACGGTGTCGTTACGCACTAACTTAGACTCACGCTCAGAGGAAATTCAAGGTGTAAGCGATGGGTATTCGGCGATTACAAACCCCGATGGCACCACCTCTTATCGTCCTACTTTTGATGTTACCAAGCCTGAAAATCACACGCACACTTTACCCATGACCGTGTACGATTCCTTAGGTAATCCGCATCAGTTAAATCAGTATTTTGTCAAAGTGGCAGAAAATGATGGCAATAGTGAGTGGGAGGTGTATTACGCATTAGATGGTGAGCTTTTGCATGGTACAGATGGCAATGCCAGCCTAGAAGACCCAACCGCTAGCTCGAAGTTGATTAAAAAGACCCTTAGCTTTGATGCGGCGGGTCGATTGGTAAATGCTGACAATCCCGACTTACCACCCCAAGATTTTAATTTAACGGTTTCAGGCATGGGTGGCGCATCGCCTGCTGATCCGTTGGCGATCGAGATCAGCTATAACGGCTCTACCCAATTCGGTGGTGAGTTCAGCCCTTCTTTTGCTCAAAATGGCTTCACAACTGGCGAATATTCCAGTATGTCCATTGCTTCCGATGGCACTATTGTTGCTAACTACACCAACGGTGAAAGTCAAATCATGGGTGCTCTGGCATTGGCCGATTTTAATAATATGAACGGTTTACAAGCCGTGGGTGGTAACGCTTGGGTAGAAACGGGGGCGTCTGGTCAGCCTGTTTTAGGCCAACCCGGAACCAATGGTTTTGCCAGTGTTAAAGGCCAAGCAGTCGAAGAATCTAACGTCGACATGAGCCAAGAACTAGTCAATATGATCATTGCGCAGCGTACTTATCAAGCCAATGCGCAAACCATCAAAACCCAAGACCAAATTTTACAAACCCTAATTACGCTACGTTAATTAGGGCACTAAATTACGGATACTCAGCATGGATCGCATTGTTTATACCGCTATGAATGGTGCCCAGCGCTTGCTTGAGCAGCAAGCTACGGTCACTAACAACATGGCTAACATTAATACCACTGGCTTCAGAGAACAGCTTGCTATTCAGCGTGCTGTACCGTTGCAAGGGGGCGCTCTGTTTCCCACTCGGGTAGGCAATGCAACCGTTACACCAGCGTCTAGCCATACTCAGGGTGCATTAGCAGAAACCGGTCATGCCTTAGACGCGGCGATACGGGGCGATGGCTGGTTTGCGGTTATGACACCCGCCGGTGAAGCCTATACACGTGCAGGCGATTTTGCAGTTAACCAAGATAACCTGTTGGTTAACCAACAAGGCTACCCTGTGTTGTCCGCCGATAACGCTCCCATTGAAGTGCCTGACCAAGGCGCAATTACTTTTTCCACCGACGGTCAAATTACCGCCTTAGGAGCAGGTGATAACCCTCGCGACATTCAGGTAATTGGTCAGTTGAAACTTGTGAACCCAGAAAATGATCAATTAGTACGTGGTGATGATGGCTGGTTCCGCTTGGCAGACGGTGCCGTGGCTCAACCTAGCCCCGAGGTCACCATAGCCCCAGGTTTTTTGGAAAAAAGTAATGTGAATCCTGCTGAGGTAATGGTGGCGCTTATCAACAATACACGCCAGTTTGAAATGCAAATGAAAGTCATTTCAGATGCGAGTCAGCGTGAAGAAAAAGCAAACAGCATCCTTTCTACTAACGGTTAATTAACCCGCTCCTTTTATCTTTAGGTTTTATTATGATTCGTTCACTTTGGATAGCTAAGACGGGTTTAGAAGCCCAGCAGACAAATTTGGATGTGATTTCCAATAACTTGGCTAACGTTAATACCGCAGGCTTTAAACGCAGTCGTCCTGTGTTTGAAGACCTAATGTATCAAACACTGCGCCAGCCCGGAGCTCAAGTCGGTGCGGCAAACCAACTGCCTACAGGGCTACAAATTGGTACGGGGGTACGCACCGTCGCTACCGAGCGCATTCATAGCCAAGGCGGGTTAAACAACACGGGTCACTCGTTAGATGTAGCCATCCAAGGCCGGGGTTACTTTCAGGTTGAGATGCCAGATGGAACCTTTGCCTATACCCGCAATGGTCAGTTGCAGCTTGATCAAAATGGTCAGCTTGTGACGGCTGGTGGTTATCCTATTCAGCCTCCTATCAACATCCCAGATAACGCATTGCAAATTGAAATTTCACGTGATGGCACGGTGTCAGTGACACAGCCAGGCGCAATTGGTGCCAGCATAGAGGTAGGTCAGTTGCAACTCACCACTTTTGTAAACACCAGTGGTTTGCAAAGCGTAGGTGAAAACCTATATGTGGAAACGGATGCGTCTGGTGCGGCTAACTTTTTACAACCCGGCATGGACGGGGCAGGGCTAGTCTTACAGGAATACACCGAGACCTCTAACGTCAACGTGGCCGAGGAGCTTGTGAATATGATCACAGCACAGCGCGCCTACGAAATGAACAGTAAAGCCGTGCAAACGTCCGATCAAATGTTAGGTCGTTTAACGCAGATCTAATACAGCTCAAGGTAAGTCATGATGGGGTTCACGTTCAGTAGGTTGAGTGTCATAACACTCGCGGCATTGATTAGCGCTTGTGCTATGGTTCCACCCGAACCAGTTGTGGTTGGGCCGCTGAGCGCGCCGCCGCCGGCACCTTTGCCACCACAGGCGGTAGCAAATGGTGCTATTTATCAGCCTACTGCATACGGTAACTATCCTTTGTTCGAGGATAGAAGACCGCGCAATGTGGGGGACATTGTCACTATTGTGATCCAAGAAAAAACGAACGCTGCTAAAAGTGTATCCACCAACACCGATCGCAATAGCGAGGCGGGAATGAATATCGGTCTTTCACCTGGTATTTTGCCTAGCGAACTCGGCACTCGGCAAAATTTTGAAGCCACAGGCTCGAACAGCGCTAAAGGCTCGGGAACCAGTCGCGCAGACAACATGTTTTCAGGCACGTTAACCACCACCGTGATTGGGGTCATGCCCAATGGCAATCTTCAAGTCGCGGGCGAAAAGCAAATTGCTATCAACCGTGGTAGTGAATACATGCGCTTTTCTGGTGTGGTGGACCCACGTTCTATCTCTGGCTCAGGCACCGTCGTTTCCACTCAGGTTGCGGATGCACGCATTGAGTTTCGCAGCAAAGGCGTGATGGACGAGGTGCAAACTATGGGTTGGCTGCAGCGTTTCTTCTTAAATATCTCCCCTTTCTAATTATGAAAAAACAAGCAGTCTCTTTACGTTTTTCTGCATGTGCCGCCATCGCTAAAACGCTATTGGCCGCGCTCTTGGTCTGGCAGCCTTTGACGGCTCATGCAGAACGCATCAAAGATTTAGCCTCTATCCAAGGGGTACGAGAAAACCAGCTCATTGGCTATGGCTTAGTGGTGGGTTTAGATGGCAGCGGTGATCAAGTGCGCCAAGCCCCATTTACGCAACAAAGCTTAACCAATATGCTGTCACAACTAGGGGTGACCATTCCTCAGGGCAGCAATATGCAGCTTAAAAACGTAGCCGCCGTAATGGTAACGGCACGTTTACCCGCTTTTGCACGCCCAGGCCAAGCCGTGGATGTGGTGGTGTCCTCAATGGGAAATGCCAAAAGCCTACGGGGTGGTACCTTGCTAATGACTCCTCTAAAGGGGGCAAATGGTCAGGTCTATGCTATTGCCCAAGGTAACTTATTAGTGGGTGGTGCAGGTGCCGAAGCAGGGGGTTCCAGTGTGCAGGTCAACCAATTAAATGGCGGTACTATCCCAAGCGGTGCCATTGTAGAGCAAAGTGTGCCCACGACATTTATTTACGATGGGGCATTAACGCTAGAGCTCAACAGTACCGATTTTGGCACGGCGCAAAACATGGTGGCAGCGATCAATCAACGCTTCGGTGGCAATACTGCAACAGCATTAGATGGGCGCGTAATACGTGTTCAAGCACCACTTGAGCCCCAAGCCCAAGCCGCTTTTCTGTCACAGATAGAGAACCTAAATGTACAAGTACCTCCGGCGCGAGCACGGGTTGTGGTGAATGCACGTACCGGATCGGTGGTAATGAACCGCACGGTAACCATTGACGAGGCCGCTATTGCGTATGGCAATCTGTCCGTGGTGATTAGTTCGCAAACGGGCGTTAGTCAGCCTGATACCCCCTTTGCAGGTGGGCAGACGGTGGTTACAGACCGCACAGATATTGAAATGCGCACAGAGGAAGGCAGTTTGCAGCGCATTACCACCAGTGCGAATTTGGCGGATGTGGTGCGGGCTTTGAATGCTTTAGGTGCTACGCCTCAAGATCTGCTGTCTATTTTACAAAATCTAAAAAGCGCAGGCGCTTTGCGCGCCGATTTGGAAATTATTTAAGCAAGGTATTTAGACGTGTCGGCTCATTTTTTTCCTCGCCCAGGTTCTGCACCTCAAGTTTCTATTTTCGATACAGGCCAGTTAGCTTCGTTACGTAAAGCGGTGACGGGGGCACAGGTTGATAGTGAAGCCCAAGAAAAAGTGGCGCATCAATTTGAAGCCTTGATGATTCAACAGCTATTAAAACAAGCGCGTCAAACCGCAAGCGGCAATGGCTTGTTTGATAGCGAGGCCGTGCGCATGTCGCAAAGTATTGGCGATGAGCAGTTAGCCTTGAACTTATCAAACCCTGGTTTTGGTTTTGCTCAAGCCTTAATTGATCAAATGAAGCAAGCCCAAGGCTTGCAAAGCCAAGCTTTGCCGGCCCGCACCTTGCCCGAGGCAGCCTCGACGCGTTTACCGCAGTTGCGTTCTCATGTGGGCGAAGCAGGGCGCATTATTGATGCGCCTTCGTTGACGGCGCTGATTAAAAAGTTGAATGGGCCTAAGTCCGTGGATGCCATTGCTTCGGCGATTCAAGGGGCACCTAAACACATTAGCTCTTTTGTCAGCAAAATGCGTGAAGCGGTGCGTGTTGCCGCAGCCGAGTCTGGACTGCCAGAAAAACTCATTATGAGCCAAGCCGCTTTAGAGTCTGGCTGGGGTAAACGCGAAATTCTGTTTGAAGACGGCTCAACCAGTCATAATTTATTTGGTATCAAAGCGACATCCGGCTGGAAGGGCAAGGTGGCGCATGTGATGACCACCGAATTTATTGATGGCAAAAAAGTAAAAGTGAAGCAGCCTTTTCGGGCCTATGATTCGTACCAAGATTCTGTGGCTGATTACGCCCGATTATTGAGCCAAAACGAACGCTATGCTTCGGTGCGTGAGGCAGGTTCAGCAGAAGAGGCGGCCAAACGGGTTCAAGCCTCTGGTTATGCAACAGATCCCAATTATGCGGATAAGTTAATTTCCATTATGGCGTATTTCGATTCCAGCGCTGTGCGCTAAAGATTACCCACAACGGGTCGTTAATAAAGTGAATAAGCTATTGAGTGAGTGTGGCAGTAGGTTGCTACACAAATAAAACGGATACTTTTATGAATTTATATGGCCTAGGTCTTTCAGCGCTAAATGCCGCCCAAGTTAATCTCATGACGACTGGGCATAATATTAATAATGCCGCTGTAGAGGGATACAACCGTCAGTCGGTGCTACAGCAAACAACCGGTGCACAAGCTACTGGGGCCGGCTATATAGGCCGTGGTGTGCAGGCGGTCACCGTGCAACGTGCGTACGACAGCTTTTTGCACAATCAGCTGGTGAAATCCCAAAGCCAAGGGGCAGCATTGGTAGCCTATGGCAACGAGATTGCCCAGCTAAATAATTTATTCTCTGATCGTACTGCCGGCGTAAGCCCTGCCATTCAAAAATTCTTTGAAAGCGTTCAGGCGGTAGCGTCTGCGCCTGCAGATCCGGCCGCTCGTCAAGAAATGCTAGGGCGTTCTGATAGCTTGGTGACTCAATTTAAAGAAGCCAACCGCTTTATTGATAACCAGCGTCATGACATTAATACCCAGCTCAGTACGGTAGTTTCTCAGATCAATAGCTATGTCAGCCGTATTCATGACATGAACGAGCAAATTACTAAAGCCCGTGCTTCAGTAGGTGGTGCACATGCGCCAAACGATTTATTAGACCAGCGTGATCAATTAGTAGCCGAACTAAATCAACTGGTTGATGTAAAAGTCTACGAGCAGGACGGTAACTTCAATCTGGCCTTAGGCTCAGGCCAAGTCTTATTAGGTGGGCCTACTCAGTTTCCGTTGGTGGCGGTACCATCACAAGCTGATCCTACCCGTCATGTGGTGGCCTATACCTATGGTTATACCAATGGTCAGCCAGACCTAGCTGAAATTGATGATGCCAGTTTTTCTGGTGGGCAGTTAGCCGGGTTGTTGCAATACCGTATAGACACCTTAGACCCAGCCCAAAATGCGTTAGGGCGTCTTGCTGTGGCAATTTCCACTGAGTTTAATGCAATTCACAACACAGGCTATGACCTAACAGGGGCCAAAGGCGGCGATTATTTTTCCGTACAAATTGGTCAACCAATGGCTTCAGATAAAAACAAAAGCACGGCCAGTTTACGCGTAGAGCTAGACTCAGCAAACGCATTAACCGGCCAAGACTATGAGTTTTTGATGGATGGCTCCGAGCTGAAATACCGCACGTTGCCAAATGGTCAGTTTAGTGCTCTACCCGCTGCCAATGACGAGGGTGAGGTCATTATCGATGGCTTGAAAATTGATCAAAGCGCCATGGCAGGGGCTAGCGATGGCGACTTATGGCGCTTAAACCCAACTCGAAATTCAGCCGATAGTTTTGCGGTCGAGATCCAGCAGCCGGGTGATATTGCTGCAGCCGGCCAAGATGCCGACGGCAATCCATTGGGTTCAGCAGACGGCAGCATAGCGCTTAAATTAGCCGAATTGCAAAACAGTAAAACCATGGGCAAGGGCAGTTTAAGCTTTAACGATGCTTTTTCTCAGCTAGTAAACCGAGTGGCAGTGAATGGTCAACAAAACACCACAGCAGCCAAAGCACAAAAAAACTTAATCGAACAAAACTATTCAGCACAACAAGCCCTATCCGGCGTGAATCTCGATGAAGAATACTTAAAGCTTAACCAGTATGCGGATCAGTATCGGGCGGCCTCACGTTTGATTGATGTTGGCACCAATTTATTTGATACGCTTTTAAGCTTGCGTGCCTAGAGTGATTGAGTAAAGGAACACCAGAATGCGTATTAGTACAGCCTCTTATTTTCAAACCGGTCTCAATTCTTTAAATCGTCAGCAAAGCGAATTAATGCACGTTTTCCAACAAGTCAGTAGTGGAAAACGCATGATTACACCGGCCGATGACCCACTCGCGGCGGCGCAAAGCTTAACATTGGCGCAAGCCAGTTCCATGAACAGTCGCTTTGCTGAAAACCGCCAAGTTGCTGTGCGCAACTTGGGCGAGGAGGAAAACGTACTGATGTCATTGATCCCACAGGTAAATGGTGCTAAAACGCGTTTGCTTGAGGCAGCCAATGGCACCTTGTCTAACTCCGATCGCGAAGCATTAGCTACTGTGTTCGAGGAAATGCGTGACTCTATTGCTAATCTTACGAATGCTCAGGATGCTAGCGGTCAATACATTTTCAGTGGTTCCCAGGGCACTGTACAGCCGTTTAGTAAAAATGCAGACGGTAGCTACACCTATGTGGGCGACCGCTCCGATCGTAATGTTCAGGTGGATCAAACCCGCCAGTTATCCAGCAGTGATCATGGGGTGGATGTATTTCTACGTGCCACACCAGGCAGCCTTGTGTTTTTAACATCGGGCCACTCGGCTAACAGCGGCACCGGTGAAATAGGTGGTGTGTCCATAGCGGATTCCAGCAAAGCAACTCAAGTACAAAGCATCGACATTGCTGTTACAGCAGGTACTACGCCCGATAGCCCTAATCTTATTATTACCACTCAGGTTCTGAACGAGGCTGGCGAGTTAGAGGAAGTAGTAAAAACCGTCGAGTACGAGGCGGATGCAACCACGTTGGACTTGGGCAATGGCTTAACGGTGGCGCTGAATGGCACACCTAAAGCAGGCGATAGCTTCTCGTTAACGAATTCTCAAAGTCAGTACGGCAACGACGAGTTAAACCTGCTCAACACCTTAAATGATGTGGTCAATGCATTGCGCTTAGATGTTGATGGCAACCCAGCGAATAAAGCCACTATGCAAAATGTTTTGAATCGCGCTATGCAACACACCGATTTAGCCTACGACAATATTTTAACCATACGGGCATCCGTTGGTGCACGTATGAATGAAGTGGAAGCGTTGTCGCATGTAGGCTCTATGCAAGCGCTGCATTTGTCTTCAGAGATTTCTCGTATCGAGGACTTGGACTATTACTCGGCCTCAACCCAACTGGAAATGCGCACCTCTGCCTTAGAGGCCGCCGCTATTGCGTTTAAAAAAATACAAAGTACTAACCTATTTGCATTGAATGCGCGCGGGTAAACTTCTTTATTCTCTATTGGTGATGATTCATGTTGAATAACCTCAAGCTAAGAAACCTCTTTGCTCTATTAATGGTGCTAATCGTAGCAACGACTACGCTAATCGTTGCCGTGGCTATCACACAAATGCAAGCGGTATTAAGTCAGCTCCAAACTGCAGCCGTATCTAAAGGGGTGCTAGGGGCAGTGCAGGCCAGCTACACCACCACATTGGCAGTCGCTGGCATAGCACTCGTTGTGGTGGTGGTATTCAGCGTAGCAGCGTTTTTGTTAATTAACGGCCGTGTACTGAAGCCGTTAAATTTTCTAGCGGCCCATTTTGAAGCCATTGCTAATGGCGACTTAACACAACGCATTGCACGTAAAAGCAACAACGAAGTCGGTCAGGTGTTTGGTAGCTTGCAGCGCATGCAAGAGAGTTTGATTAAAACCTTTGGTCATATCCGTTTGAGTGCAGCCCAACTACACGCAGGTAACGAAGGCATTGCAGAGGGCAACTCAAGCCTAACGGAACGTATCGAAGAGCAGGCCGCTGCTTTACAACAAACGGCTACCAGTATGGAGCAGTTATCCAGCACAGTGCGACAAAACGCGGACAATGCACATCAGGCCAATCAATTAGCTGTTACCGCCTCTAATGTGGCGCAGCGTGGTGGTCAGGCGGTGGGCGAAGTGGTGAGCACCATGCAAGGCATTTCCGCGAGTTCTAGCAAAATTGCCGACATTGTGGGCGTTATTGATAGTATTGCTTTCCAGACAAATATTCTGGCTTTGAACGCAGCGGTTGAAGCGGCGCGTGCAGGTGAGCAAGGTCGAGGCTTTGCGGTGGTGGCCTCAGAGGTTCGCGCTTTAGCTCAACGCAGTGCGCAAGCAGCACGTGAAATTACCGGCTTAATCGATGACTCGGTGTCCAAAGTGAACGAAGGTTCAGGTCAGGTTGAGCGTGCCGGAGCCACCATGCAAGAAATTGTGGATTCGGTGAAACGCGTTACAGACATCATGGGTGAAATTAGCGCGGCTACCATTGAGCAATCCAGTGGCATTGATCAGGTCAATTTAGCCATCAGTTCCATGGACAGTAGCACCACTTACAATGCCGAGCGCGTTGAGGAAACCGCACGCTCAGCAGTAGAAATGAGTAAGCAGTCTCAAGCCCTATACGATGCATTAAATGCGTATCAATTACCTGAATCCTATGTAATTGATATTGATGCACAAGTAAAAAACCAGCGTGCTCACATTCAGAAAAAAACGCAACTTCAAAGTCCTGCTAAATCCTTAGCAGATCAACGTCCTACATCGCCTAAAGTGTTGAATGGTGCGGCAAGTGCATTAACGACCTCTGTGAAAAAGAATCAAAATCCGGCTGAAATTCCAGGTATGAACGCCAGTTCGGGCACAGGTAAAGACGCAAAACTCTTACGCCCCGATCTAAGCGGCACAAAGAAACCTCAGTCCGAGGAAGACGATTGGGTGGAGTTCTAAACCATCATGCCATTTTTTATGCGTTGTTTGCTTATAGGGTTGATCAGCCTGCTTAGTGCTTGTACTACTACAGGCAACTACTTTCATTTAAGTGGGATTCATCAATTGCAAGTAGGGCAAACAACGCAGCAGCAAGCCATAGCGCTATTGCAAGCAGAGCCAGTGAATTATTATCATCAATCGAATGGCACTTATTTGGCTCTTTGGCGCTTTACGCGATCAATGCTAACAGATGCTATTTACATTGACCGCGAGCTGTTATTGGAGTTTGATGCCAATCAACGGTTGCTGGCTATAAAAAAACAACCGCCTGTTTATGATTCAGAACGACAGGCCGTCTATTCGGGCTCACAACATTAATCATTATTCTTATAAAGCGTCTTTTAAAAAAGACGTTTTTTTTATGTGTTGTGTGCAATTAGAAATAAGAAATAAAACCATCAGGATAATTACTGAAATTAAGTCTCAGTAACAGTATCAACACATTATGGTGTTTGTGTTAAATTCGGTAATAATCTTAAATAAGTGTAAAAATCAGTGGGGGACCTATGTTTAAAAAAGTCATTGCCATGTTAAATCGACTTCGAATTAGTACCTTGTTAATGACCGTTATGGGCTTGTCCCTACTCGTTGTTGTGGTGCTGGGTGGTACGGCTTATCATTTTCTTAATCAAAATGGTGCAATGGTACAAGAGCTTCGCGTACAGAATCAGCGCCAGGTACAAATCATGGAGCTCAATGCGGTTACCGCCGAGGCTCGTGCCACCTTAATGCTGGTGGCACATCAAATGCGCGAGGCGGGTTACAGGGGCGACTCCGACCTGCTTGGTTATGCCGATCAGGAACTAGAAAAGGTCAAATACAGCATTGACTTAGCCGATTTTGAATACAAACGTTTTAGCAGTATACGTGCTGCCACAGATGAAGAGGCCGCGTTACTGGAAAAGGTAAATAGCCATTATGTGCGCTATATGGACGAGGTGTTGTTTAGCTTAATTGACGCCCTCGAGGAACGCAATTACACCCACTTTTATGAAATTAATGAAAATATTGGTTATGTGCGCGCCGAGGAATTCCAAACCACACTGCGCGCTCTTAGTTCTTATATCCAAGAGCAAACCAATACTTTTATCCAACAGGCCGAAGACCGAACACAGTTAGCCATTCTCATTATTATCAGCAGTGTTGTATTGGGGTTGTTGTTTACACTGCTTATTCGTTATGTGATTCAACACAGCATTATTCGACCTGTACGCGATTTAGGGGTGTTATTTGACCATATTGCAAATGGTGATCTCAGCCGTCAGGCTCGCTTTGATGGCGATAACGAGATTGGCTTTCTGTATGCTTCGTCGCAGCGTATGCAAAACAGCTTGCAGGCCATGGTGTTACAGGTGCGCCAAAGCGCCATGCAAATCCACAATAGTGCGCTTGAACTCTTTAGCGGCAACACAGAGCTCAATTCGCGTATGGAGCAATCAGCCAGTGCCCTACAGCAAACTGCTAGTACCATGAGCGAAATTGCCATGACCGTGCGGCACAATACAGACAATGCCAATGAAGCCGATCGTGTTACAAAAAAAGCAGCCGATGTGGCAGAGAAAGGGGGCGTAGCGGTGCGTACCGTGGTGGATACCATGGAAGACATCCATAAAAGCTCAGACCAAATTACAGATTTTGTTAACGTTATTGATAGCATTGCGTTTCAAACGAATATCTTGGCTTTAAACGCTGCAGTCGAAGCCGCTCGCGCTGGGGAACAGGGGCGCGGTTTTGCGGTGGTGGCTTCCGAGGTTCGTGCCTTAGCGCAACGTAGTGCTCAGGCCGCGCGCGAGGTCAAAGACTTAATCGATGGTTCAACACAGCAAATCAAAGCGGGCTCCGATCAAGCCGCCAATGCTGGTCAGGTTATTACTCAAGTTGTTCAAGCGATTAACTCGGCCTCCACCCTTATGACTGACATCAGTCAGGCCTCAGATGAGCAAAGCGATGGCGTTAACCAAGTCAATATTGCTGTTACTCAAATGGACAGTGTAGTGCAGCAAAACTCTGTGTTGGTGGCACAGCTTACTGACTTGGCAGGCTCGTTGCAGGATCAGGCTCAGCATCTCACGGCGGCAGTGGCGCAGTTCACTGTGACCGAAACCGAAGAGCACTCCCACTTTGTGAACCACAGCACAGCTACTACACCGGTGGGCTCGCAGTTAGCCTATCAAACCGACTAAGTTGACGGTTTCCTGGTTCTAAACGCCAAGGTTTTTCGCGCATTTTGTTAAATAAAAAAGGCACTAGCATAAATAGGAACGGTCCCAGAACCGTGTTGGATAGCTATCCAGCGTAGTGGGGCAATTCAATGCTAGTGCTTTTTTTGTGCTTTTATTGGTAGCTGTAGACTTCTACGTAGGTGGTAATTTTGATCAGCCCGTGTAATTAATTTGTACTCAATGCCTGCATGAACCGCATCATGGTTTCATAGCCAGACTCAAATAGCTGCATTAAAAAAGGTGCTGTTTGGGGGATGACCAGAGTCAATACCACCAAACCTGTCATCAAGGTAATAGGAAAGCCCACTGCAAAAATCGTAATTTGTTGGGCGGTACGGTTTAGAATCCCAAAGGCTAAGTTCATGGTGAGCAAAATAATAATTAACGGCAAAGCCAACAACATTCCCGATAAAAATAGCTCGCCACTCCACTCTAAAATAACACCCCAACCATTAATATCTAAACTACCTGTAGCAATAGGCAATACCTCAAAGGTGCGTATAAACGCATGCAACATGACTAGATGCCCATCCACCGTTAAAAAACACAGCATGGCTACAATATTCAAAATGCGGGACACGACCGCGGTTTGAGCACCCGTGCCGGGATCAAAAAAGGAAGCAAATGACAGGCCCATTTGAAAGCCAATGAATTCACCGGCCAAGATCACTACGGCAAAAGCAATACGCATAATAAAACCTAGCGCAAAGCCAATTAAAACCTGCTGCGCCGCAAGCCACAGTGCTGGCCATGATCCGGTAGGTAAATCAGGCATGGGCAAACCCGGGGCGATAACCAAGGTAATTAAAATGGCGGCCCCAATTTTGACATGCAAACTAATGCTGGATTCACTAAAAAGAGGAGCCGTCATGAATAGGCCCAGCACTCTAAAAAGCGGCCACAGAAAAGCGTTAATCCAAAGATAGAGTTGGTCTAAGGTGAAATCAACCATCGCCTAGAGGCTTACATTGCTAGACTGGGGATTTGATTGAACAGGCTTTGCATGTAATCCACCATGGTGGTGATCATCCACGGCCCAATTAAAATTACCACGATCACAATGCCGGCAATTTTAGGAATAAAGGTTAAGGTCATTTCATTGATTTGGGTGGCCGCTTGGAAAATACTGACCAGCAAACCTAGGATCAATGCCGTTAATAAAAAAGGACCGGCTAGGGTTAGTGCCATTTTTAACGCAAGATGCGTCATGCTCATGACGGTTTCTGGAGTCATTGGGTATACCTATTGGTAAAAGCTGCGTGCTAACGAGCCCAACAGCAGATGCCAGCCATCGGCCAACACAAACAGCATGAGCTTAAAAGGCAAAGAAATCGTGATGGGAGGCACCATCATCATCCCTAAAGCCATCAATGTGCTGGCGACAACCAAATCAATAATTAAAAACGGAATAAAAATGGTGAAGCCAATTTGAAACGCTGTTTTTAGCTCGCTGGTAATAAAAGCAGGCATTAGTACGCGCAGAGGTAGCTCATTGGGGCTTTGTATTTCGCCTATATTGGCCATTTCTGCAAATAGCTGCAAATCGGTTTCACGGGTTTGATGTAGCATAAAGGTTTTAAATGGCTCTGCCCCCACGGCTAATGCATCCTGAAAAGAAATCTCGTTTTGCACTAAAGGTTGATAGGCGAGCTCGTACACCTGATCAAACACCGGTGACATAGCAAAAAAAGTCAAAAACAATGCAATACCAATAAGCACCGGGTTAGGAGGGGAGTTGTTCGTGCCCATGGCATTGCGCAACAAGCCCAGCACAATAATGATACGGGTGAAGCCGGTCATCATCATCAGCATGGAAGGCAAAAAGGACATCATGGTAAGCATGACCAAAGTCTCTATATTTAGAGACCAGGTTTGGCTACCGTCCGAGTTGGTGTTGCTCTGGATGGAGGGCAGTTGAATGAACTGTTGGGCTTCGGTTGCAAAGGGAGCCAAGAGCAACACGAGTGCGGTCAAACAATAAAAAAGATTAAGACGCGTTGTTTTCACTTGAGGACTGCTGTTGTTGAGCCGTTACGGCCTGATCCAAAGTGGTTTGGAATTCGTCCTGAGCCGGCAGTATATGTAACAGGTTGACTTGGTGAGGGCTCACACCTAGCACCAGTTTTTTTTGCTCGACTTCGACTACGACCACACTGGTTTTATTACCGAGTGGGTGCGAGGCAATGAATTTAATGACCTGTGAGTTAGAGCGCATGAAACCACTGCGGCGTGCGAGCCACGCCACCAGCAATATCAAAAGTACGACTACCACTAAACTAAGCGATAGTCGTAGAAGATCGGCCTGAGTCATTAACGACGATTGTTTAGACGATGAATGCGGTCAGAAGGGGTGACAATATCGGTAATACGAATGCCGTATTTGTCCTCTACTACCACGACTTCGCCTTGGGCAATAAGGTAGCCATTAACGAATACATCTAAGGGCTCACCGGCCAAGCCATCAAGCTCTACCACCGAACCTTGGCCCAATTGCAAAATATTTTTTAGGGTAAGGCGAGTACGGCCTAGCTCAACAGAAAGCTGAACGGGGATATCCATAATCATATCGATATCGCTGCGACCAGCATCGCTAGTTGGTTTGTTGAGCGGCTGAAACACGTGCGGCGCAGCAGTTTCCGCTGTGTGAGACTCGCTGGTCTCGTTTGCACTGGCTTCACTTGCTGTGGTTTGCTCTGCTAGAGCGCTAGCCCAGTCATCATCGCTGACGCTGCCTAGGCCATCGGCCTGAGTGCCTGAGTCAGCTGCGGATTGTTCACCTGCTTGTTGCTCCGCCATGGCGGCGGCCCAATCGGCTTCGAAGTTAGCGCTTTCTTGGTTGTCGTTCGCGTTATTTGGATCTGTCATGGCGTTTAGTCTTAAGAAAATCAGGTTCTGGTTGGGTCAAGAATTGTTGAATACGTACCGCATATTTATTGTTTAGGCTGCCGTAGGTGCCTTTCAATAGGGGAACGCCATCGACATTCGCTGTTACGTGCTCTGGTATGGCGATGGGCAATACGTCGTTGACTTTTAATTTGAGCAAGTCACGTACTGACATATTGATCTTAGCAAAATCCACACTGAGTTCGACTTCGGCACTGCGCACTTGGCGTGTGAGCTGTTGAGTCCAACGTTGATCAATGGCGTCGCCGCTTGTGTCTTGTAATGGGCGTGTAAGCAAGTCACGTACCGGCTCAATCATGGAATAAGGGAGACAAATATTTAAATTGCCGCCTTGGGCACCGAATTCAATATTGAACGAGGTCACCACCACCAAGTCATTGCCCGAGCAAATGTTAGCAAACTTAGTGTGCATTTCCGAGCGAATGTATTCCGATTCGATTTTATAGACGGGTTCCCATGCGCTGCAGTAACTGTCTAGGGTTAGGTCCAACAAGCGCAAAATAATACGCAATTCGGTAGTGGTGAAGTCACGCCCTTCGATGCGAGTGTTGTAACGACCATGGCCTCCAAATAGGCTGTCAATAATTAAAAACACCAAATTGGGGTCAAAAGTAAACAACCCAATGCCACGCAAAGGTTTAAACGTGACCATGTTCAAATTGCTAGGAACAGGCAGATTTCGCTCAAAATCGCTGTATTTTTGCACACGAATTGAACCCACCGTAATGTCCGCATTGCGTCGCATAAAGCTGAGCAAAGTACTGCGTAAACGCCGTGCAAAACGTTCGTTAATGAGCTCAAGGGTTTGCATCCGGTGCCGAATTACACGATCGGGCGAGGCCAAATCATAGGCTCGCACCCCACCTGGCAAGTCCGAGGTTTGGGTGTTTTGTTGGGACTCTTCGCCTGTAACCCCCGCTAGGAGCGCATCGACTTCGTCTTGAGATAGAAAGCTTTGATACGACATTATTGAATCACAAAGGCGGTGAATAGAACATGAGTAATATCAGGGCCCGACGATTTTGCATCATAAGGCTGGCTCATGGCATGTTTTAACGAGGCAACTAACTGCTCGCGCCCCTCGGGTGTTTGAATGTATTGCGGGTGTTGAGCCGAAAGAATCTGTAAAACCTGATCTCGCACCATAGGCATGTATTCACCAATTAAGGCGCTGGATTTTTCATCTGCTACGCGTAAGGTGATGGCAACATGCAAAATTCGGGAACGACTACCGCCTTCGGAAATGGTAACTGTAAAAGGGTCAAGCCGTACAAAAATAGGTTTTTCAGGAGGGAGTGCAGGGGCTGATTCCTTTTGGGGCTCGGGGGCGACAGTGTCGGACGGCTCGGTATCAATGGCTTTGCTTTGGGGAATAAAGCTAAACAGTGAGGCACCGGCAGGCCAAGTGTAATAAAGCGTTGCGCCCACACTTGCTGCAATAATAATGAGTACCAATAGCACAATCCGCAAAAGGCGTTTGAATTTTGAAGGTTTACGTTTAGGGCGAGCAGAGTTGTCTGCGGCTGCTGGCTGTTCAAGAGCTTGACGTTTACGGGCGTTAGAGGAGCTTGTGGCCATGAGTGTTAACTGCTTGTATTAAGTAACTAAATGTTAGGCAAATGTATCGATTATAGCATCCGAGGCAGCACGCTGCGTTGAGTTGTGTGCTTCAGAAGCCAAGCCAGTATCCGTCGTTGTTGTGTGAGCAGATAGACTAAATGGATGGCTTGATGCCTTGTTTTCTGAGGAAGGCTCGTGCTGCGCTTGACTGCCAAAGCCGTGGTCACTGACATTGGCTTCGCCAAGGCTAAGACCAGAATTAGCTAACTGCTGTTGGAGTTGAGGCAGGGCTTGTTCTACGGTTAAGCGGGTCTGAGCGTGCGCGGCATAAATAGTGGCATTCGCTATGTTATCGGTAATGGACAACACAATGCGCAATGGGCCGAGTTCCGGCGGGTCTAAGCGAATTTCGGCATTTTGTGGGCCTGCCTGCTGAGCATGCTGAGTAAGGGTGACCATGACGCGACCTAAGTCTTGGCTCCATTGAGTATGCGTTAATGGCGTAGCTACCTGTGCACTATAGGTAGGTGTGGCATTTAATGCGTGTGTTGCAGAGCTGCTGCCAGTGGCGCTAGCAAGTTGCAAGTGAAACTCAGCCCCCGTTTGTAAGCTAGGTGGACGAGCAAGATCCTGCGCACCCACCGAGGTGGTTAAATCTGTACCTATAGGCAAACGGGCAGAAAACGTGTTGGAGTTAAGCGGTTGTTTTGCTTGATCCATTAGAGCCGTTAGGCCATTTTTGGCATCGCCATGAGACGCAATTAAACTGGCGTTTGTGCTGGATTTGGTCAAATTTTTGGAAGCCAACGCATCAGGAGCACCGTTTGCCGTACGCAACTGAAAGGATTCCTGCGCAATAAACAAGGTGTTTTGAATAAAAGTAAGTGCATCTTGTTGTTCTTCAGCAGTAGCCGAGGGCTTGGTGTGAGTTGATTGCGCAGCAGTCAAGGACGAGGCCAAGCCGTTTAGTTTGCCTAAGGTTGCCGTATCGAAGCCTTTTTCTTTAAGAAAGGCGTTTAGGTCTTTACCTGTAGAAGACATGGCGTGCCATTCATTGAGCAGAGCTTTTGGATTCAGTCCGGCAGCCTGTAGAGTTTCGATTAGGGCTTGAGCATCTAGACCAGCCGCCGCCAACCAATGTTCGAGGTCGGCATCAATTTGATCGGCCTGTTGACCTAACACACGGGCAAAAGAAGAGGGAGATTGGGCAGTTTTTGCACCTGACAAAACACTAGCCCCGCCTTTGCTGGAGCCGTCCAATCCTGATAACAGCATTGAGTTCATTCTTTTTTAACCCATTTAATTAAATTGCCTGAGCCTATAGAGCATAGCAGCAGAGAGCTCATCGTTTTCTCGTTGTTCTAGCCGCGCTTGATGTTCCGCCTGAGCTTGATCGCGACGGTTTTGTAGCGTTTGGTAGGCGTTTAAGCGCTGCTTGGCAGCCATCCATTGTTGCTGCTGCTGCGTAATTTTCAATTCGAGGTGTTCCAGTAGACTATTTTGCTGTGTAATGGCCTGATCTAAAGTGCCAATAAAGCGGTAAAAATTATGGTAGTTCGACATCGTGACGCCCGATTGACTGGCTTGAAGCAGTCGATCGGAGTAATCCAAGCGGTATTGTTGCAAAGTGCTTAGTTGCTCAGAGGCTTGGTTGCGTTCGCTGTTTAGCCGTTGCAGGTAGTCGGTTTGCTGTTCCACTTCGTTTTCAGCCAGATGGATCAGCGTATGCATGGATGTATTAGGCATTGCTATTCACTCCTAAAATGGCTTGTAGCTCATCTAAGGCTTTCTCAAAGCTCACTGGATGATCGACGTCTTGGCGTAAAAAGTTTTCTAGCCAAGGATAGCGCTCGATAGCGTTATCAATGGTGGGATCATTGCCACGTTGATATGCACCCACTGCAATCAAATCGCGGTTGCGCTGATAGATGGATAGGATCTGTTTGAATTGGTGCACCAGTTTGATGTGCTCGGGGCTGACTACGGCAGACATTACGCGTGAAATCGACGCCTCTACATCAATGGCGGGGTAGTGACCGCTGTCGGCTAAGCGTCGTGATAGCACCACATGACCATCTAAAATGGCGCGTGCGGAGTCTGCAATAGGGTCTTGTTGGTCATCGCCTTCAGTCAAAACGGTATAAAAAGCGGTAATAGAACCTGCCGCTGCCCCATTATCTGACTGTGCGCCATTACCAGCCCGTTCGACCAAAGCCGGAAGTTTATTAAAAACGGAAGGAGGGTAACCTTTGGTAGCTGGGGGCTCGCCTACGGCTAGGGCAATTTCACGTTGTGCCATGGCATAACGGGTTAAAGAGTCCATGATCAGCAATACATGCTGGCCCTGATCGCGGAAATACTCGGCGATACGAGTCGCATAAACGGCACCTTGCAAACGTAGCAAAGGCGATACGTCTGCTGGCGCGGCAACCACCACGGAACGTGCTAAACCTTGCGCCCCTAAGTTGTGCTCAATGAATTCTTTGACCTCACGGCCACGTTCCCCAATTAGCCCTACTACAATCACATCGGCTTCGGTGTAGCGTGCCATCATGCCCAGCAGTACGCTTTTTCCAACCCCAGAGCCTGCAAACAAACCCATACGTTGGCCGCGCCCAATAGAAAGCAAGCCATTAATGGCGCGCACACCCACGTCCATGGTTTGGGTAATGGGGGTACGGGCTAATGGGTTAATAAAGGTGGCATTTAGGCTGGCTTTGTCACTGTGATCTAATGAGCCTAAGCCATCAAGGGCTTGACCGGCGGCATCCACCACGCGTCCTAACAAATGCGCGCCTACTGGTAGTTGTTGTGCTAAAGCGGGTGGGGGCGGAGGCTCAATAGCGGCGTCTGGGTTTAAGCGCAGCGGGCTTTCAGTAATGGGTTCAATAGGTAGAACCAGAGCGCCAGGCCGTAAGCCCATAATTTCCTGATGCGGCATCAAATACAGTGTTTCTGCCTCAAAGCCTACTACTTCGGCATGAGCCCAATGATCTAATTGTTGCGACACCTGTATACGACACGCTGCGCCTAAAGGTAGTTGCAACCCCGTGGCCTCAAGCACGAGGCCTGTGGCTTTAGTAATGCGTCCGCTGCGCGCAATGGGTTCGCTACTTTGGGCGCGTAATTGAGCGCTAGCGAGCTGAGCGCGCCACTGGGCAGCAGGGCGAGGGGTAGTACTCATGATGCCGTAGATGGAGTATCTATAGGGCCTAGGCGGGCGACAACGCGCCGCCAACGGTTTTGCAAGGTGGCGTTGACCTCACCCAAAGCCGTTTTAATAATCAGACCACCGGCGCTAATGGACGCATCGGCTTTGATGCGCCAGTGCGGATGGTGGGCCAAATCTTCGGCCAGATGCGTAAGAATTAGGGCATGATCACTGGGGTGTACCAACACTGTCAGGCTTTGTTCAGTGTGCTCCTCGTCTTTAAGCAAGCGGGCCACTAGGGTTGCTACGTGTTCGGGGTGCTGGCGCAGCTCGTCTTGAAGCACTTGTTGCGCTATGTCTACTGCTAACTGTAATAGAGCTTGACCTACTTCTTCGTGCAGCTCAGCCAGTGCTGTGCTGGATTGGCCTACCAACAGCGCCAGTTGAGTGCACTCAGCTGCTGATTGTTGACTACCGGCCTGATAGCCCTCGTTGTGGCCTTGTTGCACAGCAGCGGCATGTCCTGCTTCAAAACCCTCTGTATGGCCTTGGGCTTTGCCTTCTTGTAAGCCTTTATCGAAACCCGCGGCATAGCCCTCAGCATGCCCTTGTTGGCGTGCGAGCTCTTTCAGTTCGGCCACCTCGGCCAAAATGGCCTCCATGTCGAGGGTTGGCTCGGGCTCGGCTTGGGTTTGGGCAGGCTGGCGCTCGGCATCCAAGGAGTCAATTTCCCAAGGACGCCAATCCAGATCTGCATACGGAGAGGGGGAGTCGTATTTAGACATACTCGTCGCCCGCTGGGCCGTTTAGATTGATTTGACCTTCTTCGGCTAAGCGACGCGCCACTTCCACAATGGCTTTTTGTTCCTCTTCCACTTTGGACATGCGTACCGGGCCTTGAGCAGCAATGTCTTCGCGCAACATATTAGCGGCACGGTTCGACATATTGCGGAAGAATTTCTCGCGTAGCTCGTCGGTAGTACCTTTAAGGGCAATGGTAAGCGCGGTGGTTTCCACCTCTTTGAGAATAAGCTGAATTGCTATATCTTCCACATCTAAGAGGTTATCAAACACAAACATTTCTTCCACGATGCGATCGGTAAGGTCGGCATCCATGGTTTTAAGGCTGGTGATAATGGCCTCTTCGTGCGCCGTAGACATGTAGTTGATGATTTCGGCCGCTGTACGTGGCCCGCCCATTTTGCTGCGTTTGGCGCTTTGGCCTGCAAGCAATGAGTTCAATTCCTCAGTGAGCTCTTGGAGCGCATTGGGCTGAACCCCACCAAAGGTAGCAATACGCAACACCACATCATCGCGTAAGCGTTCATTTAGCTCAATTAGCACGTCGGCAGCACGGTCACGTTCTAGGTGCACCAAAATGGTTGCAATAATTTGTGGGTGCTCATCTGCAATCAGCTCGGCCACACTGGTGGCGTCGAGCCAGTTCAACGCGTCAATGCCGGAACCTGTGCCGCGCTCGGCATCCAAGATATCTTCGATAATGCCCGCGGCACGGTCTGTGCCTAGCGCTTTGTTTAATACAGAACGGATGTACTCGTTAGAGTCCAAGGTCACTGACATAAATTGGTCAGCCTCTTGGCGAAAGTCCTCAAGGACCTGATCCATGTCGTTGCGCGTTAGTTGAGTCAAGCTGGCCATGGCTGAACCTAGCTCTTGTACCTCTTTGGGGTTCAAGTACTTAAAGACTTCAGCGGCCGCATCTTCTCCGAGAGCCATCATTAAAATGGCACTGTCGCGCAGTTTATCCTCATTAGTTGTCATCTTTATCTTCTTTATTCATCCAAGCGCGTAATACCATGGCAACAGCACGAGGGTCTTTTTCTGCCATAAGTCGAGCGGTACCAATATTGTCTTCGTAGCGGTTGATTTCTGCTGCACGCTCTTTGGCTGCTTTTTGACGCTCAACGTTTTCTTCGGCCTCTAGGCGCATGGTTTGCGCTTGAAGACGCGCTTGAATTAGCCCCTGAATAATGGGGTTAATCACAATACGCCAGAAGGCAAAGAACAAGATGGCGATGACAAGGTATTTAAACAAGGTCATAGCAGCCTCGATGTAGGTGTTGTTTTTCCAGAAAGGCACACTGTGATCTTCTGGCTCGCTAAAGCGACTGTTTACGACGCTAATACTGTCACCGCGCTCGGCGGAATAGCCAACGGCTTGCATCACTAACGAGCGGATGCTTTCTAGCTCCTCGTCGGACAGAGCTTGGTATTCCTTATCTACATAACGATGATTAATCACCACGGCGATGGATAAGCGTTTTAGTTCGCCTACCGCCCCTTTTACATGGCTGATGGTGCGATCCACTTCGTAGTTGGTGGTGACATCTGTACGCGCGTTGCCCGATGGGGAGATAAGCTTGGCCTGTGCCTCTAGTTGGGACAGACGCGTATCCAATTCAGTAGAAGCAACGGGCTCTTCTGTTTCGTCTGCGGCATCAGGTGCGGTGGCATTTTCATCCACAATCGGGGCTACCGGATCAAGTGGCGGTTGGTTTGTTAATGCACCGGGTACCCCTTGGGGGTTCGTGTTGGTGTTGTTGAGCGCCACGCTACTTTGCTCGCTGCGTACTGCGGCTTCACCCGGTTTTTGGTTAGGTCTATAAACTTCGGACGTTTGTTCGCGAGCAGAAAAATCGATGTCAGCGCTGACTTGGGCGCGCACATTGCCTGTACCCAATAGAGGGTTGAGCAAGGTCATAATACGCTGTACCGCGCGGTGTTCAATATCGGTGGTGAAATCACGCTGCGCACTGTTTGACCCTGCTTGTCCGCTTGGTGCTGTGAGTAAACGACCGTCTTGATCCACCACCGATACGTTGTCAGCAGATAATGACGGCACACTGGACGAAACCAACCACTGAATAGCAGAGACCTGGCTTTCAGATAGGGTGCGCCCAGCATACAGGGTTAATAACACCGATGCGGTGGGGGCTTGGCGATCACGTACAAACAAAGTTTCTCGGGGTATAGCTAGATGCACCCGAGCGTCTTGGACGGCATGCACGGCCCCAATTGAGCTGGCGAGCTCGCCCTCGAGCGCACGTTGATAGGTGACCTGTTCGGTGAACTGGCTGGCCCCAAAACGTGCTTGATCCAGTAGCTCAAAGCCCACATTGCCCCCTCGGGGTAGGCCCTGACCAGCTAGCTGCATACGGACTTCGTGTACACGGTCTTTGGGGATAAGAATCGCACTGCCATTATCAGAAAACTGATAGGGCACATTCATTTGACCAAGTGCTGTAACGATGGCACCCCCGTCTCTGTCATCCAAATTGGAAAACAGCACACTATAGTCTGGCGAGCGAGACCAAAGAGCAGCCACAAGCACTAAAGCAACCACGCCCGCCGCACCGGCAATTTGTGCGGTGCGGGGGAGATTGCGTAAAAAATCTAAGCCGGGGACTCGGTTAATGGTTGAGGAGGCCTGGCTCATTTAGGGTCTCGCAAAGTCATGTTTTGATACCATGGTGGCATGGAATGTAGTGAAACGTAAGAAATAATCAGATACACAATTAGGCAAAAAAGAGGCAGCGCAATTTTTATTAAACTGGCATGCTCGAGACGGTTTTATAGGCCTCGACCAGACGATTGCGCATTTGTAATGTGGTTTGAAAAGCCAAGCTGGCTTTTTGCGTATCGATCATGACGTCGTTTAACGAGACACCGGTTGTGCCTGACACAAAGGCTTCAGCCTGCATGTTGGCATGATTTTGGGTGGCGGCTAATTTATTTAGACTGCGTTGCAGTTCCACTGCAAAGCTTTGGTTTGAGCCTACAGGTCCAGCGTTAACAGACCGAGTCTGATTGGCGGCCACGTCGGCCACACTGCGCATTTGAGATAACACAGCGTCGATGGCAGAAAGAGAAGATGGGGTCATATCGCTAATTCGTAGAAAATCAGTAACCTAGTTTAAGCATAGGTTTGCTCTACGACATAATGTACAGTCAGATGTGTCTACCTAAGCCGTTTATTAAACGTCAAAAACCAAGGCTTTTTACGCCTTATCATTTTTTAACAGTTGGATTAGGTGTGGTGGAAAGAGATGCAGGGCCAAGTAAATGTTCAAACTCGGGGTCATTCGAGTCCAAAGCATAAAGCCAAGCCAACAATTCTGCAATCACTAGATACAATTCTGGGGGAATATGTTGATCTAAATCTAATTGCATCAGCAAGCCCACCAGTTCACGCGATTCATGCACATACAAATCATGCTCTTGGGCGGTAGCAATAATGGCATCGGCCACGTGACCATAACCTTTGGCGACCACGCGCGGGGCTTGATCGAGCGACGGGTCGTAACGCAACGCGACGGCATGGTTAGGAGGGGTAGGTTTAGTCATACGCGTGTGAATAATCGTCTGGGGTCGCGTATAACGGGTCTTCACGCAACACGTGAAGTTGTTGAATAGCAATGCCCTGGGCTTCGAGCCTATCTACCAAAGGGGCCAAGTGCTGTTTTAGCGTTTCACTGGCATTGGGGGCTTCAATTTGAATGCGCACCGTTTGGTTGTGAATATGCAGCCGTGCTTGAACAGTGCCCAAGGTGGGCAGCTCTAATTTCAAACGGCTTTGCCACGGGGTGTCGTCCTCGTCGTGCAACGTATTAGTAGCCTGCTCGTCCTCGTCCTCACGACGACGCTGGATTTCTAAATCCATGGGTACCCCAGGCCAGGCTTCGCCACGCCAGTTAAAAGTTTGATTGGCGAGCACCTCGAGTTGCTGGCGCACTAATTGTTGCGTGGATGGGTCAATGCCGGATTGTTGCAGGCTGGTTGCCGGTGCGTCTTTGGCTGCTGCTGACATGGTTTGGGATTGACTCGCAGCGCTCAGCGTTTTGGTCTGTGCTTGTGGCTGGTTTTGCAAGCTTTCGGGAGTGATTAAACCTTTTACGAGCTGGGCCAGTTTTGACTCGTAAAACAAGCCACTTTCAGACACCGTTTGTTGTAAGGCGTGTGCCATGGTGTGGCTAACTTGTTGCGCTGCACTGGGTGTGCTTGCCAACGAACTAAGAAGCTGAGCTAATGGGTTCGAGCCAGTCTGCGGGGTATGGGGGGCTAAGGGGCTAGTGGTAGCCAGCCCGCTGCCGGTGGTTGCAGCAGTACCAGCATGCGCAGTGGTTTGGGTGCTCGAAGCCGAAGGATGCAGAAACTGTGCTGAGAGCAAAGGGCGTTGTCCTTGCACGGGTTGATAGGCGTATTGGGTTAATAGCGCCAAAATGGTGCGCGCCGTTTTACCTAAAGTGGTAGGTGCGGATGGTGTAAAGCGATGATCCGTGTATTTTTGAAGTTGGTTTTCCAGCCGCGCATCGCTGCGCCCGTGGAGGCGCGATGTGTTTTGCTGATTGGCTTTGTCTACTGTTTCGCGCGTAGAGCGTGCGGTAGAGGTATCACTGTGGATGAGGCGCTGAATGGACTGCGTATGGCGTAGCGCATCTGGGTGAGCACCGGTTCGGTGCTGGGTGGTTTGGCTAATACCCAGCGCCGAATCCAAGCGCTGCACTAATAAATTGCCCAGCGTCGATGGACCGATGCTCATGCGCTATAGGTGGGCGAACAGTAAGCATTCACCACCGACTGCTGGCGTTTCATGTCGCCCAAAATGTGTCCTAAACGACGTAGCTCAGGTTCCGCCAAAAGCCGAATTTCGGCATCGTCCTCGAGGATTTTAGTTAGCAAATCTCGTCGAGCATGGCGCTCTGCTTGGTTGAGTTCAGTTAAGGCCTTTAGATGCTCTACTGCTTGTATGTATTCTTGGCTAAGAGCAATGACTTGCCCCCATTGCTGTCGACGTGCCTCGTCAAGCATACGATGGCTGAGATCGGCAATGACTTGGTATTGTTGCAGGGTGACAGAGGGTGAGCTGGGCATATAGGTATACCTTTACAAATAAAATCCACTATTTCTTAGTGGCCTCTCGCCATGTTTCCAATAGCGAGGTCAGCATGGACTCAGCGATGTCCAAGCGCGCTTTGTCGCTGTGGAGATTCGCTTGCATTAGGTGATAGAGGATAAGGTCGTAAGCATGTAACAGATGCTCTGCGACCTCGCCGCCTTTTTCTTTGTCGAGCGCCGACTTGAGACCGGTATCAACAATATCGATGGCTTTGGAAATAGCCTGACCGCGTTCGGCGATTTGGTTGTTTTCGAGATGAATTTTGGCCTTGATCACGGCAACCCGAGCGCCATCTAGCAATAGCGTGATCAGTTCCTCGGGGCTAGCACTGAGGACTTGAGTTTCTAAGCCGATATTGGAATACGACTGAGCGGTAGGGCGGCCACCTGGGCCGCGGCGTAAAGCAGAATAAGTCATTACTTGTTATCACTACTGTTCATGTTGCCTAACATAGAAAGCTGCTGGGTCAGGTAGTTGCTGATGCCACTCATTTGGTTCATCATTACATCGAGTTGACTAAATTGGCGACGATAGTTTTCCATTTTGGCATCAATACGTTCGGACGTGGCCTCGTATTGTTTTTCTAGGTCTTTAATTGTTCGGTTTAGCCCGTCGGTGGCGTTTTGGATAAAACCATTGGACTTGATGTATTCGTTGGCGACCTTGTCCACATTTTGGCCTACGCCATTGGCACCGCTTAAAAACTCGGTTACATCGCCTAGGTGATCGCGCACTGCTTCGGTAAGCTTTTCCTCGTCAATTTCTAATTTGCCTGTTTTGTAATCGCTGGTGATACCTAGGTCGGCTAGGCTGTGAATATCGCCCACACCGGACGCGCTGTTTAATGCGCTGCGTACTTGGTTTTCTACACGACGTACTAAAGAGTCACCCGTTAACGCACTGCTGCTTTCGTTTTCCACATCAAACGAGGTTTGTGCTTTGATGGTGTCTAGTAGGCTGTTGTAGGCTTTTACGAAGTCCTTGACGGCATCAATTGCCACGGAGTCATCGCGCGTGATGTCAATTTTGACTGCTTCACCATCTGCTGGCAAGGTCTTCAGGTCTAGCGTGACGCCCTCGACTACGTCTTTAAGGGTATTGCTTTGGCTGGTGATCTGAATGCCGTTAATGGTGGCTTGGGCATTGGTGGCGGCAGTGGTTTCCTGGTAGTTGCTTGTAGAGTCTGCGGCGTCATACGCCAAAATACCATTGAGGTCGTCGTTGCCGGTGACCTTGATTTCCTTAATGCTGGCCTCGGTGCCAGTGTCTTTGGCCGTTAACATTAGGCGATAAGGAGAATCGGAGCCGTCATTGACCAGCGTGGCTTGTACCCCTAGATCGGGATTAGCATTGATGGTTTTCATCAGACCCTCGAGCGAGGTGTCATCGCCCAAATCAATGGTGACAGGGTCTTCGCCGTTGTTGAGTTCAATACTGAGCTGCCCACCTGTGCCAATTTTGTCAGTGCGACTGGCTTGGCCGGCTAGAGCAAGAGACTGTTGCGTGGCTAGTTTAATATCCGTCAGCGTATACGAGCCTGCTACCGCATTTTTTTCAACCTTGACCCCAATTGCCTCGTTGGAGGAAGTGCCTTTTAGGGCACCGTATTTTTCTGTTTTGGTTAACGCCTGAGAGGCTTTTTGGAGGTCGGTCAGTGACCCCTTGATAATGCCATAACCCGATAGGCGCGCCTCGGAAATGACCTGACGCTGCTGGATTAACACCAAAGGTTGATTCTCGCTTTTGCGAATATCACTGAGAAGTTGGTCTAGAGGTAAGCCTGAACCTACCCCTATGGAAGAAATAGCCATGATTTAATGCTCCTGTCCTTCATAGTATGCCTTAATTACGGCTGGATTAAAGGCAATGAGTATGCAGAGAACTGACGGTTGTTTGCGTTTATTCGCTTGCATACTAAGATAATACGTTAGGCTTTGGTGTTAATGCCATTACCTTGAAATTGGGCGATCATTTTGGAAATGTGTAATACCGCCTCGGAGGGCACAGCCCGAATGACCTCGCCAGACTCGTTGTCAACCAATGACACCACCAAACGTTGGGTATCGGGGTCTATGTCGAAACGCACCCCCGTCGTCCATGGTTTTAAGCTGTTGTTCAGCTGCTCTAGGGCTTTGTCTAACGAGCTTTGAGGGGGATCAATAATATCGCCCATGGGTTTGCGCAAAGGCCAAGTTTGTGGCGGTTTGGGGTGTTTTTGCCCTTGGGCTTGAGTTTCGACCTGATTGCTAGCGTTGACGTGTGCATCCACGTTAATGGCTTGTGTTTCCTGTTGACTATCAAGCTGAGCAGCCACAGAAACAGTGGCGGCAAGCTGAGATGCTATGGGGTTTACCATGGTAGGCTCCTGGTCAAATGAGAGCTGGGCCATCGTGCCCAATACACTATTTACTCAGTTAACGGCAGCGTCTAAAAAGAATTTAGCATAGTGAGGCAAGACCTAAGCTAAGCGTGAAACTAGGCGCTGTTTTGCATTATTAAGCCCACGGGTTTCAGGCATAATAGTGTAAGGGATCTTATTTTGCGTTTTTCTATGTTCAAGTCTGAAGAAAATTTAATTGCTCATTATGCGCCAATGGTGCGCCGCCAGGCTTTGCAAATGCTGGCACGGCTGCCCGCTAGCGTAGAGCTAGACGATTTAATGCAGGCTGGCATGATGGGGCTATTAGATGCCGTGCGGCGCTACCAACAAATGGCCGATGCGCAGTTTGAAACCTATGCCATCACACGTATTCGTGGCTCGATGCTAGACGAGCTACGCAGCCAAGACTGGCTGCCGCGTAGCGTACGCTCAAAATCCCGCCAAATTGAAACCGCGGTGGCCCAGTTGCGGCAACGCCTATTAGCCGAACCCACTGATCAAGACATTGCTAACGAGCTAGAACTGTCTTTAGACGAGTATTACGTGCTGCTTGAAGACGCAGCCGGGGTACAAATTTTGTCGTACGAAGACCTAGTGCATCGTGGCGAAGACCGCGATGGCGACGCCTTAGATTTTTTACAGGCAGAAACCGAAACCCACGACAATCCATTACAGCTGTTGATGTCCAAAGAATTGCGCCACGTAATTATCGAGGCGCTGGATTTGCTACCTGAGCGGGAAAAACTGCTCTTTGCCTTGCAGTTCCAAGAGGATCTAAACCAAAAAGAAATTGCAGCGGTTATGGATATCACCGAAGGGCGGGTATCGCAGCTTCGCTCTCAGGCTATTGCCCGTATTCGTAGTCACCTAAAGGCTTCTAGCTGGCAGCAGCGCCCCAACGACATACCTGATCACCATTTGCTTTAATCCTATAAACCGCTTTCACGCAGCAGTTGTAAAATTAGCTGCGGCATTTGGTTGGCTTGCGCCATAATAGACGCTGTAATTTGTTGTTGAATCTGGGCGCGCACCATGTTGGAGACCTCTAAGGCGTAGTCGGTATCCTCAATACGGGAACGCGCTGCGGCCAAATTTAACGAGGTGGTTTGATTTACCCGGATCACAGATTCAAAGCGGTTTTGAATTGCCCCTAAATGACTGCGTAAACCATCAATGCGATTCAAGGCTTCACTCAAAACGGCTAAAGGACTAGCGGTAGGAGGCTGTCCGTTAGGTGGGCTTAGAGTAAAACCCTCCAGCCCCAGCGCCTGCAAATCCATAGCACGCAGCTCAATAGCGATGGTTTGACCATCGTTAGCACCGACTTGAATAAGCATGTCTTGGGCACCAGCGCCCAGTAGATTTATCCCATTGAACTCGGTTTGATCGGCAATGCGTTGAATTTCCTCAAGGCGCTGTTGGATTTCGTTCTGAATATAAAGACGATCGGTTTCTGTATAGGATTCACTTAACGCCTGTACGGTTAGCTCGCGGATACGCTGTACATTGTGGTTGATTTCATTTAGCGCGCCTTCAGCCGTTTGTGCCACTGAAATGCCATCGTTAGCGTTACGAGACGCCTGATTCAAACCACGAATGGTAGCACCCATGCGATTGGCTATGGCAAAGCCTGCCGGGTCGTCCTTGGCGCTGTTGATGCGTTTGCCCGAAGACAAACGCTCTATAGCCAGACCCAGTGCGCTTTGCGATTGCGCAAAGTGCTGCTGTGCCAACAAAGCATAGGGGTTGTGATGAATGGATAGCATGTATTATTTACGGCAGATGCTCTGAATGCTTTAGATTCTGATCCAGAGGCTACTGTGCTAAGAGCTAAACAACTCTGCCCACTGTTTACCCGCTAAAATCAGCCTTGCTTCTAGGGAGCGGTTCAGTTGTGTTAAAAACGTATCAAAGCTGATACATGTGATCATTTGCTGATTAATATCAGACTAAAGCGTTAAATAGTTGTTACAATCTTAAATCAAATATCTAGAGCTAAGGGCTAAAGCTGATTATGGCAACTCCACAAAAAGAAATTGACGAGCGCACGAATTTAACTGGTTCAAACATGTTTGAGCTGTTGTTGTTTCATCTGGGTTCCAACAACCAGACCGAGCAGGCCGAACTTTTCGGCATCAATGTATTTAAAGTCCGTGAAATAGTCATTATCCCCGAGATCACTGCCATTGCGGGGGCACCTGCTTACTCTAAAGGGGTAGTGCGCTTGCGTGATCAAGTCATCCCCGTGTTTGACCTGCCCGCTATTGTGGGCTGCAAGCCCGCCAAAGAGCCCACGCTCATGATCGTTACCGAATACGCCCGCAGCGTTCAAGCCTTTATTGTGGATTCGGTCGAAGACATAGTGCGCTTGGAATGGAGCCAAGTCATCTCTGCCGAAGCCAGCGAAGTCGGTGAAAGCCTAGTCACCAGCATTGCCCACCTTAACGACGAGCGTATGGGCTCTAAACTGGTCCAAGTCCTAGACGTAGAGGAAATCCTACAAAAAATTTCCCCCGTCAAAGCCAAACACAAAGATCAGCTCAAAGTGGTACAAAACCAAACTCAGGTTAGCATCAAACCGGGCACCATTGTGTTGGCGGCCGATGACTCGGGCGTAGCACGTGCACTTATGGCACAAACCCTCACCACCTTGGGCTTGCCATTCGAGATGATGAAATCCGGCCAAGAAGCCTGGAACCGTCTCATAGCACTAGACCAACAAGCCAAAACCGAAGGCAAAACCATTTACGACAAAGTGTGCTTAATGCTGTCAGACTTGGAAATGCCCGAAATGGACGGCTTTACCCTAACACGCAACATCAAAAACGACCCCCGTTTCAACCAACTGCCCGTGGTCATCCATTCCTCCTTATCTGGCTCCACCAACGCAGAGCTCGTGCGCCGCGCTGGGGCAGATGGCTATGTGGTGAAATTCGCTACCGATGAGCTTGCTAAGGCTCTTGCTACGGCTTTACAAAAAGCACCCTAGATTTAAGGGCTCCTTTTTCTGGAAACTGCGGTATTCATGAGTTTACTAGGCAGTGCTCGTTGCACTGCCTTATGCTGCGCTGAATTGCTTGCTCAGGAATATCATCGCCTTCGTTGTGGAGATCGATTGTAGGCTCTATAGGGGATTGTGTCTTTGTTAGCAATACACAGTTCCACCTTTACGCCTTTGCGTCACAGCAATTATTCCCTACACTAAAACAAATACATATCGGGGGAATACGATGATAGAGCTTCGACCATTTAGCTCCTTAGGGGGCGCAAACCACGGCTGGCTAGATGCCAAACACCACTTTTCTTTTGCACAATACCGCGACCCACAGCGCGATCACTGGGGCGCACTGCGCGTTTGGAACGACGACACCATCCAACCTCAGTCTGGTTTTCCACCCCACGCGCACGCCGACATGGAAATCATCACCTATGTACGCGAAGGAGCCATTACTCATACAGACAGTCTGGGTAACAAAGGGCGTACCGAGGCTGGCGACGTACAAGTTATGAGCGCCGGCAGCGGTATTGTGCACTCCGAGTACAACCTCGAAGACACCGTGACGCGACTCTTTCAGATATGGATATTTCCAGACGAAAAAGGCAACCCACCCGCATGGGGTACCAAACCTTTTCCTAAAGACGACCGCTCAGGCCAGTTTGTAGCCCTAGCCAGTGGCTTTGCTCAAGATAAAGACGCACTAACCATACGCACTCAAGCCCGCGTCTTAGGCGCTACTTTAAGTGCCGGACAACACACCACCTATGAGTTTCTCAACCCGAATCACTATGGGTATTTGGTGGCGGCTAAAGGACGTTATGTGGTCAATGGTTTAACGGTAGAGCAGGGGGATGGGGTGGCTATTCATCAAGAAAAGGCACTGCATATTGAAGCGTTGGAGGAGTGTGAGTTGGTGTTAGTGGAAGCTGAAATGTAAAAGCAGACAGCGCGTGTTTATAGCTAATTTATACAAGACCCGCCAAGGCTATGCGCGAAAGCGTATCCTCAAACCGGCGGGTTACTCATTTCTGGGCCAGTGAATCGTCAGTCAACAGATTGTCATCCTCCGGTCACGTGGTATGCGTGTCGAAATTTGCAGCAGCGCTATGCGGTGAAATGCTTCAGGGCCAAGGGTTCGGCTCTGGGGATAAAGAGAGGGGGAATATGAGCTATCGCTTGGTGAGATAGCAACTGAAATTTCCTTTTTTCAACTATATGTACATGGATATACACGTTTTTCTTTGATGATCGTGTATCAAGATTAAGTTTCCATAGGAAAGCTGCGAGATTTGGTATTTTTTCATCTACACTTTTATATACACGCACCCTGACGATGAAGTAAACCATTGCCATGAACGTCTGGCTTATGAGTGAAATACCTGCTTATATTCGCTCTTTTTCATGAAAAATCGACAAGACTGTTTTTAACACTAACGTATTAGCGTTAACCTCACAAAACAACCTTAACAAATCCCAAAGTGCACTAGGCACAGCGATCGAGCGTTTGTCCTCTGGCCTACGCATTAACAGCGCCAAAGACGACGCTGCTGGTCAAGCCATTGCCAACCGCTTTACTGCGAATATTAAAGGCTTGACACAAGCCGCTCGTAACGCGAACGATGGTATTTCTATTGCACAAACCACAGAAGGTGCGTTAAATGAAATCAACAACAACTTACAACGTGTGCGTGAGTTGACAGTTCAGGCCTATAACGGCACTAACTCTGGCGATGATTTAGTTTCTATTAATAACGAAATTGTTGCTCGTGTTCAAGAAATCAACCGTATCTCTAAAGAAACTCAATTTAACGGCGTCAACGTATTGAATACTGCAGATAATGAAATCAATATTCAGGTTGGTGCGAAAGACAGCGAAGTTATTACTATTAAACTTGCGGAAATCAACTCCAAAACTCTTTTCGAGGGTACGGATGGTTTAGCAGATATTACTGATGCCTCTGTCGGGGCCACAGCGAGTGTTGGTATTCTTGATGATAGTTATGCAGAAGCTACAGATGACGATGCTACAGTAGCTGCGGTTGAGGATGGTTTACTAAAAGTAATCGATAAGGCCATTTCCATGGTGGACACTGCTCGAAGCGACCTAGGTGCCATCCAGAACCGCTTTGAGTCTACTGTAACGAATCTGAATAACACTATAACCAACCTCTCCGCTGCCCGCAGCCGCATTGAAGACGCCGACTACGCCGTCGAAGTTTCCAACATGACACGCGCGCAAATCTTGCAACAAGCCGGTACCTCCGTGTTGGCTCAGGCGAACCAAGTACCACAAGGTGTGTTGTCACTCTTGCGTTAATTTTTTACTGGAGAGCGCCACACGGTGCTCTTTGATAAAAAGAAAATTGCCTTTTGAGCTTACCGCCAATAGCAGGATGGCCTAGTTCATAAAGTGATTAAGGGCTGAGTCCGGTACTGCACCGGACTCAGCCTTTTTTCAGTTTAGTGCGTTCATGATTGTGGCGGTTAAGATAACCGTGAATGGCTGCTTTACCTCGCTTCTTGGCTTTTTCCAGCCCCTAGATCATGAGTTAAAACTAAAGGCGTCGATTCATTTTTGCGCCATAATCTCCCTATTGCATAAACCCATCATTGGTAATAAGTACAGCCTTTCTTTCGCCAAGTTAGGCTCCGTCATGTCTGTAGCTCACTTTTAATTAGACTGAATAATTGTAGATTGATGTTGTGGTAAATGAGGCACCATACAACTCTCCTGTCCTCGATGAGAGCGGTATTTTTAATTTTTGTGATAGATTTCAAACTTAATTGCTGCATAAGTCGCTGCATTGCTTATGACCCATCTTGTCGCCAGACTAGCGTGGGGTCGCCGCAACAAAGCGGCAGCCGTATCATCTCTTATGCTGGTGGTGTGCAGTGCATTAATTTTTGACTTTAATGAGACTATTGGATCAGCTAGAGTCTGTTTGGCTGCAGGATAATAAAAGGTACTGCGTGAGAGCTGAGCGATGTTCAGCAGCCATACTTAATGGGCAGATATACCCCAGCTTAATAATTAAACACGTTTTTTTCTCACGCTGATGTGCAACGTGAATCGTTGTTAACTTGGGTTCAGCACTATATTTAATCATTAAAAAAACCCCAAAAAGTCTGGATGAATATCCAACTTCTTGGGGTCTGCTCACAAAGAGAGGGCGGCTTTTGCCTTGCACAAGGACGGTTCCCCGTCCTTTAAGCCAAGTCTTAACGCAAGAGTGACAACACACCTTGTGGTACTTGGTTGGCCTGAGCCAACACGGAGGTACCGGCTTGCTGCAAGATTTGCGCGCGTGTCATGTTGGAGACTTCGACAGCGTAGTCGGCGTCTTCAATACGGCTACGGGCGGCAGACAGGTTGGTGACGGTGTTGCTTAGGTTAGCAATGGTGGACTCGAAGCGGTTTTGAACGGCACCGAGCTCCGAGCGTAGTGCGTCGACCATGGAGAGCGCATCATCTAAGGTCTTCAATGGATCATCAGTTGCCTTCTCGGCAGCAGCGGCAGCCTCGGAAATAATCTTCACATTGCCGGCTTCAGTACGGGAGATGAAGGCAGTTACCTCAGTACCACCCTGGTTGAATGTGATTTTACTGCCATCAGCATTAGCTGTGTAAGTTGCACCACCTAATTTTAGCTCGCTGCCTGATTTTTCGGCACCCTGCAAGTCCAAATCAGCCATCTTAGCAAGACGATTAGCAGAGGTATCGCTCAACGTGAGAGAGCCATCAATCTCGGATCTGTAGATGTCCTTGCTAATGCTTAGCTCTTCGTCATCGCTGTTAGCTCCAGTAAGAGTTAATGTAACCTTTTCGCCATCAATCATTGCGTACGCAGAACCTTGCGCTGAGATTGCTGGGTTAGAACCATCTGCATTTACTCCACGAACAAAAGCTGTATCAACAGTGAACTCAACACCATTTAGCTCAAAGGTATCACCTTTTTCTAGACCAATCGCGGTATCAATATCATTGGTGGCGTTACCAAAGTCACCAATTGAGGCATTAGCAACTGTTTTATTTGTCGTTAAGCTTCCATCAGTCGCATCAACATAGATATTTTCTTGTGTTGTATCACTGCCAACAGTGACAGCCGTTGTGATTTTCCCGCTGTCCAAATCTACACGAACTGCTTCACCAGCATCGGCGCCTGCTACGGTTGCTCCTTCATACTTATCAAAGCCGGTAGCACCTTGCGCGCGCAAATCACCTATAGTAGCTTGACGAGCACCGTCAATGCTGAACTCTTTCAAGCCAAGTGACTGAGCATCAATTTTTTTCAAATTGACGGAAATCGTTTGGTTGTCATTTGCACCAACCTGGATTTTCAGTGCATTATCGCTAGCTAAAACTTTTACGCCGTTAAACTGCGTTTGTTCGGAAACGCGATCAATCTCAGCTAGACGTTGCCCGATTTCGTCCTGAATAGACTTGAGATCGGAGTCAGAGTTAGAACCATTAGCCGCCTGAACACTTAACTCGCGAATACGCTGTAAGTTGTTGTTGATTTCATTCAGCGCGCCTTCTGTGGTCTGTGCAACGGAAATCCCATCGTTGGCGTTACGAGTCGCTTGCGTTAGACCCTTGATGTTGGCAGTAAAACGGTTCGCAATGGCTTGCCCTGCGGCATCGTCTTTGGCGCTGTTAATGCGTAGGCCAGAGGACAAGCGCTCAATGGCTGTACCCAAAGCGTTTTGGGATTTAGAGAGGTTGTTTTGTGAGGTTAACGCTAATACGTTAGTGTTAATAACAGACATGTTGACTCCTTAGAGAATGTCGTGGGTAATTTGTTGAGTTGTTTCTAGTAACGACAGGAGTTAAATAAACTTTAGGCTGTCGTTGAACCTGTTACAAAATGAGTGTGGTAGTCGGAAAAACAGATTGCTGTTGATCTCTGGTTTGAGTTACGGCAACGTCATAGGAAAGTTTAGAGCGCGGCTCAACAAAACTTAGTGTTCTCGTTCTGTCACACGTAACAGCTGCTCTCGCCGTGGGGATAAGGGGCCGAACTCATCGGTAATGCTCTGTATAGTGGTGCCGTGTGCTAATGCGTCCCAAATATCAGCCCAGTCCTGCATCAAAATGCGTCTAGAGCTGACGTATTTGGTGTGGTCGTAAGGGGCTCTGGAGCCATCTCGTTTGCGATGAGCGAGCTGTAAGTCCACCCGATTTTCAGGGTAGCTTAGTAGTCCAAACAGGGTTGTGGCCGTGGATCTAAACCCATGTGCAGAAAAACGCCCCTGAAAACCCAAGGCATTAATGGCATGGTTCAAGGTAGTCGACCCCATCATGCGCTCAGGTTGACGCGCATTGGGAAATAAATAGGGTTGTTGCCCTGTTTTTTGTTGTAATTGTTGTAAAAGCTGAAGGCTTTGTGTGGACAAGGGCACCAAATGCGGGCGGCGCATTTTCATATTTTGCGCAGGAATAGACCAAAGCGCATTTTTAAAATCAATTTGATCCCACGTAGCACGCCGTAGCTCGATAGTGCGCACAAAGGTTAACGCTAGTAAACGTAAAGCCACTCGAGTTAGCTCATGACCTTGCTCCCATTGCGTTAGGGCCCTGTCAAACGCCGCAATCTCTTGCCATGATAATGACGGGTTGTGGCGGGTAGCTGGGGGCTTGATAAAACGGCGTAATAAGGCGGCGGGGTCTTGGTCACACAGACCGTGCTGGGCCCCATAACAAAAAACTTGGCTTAGCCATAACCGCACCGCCAAGGCCGCATGTGGACCACGTTCTGCCACGGCAGAAATCAAAGTGCGTAAATGCGCTACAGAAATAGAGTTAATGGGTAACTGACCAATTACCGGTAATATATCCCGCTGCAAATAAGCAGTAACCTGAGCTTTATAGCTAGAGCTCCAGTCGGAGTTGTTTTGTAACCAGCTTTGAGCTACCCGCGCAAAGGTTTGTTGACTTTGTGCTATTTGCAACAGTAAGCGTGACTTTTTCTGAGCTAAAGGGTGCATGCCCTGTTTAACTAACTGCTGCGCCCAACTGCGTTCCTGGCGCGCATCGTCTAAAGATACCTCGGGAAATTTACCTATGGAATACACATAGGACGTACCACCTAGTCGATAGCGATAGCGCCATAGTTTATTGCCCGCTGGTGTGACATAGAGATAAAGACTCCCCCCATCTCTTAACGTATAAGTGCTAGATCGACTTTTGGCCGCATGCACCTCGCGCAGGCTTAGTAAATGAATAGCCATAACTTGGGAATAGAAAACAGATTGCTAAAAAAACCTAAATCTACATAAAACTATACACAAGAGCCTGCCGTATCACAGTTCGTAGCTTTACTAACTAAACACTGTTATATGCACATTTTAGTTAGTAGAGTATGAGTAGGGTTGAGTTTAAAGCCATGTAGGAGAGCACATCAGAGATACGAAACCCGACGCTGAAATGGTAACTCCCCCACCAGACCGTAGTGCTAAAAAGTGAGCATTCGTCTGGCCTGTACGGTATTTAGTATTAGCCAGAGCTGTTCTTACTACCAGCCAAAGCATGCTCAAAAAATAACGTGATTGCGGATGGGTTAATTCGGTTAACCACGGCGCAGCGTAACGAAGTGAAGCAAGCAGCACTCCTAGCGAACCCACAACTACCACAGCCCCGCTATCTACCTCTAAATCATCCGCCTCAAATCATCCACTTCAAATAATCCCTAAGCCCCCAACGCCGCAATCGCATGATGCATATTTTGGTTTTGCTGCCCGAGGTCACTCACGGTACGATGGAGGGTGGCGACTAGGGTGTGGTTTTGTTGACTCAGGTCTTCTAGGTTTTTTAAAGCGGTTTGCAGCTCATTCAGGCCGTGCTCTTGGTTGAGGTTACTTTGATTGATGGTCTGTATAGTGCGTTGAACGTTTTGGATGGCGTGCAGGATATGCTGCATGCTGTGGCCGGCTTGTTCCGCTTGTTGTACACCTGTTTGGATTTGGTGTTGGTTGTCTTCCAGCAGGCTTTTGATTTCTTGGGCCGCCTGGGTGCTGCGTAGGGCCAAGTTGCGTACTTCGTTGGCGACTACGGCAAAGCCGCGGCCGGCTTCGCCTGCACGGGCGGATTCCACGGCGGCGTTTAATGCCAAAATATTCGTCTGAAACGCAATGCCCTCGATGACCGTGGTGATGTCTGCGATTTGCCGTGATTTCTGATGCAGATCTTGCATGGTGTGCACCACGGCCTGTACGTCTTGGCCGCCTTGGTTCGCGGCCTGTTGGGTAGAGGTCGCTAATGTGCTGGCTTCTTGGGCTTGGTCCACACTGGTGGCAACCAGTTGGCTAAGTGCTAGGCTGCGTTCTTGGGTTTGGTGCAGAGCGCTAAGCTGTTCATTGGTGCGTTGGGCTAGGTGGTCACTGCTTTGATATAGTTCTGCTGCCACGCGGCGCGACGCATGAACGGCGCGCGAGCTATCTGTAATCACACTGCGTAAACTGCCGCGCATGTGCTCTAAAAAGAAATACAGTTGGCGCGATTCAAACACGGTGCGGCGGTAGTCAACGCGGGTGTTTAGGTTGCCAATGGCTATTTGCTGCGCGATGTGAGTGCTTTCTGCTAGGGTGTGTAGCAGTTTCTGGGTGATGTTCCAGCCATACGCCAATAAGGCAATTAATGCCAGACCTAATCCAGCAAGAATGCCGGGTGTGGTGCTGTAGTGGGTGCCTGCGTAATACGCTCCCATAACCAGAGCGCTAAATAAACTAGTAAAGCGCAGCAAATGGGAGCGGTAATTATTCCCAAAAAACAAATGCCGTGCTTGTTTTAGTCGTTCAGCAAGGGGGCGATTTTTTACAACAGTGTCGTGGTTGGGGTTTTCTTTAAAGGGGGCGTAGCGTTGTTCGGCTGCGCGGATTTGTTGTTCTGAGGCGCGCACCCGTATCGATGCAAACCCCGTGTGTTGGCCGTCTTCAATAATGGGAATAATACGTGCATGTACCCAATAAAAGGCTCCGTTTTTACAGCGATTTTTAATAATGCCTTGCCATTGTTGGCCTTTGTTGATGCGTTGCCACATGTCTCTGTACACGCTGGGAGGCATGTGGGGATGACGCACGATGTTGTGTGATTGGCCTACTAGCTCATCTACGCTAAAGCCACTGATTTGTTCAAACAGTGGGTTGACGTAGGTAATACGACCTTTTAAATCGGTTTTAGAAATTAAGTAGTGGTTTTTAGGAACTTCAACTTGCTCTGGGGTAATAGGTGTATTTATGCGCATCGTTCTCTAAAGGTTCGTAATAAGTTGATTACATTGTCTCTCTCTATTGTAACGATACGTAATGTTGGTGGGAGTGCAACTGGACTTTAGTGGCAAGTTACGGCAGGGGCGGTTGATGCGGGTCAAAAAAATCCCTCTTTTGTGATTAAAAGAGGGATTACCTGTATTGCTGCTGGTTAAAAGGGATGTTTTAGCTAGGCTGGGTGCTTGCAGTTAAAAGTGCAGGGTGGCGAGTTGCTTGTGGTTGCGCTGGGCTATGGGTGGCGTTGGTGTTTAAGACGCGGATCGCTTGGTCTAGGTCTTGTGCATGAGCAGACAGTTGATCTACGGTACGGCCTAGCTCGCTGACTAGCTGGTTGTTTTGTTGGGTGACACCGTCCATTTGTTCCATGGCGCGATGAATTTGTTGTAGGCCTGTGGCTTGCTCGGTAGAGGCGCTGGCAATATCGTGAATAATTTGATTGACCTGATCGACTGCATCGACCACATCGTGCATGGTGGTGCCGGCTTGTTCGGCTTGGCGTGCGCCCGATGCCACGTGCTCAACCGATGCATCAATTAGGGTTTTAATTTCACTAGCGGCTTGGGCAGAGCGTTGTGCTAGGCTGCGCACCTCGCCAGCCACTACAGCAAAGCCTCGGCCTGCTTCGCCAGCGCGGGCTGATTCCACAGCAGCGTTAAGCGCTAAAATATTTGTTTGAAAGGCTATGCCATCAATGACGTTAATAATGTCAGCGATTTGTTTTGAGCGTTGGTGTATGTCTTGCATGGCAGCCACCAGTTGGTTGACAACTTGGCCGCCTTGTTGAGCAATGTGCATGCTGCGTTCGGCCAGATGCGAGGCTTCCTGCGCGTTGTCTGCGTTTTGTTGTACGGTGGTGGTTAGTTCTTCCATGCTGGCAGCGGTTTGTTCTAGAAAAACAGCTTGGTCTTGAGTGCGGGTGGCAAGCAGCTCATTGTTTTGATGCAGGTGGTGGGCAACATGCAGCGAGGCCTGAATGCCTTGATGGGTGTCCCCTGCAATGGCGCTAAGCCCTTTGCGCATGATGGATAGAATAAAAAATAGTTTTTGGCTGTGGCCGCTGTGTTGGGTTTCTAAGTGGTCGGTATCCACCATTAAATTGCCCGCGGCAATTTGCTGTGCCACTTGGGATGCTTTAATCAGAGGCGAGGTGGCTTGTTTGGCTAAGCGCCAGCCCAATACGCAAATAATAATACCCAAGACACCTGTTAAGCTCATTAGCCACGTGGCATCCCAGCGTGTGACTAGGTCATTGTCGATAAAGGCCAAATAAAAACAGAATGCCAAGCTAAGTAAGCTTAATAGCACCAAACGAAAAGTGGCTGCCGCCAAGGTGTTTTGGAAAGGGGCGCTTAACTGTTCAAGGTGTTTGCGCCACCCTGTGCGCACTAACTGGCCTTGGCGCAGCGTATAGCCATGTAGAGCCTTTTGGTTGAGCTTGTCGTAAGCGGCGCTGGTTTCCTGTACTTGCTGTTCGGTAGGCCGCACGCGTACCGAGGAATAACCTGTGATGTGGTCGTTTTCTATAATGGGGCACACCAGTGCCTGAACCCAATAAAAACCGCCGTCTTTGCGGCGGTTTTTGACCAAGCCCAGCCAGGGTTTGCCATCTTTTAGCGTCTGCCATAAGTCGGCAAACGCCTCGGGTGGCATGTCGGGGTGGCGTACTACATTGTGGGCTTTGCCTATTAGTTCGTCCTGATCAAAGCCGCTGATCTCTATAAAGGCTGGGTTGGCGTAGGTGATGCGACCTTTTAAGTCGGTTTTGGAGATTAGGTACTGGTCGGGTTGGACTTTTATTTCGGTATTATTGATTGGAAAATTTTTTCGCATTATGAACCCCCACAACACATTTTTAATAATCTTTGGTTATATTTACGTCTAGGCGTACTGACAGGTAAAAGGTTACAAGCTGAGGTTACCAATATATCACTAGAGGGTTCTGTTTATTACTGTTTGTGTTTAATGGTAGCGAAAAATGCGAAAATGAATGAATTGGTTACATGTTGGGTGGGGTTAACTGTTGCCCAAGGGTGAAGACGTGGCAGGGCAACAGGTGGTTTATTTAGTGGGGTAGAGCGGCTACTGAACGGGTGGGCAGGGCTTTGGCTTTTTCTATATCGACCAAGCGTGGTGAGTGCCCTGTGTTAAGCACCCGTATGGCTTGGTCTAGTATTTCAGCTTGAAATGCCAGTTCGCCTACGGTGGTACCTAGGTTGTTGACCAAGGCCGAGTTTTGTTGGGTGAAGTCATCGATTTGGGATACCGCAACATGAATTTGGTGTAGGCCAGTGGCCTGTTCCTCGGAAGCCACCGAGATTTCACCGATGATGTCATTGACTTGTTGTACCGCATTGACAATGTCTTGCATGGTGTTGCCTGCGTGTTCAGCTTGTTGGGCACCGGTATCCATGCATGAAACAGACTCCTCGATTAAGACTTTGATTTCACCCGCAGCTTGGGACGAGCGCTGTGCTAAGCTGCGTACCTCGCCCGCCACCACGGCAAAACCACGACCTGCTTCGCCTGCGCGAGCTGACTCCACCGCGGCGTTTAAGGCCAAGATATTGGTCTGAAACGCAATGCCTTCGATCAGTTCCACAATATCGGCGATTTTCTTTGAGCTAAGATGAATAAGCTGCATGGTATCCACCAACTGCTGCACAGCCGAGCCCCCTTGTTGAGCGATACCCATGCTTTGTTGCGCAAGTTGCGTGGCTTGACGGGCGTTTTCTGCGTTTTGTTGCACCGTGATGGTGAGCTCTTCCATGCTGGCTGCGGTTTGTTGTAAGGAGTCGGCCTGATTTTGGGTGCGAGTAGAAAGCAAGGTGTTGTTGCTGTTAATTTCGCGAGCAACGTCTTGGGAGGCTTGGATGCCCGTGTGGGTGTCAGTCGCTATTGCTGTTAGCCCTTTGCGCATTAAGTCTAGGCAGAAATAGAGTTTACCGGTTTCATGGTGGCCCTCGTGGTTAGCGGTATCGATGTCAAGCAAGAGGTTGCCAGCGGCAATTTGTTGAGCCATGAGGGCAGCGTTTTCTACGGGTTTGGTCATGCCTTTGGCGATTTTAAAGCCGTAGGCGTACACCACGGCAAGCAGTGCTGCTAGCCCACCCAATGCCCAAGGTATATGTTCGCTAGGGATGCCACCGGTGAATGCAAAATACGCCATGGTCAGGGTTGCGGCAGCATTGAGACTGACCATGCGCAGCATGCTAAAAGAAAACGTGCGTTTAAAAGGTAGTTTGACCCACGACATCACCCGACGCCAGCCTGTAGGCACCACATTGCCCTCGTGCAGCGTGTAGCCATGTAAGGTGCTGTTATTTATTTTTTCGTATAAGGCTTCGGCTGCTTTGATTTGCTCGTCGGTGGGGCGCACCCGTACCGATGCATACCCAGTGACGTTATCACTTTCTATAATGGGGCAGACTAAAGCATGCACCCAATAAAAGCCCCCGTCTTTGCGACGGTTTTTGACTATACCTGTCCATGGTTTGCCTGCCTGGAGCGTATCCCACATGTCTTTAAACACAGAAGGGGGGATGTGGGGATGACGTACTATGTTATGTGCTTTTCCCAAAAGCTCTTCGCGCTCGAAGCCGCTAATTTCTACAAAAGCCGGGTTCGCATAGGTGATGCGCCCTTTTAGGTCGGTTTTAGAGATCAAATATTGATCGTGGCGAAGCGTATGCTCAATCGTAGTAATAGGGAAATTTTTTCTCATGCTGCTCTTGGGGCTAAGGTCAAAGTAGGTGGAAGGTCTGTGATCAAATTATGCCATTTGTAGCAAAGGTTAGCTAATCTTAACAATAGTAACAGCGCTTGTGGTGTTTTTATCTATTCGGTTGGTTGAATTGTAAAATAAATGCAATGGGCGTCTTATGATTTTGCGCAAACGATATGCACGCCGCGTATATAATGCCAAGGCTATATTTTATTAAGTGAGTTGTATGACAATGCATGACGCCATGTTATCGGCAGAGTTAGTTGCGGTGTTGGTCGCGGTAACCGGAGAGCAGCCGCGTGTGTTAACCACCCATTGCGCACGTGCTTTGCCTGCAGGTCCGTTGCAGCATTCGCACCGGTCGTTACAAAATGGCTTGCGCCAATGGGTAGAGGAGCAAACCCACCACAAGTTGGGTTATGTGGAACAGCTCTATACCTTTGCCGACAAAGGGCGTTTTTACGCCTCGGGCGAGCGCGTGATTTCTGTTAGTTATTTAGCACTCACTATCGAGGATGTGGCTGCCCAGGAAAGCGGGGTGGGCTGGCAGGACTGGTACCGTTATTTTCCTTGGGAGGATTGGCGCGATGGGATGCCTACTAGCTTAGATGCGGTGATCTTACCTGCATTGCGTGCGTGGGCTGCTTCTGATCCCGAGCTTGAGACCACACGTTGGCAACGTCTGGTGTATGCGTTTGGTCTAGACGGTTTTATGTGGAGCGAGGACATGGTGCTGCAGCGCTACGAGCTGCTGTACGAGGCTGGTTTGGTGCCCGAGGCAACGCGTGAGCCACTCAGCGACGAGTTGGACGCCGCTGATCCGGTCTATGGTTTAGCCATGCGCTATGATCACCGTCGTATTTTAGCGACGGGTATGGCTCGTTTGCGCGCCAAAATTAAATACCGTCCGGTTATGTTCGAGCTGATGCCCGAGTCCTTTACCTTGCTGCAATTACAAAAAACCGTCGAAGCCATTGCAGGGCGGGCGCTACATAAGCAAAATTTTCGTCGTCTGGTCGAGCAACAAAATCTAGTCGAAGAGACTGGGTTATCAACGGTTGGCACGGCGGGACGCCCAGCTAAACTGTTTCACTTTAAAAAAGATGTGATTGCCGAGCGTGCCATTGCAGGCACGACTTTACCTTTAGCTCGTCAAGCCCGTTAAGACCTATTACAAAAATATATCTTATATAAGACTGCTAAATGCTTTATACTCAAAATAAGTATAAATAAAGGCGCGTGTTTCTTCGCTCTTTTATTTGCCTAATTAATACTCCATTTGAGCATAAAGGATCCAGCGCCGTGCAACAGTTCGCTTTACCCACACTTATTTTGCAGCCATTAGTGGAACAAACCTTACGTGAAGATTTAGGTCGAGCCGGTGATTTAACCAGTGCTGCCATTATTCCAGAGGACGTGACGACAGAACTGTTCATGGTGGCGCGGGAAGCTGGGGTTGTAGCAGGTTTAGAGTTGGCTCGATTGGCCTTTCAGGCATTGGATGCCGATGCGTACTTTGAGGTGCTGCAAGCCGACGGTACTGCAGTACAAGCAGGCACACGCTTGGCTCGTATCCGAGGTAAAGCACATGCTTTATTAAGCGCAGAGCGTACCGCCTTGAATTTTGTGTGTCACCTAAGTGGTATAGCCACCGCCACCGCGGACTTGGTGGCACGTGTACAGCCCCATGCATGCCGTATTACCTGCACACGCAAAACCACCCCCTTATTACGCGCCGTAGAAAAATACGCCGTGCGTTTAGGCGGTGGTATGAATCACCGCTTTGGTTTGGATGATGCAGTGCTAATTAAAGATAACCACGTCGCAATTGCAGGCAGTTTAAGCACAGCCGTAGAGCGAGCGCGAGCCGGAGTGGGGCAGTTGGTAAAAATTCAAGTTGAGGTCGATACCCTAACGCAACTAGACGAAGCGTTAGCGTTGGGTGTGGATCTGGTGTTGCTGGACAACATGGATCTGGCTACCTTGCGTGAAGCGGTACAGCGTTGCCAAGGTAAAGCTTTGACGGAAGCTAGCGGTGGCATCACCCCTGACACTATTGCCGCGGTAGCAGCCACTGGGGTGAACACCATTGCCGTAGGTTGGATTACACACAGTGCCCCCATTTTAGATGTGGGTCTTGATGTGGTGCCTTAGGAGGCCATCATGAAAAAACGCGTTATTTATTGGGTATCCCTGCTTTTTCTGACAGGTTTAATCGTGCTGGCCTCGGTAAGCCAAGCTCTGCACACCAAAACCACTGATGCTTTCCCGCAGCGGCCCGTGACCATCGTTGTGACCTTTCCCCCCGGAGGAGGCACCGACTTACTCGCACGACGCCTTGGTGCAGAGCTGGAGCAATACTGGCAACGCCCAGTGATAGTAGAAAACCGTCCCGGTGCCAGCGGCGTAGTAGGCGCTCGTCATGTGGTAGATAACGCCACCGACGGCCATATGCTGCTGATGGTAAACAGCTCATATGCTATTAACCCTAGTGTGTTTAACGAGTTGGGCTTTGATCCCATACAAGATTTAACCGGCATCATGAACGTAGCCTGGGTACCGTCGGTATGGGTTACGGCCCCAACCAGCTCGGTCACTGTAGATCAGCTGGGTGCGATCGACAGTAAACAGCTTAGCTACGCATCGTGCGGCAACGGCACCCCGCAGCACTTAGCTGGCGAGCTATTCCAACAAAAAACCAAAACCAAACTATTGCACGTGGCGTATCGTGGATGCGGTCCCGCATTAACCGATGTGATGTCCGGCCAAGTCGACACCGCCATCGTCACAGTATCCAGCGCAATGGGACTGATCGAAGCCGGTCAGTTGCGCCCCTTGGCCGTGACCTCTGAGCAGCGCAGCCCCGTGTTGCCCAACGTGCCCAGCCTTCAAGAAAGCAAAGGCTTTGCGTTTGACATCAACCAATGGCACGGACTGTTAGCATCTAGCCACACCCCGGCCGAGGAGTTAGAGCAATTACACGCCGCACTGGATCAGGTTATGCAAAATAAAAATATCCAAGACAATTTAAAAACTTTGGGTTATACTTCGTCTCGTACTTCAGCACGGGAATTTAATCAGATCATAGCCACGGACTTACAGCGCTTTCAGCAGCTTATCCAAGACGCCCAGATCCATATCAATTAAATTCAAAATTAGTAAAAAAACTTGCACTAATTTTAAAACCGCGCTATATTACAGGTCTTGGCTCATTAGCTCAGCAGGTTAGAGCGACGGAATCATAATCCGCAGGTCCCCTGTTCGAATCAGGGATGAGCCACCAAGAATACTTAAAAGCCCCTCGTTGAAAAACGCGGGGCTTTTTTCATTGTGCGTAAGACAAAGCCACCTTAACGGGTGGCTTTTTTTGTTTTCTTGCTCTGCATTTTATCGGGTTGGACCCACCTTATCGTCCCGACGGCTTCTGACATAGTGCTCAGTCATGGTGACGGAAGTGTGGCCGAGTTGTCGCTGAGCTTGTCGAGTGTCACATACTAAAACGTCTTGTCAGGAAAGGGCATGTCATGGAAATCAAATGGCATGTCAGGGGGTATGTGTACGGCACGGGTGCCGTCCTCTTTGTGACTTTGTGAGTACGATCTGTAACTACAAGGGATCCGTGGCGTATATCGCCGAATAGGCAGTGTTAGTCTGGGCGCTCGAATCAAAACATTCAGCTGTCACAGTAGGGGTTTAGAATATGAGATGCCATGATAGGATTTTTGTGCAATAGGTACATAATGGTATTTTTAACTATTACTAGCTATTGACGGCTTAGGGTTAATTTTGTGTGTGACAACTTTGGTAAGGAGTATGACGTTGACTGAAATAGGTGTGGCTCATCAAATAACAGATGCTAAGACGCTTGAGGCTATTTATGGCTTGCCCTCTAAATCCTCAATTAAAAAAGAGGTCAACTACATACACCCGTATTACAAAGCGCTGGTGGAGGTGTCACCATTTGCTGTGCTAGCTACTAACGGTCCTGACGGGCTGGATGCATCTCCTAGAGGTGACCAAGCAGGGTTTGTGCACGTTTATGATGATAAAACGCTATTGCTTCCAGACCGCCGCGGCAATAACCGCATTGATAGTCTGCGCAATATTATTCATGACCCTAGAGTGGCGCTAATTTTTTTGATACCTGGCGTAGGTGAAACATTACGAGTAAATGGTAAGGCTAAAATAACTACCGATCCAGGGTTAATGCAGCGGTTTGTTGTTAACGGCAAAGCCCCTTTGTCGGTGTTGACTATCAAAGTAGAACGTGTTTTTTTTCAGTGCTCTAGGGCGGTCGTCAGGTCTCAACTCTGGGATAGTGATCTGCACATTGACCGAAGCTCATTACCAAGCACGGGGGCTATATTAGAGGCACTAAGCCATGCGGAAATAGATGGTGCAGCGTACGATGCAGACTTACCTGAACGAGTAATGAGAACTCTTTACTGACAGGGCTTCCCATTCCCTCTGAGGATGCCTGATAGTTATGCCGAGCAGATCCGGTTTACTTGTGAAAAGACTTTGTGATGCATGGTGTTTACGGGGGCGGTTTGAAATCGGTTCGTAGATGGTGGTGTCGTATTAGTCATTACGTTAATTGTTCATAGGAGGTTGATATGTCTGTCTTTTTAGCTAATTTGGCAGATCGAGTGTTCTCAAAGTTGACTCCTAGCTTAAACCGAAAAGAACAAGAATGTGGGGCACTTCTTTATCATGAAAACGGTTCTGTATCCCTTAATTTAGAAAATAAAGATGTACAAAAAAGAATTACTCAACAATTAGAGGTTCTGTCTCAGTTCAAAATCAAAAGCCACGATGATCAAACTCAGAGCTTAGGTGAAAAGGATCGTTAAAGGTGTGGCGTGCTGCTTATACTCTGCTATTAGCAACCCCAAGAGTGGTATAGGAAAAGCGTATCCTGAACCTTGATCGTGCCGACTCGATCGGCGTTTTCTTCGAAACCGCACGCCGCGCACTAGGTCAAAATGCCCAATCAAGAATAAAAACAACATCAACCGACTGTTAAATCTATAGCTATTTCTTGCATAGTGCAGGGCAAGGCGGTTTTTTATTGGGCAACACTTTGAGCGCTGAAAAAAATGTAGACGTTTAGCACCCATGTAAAGCCCTCAAACGATTTGGCGTGAGTGCCATCAGAAAGACTCAAACTGAATCGAAACGAGCTAGGGCTCAGAGGTGTTTGAGCTGTTTTTTTGGTGTGCTGTAAGAAAGGATAGCTAGTTGGATAAACCCGTTAAGTGTAATTACTTTATTTGGTTTCGCGTTTCTTTGAAAATACGGCTTCTTGTTTTAATTCTGCAACTGAGATTTCTACAATTTTCCCATTTTTCTTTATGACGATACCGGTGTTGGTTTTGATGGCGTCTTCACGAGCTAGATTTGCGGTGCGTCTAAACGCATCAAAAGTCTGAAAGATGAAGGAGTCTTTTGATTGTTTTAGTACAGTCGCTCTCATTGGTATTCTTTCCAGTCCGGTAATAACGGCGTGTGTTCCGCGTTATCATATAGGGTGTATGTCTCATAGTAGCTTAACCAATGAAGGTACTTTATAGGGTACTTCGCCATAACAACCTAAAGCGAGTAAAATACATTTACAACCTAAAGCGAGTATTTCATAATAACAACCTAAAGCGAGTAAAAATGAGTTCTACTCCCACACCGCCCATTACGCTACTAACCACCAATCATTTAGCCTTGATGTTGCGCTCCTTACGCAAACGTAAAGGCTGGACACAGGCTGACTTGGCCAAAAGGCTTAACGTCTCTCAGCAAGCGGTGTCTAGAATGGAGGTGAACGCGGACAACTTATCTTGGGCGCGGTTGCATCATGTGTTGAACGTTTTAGACGCCAAAGTATCAGTAGTAACTGATGAGTATCTAGAGGCCACACGGCCACAGACGGAGTGGTGATGAGCGCTTTAGCTATCTGGATGAATGGGTTTTATGTGGGAGAATGGCAGCGCGCAGGGCGTTTGCCTGCGGTATTGCGTTATGACGACGTCTGGGTAAAGAGCACCGCAGGGCGTCCTTTATCCTTGTCTTTGCCCTTTACATCAACTGAAGCGCAAATTTCCGGTGATGTGGTTACACATTATTTTGAAAACTTACTACCAGACAACCCAACGATTCTAAGCAAGATGGCAGCACGGTTTCGAGCCACTTCAACTGATGCCTTTAGTTTATTGGAGAAAATTGGTAGGGATGCGGCAGGGGCAGTACAGTTATTGCCTGTAGGGCTTGAGCCATCGAATGTCTTTCAAGTCGATGCCCGCCCGCTTTCTGAGGCTCAGGTGGCCGACTATCTTCGTCGAACATTACGTACGGGCTCTGACGCCTTATTTGAAAGTGAGTTTCGTTTTTCGCTTGCTGGAGCGCAGGAGAAAACAGCCCTCCTATTTCACGAGGGCCAATGGTGCTTACCAGAAAATGCGACCCCAACCACGCACATTATTAAACTGCCTTTAGGCCTAGTCGGTAACCATCGCTATGACCTCAGCCATTCGGTTGAAAATGAATGGCTCTGTATGCACCTACTCAAAGAGCTGGGTTTACCTGTGGCGAATGTAGAGATGGCTTTGTTTGAAGACCAGAAGGTGCTGGTAGTGGAGCGTTTTGACCGTCGTTGGAATGACAAGGGGTGGTGGATGCGAATCCCTCATGAGGATATATTACAAGCACATGGTTTACCGTCTCATCTTAAATATGAGTCGGATGGTGGGCCCGGCATTGAGTCCATTATGAGACTCTTAGAGTCCTCCAGTCATTCCCAAGCAGACCAGAAGACCTTTTTTAAAAGTTTGCTGGTTTTTTGGTTAATGGCTGCCATTGACGGACATGCGAAGAATTTCAGCCTTGAGATTGGCCCAAGAGGCGCATTTCGCTTAGCTCCTCTTTATGATGTGCTCTCTGCCTGGCCTTGGGAGGGAAAAGGCGCTCAACAACTTCACTTTCGGGATATGAAGATGGCAATGGCCTTGAGAACAAAGAATACGCATTACCATCTATTCACTATTTATCGACGCCACTGGTTGGAGATAGGAACGAAGTATTTAGGAGAGGCGCTTACAGAGCAGCTACTAGAAGACGTGCCGACTCAATTAAAGAAGTCGTTAGACAGACTGGGACAGCGGTTACCTAATGATTTTCCAGTGGCGCTGTTTGAAAGAGTTTGTCACGGAATCGACCGGCAAATAGTACGGCTGAAAAGTAACAAATGATAGCACCGCCAACAAAAGCTGCCAATGAAACGTTGATATATTTGCCGTTGTATTACTGCGCGTTTACATAAAACCGCCTAACCGCGGCCTTTTTATTGTTTGTTATCTTGTTCAGCTAGATGATGTTTTTTCACCGCTAACGCTTGTTGCTTTAGTTCGGCTGCCGAGATTTCTACAATTTTCCCATTTTTCTTTATGACGATACCGGTGTTGGTTTTGATGGCGTCTTCACGAGCGAGTTGGGCGGCACGAATCAAAGCATCAGAAACGGCTGCTTTAAATTGGGCGAAGTTGTTAAACGGTAGACTCATGGGTTTTCTCCGTTAGCTAACAAGATCATTTGGTCGCTAGAGTTATCATACAACATCCAAGAGTTAACCGCTTTTTTGTAGTCACTATGAAATAGCTTCAGTCCGGATTTAAAGCGTCTTTGAATAACAGGGGTAGGGATGTGGTGACCACCTTGAGCAACACGGTTAGCGATTCGTTGGAAACAAGTCTTTACTTCTTCCAGCATGATTTTTCCGGCCCGCACGGTGACAAGCTCCGGCTCAAAGGGTGCTTAGCCTTTTGGTAACAGTACGTTAGAGAGGCAGGCGGTGAGTATAAATGGAAAAGTGATACATGCAGTTCACATTAAGCATGGCAAAGCGATACAGAAATCGATAGATTGGAGATGGGCAGATAGCACCCGCTCAAAATAGCCCGCACATGCGGGGCTTTTTTGCATCTAGGCACCAGCCATTTCATGTTCAGCAGCAGAAGCTAAGAAAGCAGATCGGCTTTGGCCACGTTGTTTGGCAGCGGCATCGATACGGTGAACCAATCCTTCTGGCAAGCTAATGTTAAGACGGACAGAGCGAGATCGAACTTTGTTTAGGTCGATGTCTACCATCATCCAGAATCCGCCGTCTTGGTAGTCCTCATGGTTTAGCCATGTATCGGGGGTACTAGCAACAGGGATAGGATCAGTATCCGCGCCGAAATGAGCCTCAACGGCTTCTTGGGCTGCTTTTGGTAAATCTTTAATTTCATCTGCAGCAGTAAAACAGCCGGGAATATCAGGGAAGGTAGCGCTATAGGCGTAGCCCTCTTCAGCGTAAACGTAAATAGGGTAAAACATAGTGAAGTCCTCCTAGCCTACTAGAGGCCTGCTTGTTTAAAAATGCTGCGAACGGTAGGTTTGGGCAAATCCTTTTTTGGGTGTGGAATGGTGACCTTGCCTTTTTTGGTTGGGTGCTTGAACTGATGGTGTGAGCCTACGGTATGTACTAAATACCAGCCATCTGCCTTAATTTGCTTAATGATCTCTGCGCTGTTTATTGTCTAATAACACACAACAATACACAACAACGCACAATAATTTTGTTTAAATTAACGCTCTTGCGTGATTGTTTATTGGAGTGCGGCTTTATAAAGTAATAAGCATAGACGTTTACAACGGCCGTGTAGAGCCCAAGGCTGTACTGCCTTTAAAGCGTCTTCTACCACGCTTGAATTGATGACTATGGGGAGTAAAATTTTTGGTGTGGCTGAGGTCTTAAATTCAGTCTACGGTGAAAGATCGGTGAAAGATGTTTATTTTGATCAAATGACAATTAGTATAAAAGTCATAAAAACATATTAGAGAGACAATCTATGCTGAGTTTAGGTAATGGTAGTAATCCTTTTAAAAGTCTGGCAACTACCGTATTGCTTACGGCTTCGTTGACTGTTGGTGGTAATGTGTTTGCCGAAAACAAAAAAATAGCCTATTTAGGACCAGAGGGGGCTTGGTCACATCAAGCTAGTGCCGATTTGTATGGGGCAGACCAAGAGCTGTTGGGGATGACTCGAGAGGAATGGATTTCTGCGTTTAATAATCGAGAGATTGATGTCCTTATACTTCCTGTGACCACTTCTGTGGTCGGTGTTACGCCTTATATGGATGATGTGTTAGAGCTAAAGGGTGCAGTGATTATGGGTGAGTATCCTAAAATGCTCTCTTATGATTTACTTGCTAAGCCTGGTGCAAAGTTTGAGGATATTAAGCGTGTTTTAGCTCATCCGGTCGCTCATTCTGAGGTCAAGCCTTGGATGGATAAGGAAATGCCCAACGCGGAGCGAATTAATGCTGCCTCAGGTGGGGCTGCCGCCAAAGAGGTCTCAGAGGGGGACTCATTAGAAGTTGCCTCTATGGGGCCTAAGATAGCTAGTCAGGTGTATGAGCTTGTCTCATTGCGAGATCACATTGAAGAAGGGCCTCATAATGTAACTCGTTGGTGGATTTTGGGGTTTGAGCCTACACCGCCCACAGGCAATGACAAGACAACTTTGCTAGCCGAGGTCAAGGATGACCAGTTTTCAGCGTTGATGAAAGGGATGCTGGAGAGTGATGTCACTATTCTCACTATTTATGAGCGCCCTGATTTAAAGACCATTGATGGTCATCGGTATTTAATCGAGGTAGAGGGGCATGCCCAAGTCGGAGCACTGAAGAGTTATCTTGATACTAATAAAGAGATTCGAGTGTTAGGTTCTTACCCTAAAAAAACCTGATACGAGCCAACACGCCCAAGCGTATTGCTAGTTTATTCAAGATTTTAGCTTGGGCGTATTGGCACGCTCTGGGTTCTGTTCATTTATTATTTATTGCTAAGCCAACCACCTTATCACTATGCATTTACATGAGCGTATTAAAAAACAGGAAGCCATCTTGAATCAGGCCCACGAGTTATCAGAGGCTTTAAAACAAGTGGTGGCGAATTGGGAGGCGCTGCAGCCCCAGTTTGCAGAGTTGATGGCGTATTATGGCAGTACTCAATGGTATGAAGATAGACAAGCGTATGAGGAGGGCAAGCTAGCTGGCGTAGCTTGCGGAGTACTCAGCGAGGATGCGGTTTACAACGTCTATATGCAGCAACGAGAGGTGGCTTTTCAGGCCATGCGCACAGCGCTGGCCTATATAGAGAATAATTAATTAGAAACGCTAAACCCCACGTCTATTTCCCCACAGCAAAGCATGCAGCTGGGGGAGGACACGAACGTTTTTTAATTGTTGTGATTGCATAACTTGCTCGACCAGCTCACTGTATTTACGCAATAAGTAACTAGCCATGGTGTGTTCATCTGGATCATCGGTTTTGTCATTACCGACTTGTAAAAACAAAGGCAATTCAGGGTAACGCTTATGAATGTCCGTAGCATAATGCAGATCCGTTTCATTGAAGATGACGATTTTCAGGGAAACATTGCGGCCACGGAGTTTATCGATAATAAGGCTTAAAAGGGCGAAATCTGTGTCCATGCCACTGGATGGAGGTTTGGGTGACAATGTGATTTCGTCCATCAGTAACAACGCATCATTCCATTTAGAGCCTTGCGTCTCGATGGCTACCGTAAAACCATGGGTTTGCAGTAAAGCTACCAAGGCAGACAGCTCTTTATGCAAAGCTGGGTTACCACCACTAATCGTAATATGATCGACTTGGTCATTGTGTAATTGTTGCAGTGTTGCCAAAATTGCTTCAGCACTCATGGCTGTGGCTTTTGTTGAACCGTCCCAAGTGAATTTGGAGTCACACCAGCTGCATTGGTAATCACAGCCTGCTAGCCGTACAAAGCATGTTTTGCGTCCAATGACCATGCCTTCTCCTTGGACCGTAGGGCCAAAGATTTCTAACACAGGAAGGCTCATGCAAAATCCTTGGTGTGGGGGATATAACGCACATAGCTGGTGGGCGTTTCTCGAACGAGGACTTGAATGCAGCGGGGTTTATTAGGGGTTTGATCCAAATAGGTTTGGATGCGTCGCCAAGTGGCCTCTGCCACTATTTCCGTAGAGGGCGGCAGGTCTTTAAAATCAGCATGGTCGTTTAACAAGCTATGGTCATACACGCCATGTACAAGCTTTTTTAGGGTTTGAAAATTAACTAAAAAACCGCACTCATCAAGCTCTTCTCCGACAATGGTGATGTTCGCAAAATACGTATGACCATGAAGGCGCTGACAGATGCCGGCATTCTCATTGGGAAGAAAGTGCGCTGCTGCAAAGTGCATGTCTTTGTTCAGCTCGTAACGGTAGTCATGGGCGGGGGTAGGGTAAAACTGTTGCAACATTTATTTCCCCTGACGTTCGTTAAGGTATGCGGTTAGGCCGTTATGGCGTAACTCACACGCTGGGCAAGTGCCACAACCCGTTGCAGGAATGCCTTCGTAGCAGGTTAAGGTTTTTTCTTGTACATACTCAAAAGCATTAAGCTCATCGGACAAAGCCCACACTTCTTTTTTATTCAGCCACATCAAGGGTGTGTGGATTTCAAATGCGGCATCCATTGCCAAATTGAGGGTGAGGTTGAGCGATTTGACAAAGTTGTCACGGCAATCAGGATAACCGCTAAAGTCAGTTTCACTGACGCCCACAATAATATGCTTGGCCTCTCGTTGGTAGGCGACTAGAGCGGCGATAGAGAAAAATAGATGATTACGACCAGGCACAAAGGTGGAAGGGACTTCGCCCTCATTGGCTTCAATGCTCTGATCGGGGTTGGTCAAGGCGTTTTTGGTTAAACCGGCAAACAGATCAAGTTTAAATGGTAACCACTCTACCCCTAAATCGGCTGCGATAGCTTGAGCGTGTGTGATTTCGTTGTGATGACGTTGGCCGTAGTCAAAGGTCAGTGCAATGACCTCTTTAAATTGTTGCTTTGCCCAGAATAGACAAGTCGTGCTGTCTTGCCCGCCGCTAAAAACGACGATGGCTCGATGAGGATGCATCTTGGTTTTCCTTAGTTTTTTATAGAGGGTTTCGCTATAACCTCTGTTTTATAGATAGATAGCATGTGTTTAGCGAAGGCTATCTATGTTCGAAATCCATTATTTCGAGTTGGCAATCATACCATTGGTTGTGTTGTTAAAACAAAGCGGAGTGCTCAGATCGCAGTCCCGCTTCACGTGCTTTTTGTTCAAACGGGCAAAGCAGGAGTGCGTATGAGGTTTTTACGTGGTGCATTTTTAATAAATGCGTGAGTAAGGGTAAATAGTAGATTGACACAGACAAGTCTCTTTCATTAGAGTCGAATAGCGTTATGCAAATAATGAGACAAAAAATATCAATAAAAGAAACTTGAGGTGACTAGTGAGACGAATACGTTTAACCGCATTATCAATGGTCTTATGGGCGACGACCGGTGCTGTGTATGCTGCTAAAGGGCCCGATACGATTTATTTTGGGGGGCCTATTATTACGATGAATGATCAAGCCTTGTTTGCCGAGGCGGTAGCAGTGAAAGATGGAAAAATCATTGCGGTAGATCGTTTACGTACTATTGAGGCGTTGGCGGATGAGCAAACCAAGCGAGTTGACCTTCAAGGCAAGACCATGTTGCCGGGGTTTATCGATGCACATAGCCATTTTCTTGCGACCGGAGCTCAAGCGCTAACTAAAGTGGATTTGAACCCGCCTCCTATGGGAGATGTGCAAAGTATTAACGAGCTAGTGGATAAATTAAAAGCGCGGGTGGAGCAAACGGACGCAAAAGACCTAGTGAGTGGTTCTGGTTACGATGACACGCTTATAAAGGAAAAACGTCATCCCACTAAAGCGGATTTAGATCGTGTCTCTACTCAAATTCCTATTATTGTTAGCCATATCTCTGGTCATATTTCGGTAGGTAACTCTAAAGCACTGGAGTTAGCTGGAATTACCGGAGAAACACCTAATCCAGATGGCGGGCGTATAGATAAGGATAAAAAAGGTGAGCCCACGGGGATAATGGAAGGCAATGCCGGGGCATTAATTACGCAATTGATTCCAGACCGCTCAGAGTCCGACTGGGTAGCTGCCATAGCCAAAGGATCAGAAATATGGGCAGCAGCGGGTTTTACTACTGCTTCTGATAACCTTGTTAGCCCTAAACAAATAGAATATTTCAAAGCAGCTTTAGCTGAAAATAAACAAACAGTACGTGTTAATTTTTGGCCCAGAACGCGCAGTGTAGAAGCGGTGCGTGCTTTCCCTGCTGTGCAATCAGGCACTGACCTTAGTGCTGGGGCCCGTATGCTAGTACAAGGTCCGGTTAAATTCACTATCGATGGTTCTCCCCAGGGTTATACTGCGCATTTTACTGAGCCTTACACCACACAACGACCTCAGGATGATGGGCATTACAAAGGTTTTTCGTATTGGGATGATAGGGATGAGATTTTTGACATCATCGAGCAATTACATCGTGATGGCTACCAACTAACCATTCATGGTAACGGTGATCAGGGTATTCAGGATGTGATTGATGCGTATGCAGCTGCTCAACGCGCTTACCCTCGCAAGGATGCACGTCACGGTATTATTCACGCTCAATTCAGTCGCCCAGACCAACTGACACAGATGGCCGCGCTAGACATTTCACCAAGCTTTTTTATTGGGCATACCTTTTATTGGGGCGATCGTCATAAAAACATCTTTTTTGGGGAAAATCGTGCTCACCATATGAGTCCATTAAAAGGGGCGTTGGATAATGGGGTGCTTTTTTCTACACATACTGATACTTACGTTACCCCAATTGACGGTATTCAAATGCTCTGGTCATCCGTAAATCGGATGTCTACAGGGGGCGATATTATTGGGGCAGATCAGCGTATTAATCCTTATGAAGCGCTAAAAGCCATTACCATCAATGTGGCGTGGCAGTTCTTTGAAGAAGACATCAAAGGCAGTATTGAACCAGGAAAACTCGCTGACTTTGTTATTTTGTCTGCCAACCCTCTGTCGGTAGGCCATAAGGACCCTATGGCGATTAAAGACATTTCTGTATTAGAAACCATTGTAGGTGGAAAGACCGTGTTTAAAGGAGACTCAAAGAGCATAGTCGCTAAACATTTTGCGCAATAAGCCAAGAGCCTACGACGATAGCGTTTATACGTAATCGTTAGGTGGTTCAATTAAAAAGCTTCGTTGATAATAAATAGACCGCCAACTTATTGGGGGATGTTTATATCAACGAGGCTTTTTCGTTGGCTAGGTATCTTAGGTAGTTCATAACAAAAAGCACCACAGCCTCTACTTACCGTTACAGTGTCATAAGTTTGTTACATTCATTATGCTTTACCATGGTAAGGCGCTTACGTGCACAGCAGCCAATGCATCGCAAAAACTTCGTAAGCTTTGGAAAAAGGTAGTCGTTTTGAATACTCTTTGAACAGGAGCTCCTAATGAGCACCAGGTCTGCTTTCCTTATCGTTTGTGGATGTCTGCCAAAGGTTCGGGTGTTATGAAGGCGCATCTCCATCAATCCAGTGCGGCTTGTGATGCCAAAAAGCCTACAGCGCGTGTACTGTTATTAACGTCTACCTTAGGCTCAGGCCATTTACGAGCTACGCAGGCCGTTGAGCAAGCGTTGCGAGAGCGCTGTCCAAGTGTAGTGGTACAGACCCTTGATTTTTGGACGTTGCTTGATGCATCTACAGCACAAAGCTTGCGCCAAACCTATCTGTGGTTAGCACAGGAACGACCCGATTTATATGAACAGCTCTATCAGTTAGACCAGCATACGTGGCGCAATATTATTGAACGTCATGAACCATTGCCAGCGGTTTTAGTGGCGGGTATAGAGTGGCTGGCGGCTAGTGTTGACGTAGCGCCCCCGTTGGCATCTGCCGGTACGGCTCATTTAACGGATCGGGCTGTATTTCGTTTGTTTCGTTTGTTGCTCACTAAGCGCGTTCGTACCATACCGGAAAATGGTGTTCGGGTGCGGCTTGCTTCTTTTTTAATTAGGTGGAACTGGGCACGCATTGCACGACGGTTATATGCGCAGTTGAAAGCATTTTCTCCTGATGTGGTTGTCGCAACGCAAATGATTCCTGCTGCCTTGTTCTCCTCAATCAAAATACATTATGAGCTTGATGTGCCGGCACTTGGTGTTTTGACGGACTTCGGCATGCATGATATTTGGCTTCAGCCCGGTCTTAATAGCTATTGCCTGCCGCATGAGTCAATCAAAACAAAGTTGCAGGCTAACTCAGGTGTAGCGCCCCGTGCTGCATTCGGCATTCCGCTTATGCCTAGCTTTAATCACTTGCCTAGTCAGCGCCAAGCACGTATGCAGCTAAAGCTGGACTCTGATGTTCCGTTGGTGCTTGTTCTAGGGGGAGGGCTAGGGCTGGGTATAGAAACGGTAGTTGCCCATTTGTTGACAGGCACGAAAGTGCATGTGCTTGCCTTGGCAGGCCATAATGCGGCGGCTCTTGCCAAATTAAATACGCTAGCTGCCCACTACCCAGATCGACTTAGGGTTTGGGGGTGGACCGAATGCATTGAGGTCTTTCTGCGTGCTGCTGATGTGGTGGTAGGCAAGCCAGGAGGGCTGACGGTAGCCGAGGTATTGGCATGTGGACGCCCCTTATTGGTAACATGTTGTTTGCGAGGCCAAGAAAGTTTTAATGTGCGTTTTCTTGAAGAGCACAAGGTAGGCCGTCTTGTGCAGGAGGACGCGTTGTGTCTAGCCGTAGAAGATCTTTTTGCAGATCCTGTTGCATTAGCTGAAATACAGGATCGTGCTTGGGCATTAGGTCGACGCGATGGAGCCGCTGGGGTCGCAGAAGCAGCACTTATGGCCGCCCAATCTCGCACCCCGCAAAAACCACATACACCACGTATGGAGTGGTTGCGACAGATTGCACAACGTTGTCTTGGCAAGGTGGACAAGATGTATCACCGTTGGCATGGGTTGCAGCCCATTGGTGAAGTTCTTTACGTGGGTCGCACTCGGTATCGCGGTCCGGCCATCACATTTGCGGATGGTACTCAGCTTAAAGCGGGTGATTTCATGGGCACACTGCATTTAAATAATGCGCGGTTTCCTAGTCTAGAGGCAGATACATCCATTCAAGCCGCATTTCGCTTTACGCGACTTATGCTTGCGTCTATGCGTATTTTGGCAGAACAAGGACGGCACGATCCTCTTTTATCTGAGTTAAGGGTTTACAACGCAGTCAGTTGGCTAGGGCCACATGGTGCACAAGTGGGTTTTCATACTCAACCGGTGCCACCCGGACTGCGTAAATACCTAAGCAGCTTGTATTTTCGTTTGTTAGTATGGACTTTTGCGCCAGCCCAACAAACTCGCGCTTCGGCAAGTCCCGAGCCAACTATTTACTGGCTCACGCGGGAGCAACTACTACAGCGTTTTGGCAAAACAGCCATCAACACTCATAAAGGAGTAGGGGAATGAAAGCGAGTTCATCTACGGTGGCACAGCTGCCTGCCGCTGGTTCTGTGTACCTGACCTTTGATGACGGGCCGGATGAACAGTGGACGCCACGTATTCTCGATCTTTTGGCTGAGCAGAACGCTCAAGCCACTTTTTTTGTTGTGGGGCGCTTTGCGTTAGAACACCCCGAGCTGGTACGGCGTATTGCAGAACAAGGGCATGCGATAGGAAATCACACTTGGAGTCATCGCCATCCTTGGGCGGTGTCAGCAGCCGTGGCGCGTCAAGAGATTCGGGCTGGCACCAGCGCCATTGCTGATATCATTGGCAAAGTCCCCATTTTTTTTCGACCGCCGCATGGCCGTCTGCGTCGTTGTATGCTTGAAGAAATAGAGCGTCAAGGTCAGACCCTTGTGCTTTGGGATCGCAGTGCTGTGGATTGGGGGCCATTGGGTTTAGCCGCTAAAATTTTACGTAGATTGGATGCGGTACAAGACGGAGATATTGTGTTAATGCATGACGGTGGCCGTGGCATTAACCGTCCCGATGAGTTAGTTAAAGTGTTACCCACCTTTCTGGCTCGTCTTGGGCCGCACTCATATTATAAAAAAACGGCGCTAGAAAAAGAGTAGTACGTGAAAATAATGTGACTTTTATAAAGTCCACTGCAGGTTTTTTTACAAAGACAGATGCCACTAACTTTGTACTAGTTAAGTGAGCTGTTGCCCGCCTATTTGTCATGGTGGTGCAAGCCTTGCTTTGAAATGCCACTGCATAACAGGGGTTGGGATACGGTTGCTGTTCAGGGCTAGAGGGGATGGGGGCTATTCATTCTTTATATAGGCTATGATCTTTATTAAGAAAGACCAACCAAGGAGGGGAGCGTGTCGCAGACTAAATTTGTTCAAGAGCGCTATGTGTTGAAGTTGGCAAAACCACTGTTAAAAAAGCTATATGGTCAGTTCGAGGTGGATTTTAGCCAAAGCGACAGGCCGGATGCCGCGATTTGGGTGACCAGACCACGCAAACAAGTGGAGTACACAGGCCGTGCTTTTTCTGTTGGGATTGAAATTACTACGGTAGACCAAGAGGAGCCGTTAGCCTATATCAACGGCGCTCACCCAGTTAGCACTGAGGAAACAGAAAGCAGTATAAATATTGTGATACCCAAGACCTATGTGTACGACGGGGCGTTAAAAAAGCAAAATAAATACGAAGAGTACGCGCAGGGGAATACCTTTAAAGAAATTATCCTAGTGTGTTTTAGCCAAGTTTTAGGGGTTAACGACCCATTTTTTAAGCAGTGCGTGGCGGGCTGGACAGCGTACTTATTAACTAAGGTGGCTTTTCCCTTTGAAAAGGTCTTGTTTGTGGATATAAAAGAGGGAATCGCCGTACAGGTGTATGATTCACGGCGTCCAGTTTGGCAGCCACCCACTGCCAAGTGCGAGACTCAAGTGGTGTGTGGCGTGACGGATTTCCATCGTTTTATCGATACCATGCAAATATAAGCCAGTTTCACCCCGTTTTTGCTAATAAAGCACCCCAGCACCACATCATGCTGGGGTGTTTTATTAGGGGGATTGGCTCAGCTTGGTCCATAAAATAAGCCAGCTTGCCAAAACCAAAATGCGCGGAAAGCCTCGTCGTTTAGGGCGAGGATCATGTCAAGAGTTTAGTCATGGCTGCTTTTGAATTAAGTATTTGGCCCGTGCTTTTTCTCTAGGACCGCTGGGGTATCGTCTTGGGGTTTAAACGTACCTTCTGCTGTGCCCTTTGGGTTGGGATTGCCATCAAACTGGGTGGCTTTTTCGCCTTTTATGTCGTCCTTGTCATATGGGGTTTCAGAGTTTTTATTGGGTAAATCAATCTCGGGCTTTTTGTGGGGGGTGGGGTCACGCTGTGGAGTATCGTTTGGCTGCTTAGGCACGGGTTGATTGGTATCAGGAATTTCTGTTCGATCTTGTGTCATGATGTGCTCCTAGTTTGAGTTATACATGGGTAGCAGATTATGTGCCTAACCCCATGAAATGTTTAGTCATTGTGGGCACAGCAATAGGCCACGCAGTGGTGGCAATGTCTTAATAATTAGAAAAATGCGAGGTGTTGTGTAACTTGCTTACGAACAAGCAAAACCATAAACCACTGGTACTAAATACATATTGTGTGTCTTTTTGCATCATGAAAAGACCCTTAAAGGCTTTTTTGCTATGAAAAGAGTGGGTGGTTTTTGAGTCCATGTAGGCACAGTGCCTGACCAATAGGTAAAAAAACATATTGCTAAATGGCAGTGTTGCCAAAGCGCTTTTAACTTTTTACCGACTGTACAGCGATTTTCCCCAGAGGGAGTCTCAAGCTAAGCCTAAGCCGTCTTAGTATGACGGATACTAGAGTTTCAAATCGTTTCAACCTGAAGCGCTTTTTTCTAATCAAATCAAAGTATTGTAAAAATATAACGAGAAAAAACTGTATTTCAGCAGTCCATGTTTTTCACTTTTTGAAGGAGTTCATCATGAACGAAGATATCGCGAAAGGAAATTGGAAACAGTTCAAGGGCAAAGTTAAAGAGCAGTGGGGCAAGCTAACCGATGATGACATTGATGTGATTGCTGGTAAGCGCGACCAACTTCTCGGTAAATTGCAAGAGCGCCAAGGCTTAGCCCAAGACGAAGCTGAAAGACAAGTGTCAGAGTGGGAGGCTCGACACAATTACAAATGGTAGGTTTGATTGGTGTTAGAAAACAGGCCTTTTTAGGCCTGTTTAAACACATGCTCTTGGGGTAAGAAAGCAGCGATTTTATAAATCAGAACTCTTACTCCAGTTGTTAGTTTTATGAGCTCTACGTGGGTGTTGTTTTTTATGGTGAGTGAGATGTAAATAAACAAAGGGAGCTGTTATGCAACGAACCGTAGCTATTACTGAGCCTGTACCAGGTCATCCTTCATACCTCAACCCAGTCCACGGGTTAAACCAATCCGCTGTGTCGTGGGCAGCTATTATTGCAGGGGCTGTGATTGCAGCCGCATTAACGGTGACACTTCTTATAGGGGGAACGGGCTTAGGCTTTTTAGCTGCTTCTCCTTGGCAAAACGAGGGCGCTTCCGGTGAAACCATTGCGATTGGGACCATTGTTTGGCTTTTTGTGACCCAAGTGATTGCTTATGGTATTGCAGGTTATGTAGCGGGGCGTCTGCGCACCAAATGGGCTGATACGCATGTTGATGAAATTTATTTTAGAGACACCGCACATGGTTTTTTAGTGTGGGCACTGAGCTCTATTGTAGGGGTTGTGTTGCTTAGTTCTGCTACGGCTTCCATCGTTTCAGGTACAGCAAAAGTAGGTGCTTCGGCTGCTGGGGCCACAGTGGGTGCAGTGGGGGCGGCAGCGGCTCCAGCGCTTCAAGATAGCGACACGTTTTCGTTGGATTACTTTACCGATACCTTATTACGGCCTCAAGACCCTCAACTGCGTTATGAGCAGTCAAGTCCACGCGATGAGGTTACCACTATCTTGAGTCGTGGCATGATGCAAGGACAGCTGTCTGCCGAGGACCAGGATTATTTGGTTAAAGTGGTGGCAGATCGCGCTGGGGTAAGCGAGGACGAGGCCAAAACGCGCATCCTACAGGTAACAGAGCGTGCCCAAAAAGCGGTGGATGAGCTTGAGCTTAAAGCCAAAGAAGCCGCTGACACTACCCGTAAGGCTGCAGCGACCTTTGCGTTATGGTCCTTTGTATCCTTGTTATTAGGTGCGTTTGTAGCCAGTTTTGCCGCTACCATTGGTGGTAGAACGCGCGATAAGGTCTAACTGTTTCCTCTTAGGCAATTCATAGCCACAAATAAAAAGCTGCTGATTTATCAGCAGCTTTTTCCCTAGTGAAAATTAAGATTGGGGCACGCGCTCCCACAATCGATCAGACACTTTGCTTAATAAGGCGTTGGCGTCAGTGACCTCAACGGTAAACGCATCAGTTTGAAGTTGCTGGTTTTCTAATAAAAACAAGCCGCCATCTGTATATGCAATAGCTTTGCAGTGGTTATACGCATCGGAAACAAAGTCTTGGACAGGTTTACGTTTAGCTAAACGCTTGGCTTCCTTAGGAGTCATAATTAACGCTACCGCATCAAATAATACCGATGGAGCACCCTCGATTTTTTCATCGGCTTTTAAATGACTGCCATCGTTTAGGGTGACGCCTCCTACTTTTTCTGCCAGCACTTTATGCATCACCTTTGCTTTATCTAGGGCGTGTTGCAATTGCTGAACGGTTTTTTGATCGGCCCCTTCACTCACTAGCAGAGCCACACAGCGTCCAGCAGCAGAGCCGCCATGTTTTAAAATAGATAAGGCATCAGAAGGGGGCATGTCAATGGGTTCTTTGGCGGCAGGGACGGGTTCGGGCAGAGCTAGACCTAAACCATCGGCCACCGCTTGGGCCAATTCCGTGTCCACATTCAGGAGTTGCCCAAGCATACGTAATCGCACATGCTCTAGCTGTACTTTAGACAGCTCAAACACAAAGCCGGCAATAATATGTGCTTGTTCGGTAGGGGTTTGGGAGCGATAAAACAGCCGCGGTTGGGAAAAGTGGTCGGCAAACGTGTCAGCCCGAACCCGTAACTTTTCGGTAGGCGCTATATCGTGTTGTGCCACTGTGGTGAAACCTTGGTCAGATGGACGTGGGCCCGTATCTTCACCGACTTCATCTAAACTATTTGGCTCATAGGTGGCACGCCCTTTGAACACATGAGTTTGCATCATGCCATCACGCTGAAAGTTATGCATGGGGCACTTAGGTGCATTAATAGGTATTTGGTGAAAGTTAGTTGTGCCTAGACGAGATTTTTGGGTATCCATATAGGAAAAAAGTCGCCCTTGTAATAGGGGGTCGTTGGAAAAATCAATACCTGGCACAACGTTAGTGGGCAGGAAAGCCACCTGTTCCGTTTCCGCAAAAAAGTTGTCGGGGTAACGATCCAGCACCATACGACCAATGACTTTGACTGGGATGTCTTCTTCAGGAATGATTTTGGTGGCATCGAGCACATCGTAAGGCTGCTTATCGGCCCATGCTGTGTCGAAAACTTGAATGCCCAGTTCCCATTCAGGAAAGTGACCCGCTTGAATGGCTTCGTACATATCACGACGTAGGTAATCAGGATCTGCCCCTGAGATCTTGACCGCTTCATCCCACAGAGTGGATTGCAAACCTTGTTTTGGTTTCCAGTGAAACTTAACAAAATGCGTTTCGTTTTTCTCGTTGACGAGCATAAACGTATGCACCCCAAACCCTTCCATGGTGCGAAAGGATCGCGGCAGAGCACGGTCAGACATTAGCCACATTACCGTATGAGTGGATTCGGGCATGAGGGAAACAAAATCCCAAAAGGTGTCATGGGCAGAGGCGGCTTGGGGAAAGCCTCGATCCGCCTCGGGCTTTACGGCATGAATTAAATCAGGAAACTTCATAGCATCCTGAATAAAAAACACGGGCATATTGTTGCCCACTAAATCCCAGTTGCCTTCGTTAGTGTAAAGTTTGACAGCAAAACCACGTACATCTCTTGGGGTGTCTTTAGAGCCCTTAGAGCCAGCAACCGTAGAGAATCGACAAAACACAGGAATACGTTCGCCTTTTTTCTGAAATAAAGAGGCTTTGCTTAATTCGGGAATAGGGTGGGTACATTCAAAGTAGCCATGTACGCCTGTACCCCGCGCGTGCACAATACGTTCTGGGATACGCTCGTGATCGAAATGAAAGATTTTTTCTCGTAAGACAAAATCCTCAAGAAGTGTGGGGCCACGTGTGCCCAACTTTAATGAGTTTTGGTTATCGGAAATAGGTACGCCGTGATTGGTGGTTAATGGACAGCCTCCTCGCTGTTGGGTTTCACCACCGGAACCTTGGGGAAGTGCATTGTGGGAAGAATTTGACGTATGCTTAGTCATAAAGAGCTCCATCTGAAAAGAACTTTTATAAAATGCAACGGGGCCAACAAAATGCTTTTATTTTTAATCACTTATCAGTGTAGTGGAGGCTACAGACCCGCATAGGTAAGCGTCTGATAAAGAAAGTTACTAAATCACGATTAAGCAGTAATGAACGAATGAATTAACACATACGAGGTGAATCATGACCAAACTATTTCAGGTAGGCGATCACGTTAGTTGGAATTCAGAAGCAGGGCGTGTGAGTGGCGTAATTATTAAGATACACACCAGCAACTTCCCGTACAAAGGCTATACACATCATGCCTCCGAGGAGGAGCCGCAGTATGAAATTAAAAGTGACAAAACAGATCACATTGCGGCCCACAAAGGTAGCGCATTACGCAAACTAAAAAAATAAATTCTAGACGCGTTAGGGCTTGTTGCCTAACAACAAACTACGCATCCGCGGCGTCGTGCTGCTGCCACCATAATCGTGCGTAATAGCCGTCTAAAGCCAGTAGCTCGCTATGGGTGCCGCTTTCCACCAACATGCCTTGATCCATAACAAGAATTTGATCCGCATCGCGTATGGTCGATAAACGGTGGGCGATGACCAAGGTCGTTCGTTGTTGGCTAACGGCATCAATGGCTGCCATGATGGCTTGTTCAGAAACAGAGTCCAGCGAAGAAGTGGCCTCATCCAATATCAACAGGGGCGGGTTTTTAAGTAAAACTCGAGCGATGGCAACACGTTGTTTTTCACCACCAGACAGTTTTAGACCGCGTTCACCGACTTGGGTGTGGTAGCCATTAGGCAGATGCTGTATGAATTCTTCGAGGTGAGCTAGCTTAATCGCGTGTTCGACCTGGGCAGTAGTGGCTTGGGGGCACCCGTAGATTAAGTTGTTATAAAGACTATCGTTAAATAACACGGTGTCTTGGGGCACAATACCTATGGCAGTGCGTAAACTGTCCTGAGTAATGGTGCGAATGTCTTGTCCATCAATACAAATAGCGCCGCTATCTACATCATAAAATCGAAATAAAAGACGCGCTAAGGTAGATTTACCTGCCCCACTAGTACCTACTACTGCTACTGTATGGCCGGCGGGGATACTGAAACTGATGCCTTTTAAAATAGCCCTGTCGCTACGGTAACCAAAGCGCACATTTTGAAAACGGATGTCTCCGGCTTTAATCACTAAAGGCTGCGCATTTGGCGCGTCTTTAAGCTCAGGTTCGGTTTCTAACAGCCCAAACAGACGCTCTACATTAACTAAGGATTGGCGGATTTCTCGGTACACAAAGCCCAAGGCGTTTAAAGGCACAAACAGTTGAATGAGGTAGGCATTAACCATAGTGAAGTCGCCTAAGCTCATGGTGCCATTTGCGACTTCACGTACTGCCATACTCATCATGACTATCAGCGATACGCTAATAATAAAAGCTTGGCCCGTGTTTAAGGCTGCCATGGATAGGCGATTTTTTAGTCGCGCTTTTTCCCAAAGCTGTAGGCCTTCGTCATAATGATTGGCTTCAAAGCTTTCGTTATTGAAATACTTCACCGTCTCGTAGTTCAATAAGCTATCGATGGCACGAGAGTTAGACTGGTTATCGCGCTCGTTCGCCTCGCGCACAAATGGGGTACGCCACTCTGTTACCACAATAGAAAACAATACATACAAGCCAATCGCGGCCGCAATTACCAACACATAATGGATATTAAAGGCCACGAATAAAACACCAGCGACCAGAACAATTTCAAGTAAAGTAGGAACAATATTAAAGAGTGCAAACCGTAATAAAAAGCTGATTCCAGTGGTGCCACGCTCTATGTCGCGGGCTAGTCCGCCTGTTTTTCTATCTAAATGAAAAGCCAGGTGCAGTTGATGTAAATGGTTAAAAACACGTAAAGACACACGGCGCATAGCACGCTCTGCTACGCGCGCAAAAACAGCATCGCGCAGCTCATTAAAAAAAGTGCTACCAAAACGCAAAGCGCCATAGGCTACCACCAACGTTAAGGGCACCCAGAGCACCAGCTCGGTCCCCGAGCGATGGTCTAAGTAATCAACAATATATTTCAGTGCAATAGGTGTAGAAACAGTGGCGACTTTAGCCAAAATCAACATGGTCATAGCAAAAAAGACACGACCACGGTATTCAGCCAGATAAGGCCAGAGCCCAGCAATAATTGCCCAGTTTGACTTCTTAGGCGTAGGGGAAGATTCATGAACAGAAGGGGGCACGCAAACTCCAAAAAGCCATCAAATAAAAACGCAAAGTGTACCGCATCCCTTGCTAAAGGTCTTGGCGCTTGGGTTTGAGTGGAGGTTGAGTAGCGGCTCTATAGACGTTGGCCTGCGGAACACCTAAGACTGCGTTTTTGTTTTCAGTGTTTTCGCTGCTGCATGAGTTAGAGCCGTACACAGAGTAGAGTAAGCGATTTAACCCACCCCATTATTTTGATCGTAAACCTCTGGAATAATTTGGTTGTGTAGTTTTGAGGTTTTTAGACTGGCTTTGTTTTCGGTGTTAGGGTCAGTCCAAAAATTAATATTGAATTGAGCATCGTCACTAAGCTCGACGCGATGCCAATACTGTGGGGGGCTTACCGCAAACTCGCCAGCTTGAATCACACGAGTTTGTTCGGGGGTGCTACTGGCTTCGTTGGCAAAACCATAGAAAATCACCGTGCCTTGCATCACGCAAATTTGTCCATATACGCCCGCAGCCGTGTTGTGATGGGTTAATAAGGCTTTAGGCACGTTGTCTTTAGTGAAAAAGTGGGTGGAGCGTTTAATTTTCCAATGGCTAGGAATGACAATGTGGCTCATGGTGACTCCTTGGCAGATAAACAAGAGCTACTAAACATTCATAAAAGAACCCCTGTCGCAGTGCAAGTGCCCGTGAAGGGCACCTGACAAGACTTAGTTTTGTAGCGTTGCATCTAAACTGATATTAGCGTTAAGTAATTTAGAAATAGGGCAGCCCACTTTGGCTTTGTTGGCAATTTCATCAAACTGAGTTTGAGTGATGCCAGGAATGCGCGCTGTCATTTTTAAATGCACCGCTGTCACAGCAAAACCGTCGTCTTGCTTTTCTAATGTGACAGTGGCTTGGGTATCGATGCTATCTGGAGTGAAATTTTCTTCGCCCAAAAGCATAGAAAATGCCATAGAAAAACACCCGGCATGTGCAGCACCAATGAGTTCTTCGGGGTTTGTGCCGGGTTGGTCCTCGAAGCGTGTATTAAAGCCATAAGGCGTTTTGTTTAAAGCACCGCTTTCGGTAGAAATAGTGCCTTTGCCTTGTTTTAGATTGCCAGCCCAATGGGCAGATGCGGTTTTTTTGATCATACCTTCCTCTTGAGTCATTAAATAGCACTAGCCAAATGACTAGCGTGTGAGTAAATGCTGCTGTACTGAAAGATACTTGATAAATTCATTCTAACGTAGGAAGGTGAGCCAAGGCTAATCTAAATTTCCCCCTTTTTTGTGCGCTATAAAAAAAGCAGATCCGTTATGGAATCTGCTTTAAATCAAAGGGGGATAACAGGAATACGCAAAACAATAGCAACACTTAGGTGGTTGGCTTGGTATGACTAGGCAAAGTAAAAATCTGGTCAAACAACAACGTAAATAAAAAGGTGTAAATCAAAAAGAACACCATCAATGCAGCCACCATAGTAAAAGCGGTCCATAAATTGACCTGATACCACACCATGTACAAAGGCAAGGTGAAGATCAGTAAACCAGTTTCAAAACCGACTGCGTGAACGGTACGTATGCCCACTGTGCGCCGCATAATTTGATTACGTCGTTCCCATGATTCAAATAATGTGTTGTATACGTAGTTCCATACCACCGCAATCACAGAAACGATGGTGGCCGCAGGAAGGGATTCTTGGGCATCACCACCGCCGATAGACATGAGGACTAAGGTGGAAAAAAGAATTGCAAAGATTTCAAAGAGGGTAACGTACGTAATACGTCGTTTTAACGGGGTTAAGGTAATCAATTTAAACTCCATTGAGCCTTTATGCGGCTCTAATTAAGAGAGCCGGCACGTCCCGGTAAAAAAGAAGATCAAACCCATCTATAGGTTGCAGAGCCACGGTTTACGCCTGCATCAAAAAGTATAGTAAGTCCATTTCGTCTTGTCAAAACCGCTTAAATCCCTGATGGGATTCGCTTTGTTTTTTATTTTTGTAAGTTGATGTAGCAAGATTTGTAATATTAATATCCCTCATTTGGCCGATTTTTTTTTATTTTTTGGTGGTGTATATATGGTGAATCCAAGTCCGTTTCCTTTTAAAAGTCGCGGTGGCTTAATGCGAATTTTTCGAGCTTTTATTTATTCTCTACAAGGCTTAAAAGCCGCATGGCAGCACGAGGCGGCATTTAGACAAGAATGTGTTTTAGCTGTGATTTTGTTTCCTACGGCTTTTTGGTTAGGACGCACACCAGTCGAGGTGTTTTTACTTTGTTTATGTTTGCTTTTGGTGCTGGTTACCGAGCTAATAAATAGCGCTATAGAAGCACTTGCGGACAGCCTGAGTACTGAACACCATCCATTGTTAGGTCGGGCTAAAGACATAGGTAGTGCAGCGGTTTTTCTGACTCTATGCATGGTTATAGGGTGGTGGGGGTGGGTAATAGTAGACCGTTTTTTTTAATTGTTTAGTTTGACTTAGAAAAGGCAACAACAAAAATAAATGCCGCGATTTAGCACTTATTAATTTTAGCCTTAATGATAGAAATGTAGGCCCTGTGGGCTGACTCATAACGAACCTAAGTTGTATGCCGTTTTTGTTACATATTAAAAAGTGTAGTTACTGTAGCAGACGCCTTTTTTAAATTTTGTAATGTGAGTGTAGAAAAGGCTGGCTTCTAAATGTAATTACTCTGCTTCATTGTGAAGGGAGAACATGACAATTAACCCCAACAACTACTTAGTAAGCTGCGGGTTAGGCTTAGCCGCGGTGCCCCAAGAGTACAAACAGGTGCGCTCAGGGTCTGTGTATTGGACTGGTGTTTCTAGCCAAACAGAGGCCGAGTGGTTAGCTGGGAAAACAATAGCTACTGCTCCACCCAAGACCCGCATGCTTCTTTTAGCCGACTCACGGTTGGATGAAATGCTAGCGTATAACTCAATGGATTCCTCCGAACCCATAGAGATTCGCAGTTATCAGGTACGTGGTCATTCTCCTGATGACATGTTGGTGCTGACAAAACAACTAGATCGTGCCGCCCAACCTAAAGCACGGCTGATTATTTTGGTTATGCCTATTACAAAACCCAAGGATTGGCTGCTTAATGCCGAGTCAATACTAACAAAATGGCGTAATTGGGTAGAAAAAAACCAATGTGTAATGGTGGTAGTGGGGTATGGGGCCGAGGTGGCCTCCTTAACTCAACGTTTAACGCCTTATAGTAAATTTCTTGCGGGGCTCGCTTTTTTACAAAAAAATGCACAGCTAGAAATGGAGTATCTAGTTTGGCACTGGCGTAATGAGCTTGGGGTATTTGGACAAGCTCTATTTCAGCTTAATGGGCAAGCCGAGCATTTGCTAGCTACTGATTTACCTCAAACCGCTCAGTCCTTAGCAGCCACACACCCAACGGTTTTCTTACAAAATAGCATTGCAAACCCGTTAGCATTGGTGGGGCGCGAACACTATGAGTGGGTAGCATCGTGGGCGGCATTAGTAGAAAAAGGGCTGAGCGAGCCTAACTCTGCTTTAGTGTTTGCGTTAGAGCACCATCAAGACTTAGAGGAATTAGCGCGTACGTTGTATTACCTACGGCAACAGCGTCAACAAAGCGTGCGTTTAGTGGTAGTGGAAACAGGAGCCCAAGCATTAAGGCGTTCGGAGGTTGAGCTACTGACATTAAGTGGATGTTCTTTAGTTATTCCTAAAGTTGATTTGGCACGGTTTTTTAATTTATTAGAAATACTGCATGCGCAGCCCGATTATTTCCAACTCACTCATGATTTAGACCAAGCTCTGCAGGCTGTACAAGCCCAAGCCATACGAGGTGAGCTTGCGATCCCAGATTTTGTGGCGTATCTAGAAAACGTGTATGGCTTATCCGATGCTCAAGAGCAGCACGGCAGCTTAGTGTTATTGACGCCAGTTGACAGCTTATCTACCTGGCAGTTGTTAGCTCAAATTCAAATGCAGCGCGAGGGAGATGTGGTCTGTGCCACAGCGAAGTGTGTCTATGTGTTTTTATTTGAATGTGAGCCTGCTTTGGTAAATGTCGCTTTAGAGCGGTTACTACGATTACCTCCTGCAGAAGTAGTGATCAAGCACCAGATATTGTTCTTAGCCAGTGATGTGCAACAGGCGTTAGAAAAGCTAAGGCGTGAGTCCGATGAGACCATTGCGATGCCAACGACCACGTTACCGATGACACGCTTGCATCAGGTGTTTCAGCCCGTTCTTAAACCAATTCGCAATACTTAACGCACAGCTATTTCAGTAGTTATGACTTTTTTCTAGGGGCAGTAGCAGGCTTTTTGTTGTTCTTGTCTGGGGATGCTTAGGAGCATGAGCGCTTATTAAATGCTCATTCGGATCATCAAGTGGCACAAAACGTATAAACGGCAATATGTATTTTGCCAAGATTGAGCAAAAACGTATGGATATTAAAACAAGTTATCACCCTAACATTGCCACCAAACGGCCTTTTTTAGTGTGGCGTGGTCTAGGGGCGTGGAATTTCTATTTTATAGCCAAATTTGGGTTGTATTGGGGTGGTTATATTAACTTTCACTTGCTCTATAACAGTTTGTTTGCAGCAGCGCTGCTGGTGCCTTTGGGCCCGCTTTGGTTGCATCGTTTGCGAGCGATAGTAGCCATACCGGCAGGGGTAGCTTTACTGTATTACGACTCTTGGTTGCCACCAATTCGCCGGCTTGTAGAGCAACCTGAGGTACTTGAGTTTTCCAATGCGTATTTAATGGAATTAGTAGGACGCTTTATTAATTGGGATTGGGTGGCTTTTGCTTTTGTGCTGTTAGTGGCTTATTTATTTTTAGCACAATGGCTGCGTGTCACCACCTTTACTGTATTAGCTTTGGTAGGTATTGCGTTCACGCAATGGGGGGGCGTGATATTGCCTCAATTACAGTGGACCCAGGTAGTGCATAGCGCTGCCGCCCCAACTACTGATACACAAATAACCAATGCAGCGCCTGTTTCTAATAAAACCAACTCTACTTCTATCAATGCGCTTTTAAACGCCAAGCTTGAGCAGTTTTACCAATTTGAAAAACAGCGACAGGTGAATTTTGAGTCATTGGCGGCAGATATACCCTTCGATCTGCTGCTTTTAAATATTTGCTCGCTCTCTTGGAGCGACCTTGAGTCCGTGGGTTTAAACCAGCATCCGCTTTTTAAAAAAATGGATGTGATGTTTGAGAACTTTAACTCAGCAACTTCCTATAGTGGTCCAGCGGTTTCCCGCTTAATGCGTGCGAATTGTGGTCAGTCAGCGCATACGGATTTATACGAGCCTGCGGACAAGCAGTGCTCTTTATTTTCAAGCTTAGCCGCTTTGGGGTTTGATACTGAAGCGGTCTTAAATCACAACGGTCAATTCCAAAATTTCATTGAAGACATTACTAGTGAAGGGGCATTTGCTGAGCCCTTAGTGCCGACCCAACTCAGTCCAGTGCTACGCGGCTTTGATCACTCACCAATTTGGAGTGACTACGAGACGTTAAACCTGTGGCTAGACAGGCAAAAGGACAAGGCTAAAACTCAGCCAGCGGCGCTGCTCTATAACAGCATTACTTTGCATGATGGTAATCGTGAGGCGACTGCAGATGGAGGTGGTCGGAGTGCGCCTTACGCTAGCCGTGCTCAACGCTTATTAGATGAGCTCGACAGTTTTATGGATCAGCTGGAGCGTAGTGGACGAAAGGCCATAGTGGTATTTATTCCTGAGCATGGCGCAGCGCTTCAAGGCGACAAAATGCAAATTTCAGGCCTGCGAGAAATACCTACAACAAGCATTACGCATGTACCTGTAGGTGTACGCCTTATTGGCGAAAAAAGCACTGGAGCTAATCCGACCGTACAAATTCAAGAGCCCACCAGTTTTTTAGCTGTTGCCGAGTTAGTTTCACGGCTTATGGAGCAGTCCGTTTTTGATGAGGAGCACATTGATTGGCAAAAACTGACTACAGACCTGCAGCAAACGGCAGTGGTTTCTGAAAATGAGGGCACGGTAGTGATGCAGTCCGAGGGCGTCTCATACGTGCGTTTAGATGGCAAAAATTGGTTGAGGTATCAGCAATGAGTGAGCAGTCCAAACCCCTAATTCAAACTGACGATGGTATTCAAGCATTAGCTCAGTACTTGCATACCGACGATTTCCATTACGAAGACATGATGGCGCAAGAAGCATGGCAACACGCTTTAAAACAGTGGCCTTTATTGGCGGAGTGGCATGCTTGGTCACAAGAGGAGTCCACATGAAGCGCTCTATTATTGTTCTTTCTGGGCTACGGGGTGGTACAGGGACGACCAGTGTCACCGCCATGTTGGCAGATAGTTTGCGTCGTTTAAAACAATCCGTGCTGGTCATTGATTTGAATGAGTCTGATCTATTGCGCTTGCACTTTAATATTCCTTGTGCCGCGCCTCATGGTTGGGCCGCGGTGGCTGATACTCCTCTAGCATGGATGGATCAGACCTACCAGGTTGATCCGTTGCTTTGGGTGCTTCCCTATGGACGCCATGCCTTAGCCCAGCGTGATCTAGATGAGCAGGTTCTACGGCATTGGGTAGCGGCGTTGCCTCAGCAATTACGAACAGTAGAAGGGCTGCCGCAATGGGTTTTATTCGATCTTCCTGCGCATAAAACGGGCTTTGATACGTTATACGAAGCAAGCACCTTGCATTTGCTAGTGGTTGAGCCAGATATGGCTGCGCATATTTTGTTAGGTCAATATGCGTGGCTGAATCAAACCCATATTTTGGTTAATGCTCATAATCCGACTTTTGCTGCTAATGAAGCCGTATTAGTTGACTGGCAGCAACGCTACCGCTCTCGTTTAGTCCCGGTGAATTTACATGTGGATGCACATATAAACGAGGCCTTAGGGCATAAAATGCCAGCGACTACGTATTTTCCTGAGAGTTCAGCTGCCCAAAGTATGCAAAGCGTAGCAACGTGGTGTTTAACGCATCATAGTTAAGGAAAGGGTGATGATTAAGTACTTAGCACGCTGCTTTATTTCTGAGCCCCTTTATCAAGCTGGACGACAGGGTTACGTTCGATGCCGTTATCAGCGTCAAATGGGTGCGCTGACTACCTCGTTTTTTTTATTATTGTTGGGCTTGAGCTATATTTTCTTACGCTTAGAGGGGCCGGCTTGGCAAAGCGTTAAGACGCGTTATGCTCCTTGGTTTACGCACTTGCAGCAGCGGCCTTATCAACCCGCAGACCCAGTACGTTATGTTTTACAAACAATGTGGTTGTGCTTATGGCGCTTGCCGTATCAGTCGCGTATACGGATTAGCCCAGTCCATGGGTTGCGTGCTGTGTATGGGGCTATTAATGTGCGTCGTGATCAGTTTTTTGTTTGGCTAAAACAAAGAGCTCAGCCTTTTTTGCCGACAAAAGTTTCGCCAAACTCGGAACGTAGTGCTTTGCAATCCAGAATGGTTTGGTCTCAAAAGCTAGCGTGGGGCATTGTCCTCAGCGTAGTGTTTATTCTTGCATTACTGCTCATCACACAGCCTTTTAATCTTTTATCTCAGTTAGTGTTTGTGGTGCTGTTGTGGTGCACGGCGTTAGTGATTCGGGACGTATCAGGTCGGTTTTCTACCTTAATGCTGATTGTGTTGTCTTTGATGGTGTCGGGCCGATATATTTGGTGGCGTTATACCTCTACCTTGAACTGGAGCGACAGCAAAGACATTTTTTTTGGTTTGATTTTATTGGCTGCAGAAACCTATTCTTGGACGGTATTGCTTTTAGGGTATATACAAACGGCTTGGCCTTTACCGCGTCAAGTTGCATCGCTACCCAAAAATACAGCGCAGTGGCCCACAGTGGATTTAATGATTCCAACGTACAACGAGGAGTTAAGTGTGGTGAGGCCTACTGTTTATGCTGCTTTAGGCATGGACTGGCCCAAAGACAAGCTACGCATTCATTTGTTAGACGATGGCCGACGTCCTGCTTTTAAAGAGTTTGCTGACCAAGTTGGCATTAACTACCTCACTCGTCCTGATGGCCGCCATGCCAAAGCGGGAAATTTAAATCACGCCTTAACCAAAACAGACGGGGATTTAATTGCTATTTTTGATTGTGATCATGTGCCATCCCGCGCTTTTTTACAATTAACGGTGGGGTGGTTTTTACGAGATAAAAAATTGGCATTGGTGCAAACGCCGCATCATTTTTTCTCGCCCGATCCGTTTGAGCGAAACTTAAATCATTTTGGCACCAAACCTAATGAAAATAGCTTGTTTTATGGGCTAATTCAGACTGGAAACGATTTATGGAATGCGGCTTTTTTCTGTGGCTCCTGTGCTCTATTACGGCGTAGCGCAGTAGAAAGCATAGGTGGGTTTGCCGTAGAAACGGTTACCGAGGACGCGCACACAGCGTTGCGCTTACACCGTAAAGGCTTTAACTCTGCTTATGTGCGTATTCCTCTGGCTGCAGGTTTAGCAACCGAAAGCTTATCGGCACATATAGGTCAACGCATTCGATGGGCGCGCGGTATGGTGCAGATTTTCCGCACCGATAATCCGTTGTTTGGTAAAGGGTTAACCTTTTTCCAACGCATTTGCTATACCAATGCCATGTTGCATTTTCTAGCAGGTATCCCGCGTCTTATTTACCTGACGGCTCCCTTATCGTTCTTAGTGTTTCATGCCTATATTATTTATGCGCCTGCGCTGGTCATTATGTTGTACGTGTTGCCACATATGATGCACGCTGCGTTAACGAACTCTGTTATGCAAGGCACTTATAGGCGATCTTTTTGGGGTGAAATCTATGAAACCGTTTTGTCTTGGTATATCGCCTGGCCTACTACCGTAGCGTTGTTTGCGCCTAGCAAAGGAACATTTAATGTGACAGCCAAGGGCGGGCTAGTCAATAAAAGTTATTTTGATTGGAAAATCGCCTTGCCCTATATGGTGTTGGTCTTGCTCAATCTTATTGGGGTGGGGTTCGGAATTTTGCGGTTTGTGCACGGGCCTGATAATGAAAAAATAACCGTCATAGTTACCTTGCTGTGGGTGCTTTACAACCTGATTGTGCTGGGAGGGGCAGTAGCCGTAGCTGCTGAAAGCCGTCAGGTACGACAAAGTCATCGGGTAGCAGCCTCTATGCCTGTGCATGTGATGGCAGCAGATGGCAGAGCATATGCCGCCACCATGAAAGATTACTCCGACTCGGGTGTAGCGTTACGTTTAAATGGGCCTGTCTCGTTTGTAGTGGGTGAGACCGTGTCGTTGTTGTTGCCTCAAGGGGCGCGTGAGTGTGTTTTTCCTGCCGTCGTGGTCAGACGCACTGACACGGCGTTGGGCTTGTATTTAAACGATTTAACTTTGCAGCAGCAAATTGATTTTGTGCAATGTACTTTTGCACGTTTAGATGCATGGATTACCGCTGGTCAATCATTCACTTTGGATCGACCTATGTCCAGTTTTGGTGATGTGATCAAACTGAGCTTAGTGGGCTATCAGCGATTGGCTGTTTATATGCCATTTCCCTTCAGTTGGGTTTTAAAAGGGGTAGCAAATGCATTCTTATGGCTGGGATCTTTTGTTCCTCGCGCGCATCCGGTAAATAGATATGAAAAATAAATTATATAAAAGCAGTATGGCGCTAATTACAGCACTGTGTGCCAGTTACGGGGTAGTGGCTCAGGATTACATAGAGTCGGTGCCTTTATTAATAAAACCACCTGCAGAACCACCCGTGCATACGGCTATGCGCCACGATGTTTTTGGCTTGCATCAGTTAGCCCAGGGGAATAGTTTTAAACTTTTTGGTATGCGCAACGCGCAAGACCTAGAGTTCACCTTGCGACGAGACCAAGTAGTCAATAGTGCAGAGCTGGACTTGGTCTTCACCCCCTCACCGACGTTATTGCCAACGCTTTCCCACCTAAGGGTGTATTTAAATGATGAACTCATGGGGGTGGTTAATGTAGAAAACGAACTTTTAGGCCAAAAAATTGCCCGTAAAGTGCCATTGGATCCGTTGCTAATGACACGCTTTAATCGGGTTCGTTTAGAGTTTGTTGGGCACTATACGGATGTGTGTGAAGACTTGGCCCATAGCTCTTTGTGGTTAGATATTAGTCGAGAGACACGGATCACTGTTAACCAAGAGCAATTGCCTTTAGCCAATGACCTAGCTTTTTTCCCCGAACCGTTTTTTGATTCGGGCGATATGGACAAGCAAACCATTCCGTTCGTGTTTGCACAAGCGCCTAACAGCACTGAGCTACAAGCTAGCGCTATCTTAGCTTCTTATTTTGGCAAAGAGGCGCAGTGGCGAGACTTGAGTTTTCCTGTGTCGTATAACACCTTGCCACAGCATCATGCCGTGGTGTTTGCCACCAATGACTCCAGGCCTGATTTTATTAAAAACTACCCAGCCGTCACCGAGCCTACTGTAGAGCTGATGGCTGCCCCCAATGATGACACTTATAAAATACTATTGATTTTGGGGCGGGATGAAGCCGATTTAGTCACGGCGGCCTCCGCATTAGCGATTGGAAATTCGCTGTTTAGAGGTCGTAGCGTAAGTATTGATTCCGTCATTGAGGAAGTACCACGTCAACCGTATGACGCGCCGAATTGGGTTGCGACCAATCGGCCAGTGCGTTTTTCTGAGTTAAGTTCTTATCCTGAGCAGTTAGAGGTATCGGGTCTGATGCCTAAACCTATCGATTTAACGATTAACTTACCGCCTGACTTGTTTGTCTGGGGCAATAACGGCATACCCATGGAGCTGAATTATCGTTATGTTGCACCTAGGTCTAGTGATGAATCACGCCTGACGCTCAGTTTAAATAACCAATACATTGCTAGTTATTTACTTAAATCCTCAGATGAGCAAGGAGCATTTACTCAGTTACGTTTGCCGTTACGCGGTAATGAAACCTCTTTAGAAGATGAAAAAATCTTGTTGCCTGCACTCAAAATTGGTTCCAATAACACCATCCATTTTGATTTTTCTTATGCCAGTACTTTAGGCAGTGCACAGCAGGGCACGTGTCAGACCCTGTTACCCATTGATATTCGTGCGGCCATTGATGAGCACTCTGTCTTGGATTTTTCTGGGTATTCGCATTATATTGCCATGCCTAATTTACGGGTCTTTGCCAGTAGTGCTTTTCCTTTTAGCCGGATGGCCGATCTCTCTGAAACCATTGCAGTAGTCCCTGAAAAACCGTCTGCGCTGCAAGTTAGTGCTTTTTTGGAAACCCTCAGTCATATGGGGGCGCAGATCGGGTACCCAGCACTGAAACTGCGTGTGATGTCAGATTGGGAACAGGCAAGCCAACAGGATGCGGATATCTTACTGCTCGGCGATTTACCAGAAGCCATCAAGGTGCGGCCCGATGCTAACTTGCTTATGCAAGACACAGAAAACGGGTTGCGCCAGTCCACTACGAATTACAGCGATAAAAAACGTAAAGAGAACCTGATGCTGTTAGAAAAAGCCGAGGCCGAGGCACAGTCATTGGTGCGTATCCGTGCTTTAGCACCCATGGCTGCACTGGTTGGCTTGCAGTCGGAGCACTTTCCTCAACGCAGTATTGTGGGCTTATTAGCTACTACGGATGAGGACGTGCAGCTTTTACGCGAAGCGTTGGCTTCTTCAGGCAAACGAGCGGTAATGGATGGGTCGGTGGTGTTGATACGGGACTCTGGCGTAGCCGCTCAACATGTAGGGTCTACCTATTATGTCGGTCATTTGGAATGGTGGAAAAAGCTTTGGTACTACTTATCTGATAAACCCTTGCTACTTAGCGGCATCGCTTTTGTGCTCGTCTTAGTAGTTGCCTTGATTTTATGGAGGCTATTACGTCAAGTAGCGCGCAAGCGCTTAGATCAGGATGATTAAGCGCTTAGTGTTAGCAGGCGTGCTATGTGGCAGCAGCTGGCTGCAGGCCCAGCCAAGTGCTTCTTGTGCCGTCTCGTGGCCGGCTTGGGAGCACTTTCAGCAGCAAATGATTAGTGCTGAAGGGCGTGTGATTGATTTTTCTGATGCGCGGCATATTACGACCTCAGAAGGACAAAGTTATGCGTTGTTTTTTGCCTTAATTCAAAACGATAAAACCTTGTTCAGGCGTTTGGTTAAATGGACTGAGGACAACTTAGCGCGTGGCGACTTAGCGGCTTATTTGCCCGCATGGTTATGGGGGCGAACCGAGGCTGAACAATGGGGCGTACTGGATCACAACTCCGCTTCAGATTCTGATTTATGGATCGCTTATACCTTGCTCGAAGCTGGGCGTTTGTGGCAAGAGCGTCACTATACCGTTTTAGGTCATTTGTTATTGCAGCGTATTGCCAATGAGGAAATTGTAGAGCTTCCTGCGTTTGGGCCAGTATTATTGCCCGGAAAATTCGGATTTAATAAGGAAGGCACATGGCGTTTAAATCCAAGCTATGTGCCACCCCAATTGGTATGGCGCGCGCAGCACGCTTTACCACAGAGTGTATGGAAAGAGCTTGCCCAGCGTTTGCCCGATTTTCTTATCCACACAGCGCCATTGGGTGTGGCACCGGATTGGGTGACTTGGCAAGATCACCACTGGACGTATGCTTCTGAGGCCGAACAAATAGGAAGCTATGACGCAATTCGAGTGTATTTATGGATAGGGACCTTAGCGTCTAGCCCGCAAGCTGAGCTATTACAACAACATTTTAAACAGGCTTTACCATATTTAGATTATCAGGGGCTGCCAGCAGAGCGAGTTCAAGTTAGTGACGGCGCAGCCACAGGACCTGGGCCTATTGGCTTTTCTGCTGCGTTGTTGCCCTTATTTAAATCTACTGATTTTGGTGCCGCCCAAGCTGCGCGTTTAAAAGACGTACAGTGGGATCAACTGGGTTACTACAATTTCATGTTGTATTTATTTGGTCAAGGGTGGGAAGAACAGCGTTATGTTTTTGATGCCGAAGGGCATGTGATTCCATACTGGGTGGACTGTCAATGCGTCAATATACATTAGTGCCTTTACTGGCAGGCTTATTAGTCAGTGTGGAGTTAGCTCGGCCGGTGTGGGCTGTTCCTGTTAGTGCTGCTGAGCAGCAGTTAATTCATCAAATTAAACAAGGTGAGGCGCTATTTAGGGATGACATTGTTAACGATGCCGTTCAGCGTTTATATCGCGTTAGCCCCCAACACCCCCAAGGGCTTTTGGCCGAATTGCGATTGGCGCTTCGCTTAGATCAGCTTGAGCAAGCTCAAGCTAAACTTGCTCAGTTGCAGCAGTCAGCACCCAGCTCAGAGGAGTACGCTGATGCTAATTTACTGATGAGGCTGACTGACCCCAAACAGGAAGTCGAGCTGGCACAAGCACGTTTATTAGCGCGCGCTGGGCAGTATGTTGAGGCGCGAGAACGCTATGATCGATTGCTTCAAGGCCGATACCCTACGCCAGAGCTAGCACAAGAATACTGGCAGATACGGGTAGGCCAAACAGCAGATTACACGACCGCTATTAAAGCCTTAGAGCGCTCACTGCAGAAGTTTCCACGTCATGTGGGTTTGTTACGTAGTTTAGTGAGTTATTCTTTTGCAGAAAATAACCCCGACGCTGCCTTGCATTATTTGCATCAACTGGCAGAAAGAAGTACGGAGCGACAGTGGGCTGCTAATCGGGAGTATGAGTACCTAAGCCGCTTAGCTCTGAGTGATCACAGCCAAGTCTTATGGCAGAGTTTTTTGCAGCGCTATAGCGATTTACCTACTTTTCAAACACGAGCGCAAGAGATAATTGCTACCCAACAAGTCCGGCTGGATGATCCGGCTTGGCGTGCTGGTCAAGCGGGGCTGGTCTCGATTGAGGCTGAACAAAATCCAACAAAGGCGTTGACGCAGTTGCAACAGGCTTTAGGCAAGTACCCCAAGGATGTAGAGCTAATAGGGGCAGTTGGTTTGGCGTATTTAAGGTTAGGCAATCGTCCTCAAGCGCTGCACTACTTTGAGCGTGCCATAACGACTGAGCAAGAAGCTGATCGTAAATCACGCTGGGTCAGTTTAGCCAATGCGACTAGGTTGTGGTTAGTGCTGAGTGATGCCGCAGAAGCAGCCGATCACGAGCAATGGACCAAAGCCCAACAGCTTTATCAGCAGGCTTATCAACGTGAGCCCACTAATATTTTTGCTTTATTGGGGCTAGGGCGTACGCACTTAGCTCAAGGCAATAATGAACACGCTTGGCACTACTATCAAAAAGCCATTCGTTTAGAGCCGTTTAATGAGTCCGTACAGCGGGGCGTGGTGGCCTATGCCGATCAGTTTGCTCCAACGCAAAGTATAGAGATACTTAAACAGTTGCCAGCTACAATGCAAAAACAACCCGTGCTGCGCCAAGCATTACGCCATTATGAATTAGCGCTTTTGGATGAGCGTATTACCCAGGCTCAACAGGCCGAACAGTGGGAACACGCCATTGTTTTGATGCGTCAGGGACAGCAAATGGACTTGGCTAATGCATGGCGTAGTTATGCCTTAGCCGTGGCGCTACGCGATCAGGGGCGTCCAGAAGAAGCGCTGGGCGCATTCAGGGAGCATCACTTATTACATAAAGGCGAGGTCGCCACTCAGTATGCCTACGCACTGTTGTTAACCTCATTAGATCAAGGCCAGCGTGCGCTAAAAGCATTGCGCGAGGTAGAGCTGGCCTTGTGGACTGAACCCATGCATGAACTAGAGCAACGGGTGCAGCAAGCCTTAACGTTGGCCGAGGCGCAACATCGGTATGAGCAAGGCGATACAGCGCAAGCCATTGCGTTATTAGAGCAGCAGCAACCACCCTATAGTGGTGCCTTGTTACAATTAGCAGAGTGGTACTATGAAACGGGGGCGTTTGAGCGCTCCATTCAGGCATACCAAACGGTGCAAACGATGGAGCCTTTATCAGCGAGTAGCTATAGGGCTTTGGCCCGTTCGTGGCAAGCGGCAGCTAAGCCCCCTCAAGATGCCTTGAATTGGTATGCCCAAGGTATGGTCGCGGCCAACTTGTTGCCCGCAGAGGCTTTGCAACCGGAGCGTGATGATGTGGCTTTTACACGCGCTATGCGCTTAGAGGACAATGACGACTGGCTAGCGCGGGGTTTACGCACTGAAGCCGATGCCCTCTATCAACAACAAAACCCCACCATTCGTATTCATAATGACCATTGGTGGCGTCGTGACGGTACGCCGGGCATTTCAGAGCTCACAGCGAATACCACCATTGTGCAAGCAAACTACCCCATTAAACATGGCAGTGCTTTTATTAGGGCCGATCATGTGCGTATGGATGCGGGCCGACTCGGGCCTGATGCCGATGGTGTTTATCGCGGGGAATTAGGCACTTGCGCTTCAGGCACAACCGCTGCGTGTAAAGACGGTTTTAAACAACGAGCTCAAGGCACTAGTGTTGCAATTGGTTGGGCGAGCAAAGACCTAAGCTTTGATTTAGGCACCACTCCTTTAGGTTTCCCTGTTTCTAGTTGGAGCGGTGGTCTGAGCTATTCTGGGAGCTGGCGTTCTACAGGGTGGCGCATCACGGCATCGCGACGTCCTATGTCTAATTCTGTGTTGTCTTTTGCAGGCATTAAAGACATAGGTACTGGAGTGAAATGGGGCGGCGTTATGGCTACCGGCGCTGCATTAAGTCTAAGCTGGGATCAGGGCGAAGCCAATGGTGTCTGGGCTGATTTAAGTCATCATGTGCTTAAAGGTAAAAATGTACAAACCAATCAACGTAGCCGCGCGATGGGTGGATATTATCGTCGTTTGATTAATAAAAATAACGAGTTATTGTCAGTGGGTGTGAATGCTATGCACTGGCGCTACCAAAAAGGCTTGGGTGGCTATGGCTTCACAGAAGGAGGCTATTACAGCCCTAAACAGTACAACTCCATTTCTTTGCCCGTGCGTTATGCAAAACGGACTGCAAATTGGTCTTTTGTCATTGAAGGTGGGGCGTCTTTATCTAGTGCTAAAAATCATCAAGGTGAAACCAGTCGTGGTTTAGGTTACACCCTCAGTGGTGGGGTAGAGCGTCGTTTAAATAAACATTGGGTGCTGGGGGCTGGTTTGGACTTGCAACACAGCAAAGATTACGCACCTAGCCGTGGCATGCTGTATTTACGTTATACCTTTGAGCCGTGGCAAGGTAGTTTGCCTTTAGGCTTAGATGCCTTAACGCCTTACGCTGATTTCAAATAATTATTTATTGTTTTTGAACAGGTTGCTGTAATAAGCACCGCAGCAGCAGGATGTATTCAGTGGATGAGGCATTTGTTAAGATCTAGGTTTGGACCATTTTTAGTGATAAGAACGATGACAAGTGATAAATACCAGAAAGGGTTGAATAAACTCAAAGAGCTTACTGTGCCCACGCCAGACAACGAAACTGGTCACATGGATATTGGTGCCGGTTTTAAAGACGTAGCACCTGACTTAGAGCGTTGGGTGGTGGAGTTTGCTTTTGGTGATGTTTATGATCGACCTGGCTTAGACAACAAGCAAAAAGTGCTAACCACTATTTCTGCTTTGGTTGCCCAAGGCACACCTCAAATCGGTATGCACGTAGTAACGGGTTTAAATGTAGGTCTGAGCCCCAAGGAAATCGTAGGCTGTATTATGCATTTAATTCCTTATGTGGGCTTTCCCCGTGCTTTAAATGCACTACGAGTGGCTCAAGAGGTGTTTGCAGAGCAGGGTGTACGGGTAGAGCCTGCTTAGCTTTTGGGGGTGCAGTCAATCCGCTCGCAGTAGGAAACCACCTAAGCGACTCAGGCGCGGCTTAAAGCAGCCCCTGAGCGCTGCAGGGGTCTCCATTATTTATGCAGACGAGGAGGTTGAGCCCAGTTGATGCAACCATGCGCCTAGGGCAATGCAGGCTAAGCTCAGCATTGAGCTATAGGCCAAGGTGGAAATACCGCTTAGACCTTGGCCTATGGTGCATCCCACTGCAAATACACCTCCTATTCCCATCAGTGCACCGCCCACAATCGCGCGTGCTAACTGTGCTGTATTAGTAAAACCTTCCCATTGAAAACGGCCACGTACTAAAGCGCTACCTAGCGACCCTAGGACTAAGCCTAGCACCACTAACAAAGCAAATTTTGCCTCCATTCCTGTAGCCAACATGCTGTATTGGATGCTTTGGCCTACAGGCACCACAAAACTGAGCGAGCTTAAAGGTTGGGGGTCAAACGGGTCTGCACCCCACCAGCCCGTGCTTAGCCAGCCTAAAGTGATTAATAAACCTATCACAGCAGCGCCAATCAAATCACGGTTTCGAGTAGGTGTAGCCGGGGCACGCCAGACATATCCCAATAAAAGCACAACAAGCAAAGCTATCCATAGCCATGACCAAGGCAAAAGACTGAGACTGTTTTGCTTGAGTTGCACAGCAGTGGCTGCGCTTACAGCATGACGTAAAGGCGCAATGAGTCCGGTCAGTGTCATCAGTGCTGTAATGCCCAAACTGCCTAAAACCACTAGCGATCGTAAATTGCCTTGACCAAGCAGAACTAGGGCACGTGCACCACAGCCATTTGCTAAAGCCATTCCATACCCAAACAAGACACCACCTAACGGCAGTAACAACCAGGAAAAGGTAGGGCTGCGATAAGTGGACTGGCTTAGATCAACCCAGCCCAAGGCTGCACTAAGCTGCGTACCTAGTATGGCTACACTCAATGCCAAAGCAAAACTAGGCAACTGAACGCCTTCTCGGTGACTCCAGCGTTGTTTAAGACCACGGTAAAAACAAAACCCCGTGATCTGTGCTGTTACGCCAAAAACCAAACCAATACTAAGTCCTAATAGCAGAGATAAAGAATGCGGCGTATCCACTTTATTGAGCCTTAGCTAAGGGAGAGTTCCAAATGTCTTGGGTGATAGCTTTATACCAGGCTGCACCGTAGTCGGCTTCTTTTTGCCTAAATTCAGCAGAAGCATCTAAAGGGCTTACTCCCCCTGATGTTTCTATTACCTGCGTTTCATCGGCTACATAGGCGTTCGCCACTGAAATGCCATGCTGCGGAGCAATCAAGCTGTAGCATGTATTGGCATAAAAAGCCTGCACTGGATCTAGACCGAGCAAGTCATTGACCATAGCCGTGGCAGCTATCTTGGCTTGGGCATTCGCCGAAAATCCGGATTTGGGCATGGGTGAAGCAATGCTGGCATCTCCTACCACATACACATCAGCCACTTGTTGGGATTCAAAGCTGCTTGCATGAATGGGGGCCCACCCACTGTTATCTGTTACGCCGGCTTGTATGGCAATCGCTCCGGCTTGTTGGGGCGGAATTACATTAAGCACATCGGCCTGATGCACGGTGCCAAACTCGGTTTCGACTTGCAGCTGAGTGGCATCAACACGGATCACTTTACCGTCTTGAGAAAAAGGAACCCATTCGATCATTGACCCATAATGTTGCTCCCAACCTTGTTGAAATAAAGCTTGCTTAGAAAACGCATCTTTTGCGTCTAAGATCAGTATTTTAGAGCGAGGTTTATGCTGTTTAAAATAGTGAGCAATCATACTGACGCGTTCGTAGGGCCCAGGAGGGCAACGAAAAGGGTTTTCTGGTGCTACTAAAATAAACAGACCGCCATCGGGCATGGCTTCAAGCTGCTTTTTTAGCAGTTGGGTTTGGGGGCCAGTCTTCCAAGCATGCGGAGCCCGTAAGCTAGCGGCTTCGTCATAGCCTTCTAAGGCATTCCATTTCATGTCAATACCAGGGGCTAAAAGCAGCTTGTCGTAACTTACCGCCGCGTGCTTGGCCAAATGTACGCTTTTTCGCTCGGTATCTACGGCTGTGGCTACGTCTGAGATAATACGAATGCCTTGAGCCTCTAGGTTAGAAAAATCATGACCTATTTCGTCAAATGTTTTTAAACCACCTAGGTATAAATTACTAAACGGACAGGTGTAGTAGTGTGCGTGCGGCTCAATGAGGCTAACCTCGGCCTGAGGTAAGCGCTGTTTGATATAGCGGGCAGCCGTCGCACCACCAAAACCACCACCCACAATAACAATACGGTAATTAGGGCTTTGGGCTAAGCTAGGTGCAGAGATTAAAGCAGCCCCTGCCACAGCACTGCAGCCAAGCCCTTGTAACCATTGACGTCGTTTAGGATTCGTAATGGAACTCATGGCGCTACTCCTGCTTTAGTGGCTGGGTCTATTTCAGAAAAATAGTGTGCTAAGGCACTCAGTTGTTCATCACTCAAATCTGCTACCAAACGGTTCATTACCGTGGTATGAGCGGGAGGGTTGTTTTTGAATGCGTGCAGCTGTTGGCGTAAATGGGCCTCAGGCTGGCCGGCTAGCGAGGGAATGGCTGTGGTGGAGCGACCAGCGGGGCCGTGGCAGTTAGCACAGGCAGCCGCCAATACGCTCACATCAAATGTACGCGCTGTTGACTGCGCTGAGGCAGCTGTAGCGAACGCAAACACCATGATTCCCACCACTTTGTATGCCAAAGTAGTATATGGTTTCATAAGAATAGGTAGTAAAAGTAAAGCAGTTAAACGGTGTGTTGGATGGTTTGCAGTCCATTTAGGCGCTTAGAGTGAGTTCCGTGCTGCCTTGTATGATCTCACCGTCGTCGTCTTCCCATGTGAGTAGTAATTCGCCAGAGGCAAATGCTATAAAAGTGAACTCTATGTAGGGATTTTGCGAAATAGCGGTTTCAGGAAACCAACTAAAAAGCAACTCGTCATTTAGGTGCGCTTTAAAGGTATGGATGATATTGCGTGAAATAGCACTACCATCGGCATTTTGCCTAAAACCACTTTCCATACGGTGTTCAATTAATGCTCGCACACGCACAATTTCGCCTTGTTTGGGTGAGGCATTACTAATCCAAATACGGGGTTTACTCATGGGTTGCCTCCTTACATGCCGCAGCCACCCGCCGTAACGGTAATGGCTTGTTGAGCAACTAAGTATTGTCCATCACTCATTCGAGCAAGAGCTTGTATGGTTTGTGACTCGATAAGGCGTAATCGCACAGCCACTTCAGTCGTTCCCCCCGCAGGTGTAAATTGAAAGCGGCAGGCTAAGGGTTTGGGGTTGCGTTCGGCCAAGATGATGAGCTCTTCGCAATACAAATCACGAGAAATGGGCAAATCAAATATGACTTTGACAGGCACCGCAGCAGGGTTGTCCCCTAAAGTAGGCAGTTGTAGCTTGAGCCCAGTCTTGTTTGGGGTGGCTCCCTGTAAAAAGGCATCCACTTGGGCTTTCACCTCGGCGGGACTAGCGGCTTGTAAAAGCTGCTGCACTACATTGTTTGCATGCAAGCGGGTAGGCAAAGCCAAGGTCGCAAAACCCACTACGGCTAAGCTCAGCACTTGGCGGCGTTGTGTAAAATGAGGGCTAGAAAATTTAGAGGAAGTCATCAAAGCGGCTCTTGATCCAGTTGAAGTCGTCTTTAACTAGATCGCCGGTACGTACATCCATATCGATTTGGGTTTGGAGGACTTTACCGTTGGGATCTAGCTCGTATTCAAATTTCACCGAAATTTCCTCTTGGGGATCGGCGTTGACCATCATGTAGCAGAGGTTATCAGGTAAGACAGGTACTACCTCTTTGTCTGCAACACGTTCAGCGATATTTTGAGATACGATTTTTGCAATAGCATGAGCCACATGAGCACTTTTTGGATAGTGACCAAACTGGTCTGAAATAAAGCCCATGGAGTCACCCACCACATAGACATTATCATCGCCATTTGCGGTGAAGTAGCGGGGGTGAATATCAGCCCAACCGGTAGGCTTACCATCTGGACCTACGCCAATTAAGTCGGCGTATCGCACCATATCTGCGGCTTGATGGGGCGGCATAAGTACAGCATCATCAAAATCAAAATCGCCCGCAGCTGTTTTAATGTGCTTGTTAAATGGGTCGACTTCTTTCACCACAGCGTTAGGCACATGGGTAATGATGTCTGGGTATAGTTCTTCGAAAGCCGATCTATAGCCCTCGCCAATAGGTGCAATATTGGGCTTGGGGTCTAAGATAATAATTTTGCCTGGGATTTTATTTTTCTTTATATGCCATGCCATTAAACAGGCACGTTCATAGGGCGATGGTGGACAACGATGTGGAGGTGGCGGTAGTGTCATCACAATCGTGCCACCTTTAAAATTTTTAAGTTTGTTTTTTAAAGCAAACATTTCCGCATTAGGAATATACGCATTAGGGAAATGTTTGCGGGTGTATTCGGCCGCCACTGTGTCATTGCCAAACCATGCCTCGTAAGCATTTCGAATACCACCCGACAAAATTAAAAAATCATAATCCAGCATGCCATGGGTAGTGCGTACAATTTTCTTGTCGCGCTCGATGGCATTGACCTCGGTATTAATTAGGGTGTAGCCGTATTTGTTGGCGGGATCTAGCATATCGTGATTAACAAAATCGGTGTTCACGATATCAATAAGCCACTTGTTGCTCATGGGCCCGGACCAGAAGGTGGGATTACGTTCGAGTAAAACCACGTCTGCTGTGGGAATGAGTTGTTTTAAATAGCGGGCTGCTGTCATACCACCCCAGCCACCCCCGCAAATTACAATACGTGGGCCAGTGCCATTGCGACTGACAAGCTGAGTTTGGGAATGAATGGCCAAGGGTGCGGCCAAAGAAGAATGGGGTAGAGTTAACGAGCCTAAGGCTATAGTAGGCGTCGCTAACATAAAATGTCTGCGATTCATGAGATCTCCTCGTAGTCATGCCATGACATACGCCAATAAATGGATAATCAAAACTTGATTAGCCGCCAGTATAGCCAAAATAAAAATAAGATCAAATACCGATTAACTATAACTCTACGCCTTAGTAATACTTTAGGTTTTAGGAGGAAACCAGCGGTACCAAGCGCCATAAACCCAACAAGCGGCACAAAAAGAAAAAGCCCACTCTAAGCTAGTAAAAATCAGCAAAGCAGTTACGGGCACTTGCCACATTGAGCTACCCATCGCGTACGCAATAAGTGCTACGGTCGAAGCCAAGGCTAAGACCTTGTTGGCAAACATCTTGGCACCCGCATTCTCTTTACGTCCTGCCCAGCCTAAACGCTCAAAACCGTAATTCCAAAGACGATGTGCCGGGCATGTTTGTGGTCCCATAAAACCGCGCACTAAACCCTGCACTAAAAGAATAATCATTAGCCAAGGGCTATATAACAGCGCTAAACCACTTATTACAAAGCTAACAAAGGCCTCCCAACGGGCCACATTTGACCAAACAGGGGGAACATCAAACCGTAACATGTGTTTTCCTATATAAAAATTAATATTCATTAATATATAATATAATTTAATATATTAAAAGAGTGAACAGCTTGTGCATGGCATGAATTGAAAGGTACGCAGCAGGTGTATTCAAGAGCCAAGCGGCACGTTATGCTAAGTTAGGTCTCGATTCATTAAGAGTTAAGAGGAGACAGTCATGTCAGATTTAGTTACACGTCTAGAGACCATGTTGAACTCTGGCCAAGATAATTTATTACTACGGTTTGGCTTAGGTAAAGCCTATGCAGAGCAACATTCTTATGACAAAGCCATTATGCACCTAGAGCGGGCGCTTGAATTGGATCCCAACCATTCCAGCTCTGGGTTTTGGCTAGGACGCAGTCATTTTGAGGCCGGAAACATGAGCAAAGCCCAAGAGGTATTGGCAACCGCACGGGCTACTGCTCAAACACGCGGGGACAATCAAACCATTAAAATGATTGATGTTTTCCTACGTCGAATCAATAAACAACAGAATATATGACAGTTATTAAAACGGTTGCGCTTTTTGCCGTCACTGCCATAGCAGAAATTGTGGGCTGTTATTTGCCGTATCTTTGGTTGAAAGAAAAAGGCAGCCCGTGGTTATTACTCCCCACTGTAATTAGCTTGGCATTGTTTATTTGGCTGCTTAGTTTGCACCCGGCTGCTAGTGGTCGTGTGTATGCGGCGTATGGTGGTGTTTATGTCGTAACGGCTTTGCTTTGGTTACGCGTGGTCGATGGGGCCAGTTGGTCTTGGTTTGATCTAGTAGGAGCAGGATTAAGTTTATTGGGTATGGTTATCATCGTTTTAGGGTGGTCACAGCACTAATAGACACATTAGTTTGCATTTGCTTACGCTGGTGGGTCTATAGCTCTTGGTATGGTGTCAGTAACTGTCTGATTTCAGGCATGACTCAAAGACCCATTTATCAGGAGATATGTGATGAGCAAACAGAACAGCGTTCTTGATGTACAAGCTATTCGTGCAGCGGCTAAAAAACATGTTGAAGATGGAGCCGTTGCTTCGGGATACCAAGGTGATAGAGAAAAAATTATTTCTATGTTAAATGAGGCCTTGGCCACAGAGTGGGTCTGTGTGCTGCGCTATATGCGCCATTACTTTACTGCGACCGGTATCCATAACGAGTCCATCAAAGCCGAGTTTCTCGAGCACGCTCAGCAAGAACAAGGCCATGCTGATCGTATCGCAGAGCGTATTGTGCAGCTAAATGGTGAACCCGATTTGGACCCAGCCACTTTAACTCAACGCAGCCATGCAGAATATGACACCAGTACGGATATTAAAGACATGATTCGTGCAAACCTTATTGCAGAGCGCATTGCTATAGAGTCTTATCGACAAATGCTAGTAGAGATTGGGGACTCTGACCCCACAACGCGTCAAATGTTAATTGAAATCATGGCCTCTGAAGAAGAGCATGCGGATGACATGAGTGATTTGTTAGGTTTATAAACCAATAGTGGTATTGAGCGCTGTGTTTAAAAGCACAGTGCTCATTTTTTTTTGAATAGATAGTCGCGATCGGAATAGGTACAAACCCATTCCGGTCTATACATAACCAACGCCGTTAAGCTCATGCCGTTAATTAAGCCTTCGGGAAACATAACCAATGGCAAAATGCTGAGGTAGTCTTGCACAATGATTGTCCAGCTGTGCATACCAGTAAAATAAGCATACAACGCAAAAGCCAACATAGACACCGCTAAGGTCAATGCAGCATTAAAAAACCCAGCGATGAAGGTATAAATAAAAAGATGTCTATAAAGATAGCTATACGTCAGCAGAAAAACAAAATACGTAAAACAGACAGGCCCTATCACGCCAAGTAAAAGGTTAACCCCAAAACTGTGCCATGCGTTTATGCCTAATAAGGTCACCAAAACTAAGGCCACCGTGCCGCATACAATAGCTAAGCGCCACCCTAAACACAAAGTCAGAGTAGTTAAGGCTAAAAAATGAATGTTCAGCCCAGGCTGGATGCCCGTTTGCAGCATCCAAATAGAAGCCAAAATTAATGTGGCGATTAGGCTTAATTGAATCCGGTCGGAGTCGGTGCGTAACGCTTGCCAATTGGTGCGGCGTACAGCAATGGCTATGACTAGGAGCGCAAGTACTAAGCTCATGATAAGACTCAAAAAGAAAGCAATATCTCTACGTTAGCATTGCTGTATCTAGAGGGCTAGCACTAAATCGGATGGGTTTAGGCTTGATTAGCAGCTATCAGTTGATCCCCATAACGTACCCAGATTTGATTTTGAATGCGTTGTGCTACGTTTTCTTGCTGTGCGACTGGCACCATATAACGAATTTCTACCCAATGTTGCTTGGTATCAACAGGGTGCCAAAAGACTTCGATTTTGTTTGATGGGGTTTCTAACAATGCAATTGAGCCTAGTCGCTGAAAGTGCATTAATGAGTCTTGTGACCACGGCTCACATACATCGGCAGCGATCTGAGACGCGAGCTGGGTAAATTCCTCGCGCGGGGTGGCGTAGGGCACAGCTAAACGTACACTTCCAATTACATAGGTATTTAAGCTGGAGTTATTACTAATAACAGCGGTTAACAATACGCTATTAGGCAAAATAATGGTTTTGCCTGTGATTTGATGAGAGCCATTGGTTTCCGATAGGGTTAAATTTAATAAATCCACATCCACCACTAAACCTTGTACACCGCTTAGCTCAACATGATCGCCCACATTAAAAGGTCTGGATAGAGCAAATAGTGTGTAGCCTGTGATACACATGATGAGCTCTTTGGTAGACAATACCAATGCCATGGCAAAAGCCGACAAAGACAAAGCAATGCCTACAATTTTTGTGGCCCAAATCATAATAACCAAACAAACGGCCGTTAAGATAATAACGTTTTTAATCAATACCAGTTGTTGGCGGCCTTGGGAGCCACGATTCAAAACCCGTGCTGGAGCTGTCTGATAGCGTACGTTCAGATGATTAAAAAAAATGGCAGCCACAATGACGGCGATTGAGCTTAATAAACGCGCAAATTCCCCACCAAAAAAATCGTTGATACTGGCTAAAATACTCAAAATCTAGTCCTAGATAAGCAAAGCATTAATTATACGCCTTACTTAAAGCGCTAGGTTTGAGCATGTAGATTTTGTCTAGGTACAGCAGCCTAAAACAGGAGCTTAGTACCTTCTGCCCAACAGCTTTGTTATAGTGGTAAGATGGGCTTAATGAGCAAGCCTACGAGCTTGATTTTTTAGTTAAAGAAAAGACTAGTTTTCTTAAATGGAATTCAGGTTGAGGTAGCGGTTTATGTGCTACCTTCTTTTATTTGTATTTCCAACGTGTCTAAGGGTTACTGATGAGCAAGACATCACTTGATAAAAGCAAAATTCGAATTCTCCTTCTAGAGGGTGTGCATCAAAATGCCATTAAAACATTCAATGCAGCGGGCTACACCAACATTGAATCCATCTCTAGCGCCTTACCTGAAAGTGAGCTCAAGGCAAAAATTGCCGATGCGCATTTTGTAGGGATTCGATCTCGCACTCAGTTAACCAAAGACGTGTTTGATGTGGCTGAAAAATTAGTGGCCGTTGGGTGCTTTTGTATTGGTACGAATCAAGTCGACCTTAACGCAGCACGCGAGCGCGGTATTGTGGTTTTTAATGCACCACACTCTAATACACGCTCTGTGGCCGAGCTCGTGCTTGCCGAGGCCATTATGCTTTTGCGTGGTGTACCACAAAAAAGTCGCGCAGCCCATGCCGGAGAATGGCTAAAAACCGCAACAGGTTCGTTCGAGGCGCGTGGCAAAAAAATGGGAATTATTGGCTACGGCAATATCGGCACCCAACTTTCTGTGCTGGCCGAAGCGCTCGGCATGCATGTGTTGTATTACGATGTGGTAGCGAAACTGCCGTTGGGTAACGCACGCCAAGTCGACACTCTAACTGAACTCTTAGCTGAAAGCGATGTGGTATCTTTGCATGTACCCGAGCTTCCTTCTACTTACATGATGATGGGCGAAAAAGAGCTCAACGCCATGAAACCAGGTGCCATTTTAATTAACGCTGCTCGCGGTACAGTGGTTGATATAGATGCTTTAAAAGCAGCCATTGATACCAAACATCTTGCTGGTGCTGCTATTGATGTGTTCCCCGTCGAGCCCCGCTCTAACAAGGACGAGTTCATCAGCCCATTGCGTGGTTTAGACAACGTTATACTCACACCGCACGTCGGCGGCTCCACTCAGGAAGCTCAGGCAAACATTGGTATTGAGGTTGCCCAAAAATTGGTGAAATACAGCGATAACGGTACCTCTGTGTCGTCGGTTAACTTTCCCGAGTTGGCACTGCCTTCGCATCCTGATAAACATCGCATATTGCATGTGCATAAAAATCAACCTGGTATGCTGGGAGCAATTAATAAAGTCTTTGCCGACAACAGCATTAACGTCAGTGGGCAGTTTCTGCAAACGGACGAGGCGGTGGGCTATGTGGTTATCGATGTCGATGCCGATCACTCGCAGCTAGCTTATCAGACTCTAAAGGAAATTCCTGGTACTATGCGCTGCCGTGTTTTGTACTAGTTATTAATCCCAAGTCTGCCCAAACCCTAGGTGATGCCCTAGGGTTTTTTCTGCAAAAAGGAATCCAAACCATGCATTTGGTGACAGAGGCAGCAAATTGGCTCTGGTTACAACAAACGGTAGATACACCGGCCTTAGCGCGTCATTTAGGCTTAAATCTCGCTACGATTGAAAAAATACTGCGTCAGCTCGAGGATCAAGCGGTAGTGCAACGTAGTTCATCTGGCTGGAAGGTCACGCCTATGCCTACTCATTTTTTTCAAAAAAAAGGGCACAGCTTGGCACGAACCTTGACTATGTATGAACGCCCTCGTACGGCAAGCCAAGTGGTAGGTGTGATACCGCCACATGTTGCATTTTTAACGCACCCTCAACGTGGTAGTTGGTGGCTGGTCTGCAATCACCAAGGTCGTATTGGTTACATAAATACCGATGCATTGCGTTTAATGCAACTTGATTAGTAGCAGTGCAAAATCCTATATCTGCCTTTTAGGTTGTTACTAAGTCAAGCCAACGGGTTATTTTTGCTTCAGTTATGAGCTGTAGGCTTGGATTGTCAAGGGTTAGGTGCTAATCTTAGTTGTTTTCATAATATAAAAAATGCTTTTTTTGCCAGAAAACACAAAAAAAAATAGCGCAATTGGTTTTTTGCGCCGTAAAATAAATTTTCGCCGTTTATATATTTAAAGCATTTGCTTAGGTTGAAATATCGTGTCAGAAATTGAATCCACTCGTTTAGAGGAAGACCTTTTAGGTCAAGTCGAAGTCCCATCTAGCGCCTATTATGGCGTTCAAACCTTGCGTGCTATGCACAACTTTACGTTGTCTGATGTGCCGCTGTCTGCTTACCCTGATTTTATCGTGGCATTAGTCATGGTTAAACAAGCCGCTGCTGAGGCTAACCACAAGTTAGGCTATTTAAACGATCGCAAATATCAAGCTATTACGACTGCTTGCCAGCGTATTATTCAGGGTGAATACCACGATCAGTTTGTGGTTGATATGATCCAAGGTGGGGCAGGTACCTCTACCAACATGAATGCTAACGAAGTCATTGCGAACATTGCTTTAGAAAGTCTAGGTTGTGCCAAAGGGGATTACCACGAGGTTCACCCCAACAATGATGTGAACATGGCACAATCTACCAATGACGCTTACCCAACAGCTATTCGCTTAGGTCTGTTGTTAGGTCATAAACAGTTGCTTACTAGCTTAGAGCAACTGATTGATTCATTTAAAGCCAAAGCAGCCGAATTTAACCACATCTTGAAAATGGGTCGTACCCAACTTCAAGACGCGGTACCCATGACTTTAGGACAAGAGTTCAACGCTTTTGCCACAAATCTCGAAGAAGACCTAGCGCGTTTACGTACACTCGTGCCCGAGATTATGTGTGAAATGAACCTAGGTGGTACAGCAATCGGTACAGGCATCAATGCCGACCCTAACTACCAAGCTCTTGCCATCCGTGCTTTGGCTCAGGTTAGCGGGCAGCCTATCAAGGCCGCTTCAGATTTAGTTGAAGCCACCTCCGATATGGGTGATTTTATTTTGCATTCTGGCATGTTGAAACGCACAGCCATGAAGCTCTCTAAAATCTGTAACGACTTGCGTTTACTTTCGAGTGGGCCCCGTACAGGAATTAACGAGATCAATTTGCCACCACGTCAGCCAGGCAGCTCGATCATGCCAGGTAAAGTTAATCCAGTTATACCTGAAGCGGTTAATCAGGTTGCATTTCAAGTTGCAGGTAACGATTTAGCCATTACCATGGCTGCCGAAGCGGGTCAGTTGCAATTAAACGTCATGGAGCCACTCATTGCCTACAAAATGTTTGAGTCTGTGCGTTTATTGCAGCGCTCAATGGATATGCTGCGCGAGCTCTGTATTGATGGTATTACGGCCAATGAAGAGCACTGCGTATTTTTAGTCGAGCATTCTATAGGTTTAGTTACTGCATTAAACCCTTATATTGGATACCAGAACTCGTCCCGTATTGCTAAAAAAGCGTTAGCTACCGGACGCGGTATTCTAGAGCTAGTGCGCGAAGAACAGCTATTAGACGAAGAGATGCTGGCAGACATTTTGACCCCTCAAAATATGATTGCACCTCGCTTGAGCTCAGTGAAAAACTAAGCAAAGCATATAGGAACGGCATTAAGGCATGGCTAACCCCCATGCCTTTTTGTTTATTTGTACTAAAAAGGCACCAAGAAGGTGCCTGTTTGAAGTCTGGGTCTTAGTTAGGAAGATCGGTTTTGGACAAGCCTGATAGGGCTGCGCTTAAACTGTAAAGTGGCGCAAAAGAGTTGGCGCTAGCCATGGGCCACGAGGCACGGAAAACCGTTTGCCTGTATTCGCCGCGTAGCAGTTCGCCTTTTTCCAAGTCGGGAAAGAGGGCGGAAAGCACTCGGACCTCGCCGTTTTCTAAGCGACGTGCAATATGGTGAGGACGAAGCTCAGAAGGGTGATGTAGACCGGCGGCGCGTAAAAGCTCGGCTAAGGCTTTTAATGTGTTGTTGTGATAGCTTGCTACACGTAATGATTTATCTGAAACCACTAGCGCTTTTTGGCGTAAGGGGTCTTGGGTAGTTACACCGGTAGGGCATTTGCCTGTGTGACAGGTTAGGGCCTGAATGCAGCCTATAGCAAACATAAAACCGCGGGCACTATTACACCAATCGGCACCTAGGGCCATAATACGTGCCATATCAAAAGCACTGATGATCTTACCTGAAGCGCCTATTTTAATTTGCTCTCGTAAACCAATACCCACTAGGGTGTTGTGAACTAAACGTAAGCCTTCGACTAGAGGAACACCGACGTGGTTCATAAACTCTACGGGCGAGGCTCCTGTACCGCCTTCGGCACCATCTACAACAATAAAGTCTGGTGTGATTTGAGTCTCGAGCATGGCTTTGGCAATTGCAAACCATTCCCACGGGTGCCCAATTGTGAGCTTAAAGCCTACCGGCTTGCCACCGGACAAGTCACGTAGTTGCTTCACAAACTGAAGCAGCTCTATAGGTGTAGTGAAAGCGCTGTGCTGGGGGGGAGAGATGCAATCTTGCCAAACAGGCACATCGCGTGCTGCCGCAATTTCAGGGGTAACCTTAGCGCCAGGCAAAATACCACCCTGACCAGGCTTTGCGCCCTGTGAGAGTTTAATTTCAATCATTTTGATTTGGTCTTGACGCGCACGCTCGGCAAAACGTTCTGGAGAGAAATTGCCGTGTTCGTCTCTACAACCAAAATAGCCTGATCCTATATTCCAAATTAAATCGCCACCGTACTTGGTGTGGTAGCGACTAATACCGCCCTCGCCGGTATCGTGAGCAAAGTTGCCCAACACAGCACCGCGGTTCAAAGCCATGACCGCATTGGCTGATAATGCGCCAAAGCTCATAGCAGAAATATTAAACACGGATAGAGCATACGGTTGGGTGCAGTCTGGACCGCCTACGGTCACTTTAAAGTTGACGTCTTTGATTTGGCTAGGGATCATGGAGTGATTGATCCACTCGTAGCCTGGGCTATAGACGTCCTGTTGGGTACCAAACGGCTGCTTGTCTTCTTGTTGTTTGGCGCGTTGATAGACCAAGGAGCGGGCTGCACGGGAAAAGGGCAGTTGCTGGTCATCGCTTTCCATAAAATACTGTCGTATTTCTGGACGGATGAACTCGAAAAGAAAACGTAAGTTACCTATGACAGGGTAGTTGCGTCGAATAGCATGTCTGGTTTGGGTTAGGTCTATTAGACCTAAAAAGCTAAGGGCTAAAAAAGGAACCGCTAAAATCCACCACGCCGCACTCTTTTGAAGTGCGAGTAGGCTGAATACTGCAGCAGCCAGGATAACAACATAAAATGCAGTATAGCGTGTCAACAAGCGTTGCATGAAAGACTCCAAGTGGGTCAGTGAAAGTCCAAGTTCAAAATATATTAATCATAGGCTATTCTGGCATTTATATACATCTATCGCTCATCACATAGAAAAGAAAATTTTATGGCTCTTCAAAGTATTTACGATATTGACTTTATTCAATTATATAAAACCCATAAAAAACGCGCAGCTCGCCCTAAATCGTCGCCGGATCAATGGAATCAAAAAGCCCAAGCTGTTGAAATAGGGCAACTTGAGACACCCTATACGCGTGCCTTTATCGGGGCGATGGATTTAACGCCCACCGATACCTTATTAGACGTGGGTAGCGGTTCAGGCGCTATTGCTGTGTTAGCAGCAGCTCATGTAAATCATGTGTATGCCTTGGACTTCAGTCAGGGCATGTTAGATAAACTGATGCATAATGCACACCATTATGATGCGCATAATATAACTACATTATGTAAAGATTGGGATCAGTGTTGGGCAGACGTTCCACAGTGCGACATTGTTGTGGCTTCACGATCCACCTTAGTCGATGATATGGCTGGCGCTTTACGTAAATTAGAATCCAAAGCCAAACGCCATATATATTTAACCTATCCAGCACATATTAAATTTGGTACTGCACAAGAAATCGATAGTGCGCAAACGCCCGAGCTTGCCACGCCCAGTTATGTGTATGTGCTAACTATTTTGCACCAATTAGGGCGACGCGCTCAGGTACGGTTTATTAGCAACACATCTAGCAACCTTGGCAAAACCAAAGACGTGGATTGGGCTTTGATTGACTGGGAGGTTTAAAGCAGCCATTCAATAGGTAGCTTAGAAACAAACTGCAGCCACCACCGGCTAAAAAAACTTGTTCCAGGTTCAGCCTTATAAATTTGAGGTACGCTGTGTGCGTCCTCACGCTCGATCCAATACACCTTATTTTTATCGTTGAGCGCGACCTGATAACTTTCATAAGGGATTTGGTTATCAAAAAGAGCAGAAATGTCTTTGGCTAAAGTCGGGCTATGAATCACAAAGCCTAGCTCTGTATTTAAATTGGCTGAGCGCGGGTCAAAGTTAAATGACCCAATAAAAACCCGTTTGTTATCTATAGAAAAAGTTTTAGCGTGCAGACTTGAACCCGAGCTACCAAAGGGAGTTTTGCCTATTTTGTGTAAATTGCCAGACGAGTTGCTTTTTAGTTCATACAGCTCAATACCTGCTTCTAAAATGCTTTTACGTCTTTTCATGTAGCCCGCATGGACGGCCCCGACGTCGGTGGCTTCATACGAGTTGGTTAAAATGCGAATAGTTAAATTTGGGTTGTCTGCCAATACGGAAAAGTTTTGTACCCCTGTTTTGGTAGGTACAAAATAAGGCGAGATTAAATCTAAGGTGAATTCGGGTGTGCCAACGGCATATTGTAGCTGATAGGTTAAAAGCTGCTCAGGACTCGCCTGACCCAAGGCCTTTGCTGGGTCATCGCTAACCATTTCTGTTTTTACCCACTCAACGTCTAATTTGCGTTCAATCAAGTTTTGAATCAGATCGGTTTGGCGCAGTACTTGCAAATATTCTTTGGCTCTAGCTGGGTTGCTTTGAATGAAAGCATTGAGATCAAGCTGGTCTAGAGTTTGATGGCTGCGTAAGGACACGATTTGATTTATAGGGTAGGCCAGAGGGCTTTCCCAATACTTATCAAAATCGACAGAAACATCGTCTACGACTTTGCCTATAGCAATAACATCTAAATCGGCAAAGAGTACTTGGTCTGTGGCCCCAAAATACTCGTCACCGATATTTCTACCTCCAACAATAGTTACCGTGTTATCTACAGTAAATGATTTGTTGTGCATACGATGATTTAAACGAACAAAATCAAATAGATAGCCTAAGCGCTTGAAAGTACGAAAAGGAAAGGGGTTGAAAACACGAATCTCAACATTTTCATGTTGATGCAGTAAAGCAAGTTGCGTATCTAGTTTGTCTATGCCGTTATCATCAAGCAGCAAACGCACCCGTACTCCACGATTGGCGGCTTCATATAAGCTGTTTAATAACATATATCCGGTGGTATCAGCGCGCCAAATGTAATACTGCACGTCAATGGTTTTTTCTGCAAAACGGGCCAGTACGGCACGTGCTGCAAATGCGTCATGAGGATCAGTTAGTGCACGAATACCACTCAATTGGGGATTTTGTTGTGCTAGAGGTTTTAACGCTGTGCCTATAGCAGTATGAAAAGATTCTTCCGTGCTAAGAGCCGTAGAGTGAGTTCTGTCTTGGAGGGGAGTTAAACTGCAAGCTGTTAATACCAATAGCGAAATGCTAAGCAGCAAAATGAGCTTGAGGAAGGAATAGGAGGCTGAGCGAGAACGCATCATAATAAACGGCAAATTAAAGCACACAATAAACTGATCATACCTTATCCCTTTAGTCAGAACCTGAGGAATCTCTCAGGCAAATGCCAATAAGTAACAAAATACGGGAATAAGCCTTGACATCCTCCCCCGCCTAAAGGCCGGGGATTCCTACAGCGCTCAAGGGAGGCGTTGAGCCGTCCCAGAGTCGCTGCGGTGGGTTCCTGCTGCTGGCGGCATTACTACACCGCTCACTTCACAGGCGAACCGGACGTGTCCCGCCCTTAACACATTGATCGCGCCGACCACATCGGCGTTTTCCTCGACACCACACTCAACACATCGGAACTGCGCTTGCGTAGGGCGATTTGCTTGGCTGCAATGCCCACATTCAGGGCAGGTCTGACTGGTGTAGTGCGGGGGCACGGCAACGAGCCAACCTCCTGCCCACGCCAGTTTGTAGTCTAGCTGACGGCGGAACTCGAACCAGCCTTGATCCAAGATGGCTTTATTCAGACCGGACTTGGCCCGAACGTTTCGCCCCGGTTGCTCGGTTGTGCCTGCTGCCGACTTGCTCATGTGGCGTACCTTTAAGTCCTCGATACACACCATCGCGTGGTTTTGGCTGATAGCGGTCGTGGCTTTATGTAGGTAGTCGCGGCGGGCGTTACCGATGCGGGAGTGAATACGCTGGACGCGGGCTTTCGCCTTCTTCCAGTTGTGGCTGAATTTGATTTTGCGGCTGACGGCTTGCTGCGCTTTACGCAGGGCGGTTTCGTGCCGCTTGAAACTATTGAGCGGTGCATAGTACGTGCCGTCCGATAGCGTGGCAAACCGCGCCACACCCAGATCGATGCCAACCGCTGACGTGGCCTGCGGAACCGGTTGCTTCACGTCACGTTCGGTCTGGATGCTGATGAACCATCTGCCTGCCTTATGACTCACGGTGACGTTTTTCACCGTGCCCAGTACCTCGCGACTGTTGCGGTAGCGTACCCAGCCAAGTTTCGGCAGAAAGATACGACTGTTTTCCTGATCAAGTTTGCAGCCTTGCGGGTAGCGGAAACGGTCTGACTGGCCTTTTTTCTTGAAGCGGGGAAACGCGGCGCGTTTGGCAAAGAAATTTTTGTAGGCACGCTCGAGGTCTTTAAGCGTTTGTTGCAAACATTGACTTGGTGCGTGTTTCAGCCACTCTGTTTCCTTATCCTTCTTCCAAGCGGGCAGGAAATTAGCCAGAACGGTATAACTGAATTTCGTCGTGCTGTCGGCGGCATAACGCTCTTTTTGCCACGCCAACGCCCTATTGAATACGAAACGACACGCACCAGCAAAGCGGCGCATATCGCGTTGCTGAGCGCTGTTAGGCTTGAGTTCGTATCGATAGGCTTGCCATCGTTTCATACGAAGAATTATACTTGGCCTATGAAGAAAAACAACGACATTCGACGCGGTAGACACTGGTTTTTAACCTGCACGCTCACTTGGTCTTTGTGACAAAGTACCGCCGTGATGTGTTCACTAAAGACGTGCCGGATGATTCGCAAAAAGCAGTATCCGAGCATTCACAACAAACTATGGGGTGGTGCCCTCTGGTCGCCTAGCTACTTTGCCGCAAGCTGTGGCGGTGCGCCTGTCGAGATCGTCCGACAATACATTGAGCCACAACAGACGCCAAGCTGATACGAAGACGCTAGCGCGTCCGCGCTATTCCTCTCCGCCCTGACCGGCGGGGGTTTCCGCGCGATTTGATAAAAAAGACCCCAAAGGGCTGGATGGGTGTCCAACTTATTGGGGTCCGTTTATTTCAAGCGGGTTTTTTATTTAAGAACAGGCTTCTATTTGTAGCGATTGATAATGCGTTGTTTGCATTGCTCAACTAAGTGCGGCTCTATTTTTTCCAAAAGGCTGAGGCTAGTGTCTGGATGAATGCTTGACCAGGAACCATATGCCCTAGGGCTAAATAACGAAGCGGTATTGGGGTTAAATGAAGCCACTAACCGTTTTTTGGTTTGGTGGTAAATTTGAACCAGCGCTGAACCAGGAACTGTAGTTGTAGTAAATCGTTCACCATCAATAGTAAATTCATTAGCCATAATTTCCTTTTTAGCTCTTTGGCAGAATGCCCGGGGCGAGCAAGTCGGTATAAATAACCCCATAAAAAAATGCCCGCTAGAAGCGGGCTGCGATCACCCAGTATTGCATTAATAATGCCACATTATGTATCCACCTTGTACGGGTAACAGGTTGGCATGAACAGTGCGTTCAACTCTAAATGTGTATCTATCTTAACGTTGATGGACAAGGATATCAACCCCTTATTTTAAAACACTGGTTGATAATCTAAATAATAACGATTATCATTACCGTTTTTATTGGGGGTGTAATGAAGAAAAAAAACCAATTAAAGTCGACTCCATGGGTGCTTAGCCTAAGCGCAATGACCATGTTGAGCTCAGTAGCTTGGGCAATTGAGATCCCCGTGCTGCCGTCTGTTAAAGTCGAATCGTTGCTGCAAACCGAGTTACCAGAGGGTAGCTCCGTCATTACTCAGCAAGAGCTAAAAAATAACGCTGTTACTCGTTGGGAAGATCTAAATCGAATTGAGCCGGGTCTGCACTTTAATGCACGTAATGGCAGTGTGAACTTGCGTGGTATGGATAAAGACCGCGTGGATGTGCGCTTGGATGGGATTCGGCTGCCATGGTTAGATGACGGAGCGCGTGGTGTCACTGGTGGGTTAGCGAGTCTAAGCTTTCAAAGTGTATCCAGTGTGCAAGTATTACGCGGAGCGGCATCTCATCAGACGGGGCAGCTCGCAGGTGGGGTCAATGTGTTGAGTCTAACCCCTAGAGATGTATTAGACGGCAAATCTTTTGGTTTTATTGTCTCTACCGATTATGACAGTGCTGATACTAGCCGTGGGGCGGCAGTGGCGGTAGCGGGAGAACTTAAAGAAAGTACACGTTGGTTAGTACAAACCGGTCAGCGCCGTGGACATGAGTTAAAAAATTACGGTGGTCAAGGTGGACTGGGGACAAGTCGTATAGAGGCTAATCCAGAAACAACGCGTCAGCATGATGTTTTGCTAAAGCTAGAACATGATTTGCAACCGGGGCATGTATTACAACTGTCAGCAGAAAGTTTTAGAAAAAAAAGTACTTTAGACAATTTACGTGAGCAGGGACCAGGCACCAGTTTTGAAGTGGGGCAGAATCAAACATACAGCACCACGCAACGTGATCGCATTGTGGCTGGGTATGACTTTACAGCCCCCGATCCTAAAGCCAAGCTAGCATCAGGTTTTGTGAAGGCTTATTGGCAAAAACAACGTCTAAGTGCAGAGCAAGAGGCATGGCGCTTGCGTGATGAACGAGCTTCAGCCATTCCGGGAGATCCATTTGGTTATGGCTACCCGTATGGCGCTTTTGGTCGTCATAATGAGGTGCAGGAAAAAAACTATGGGGTGCTAGCTGGTCTTGCAGGGGTGTTTGCTGCAGATCAACCCATTGAGCATCAGTGGCAATTGGGTATGGATGCGTACCGCAGCGACAGTGAGCAGTATTCCGGTGGTTATGATAACTGCCCCCCTAATCTAGCCCAACGACCCGCACCGATGGGGCCACGTTCTTGCGATTTACTTCATACAAATCAAGCCGATCGGCCTGAAGTCAAAGGGCGAGTATTAGCACTGTGGGCGGTGGACCGGTTGGTATGGGATGATGGCAAATACGCCATTAGCCCTAGCCTACGTTTTGATTCTTATCAGTACAACCCTAAGAGCAGTGCTGCCTACAATGACAACCCCAACTCTACAGTAACCACAGCCGGTAAAGCATCAGGTAGTTACGTATCACCGTCGATAGGCTTTGAGTATCAAGCTACTGAGACATTGGGTCTGTATGCGCATTATGGCTTGGGATACAAGGCCCCCAACGCTGCGCAGCTCTACACCAACTATGGGGCTCCGGGTACCTATTTACGCGTAGGCAACCCACATTTAAAAGCAGAAACCAGTCGCGGCTGGGAGCTAGGAGCACAGTGGGGGGACCAAGACCTAGGGGCAAAATTTAGTGTTTATCAGAATCACTATAAAAACTTTATTGAAGATCAAGTTAATATCACCGCAGATTCTGAGGCTTGGAACCCGGCGTGGGATGGTCTTTACCCAATGGGGGTAAGCACTGCTATTAATCGCTCTAGAGTGCGTATTTCAGGGATTGAGCTAAGTGCTCAAGCACGTTGGCAACAACATTGGTATTCCCGCGCAGGTCTTGCTTGGGCTCGCGGCAAAGACACCACATTGAACCAATCAATTAATGCTATTGCACCTTTGAAAATGGTTGCGGCATTAGGGTACGACTCTCATAGCTGGGGCGGAGAGCTAAGCTTGGTTGCGGCTTTAAAGCGCAACAAAGTGGCTAACCCCGAAGCCTCAGGCTCTACACCTGCTGATTTTAAAGCACCTGGTTATGGTGTAATGAACTTAGCAGCATGGTGGCAGCCTCCAGCGCAAAAAGGTTTGCGTTTACAGGCTGGCATTTATAACTTATTTGATAAGCAGTATTGGGAAGCGTTAAATGTGCCGCAGACTGGGGGGCGTAGTAGTGCACCTGTAGCTAGCTACACAGAACCAGGGCGTACGTTTAAATTGAATCTGACATATCACTATTAAATAATAGCGATTCTCATTTGTGTTTTTATTATTATTTGGAATGAATTATGTATTATCACGATCAGATCACAGCTACGCAGCTGCAATACAACATGGCTGTTGCGAGTAAACCAGGTCGTATCCGCGACATTGCCAAGCAAATAGGCTTAACAGAGTTAGAGCTAGTTGCTGCCCAGTGTGGAGAGATTCAGGCCCGCCACCTAAAGGCTTCAGCCCAAGAGATTTTGTTGCGCGTGGGGGAGCTAGGCAGTGTGATGGCCTTAACACGTAATAACGACTGCGTGCACGAGCGTCATGGGCGCTATGAGAACATCAAGGCAGGGGAAAAGTCGGGCATAGTCTTAGGCCCCGATATTGACTTACGTTTGTTTTTTTCTACATGGGGCACTGTCTGGGCTGTAGAAGATAAAGGTCGAAAATCCTTGCAGTTTTTTGATGTGTATGGGCATGCTTTGCATAAAGTGTTTTGTACTGAACAGACGGATCAAGCCGCCTACGATGCTTTAGTCAGTGCGTATGCAGAGCCAATCGGTAGCTATTGGCCCGAAATTAAAACGGCTACGCCAAAAGAAGATCAGACTTTGACTCAGGCTCCGGCAGGATTAAGAGAACACTGGTTAGGCTTAAAAGACACCCACGCTTTTCACTCTATGTTGATGCAGTTTAATGTGTCGCGACTAACAGCCTTGCGTGATGTGGGGCATGATTTAGCACAGCCTGTAGCCAACAGCACCGCAGAACGCATGCTAGAGCAAGCTGCTGCCTCAGGTTTATCGATTATGTGTTTTGTATCCAATGCAGGCATTGTGCAAATTCATACGGGGCCGATTCAGCAGTTACGCCGTACAGGCCCATGGTTCAATGTTCTTGATCCAAGCTTTAATTTGCATTTGAATACAGAGGCCATTACACAAAGCTGGGTCGTCAATAAACCCACAGTCGATGGGTGTGTTACCTCATTAGAATGCTATAGCGCGCAAGGTGAGCTCATCGTGCAGTTTTTTGGTGCGCGCAAACCCGGTCAGGCGGAATTAGCCGAATGGCGACAGCTGCTTGAGTCTTTTTGCGATTCCCCTTTAGCTGCCTAATTATGAATAGACGCCAATGCATCTCTTCGCTGCTTGCTTTGACGTTGCCCATTATGACAGGAGTAACGCGTTCTGTTTGGTCACAGGAGACTCAGTCAGAACGTGTACTTAGTCTGGGTGGCACCGTGACTGAAATTATTTATGAGCTAGGGCAAGGCTCTTTATTGATAGGAAGCGATATTTCAAGTTTGTACCCCCCTCAGGTTGCTGACTTGCCGCAGGTGGGCTACTACCGCAGTTTATCTCTAGAGGGGGTGCTAAGCCTAAAGCCTAGCTTAATTCTAGCTTCAGAGCAGGCTGGGCCTAAACGTGTGCTGGATCAGCTGAGCGCTTTGGGCGTACGTGTTGAGTCCATTCCCGACGATGCCACCTTGGCCTCTTTGTATCAACGCATTGAGCGTATCGGGCAAATTTTGCAGGTGCCCGATAAGGCGCAACAGTTACAGCATCACGTTCAATCCAATATTGAACAAATACAGCAGCAAGTTCGCCTCAATCCTATACGAAAACTAAAGAAAGTTGCTGTGCTCATGCAGCGTAGTCACCAAATTCAATGGGCCGGTCAATCAACCGTAGCGCAGTTACTACTGGATCAACTGGGTTTAGATAACTTAGGTAAAGACCATATTGGCTATAAACCGGTTTCTCATGAAAGTTTGATTGCGGCACAGCCTGAGTTGATTGTGTTAAGTCAGCACTCGTTAAGTGGATACCGTTCAGTAGCACAATTTTTAGAGCAAACAGGGCTTAACTTAACACCAGCAGGGCACCATCACAGTGTGGTAGTTATGGATGACTTGCTCTTGTTGGGTCTAGGGCCACGTTTTTCACAGGCTCTTTCGCATTTGTATACTGCGCATCAGCAGTTTGTGCAATCGTGAGTCGGCTGATGAGTAAGACCTATCCGATTCGACCTCTAACTTTGACCTTGCTGCTAGTCATTGGCTTGGTTATGGCATTAATTACTGCCAGTACTAGCGGTGCATTGCGCATTTCTTGGGCTCAATGGCTTAACGTACTTTGGCCTACTCATTCGGCTTCCACCGATTTAATCACTCAAGTCTTTTGGCAAATTCGTTTGCCTCGAGTGCTATTTAGCGCATTGGTGGGTGCCGCTTTGGCTGTAGCGGGTGCGGTGATGCAAGCTTTATTTAGAAACCCTTTGGCTGAACCAGGTCTGATAGGAATTTCATCTGGAGCGTCAATGGGGGCAGTAATGGCTATTGTGCTCACCTCAAGCGGTTTTTTAGGCATTGCTACTGCTGCTTTTGTTGGAAGCTTGATTGCTATGGTGCTGGCTTATGTAATTGGCAGGCGCTTTACAGGGGTAGCAGGCTTGTTATTAGCCGGCATTGCTATTAATACCATCACCGGCAGTGTAATTGGTCTTTTTACCTACAGTGCAAATGACAACCAATTACGCGATCTGACCTTTTGGAGCATGGGAAGCCTAGCTGGAGGCAGTTGGTACATTGTGGGCTGGTTGGTCTTACCTGTACTTGGGCTCATAGTGTATCTATGCAAACAATGGCGTTTGTTTAATGCTTTGCTGCTTGGTGAGCGTGAAGCCTGGCATTTGGGCTATGACTTACAGCGCTGGCGGTGGGTGTTGTTGGTAGCTATTGCTCTTTTGGTAGGGCCTTTGGTGGCTGTAACAGGAGGCATCGGTTTTGTCGGTTTAGTGGTACCGCATTTTATTCGTCTTTTGGTTGGATCCCAGCATCAGTATGTGTTGCCATTGTCTGTGTTAGTGGGGGCTATTTTATTAACATTAGCGGATGCGTTGGCTCGTGTCATTGTGAGTCCAGCCGAGCTTCCCATTGGTTTAGTGACTAGTTTATTGGGTGGGCCTTTTTTCTTATGGTTAATTGTGCGTTCCCAAGGAGGCAAGCATGATTGAGCTACGCGATGTAGCGATTTATAGACAACAACGTTGTCTGTTGCAACACCTCACTTTTTCTATTCAGTCTAACGAGCTTTTATGTATATTGGGGCCTAACGGAGTAGGGAAGTCTTCATTGCTAAAAGCATTGGCAGCTGAGCAAGGGGTGCGCTGCACAGGGTCACTACAATTGAATCAATCATCATTGGTTACTATGACACCTAGCGTGCTGGCTCGGCAACGTGCGGTGTTATCACAAAACACTACGATTGAATTTGATCTTAACGTAACCGATATCGTGGCAATGGGAGCTTATCCTTTTATGAATTTAGCTCCCTCGCGCTACAAAGTCCTTTTTGATGAGGCGATACAATTAGCCGGCATAGAGGCTTTTACGAAAAAAAACTATCGTCAGCTATCAGGAGGGGAACAGCAGCGGGTACAGTTTGCTCGGGTTATATTGCAGACCCTTGCCGCATTGCAGTATTCAGAGCAAACGGTGTATTTGTTTTTGGATGAGCCCACCTCTAGCTTAGATCCACATTACCAGCATCAGCTTTTAGCTAGAGTAAAGCAGCTAACCGATTCTTACCCAGTGGCAGCAGTTGCTGTATTGCACGATGTGAATTTGGCGGCTATGTGGGGGCATAAGCTACTTTTATTAGCCCCGAAAAAAGCAGTAAGTTATGGGGTCCCAACCGAGGTGCTGACGACTGAACATCTATTTGAAGCATTTGGGGTCCAGACTTTGGTGCAATCGCATCCTCAAAAAGCAGCGGTTCCTTTGATTGTTTACTTATAACTATATTTCCATAGGTAATTTAATTTAATGGCTCTACTGGTTAGAGCCATTTTGTTACTGTGCTAAATTAGTTGAGGTTTTAACTAATTTGCATGGGAATAGTAACAGGGCCATCGTTTACTAAATGTACAAGCATGTCAGCGCCAAATATACCTGTTGCAACGTTATGATACGTATTTTTCGCTTTGCTTACAAAGTGGTCGTATAGTTGTTTTGCCAACTCAGGAGCCGCAGATTTAGCGAAGCTTGGACGATTTCCACGTTGAGTATCGGCAGCTAAGGTGAATTGGCTGACAATTAAAAGACCCCCATTTTGTTGTTGAACATTTAAGTTCATTTTTCCGTCTTGATCAGCAAAAATTCGCAAGCCCAATATTTTTTTCAAGGCTTTTTCTACGGTTTCAGTAGTATCGGTGGGCTCGGCACAAACGAAGACCAGTAGACCTTTACCTATAGAGCCAACCGTTTTTTCATCAATTTCTACTTTAGCTTTTTTTACTCGTTGAATTAAAATTAACATCGTTATATACAAAGGTTAATATGGAAAGCAGCGTATTTTGAGTACAATGGAATTATGAGATAAGTCTCGTAACAACGCATGACATTTATGTCCCTGAAGCATAATTGATTATTCAAAATGGAGAGCGTCCATGAATAACATGAGTCGGCGCCAGTTTTTTAAGGTAACAGGGGGCACATTAGCGGGGTCAAGTATGGCTCTGTTAGGCGTAACGCCTACACCCGCGGTTGCTGCGGCAAGACAATACAAGCTTGAACGCATGACCGAAACCCGTAGCACCTGTCCTTATTGTTCTGTAGCCTGTGGAATTTTACTTTATAGCTTAGGCGATGGCGCAAAAAATGCCAAAGCTAGTGTCCTTCATATCGAAGGTGACCACGACCACCCGGTAAACCGCGGTACTCTTTGTCCCAAAGGGGCAGGTCTGGTTGACTTTATCCACAGCCCAAATCGTCTGAAATACCCCGAATACCGAGCCCCTGGGTCCGATAAATGGGAACGTATTTCTTGGGATGATGCTTACACACGCATTGCTAAACTCATGAAAGAGGATCGCGATGCTAACTTTATCCAAAGATCCGACGACGGAAAAATTGTAAACCGTTGGACAACAACCGGTATGCTAGCGGCCTCGGCCAGTAGTAACGAAGTGGGCTACATTACCCACAAGGTTGTTCGTACAATGGGTATGCTCGTATTCGATAACCAAGCGCGTGTTTGACACGGTCCGACGGTGGCAGGTCTTGCCCCGACGTTTGGCCGCGGCGCGATGACGAACCATTGGGTCGACATCAAAAACGCTGACGTGGTATTGATTATGGGCGGGAACGCAGCCGAAGCTCACCCCTGTGGTTTTAAATGGGTAACTGAAGCCAAGGCAAATCGTGGAGCAAAACTAATTGTTGTTGACCCACGCTTTAACCGTTCTGCATCCGTAGCCGATTTGTATGCACCTATCCGTACAGGCACAGATATTGTGTTCTTGGGTGGTGTCATCAAATATTTGCTCGACAACAACTTAATCCAGCACGAATATGTCAAAAATTACACTGACATGTCTTTTGTCGTGCGCGACGACTTTGACTTTGAAGACGGTCTTTTCTCTGGCTACAACCCAGAGACACGTACCTATGACAAAGCCAGTTGGGATTACGAGCTAGATGAAAACGGCGAGGTGGTCTCTGATCCCTCTTTGTCACACCCCCGTTGTGTTTACAATTTATTGCGTAAGCACTACGAGCGCTATACACCTGAAATGGTGAATCGCGTGTGTGGTACACCTGTAGATAAATTCCAGCAGGTATGCGAACTTTTAGCTACCACGCATACGCCAGATCGTGCTGGTACTATTTTGTACGCTCTAGGCTGGACTCAGCACTCAATTGGCTCTCAAATCATTCGCACAGGCGCAATGTTGCAGTTGCTCTTGGGTAATATCGGTATTGCAGGTGGTGGTATGAACGCATTGCGCGGTCACTCCAACATCCAAGGTCTAACCGATATTGGGCTTATGTCCAACTTGTTACCAGGGTATCTGACTCTACCTAACGAGGCCGAGCAAGATTTTGATGGCTATATTGCCGCGCGTGCACTGAAACCACTGCGTAACAATCAGCTTAGCTACTGGAGCAATTACAAAAAGTTCCATGTCAGTTTGGCTAAAGCATGGTGGGGCGATCAGGCTCATGAGTACAATAATTATGCTTTCGACTATCTACCAAAGCTAGACAAGCTTTACGATATGTTGCAAGCATACGAGCTCATGAATAAAGGCGAAATGAACGGTTATATCTGTCAAGGATTTAACCCGCTTGCTGCTGCGCCGAACAAAGCCAAGCTCATTAAAGGTTTCTCAAAGCTAAAATTCATGGTCATCATGGATCCATTAGCGACTGAGACTTCCGAGTTCTGGCGTAATGCAGGCGAGTCTAACGATGTAGACACAGCCTCCATTCAAACAGAAGTCTTCCGCTTACCTACCTCCTGTTTTGCCGAAGAGGACGGTGCATTGGTGAACTCCGGTCGCTGGTTGCAGTGGCACTGGAAAGCCGCCGAGCCGCCCGGAGAGGCTAAAACCGATATCGAAATCATGGGTACGTTGTATCACCATATTCGAGAGCTCTACAAAAAAGAGGGCGGTACGTTTGCTGAGCCTATTAATAATGTGTATTGGCCTTACAGCAATCCACTACACCCAACCGCTGAAGAGCTAGCTAAAGAACTAAACGGAAGCGCAATTACCGACTTGCGTGATGCGAATGGCAATATCATCCGCAAAGCAGGCGAGCAGTTATCAGGCTTTGGTGAAATGCGCGACGATGGTTCTACGCTAGGTGGGTGCTGGATTTATGCCGGCTCCTGGACCGAAGCAGGGAATATGATGGCACGTCGTGATAACAGCGACCCCACTGGTATTGGTCAAACCCTTAATTGGGCTTGGGCCTGGCCAGCAAACCGTCGTGTGTTATATAACCGTGCATCGTGTGACCTCCAAGGTAAACCTTTCGATCCAACACGCTCGCTCGTTCACTGGGATGGCACAAAGTGGACAGGGGCTGACGTACCTGACTTCAAGATCGACGAGCAACCTGGCAGTGGCATGGGGCCATTTATTATGAACCCCGAAGGCACAGCACGCTTCTTTGCACGCAAAGGTCTAGCCGAGGGGCCATTCCCAACTCACTACGAGCCGTTTGAAACACCACTGGGTTACAACCCCTTGTTTAAAGAAAACGACAAGGCCACCAGCAACCCTGCTGCACGTGTGTTTAAAGACGACTGGGCCGAGTTTGGAAAAGTGGATAAGTTCCCCTATGTCGGTACGACTTACCGTATTACCGAACACTTCCACTACTGGACTAAAAACGTGCGACTCAACGCCATTATTCAACCCGAGCAGTTTGTGGAAATCGGCGAAGAACTGGCAGAGAGCAAAGGCATTAAGCACGGCGACTTAGTCAAAGTGTCTTCAAATCGAGGCTACATTAAAGCTAAAGCAGTGGTTACTAAACGCATTGTGAGCTTAGATGTAGATGGCACACGAGTGCACCAAGTGGGTATTCCTATTCACTGGGGCTTTGTGGGGCTGACTAAACCCGGTTTCTTGGCGAACACTCTGACCCCCTTTGTGGGCGATGGAAACTCGCAAACCCCCGAGTTTAAGTCCTTCCTCGTAAACGTGGAAAAGGCATAAGGAGATCGTAATGGCATTAAAAGCAATGGACATTAAGCGTCGTTCAGCGACCACGACTCCTCCGCCTGGTGTACGTCATCCCATCGAGGGCACCGAGGGCGTAGCCAAACTTATCGATACCACCAAATGTATCGGTTGTAAGGCTTGTCAGGTGGCCTGTATGGAGTGGAACGATCTACGTGATGATATCGGTATTAACACAGGGGTGTATGACAACCCTGCAGATTTAACCGAAAATACGTGGACTCTGATGCGTTTTACAGAGTATGTAGACGACAAAGGAGACCTCGAATGGCTCATTCGTAAAGACGGATGTATGCACTGTGAAGACCCAGGCTGTTTAAAAGCCTGTCCATCTCCTGGTGCTATTGTTCAGCATACGAATGGTATCGTCGACTTTAACCAAGAGAACTGTATTGGTTGTGGGTACTGCATTACCGGATGTCCTTTTGACATTCCACGCATTTCCAAAACCGATCAAAAAGCCTACAAATGTACGCTTTGCTCTGACCGCGTAGCCGTAGGTCAAGAGCCTGCTTGTGTAAAAACATGTCCTACTGGCGCTATTGTATTTGGCACCAAAGAAGACATGAAGCTCCACGCAGAAGAGCGTATTGTGGACTTAAATTCTCGAGGTTACGAGCACGCCGGTTTGTACGATCCCCAAGGTGTGGGTGGCACACACGTTATGTATGTGCTGCATCATGCTGATAAGCCAGAGATTTACGCTGACTTACCCAAGGATCCACAGATCAGTCCTATGGTTTCATTCTGGAAAGGCATGGCCAAACCCTTTGGGGTTGCCGCTATGGCATTGACCGCATTTGCTGGATTTATCCATTACATGCGTCGTGGCCCAGTAGAAACCACCGAGGAAGACGAGCGTGCGGCCAAGGCGGAGGATGAAAACCATGTCTGACAAAAAGTACACCATCGTTAGGTATTCAGCGGGCGAGCGTATCAACCACTGGATTACCGCGATAAGCTTTATACTGTTGACAGCATCGGGTTTAGCTCTATTTCACCCAGCTTTCTTTTGGTTATCCAATTTACTAGGAAGCCCCACATGGACACGTATTCTGCACCCATTTATTGGTGTGGTTATGTTCCTTAGCTTCTTTATCTTGGCTTTCCGCTTGATGCGATTTAATCGTTTCACGAAAAAAGATAGCGAGTGGCTAGCAGCTATGCCCAAGGTACTCAGAAATGAAACAGAAGGTGTTCCGACCACAGGTCGTTACAATGCCGGTCAAAAGCTGCTGTTTTATGTATTGATTATCTTAATGCTTGGTTTGTTAGCATCGGGTATTGTCATTTGGCGCGAGTACTTCTCGTACTTGTTTGGCATTGACATGATCCGTCTAGCCTCTGTGGTGCATGCTCTCTTTGCCTTCTTACTAATTTGTGCCATTATTGTGCACATCTATGCAGCAATTTGGGTTAAAGGTTCAGTGCGTGCCATGACACGAGGTACCGTTAGCCGAGGCTGGGCTTGGAAAAATCACCGCGACTGGTTCCGTGAAGTAATTCGCAAACAAGACGCAAAGTAATTTTCCCCTAGCTTTATCGCTAAAAAGAGGCTGCTATCGTTACTACGGTAGCAGCCCTGTTTTTCTAGGAGTCCTGATGCAGCGCATCTTATCCCGTGGTGAAATCGAAGGTTTAGATCACACCCATATTCCTCGCTTAGCGCAGCCCCAAGAGCGCTCTGTGTTCCAAGAGCGTGCAAATCGCCTACGTCAATTGGCTGAAGACAGCCCTATTCGTGATTATTTGCTGGCTATGGCTCATGTGGCCCAAGCCCAGCAGGCGGCGCTATTGCATTACACTGCCATTCCTGGCCCATCTAAAGAACAAGTGGATCGTGCCCAAGCCCATGGCATGCCACCTTTGCAGGCAACAGGTTGGAAACGTGATGGGGTCTGGCTTGCCATTTTGGCAGATATCGTGCAGTACGTTCAAAGTCAGGCTGACATGCCTGATGCTGTTAAGACCATTTGCCAAAACTTGCTCGGTGAAATAGCAACTCAAACCGATAGCCTAGAGCATCTTGCTGATGCATTGCTCGCACGTTTCAACGAAGGCGTAGATGCCGCCCGTGCTCCTTTTGTTATGGCGGCTTTACAAGTCTATTGGACCCGTCTAGGCATTAATTTCTCTGAGGGCGATCTACCCATTATTACGCCGTTTGGTGTTTGTCCTTGTTGTGGTAGCTTGCCGGTATCCAGCATTGTTCGTATCGGTGGTTCACGAGATGGCATGCGTTATGCTATTTGTGGGTTGTGCTCTACCGAATGGCATGTGGTACGAGTCACGTGTACGCATTGCGAAGACACAGAAAAGATCACCTATCATTCCATCGAAGAGGGGTCCGAAGCCATCAAGGCCGAATCCTGCGGCAAGTGCAATACGTATCGAAAGATCTTTTACCAAACCAAAGACCAGATGGTCGAAGCCGTTGCTGATGACCTGGCTACAATTGAGCTAGATATGCTCATGGGCGAAGAGGGTTTTTATCGCGTTAATGATAATCCTTTTTTATGGCAACAGCATCAAACTGAAGACTAAGTTTAACCATGCCTCAACCTGATTTATTAGCTCAAGCAGCCCAGATACCTTCTATTGATCGTTTGCTGCAGTTACCTGCGATTCGAACTTTAACGCAGCAGCATGGGCATACCTTAGTGACTCAGCACTTGAGGCAGTTTCAAGCACAGCTGCGTCAGCGAGCTTTAGCGCAAAAGTTGTTGTGCTCAGACTTAAACCCTACGCAGTTAGCCCAGCAGTTTCAGCAGCAATTGCAGCGCGTTTTGCAGCCGAAACTGCGCCCAATGATCAACCTAACCGGAACGGTATTACATACTAACTTAGGGCGTGCCTTATTACCCGATGCTGCTATTGAAGCGGTGGTTACTGCTTTAAGCACCCCATCAAATTTAGAGTTTGATGTAGCAACAGGTAAACGTGGTGACCGAGACGATTTGGTTGAAGGCATATTATGCGAGTTAACTGGCGCAGAAGCCGCAACCATTGTAAATAATAACGCCGCAGCAGTTTTATTAATGCTTAGCACCTTTGCCCAAGACAAAGAGGTGGTGGTATCACGTGGCGAACTGGTAGAAATCGGCGGGGCCTTTCGTATTCCCGATATTATGAAGCGTGCCGGAGCACGTTTGGTCGAGGTCGGTACGACCAATCGCACCCATGCATTTGATTACGCAGATGCCATTACTGAACATACAGCAATGCTTATGAAAGTGCATTGCAGCAACTATGAAGTCATGGGGTTTACTAAAGAGGTCAGTCTCACCGAGCTGGTTCAAATAGGGCGTCAAAAAGGTGTACCTACTACGGTGGATTTAGGTAGCGGGACTTTAGTGGATTTAGCCCAGTGGGGTCTACCTTCCGAGCCCACTGTTAAACAAACGGTCGAGTCGGGAGCCGATCTTGTGACGTTTAGTGGTGACAAGCTTTTGGGGGGGCCTCAGGCAGGTATTATTGTTGGCAGCAAAGACTCCATTCACGCCTTAAAGAAAAACCCATTAAAACGCGCTTTACGGGTAGGGAAACTTACCCTAGCTGCTTTGGAGCCGGTATTAGCGCTATACCGTAGCCCAGAGTTCTTGGCAGAAAAATTGACCACTTTGGCTTTGTTTACACGGCCTCAAGCGGAAATGAAACAACAGGCTCAACTGTTACAGCCGCTACTACAAAAAGCCGTTGGTGCTGATTATCAAGTCACTATTGAGCCTATGTTTAGTCAAATAGGTAGTGGTGCAATGCCAGTAGACGTACTGCCTAGTTATGGGTTGGTCGTGCACTTTGTGGGGGCGGGTCGCGCTGGCAGCGCTATTATCAAAGTGGAAAACTGGTTACGCATGCAAAATCGGCCTGTAATTGGTCGAATCCAACGCGATACGCTATATTTAGACCTTCGTTGTTTGCGTGATGTAGACATCCCTTTATTGCAAGCTCAGTGGAGTCAGGCTCTAGCATGATTGTGGGTACAGCAGGTCATATTGACCATGGTAAAACAGCATTGATTCGTGCGCTTACGGGCGTCAATACCGATCGTCTTGAGGATGAAAAGCAAAGAGGCATAACTATTACTTTGGGTTATGCCTATACCCCTTTAGCCAATGGTGATGTGCTGGGCTTTGTAGATGTACCTGGTCATGAAAACCTAGTGCATACTATGGTGGCTGGTGCTACCGGTATTGATTATGCTTTGCTGGTGGTTGCTGCCGATGACGGCATCATGCCCCAGACCCACGAACACGTAGCCATTTTATCTTTGTTAGGCTTAAAGCGTGGTTGTGTGGTAATTAATAAAGCCGACCGGGTAGCGTCCGAAGCCATACAGCAGCTAAAACACGATTTACAGCAACTCTTGCAGGGCACATTTTTAGCGGATGCTTTGTTTTTTGAAACGGATAGCCTCTCTGGACAGGGTGTTGAAGCACTTAAAGGCCATTTGCAAACCGAAGCCATCGCAATGGCTCAACGTCAATCAGAGGGGTTTTTTCGTTTAGCGGTTGATCGTGTGTTTACGCTCGAAGGGCAGGGCACAGTACTAACTGGCACCGTTCATTCGGGGCAGTTGGCATTAAACGAAGATCAAACTCATCTGCGTTTAATGCCACAAAACAAAGCTGTGCGTATTCGCAGTATACATGCCCAAAATCAGCCCAGCTCAGAGGCTAAAGCAGGGCAGCGTTGTGCTTTAAACATCACTGGATTGGCTAAAGAGGACATTGAGCGTGGCAACTGGATTGCCGATAGCCGTTGTTTTAGTCCAAGCACACATATTGATGTGCGTCTACAGCTCTTGGCCCATGTAGATAGCTCAATTAAAACATGGACACCCGTGCATGTGCACGTGGGGGCGGCGCACTATGTGGCCCATGTGGTGCCACTTAGCCAAGATCTGGTCCATGCTAGCCAAACAGCATTTGCTCAATTAGTATTTGATGAGCCTGTTTGTGTCATGCCTGGCGATCGATTCATTATCCGTAATGCGCAGGCCAAATTAACCATCGGCGGCGGTCAGGTTCTGGATGCCAATGCGCCCGATCGTAAGCGTCGCTCTTTGGCCCGTTTGGCTTGGCTAGACGCGGTAGAAATGTATTTAGATAAAAAAGTCCTTGAGCCATTGTTGCGACAAGCACCTTATGGCTTAGAGCAGTCTTTTTTGCAAAAATTAATTGGAACCGAGCCTGATCTGCACGAATTGCCTGCTGAGTCGCTTTGGGTTCATTCTCCGCGTTCGGCTACGGTGCAAGTGTTAATCCATAACAATGCATGGGAGCAATTGCTGGCGCGTATTGAAACAGTACTAGCCGAAACGCATGAGCGGTATCCAGACGAACCCGGTGTTGAAGCGGCACGCTTACGTCGTATGGTTGCCCCACGAGCGCCTGACCCATTGTGGTTTGGTGCATTGCACGAGTTGATGCAGCGCCAGCGTTTAGCGTTGAATGGACCCTGGTATAGGCTTAGCGCTCATACGGTTAGCTTTACCCCCCAAGAAGAAGTCATCGCATTGCAACTTATTCGGCTATGTTATGAGGGGGGTTATAACCCTCCTTGGGTTCGTGATATTGCGCAGACTCTAGAGGTGCCCGAGGATCAATTACGAGCATTAGGGCGCAAGCTGGTACGCCAAGGTTTGGTGTACCAAGTCGTGCGAGATTTGTATTATCATCGCGAGCATGTTCTAGATTTAGCCACACGTTTTGCAAAACTAGCCGAGCCAAATGGGGTAAAAGCAGCTGAGTTTCGCGATGCTCTAAATTTAGGTCGTAAACGCACAATACAAATTTTAGAATTTTTCGAGAGAATTGGTTATACTCGTCGACTACGAGATAAACATCTAATCCGTCCGGATAACACGGTTTTTACTCAAACCGCCACCGAGCGCGGTCTGATCTCATAGGAAAGCATTCGTGTCTGGTGATGCGGCTGGGCTTCAAACCCAGTTGGGGGTGTTAGACACTCCTAGGTAGGTTCGACTCCTGCTGCTTTCCGCCATCTCATTATTTGACTTTACAAGTGCAACGTGTTTTGCCTTGCAATTCGAGTTTCGGAGTCTTTTATGTCAAATACGTCTTCTTCACAGGCCCCTCGTTTAACGTCGCTGGCCCATGGCGGTGGTTGTGGGTGCAAAATTGCGCCAGGGGTTTTGTCTGAATTACTGGCTTCCATGCCAGCCATGTCGGTTTATCCTAATTTACTTGTAGGCACTGATACGGCCGATGATGCCGCGGTATACCGGTTAAATGACGAGCAAGCCTTAATTGCAACCACTGATTTTTTCATGCCGGTAGTGGATGATCCCTATCAATTTGGGCGCATAGCGGCAACGAATGCTTTATCAGATGTCTATGCCATGGGTGGCACGCCTATTATGGCGCTTGCTATTGTGGGTATGCCCATTAATACCTTATCCAAAGAGGCTATTGCGCAAATTCTCAAAGGTGGCGCGGACGTATGTCAAGCTGCTGGCATTCCGGTGGCTGGTGGTCATACCATTGACTCGGTTGAGCCCATATATGGTTTGGCGGCTATGGGGCTAGTGCACCCGCAGCATGTGCGTAAAAATGCCGAGGCTCGCGCAGGCGATGTATTAATTCTGACCAAAGGTTTAGGGGTTGGGGTCATGTCGGCCGCATTTAAGAAAAATGCACTTCCAGAGACTGATTACAACGCCATGATACAAAGCACGACTCAGTTAAACACACCGGGCATTAAATTAGCTCAGTGGGACGGGGTGCACGCCATGACCGATGTCACTGGTTTTGGTTTATTAGGGCATGCATGGGAAATTGCACGTGGCTCTGCACTAACGATTGAATTAAACCTAGACCAACTTCCTTGGTTACCAAACGTACGTCACTTAGCGACTCAAGGCTATGTTACTGGTGCATCACAACGCAACTGGGAGGCCTATGGTTCACATATTGAGTTAGTTGATACGATTACCGATACAGATCGGGCATTGCTGACTGATCCGCAAACCTCAGGGGGACTGCTTATTTCTTGTGCCCCAGAGCAGGCTCCTCAGATTTTACGCTATCTGCATGACGAAGGTTTTGGTTATGCTGCTCAAATCGGCCAGGTGCTAGCAGGCACACCTAAAGTTAAAGTGAAATAACCGCTTTTTTTATTAAACCCCAGAGCTTTTTATCTCTGGGGTTTTTTTTGTATTAAATTCCGTAAAATGGCTTGGTAGCTAGACTAATGTTATGGTTGAATAGGTCATTTAAAAAAGTACAACAACGAGGATAAAGAATGCGTTTTCTGTCGGTGCTTTTGCTTTGCATCTTGGTCGCTGCCTGTGGCTCTAATCCCAAAAAAACAGCAGGGGAAGGCTATTATCGCGTTGCGCGCGGTGATACGCTGACTAAAATCGCTAGACAGCATGGTCAATCCGTAAATGAAATCATGCGTGCTAATAAGATTCGTAACCCCAATCAAATCAAAGTGGGGCAGCTTTTGCGGGTAAAAGGAGGGACAGCGTCTTCTAACTCGAGTATGACAGCAGATGCCGGTAGCTCGACTGTTCAACCTACGCGTCAAACCACGGCTAAATCCGTACCTGCGCCACGACGTATTAGTCTAGTGTGGCCTACAGCGGGTAGCCATCGAAAAGGTACTGGGTCTCATTCGCAAGGGGTGTTTATCCAGGGTAGCGAAGGCCAGCCCATTAAGGCTGCCGCAGCAGGCAAGGTCATGTATGCAGGCAATGGTTTGCGTGGTTATGGCAATATGGTAATTATTAGCCACGATGCTAATTTTATTAGTGTGTATGCACATAATAAATCGCTTAACGTCAAAGAGGGCCAGTCAGTTAAACAAGGGCAAACTATTGCAACGATGGGTAGTACGGATACCACTGCAACACAGTTGTACTTTGAATTGCGCTTCAATGGTAAAGCGGTCGATGTTATCCCGCATTTGCCCTCTAAATAATTAGGTACGTAAACGTAAATCACCGGGTCGGATCCAACCGCGTTTTTGCATCCACCAACTAATGCTTAAACACACTATGGCTGGAAGTATAAAGTGCATCAAGCCTATGGCAAACCATACCGAGGGAGTTTGACCCATCGCTGCTAAGGTTCCTACTTGCCCAACAAAACCGCTGGTGCCCATGCCTGCACCAGTGGGTATGTTTTTTAGTGCAAAGACCAGTGTGCCAATCGGCGCAAGCAAGGCGGCCGTTAAAATAGGCGGAATCCAAATGAAGGGATTGCGAATAATATTTGGAAGCTGCAACATGCTTGTACCTAAACCCACACCTAATGTACCAGACGGGCCATTGTCTTTATAGCTCATAGCGGCAAAGCCTATCATTTGTGCACAACAACCTATGGTGGCAGCGCCTGCTGCTAAGCCCCCTAAATCCAAGGAAATCGCTACAGCAGCGCTCGATGTAGGGCCCGTTAGCACCATACCCATAATAACGGCAATTACAATACTCATAAAAAAGGGCTGCAACGTCATCGCCCATTCTATGGTTTGTCCTGTAGCGCGCATTAACTCTCCCAAATAAGGAGCGACCATTTGTGCTACAAATATACCGCTGATTAAAGCAGTGGCCGGCGTTACAATAATGTCGAGTGGGGTGGTTTTATGTACCAGCTTACTAAGCTCGCTGCTGATAGCAACGGCCACAAATACACCCACTGGACCACCACCTACACTGATAGCCAATGAGCCTACCATTGCACTACTAAAGATCACCATAGGTGGGGCTTGCAGACCATACGCAACCCCTACACCTATGGCGGCACCCAAGCCCGCTTGAGCTAACGTTCCCACCTCAATTAACCACGGCCAGTCCAGCCAGCCGCCTACGGTTTTTAAAATTAACCCAATGATTAATGAACTAAATAGCCCTAGGGTCATGTAGTTCATGGTTTCTATGCCATAACGCTGCAAAGAAAAAGAGATGTTTTTACGAGCTAAGAATTCGCGCATGTCTTTAAACTCATTTTGAGCATAATTAATGGAAGTGTCTTATTGTAGAGTTATAAAGAATGTTTAGGCAGCTTTAGTCGAAAGTGTAGTGAACGCGATACAATAGACCTATCAATTACTAAGGTGTTTTCATGACTGCTATGACTTCTTTTTCCCAGCTGCTTTTACAGCCGGCATTACTACAAACTGTTGATCAGCTAGGGTTTAAGCAAATGACCCCTATTCAAGCTCAAAGTCTTCCTTTAATCCTCGAAGGGGTTGATGTCATTGCGCAGGCCAAAACAGGTAGTGGCAAAACAGCGGCGTTTGGGTTGGGGGTTTTGCAGCATCTTGATCCCGATTTGTTGCAGCCTCAGGCTCTGGTTTTATGTCCTACGCGCGAACTAGCTACTCAGGTAGCCGAGGAAATGCGACGTTTGGCGCGTGGTATTCCCAATATCAAAGTGATAGTCATCACAGGTGGCACGCCCATGCAACGTCAAGTGGATTCTTTGGCTCATGGTGTTCACGTCATTGTAGGCACGCCGGGCCGAATTTTGGATCATATTGATCACCAAAGCATCGATTTGGCCACCATTAAAACCTTGGTATTGGATGAGGCTGATCGTATGATTGATATGGGCTTTTATGATGAAATGTCGCATATTGTCAGCCAGTGCCCCAGACAGCGCCAAACGCTTTTGTTCTCAGCCACCTATCCAGATAGCATAGGTAAAGACGCTACGCTTTTTGTGCAGGATGCGGTGCACGTCAAGGTGGAAAGCCAAGTCAGCGCCAACCAAATTGCGTCACATTTTTATGAAGTTGCTGAAAGCGATCGGTTTGATGCGGTTGTGAACTTGCTCAATCATTTCCAGTCTTCATCGGCCTTAGTGTTTTGCAATACCAAAGCCAATAGCGATGCGTTAACGTATTATTTGCGCAGTTTAGGTTTTAGTGCATTGGTTTTGCACGGCGACTTAGATCAACGTGATCGAGACGAGGTGTTAATTCAGTTTGCTAATCACAGTTGTACGGTATTGGTGGCTACAGATGTGGCTGCCCGTGGGTTAGATATTGCTCAGCTTCCTCTGGTGCTCAACGTAGAGCTACCCCATCAAGTGGATGTGTATGTGCATCGCATTGGGCGTACTGGCCGTATCGATCAAACTGGCATAGCACTAACGCTTTTTGATGCAGATGATAATGCTTTTATGCAAGCCTTAACCCAACGCTTTGGGCCTATTACACCCGAACCTTTACCCCGTTCTAACCAAGCAGTAACGGTGCAGTCTGCTCCAATGCGTACGCTGGTTATTGTCGGGGGCAAGCGAGATAAGTTACGTCCAGGCGATATTTTGGGTGCATTAACAGGTGACGCAGGTCTTAGCAAAGAGCAAGTCGGTAAAATCAATGTGGGGATGGTGGTCACGCATGTGGCATTAGCACAGGATGTGGCTGATCGAGCCGTTCAACGCTTGAAGCAGTCTGGAATCAAAGCGAAACGATTCAAAATGCATTTTGTGCGTAACAGCTAGATTGGGATTAAGCACAGCGAGCAAAAGGGTTTAGCTTAGCTCAGCATGTGCGTGCTATCTAACAATACTAGGCCCATGATGTTGTTTAGTCATGGGCTTTTTGGTTAAGTGGACTACGTTGTGGTTTTTTACGCGCGTACCGCAAGCTCAATACCTGCCGTGGCAATAGCGCTAAGTTGATCAATGTGGTGTGGTTCGATGCTGTAGGGCGGCATGAAATAAATCACATTACCTAAAGGGCGCAACAGAGCTCCTTGGCTTAGGGCATAATTAAACACATGCAAACCACGGCGTTCTTTCCAGTGGTAGGGGGTTTTAGTGGCTTTATCCTTAACCATTTCTATCGCCAGTATCATACCCGTTTGTCGCACCTCACCCACGTGGGGATGCTCATGCAGATGTGCTGTCGCCTTATGCATGTGTTGGGCTAGGGTTCGGTTATGAGCCAATACGTCTTGTTGTTCAAATAGGTCTAGTGTGGCAAGGGCAGCAGCGCAAGCCAAGGGGTTTCCGGTATAGGTATGTGAATGCAAAAATGCGTTCATTTTTTCGTAATCATCATAAAATGCTTGGTAGATTGTATTGGTGGTTAGCACGGCCGCTAAAGGTAAATAACCACCGGTTAAACCTTTAGACAGCACCATAAAATCAGGGCTGATATCAGCCTGCTCACAGGCAAACAGTGTTCCTGTGCGCCCCATTCCAACAGCAATTTCATCCACAATTAAATGCACGTCGTAGTGATTGCAAGCCTCGCGCAGCAACTTTAGGTAAATGGGGTCATACATACGCATGCCGGCTGCCCCCTGAACTAGCGGCTCCAGAATGACGGCGGCAATTTCATGGTGATGTTCTGCTAAAAGTGCTTCCATGGGTTGAAACATCTGCTGACTATAACTGGCCCAGTCTTGATCATCTTCTCTATGGTAGCAATCTGGGCTGGGCACTTTAAAACAATCAAAAAGCAAGGCCTTATAGGTATCTGTATATAAAGCAATATCGCCCACAGACATAGTGCCAATAGTTTCGCCATGATAGCCGTTGCTAATAGTCGCAAATCGGTTTTTTTGATGCTGACCTTTATTGCGCCAATAGTGCAAACTCATTTTAAGAGCCACTTCTATGCTAGAAGAACCATTGTCAGCATAAAAGACTCGTTCCAACCCAGAAGGGCTAAGTTGAACTAAGCGTTCTGATAGCTCAATCACAGGTTGATGGCTAAACCCTGCCAGCATAACGTGCTCAAGCGTATCCACTTGTTGTTTAATGCGTTCATTAATATACGGGTGACAGTGCCCAAACAAAGTGGTCCACCAAGAGCTAATGGCATCTAAATAGCGGTTCCCTTCAAAATCCTCCAAATAAAGCCCTTGGGCACGCCGAATAGGGATCACGGGTAAAGACTCATGGTCTTTCATTTGGGTGCAAGGGTGCCAAAGCACATTCAAATCTCTTTGCATCCATTGCGCATTGACTGACAGATAAGACATGGTAATTAGGTATTAAAAAGTAAGGAGGTATCTAAATAACTGATGACGGCAGCAGGATTGAGCTGTTCTAAATGCGGCACAATCCCTAAACACGGTGCAGTTAAACGCTGTTTTAAATAAGTGATGGTGTCATGCGCTATGGCGTCTTGATCTGGTACTAGATTAGCTACCCAGCTATGCAGAGTTAAGCCTTGCTGTTGAATAGCTTGGGCTGTAAGCAAGGCATGGTTAATGCAACCCAAGCGTATCCCCACCACTAAAATAACCGGTAGCTGTAGTGTTAGTGCTAAATCTGAAAGGCAGTGCTGGTCATTAATAGGCACATGCCAACCCCCAGCACCCTCAACCACTGTGAGTCCAGCGTGATGACTTAAAACGCGTTGCGTAGCAGTGGTAAGTGAAGACAGCTCAATTAACTGGCCGGCATATGCAGCCGCCAAATGAGGCGCAATTGCGGGCTCAAAAGTAAAAGGGTTTAGTACGTGGTAGTTAATGTTTAATGAGCACTGCTCCATTAGCTGCAACGCGTCGCTATTACGTAATCCCTCCAAGGTGGGAGCGCTTCCTGAGGCCACAGGTTTGCAGGCTAAGGTGCTTAGGCCGTGTTGTTTGGCACCATACAACAAGGCTGCCGCAATGGTGGTCTTTCCTATTTCTGTATCGGTACCGGTAATAAAATACGCTTTGGGTGTCATCATGGCTTTTGTAAGGTGATATAAAGAATGTCCCACGTTGCAGGCAGGCCATTAGGGGTGCGGTAAGACTCATAGGTTTCCAGCAGTTGTTGCCAGCGCTGACGCGCATTATGGTGATTTTTTCTACCACCATGCAGATGGTTAGCGCCTAGCTCACGTAATTCCTGACGTAGGTGCTTAACGTGCTCATAAAAGTAACGGTAGCGGTGCTGCTCTGCGGAGATAAGCTGCCAAGGGCTTTTTTGACAGAGTGAAATATAGTCGGCGTGGGTACGGAAGCGGTTGACATGTGGGTAGTCATCCACCGCCGCCCAGCTTTGTTTAAGCTCTTTTAAACTGCCTTCCAGAACGGTGCTAAAACGCATAATGCCGCCCGTACGTACACTGGCAAAACATTGCTCAAGACTCCGTGCAAAATCCAAAGACCATTGCACAGCAAGATTACTAACAATCAAATCAAAGTGATCCGAACCAAAGGGTAGTTGCTCCATATCGGCACAGATATAGGCATCGGTAGAAGTGTTTTGACGCATGAAACGCAGCATGCCTTCCGCTAAATCCACCGCCCAGTACTGGCTTTGCGGGAAGCGTTGCTGCAGTAGGGTTGTGCCATAACCCGTTCCTGCGCCTAAATCCATAATATGTGTAGCGTTTAAAAAAGAGGGCAGATTCGTAATTAAGTGCTTGCCCACTTGGCGCTGCAAGTGAGCAACGCGATCGTAGCTGGTGGCTGCAGCTGAAAAACGTTGGGCTACCGCATATTTGTATTGGCTAGACATGCTGTTCACCCAAAAAAGACTGAATGGCTAGGGCTACTTTTTCAGGGTATTGAACTGGAAAGGCATGGCTGCCAGGGATTAGCTCAGAGCGGACTTGAGGCCAACGCAGCTGAAGCTGGTGTTGAGCTTGACTCGGTACGAGCGCATCGTGCGCTGCAAATAGATGCAACTGGGGGATGCGTACTTGATCCATCGCACAATGGTTATTAAGTTGGGCTAAGGCGTCTAAGCCCCACATCAGGTGTTGGGATGTGTAGGTTGGGTCCACAAGAGAATGGGGCTGAACATCCGTACCATTAGCGCCTTGCCAGCACAGTTGTGCAAATCGTTGAAGATTGCGATCAGGTTGCGTAAATTGGCGCTTATAAAACCGCTCAAAATCTGCTTGGCTCATGCCCCAAGGCCATAAGGGGGTGGCAATAAAACTTAAATTGGCACCTAAGCATGTTACCGAGCCGTAATTGCTTTGCGCAGCTAATTGTAAAGCCAGCATGCCACCTAAAGACCAACCAATTAAATGAGTTTGTGGTGGAATGCTTTGCTCTAGGTGTGCAAGCGTATTTTCCACTGAGTCCTGTATATAGGCGGGAAGCGAAAGTACTGTGACAGTACCCAAAGGAGCTAACGCGTTGACTAGGGGTTGTACAGCAGCAGAGCTCATGGCCCAACCATTTAATAAATAAAAAGAACGCATTATTGGCTTTGTAACCGAGATAAGGTGTGTAGAAGAGCAGTAATGTGCTCTGGTTGATGCTCTGCGCATAAGCTAATTCGTAGTCTAGCGGTGTGCTCAGGAACAGTAGGGGGGCGAATTGCGCCTACTAAAAAACCTTGCGTACGCAATACGTGGGCAATACGCACTGTGGCTGCGTTATCACCTATTACAATAGGTTGAATGGGGGTTTGACTGGCTTGAGTCCTTAGGCCTAACTCAGCGGCTGTGGTTTGAAAGTGCTTGATTAAGTCTTTGAGACGAGTCCGACGCCACGCTTCTTTTTCCAGGAGCTCTACTGCAGTTAGGGTGGCGTAGGCCAAAGCGGGTGAGCTTGCTGTAGTATAAATATAGGGCCGAGCAAATTGAATTAAGTACTCAATAAGCTCTTCGGATCCAGCCACAAAGGCTCCCGCTGTACCAAGAGCTTTACCTAGTGTGCCCACCAAAATAGGCACATCGTCAACGTCAAGCTGCTCCTGTTCAATTAAACCGGCACCTTGTGCGCCTAGCACCCCTAAGCCATGCGCATCATCCACCATTAATACGGCATGATGAGCACGACTAATTTGTACTAACTCTGGAAGAGGGGCCGTGTCGCCATCCATGCTGAACACGCCATCGGTTACGATTAGGCGATGACCGTGGGCACGGCTTAAACCTTGTTTTAGATGTGTCATATCAAGGTGGTGGTAGCGCATGAAGCGACAACCCGCTAACCGTGTGCCATCTAAGAGCGATGCATGGTTTAAACGGTCGTGCAGTACGGTGTCGTTCTTTTCCATTAAGGTGCTGATAATAGCCAGATTGGCCATATAGCCATTACTGAATAGCAGTGCTTTAGGACGTTGGGTAAGCTTTGCTAAAGCCTGTTCAAGTTCTTCATGTATTTGGCTATGCCCCGAGACCAAATGTGAAGCTCCTGAGCCAGCCCCCCAACGTTTTGCTCCGATAGCCAGCGCTTGTGTGACGGCAGGGTGATGGGCAAAACCTAAATAGTCGTTTGAGCTGAAGTTAATTAGTTCTTGATGCGCGACGCGCGTTGTAATGGCTTGGGGCGAATTCAGTATAAGGCGCTGTCTACTACGTTGTTTTTGAGTTTGGGTTTGGAGTCGTTTCTGAATACGATCAAACATAATTTACATATAGAAAATAATGACACACGAGAAAAAATGGCCTGAGATCGTCCATAAATTGCTCACACAGCAACGCGTGGCTAGTCTGGCAACCGTAAACGCAAAGCATAGTCCTTTTTTATCTTTGGTTCCGTATGCAATCGATACAGAGCAAAAGTGCTTTTTGATGCATATAAGCGATTTAGCTGCACATAGCGCGAATTTAAGGCTAAATGACGAAGATGTGTCACTAATGGTAACTGAGGCTGAGCCTGAATTTGGCTCAGTTCATGACCTGGTGCGTTTAAGCATGCATGTTCATGCCCAGTTTATTGATAAAAAAACGACGCAGCAAACTTCGATCGTGCTAAAACTAGATATTGCGAGCGCTTTCCCGAGGCAGCTTTTATGTTTGATTTTGCTGATTTCCATCTGGTGCGCTTGCGTCCTCTTGAGTTGCGTTTAGTGGCTGGGTTTGGTGCAGCACGCTATTTAAATGTGACGCAGTTTGAGGAGTTGTTTGACTTGTTTTAGGGAATATTATGGCTAGTAAAGAAAAGTGCGTCGTGGGGGCGTGGTCAGATTTAAAGCAGGATGCGACAGCAGTTCGTTTTGAGGTGTTTGTCCAAGAGCAGAATGTGCCAGCAGAAATAGAGCTTGATGAGTTCGACCCGTTTTGTATTCATGCCGTAGTGTATGGGTCATTAGGCGAGCCCGTTGCTACCGGCCGTTTGTTACCTAATGCTCATATAGGGCGCATGGCTGTTAAAGCTAGCTATCGTGGTCAAGGACTAGGTGGTCAGGTGTTAATGACCTTAATGCAGGAGGCCAAAAAAAGAGGCGATAGTACGGTGTTTTTATCGGCACAGCTGCAGGCATTGGGCTTTTACAAAACCTTTGGTTTTCAGCCATTTGGTGAGATCTACCAAGACGCTAATATCGACCATCGCATGATGCGTTGTGATGTATAAGACCTTATGAAAAAACGGAGCGTTGGCTCCGTTTTTTGGTTGGGATGCTTAGTTTTGTTGATGGGTTTTCTCGTTTTCAAGGGCGAGAGTTGTCGCGCTCTGGATCAAAAATCAAATCAAAATCCACGGGTACAGTGTGTGAAATAAAAGCCAAACCAGCAATTTCTCTTAAACTAACTAGGCCTTCACTTAAATTGAACTCGTTGCCGTTGATGATAATCGGGTTAAGTGTACTGACCATAAAACGATCGTTATCGAGTGCGGTATAACGCAATGTGGTTTTTATGGGGTGAGTTTGATCTAAAATAGTCAGCTCTGCCTCTACCTCGATATCTTTAAATTGGCCTGCCTTGTGTGCGCTCAACTGTGAGGCATCTACGGCACCTTTAATGGCAATGGCTGCATACGTGGATTCCTTAAAAAGCATTTCCATCATCCGTTCATCACGTATTTCAATACCAGTAGCTAGGCCTTTAATGGGGATGGAGAGCTCAAAGGAACCGTCTTTTTTTAAGTTGCCTTGAATATGTTTAAAGCGATGAACCTCTGTAGCCGCATCGGGGCCGACCTTGGCTGCTTTAACAGAAAGAAAACTAAAATGAGATTGCTCATCATTTACTTTCCAGTCGGCCCAAGCAAATGGGCTAGTCAGTAGGCCACCTAGTAAGGCGAGTGTAGTTAGCTTTTTTTTCATGTGCTTGTCCTAGTTAGGCTATTACAACTACGTCTAAAGGGAATCAGTAGTATAAGGCATTTGCAAAAAGCGTTTGCTAGGGTCTACTTGCTGATACATTTTTCCATACTAAGTAAAAACCAATACCTTAGCAAACAGCCTCTTTAAAGCATGGAAGAGATCCTGCTTTAAAGAGGCTGTACATTTGAAGATCAGAAATTAAGACTTTTAGTCAGAAGAGCGATCTTTTTTAGGTCGTTGCAATGACTGAGTTAGTCGATCCAGAATCATAGCTAAGATCACCACGGCAATACCTGCAACAAAGCCTTCCCCAGGACGTAGGCGTTGAATAGCGCGCCATACTTCACTGCCTAGACCGTCTGCCCCAATCATGGCTGCAATAACCACCATAGACAAAGCCAACATAATCGTTTGATTAACCCCTGCCATAATAGTGGGCAAAGAGAGAGGGAGTTGGACTTTTATTAGTTTTTGCATTGGTGTGGCACCATATGCATCAGCTGCCTCGATTAAGTCTGTGGGCACCTGACGAATGCCTAATATGGTAAGACGAATAGCAGGTGGCATAGAGAAAATCACCGTGGCAAAAATTGCGGAAACGGAGCCAATGCCAAAAAACGGTATAGCAGGGATGAGATAAACAAAAGCAGGCATGGTCTGCATAAAATCCAACAAAGGCATCACTAGCCGATAAAGCCGGTTGGATAAGGCCGCAACTATACCTATAGGTAGGGCAATACAGACCGCCACCAACGTGGCAAATACAACTAAGGTTAAGGTTTGTATGGTGGGCATCCATAACCCTAAATTCCAGATCAACCCTAAACCTAATACCGAGCCTAAAGCTAAGCGCCAACCAGAGGCGCGCCAGCACAGTAGTGCTACCAATGCAATCAGCAACCACTCTGGCACAAAAAGTAAGCCATCATTTAAATGATCTAAGGCATTTTCTGTGAAGCGGGCAATGCTGCGTGTCACGCCAGCGAAGTGGGAAGTAAGAAAATTTAGTGCGGAATCAATCCATGCACTTAAAGGAAGCGATGGGATAGTAGACATCATAACGGCTCTCCGGCTTTAGCAAGTTCATCTAAGACGGCACCTTTGACAATAACGCCCAAGAGTTGGCGTTGATCATTGAGTACAGCCAGAGGAATGCTGCGGTCACCAAATAAACCAAAAATAGAACTTAAAGGCTCATCGGGGCTAACCGTAAGCACATCAGTAGAAATGTAGTTTTCAATGCTGCTAGCTCCATCGCGTAGAGCTGTTTTTAATGCCGCGCTATCAATTAGACCTACTAAGCGACGATCTCGTTGCAGTACAAAGAGCATTTCCACGTCGTTATCACGCATTTTGCGCGCCGTGGTATGGGGGCCATCCGATGGGCGTGCCGTGGCGCGCACTGGACGCATAGCACAACTGGCACTTAGGATGCGGGTTTTATCCACCCCTTCAATAAAGCGGGCTACGTATTCATCAGCCGGTTGCGTTAGAATTTCTTCCGGTGTGCCTTGCTGCACAATCTCACCGTCTTTTAGCAAAATAATACGGTCGCCTATATTTAGCGCTTCATCTAAATCGTGGGTAATAAAAATAGTGGTTTTTTTCGTTCGGTACTGAAGCTCTTGCAGCTCTTGCTGCATGTCTTTACGAATTAAGGGGTCCAAAGCGGAAAAAGCTTCATCCATCAGTAGTACGCCGCCATCGTTGGCGATAGCGCGTGCAATACCTACGCGCTGTTGCATGCCACCTGAAAGTTGATTGGGATAAGCGTTAGCCCAATTTTCTAAGCCCACTTGTTGGAGGGTGTTTTGCGCAATTGCTGTGCGCTCGCTTTTGGCGATGCCACGGATTTCTAAACCGAACTCTACATTCTCTAAAACGGTACGGTGCGGAAATAAGGCAAAATTTTGGAACACCATAGAAAAAAAACGTCTACGCATTTCAAGTAGTTTTTTCTCTGGGGCTTGCGTGATTTCTTCTTCATCGATAAAGATTTGGCCTGTAGATGGCTCAATTAATCGATTTAAGCAGCGAATTAAGGTGGATTTGCCCGAGCCAGAGAGGCCCATAATGACAAGTAGTTCACCTTCGTACACATCAAAGTTGATGTTATACAGACCTAAGGTTTGGCCTGTTTTTTCGAGAATTTCAGGTCGCTTTAGACCTTGTTGGCGTAATTCCAGTGCTCGTTTTGGGTGTGAGCCAAAAACTTTACTGAGGTTACGCACTTTAATTTTAATTTTTTGATCGTTCATCAGACACAAATAGGGTGCGTAAGTCTGAGGTTACGATACAGCCTATCTATACCGTAACCTCAGTCATAGAGGGACAGATTATTCAGAAGCCAACCATTTTTCTAGCTTCTCGGGGTGATCTTCAACCCATTTTTTGGCATTGGCATAAGGATCGCTATTAGGCTCTTCGTTCATGAGCATAATTTCACCCATATCGTCGGGAGTCCATTCGAACTGATCCAAAATAGCGTAAGCAGCCGGCTGATCTTCTTTTAGGCCTTTGCGTGCAATGGTATGAATTTGCTCAGCACCGCCGTAAACATTTTTTGGGTCTTCTAGGTATTTGAGATCCCAGCGAGCAAACATCCAGTGTGGAGTCCAACCTGTTACTACGATGTCCTCATTGTTTTTAATGGCATTCGCTAACGCCGCAGTCATGGTGGCGTCGCTACCATCACGTAGTCGTAGTTTGAGCTTGTAGTCTTTGACGACTTGTTCAGTGAGACTTTGCAGGCCTGCACCTGGGTCAATGCCGATAATTTCACGATTAAAGTCACTGGCTTTGGTGTTTAGGTCTTCGATAGTTGTGGCTTCCGTATAGGCAGGAACCACTAAGCCTAGCTTGGTGCCGTCTAAATTGGGCCCTAAGTCGTCAATTTGGTCTTTAAGCTGTTCATAATAGTCCGCATGCGTTGTGGGCAGCCAAGCGGCCAAGGTAGCATCAGCATCGCCGGTAGCAATAGCTTGCCAAACGGCAGCGGCAGATAATGAGCTCATCTTTACATCAAAGCCGGCTTTTTCTAAGAGCACACGCATGACATTCGTAGAAGCAACCTCGGAAGACCACTCGACATAAGCCAGATGGACACTGCCCTTGGCATCAGCCCCATGGGCTATACCAGAGCTTATTAGTCCAAGACCAAATAGGGTGGCAGCACTAACTTGACGTAAGCGTTGCGTAAAAATAGTTATGGGATACATGATTATTCCTGTAATAATTCGTGATCGAATGATTAGCGTTGTTAAACCTTAACATGCTGACCTAGATAAAAAAAGCCCTTTGCTCCTGAGAGCAAAGGGCTTCTGTCAGTCAGTTTTATGCTTTAGAGCGCTTTCTGAATGCTTTCTAGGGTAGCTTTGGCATCCCCAAAACACATGAAACTGTTCTCGTTAAAAAATAATGGGTTTTGTACGCCGGCGTAGCCAGAACTCATTGAGCGTTTAAATACAATCACGTTTTGAGCTTCCCAAACATGCAATACAGGCATGCCCGCAATGGGGCTGTTTGGGTCTGTGGCAGCCGCTGGGTTAACGGTATCATTGGCTCCAATAACTAAAACCAAATCGGTTTCGGCAAAATCATCATTGATTTCATCCATTTCAAGCACAATGTCATAGGGAACTTTGGCCTCAGCCAATAAAACGTTCATGTGCCCAGGCAAACGCCCCGCAACAGGATGAATTCCAAAACGAACCTGAATACCTTGGCGACGTAAACTGTCTGTGATTTCTGCCACGGTATTTTGCGCATGAGCTACTGCCATGCCGTAACCAGGAGTGATGATGACTGATTTGGCATTTTTAAGCATATCAGCGACATCTGCAGGCTGGATCTCACGGTGTTCGCCCTCGATGTCCGCGCTGGCGCTAGAACTACCATCGGAACCAAAACCGCCGGCAATCACAGAAATGAATGAGCGGTTCATGGCCTGACACATAATGTACGACAAAATGGCCCCGGATGAACCTACCAAAGCACCGGTTACGATCAGCAAGTCGTTTTCCAGCATAAAACCTGCCGCCGCAGCCGCCCAACCTGAATATGAGTTCAGCATGGACACCACGACGGGCATGTCAGCGCCACCGATTGCTGCGACCAAATGCCAGCCAAATGCAAAAGCAATCAGTGTCATCAGGAATAAAGCAACCACAGAGCCATCGGCTTTCATAAACCAACTAAGCAGTAGGGCGGCTAAAATCAACGCAGCCAAGTTCAAACCGTGTTTAAAAGGCAGCTGTAAAGGTTTGCTTGAGATTTTGCCATTGAGTTTGCCAAAAGCCACTAAGGAGCCAGTAAAAGTAATGGCACCAATAAACACACCCACAAATACTTCTACTAAATGGATGGTATGCATTTCCGGCAGGACGGTATGGGCATTAAAGTAGCTGTTGTAACCCACCAGTACGGCAGCCATACCGACAAAACTATGCAGTAAGGCAATCAGCTCTGGCATTTCGGTCATCTCGACACGTTTGGCTTTATAAATACCAATGACAGCACCGATCAGCATAGCAATAATGATCCAAGAGAAGCCGGATGCATTGTCACTAAAAATAGTAGCTATTAAAGCAATAGCCATTCCGGCAATACCAAATAAATTGCCGTTTTTAGCAGATTCTTGGCGTGATAAGCCTGCCAAGCTAAGAATAAATAACACCGCAGCAATAATATAAGCCGCTGTGACTAAACCATGAGACATAATAGGTAAACTCCAGTGCTTATTAGCTGTCTTTGCGGAACATTTTCAGCATACGTCGTGTAACATAGAAGCCGCCAAAAATATTAATACTAGCGATCAAAATAGCAATAAAAGCCAATACAGAGACAAAACCGTTGCCTTGGCCGATTTGCAAAAGGGCTCCCACGATAATAATGCCAGAGATAGCGTTTGTGACAGACATCAAAGGAGTGTGTAAAGAGTGCGTGACATTCCACACCACGTAATAACCAACCACACACGATAAAACAAACACAATCATGTGGTTTAAAAATGCGGCAGGCGCATTGGCTCCTAACCATAAGAACAGCAAAACCAGTATCCCAATAGGAATGCACTTTTTCCAAAGCGGCATGGGTTTGGCTGGTATTTTTTCTATTTTAGGTTGGGGAGTGGCTTTAGGTGCAGCGGAAACCTGTATGGCAGGAGGCGGGTACATAAGGTTGCCATCATGTGTCACCATCATGTTGCGTACAATGGTATCGTCTTGGTTAAGTTCTAAAACCCCATCCTTATTAGGAGTTAGCAACTTAGCTAGGTTCACTAAGTTAGTTGAATACAGCTGCGACGATTGCCCAGGTAAACGGTTTACCAAATCGGTATAACCAATGACTTTTACACCATTAGAAGTAGTGATCATTTGACCGGGTACGGTGTACTCACAGTTACCCCCCGTAGGAGCTGCCAAATCCACAATGACAGAACCGGGCTTCATGCTGTCGACCATTTCTTTAGTGATCAGCACAGGGGCTTTTTTGCCTGGAATGGCAGCAGTCGTAATGATGATATCGACTTGTTTGGCCTGCTGCGCAAACAGTTTCATCTCTGCCGCAATAAACTCATCGCTCATGGTCGTGGCATAGCCATCGCCAGCGCCTGTGGTTTGTACAGGAAAGTCTAGCTTTAGAAACTCACCGCCCATAGACTGGATTTGTTCAGCGACTTCTAAGCGAGTATCGAATGCTTTAACAATAGCACCCAGCTGCATTGCCGCGCCAATAGCAGATAAACCTGCTACACCCGCACCAATGACCAATACCTCAGCGGCAGGAACGCGACCGGCGGCCGTAATTTGTCCTGTGAAAAAACGACCAAACTCGCTAGCCGCTTCGACCACTGCTCGGTATCCACTGATATTAGCCATAGACGACAACGCATCCATCGCTTGGGCACGCGATAAGCGTGGCACCATATCCATGGCTAGTGTAGTCACATTTTTAGCTTGCAACGCAGTGATGAGTTCAGTTTGAGCCGCTGGCCATATAAAACTCACTAAGACAGTATTTGCTTGCAGTTGAGTCACTTCATCTAGTTGAGGTGGGTTAACTTTAAACACCATCTCACAAGACCACGCCGTAGCCGTGTCAACTACCGTTGCACCTGCATTGATATACGTCTGATCATCAAAATAAGCCAATTGACCTGCATGATGCTCAATGTAGACCTCATAACCTAGTTTAATGAGTTGTTCGACGGTTTTTGGGGTAGCCGCTACCCGTGTTTCACCGGGTAGTGTCTCCTTGGGAATACCAATCCTCATTTTTTGCCCTTTAATTTTAAAATAAACAAATGTAAAAAATTATTTTCGATGTATTGTGCGTTGCAGCAAGTTGTTCTTGTTGTCTTGTAGACTAAATCATATAAGTCTATAGATGTAATGTGGGTCTGATTTACGTATAAATACGAGCGTTTTCCCGCGCCAATTGGTGGCAAAGCACAACAAACAGACCATTGTGTCTGCATTAAGATAACAATTTATGGCCTGACGCTCTGTAAAGGGGGTAAACAGAAGTGACACGGTTAGCGCTGCTGGCTAAGTGTGTCAGCATGGAATGATGCGGCACAGAATTCAGGGTAAAAACTCTGTGAATCATTCTCAATGAACACACAGTACAGCAAAATAAAACCTGATAAGGGCTCAATTACGTTTGCCATACTGCAAAAAGCTAATAATTCTACCCATGAAAAAATGCTTTTGCAAAAACACGCGTTAAAGGCACTCATTTATCTTTGCAACTATAGCTCGACTTGTCGGCTTGCATTTAAGCCTAGCAGCAATGAAGCCGGCCTAAGACCTAGCCTAAGTAAAAGAAAAGAGGGTGGCGCGCTCCGGTCGTCTGGTGTCTTATTAAGGGCGTTGTTACCATAAGAACGATAAAACCTGACTGGAGCTCTAGATTGACATATAGTAAGCTTGAATTAGATGCAAAGTGGGTAATGTGTACCGTGTGCCGATTAAGTCAAATGGGTTGGCTGCTCGGTGCGTTTCTAGGAATGATTCTTCGCCTTGAGGCAAACCCTAGCCTAAACAACAGCGACCAGACTTTTGGTTTTGCTTTTGTTTATTTAGATGTAAAAGCTAAAACCAAGAAACCGGTGTTCCGTTAGGTTTTTTGTTTTACGAGGAAGATAAGAGAAAGATGGTGCCCAGAAAAGGATTTGAACCTTCACACCTTGCGGTACACGGACCTGAACCGTGCGCGTCTACCAATTCCGCCACCTGGGCATATCGTTGTATGCTATGTGTTAGGCAGTAAAAAACTGTCGTAGTATTTACTGCTAGCTAAGTAAATAGCGTTAAAATAAGCAGTAAAGAAAAAATTATAAACTTACCTTTTTCAAAATGGAAGTCCCCTTTGACCAAAAAAAACACTACTCCTAATCATGATCTGGACGAGGGTTTGGACCGCTATGATTTACCCCCCGACTTTGACCCTTACGTCCCAAGTCGTGAAGACATATTAAGCTGCTTACGCGACCAATCTAAAGCGGTTTCTCTAGAGCAATTAGCTCAGCAATTACATATTGCTTATCCATTATCATTAGGGGCAGAGAAACGCATAATGGCGATGGTGCGTGACGAGCAACTTTTGCTGGACGCGAAACAGCGCGTCAAACTCAACCAGACCACGCGCTTTATCTCCGGGCGCGTTCAAGGCCATCGTGACGGTTTTGGCTTTTTAATCCGCGACGATAAACAAGGGCCGGATTTATTTCTGTCACCCAATGAAATGACGCGTGTCCTGCATGGGGATCGCGTATTGGTTCGTCACAATGGTGAATACCGTGGCAAGCCCGAGGCGTCTATTGTCGAGGTACTAGAGCGTTCTACCAATCGTCTAGTGGGGCGTTTGCACCAAGAACACGGTATTTTTACGGTCGCTCCCGAAGACCAGCGTATTAAGCACGATATCTTTATTGCGCCTGCAGACATAGCGCAAGCCCGTCCCGGGCAAGTCGTTACCGTTGAAATTACCAGACAACCTGCCCGTCATTTGCAGCCCCAAGGCCGTATTATCGAGGTGTTGGGGGAAATAGATGACCCAGGTATGGAAATTGAAATTGCGGTGCGTAAATTTGATGTGCCGCTCGACTTCTCTCAAGCCACTTTAAAGCAAGCCGCGAAAATCCCTCAGCAAGTCAAACCCGCTGATTTCCAAGGGCGTATGGACTTACGTGACTTGGCTTTTATTACTATTGATGGCGAGGATGCACGAGATTTCGATGACGCAGTGTATTGCGAAGAAATAAATATTGGGCGTGGTAAAACCTATCGCAAGGGTTGGCGCTTGTTGGTAGCTATTGCTGATGTCAGTCACTATGTGAAACCCAAAGATCCTCTTGACGAAGACGCCTTCGAGCGTGGGACCAGTGTGTATTTTCCACGTCGCGTCATTCCCATGCTGCCCGAAGCGCTTTCCAATGGTATTTGTTCGCTTAACCCCGGAGAGGACCGTTTAGCTTTGGTCTGCGATATGGTTGTTGCGGGTGAGGGCGCACGCGCAGGCAAAGTGACGGCTTACCAGTTTTATCCTGCTGTGATTCATTCACATGCACGCACCACTTATACGCAAATTTGGGATGCCCTACAACAACCGTCGGGTCCAGCTGCCCACCATTTGGCTGATCTTTACCCTATGGTTCAGAGCAGCTATGAGCTCTTCACCTTGCTACATGCCCAACGTAAAGAGCGGGGGGCGATTGATTTTGATACCGTTGAAACCAAAATTGTATGCAATGATCTAGGTCGTATTGAGCGTATCGAGCCGTTGGTGCGTAATGATGCCCATAAGCTTATCGAGGAGTTCATGCTAGCGGCAAACACCTGCGCTGCTGACTTCATGACACGCCATAAACGCTTTGGTTTATACCGTGTGCACGAAGGGCCCACGGTAGAAAAACTTCACACTTTCAAAGAGTATTTACGTACTCTTGGTTTGCAGCTTGAAGGCGGGGATGAGCCGACTACTGCTGATTTTGCGCGTGTGATCGAGCAAGCTAAAGGGCGTACCGACTTTGAAATTATCCAGACCATGTGTTTGCGCTCTTTACAGCAGGCTATTTACAGTCCGGATAATAGTGGGCACTTTGGTTTGGCTTACCCACTTTATACCCACTTCACTTCACCCATTCGACGCTACCCGGATTTGCTTACCCATCGTGTTATCAAGAGCATTTTAAAAGCAAAGCGTTATGTGCCAGACCTGCCTCCCGAGGAAGGGGATGAGCTTCTAACACGCAATCAACGTGAGCACTCTTTATGGGAGCGCCTAGGCATTGTGCTCTCAGCGCGTGAGCGGCGTGCAGATGAAGCCTCTTACGATGTGCAGGCCTGGTTGAAGTGTTATTTCATGAAAGACCATGTGGGCGAGGTGTATGGTGGCAAAATTACTGGGGTTGCTCCGTTTGGTATTTTTATCACGCTGGACTCGCTTTACGTCGAGGGTATGGTGCATATCTCAGAGCTAGGGTCTGATTATTTTCATTTCAATGAAGCCACACATGATTTGCGTGGTGAGCGTACTGGCATACGTTACAAATTAACGGATGCGGTACAGGTCCAAGTCGCTCGGGTTAACCTAGAAACGCGTAAAATAGATTTTCGTTTAATTGAAGGCACAAGCTTTAAAAAACTGACTAAACCCAAAGAGGATGAAAGATCCGGTCGTAGTCATAAAAAAGCAGCCTCAACTAAACCTAAAGAGCTAAAAGGAACCGCCAGCGAGCGTCGTGCTGCGGCGCGCAAAGCAGCGCGTAAAGCCGCTATCGAAGAACAGGCGGCCACACGTAAAGCGAAATTAAAAAAACGTTCGCGTCGTTAAGATTATTTAAATAGGAAAGTTATATGTCATTGCAAATGCTAGCGGGCTTTCATGCGGTACAGGCTCGTATTCGTCATGCGGCAGATACCATCAAAGAACTCTATGTAGAAAATGCCAGACGTGACAAGCGAATGCAAAACTTTATTGCTCAAGCCGAACAGGCCGGCTTGCGTTTGCTCTTTGTAGAAAAACAGCGCTTAGACGCAATGGCTAAAGGCGTCAAACACCAAGGCCTGATTGCGATGGCTACTGAAGTTACACTGGCTTTAGATATTGATGATTTGCTTGACGAGCTAGAAGACGCAGGGGTTAAGCCTTTGTTGCTTATTTTAGATAGTGTGACAGACCCCCATAATTTAGGCGCGTGTTTGCGTACTGCCGATGCGGCCGGAGCCCATGCCGTCATCGCACCCAAGGACCGTGCGGTTGGATTAAACGCTACCGTGCGCCGCGTGGCATGCGGGGCAGCCGAGACATTACCGTATATAACGGTTACCAACTTAGCGCGCACCATGCGTCAATTGCGTGAACGCGATATTTGGTTAGTGGGCACGGATGACCAAGCGCAGGAATCAATTCATCAGGTCGATGGACACCGCGGCATGGCATGGGTCATGGGGGCCGAAGGCGAGGGCATGCGTCGCCTGACTAGGGAAACTTGTGATGAGCTGGTTAGTATTCCCATGCTTGGCTCGGTCGAGAGTTTGAATGTGAGCGTAGCCAGTGCCGTTTGTTTATACGAGACATTACGCCAACGTCAAACCGTCTAATATAACTAAATTATCTAGATCTGGCATTTAAGTCCAGGTCGAATCACAGCATAATCACTAAGGCGACGTCAGTCGCTTCTTGTGTTGTCAGTATCCTCTTAGGTTCATTATGAAAAAAAATGGTTTTACTACTGCCTTAGTGCATGCGGATCGTCGAGCGGGTGTGGAATACGGTGCAGTCCATCAGCCTTTGCACCCCTCTTCAGAGTATGCTTACACTGATGCAAGAGAATTGGCTGCTGTTTTTCAAGGCAAGCCAGGGTTTAGCTATGCGCGTCAGGGCACACCCACTACTGCGGCCTTAGAAAGAAAAATTACCCAAATGGAACAAGGCACTGGCAGTGTAAGCTTTGCCTCAGGAATGGCGGCTATTCATGCCACTTTTTTTACCTTGTTGCGTCAAGGCGATCACCTAATATGCAGCAAATATATTTTTGGCAACACCAACAGTATGTTGGGTACATTGCAGCAGCTAGGTGTAGAGGTAACTCTGGTTGACGCCACAGATGTTCAGTATGTAAAGGCCGCTTTGCAGCCGAATACACGGATGGTGTTTAGTGAAACCATTGCTAACCCAAGCACGCTGTTGGCAGACTTACAAGGTATAGGCGAATGGTGTGCAGAGCAAAATCTACTGTTCGTGATTGATAATACTTTAAGTACGCCTTGGTTAGCGCCTGCTAAAAAATTTAAAGCAGGCTTAGCCATCAATTCGCTCTCTAAAGCCATTGGGGGTCACGGCCATGCCTTAGGGGGTACGGTCACAGATACAGGGTTATTCGACTGGGCTAGCTACCCTAATATTTTTGATTCGTACCGAACGGGCAACCCTCAAGGGTGGGGGTTAACCCAGATCAAGAAAAAAGGTCTACGTGATATGGGTGCTGCTATGTCGTCAGACACCGCGCACCGATTAGCTATTGGGGCCGAGACGCTATCTTTAAGGCTGAAGCAGTCCTGTCATAATGCATTAAGCTTGGCGCGTTTTCTTGAAACCCAAGCTGCTGTGGTGCAGGTGCATTACCCAGGTTTAGCGCATCATCCTCAACACCAACGCGCTACAGACTATTTTGGTGATTGCTATGGGGGCTTGCTTAGCGTAGAGCTGCATGCAGATATTGATGTATTTGATTTTCTGAATCAACTACAGGTTTTTGTTTTATCTACGCATCTAGGGGATAATCGTAGTTTGGTGTTACCAGTGGCGCACACCATTTATTATGAAATGGGGCCAGAGCAACGTGCCCTAATGGGGATTGCTGATAACTTATTACGTATCTCCATTGGTATCGAAGACACTCAAGACTTGATCCAAGACTTTGATCAGGCGCTAAAGCAATTCAAGCTTAATTCATAATTGACAGTTTTTTTGCTCTGTCAAGAGTTCACAAGAGCCTGTTTAAATGTTAAAAACACTGTATTAATGCGGCTTTCAGCGTGTTTTTGCTTGACATGAACAGCAAATCTAGGCTTAATACCGCATGATTGTGTAATTGCTCTGTTATGCTTAATAGCTGGATCATTGCCAACCATTTTTTCAACGCAGCGTTTAGGACCCTCTAAACGCTGTTACACATCATTCAGGGGTAATTCTTAAATGAATAAAACTGAGCTAATCGACTTCATTTCCAACAAAGCTGATTTGTCCAAAGCTGATGCGGGTCGTGCACTAGACGCTTTTATTGACGCAGTGACAACTACTCTTAAAGAAAAAGAATCCGTCACACTTGTTGGTTTCGGTACTTTTGCTGTTTCTGAGCGTGCTGCACGTACAGGCCGTAACCCACGTACTGGCGAAACGATTGAAATCAAAGAAGCCATCGTACCTAAGTTCCGTCCAGGTAAAGCGCTGCGCGACGCAGTCAATTAATAAAAGTAGGGCGCTGAAATTAAATGTTAAATAAAGCTTGCATTTATTTTCTAGGCGTCCTATACTTCTTTTTGTCGTCACAGCAGAACGACATGCAGCAGGACCAAATGGGTGTTTAGCTCAGCTGGTAGAGCGGCGCCCTTACAAGGCGTAGGTCGGCGGTTCGATCCCGTCAACACCCACCATCTTGTTGTATGACAAGAGCTTTTTTAAAGCTCTTTTTAATTTGCTGAACGATCTAAGTAGTACTAGATGGGTGTTTAGCTCAGCTGGTAGAGCGGCGCCCTTACAAGGCGTAGGTCGGCGGTTCGATCCCGTCAACACCCACCACCTAGTCTAAAAATTGAACTAATGCGAAAGCTTAGTTCTTTTTTTTTGCCTATTTCTTTTACCTCTACTCAAAATTAATAATCAACTAAAGTCAGAGGCTTTAGGCTTTATTTCCTCTTTATACCCACCGACCCAAATGACTAACGCTGTCTTCCTAGGGAAAGTCAGGTGGATACTATGTATTACATTTGTTATACATAGTGCTCACGCCAGCAGCACACTATAACTCTAGTCATTTTGGCTAGGTGATTAATAAGGGGAAGATTATGAGTGCAATTGTACTTGTGGTCTTAGGCTTGGGTGGTATGGCCTTAGGCTACATCTTTTATTCACGGTTTATAGCGGAAAAAATCTATCAGCTGGATGACTCCATCCCAACGCCTGCGCACGAGTTCGAGGATGGCGTCGATTTTGTACCTACGAATAAGTACGTACTATGGGGCCACCACTTTACTTCTGTAGCTGGGGCTGCTCCCATTGTGGGGCCAGCGATTGCGGTTATTTGGGGCTGGTTACCCGCTTTCTTGTGGGTTACCTTGGGTACCATTTTTTTTGCTGGTGTTCACGATTTTGGTGCGGTGTGGGCCAGTGTTCGCAATAAAGCTAAATCCGTAGGTGCTTTAACGGGCGATGTGGTAGGAAAACGTGCCCGCTCTGTGTTTATGATCGTGATTTTCCTTGTGCTGTTAATGGTAAACGCGGTGTTTGGTGTGGTGATTGCTGGTTTGCTCATTAATAACCCAGGTTCTGTTGTTCCCGTTTGGGGGGCAATTGCCGTCGCTTTGGTCATTGGTCAAATGATTTATCGTGTTAAGGCGAATTTATTTTGGGTTTCCGTTATTGGTGTGGCTGTGCTGTACTGGCTTATCTATATAGGCCCAGATGTGCCCGTTGTATTGCCCGAGACCGTAATGGGCTTATCAGCTAGTGCGACTTGGATTTTGCTTTTGTTCTTTTACGCTGCAGTGGCTTCGCTATTACCTGTATGGATGCTATTGCAGCCACGTGACTACATTAATGGTTTGCAGCTTTTTGTGGGGTTGGGCTTGTTGTATGTGGCTGTGTTCATTGCCAATCCGACTGTGGTTGCTCCGGCTATTAATGCAAATGTTCCTGCGGGTACGCCATCCATGATTCCGCTGTTATTTGTGACCATTGCGTGTGGCGCTATTTCAGGTTTTCATGGCTTGGTGGCTTCTGGCACGACCTCTAAACAGCTCAATAAGGAATCCGATGCCCGTTTTGTTGGGTATTTTGGTGCGATTGGCGAGGGAGCCCTAGCTTTGGCAGCCATCATCGCTGCGAGCGCTGGTTTTGCCACCTTGGCCGATTGGCAAGCAGTGTATGACTCGTTTGGAAAAGGTGGGGTTGCCGCTTTTGTAAATGGTGGTGCCACTATCTTGCATGCGGGCTTAGGTTTTAACTCTGAAATCGCTGCCACCATGTTAACGGTTATGGCGGCTTTATTTGCAGGTACCACCATGGACACGGGTTTGCGTTTGCAGCGCTATATCTTCCAAGAGTGGGGTGAAATCTACAATATCGGTTGGCTAGGCAAGCCATTCCCAGCCACGCTATTGGCTGTGGCAAGCTGCTTGGTCTTGGCCTTTGGCGCGGGTGGCGCTGATGGCTCAGGTGGTTTAATTATCTGGCCTTTATTCGGTACCACAAACCAATTGCTGGCTGGCTTAACTTTATTGGTTATTGCCGTTATGTTGGTGCGCAAGCGTATTACGGCTACCTATGTGATTTGGCCATTAGCGTTTCTGTTGGTCATGACTTTAGCCGCTTTACTGCTTCAACTGCATGATTTCTACCTGAAAAAAGATTGGTTTTTATTGGGGCTAGATGTGGTGGTGCTAGTGGCTGCCATATTAGTTACTCTAGAGTGTGTCAGTGCTTTGCGTACAGAAAAACGTAAAGCCATTCAGGCTACAACCTAAGGAGTTTGTGTTATGAAAGGCGCATGGTCATCGATTCGAGAGTGGTGTCATCAAGCTAACGAATTAGGAACTGAGTTCTACAATGCGCCTTATCGAGCGGCTATAGCTCGAGCCAAGCGCGAAGAGGACGATTTATTTATGTTGCTTGTGTTTGCCGAAATGATGGGTATACCCAATCCCGCTTCATGGTACACACTAGAGTTGCAACCTATTCTTTTAGAGCGTTTTCACGATTGGCATACGCGCATGGGCATGGAGCGTTCGCCGCTTGATCATTTTAGGTGCTGCTAAATGAGTATTCCTTTTTCACAGCTTATGCAGCAGCAAGTCATACTTGTGGGTGGCAAGGGCGGGGTAGGTAAAACAACGGTATCAGCAGCCATGGCCGTCAAGGCTGCGACTACCTTTAATAAACACGTGTTGTTAGTGTCTACTGATCCCGCTCATAGCCTAAGCGACGTATTTGGTCGCTCTGTTGGCAGTACACCGGTGCACTTACTACAACGCTTACATGCTCTAGAACTGGACCCAGAAAAAGAGGTCGATTTATATCTAGATCGGGTTTTAGCGCAAATGCGACGCTATGCTGGGCCCGACCAAATCCACGAGCTGCAACGTCATTTGCGTTTATCCCGTTTATCGCCTGGGGCCCAAGAGGCCGCCTTGCTTGAGCGTATGGCGCAGTTATTGCACGATGGATTAAATGAGTACGATCTAATTATTTTTGATACAGCTCCTACAGGCCATACATTACGTTTACTAAGTCTGCCCGAGGTTATGGCGGCATGGACAGATGGCTTGCTTAGGCATAACAAACGTTCCGAGCAACTAGGCAAAGTGCTGGCACATCTTAGTCCTGGTAAAGATGTAAACAATATTTTTAAAAGCCCACACCAAACCAAACATGCAGACTTAGATGAGAAAAGCCAAGAGCTGGTGCAAACACTAGAGGCTCGTCAAAGCTTATTTCACCATGCAAGGCGTGTGTTGCATGATCCCAAGTTAGCCAGTTTTATTTTTGTTTTAACAGCCGAGCGCTTGCCAATATTAGAAACAGAGCGCGCAGTTCAATCCTTAAATGATATTGGTGTGAACGTCGCAGGTTTAGTGATTAACCGCTTGTTGCCGCCCCAGCTTGAGGGCGGTTTTTGGCAGGCGCACTTAACGCGTCAAAATAACTATTTACAACAAATTGAGCAGCGACTAGGCAAGCTACCGCAACATCATTTATGGTTACAAGAGCAAGAAATACAAGGTGCAGAGGCTTTAGAGCAATTTGCAGAAGGCTTGGCTGACCATTGATTACTTAAATGCTATTGATAACTATTATCATTACTGCTAAGATGGCGCTTTAGTTAGGCACGGTTATGTCGTGCCTTTACCATTTTAATAGTAAATGTAGGTATGCCTCATCCATCCCATCACCCGTTGGAACGTTCGCGCCTCTGGCTCAAGCTCACAGGTATTGCTGCAGCCGTAGGTTTACATGCTAGTGTACTGGCCTTTTTATTGCATAGCTCACAGCCAAAATTAGCGGGCGAGCCGGCACAAGAAGAAGTCATCGGTGTCAGCTTGTTTGACCTTAGTGAGCTAGAGGAAAATAGCGTAGCAGATGAGATAGCAGATGAGGTCACCGAGGAAACAGTAGAGGCCGAACCCGAACCTGAAATTGAGCCGGAACCAGAACCTGAGCCCGAGCCTGAAATCGAACCGGAACCGGAACCGGAACCGGAGCCCGAGCCTGAAATCGAACCGGAGCCAGAGCCAGAGCCAGAGCCAGAACCAGAGCCCGAGCCTATAGTCGAGGATCCGGTGATTCCTGAGCCTGTAGTGGAAAAACCCAAACCCAAACCACAACCCAAGCCTCAGCCTAAACCCAAGCCAAAACCTGAGCCTAAACCCGAGCCCAAAAAAGTGGCTGAGGTGGCTAAGCCTGCCACAGCACCCAAGCCAGCAGACTCCCAGAAACCGGCTGGGGGCCAGCAAGCCAAAGCCATTGATCCCAACCAACCTCGTGTTATTGGTCAAGTTAACTATTTAGGCGCACCACCACGGCCTGTGTATCCACGCGCCTCACAACGACGCAACGAGCAAGGTACAGTCATTGTCCGTGTGCTTATCTCTACACAAGGAACAGTGCTTGAGGTCTGGGTGAAAAATACCTCAGGCCACGCACGTTTGGACGAGGCCGCGCTTAGTGCTGTAAGAAAAGTGAAGTTTAAACCGTATACCGAAAATGGCGTTGCCTATAGAGCAATGGCCGATATCCCTTTTGATTTTGTTTTATAGGACTCAGGCATGATGCAGGAGCTATTTGATGCGCTCATTGTCAGCGTAGCGCAACTCAGCAGTGCGAGCACTGATTTACAAGAACCTGTTCAGCAGGCCACACAAGCATTAGCAAATACCACTAATGCGTTAGCGCCTGCTCCCTTAACCCAGGCAGAGGCCCAAGAGGGCGGTATGCTGCATTTTATTGCTCAAAGCGACTGGGTGGGAAAAAGCTTATTTGTGGTTCTTTTATTAATGTCAATTGCCAGTTGGTACTTAATCATTGTCAAAAGTATTACCAATATACGCTTAAAAAAACGGTCTAAACGTTTTTTACGAGAGTTCTGGGCAGCTAGCTCGCTAGAGCAGGTGAAAAATGAAATTGCCACTCATGGCGCATCCGAACCTTTTGCTCATCTAGCAAGTCATGCTATACATGCCGAAAGCCATCACACCAAATATGGGGCTATGCGTCTTGAGGAAAAAGGTTCTACCCAAGCTTTTGTGACCCGAATTATGCGTAAAGTCATTGATGAGGAAACCGCTCGCTTAGAAAACGGTTTAACCTTATTGGCATCAGTTGGTTCAACCTCACCTTTTGTGGGCTTGTTTGGTACGGTTTGGGGCGTTTACCATGCGTTGATCAATATTGGCTTGTCTAGCGAAGTGGCTCTTAACAGCATTGCTGGCCCAGTGGGCGAGGCGCTGATTATGACGGGTCTAGGTTTGGCTGTGGCTATTCCTGCTGTTTTGGCTTATAACGCTTTTGTGCGTGCTAATCGCGTTTACTTGGCGCAATTGGATGCGTTTGCGCATGATCTATTTACTTTCTTGACCACTGGGCAACAGGTTACAGAGCGTAACGGCAGATCCCATTCTGGAAAATAAGGACTAATCATGTCATTTGGAAGCTTTGATCGCAGTAGCTCACATAATGCCACGAATGCTGAAATCAACATGGTACCTTTGATTGATGTGATGTTGGTGTTGTTGGTTATTTTTCTTATTACAGCGCCACTACTGACTCATTCTATTTCTGTGCAGTTACCTCAGGCTTCTGCTCAAGCAGTGGAAAACGAAACAAAGTATTTGGATTTGGCTATTACGCTAGATGGTGAGTTGTACTTAGATAATGACAAGGTCGAATTAGACGACTTGACTGCCACCTTGCAGCCTTATTCATTAGAAACACCACAACCAGAAATTCGCATACGTGCCGATCAAGATACCCGCTACGAGCTACTGGCTCAGGTGATGAGTAATGCTAAAGCCTCTGGCTTAGCGCGCTTGGGTTTTGTCACACGACCAAATAGCACTGCGACCACATCTGAGGCTCCCTAAATGCCGCCAATCAGTATAAAATCGTGGTATGCGATTATTAATTATTGAAGACGATCATGTATTAGGTCCTGCTTTGCAGGACTTTTTACAGGCTCAGGGATATCAAACACAGCTGATTACCCGCGGTGATCAGCTGCTGTCACAGTTAGAGCATTATCCAGCCGATTTGCTGGTACTTGACTTAAACCTACCGGGCAAAAGTGGGTTAGAAGTATTACGTGAGTTACGTCAACACGGTCACGAGGTGCCTGTTTTGATTTTAACTGCACGAGATGCCCTCGAGGATCGGGTGGCTGGCTTAGATGCGGGGGCCGATGATTATGTCACCAAACCCTTTGAGCTAGCGGAACTTGCTGCCCGGGTTCGTGTACTAGCCAGACGTTACCCTGGTCATAATCAACAGTTACTTCAGGTAGGCAACTTGCAGCTCGACATGGAGTACAAGGAATTACTGTACGCGGGTCAACGCTTGGCTGTTTCTGTACGCGAGTTCTCTTTATTGCAATTGCTAATGCAGCGCGCGGGCAAGGTCGTTACCAAGCAGCAAATTATTCAGTTTCTCTCCGACGGCGAGGCCGATTTCAGTGACAATGCTGTTGAGGTCTATGTGTACAGACTTCGGAAACGCCTCGAGCCAACTGGTTTAAGCATTCAAACCCTACGTGGTTTTGGTTATGTCCTAGAGGCTAACCATGAAGCAACCCATTAAGCAATTATGCCAATCCTTGCATAAAGGTAGCCTTGCTCGGCACCTAATGCTGCGCCTATTTCCACCCATAGCGTTACTGGTTATTTTGGATTTGGCTGTAACGTGGGTATTAACCAGCCGCATGCACTTGGAAGACTGGTTATTGCGCGATATCTTTTGGACTATGCTCCTTAGCCAATTGCTTTGGGTTGCCTTGTTTGGCTGGGTGCTTATTGCCGGGCTACGTTCGGGCTTACAGGCTGTTGAGCGTTTAGGTGCGGATATTGCAGCTCAAGATGCCGATGAGTTACAGCCTTTGGTGGCAGAGGATTTGCCAGCTGAACTCCGTCCCTTAGTGGACCATTTCAATCAGTTATTAGTACGCTTAGATGAAAGTGTAGTGGCACAAAAACGCTTTATTGCACATGCGGCTCATCAGTTGCGTACACCGCTAAGTACATTACGTTTAGAATCAGAGCTAATGCTGGCTAAAGACTTGGCAGCAGATATGCGTGCTCCTGTAGAGCGAATCAAGCTAAGCACTGAGCGCATGATTCGCCTAGGGCAGCAGTTATTGGTTTTAGCGCGTGTGGATGCGGCAGCTAGTCCCAAAGATCGATTTGTGCGTTTGGATTTATGTGAATGGGCACGTACCAGTGGCGCTGAATGGATTCAACCTACCCATAAAAAAAACCTAGCACTGCGATTAATTGCGCCGGATAAATCAATTTGGGTAGACGCAGATCCGCTGCTATTGGATGAGCTTTTAGGAAACTTAATAGATAACGCACTACGTTATTCTCAGGCTCAACATCAAATCACTTTACGTATTACTGCCAATCCGCCTACATTAAGTGTGGAAGACGATGGTATAGGCATTAGCTTTAACGATAGCCATCAGCTTTTTGAGGCGTTTTATCGAGGTTCTGATAATCAGCAAAGCGATGGGTCGGGCTTAGGTCTAGCCATCGTGCGAGAAATTGCATTAGCGCATGGGGCGGGCTGGAACCTATTAAGCCGTCCTCATTACAAAGGGACGCGCATTAGTATCGTTTTCCCAGGCCCGCGCATGGGTATTGGCCTAAGGCGTCAGCTGCGTACTAGCGAATAGGAGCTGGCTGCGTTGGAATGCTACGCACCGGGTTAGTTGGTTGAACCTGAGTGGGTTCACCTTGAATTGTAATAGTGGATTCGCGCAAAATACCCCCGCCTTCGACTGAGCCAAACTCTTTAGAAGGGATTTGTCCTGTCATTTGTGCTACACAATCTTCTTGAGCAGACTGGGATTGCAAAGCACGGCAACGTGCAGTACGGTTTTCCGTTAAGGTGGACTCGCTAAGCTGTGCGGGCGGAGTGCGTTTTGCTTGCTGCAGGGCAGCGCCGGCATCACGCTTGCAGTTTTGTTTAGCAGCTGCGTCACTCAATTGATTGCATGTTTGCATTGCCTCGTTATACGCTTGTTGCGGAGTAGGGTTTTGAGCGTGAGCACTATGAAAACCTAAAGACATAACAAGGCTAGATGCGACTAAAAAAGATTTTTTCATCATTGACTCCTTGGGTTAATGCCGAGATTTAAGTGTAACAACAATAACCGCAACTAAAAGTAAAGGAGTGCTGCTGATTACTTAGAGGGCGGCTTAATTTCTGTTTTCATGGGCACATCCATCAGACCGAGCTCGTCAGGCGCATACTCAGCCAAACGCTGCTTGGTTTCCCGTTTGATGGCTGCACGCATTAATAAAATAGCGGTTACAGGCGAAGTGATTACTAAAAGCACAGTAATAACCAACGGATAGACTAAAAGTTTTTTTGCGCCAAAACTAGCTACTAATGCACAGGCCACCAAAAGACAAAATACGCCCAAGGTATTACCCAAAGTGGGTGCATGCATACGAGAGTAAAAGTGACGTAAGCGAACTAAGCCCAGTGTGCCCACCAATGTAATAATGCCGCTTAATACAATTAAGACACTAATTAAAACAGTAAGCCAAAGCGGAAACTCATTCATGGTTCGATGACCTCGCCACGTAATAAAAATTTAGCCATTGCTGCCGAGCCCACAAAACCAAAGAGGGCAATGAGTAATCCAATGTCAAAATACAAGGTGGAGTTAAAACGTAAGCCCAAGGCCAGAAGAGCCATCAGCCCATTGCTATATATGGTGTCTAAAGCTAGGACCCGATCAGCAGCTGTAGGGCCAGTCATTAAGCGGTATACAGCAACAACCATGCCGATGGTGTAACAGGTCAAAGCAAAGAGGCTGGCCCAGTGTATTAGTGCACTCATTCAAAAATCTCTATTAAGGGTTCCTGATACCTTTTTTGGATGGTATCTAACCAGTGTTGCTCATCTTTAAGGTCAAGTATATGCAATGTTAATACTTGTGTTTCATAGTTGAAACCAGCCCAAACAGTACCCGGAGTGTAGGTAATAATGCAGGCTAAGGCGGCTAATCCGTGCGGGTCTTTAAGGCGAATAGGGATGTTTAAAAAACCCGGAGCTGGCTGCGCTTTTTCTCTAAATAAAACGATATAACCCACATCGTAATTAGATTTAACAATATCCACTGCTACATGCCAACATAAACGTATAGCAATAAATGGGTGGTGCATCGTGGCACGGATGGGTCTAAAGGGTAAGGCGGCTAGGCTTAAAGCGATGCCTAGGCCCACAGCCAATACAAGATTTCCCTTTGAAAAACCATTTAATAATAACCAAAGAAAAGCAAGTAGGGCAGGCAAAAATATAAACTGCGCGTATTTTTTAATCATTGACGCTACCCTCATGCACAGGACGTATAGAATCACGAGCCAAGACAGCAGAAATGTAGCTACTTGGTGTATCGAGGTACGCGGCGGTTTGTTCTAAGTATTGAATAATAGGCCCTGCGCGCATTGTTAGTACCACACAAACGCCGATTAAGCTGGCTACGGGCAGCGCTTCATTTAGGCGTAAGCGGGGCACTTTAATATCGCTAAAGCTCCAAAACAAACGAATCCCCGTGCGTGAGAAAGCCATTAAACCAATAAAGCCAGAGACTAGAACCGTAGTGGTTAAGATCCAGGCGTTCCCCGTGGCACCGGATGCTTTCAGTGCGGCAGATAATAATGATAGTTTTGCTACAAAGCCTGATAGAGGAGGCAAACCAATAATTAATAAGGCGCAGGCAATAAACGACATACCTAAAAACACCATTGCCGCGGGAATAGCAATCCCAATGACATCGTCTGAGCTGTCTTCGCTCTCTGGGTCGGTAAGCTCAAAGGCTTCTTGGCTGACAGCGAGTAGATCGGAGCCAAAGGTTTGCGCACGCCCTACCATTTCAAGCAGCATAAAAAATGCGGCTGTAGCAGGCACCGAGCTGAGTAGATAATACAAAGCAGGCCCTGTTAACGTGACTCCAGGCATGCCTAAGGCGGCCAATAGCGTGCCAGAGGAAATAACAATGCAATAGCTGGCCATGCGTTCGGGTTGATGCGTAGCAAGTAAACCAAATGAGCCAAAAGCTAACGTTGCTATACCCACTGGAAACATCCATTCGCCCCCAAAGGCAGCTGGAGCGCCGGTGGGTACCAACAGCGAGCCGATACGCAACAATGAATAAACTCCGACCTTGGTCATGATGGCAAACATAGCTGCTACCGGAGGGCTGGCATTCGCATAGGTGTCAATTAGCCAATAGTTCAAGGGCCAAGCGGCGGCTTTAATTAAAAAAGCAATGCCTAATATGGCTGCTGCTGCTTCAAAAAGACGTCTGTCGCCCCCAGATAAAAGCCCTACCTTAGCTGCTAGGTCGGCCATGTTGAGTGTGCCTGTAACACCATAGATTAAGGCTATGGCAATTAGAAGCAGGAAGGAGGCCAATAAATTCACAGCAATATAATGCAAACCCGCCCGGACACGATCGCGGCCTGAGCCATGTAACATCAAGCCATACGAAGCAGCTAAAAAGACCTCGAAAAATACAAAAAGATTAAAAAGGTCGCCAGTTAGAAATGCACCATTCAAGCCCATGATTAAGAGCTGAAATAAGGGATGAAAATGAACCCCAGCACGATCCCAGCGGGCAGTGGCATACCACCACGTAGTGCTAGCTAAAATACATGTAATAACAAGCATCAAAGCGGCTAAGCGGTCAACCACAACGACAATACCAAAAGGCGCAGGCCAGTCGCCTAATAAGTAAACGCCGACCCCATGCAGCCAGTTTGTGTCAATTGAGCCATCCGCCATACCCAAAAGGGTAAGTGCGACTAAAAATTGAAGTGCTAAAGAAAGGCCGCCTAGTGCAATTTTAATTTGTCGGTTTTTATCCCTAAGCAGCAGCATGAGCGCTGCGGTTAAGAGGGGAATAGCAATAGGGAAAATGGGTAAATGCTGCTGCCACATTAGGGTTGTTCCTCGCGTCCATCAACATGGTCTGTACCGGTAAAGCCGCGGTTTGCGAGTAATACAACCAAAAATAAAGCCGTTGTAGCAAAACCAATAACAATAGCCGTTAGTACTAAGGCCTGCGGCAGAGGGTCTGCATATAAACTGGGATCCGCTCCAAGTTCATTAGAAATAACTGGAGGAGCGCCCACACGAATACGTCCCATGGCAAAAATAAAAAGGTTCACCGCGTAGGACAACAAAGACAAGCCCATAATGAACTGAAAAGTTCGAGGACGCAGTACTAACCAAATTCCAGATCCGGCAAGCACACCAATGGCCAAGGAGAGAATGACTTCCACTAGGTATCCTTTTTATTTTGTAAAACACTTTGAATGGCTGGGAGCATACGATAAAAACGCAATGACTGGTGAGCCAAAGCAACCAGAATGAGCACGGTTGAACCCACCACCAACATAAACACGCCTATGTCAAACAATAGGGCGCTAGAAGTATGAATAGTGCCTAGCCAAGGTAAATCAATATCCCAATTTTGTGCTGCTAAAAAAGGCTTGGAATACCACCATACCATCATGGCAGCAAAGCCGGCAGTAAGCATACCGCCAGCAATCCATGTTTGTGGCTGGATAAGAGGTCTGGACTCAATCCATACGATGCCGCTTACCATATACTGCAAAATAATCGCTGTGGCCATGATTAAGCCCGCAACAAAGCCGCCCCCTGGTAAGTTATGACCACGCAATAAAAAGTACACCGAAATAAGAGCCGCAATGGGCATGAGCAGACGCACAAGCACGGCTGGGATGCGCATAATGCCATCGGGTAATAGAGCATGGGGGTCTGGCTCGTCGAAAGTGGTGCTTAGCATACTGTGTTGATTTTGACGGCGTGCTAAAGGTTCGGCTACGGTTTCCACTGGAGGTCTAAAACGACGTAACAAAGCAAAAACACTGAGCGCCACCACACCTAGAACGGTAATTTCACCAAACGTATCAAAGCCGCGGAAGTCGACTAAAATAACGTTGACAACGTTAGCACCGCCACCCAGGGGTAGGGCTTTTTCAACCAAGAAAGAGGAAATGCCGTCGGTGGTTGGGCGCGTCAAAATAGCAAAGCTTAGGGCAGCAATCCCAGCACCACCTAAAACCGCTACGCTTAGGTCGCGGATGCGTCTAAAACGCGCTTGTGATCGTGTTAGACCCAGACCATCGGGTATAGGAATACGTTTTGGCAACCAGCGTAAACCCAATAAAATTAGCACTACTGTTACCACCTCTACGGCAAGCTGGGTGAGGGCTAAATCTGGAGCAGAGAGCCACGCATAGCTAAGGCTAGTAACTAACCCAGCGCCACCAGATAGTAGTAGGGCAGCAGGACGATGAAACTTTGCATAATAGGCTGCGCTTAGTGCGCAAGCAGCACCGGCAAACCACATAATGGCAAAAAGAGGGTCTACGGGACTAAGATGACCCAAGGTAAACCAGCCGTTTTTATGCAAAGGCAAGGCTGCCACTACAAAGGTAGCTACTAAAATAAGCAGCACCTGCCGTTGGAGGCGATCGGAATAAGTATGACGAATAACAAAATCTGCTCCGGCCTCAATCCAACCCATAAGCCATTCAAAAATACTGCCTGCATTAATGGTATAGAGCAATGGAGCGCGATCGGAGCGGCCTTTACGGTAACGATTTAATATGCCAATCAGAACCAACCCACCCAAGGTGGCAATGACGCTCATTAAAAGGGGAATAGTAAAACCGTGCCAAATGTGTAAGTTGTACTGTGGGGTGGCTGCGCCAAGAATAGAATGCACGGCCACATGCAAAATAGGCCCTACGGTATAAGTTGGAAACACGCCCACAATTAAACAAATAAACACCAAGATCGCGCTAGGGATTAGCATTAAGCGAGGTGGCTCATGAGGGGTTCGAGGTAGATTATGAGCGGGTGGCCCAAAAAATACTTGGCTAATAAAACGGTACGAGTACGCCACGCTAAACACACTAGCTGCAACGGCTACGAAAGGCAAAATACGGTTAAACCAGCTGCCATTTGCACTAAATACGGCCTCGGTAAAGAACATTTCTTTAGATAAGAAGCCGTTTAATAACGGTACGCCCGCCATAGACGCAGCGGCCACAGTTGCCAACGTGGCCGTCACAGGCATGAAATGGCGTAAGCCAGAGAGTCGGTTTAAATTGCGTGTGCCTGATTCATGATCCACAATGCCTGCAGCCATAAACAATGAGGCCTTAAACGTGGCGTGATTAATGATATGAAAAATAGCGGCTACTAGGGCCATAGGTGTGCTTAAACCAAGCAGCACGGTGATTAAGCCTAAATGGCTGATGGTTGAATAAGCCAATACACCTTTCATATCCCGTTGAAAGGTGGCTAGGTAGGCACCTAGACTGAGCGAAATTAAGCCTGCACTGCCCACTACCCATAGCCAGGCCTCGGTGCCCGCCATGACAATCCAAAAGCGTGCAAGTAAAAACACGCCCATTTTAACCATGGTGGCGGAGTGCAAATATGCTGAAACGGGGGTTGGGGCTGCCATGGCACGCGGCAACCACAAGTGAAATGGAAATTGAGCGCTTTTAGTAAAAGCGCCAAGCAGCAATAAGGTCAGTAAAATGGGATACCAATGATGAGATTGAATTTGCTCACGTGCCTGAAGAACCGTATGTAAATCATAGCTGCCTGCTACATGCCCCAGCATCAATACACCCGCCAGCAAGCACAAACCGCCTCCGCCTGTGATAACTAAAGACATACGAGCCCCACGCCGCGCGTCACGCCTGTGGTACCAGTAAGCAATCAACATAAAAGAAGACAGGCTGGTTAATTCCCAAAAAACCACGAGTTGAATTAGGTTGCCGGAAATCACAACACCAAGCATGGACCCCATAAAGGCCTGTAAAAAAGCAAAAAAGCGGCGTGCAGGGTCTTTGGGGGAAAGGTAGTAATGGGCGTAAAGAGCTATCAACGCACCCATTACGCTTACTATTAAACTAAATAGCCAAGCAAACCCATCCATGCGTAAAGTGAAGTCTATGCCATGGGTGGGTATCCAGTGCGTGCTGTAAAACAGTACATCCCCATTGAAAATAGCCGGTGTGCACAAAAGAGTGAACAGCGCACAGCTTGCCGCAACCACGCCTGCAAGTAATGCATGGAGTGTGCGTTGAGAGGCGGGAAGCAATGAGGAAAGTAGGCTGCCTATAAAAGGCAAGACTAAAATTATGAGCAAATACATCAGGCTCTCTGCAGCAAAGTGGTTTATTTAGCCCTTAATAATACGACATTTGTTGCTATTTTTCGCAGAAGAAATACAAAGCACCGTTAAGGGGAGAAAGAAGTACTTGACCTATATCAATTAGTTTTTCTCATAAAAACGCCATACTATTTGACAACAATACAGCATACGCACGCGTTTAGGGAGTAAAAATGCACGATATAGAGGAACCTATCGACACGGTCCACATTTCAGAAAGTCTGATCAGACGCTTCGATCGGTCGGGGCCGCGTTACACCTCGTATCCCACCGCTGATCGCTTTGTCGATAATTTTAGTAGCGAACATTATATAACGGCTTTAGCTAAGCGTCAGCAAAATGTCAGCTTACCGGATTACTCGGTGTATGTGCATTTACCGTATTGCCAGTCTCTGTGCTATTTTTGTGCCTGTAATAAAATTATTACCCAAGACACCTCGCGTTCAGCGACCTATGTACAAACCGTATTAAAAGAGCTGCAGTTATTAGCACCACACTTGGGGCAAAAACGCACCACAGGGCAGTTACATTTAGGGGGCGGTACACCTACGTTTTTGCAGCACAGTGAACTAAAGCAGCTCCTGCAGGGGATACGGTCACATTTTGACTTTACGGCAGATGCAGAGCTGGGCATAGAGATAGATCCGCGTACTGTGGCTGAAAACAGCTTAGATCAACTGGCCGAGCTTGGTTTTAACCGTACCAGTTTTGGGGTACAAGATTTTGACCCAGCTGTGCAGGCCGCTGTGAATAGAGTTCAGCCTTTGGAAATGGTGGCGCGCGCGATGGAAGCGAGCCGAACGGCAGGGTTTCAGTCAATTAATACTGACTTGATTTATGGTTTGCCTAAACAAAATCTAGAGAGCTTTGCAAAAACCATTGCAGCGCTGGTGGCATTGCGCCCCGATCGCATTGCGCTATACAACTATGCGCATTTACCACAACGTTTCAAAGCACAGCGTTTAATTAATGAAAGCGATTTGCCTTCAGCCGAAGAGCGTCTACAGATTTTTTTAATGGCGGCCCAACGGTTGTTAGACGAAGGCTATGAATACATTGGTTTAGATCATTTTGCTTTGCCCAGTGATGAGTTAAATGTGGCGCGTTTGGATAAAAGCTTACATAGAAATTTTCAGGGCTATACCACACGAGCTCATAGTGATCTGATTGGTTTAGGTGTTTCTGCTATTGGAAAAGTAGGCCACACTCACGTCCAAAACCAACGCTCATTAAATGCATACCGTGCGCAAATTAACGCGGGTCAGTTGGCTACATTTCGAGGCCATGTTATGAGTAGTGAGGATGTGTTGCGTGAAGAGCTCATAATGACCTTGATGTGCAGCATGCCTATTGATTTTTATGATTACCAACAGCGCTATGGCCTGAATCTAAAGCAACACCTTGCTAACGAGCTCTTGGCGCTACGGCCTTATGTAGACGCAGGGTTACTTGATTTCGATGCTGAACATATGCAAATAACGGCGAAGGGGCGTTTATTTGTACGAGCTATTAGCATGGAGTTTGATCAATACTTGCGCCAGGCCACCACCGCTACCTATTCAAAACTAATATAGAGACCATCATGGCCCAAACCAAAAGCACCTATTCTGCTGCGCCTAGTTATTTACAAAAACATCCCTTGTTCGAAGGGTGGAGCGATGTAGAGTTGGGTCTGTTTTACGAACAGTGTGATCGGATAGAGTTTGCTGAGCAGGAGTATTTGTTCCAACGCGATCAAGGTTGCGTGGCATTTTATATTGTGGAGACCGGTGCAGTGCAGATGCAATGGCAAACCGATACTGCTCAAGTGAGGCCATTGCATTATAGAACCACCGGAGGAGCAGTAGGGGATGCGTGTGTATTAATGGGCGACACTTATCGCGTTGATGCGATTGCTTTAGAGCCAACTATTGCTATACGAATCACTAAGCAGCATTTTTATGCCCAATTAGCTAAACACCCTTGGCTAATGATGCGTTTGGTGTCGAGCCTGAGCCAAAATTTGTGTTATTTGTTTGGCGATGTCATGACCATGCAATCGGTTTCAGGAACACAACGGGTTATTCATTATTTATTAGATCGCATAGCATTAAAAAACCAGCAGCGCATTGAGCTTGACCGCTCCAAGGCCCATATTGCTGCCGCCTTAAACTTAACGCCTGAGCATTTTTCGCGTATTTTGAATGATTTAATTAAAAAGGAATTTATCGAGGTAGCTGGCCGCCAAGTCGTAATAAAAGATGTGGACGGCCTGCTGTGCTATAGGCGTTAAACGGGGCTTTTCTTTTCGCCGCCTAGCGCCTCTAGGAGCTCGTGAATCAACCCATTGAGCTCTGAACTCATTAATAAGAAATCGGCATCAAATACATGTGCCTCGTCATGACTATCAGCCTCGTTTTGCTCGGTTAATAAATCGGTGGGTGTAATGCGTTTTAACTCAAACCCTTCGGTTAAAACAAAAGAGATTTTATCAGCCCAAGTTAAGGCTAAACGGGTGCATTGTTTGCCTTCGGTAATGTGGTTGCGCACCTCGTCGCTGTCTAGATTGTGACGCGCATAACGCACTACGGAGCGGCTTTCCCCACTGCCTTTAAGCTCGGCGTCTTGGTCAATAGTAAATGGATACGGCAGGCTGAAATCGGCTAACCAACTGGTCATAGCAGCGGCAGGGGACTGCTCGGTATAAACCGGCAAAGCAGGGAAAAGCTCGAAGGTTTTAGCAATAAGCCCCATGACTTCGTCGGCAGTGGCTGCAGCGGCGGCATCAATGGCTAACCACCGGTTTTCAGGGTCGATCCATACCGATACGAGACGTTCTATACTAAATGCACGGGGCAAGAGCTCGGTGATTAGGTCTTCTTTGAGCTCTTTCATTTGCTTGCGGCCTACTTTGTAGCCTTGCTCTTCTTCTTTGTCTTTGGCGCGAGCCCTAGCAATTTGATTAATAACCGTGCTGGGTAACAGTTTTTTTTCAGACTTAGCGGTTAATAGGAGCTGACCTTGAACGCGATGGACTAAATCGGCTTGGTCATGGGCAGGAGCCCAGCCAATGCTAACGGGGTCTTGGCTGGAGCCTGGGGTAAAGGCTTTGTTAGCAACTAGCTCGTCAATAGAGTCTGTTGTCCATTCAGGGTGAAGGCGGAAAAGTCGTAAGTTTTTAAACCACATGAGAATTTAGTCATTAGTGAAAAGAAGCATTCTATTCTATGCCACAAGTATAAAACGTGCTGTAGGTTAATTTGAGCCATTAGCACTAAACATTACAGTTAGACGCAAGATCATAGGCTAAGCTAACATATCAGCTAAACAACAGTTTACATGGACGCATGTATTTTACTGGTTATCTGTATATTTATACAGTATAATAGTTTTATATTGATAATGATGGGTTACCCATTACTACATAGGACATATACATGGACGATAAGCGCAACAAAGCTGTAGCTGCAGAGCGTGAAAAAGCCTTAGCTGCCGCACTGTCTCAAATTGAAAAGCAGTTTGGTAAAGGCTCCGTAATGCGTTACGGAGACAACCAGGTCGAACACGACATTCAGGTTTGTTCCACCGGTTCTTTAGGTTTAGATATTGCTCTAGGTGTAGGCGGGTTGCCTCGTGGCCGTGTGATAGAAATCTACGGTCCAGAATCTTCCGGCAAAACTACACTCACCCTCGAAGTCATTGCTGAAATGCAAAAAATCGGCGGTACATGTGCCTTTGTGGATGCCGAACACGCTTTAGACGTTCAATACGCTTCTAAACTAGGCGTAAACTTAAATGATCTATTGATTTCTCAACCCGATACAGGGGAACAGGCTCTTGAAATCACAGACGCGCTGGTTCGTTCTGGCTCCGTAGATTTAATCGTGGTTGACTCGGTTGCTGCCCTAACACCTAAAGCCGAAATTGAAGGCGATATGGGCGACTCCTTACCTGGTCTTCAGGCCCGTCTCATGAGCCAAGCCCTGCGTAAACTGACTGCTACCATTAAACGTGCGAACTGTATGGTTATTTTTATTAACCAAATTCGCATGAAAATTGGCGTGATGTTCGGCAGTCCTGAAACCACTACTGGTGGTAACGCTTTAAAATTTTACTCCTCAGTACGTCTTGATATTCGCCGTATCGGTTCTATCAAGCGTGGTGACGAAGTCGTAGGTAACGAGACCCGCGTTAAAGTAGTAAAAAATAAAGTGGCACCCCCTTTCAAGCAGGCCGAATTCGATATTATGTATGGGGGCGGTATTTCGCGCGAAGGTGAAATCATTGATCTTGGTGTACAGGCTGGCATCGTAGACAAAGCCGGCGCATGGTACAGCTATGAAAGCACACGTATTGGTCAGGGCAAAGACAATGCACGCGAATACCTACGTGAAAATCCTGTCTTAGCACGTGAAATCGAAAATAAAGTGCGGGCACACCATGGTATTACCGTGCTCGAGGAAATCAAAGACACCCCAGCTTCTGCCGAAAAAAAAGCAACCCCTGAGGCTGCAGAGGACAAAAAATAACCGTTATGCAAAACTTTGATGACGAGGGCGGTTTTGAGCAGCTCGGCTTTGAAGATTTCGAACAGTTAGATTCGACTAAAGAACCCTCTTCCAAACGGAAGGGGGTTTCTTTAAAAGCACGTGCTATTGACTTCTTATCCAGACGCGAACACTCTAGACTTGAGCTCCAGCGTAAATTACAGCGTCATTCTGACGACCTAGATGCTATTAACCAGTTATTAGACGAACTTCAAGCGCAAAACTGGTTATGTGATGAACGCTTCACGCAAAGCCTCATTAACCGTCGTGCTCATAAATTCGGTACGCGACGTTTACTCCAAGAACTACGTCAACAGGGCGTCGATACCGAGCACATTGATTTGGCCCGAGAGCAACTTCAAGACTCCGAGTTCGACCGAGCCTTAGAAGTCTGGGAGCGCAAGTTTGGCAGGGCACCCACTGATCAAAAAAGCTATGCAAAACAGCATCGCTTTATGGCTAGTCGGGGCTTTAGTCCTGACTTACTACGAAAAATTCTCGATCGCCTCAAAGATACCATCTAAAAGACCAAAACCATTGCTCTAGCGTGTTGTCAAAACACGTTAATATAAAATCGCTATCCTCATTCTACGTACCTACCCACTTTTATGCTCTGCAGTCTATGCTGCTGCCACGGCTTTGCTAGGGTGACCGCTACGTGTACATTTTGCAAAGAGGGGTTTTATGCGTTTTGTAGATGTGTGTAAAAAGTCATTGAGTTAGCACCTAGGCATAACCTTGGTTTTTTGGTTAGTGTTAGCTTTGGGTTTAGCTATTTTTTTATTAGCATCAATAAAATCACCCATTGAAGTCTTTGTGGTTTATTCCGATTCAGCGCTATTTTTATTTTTCATAGAGAAAATAGCTGTATAGCGTAAGAGGTGCGCTATACTTAATGTGTTTTGTTGTTCGCTTTCCAGTAGGTATTTGTATGGTTTTACCCGAAATCACGGTTGCACGTACTCCTTTACACAAACGTTCTGTTGTCGTAGAGGTGTTCGAGCGTGCTGATGGTTTATGGGATTTAGACGCTGAACTGGTTGATACCAAATCCTACTCTTTCCCCTTGTCCAATGGTGGTGAACATCCCGCTGGTCAACCTGTACACCATATGTTGCTACGCATAACTATTAATAGCGACTACACCATCGTTGATGCAGGTGTACAGTATGATGCAGCACCCTATGCCGTGTGCGACACGATTGTTCAAAGTTATCAGAAGCTGATAGGACTGAACTTAATTCGTGGGTTTAGACACGAGGTGCGTGCACGCTTAGCCGGGAAACACGGCTGTACGCACATGACAGAGCTAACCAACGTTTTACCTACTGCCGCCATCCAAGGTGTAGCAGCACGATTAAACCGTTTTAATTCTGGCCAAAAACAACAAACAAGGCCTTTTCATATAGATGGTTGTCATGCTTTACGAGCCGATGGTGAAGTAGTTAGGGAGTTTTACCCAAAGTGGTATGAAAAGCCCGAAACGGCGCAGTAATTTGAGTTTTGTCCACTTGTTTCTTGCAGACAAGTGGATGATTTTTTAATGTGTTCTTAGACTGACAGGTACTAAATGAAAATTCATGAATATCAGGGCAAAGCACTGTTAAGAAAGTACGGGGTAGCGGTGCCAGAGGGCATCCCTGCTTTCTCCGTCGACGAGGCAGTAGCAGCAGCTGAAAAGCTCGGGGGACCGGTGTGGGTAGTTAAAGCACAAATTCATGCCGGCGGTCGCGGCATGGGTGGTGGGGTAAAACTAGCTCGCTCCATGGATGAAGTTAAACAGTTGGCAACAGAAATTTTGGGTATGCAGTTGATCACGCATCAAACTAGCCCCCAAGGCCAAAAAGTGCGTCGTTTATTAATCGAAGACGGCGCAGACATCAAAAAAGAATACTACGTTGGTATTGTGACAGACCGAGAGTCTCAGCGTATTTGCGTGATGGCCTCTGCCGAAGGTGGTATGGAAATCGAAGAGGTTGCGGAAACCAACCCCGAGAAAATCCTAAAAGTCTTCGTAGACCCTAAAACAGGGCTTACCACTGAAGAAGCCACCGGTTTAGCTGCTGGCATTGGTATTCCCGAGGCTTCACAAGCCCAAGCCGCAGAACAGTTCCAAAAGCTTTACCAAGCCTACTGGGATACCGACGCATCATTGGCAGAAATTAACCCGCTAATTTTAACGGGTTCTGGCGATATTATGGCTCTAGATGCCAAGTTCAACTTTGATACCAATGCTCTTTTCCGTCAACCCGAACTTGTAGAGTATCGCGATTTAGACGAAGAAGATCCAGCCGAAGTTGAAGCCAGCAAATACGACCTTGCTTACATCCAGCTCGAGGGCAATATTGGATGTTTGGTTAATGGCGCTGGTTTAGCTATGGCGACTATGGATACCATCAAGCTGTTTGGTGGCGAGCCAGCAAACTTCTTGGATGTGGGTGGCGGTGCTACCGCAGAAAAGGTCACTGAAGCCTTTAAAATCATGTTGAAAAACGACGATGTTAAAGCCATTTTGGTGAATATTTTCGGCGGTATTATGCGTTGTGACGTTATCGCTGAAGGTGTTATTGCAGCATGTAAAGCAGTGAACTTGGATGTTCCTCTTGTTGTACGCATGAAAGGCACTAACGAAGAACTAGGCAAAAAAATGCTAGCCGAGTCTGGCTTGCCTATCATCAGTGCAGACACCATGGCCGAAGCCGCAACCAAAGTGGTTGCCGCCGCTAAGTAACCGGAAAGGATTGTTTACATGTCAATTTTGATCAACAAAGATACCAAGGTCATTACACAAGGTATTACGGGTAAAACCGGTCAGTTCCACACACGCATGTGCCGCGAGTACGGCAATGGTATGGAAGCCTTTGTCGCTGGCGTAAACCCACGCCGTGCAGGTGAGGATTTCGAGGGTGTACCTATTTACGCTACAGTAAAAGATGCGCGTGATGCGACTGGTGCGACGGTTTCTGTTATTTATGTACCGCCAGCAGGTGCTGCCGATGCCATTTGGGAAGCCGTGGATGCAGATCTAGATCTCGTCATTTGTATTACCGAAGGCATTCCTGTGCGTGATATGCTCGAGTTACGTAATCGCATGCGCGATGAAAACAAGAAAACCTTGCTGCTCGGCCCTAACTGCCCCGGTTTAATTGTTCCTGATGAAATTAAAATCGGTATTATGCCAGGCCATATCCATCGCAAAGGTCGTATTGGTGTGGTAAGCCGCTCTGGTACGCTTACGTATGAAGCGGTTGCTCAATTAACCGAGCTCGGTCTAGGCCAATCCGCTGCCGTAGGTATTGGTGGCGACCCAATCAATGGATTAAAACACATTGATGTGTTGAAAATGTTCAACGACGACCCCGATACCGACGCCGTTATCATGATTGGCGAAATCGGTGGTCCAGATGAAGTTAACGCAGCACGTTGGGCTAAAGACAACATGACCAAACCTATTGTTGGCTTTATCGCAGGTGTTACTGCGCCTCCCGGAAAACGTATGGGTCATGCAGGTGCTTTAATTTCTGGTGGTGATGACACCGCCGATGCGAAATTAGCTGTAATGGAAGAGTGCGGTATCAAAACCACACGCGATCCATCCGAAATGGGCAAGCTTTTGAAATCTATTTTGTAATCAATAGATGATAAAGCCTGTCTAAACAAACCCCGCTCTGGCGGGGTTTGTTGTATGTTGTTATGTTTACTTATCTAATAATTAAAGCCATGACACAACAACGACAAGGTTTAACTCCCCAAGCAACCAGTCTTATGGTCTTGTTGTGCTTTGCTTGGGCTTTGGCGCAAGTAGGTTTGAAATACACCGCGTATGATATGGCGGCAACTTTACAAATTGCATTGCGTTCACTTGGCGGAGCAGTGCTGACATGGTGTTTTGTTCGTTGGCGCGGGCAGCGTTTATTTACCTTGGCCGGAGCTTGGAAACCAGGGCTATTAGTTGGGGTGCTTTTTGCAGGGGAATTCTTTTTTGTTGGTGAGGCTCTACGCTATACCACTGCTTCGCATGTATCCATTTTTCTTTATACCGCTCCGATTTTTGCTGCCTTAGGTTTACATTTTTTCTCACCTGATGAACGTTTGCAGCCTTTACAGTGGCTAGGGGTTTTGTTGGCGTTTGTGGGTGTAGCAGTTAGCTTTCTTGGTCGCGAAACCACCACGACTACGCTTACTAGCCCTAATATGTTGTTAGGCGATGGCTTGGCCCTGCTAGGCGGCTTATTTTGGGGGGCTACTACTGTAGTGGTACGCGGCACCTGCTTAAAAAATGCGCCCGCCACAGAAACTTTGTTTTATCAATTAATAGGGGCTTTTGTTATTTTATTGAGTGGGGCCTTTTTAACTGGGCAAACGGCCATCCACTGGAGCTGGGCACTGGTTGCTAATTTAGCTTTTCAAACTGTAGTGGTGTCTTTTGCTAGCTTATTGGTTTGGTTTTGGTTATTACGCAAATACTTGGCTTCTCGTTTAGGGGTTTTGTCATTTATGACCCCTTTATTTGGGGTGATGTTGGGCGTAATATTACTAAATGAACACATAGAGCGCAGCTTTGTTATGGGGGCTGCCTGCGTGGTTTTAGGTATTATTTTAGTCAGTGGCTATGATTGGTTTTTTAAAAAAGGCATGGCTAAGCCCAACTGATAACGTAAACGTAGGCAATCAGGATTCATCATTCCCTGATCATCAAGCACATTAAACTCACGGCAAGGACTGGGTCTGTTTTCGTAAATAGTGCAATGCACGCCGGGCTTGCCTAACTCCCCGCGCAGCGCAATACAGCGGCCTTGGCCTAGTTCTGTACCTTTCATACACGCCCGTAACGGGCCTATTTGAGTGGTTAGTTCTGCAGGGACTAGACCTCCAGTGGGCCCTTTTAGTTCACCACTATAAAAAGACACCCGAAAATGGGCACAACAAGCCCCGCAACTTAAACATGGGTTTGCGTTACTTGGGTTATCGGATAATACATGCATGTGGTAGGAATACAAACAAGTTATGTTGGTAGCAGGTTTGCATAGCTAAAAAATATACGTTACGCTTTACGTGGGTATTTGTCTAGCATGGGGCTAGGTAAATAGGTAACGTACAGGTCGGGCCGCCTGTGCATTTCATTATTTTAAGGTTATGAAAAATAATACCTCACCCAATCAGCTCCCGCTTGGCCATCGTCTTGCTCAGTCCATTTCGGATCAATTCACTCGTTTAACTCATATCGAAGCCTTTGGTGGCATAGTTTTAATTGCTGCCGCTGTGGCTGCTCTTGTGTGGGCGAATTCGTCCTATGCACAGCAGTATTTCGATTTTTGGGGACAAACGCTGGGGATAGAGCTTGGTGATTTCGCCATGTCGGGAAGCCTGCATTTTTGGGTTAATGATGCCTTAATGACTGCTTTTTTTCTAGTGGTCGGGATGGAGATTAGACGAGAAATACACGAAGGGGCTTTATCCAGCTTTACTCAAGCCTCCTTACCCTTGGTAGCAGCAGCAGGCGGTGTGATCGTGCCTGCTTTGATTTATCTGATGATAAATACGGATCCAGTACAGGGTAGAGGTTGGGCTGTGCCCACCGCAACAGATATTGCTTTTGCGGTGGGAGTGCTCGCTTTGTTAGGGCGGTCTATACCGTCTAATGTGCGTATTATGCTTTTGGCAATTGCCATTATCGATGATGTGGTCGCGGTACTTATCATTGCTTTTTTCTATTCAGGAGGGTTGGATTACAGTGGTCTCTGGCTCATCGTAGCGGGCATAGCCTTGGTGATGCTTTGGCAGCGCTTAGGGGTTGCTTCCGCTTTTGCTTATTTGCTACCTGGAGCTGTGCTGTGGTTTGGGGTACTTCAACTGGGGGCACATCCCACTTTAGCGGGTGTAATTCTAGGTTTAATGACCCCCGTGTATGCGCGTCCTTTACGGGCTGATCCACTAACAGTAGTCGAAGAAAACATGCAGCGCATCAAAGCGCAAGCACAATACTCAGATAAAGACGAGTTAGTGATATTGCAGTCTATAGAGAAAGTGCGCGAGGCGCATCGCGAGCTATTACCACCTGTAGCCCGAGTGCAAATGCAGTTGCACCCTTGGGTTGCGTTTCTTGTCATGCCCGTTTTTGCCTTAGCGAATGCGGGCGTAAGCTTTCAAGGCTTAGAGGTCAGTGCCGGAGGAGCGCAATCGGTGATGTGGGGGGTTATTCTTGCTTTGGTTATAGGCAAACCGCTAGGTATTTTTATAGCGTGTCGTTTGGCGGTGGCTTTAAAAGTCTGTCAGTTAGCCGAAGGGGTAACTTGGTCAGGCATCACGCTAATAGGTTTATTGGCTGGGATTGGTTTTACCATGTCAATTTTTATTGGCACGCTGGCTTTTGATAATGAAAGTCTGCTCAATGCTGCTAAACTAGGGGTGTTATTAGCTTCTTCTAGCGCTGCTTTATTAGGATTATTGTGGGGCGCATGGTATGTGCGCCGCCTCAATAAGTAGTAAAAATTATGCCCTTTGTTGTTACTGAATCCTGTATTCAATGTAAATACACAGACTGTGTTGCCGTTTGTCCCATGGATTGTTTCTTCGAGGGGCCTAATTTTTTGGTGATTCACCCTGACGAGTGCATTGACTGTTCTATTTGTGTGGCCGAATGCCCAGTAAATGCCATTGTTAATGCCAGTGAAATCAGTGCGGATCAGGCTGAGTTTGTCGAGCTTAATGCTCGGCTCGCTCAGCATCCTGACTGGAAACGTATTCGCATCTCAAAAGCACCTTTGCCCGAGCACGAGCATTGGAAGCACCAGTCATCTAAAAGACATTTACTCCAACTACCTTAATTCAGCCAGCCACTGCTTAGGCTGGGTAGTAGGGGGTACACTTAGACAATAATGATACACGCCGCACCTATGCAAGGCTGTGTCTTCTAAGGTCCTATCAATAGGCGACAATGCGGTCCTTCCTACTTGAACATAATCGTATAGATCAATCTTTTGGGTGTGGATTGCTCTCGGGCAGTGGGCAACCTGCCTAGTCACGCAGAGCAAGCGCTTTTAGTTATGGGGTTAGCTCTTGCTGGTGCTTTATATAAAAAAGAAAGTGAGTAGGTTGATCTAGTGCACGGCAAACCTCGCCCTAGAGGGTGGGGAAAGATAGCGCAGATGCCATAGGTGCCCTTCGCCTTTAGACGGAAAAAGATATCAAAGAGTACAGTGAATGCAAGTCATAATGAATAAAAAGCATTACAATCAAATCTTTGTTATTTTATTGTGGAATCTTTATGTGGTGGCTAGTCATAGCAATAGTACTGATAGCGGTTGTGCTTATGGTCAAAGGCGGCAGCTGGTATTTTCGCGAAGATAATAGCGTTGAGTACGCACCTATAAAACGTAAAGGTGCCTATTTTATTGGGGTTGGTGCTATTCTTTTATTAAGCTTGGCATTTTGGAATGAGTTTGTTTATAAAAAATCCCAAAGCGCACAGCAGCGCGAGGAGAAACGTATCGCTGCTATTTGCACAGATGTGGTTAAGGCCTTTAATAAAACCAAAGAAGATGTCGAGGCAAGCCTTACCGATATGAAGCTAGTGCAGTTTCCATTTTTACCAAAAACTTCCTCTAAAGCCCTAGGTCAATGTCAATTTTCTATTGTGGCAACGGTAGAGGCTAGTCATAGAACAGACGGCACCCACAGTAAAACGTATAACGCTTTGGTCGAGTTTGAGCCTCAACAAGAAACCTGGTATGTACGTCAGGTAGAGTGGTTAGACTAAGCGCAAAGTTGGCCTCAGATTTCAAGTCGTTGTGTTGTATGGAATCACCTAGATACCGAGTATTAAGATAATTCAGCGATCTTAACCGTAAGGTACGAGATGGCTTTGTTTTTTAACGCTTTATTACGGAGATAAAAGCTATGACAATTACGAGACAAGGAAGTAATGTAGGCGTTTGGTTTCAAGCCGATGAGTGGGGGCAGTTAACTGGGGGGTTGCCTATCTATCGTGGTTTTACTCGACCTCTTGAGTCTGAGACGGTGCATTTAAAAGCCCCCAGCAATCGGCCCCCTAAAAATATCCCTGAACATGATCACCATGCTATTGATGCTTGGTTTCTTGAGCGTTTTGGTGCCCCTTTTCGTTCTGGAGCTATTTATGGCACTGGGAATTTTGAAAAAGCCGTTGCTCATGCGGGGCCGGAAGGAGAGGTAGCATTAATGCGCCCTAATGCCGAGTTTGCGTTTTGCTGGAGTCCGCATAGCTATGACCTAGTGGGTGAGTATGCACAACGCGAAGCGGACTCCGATTTGATTACTTTTTTAGAAGGGCTGCAGTTTCAACAGCATGATCTTGAGCAAGCCATTTTGTCTGGTCATGAAATTATGCTAATTAGTCCTTCTTTTACTATAGAGCGCGTACTAAGTATTTAAGTCGAATTTACGTTTTTTAGGTTGAGCTTTTTGATTCGGTTTCCCCTAAAAAGCCACCACTTTGATGCCGCCATAAACGAGCATAAATGCCATCTAAAGCAAGTAGCTCGTGGTGGCTACCACTTTCTATGATTTTGCCTTTATCCATTACGATTAGGCGATCCATGGCAGCAATGGTTGATAAGCGATGGGCAATAGCAATTACCGTTTTGCCTTGCATTAGTCGATCTAGGCTGCTTTGTATAGCCACTTCGACCTCAGAATCTAAAGCACTAGTGGCTTCATCTAACAGCAAAATAGGTGCATCTTTTAACATGACACGTGCAATGGCTACCCGTTGTCGTTGACCTCCGGATAATTTCACTCCACGTTCGCCAACCTGAGCTTCATAACCCGAATTACCATACCGATCATTTAAGCGTTCAATGAATTCAGCTGCTTCTGCTTGTAGTGCTGCGGCGTGCATCTCTGCCTCTGTGGCATCCGGATTGCCGTACAGAATATTTTCTCGCATTGATCGGTGTAATAACGAAGTGTCTTGGGTCACCATCCCAATGGCTTGGCGTAAACTGTCTTGGGTAACTAAGGCAATGTCTTGGTTATCTATGAGTATTCGACCCTGTTGAGGCTCATGAAACCTAAGTAATAAGTTCACCAAAGTGGATTTGCCTGCCCCAGAGCGACCAATTAAACCAATGCGCTCTCCTGGTTTAATCGTGAGATTGAGTTGATTAATAATGGGTTGCGGGCTGTCTTTATAACCAAAAAGTACGTTCTCAAAACGAATTTCGCCCGTTTTTACTTGTAAAGGCAAAGCATTAGGGTGATCAGTGATGGTTTTAGGTTGGCTTAGGGTATGCATGCCGTCTTGAATAGTACCTATGTTTTCAAAGAGGCTGGTCATTTGCCACATAATCCAATGCGAATAACCTGATAGACGCAATGCCATTGCTATTACAGCTGCTACTACGCCTGCGCTGGCTTGGTTGATAGACCATAAATACAAGGCCGTGCCAGTAGACCCCAGTAATAGGGCAGTGATCATAATATGGTTAGTGGTTTCAAATAGACTGACCAAGCGCATTTGCTTGTAGCCAGTTTGCTTGAACGCATCCATGGCACGTCGGGCATAATCCGCCTCGCGTTGGCTATGTGCAAATAATTTCACTGTAGCAATATTTGTATACGCATCCGTAATGCGGCCTGTCATTAATGAGCGGGCGTCTGCTTGTTCTTTGCCTACTTTACCTAGGCGGGGCACAAAATACCAACAGGCACCACTATAAGCGAGCACCCAAATGATGAAAGGAATAAGCAAGCGGATTTCGAAGCTACCTGCAAGAATCAAAATACCGATTAAATACACCACCACACCCACCAGCACATCCACCACTACAAACACTACATCCCGCACAGCAAGCGCTGTTTGCATGACTTTGGTTGTGATGCGACCGGCAAATTCGTCGGCGTAAAAAGAAAGACTTTGACCCAGCATGTGGCGATGAAATAGCCAACGTAAACGCATAGGGAAATTGATGGCGAGGACTTGATGCATTACCATGGTATGCAAGACTAAAACAGCAATGCTGCCTAGTAAAATGGCCCCTATGCCAACTAAGGCCGACCGCTGCTCGGCCCAAAGCTCTGTAGGCGCAATAGCACCTAGCCAGTCCACAACTTGGCTTAATACAGCAAATAAAAATGCCTCGTAGCCAGCCATAACGGCCGAGGTGAAAGTAAGTAAACCTATCCAACCCCGTATTCCTGTGGTTGAGCGCCACATAAAAGAAAAAAAGGTTGCGGGTAATTTTTGTGAGCTTGGTGTGGGGTAGGGTTGGACGCGGCGTTCAAAAAAAGAAAACACAAGCTACCTATAAATAAAAACAAAATCTATAAAAGTAAAAACCCCGTAAAAGCACAAGATGGATTGGACTTTTACGGGGCCTAATGGCGTGCTTAAAGGTGTTTTAAGCAGAGCAAGATAAACATTCATCTGGTACCACTACACCGCTCTTTGAGTAGAAGTAGTATTGGCTGAGAATGTTTTCATCCAAAAATGCCATGGTGATTAATTCAGCGATTTGGTCTTCGGAGCCTTCATCTGCAACAAAGAAGTTGAGCGACTGACCTTGACACGTGTATTTCTGACGCTGAGAAGCATGGCGTAAAATAATTTTTTGCTCGACCTCGTATGCGTTCATGAAGACTTGCTTTTCTTCATCGGTGAGCCAGTCTACATGTTGGACACTACCGATATGATTAATGATATCGCGAATAGTGTCTTCGTTGTACACCCCTTTTTCTTTCATTTTTTCATAGAAAACGGGTGGGATACGACGTAATTCACCTACAGCTGAGGCCATATCAAAAACCATGCCTGGGTCAGGAGACCATGATTCACTTACACCGCCCATTAATAGCGCTGTGGATTTGGTTGGCGCGTAGGCGGTACGATGGGTATTGCGCACGCCATAACCTTTACACCACTCGGGTTCACCAAATTTTTCAGCTAGCCACTGTGAGGCACGTAATGACTCATCGTGGATGTGCTTGGCCATTTCATTAGAAAGAAATTGGGCTTCTAGGCTTGCGTACGGAATATTTTTTGCTTGGAGGTAGGTGTGAAAGCCCATTGCGCCTAAACCAATTGCACGACCTCGGATAGTGAAGTCACGTACTTTTTCTAGGCCTGGTACACCTTCGCTGTTGCGAATAAAGTCTTCACATAAGCAATCAAGGAACACAGTCGCAATAAAGACTGAGTCAGAGTCTTTGATCTTATCCCAGTTGGCTAAGTTCATTGAAGCCAAAATGCAAGAGTACGTGTAGTCCTCAGAGCTGTGCAGCATAATTTCAGTACAAAGGTTGGTGGCTTTAATGTCTAAGCCATGCGCCTTATACATTTCTGGGCGTTGACGGTTAGCTTTGTCAATAAAGAAAAAATAGCCTTTACCTGTAACAAGCTTAACGTAGAGGGCGCGGGTAAATTTGCGTTGAGCCTCTGGATCACCATTTTTTAATGCTTCAACAAAGGTATCGCGTACTGTCCAGCCAAAGTTTTTACCGTCAGGATCACGCATGAGCAGATCTACGGCTTCGTCCCAATCGGCGTGTTCTATATCTAGGTAGCCGGCTACTGCGCCACGACGGTTACCGCCCTGGCTGATTTTTGAAGCACATGTAAAGAAGTCTTCCATGACAGGAATAGGGCCACTGGCTTCACCACCTGCAGTGATGGGAGCACCGCGTGGGCGGATGGAGCTGAAGTCTGCACTAGTGCCAAAACCATTTTTAGACAGCAATGCCATTTCTTTGAGGCCATCGTAGAAAGACACAACACTGTCACCAATAAACTGACCAGAGCAAGACACATTCATGCCTCGATCTGTACCTGTGTTTGACAGAGCAGGAGTCGCGGGGGACAAGATTCCATCCCAAAGCTCGTTAAAGAAAAGCTCTTCCCACTTTTCTTCCTCGCCCACCATGTATTGGGCTAGAGTTTTGGCAATAGTACGGTGACGGCCTAGTAAAGCAGGCTCGTCTTTGTACTGATACTTTTCTTTGAAAAGTTGCCAGCCTTGAGTGATGTACCAGGAGGGAAGATGTCCAATTTCTTGTAGATGCTTGCGCTCGGCGCTGAGCTGCTCAAACATCTGTACTTTTTCTTCGCTAATCCCTGACTGTCTAAAGGACATTTTCTACCTCATTTCTAAATGTAAGCTTGTAACGATCCCAGTTGCGGCGGTATTGAATTTGGGTGCCAGCAAAGAAGTCTGGGACTTTTACCGTATTAAGTTGGTTGTAGAACCACCCAGAAATAAGCCCAGGTTCTTGATCGAACATAGGGGGCATTTCTAAACGCTCAAGCACGATATTGATACGGTCGCGTACAAACTCGAGAAGCTCTTCTTTGGTAGTGACGCGGTTGCCTGGTACTTCGAACATCAAGTCAATAATGCGACTTTCATGTAAGTAAAGCATCTCCGCCATTTTCCAAATGGATTCACGTAGCTTTTTGTCATCGTCTTCACTGTGATAGCCCATGACTTGGCGTTCGTGTTTGCACTCTTTGTGCAAGAAGCTAGAGGCAATGGAGTGAAAGTTCTCGTCTTTAGCGGATGCATCAATGCCAGAGACAAAATGGGGAATTAAGTTAAAGCCGCGGCTGTTAAAGCCTTTGAAAAAACCAAAAGCGGAATACAACACAACGCCTTCGAGTAGAGCAAGAGCAGCTGTAACCTCGAGAGGACAATCGCCTTCAGCATAACGGTCAATAAAAGCAATACGGTCTGCCAACACAGAATCGCGTTTCCACTGAGAGTAAAACTCGTCAGTTGAGTTACCCATAACGACGTTACCAATATCGTAGAAAGGAGCGTGTACGTGTAGCTCTACGTCTGTGAATTTAGCGCACATACGAGCAATCTCTGGACGCGGAAACATTTTGGGGATTTTACCGCCCCAAAGGTTTTCGCCGCCGAGCATTAATTCGTATTGGGTCAAAATGGACTGAGCGGTGATGACGCCGTGCAATTCGGCTTTATTTAGATTGATCTTGAAATCTTGCTCGTCTTCTTCGACGCCTAATTCCTCGGCAGTCCAATAGATGTCTTGTTGACCAATGGCCATTTCGGTAGCCCATGGATACCTAGCTACGTAGGAATCGGTAGGCGTTTCTATTTGACTTTTATAGATCATAAACTCCTAGTCCTTTTCTGTGTTAGTTCGTAATCTGTGGCGCAGACGCGATATAACAACGCAGCAACAAGCTGTGACTGGTCGCGGTCCGTGCAGCAGGACGTCCCTGTAGGGAATAAGTTAATTGGGAAATTCGGGGTAATTCAGCTTTGGTTCTGAATTTATAACACACTGTACATCTATACAGTGTAGTGTAATCTGGTGTTAACGATACTTAAAAATTCGGTTTATGCGGTGCTGCACGTAAGGTGTTTCGGTACAGCGCTTGTGACTCGATCTGATCTTGGGGTAAGTCCCTGAGTAAAGCTAAAAGGTAGATCACGACAAGTCATGTGCAAATTAATTCAAAATATCTAGTTAACGAGAGAGTATGTTGTGGAGTAACCAGTCAACGAGAAATGTGCGTTGAAACTTGCCCCGCTAAAAGGGCAAGGAGCTATTCTAGTACAACAATTTGTCCCGTTAAAGCCTAAAGTAAAACGCTTGATTATCTGCGAAGCACTGACTTTATGATGTGAAGCCGATGATGCCTAGCTTTGGGCTCGTTACGACGTGAGATGCCAAGGCTTGTAAGGCAGCACATTGGGTAAACTCTGTTGTTTTTAAGCCTTGCTTAGTAACCACAGTTTTTAACCAAAACCACAACATTTAGTGTCGCATGGGTAAATAATACGCCTAGGTTGTGGTTTAAAGCAAGTCGATCACTACGGTTTGTGGGGGTTTAAATTGTGTGCAATTATAAAATTGCAGTGCAACATATAGCTTGTTTTAGCTTCAGCTAAGGACGCCAAGCATATGATTAATCGACGACTTAGACCATTTCTCTTGCTGAAAAAAAGCAGAAAAACTAGCTTTATGGCAGCAATATTTCGTCGTTTTTTTGCTGACATGGTGCATCATTATATGAACAAGAAATTGCGATTAAGTTTTAGCCAAATGGTTGGCCGTAAAAACAAGACATCATTTGGAATGAGCTAGGTAGGCGCAGTCTATCAGAGCAGGCACCCCAATACACTAGAGAGCTACCTCGCACAGGTCGGCCCTAAGCCCAAGTGCTAATGCAGTGGCTACATAACACAGCAAAATGTGTTTTTAGTGAGTATTAGGATTAATAGGTTTTAGATTATTTTTACCAATAATAGCGACTGCCATATCCAACGATTTTTCTATGCGCGCTTGCATGGTGTCTTTAGCTAACTGAGGCAATTGATATTTTTCGCTGATCTCCGTGGCGATTTCATGTAGCAGAGCTAAAGTTTCTTGAGGGTTGGCTGTTTTGGCCGCAAACATAGCAATATGTGAGGTAATTAGAGCTTGATCAGCGAGAGCAATGCCCAATAATGTTTGCTGGTCTTGGACAGAAGTAGGGGAGGAGTCAGACATGGGTAATAATGATAAATAAAAATAAAGGCAAGTTTAAGCCGATTAGGCTTAATGCCAAGCAACACTTGTGGTGTTTAAATACTAAAAGACTATTGCAGACGTTTTTTAGCTATGGTTAATTGTTCTTGAGTAAAAAGGGCCGACCACGGCTCTTGTTGCACTAAGTATTCCACTGAGTACTGCAGATTTTCTAATCCCGTCAAGGCTAAGTTGGCTAAACCATCACCCACACGCTCATTCGCTAGCACGCGGTCTGCAGCGGCCTTGGCTCCGATTTGATTCACCATTTTACTAAGACGTGTAAAACGTACGGGCGGCTCTAAACCGGCGGCATGTTGGATAATAGTACGTAAAGCGGTTTCAAATTCCTGCTCAAGCGTGGTACCAGTAGACATTATTTACTTAATATAAAGACAAAAGCTAAAAATTATGCCCCTAATCGGGAAAGTCTGTCAAATAACGTCTGTCAAAGCACCTTATTGACTTGGTCCTCTGTAAAGAAAACCGAGTCACCTTCTTGGAAAATACTGTTGGCGACCAACTGCTGCGTAATCACCCCACGGTAGTACACACTATTTGTTTGCTCAGGTAGCTCTTTAATGCGGGCGGGTATGTATTTTTCTGTGGTTAAAGCAATAAGTTGCACTTCATCATTTATTTGTAGTTCTAGTGCCCCAGGGTAGCGATCATAGTCATGGTGACCCACTACGACTCGGAAAGCGCTGGGACGATGTTTAACGTAATGTTCTTTTAGTGTTTTATGTAGCGCTAAGATTCGTTGGGCATCAGTGGAGTGTGGGGTAGAGGCAGGATCAAGCAGTTCTTGCTCAAGTTGGGGGCTAAGCGTTATCTGTAAAAGCTGAGCTAATAAAACAAGCTGAGAGGGGCTCATAATAAAATCAAATTACTACTGACTTTAATAAATAAGGCAGAGGTTATTTATACAAAACAAACCTCAGCCCTACGTAAACCATTACGCAGGGCTGAGGTCTTGGAGGCGTTAATTAGATTTGACGTAAATGATGCGAGTTGGGTAATTCTTTAAGCTGATCTTTGGTGTAGCCTTTTAAAACAAAATGGTCAGCATTGTGATGAATATGATCGCATGCAATACGAACGTTATGTTCGCCTAGACCTAAAAAACCGCCTACACCAATAACGTAATATTGAGCTCTACCATCAGCCCCTAAAATCACATCACGTAAATCACCGATTTTTTCATCAAACTCGTTATATATATCACGGTTTAACAAATCTTCCTTTACAGCACATCCGTTTGGATAGTGACTATAAAGAGTGGAGGTGGTGGTAGGAATAGGTTGATTTGGATCGGTGGGGTGCATAATAAACTCCTTACAGCTCAACGGTGAGATCTGGTTGCTTAATTGCTATGTGCTAATTAAGTATTAGAAAAGAATCCGCGACCGAGCGGACATAAAAGCTAAGGCTATTTAATTAATTAACCTCAACTTTAGGCAGCTCTTTAAGTTGGTCTTTGGAATAGCCCTGCAACATGAAGCGATCGTTGCTTGGGTGGAGTTGAGCGAAAGGGATAGCTACATCGTGTTCCCCCACACCAAGGAAACCGCCTACCCCAATGACATAGTGGGTTGCTTTACCTTGGGGGTCTAAAACCACATCACGAATATCTCCCACTTTTTCGTCTTGTTCGTTATAGACGTTTTTACCCATCAGGTTATTTTTTACGCTCCAACCGCTCAACATCTCTTTACCCGGTTCATGGGCAGGAACGGCAGTGGTGACAGGAGCGCCAGGTGTAGAAGGCTCTGGGGTAGCGGGCGTTTGGGCAAATGCAGCAGAGGCGAGTGTAAAAGATAATGAGCATACAGTGATAGCAGTTAATTTCTTCATTGAGCTCTCCTTTTCATTAGTGAAAACAAAACAGCTTAAATAACCAATTAAGGCTGCTTAACTGAATTGTTACCTCCACGCTATCATGCCTGTTACGGCAAAAGTACCCACAAAACATATGTAAATGTTGCAAAAGACAACCTGATTTGCAAAGGGGCTTTTATGCAAATCATTGGCTTTATGCAGAGACCTATATAGGGTAGGGCCGCGATAAATAGTGCATGGATTGTTACATTTATACTCAGGCTTTAAAGAAAAGACGAGATTTATTATAAAGATGCAACCTGTGAATTAAATAAAAAAAACCACCTGTGTGGGCTTTTGATTGAAAACTCAAAGGCTTAGGATGGCAGCCCTAAGAATGTAAATGGTTTTGCTTCAATAAATTGATCATTAACGGCTCCAGCGAAAACATTGGATTGATTCGGACCTAATTCTAATTTTTTTATTTGACCTGAGTCTTTAGAAAAATCAATTTTTTCAAGATCAACCCAAAATACATTGGGTGCAATCGCTGATTCAAAAAAATAACGTTTGTTTTTTTGATCAGAAACCGTACGCCATCGTGTTGATGAAATATTTGGCTCATTTGGGGTGGAAATGCCATACGGCACAGATACATTGCGGATTACGCTAAATACACTAGCAAGCGCTTCGTGTTCTTTGTTTGTTTTAGGAACAGCGTTTACATAAAAAGAAGCACGTGCAAAACGATCGGCGGCTCGATTTGTTCCGGGCAACATGGTTAACCCACCTATTTGTTCCCAGTAACTATTAAGTGTGAGTTGCTGATCGAAAGTTGGAGAGTTAGTCATGACTTGGTAATCACGGCTGTGGTGAATAACTTGCTCGCCATTAATGTATTCAATAATAGCGCTGTCTCCACTTGCATCAGACATAGAAAGATGAAGGGTTGCTAAGCGATTTTCTCCTGGAACATGGTCGGTCACCAATGTAAAAGGTTGCTTTTCTAGAGCTTGTACAGCTTCACTTACTGTTGCGTAGTTATCTAATATATATTGGGCCCAAGCTGAGATAGACAGACCGGGTGACTTGCCATCGTATGCCGGGTATTCTGACTCAACAAGCCACAACACATTGGCTACTAAGCCTTTCTCATTCATGCCATCTGTGGTGGAGATGTCATAGCCTGATGCAATCACGCTTCCATATTTGGAGGTCCAAGTAACGGAGTTTGGACCCGCCATTCCCTCGCGCTGCATACCTTGAGGAAAGATCCAAAGATTTGTTTCTACATCAGATTTCCAGTCCATTGAACGGCCAGTAATCACTTGATTATCTTCGCCTAAATAAACAAAACGGGTACAGGCATCGGCAACGGGAGCAGTTAGAAAAGATAATGACAGGGCAGAAGCCGCCGCATAAAGGGGGAGAGATAATTTGAGCCGCATAGTTGATCTTATCTTTAGTTGAAAGAGACAGCGCTAAGAGAAAACGCCTTTGAGACTTTCTTGTCTAGAAGGCACAAAAGCGTAAAACAGCAGCAATTAAGGGGTAGAGGTACTAATACATAGCATATGCCTAGTCTTTGTTAACTATAAACCACTGTATAAAAAAGAAAATTGAAGCCGCACTAAAAAACGCAAAATGGCAAGAAAGTAAAAGCATGGTTTGTTTACTTTCATAATGCTTTTGTTACGTGCTTAAAAATTAACACAGATTTAAAATGGGCAGTGATCTGACTGTGACATACTATACAGTTTTAGCGTAGTGCGCTAAATCTTATATGCTAGGGTTATGCATAACTCCTTTTCTATACGTTTAAAATGCGTCCAGTGCCTAAGGCCCCAAACACATTGCCTTTGCGCTTATGTGGCTAATATAGCAAACCGGACTCATGTCTTGGTTTTGCAGCATCCCAATGAGCACAAACATCCGCTTAATACAGCGCGTTTGGCAGTGCAGGGCCTAAAAAACGCCGAGCTATTGATAGGCGAGCAGTTCACTGATTTAATAAGTCGACTGCATAGCGTGGATAAGGCGTTTTTACTTTTCCCTGCTCAGTCTCATCATACGGTGCAAGCGCTTGCGCCTTTACCGGTTGATTCAACCTCACTGCTGATTGTGCCAGATGGTACCTGGCGAAATGTACGTAAAATCATTCAGCTTAATCCTGTGCTCGACACCTTGCCGCGTCTGACTTTACCTTTAGGTGAGCCCTCTCTTTACCGAATCCGAAAAACCAAGCAAACAGGGGCTGTTTCTACCATTGAGGCCATTGCACGCGCTTTAACATGCTTAGAACCAGAGCACGATTATGCCTCGTTATTAACACCTTTTCATATTATGGTGGAACAGCAGATTGAGGCGATGGGGGCGGAGGTTTATGCACGCAATCATAAGTAAATGCTTGTAAATATACAGCTTTTTAGCAGGGCTTTATCGTTTTAAAATTAATAGAGTAGGTGGTCTCATGAAAATGAAAACAGTATTGGTACTTATCCTGAGCGTTTGCGCTTCAATGACTGCATCTGCAGCTTCAACTCACTGCCAGCAGAAATTTGCGAACATAGAAAAGCAAATCGACTACGCGAAAAAAAACGGTAACTACCATCGCGTTAAGGGTTTAGAGAAAGCATTAATGAATGCCAAAAGAAACTGCTCTACTGCTTCGCTTATAGATGACAAAGAAAAAGACGTTGCTAAGCAGCAAGAGAAAATTAATAAAACTTTAGAGAAGATCCAAGAAGGAAAGCAGGACGGAAAAGTTGATAAAGTACATAAACTAGAAGAAAAACTACAGCATGAGCGAGAAAAGCTAGACGAGTTACAACGTGATTTACGTGTTTTAGAAAAATAATGATTTATTTTAGCTAGCTGAGTTTTTCATTTTTCCTACCAAGTGACTAAAAGACTGTTTTTCATGCCCAGGCTGATGCGTGTCAGCTCGTTTGGTTTGTCAAGGTAAGTCTTTTCCTCAAGAAGGGGTCTTATTTGTCTGATTAGAAAAGGTGACTGCCCTCATTGTGGGGCAGAAAATATGACCTTTAGCTGCCGTGGTGAGGTTTTAAGAAAGACGTTAAAAGACGGCTACTTAGAGTGGGATCTATTTATGAGCTGCAATAGGTGCTCGTCAGGAATCATTGTTCGAGTTGCTGGGAATGCCAAGCCCCCATTAAGCGCGTTGCCTTTCCGTATTTATTTAGATAAAGGTATTTATGCTGCTCAGGACGGAATCACATTTTAAATTCCTTTGTCTAATCTGACAGAGTCGTGAATTCGTCATAGCAGAGATATACGTAGCTTTCGTAAATGATAGAAAAGTCCCACCAGACGAAGAAAAACAGATAGGATGTAATTTATGCTTATGCAGTAGCTGTTTTATGTAAGCCAATAATGCGCATATTCGTTTTCATAGTAAAGGAGATCGGGTTATGAAAAATCATTTGCTGTTAACAGTATTCTCGGCGGCGTTTATATTTACCTCCTCTGCGCAAGCTCAGTATACGGGGCCATCAGCAGCCCCTGCTGCTAGTGTTGAAGCCATTTTGAAAAACCCTGTAGATGATCAAGAGGTTTTGTTGAAAGGCCACCTTCTGCGCCAAATCGGCCCAAAAAAATACATTTTCTCAGATGGAACCGCGGAAATCGTTGCTGAGATAAAACCTAAGCGGTTTGAAGGTTTACCAAAAATTGATGAAAAAACGAATGTTGAGTTGTTAGGTGAAGTGGATACTAGTTTGTACCGCGCTCCTGAACTTGAGGTGGATTCGCTTCGAGTTATCCAATAAGCCTAAGTCGTAGGTCGCTCTTTCGTTGTAGCCGCTTTGAAAGCACAGGGCAGCAAAACCCGAGGAGGAAATAATGAAAACGTTAGAGCGGGGTAATGGCCGCTTGTTTTAATAGCTCTCTTTCTACTATAGGATCTCGATTTTGGGCTAGAAGAAGTTTTATTTCTTCACGCTGGGCGCGGGCGTTGGCTAGCGATATATCTGGGTAAGGGCCTAAAGAGATAGTACTGTCTTTGCCGTTCAATTGTTTAAATCGCAGATGCCAGATTTTTGAGCCGGACTTGTTTAGTTGTAAATAAAGCCCACCACCATCAAAGAGGCGAGCTTTGCCATCTGATAGCTTTGATCGCCTACATTCGAGATCCGTTAGTGGGGTGATAATTCGAGCCATTTTGGATGTACCCTTATTCTAGATGAACATACCCTCAAACGTACCCTTATTAAGCATGGGCAGCATTGAGCATCATGGAGCAGAATGGGAAACAAACAGGCAATAAAAAACCCGCAAAGCCAATGACTGTGCGGGTTTTAAAGCATCAATGATTCTGATATGGCATCACTGAAACATGAATTCTGGTAGGCAGTACTGGATTCGAACCAGCGACCTCTACGATGTCAACGTAGCGCTCTAACCAACTGAGCTAACCGCCTAAAGATATAACTATAGAATCAAATGGTGACTTGTGTCAAGCCCTTGGGTGAAAATAAATAAAAATAGCTATTTTCGGTCTGAGTTGTGGGAGTTTAATTAGGTATAAAAAGTAGTATTGGCGTAGCAAGATTGCAACAATTGTTTAGCTATTTGAGTAGAGGATGGTTTTTTTCTAGTCGGTTGCTGCATGAAAAGCTGCGCGGTGTTAGACTTATATATAACTAATATTCTTGAATTAACGATGGAAATATACATGAGCACAACGCGAACTACTACCTTGCGACAATAATTTTGGCCGCATGTGTTCGCTCGTTATTCAAGCTATTCACAGATACCTTAAACGCGGCCATGGAGCCGCGTTTTTTATTAATTAGGAAGTTGTATGGTTCAGATTACCTTACCCGATGGTTCACAGCGCTCGTTTGATGGGCCTGTCTCTGTTGGCGATGTGGCTCATTCTATTGGTGCTGGCTTAGGGCGTGCTGCTCTTGCAGGACGAGTGACTACGACGGGTTCTGAGCCTACCTTAGTGGACACAAGCTTTATCATTGATCAAGACGCCGAGTTAGCAATCATCACTGCCAAAGACGCTGATGGTTTGGATGTGATCCGTCACTCTACGGCTCACTTGCTGGCTTATGCGGTTCAAGAGCTATTTCCTGAGGCCCAGGTTACGATTGGTCCGGTCATTGATAATGGCTTTTATTACGATTTTGCTTATAAACGTCCTTTTACTCCCGAAGACCTAGTGGCCATAGAAAAGAAAATGGCCGAGCTAGCTAAAGCCGATATTCCTGTTTCTCGCGAAGAATGGGATCGGGACGAGGCTGTTGCATTCTTCAAGAGTATTGGTGAGGTCTATAAAGCAGAAATTATTGAATCGATCCCATCTGGCGAGACCATTAGCTTATATCGCGAGGGCGACTTTATTGATCTGTGTCGCGGGCCACACGTGCCTTCTACGGGCAAGCTAAAAGTTTTTAAGCTGATGAAAGTGGCGGGGGCGTATTGGCGCGGCGATAGCAGCAATGAAATGCTGCAGCGTATTTACGGTACAGCTTGGGCAAGCAAAGAAGATCAAAATGCGTATCTGACTATGCTTGAGGAAGCAGAAAAACGCGACCACCGTCGTTTGGGTCGTGAGCTAGGTTTGTTCCAGTTTCACGAGGATGCACCAGGTTTGATTTATTGGCATCCAAAAGGGTGGACAGTATGGCAGCAGGTTGAGCAATACATGCGCAAGGTATACCAAGACAATGGTTACCAAGAAGTGAAGGCACCGCAGATTTTGGACTTGTCTTTATGGAAAAAAACAGGTCATTGGGATAACTATGCGGAAAACATGTTTACCACCGAGTCTGAAAATCGAGTTTATGGCCTAAAGCCCATGAATTGCCCAGGACATGTGCAAATTTTTAATCAAGGCTTGCACTCATACCGTGAATTGCCATTGCGTTATGGCGAGTTTGGGCAATGTCACCGCAATGAACCTTCTGGTGCGTTGCATGGCATGATGCGCGTGCGTGGCTTTACTCAGGACGATGGTCACATTTTCTGTACAGAGGACCAGCTCCAAGAGGAGTGTGTGAATTTCACTGCGTTGCTGCAGAAAGTCTATAAAGACTTTGGTTTTACTGAAATTTTGTACAAAGTAGCGACTCGACCTGAAAAGCGTATTGGTGACGATGAGGTATGGGACAAGGCCGAACAAGCCTTAATGGAAAGCTTGCGCCGTACAAACTGTGAGTTTGAAATTGCTGAGGGTGATGGGGCTTTTTATGGTCCCAAAATCGAGTACACCCTTAAAGACGCCATTGGGCGTCATTGGCAGTGTGGCACTATTCAGGTGGACTTTTCCATGCCAGCACGTTTGGGGGCTGAATACGTTGATGCCAACGACCAGCGTCGTACGCCCGTTATGTTACATCGTGCCATTTTGGGTTCGTTCGAACGCTTTATTGGTATTTTAATTGAAAACTATGCAGGAGCCTTGCCTGCTTGGTTATCACCAGTACATGCTGTGGTGTGCTGTATTGCAGAATCATCCGCCGATTATGCTAAACAGGTGGCTGATGCACTTCGTGCAAAAGGTCTACGTGTTAATAGCGATTTGCGTGGTGAAAAAATCACCCGTAAAATTCGGGAACACAGTATGCAAAAAATTCCTTACATTCTCGTGGTAGGGGATAAAGAGCAAGAGGCAGGTGCGGTCGCAGTGCGCGGTCGTGGGGGCCTCGATTTAGGGGTTATGCCATTGACCGACTTTGCGGAACGCATGCAAAATGAGATTGACAGCCGTCAATAAGCTTATTTGTATGCTGGCATAGAACTTTTTATTTAATTTTGGGAGTCTTAGACATCGCAACCGAAAAGAAACATCGCATCAACGGTGAAATCCGTGTTAATGAAGTGCGACTCATTGGTATTGAGGGTGAACAGCTTGGCGTCGTTAAGCTGGCTCAGGCATTAGACATGGCTGAAGAGCATGAGGTCGACTTAGTGGAGATAGCACCAACCGCAACTCCACCTGTATGTCGTCTCATGGATTATGGCAAGTTCCGCTATCAGGAACAAAAACGCCAACAAGAGGCCAGAGCCAAGCAAAAAGTGGTTCAAATCAAAGAGGTGAAATTCCGTCCTGCTACGGACGAGGGCGACTACAACGTAAAACTACGTAATGTTCGTCGTTTCATCGAGGATGGGGACAAAGTCAAAGTGTCACTACGTTTTAGAGGGCGCGAAATGGCTCACCAAGAGCTAGGTATGCGCGTTTTAGAGCGTGTACGTGATGATGTAGAGGATATCTGCCAGGTCGAATCCTTCCCACGTTTGGAGGGTCGTCAGATGGTCATGGTGCTTGCGCCTCGCAAGAAAGCCAGCTAAACCGTCTCTGCGCCGACTACTTTACTACCCCTTCGCGACCTCCGTTGCGAAGGGGTTTATTTCAGGAATCTCCGTCATGCACGTTTTATTTATTATTGATCCATTACCTTCACTTTCTGCATACAAAGACACCTCGGTGGCAATGATGCGGGCGTTGCTTGCGCAAGAGCATACGATTAGCGTAGCGTTGCAAACAGATCTTTATATTGATCAGGGTCGCGTAAAAACCGTGGCACAGCCTATTCACATTGCACCCAGTGCCGATTTGCATGCTGCTGATTGGTGGACTGAGCCTGGGCCAGCTCTAGAGCTTGAGCTTAATCATTTTAGTGCGGTTATTATGCGCAAAGACCCGCCGTTTGATATGGAGTATTTTTACTCTACGCACTTGCTTAGTTTTGCTGAAGAGCAGGGTGCCAAAGTGTTTAATACTGGCGAGGCACTGCGTAACCATCCAGAAAAATTAGCTATCACAGAGTTTCCTGAATTCACTCCGCCCACCTTGGTCACTCGGGATATGAAACGCATTCGTGCTTTCCATCAGGAGTACAAAGATGTCATCGTTAAACCGCTTGATGGTATGGGCGGTATGGGCATATTCCGTATGCGCGAAGGCGAAGTGAACGTAGGTGCTATTTTAGAAACTTTAAGCAAGGACGGTGCTGAAACACTAATGGTGCAACGCTATATTCCTGAAATTAAGGATGGCGATAAGCGTATTTTAATTATTAATGGCCGTCCTGTGCCTTATTGCCTTGCACGCATTCCTTTAGCAGGAGAGACGCGGGGCAATTTAGCAGCAGGTGGTCGTGGTGTGGCACAACCGTTAAGCGAGCGGGACTGGCAAATTGCTAATACCATTGCTCCACATTTAGTAAAGCGCGGCTTGTTTTTAGTTGGCTTGGATGTCATCGGCGATTACATCACAGAAATCAATGTAACTAGCCCGACTTGTTTTGTGGAAATTACGGAACAAACTGATTGTGATGTGGGGGCATTGTTTGCAGATGCTTTAGCCGAAGTGGTGGCTAATGCTTAGGCAATCACCGATTGCTGTGGTGTTGGTAACACATGCTCCGCTGGGTAAAGCGCTCTATGCTTGTGCTGAGCATGTATTGCAAACACCACCTGCTTTGCTGGTGGCTGATGTGCTGCCGGCAGATTTGCCTCAGCCATGGGTGAAAAAGTTAGTTCATGAAATCGCCGAGCTCAACACTAAAAAAGTATTGTTGCTTTGCGATTTATATGGGTCTACCCCATACCATATAGCCACAGGGGTGCAGCGTCGATTATCCCTTCGCGATTATCAGGTGCATCTTGTATCAGGTGTAAATGTCAGTATGGTGCTTAAAGCATTAACTGATGCAGGCCCTAGTGTAGAAGACGTGGTGACGCAGGTGTTAGCTGCAACACAAAGAGGGATCGTTCACCAGTCTCCAACTCTTTCATAAATAGAATTATGCCTTCCATTGACATAGAAATAACAAACCAGCTTGGATTACATGCACGTGCTGCAGCCAAACTTACCAAAGTAGCAAGCCAATACAACAGTGATATCCATATTGCCCGTGGCGATCGGCGCGTCAATGCGAAAAGTATCATGGGGGTGATGATGTTGGCGGCAGGCTTAGGGGTGACAGTAACCCTAGACGCAGAAGGGGATGATGCAGAGCAAGCCCTAGGTGCCTTAGCCGAGCTATTTGCTAATAAATTTGATGAGGAAGCCTAAGGCTTATGCTTGAGCCCAATAACTCGCCCGCTATGTGGACTATGGCTGGACAGGGAGTAGTCAATGGTTATGCCATTGGTAAAGCGGCGGTGATGGGTGCGGCCGCCCTTGAGGTCCCACATTATTATATCGAACCACAAGCGGTGGACGCAGAGTGCTCTCGACTCTATGAGGCCATGGATAAAGCGCGGGATGATCTAGCGTTAATTGCACAGCATTTACCTGCGGACACGCCCTTAGAGGTCATCCCTGTACTTGAGGTGCATCGTTTGTTGCTTGATGACCCTATGCTGAGGCAACAAAGCTGTGTGTATATTACCGAACGGTTGTACAACGCCGAGTGGGCTTTAACCACACAAGGGCAAAATTTAGCTGCCCAGTTTGAGCAAATTGAAGACCCCTATCTGCGCGAACGCAGTGCTGATATACGTCAGGTCATTGAGCGTGTGTTGCTTATATTAAGTGGGCAAACACCTGCCCATCATAGCTTAGCCATTCATGCCGAATCGTACGATGCGGGTCTGATTGTGGTTGCGCGTGATATATCTCCTGCTGATATGTTGCGGTTGCGAAAGATTCGGTTTGCTGCTTTTTTGACTGACTTGGGCGGTCCAACCTCGCATACGGCTATTGTGGCGCGTAGTATGAATATCCCAGCCGTGGTGGGGTTGGGCGAGTTTAGGCGTATGGTGCGCGATGGGGATCACCTCATTGTTGATGGTTTTAAAGGGGTGGTGATTGTTAACCCATCTGAGCAGGTATTGCAGCAATATCGCAAACTCCAAGCCGCTCATTTAAGTCAGCGTGAGCAACTGGTTCAGTTGCGTGATACGCCGGCTGTAACGTTGGATGGGGTGACGGTGCAGTTAGAGGCCAACATCGAGTTACCCCACGAGGCCCAGGCGGCTTTTGATGCAGGGGCAGATGGGATAGGTTTATTTAGAAGTGAGTTTTTGTTTATGGGGCGAGCTGATTTGCCCTCTGAGCAAGAGCAGTACGAGGCGTATGCGTCAGTAGTGCAAACGATGCAAGGCCGTGCCGTCACGATTCGCACCCTTGACCTAGGCGCGGACAAAGCCTTAGATGGAGAGCAAACGGTGGCAACCAACCCGGCTTTAGGTTTACGGGCTATTCGCTATTGTTTGGCTCACCCTGACTTATTTCAAACACAGTTGCGTGCGCTATTAAGGGCCTCCGAGTTAGGCTTGGTGCGTATTTTGATTCCTATGGTTTCCTCTATGGAGGAAGTCAAAGCCGTTCGTATAGCGCTTGAACAAGCAAATCATAGCCTTCGTGCGGACGGCCACATGGGTGCGTTTAACTACGAGTTAGGTGCCATGGTTGAGGTTCCCGCCATTGCTATTGCTATTGAGCCTTTTGCGCAAAACCTTGATTTTCTTTCTATTGGCACCAATGACTTAATTCAATATGTGATGGCGGTTGACCGTACAGATGCTGAGGTGATGGATTTGTATGATCCCATGCATCCTGCGGTGTTGCGTTTAATCGCACATACCATTAATCGAGCTGAAAGCTATGGCAAACCTGTTTCTGTATGTGGGGAGATGGCAGGGGATGCGCGTTTGACTCGTATGCTATTAGGTTTGGGGTTACGGTGTTTTTCTATGCCTGCTTCGCAAATCCTGCTTGTTAAACAACAAGTGCTGCAAGCTCATACAGTAGATTTGCAGCATAAAGTTGCCACGGCATTAAACCGCGCAGAGCGTATTGATTTATTAAAATTGAACTAAGTAGCAGGTTTTGTGCTTGTTATGAGGGTTTACACCACAACTTAAATGTAACAAAACAAGCTAATCGTATCGTTGAAACCTTCAAAACAACTGTTGAGGCAGGCCTTGGCAAATAAAATCTTTACAATGTTACAAATTGGACATGTGCGTTTACACTAGGTAGCTTGCGTCCGAGACAGAGCTAGTTAGAATTAATTGTAACAAGGGGCCTATAGCAGGCACCTACTGCTTTTATATAAAAGGAACGATATGAAAAAGACACGTTTATCTCTTGCCATTCTTGCCTCATTTTCAGTAGCTTTTTTGGCCGCATGTTCTGATGAAAATAAAGACCAGCCAGCACCTGCTGGCGCGCCAGCCGTAGAAGCTCCAGCCCCAGCACCTGTTGTTACGCCAGAGCCTGAAACAAAAACTGAGCAGCTCAAGCAGGACGTAAAAGAAGAGGCTGAAGATCTAAAGGAAAAAGCAGAAGAGCTGAAAGAGGAATCCAAAGACAATGCAGCTGAAGCCAAAGAGGACATCAAAGAGCGCGCTCAGGACATTAAAGAAAAAGCTGCTGACTTAGCTGATAAAGTGTCTGACGATGCGTCTAAAGCTGCCCATGATGCTAATACAGCCATTAAGGATGCTGCTGCTAAGGCTGATGCAGCCATTCAAAATGCAGTAAATAGCGATAAAACCGATACACAGTAAACTGTCTTCTCTGTATCTATCGAAGATTAAGCCGCCTTTGCGCGGCTTTTTTGTTTAAACTAAAGCTATTAATACAAAGGAGAGTCATTATGAGCTCACGCAATGATATTTTTAGTCAAATACAGCAGAATATCTCTGATTTAATCGCTAATAGCCCTGCGGCCGATTTAGAGAAAAACATTAAGGCTTTTATGGGGCAAACCTTTAATCGAATGGACTTACTTACTCGTGACGAGTTCGATACCCAAATAGCACTACTGGAGCGCGCATTAGCGCGTGTGACGGCATTAGAGCAACGTGTCCAAGAGCTAGAGACCAAACTCGCAGCACAAAATACCGCTCCAGCATCAGATAACAATTCTTAGTTTTACTCATAGCTCAAACTAGCCATCTATGCCGTAAAGACCTTGTGTTTTACGGCATAATTTTTTTATTAAACATACACAAGGTGCGCTATGAGTTTGGCTATTTTAAGCAGTGGTGTGTTGTGGGGGTTTGAGCTTATTCCGGTTCGTGTGGAAGTTCATGTGGGTGCCGGTTTGCCCAGTTTTAATCTGGTTGGCATGCCGGATCTGGGTGTGAGAGAAAGCCGTGAGCGGGTGCGCGCGGCTATTTTAAACAGCGGGTTTAGTTTTCCTGCTGCGCGCATTACTGTAAATTTAGCGCCTGCTGATTTACCTAAAGACTCAGGGCGTTTTGATTTGGCTATTGCGCTGGGTGTATTGCTTGCGTCGGGACAGCTGCAGCAAGAAAAGCAATCACCCAATGATCAGGCCGAACCGCCTGATCTGGATGCATATTTTTTTGCTGGTGAACTATCGTTAACAGGGGCTGTGGTGGCGGTGGGAAATGCGTTGGCTTTAGCTTGTGGGGTAAGGCAGCAGTTTCCGCAAAAAACCTTAGTTTTGCCTTTGGTGTCAGCACAGATGGCTGCGCATGTGCCTGATGTAAAAATAGCAGCAGTCCATAGCCTACAGCATGCTGTGCAGTTCTTTTGTGGTGCAGAGCCAGCAGAGCCCATAGAAAAATGCAGTTTGTCTAGTTCATCAACCCCAACTGCTTGTTTGTCAGAAGTATATGGTCAGCAACAGGGGCGATTTGCATTGGAGTGCGCTGCCTCAGGAGGCCACAGTTTATTGTTTAGTGGGCCCCCTGGGGTGGGTAAAAGTATGTTGGCGCAAAGACTGCCAGGGCTATTACCGCCTCTTGATTCACAGCAGCAGCTTGATGTGGCTATATTGCATCAAATGCAATCACACGCTGATCAGGCTGTGCAACTTACCGCTGTGCCGCCTTATCGCGCACCACATCATTCTTGCTCAATGGCTGCAATGGTGGGTGGAGGGCGTAATATACGCCCTGGTGAGATCACCTTGGCGCATCATGGGGTATTGTTTATGGACGAGTTCCCAGAGTTTGATCGACGGGTATTAGAGTCTTTGCGGGAGCCTCTAGAAACCGGGGAAATACTCGTTTCTCGAGTTAATCAGCGTTGCCGTTTTCCTGCTCGGTTTCAGCTTATCGCGGCTATGAATCCTTGTCCATGCGGTTATTTCGGCCATCAAAAAGCGCTTTGTCGCTGTTCAGCGGACCAAATTATACGTTATCAACAAAAGCTGTCAGGGCCGCTGCTTGATCGTATTGATCTATTTGCTGTATTGCCTTACGAGCCCCAGTTCAACAGCTCTTCGCAAAAGCCCGAGAGCTCGTATAGCGTGCGTCAACGTGTGGTGGCAGCGCGTCAAAGACAAAAAGAACGCCAAGGGGGGTTAAATGCCCATTTACATGGCGATGCGTTGCAGCGCCACGTCCATCTAACTAAAGAAGCAGAACGGCTCTTGGGCCACGCAGCGCAAAAATGGAGCTGGTCCTTGCGTGTGCTACATCGCATTCAGCGCGTTAGTCGCACAATAGCGGATATGGCGAATAGTGCCGTGGTTCTCGATGAGCATGTGGCGTCAGCCATGCAATTTAGGTATCAAATGCGTGCTGACAAGCTCTAAGCATAGACAAATCCTTTTTTTACTTTTATAATTTTCTTTTTATTGGGTTTAATTACTTAATAAAAACAATAAGTGCCTACAGGGTTATTGAAGCGTGGCTTATCAGTTTTAGCTGCCACCTATGGGTCACAACTTAATTTTGAGTGTTCTTATGCCTAAAATGAAAACAAAGCGTGGCGCTGCCAAACGCTTTCAAGTACGTGGCAGTGGTTCCATCAAGCGCGGTCAGGCGTTCAAACGTCACATCTTGACCAAGAAAACCACTAAAAATAAACGTCAACTACGTGGTGCTGTAGAAGTACACAGCTCTGACGTTGCATCCGTAAAACAGATGCTTCCTTTTGCTTGATTGGAGTATAAAACATGTCACGCGTAAAACGTGGGGTTAACGCCCGTGCACGTCACAAAAAAGTATTAGCCGAAGCCAAAGGCTTCCGTGGTCGCCGCAGCACCGTCTATCGTGTTGCTAAACAGGCGGTAATGAAAGCGGGTCAGTATGCGTACCGCGACCGTCGTAATCGCAAACGTGTATTCCGCGCATTGTGGATCACACGTATCAATGCTGCTTGCCGCGAACTCGATTTAACCTACAGCCAGTTCATCGCTGGTTTAAATAAAGCCAATATCGAACTCGACCGCAAAGTATTGGCAGATATGGCTGTAAACGATAAAGCCGGTTTTGCTGCAGTAGTTGCTCAAGCCAAAACTGCTTTGGCTGCTTAACAAGCACAAATCGATTCAGTATATGTACAAACGGGCTCTTTATAGGGCCCGTTTGTTTTTGGAAATAGACTTTTAGACATGACTTTACCAGCCGACGATATTATTCAACGTGCGCAGACGCTTTTCGCTGAATCTGCTGACGCGGTGGCTTTGGAAAATGCCAAAGCAGTTTTTTTAGGAAAACAAGGGGAAATCACCGCCCTAATGAAAGGAATGGCGCAACTTAGCCCTGATGAAAAGCGCACTCAAGGAGCGGCGATTAATCAAATTAAACGCCAAATTGAAACCTTGCTTAACGATCGTCGTGCTGAATTAGCTCAAGCTGAACTCAATCAGCGCTTAGCCTCAGAGGCTATTGATGTCAGTTTGCCTGGGCGTGGTCGTCAGGTAGGGGGGATTCATCCCGTCATTAAAACTTGGCAGCGTGTAGAAGCCATTTTCCGCTCTATTGGCTTTGATGTGGCAGATGGGCCAGAGATAGAAAACGACTGGACTAACTTTACTGCGCTCAACAATCCAGAAAATCACCCTGCGCGCTCAATGCAGGATACTTTTTACGTGGATATGAAAGACGGAAGTGGCTTGCCGTTGTTGTTGCGTACGCATACCAGTCCAATGCAGGTCCGCTATGCGCGCATGCACAAGCCCCCCATCAAAGTCATTGCGCCGGGCCGTACCTATCGGGTAGATAGCGATGCCACCCACTCACCTATGTTTCATCAAGTTGAAGGCCTGTGGATTGCAGAAGACATTTCGTTCGCCGACTTAAAAGGTGTATACACCAATTTCCTGCGTGCTTTTTTTGAAACAGACGATTTAGTCGTGCGTTTCCGTCCTTCTTTTTTCCCGTTTACCGAGCCCTCTGCAGAGATTGACATGATGTTTAGCTCTGGCCCAAATAAAGGCAAATGGCTAGAAATCTCCGGTTCGGGTCAGGTGCACCCGGATGTGATTCGCAACTTTGGCTTAGATCCAGAAAAATACATGGGCTTTGCTTTTGGTTCGGGTCTAGAGCGGCTAACCATGCTGCGCTATGGCGTCAATGATTTACGTCAGTTCTTCGAAGGCGATTTACGCTTCTTAAAACAGTTCAACTCTTAATTAGCCTGGGCATTTACGCATGTTAGTTTCTGAATCTTGGTTACGTACCTTTGTTAATCCTACGATGGATTCCGACGAGCTTTGCCATCGCCTTACCATGGCGGGCTTAGAGGTCGAAGAGTCCACGTTAGCTGCGCCTGCATTTAGTGGCGTGGTTGTTGCAGAAATTGTGGAAATTGCTCCACATCCTGATGCTGATCGTTTACGTGTATGCCAAGTCAACACGGGCGCAGAAACGGTACAGATTGTATGTGGTGCACCCAATGCGCGTCAGGGCCTCAAAGCGCCTTTAGCCCAATTAGGGGCTCGTCTGCCTGGTGACTTTAAAATCGGCAAAGCCAAAATGCGCGGTGTTGAGTCATTTGGTATGTTGTGCTCAGCAAAAGAGCTTGGCATTTCCGAGGAGTCCGATGGCTTGCTCGAATTGCCTTCTGATGCACCGGTTGGTACTGATATTCGTTCATACTTAGATCTAGATGACCATGTTATTGAGATCAAAATGACACCGAATCGCGCTGACTGTCTCTCCATGCTTGGGGTGGCGCGTGAGGTTTCAGCATTAACAGGGTTGCCCTTGCAGGTACCTTCTTTTGAGCCCGTGCCTGTAAGTATTGACGATAGGCTGCCAGTCTCAGTCTCTGCGCCGGACTTATGTGGGCGTTTTGCTGGGCGTGTGGTGCGAGGAGTGAATGCCGCTGCGGCCACGCCAGCATGGATGGTCAAACGGTTAGAGCGAGCCGGACAGCGTTCTTTATCCGCGTTGGTCGATATTTCTAACTACGTCATGCTTGAGTTAGGGCGTCCGTCACATGTTTTTGATTTAGATAAAGTAAAAAACGGTTTGGATGTGCGTTGGGCTAAAGAGGGCGAAACGCTCTTGTTGTTAAGTGGTAAAGAGATTGAGCTAACCGAAAACGTAGGGGTGATTGCCTCTGACGGCGTACCGCAAAGCTTGGCTGGCATAATGGGTGGTGAAGACAGCTCGGTCAAGGCCGAAAGTACTACAGACATTTTCATTGAGTCTGCTTTTTGGTGGCCAGAAGCTATTATGGGGCGGGCACGTCACTATAAATTTAACTCCGATGCAAGTCATCGCTTTGAGCGTGGGGTCGATTACGATCATGTGGTCGAGCACCTAGAGCGTATGACGCAGTTGGTACTAGAAATTTGTGGTGGTCAGGCTGGGCCTATTGTTGATCAACAAGTCAATATGCCAGAACAGCCTCAAGTCAGTATGCGTCTAGATCGTTGTCAGCGTGTATTGGGTATTCCCGTTACCGCCCAAGAGGTTCACTCTGTGTTTCAAGGTCTCGGTTTTGAGTTCACCGAGGAAAATAACGTCTTTCATGTGACTTCACCTACCTACCGATTTGATATTCGTATTGAAGAAGATCTGATCGAAGAAGTAGCGCGTATTTATGGGTTTGAGCGTATTCCCGATGTAGCGCCAAAAGCGCGTGCTGATATGCTTATTAAGCCTGAAACAGTGAAAGGTCCTCATTTGTTGCGTGCACAAATCGCAGCACTCGACTACCAAGAGGTCATTAATTTTGCCTTCGTCGAGGAAAAGTGGGAGAGTAACTACGCCGGTAATCAGAATCCCATTCGATTACTGAACCCTATTGCGAGTCAGTTAGCCGTGATGCGATCCTCCTTATTAGGTGGGCTGCTTGCCAATATTGAACATAATGCGCGTCACCGCCAGTCTCGTGTTCGTGTGTTTGAGCTGGGTAAAGTCTTTATGCGCGATGCGCAAATTAAGGACGATGATTTAAGCGTAGCAGGTGTGCATCAGCCATTACGATTAGCAGGGGCTGCCTGGGGGCCTGCGTACCCCGAGCAGTGGGGTGTAAAAACGCGTCCTGTAGACTTTTTCGATGTGAAATCGGATGTAGAAAACTTATTTGGTTCACGTGCTCACCAATTGCGTTTTGTGGTCGCAGAGCATCCTGCTTTGCACCCAGGACGTAGCGCACGTATCGATTTAGACGGACAAGAGGTTGGTTGGATAGGTGAACTGCATCCGCAGTGGTTGCAGCAGTTAGATATCAAATCGGCTCCGATTCTATTTGAACTAGATGCCGATGTTCTTTCTCAAGCGGATATGCCAGCCTTGGCCGTTCAGTCACGTCAACCTGTAGTGCAACGTGATTTGGCATTTTGGGTAGATACTACTGTGTCTTATCAGCAAATTACCGATACATTGCATCAAGCTATAACTGCTGACTCTGCTTTGGCTATAGTTAAGTCTTTCCGCCTATTTGATGTATGGAAAGCCGATGACAAGGCCACAGAGCAAAGCTTAGCTATGCGTTTTTGGCTTCAAGATGTCGAAGTCACTTTGGATGATGAGCGTGTGGATGCTGCCATGCAAAAGCTACTAGAGGCGTTGAGCCAAGCCTATCAAATTCGTCAGAGAGCTTAATACTAATGATGCTAATTGATAAAACCCTAACTAAAGCAGAGTTGACCGAGTGCATTTTTGAGCAAGTCGGTCTAAACAAACGTGAAGCCAAAGAGGTTGTGGATGCTTTCTTTGCGGAAATTAGCGCTGCGCTAGAGCGTGGTGAAGAGGTGAAACTCTCGGGCTTTGGTAATTTTCAAGTGCGTGATAAGTCATCGCGTCCTGGGCGCAACCCAAAAACAGGTGAATCCATACCTATTTCTGCACGGCGAGTAGTCACGTTTCACGCCAGTCAGAAACTCAAGTCAGCGGTAGAAAATGCGCCCCAATAAGCAAAAAAGAAGTAGATAGCTTATACTAGCTGCAAAGGATAATTTAGATGAGCGCTATGGAAAATCACAACTTACCCCCCATTCCTGCCAAACGTTATTTCACTATTGGCGAAGTCAGCGAGCTCTGTGCGGTTAAGCCGCATGTGCTGCGATACTGGGAACAGGAATTTACCCAGCTCAGTCCCATGAAACGTCGGGGTAACCGTCGTTATTACCAGCATCACGAGGTGTTGCTCATTCGTCGCATTCGCCATTTGCTCTATGACGAAGGCTTCACAATTAGCGGAGCACGCAATCGGCTATTAGGGGGGGCGGGGGCTGTTGAAATTAACGCAGAGGCTGCGGTTCGTATTTCAGGCGCTGATCTACAGGCTATACGCAACGATTTGCAACAGGTTAAGCACGTGCTCGAGCAAGCTTTAGCCAATTAAGTTTTTGCTTTAATCACAAAACAGTCCGGGTATAGCCCGGACTTTTTCTATGAAAAAAATGTATTTACGCGAATTGGCTTTACAAGCCTTGCTTATTAATGACCCGGTGGAAAAAGCCACGCAAGTGAAGCGGTTGCAGCAGGTCTGGGGCTTGCCAGTAGGTGCAGAGCTGGTGCTGCATGAACCAACTGAAGGCATACCAGGGCGGCCAGAAAAACCTGTAATTGTAGCGCCACAACAGGTTAAGCAACGTTCATTGCATACAAATGAAGGTCGAGCCGCGCTTTTGCATGCCTTAGCACATATTGAGTTTAATGCCATTAATTTAGCTTTGGATATTATTTGGCGTTATGCACATTTGCCCGATAGTTTTTATGGTGATTGGCTATGTGTAGCGTACGAGGAAGTGACGCATTTTGAGTTGCTTAATGCACACCTACATACTTTAGGTTTTCAGTATGGGGATTTTCCGGCACACGATGGCTTATGGGATATGGCCGAGCGTACTAAAGACGACTTGGTGGCTAGGCTAGCATTGGTGCCGCGCACCTTAGAGGCGCGAGGCTTAGATGCATGTCCAATTGTACGTGCCAAACTGGCTCAGGCTGGCGATAATGAAGCCGCGGCTATTCTCGATATTATTTTACGCGATGAGGTAGGTCATGTTGCGTTAGGCAATAAATGGTTTCGCTGGCTGTGTGAGCAACAGCAGTTAGACGCTATTGCGCTCTATCCGACCTTGGCAGAAGATTATCGTGCGCCCCGATTGCGAGGCCCGTTTAATATTCCAGCGCGCTTGGCGGCAGGTTTTTATGCTGAGGAAATTGACTATTTAAAGAGCCAAGCGTAATACCGATTTAAATATCAGATTGATCTACAGTGGGTTTAAATTCACCAAAACGCACTATACGTCCAAGAAACAAAATAGAGCCCGATGGGGCAGATACCCCTTGGCCTGACTCTAGAGTCATTTCAAAAATCTGGCCCACCTCGACTGGACCAATGAGTTCAGCTGGCAATGTAACCGGTTGATTTGGGTTAATTCGCCCTAAAGAGCGTATCTGAGTGTCATTGGGGAGTTGCGTCCAAAGCTGCACGATTTGATCCGCTTCTAATTCTGTTCTGACTTGTGGGCTCAGTAAAACGTGCCCTTCAGCATCTACACTGAGTATCCAGCCTGGGGTAGCGCTTTGACCAGGAGCTTGCAGTACTGCGCCAGCTTGAGGGCTCATTTGCACTAATTGCACCACAGGAGCCTTGGGCATAAAGGCCCAAATAGCAAAAGCGCTCAGAGCTGCTAACGTACCACCAGCGACCCACCAGCCGATTTTGGTTTTGCGCTTTAGAGGTGCTGTGGGTTCATAAGCCGCCTCAGCTAACTCTGCTTTGGTTTGTTCACCAAAACTGGCTGGCACAGGAGGAGGGTCCATAAACACAGCAGGTGGATCTTCAGGTGCCTCTGGTTCGGGCGTTTTGAAAACAGGGTCAGGGCTACTTAGATTGCCATACGCAGGGGTGGGTGACGATTTGCTGGTAGGGGTTGCTGATACAGACGCGCCGTTTGAAGGTGCCTCGTTATGTAGAATCTCTAATAAACTGGCGCTTGGTGTAGGAGCGGCAGTAGACTGGGTTTTAGGTGTAACTGGGTTTTCAGAGGGCGCTAAGGCTTGGCTTAAAGGCAGACCTAGGTCTTGATAAATACGGCTTAAAACATATGCAGGAGGGGATAGGGTAGGCAAGCACGCAGTTAAATGGCTAAAAACGTCTTCCCATAAAAGTAAATCCTGAGCTGCGGTTGTATCTGTTTGCAGTAACTGATGCGCTGCACTGGCTTCAGTCGCCGTATTGAGTAGACCTAAACAATACTCACCTAAAACAATTAAATGGGTATCCGAGGAATTTTGCCAGCCTGTAAACAAATGGGTGAGTAGCAATAAGCCTTCTTGGACAGCGGCTTGAGTTTCTTGAATAGAGCATTGGCATGCTTTAGCTATTTCGGCATAGTTAAATCCATATAAATAGGCTAGCGCTATTTTATGCCGTGTTTCTGCACGTAGATGTTGGAATTGCAGCAGGTCTGTTGAGGCCGAAGCAGGCAAATAAAAATGATTTTTTGCTTTGGCTAATGGGTTTAAATTGCCTGAGTTTTTTCTTTTTTGCTGTGCTCTGAAGCGGAAAATACTGTAGAGCCAGGCTTTGGCTGAACCAAGGCTGGGGTCGTACGCATTGGCGTTACGCCATATTAAAACAAAGCTCTCTCGTAACAACTCTTCGGCATCAGAGCTACGTTGCACCAAGCTTTGCCCTAATGCTAAAAAATGCGGACCTTCTAGTTCATAAAGCTGCTTTAACGCTAAGCTGTGTTGATGAGCGCATTGCTCTAACAGTTGTTGATAAGAAACGGTGCCAGTAGCCATAAGCGTTGTGAAGTCGATGAATAAAAAAATATTGTAGAGGTGAGTTACGTAGAAATACAGTAACAGAGTGCAGCAATCTATTTGACGTATATAGTACCAAAGCGGTACTATATACATATATTGAAAAAAACGAGGCCTTTATGCTGCGAATAAGCAAAATCATCGACTATGGCACGCTAGTGCTAACACACATGGGGGGAGATCCTTCACGTGTGTTTAGCGCTGCCGAGCTTGCGACGGCACTGGGCCTTGGGCAGCCCACCGTTAGCAAAGTGTTAAAGATGCTTTGCCAAGACGAGCTAGTTGTTAGTTCGCGTGGCCCTAAAGGCGGTTATGCTTTGTCGCGTCCTGCCGAACAAATCAGCGTGGCACAAATTATTGATGCGCTGGATGATCAACCGTTTGGTTTAACTGAATGTGTAGCGCATCCAGGTGCTTGCTCTGTCGAGCAAGATTGCCATATACGCAGTAACTGGCAGCGAATAAACGACATTGTACGCCGAACCCTTGAAGATGTCAGCGTTGCTGATATGATACGCCCAACCCATGAATACCCTTTAAAGCAATCCGACGGATTTATGACTAAATCTCGACGTCAAAGCAGCACTTCCACAGCGGAGTTATCCTAATGAGTACAGTTAATGAACACCTCGACACGTTCTTAGACCGTGATTACGAGGCCGGGTTTATTACCGAAATCGAATCGATCACTATCCCTAAGGGGCTAAGCGAAGACACGATTCGTCGAATTTCGGCACTTAAAAAAGAGCCAGAGTTTATGCTCGAGTGGCGGTTGGCGGCTTATCGTCAATGGCTTGAAATGAAAGAGCCAACATGGTCAGTTGTTAAGTACGAACCTATCGATTTCCAAGACATCAGCTATTATTCAGCGCCAAAAAGCAAAGCCGATGGCCCTAAAAGTCTAGATGAAGTGGACCCAGAGTTACTGCGCACCTATGAAAAATTAGGGGTGCCTTTGCACGAGCGTGCTCGTCTAGCAGGTGTGGCCGTGGATGCGGTGTTTGACTCCGTTTCAGTCGCCACTACGTTTAGAGAGCAGCTCAAAGAAGTAGGGGTGATTTTCTGTTCGTTCTCAGAGGCCGTACACGATTATCCCGAGCTAATTCAGAAATATCTCGGTACCGTCGTGCCTCCTACCGATAATTTTTATGCTGCGCTTAACTCCGCAGTGTTCTCAGACGGTTCATTTGTGTACATACCCAAAGGCGTGAAGTGCCCGATGGAGCTGTCCACGTATTTCCGTATTAACTCACCCGACACCGGGCAGTTTGAGCGCACCTTAATTATTGCCGAAGAAGGTGCTTCTGTTAGCTACCTCGAGGGCTGTACTGCCCCTATGCGCAAAGACAATCAACTGCACGCAGCTGTGGTTGAGCTCGTTGCCTTAGATGATGCCAAAATTAAATATTCCACCGTCCAAAACTGGTACCCCGGCGATAAAGATGGCGTAGGTGGCATTTATAACTTTGTGACCAAGCGCGGTGAGTGCCGCGGTGCACGTTCACACATCTCTTGGACACAGGTTGAAACGGGTTCTTCTATTACGTGGAAATACCCTAGCGTAATTCTACGTGGTGATGACTCGGTTGGTGAGTTTTACTCGGTCGCTCTTAGCAACCATCGTCAACAAGCCGATACCGGCACGAAAATGATTCACATGGGTAAAAACACGACCAGTACGATCATCTCTAAAGGGATTTCAGCCGGTCAGGGTTTAAATACTTATCGTGGCTTAGTGCGTATTACCCCCGGTGCAGAAAACGCTCGCAACTACACACAATGTGATTCGTTACTTATTGGTAAAACCTGTTCGGCGCATACTTTTCCCGTCGTCGAGGTGCAAAACCCCACAGCCAGTGTAGAGCACGAGGCAACGGCATCGCGTATTGGCGAGGATCAGTTGTTTTATGCCATGCAGCGCGGTATTTCGGCCGAGGATGCGGTATCAATGATTGTGAACGGATTCTGTAAAGACGTAATTAAAGAACTACCCATGGAGTTTGCTGTAGAAGCTCAAAACTTGCTTGGTGTCAGCCTCGAAGGCAGTGTTGGTTAAGGAATAATAGAAATGCTAAAGATTAAAGATTTATACGCCTCAGTAGAAGGTAAACAAATTCTACGAGGCCTAAGCTTAGATGTGAAACCAGGCGAAGTGCATGCAATCATGGGGCCAAATGGCTCAGGTAAAAGTACGCTTTCTCAGGTCTTAGCAGGTCGTGAAGACTACACCGTCGATTCCGGTTCAGTCGAGTGGCTAGGCCAAGATCTACTAGACATGAACGTTGAAGACCGTGCCCGCTCTGGTTTATTCCTTGCTTTCCAATACCCCATCGAAATTCCAGGCGTTTCTAATGCTTACTTTTTGCGTACTGCGGTCAACGCGGTGCGTCGCGAACAGGGTAAACCAGAATTAGATGCCATCGACTTTTTGAAGCTGGTAAAGCAAGAAATGAAAGACGTGGGGATGCGCGAAGAATTCTTGCACCGCTCTGTTAACGAAGGCTTTTCTGGCGGTGAGAAAAAACGCAATGAAGTCTTGCAAATGAGCTTACTCGAGCCCAAATTGGCTATTTTGGACGAAACCGACTCGGGCTTAGATATTGATGCTTTACGTGTTGTATCAGATGGGGTGAATCGCTTGCGTTCACCAGATCGCTCTATGGTTGTGATCACACACTACCAGCGCTTGTTGGATTACATTGTGCCTGATTTTGTTCACGTATTGGCAGGTGGTCGCATTGTGCGCAGTGGCGATGCCTCATTAGCTAAAGAGCTCGAAGAGCGTGGTTACGGTTGGGTACTAGAGCAGGCCGGCGTTGATGCCAAAGGAGTAGCAGTATGACCTCATTGCCCACTTGGGTTAATCCATTTGTTGCCCAAGCTGCCGAGCAAACTGGTACGCCCAGTTGGCTTAGCGAGCTACGTCAACAGGCATTAGCGCGTTTTGCTGCAGAGGGATGGCCCACCAGCCGCCTCGAAGCATGGCGTCATACCTCTTTGGCGCTCATGGAGCAAAAAACCTACGAGCTGGCTCAAAATGCGTCTGCTGCCGACGAGCTGATTCGTGCCTGTAAAGAGGACGATGAAGGGTACTGGCTTAGTTTTGTTAACGGCCAGTTCGATGCTAATGCATCAACTACTGCAGGTATTGAGTCTGGTTTACGTTTAGCTTCAGTCGCTCAATTACTACGCGACGAGAGCGATACGCTGAAAGAGATCTATGGCAAGGTCGATATGGGCTCAAGTCCAGAGGCCTTGAACTTAGCTTTGGCTCAAGACGGTGCCTATGTGCGCGTAGCCAAAGGGGTTCAGGTAACCAAACCCATTCACTTGGTTTATATCAATACGGATGCGCAGTCGGCTACGTTTACACGCAGTTTTATTGCACTAGAGGCCGGAGCTCATGCTACGGTTGTTGAGCACTACCTTAGTACAGACGAGTATGCTGGTCTAACCAATTCTGTTAGCCGCATTTGGACTGACCGTGATGCCAACCTGGTCCATCTTAAATTGCAAAACCAAAGCGAAAAATCGGTACACTTAGCTGCCGTGGATGCTGACCAAGAACAAGCGTCTCATTATGAGTCACACTCTTTATCGTTTGGGGCTCAGCTAGCACGTACAGGCATTGAAACGCACTTCAAGGGGCAACAGTGTCATGCCTTGTTGAACGGTTTGTACTACGTGAATGATCGTCGTCATGTGGATCACTTTACGCAAATTCATCACGAGCAACCAAATTGCACCAGCCACGAGTATTACCGCGGCATTATGGCGGATCGCGGTCGCGGTGTGTTTTCAGGTCGTATTATTGTGTACGAAGGCGCAGATGGTACGGATGCAATCCAACGCTCAGACAGTTTGTTGCTATCTAAACTCGCACGCGCTGATACCAAGCCAGAGCTTGAAATTTACGCCGATGACGTGAAGTGTGCGCATGGTGCAACCGTAGGTCAACTAGATAAAGACAGTATGTTTTACTTGCGCTCACGGGGCCTAAGTTACGAAGAAGCCTACGACGTCTTAATTTATGCGTTTGCAGCGCAGGTCCTAGAGCGCATTCAGTCAGAAAGTTTACGTCAACGTGCTACCAAAGGCATTCAAAATTTATTGCCTGGCGGTAAAAAAATCGGAGAGCAAATCTAATATGTCACAGCCGATCAATCAACCTGCATTGCAGCTCGATCGGCGTGCCGATTTTCCAATCTTGGCGCAGCCTATTCGTGGGCAGCGCCTTGTTTATTTGGATAACGGTGCGACCACGCAAAAACCTGCTGCAGTCATTCAGGCAGAAAAAGACTTTTATGAAAAGCATAATGCCAACATTCATCGTGGGGTGCATTGGCTTTCGCAATATGCAACGGATGAATACGACGAGGCACGTGTTGTTACGCAAACATTTCTTAATGCCGCTCGCGTTGAGGAAATTGTTTTTACAAGTGGCACCACTGACGGTATTAACTTAGTGGCATATGCATGGGGCTTAGATAATCTACACCCCGGTGATGAAATTGTACTGACTGGACTTGAGCACCATTCCAATATTGTACCTTGGCAGCTAGTGGCTAAAAAAACAGGCGCAGTGATCAAGGTGGTGCCTGTGTTAGACAATGGCGAGCTAGATCTTGACGCTTACCAAGGTTTATTAACATCTAAAACCAAACTGGTTGGTATCACTCATGTGTCTAATGCTTTGGGTACAGTGAACCCCATTGCGGAAATGATCCAGCAGGCGCATCAGGTCGGAGCCAAAGTTCTTATTGATGGGGCACAGGCGGTTGCGCATACCAAAGTGGATGTGCAAGCTCTAGATTGTGATTTTTACGTGTTTTCTGGGCATAAAATCTATGGCCCAACAGGCACAGGGGCTTTGTACGCCAAATACGATATCCTAGATGCCATGTCGCCATGGCGCGGTGGAGGCGATATGATCCACACCGTCAGCTTTGAAGAGAGCACCTTTGCGCCAGTGCCTCAGCGCTTCGAGGCCGGAACGCCTAATATTGCTGGAATAATAGTATTGGCTGCTGCTTTGCGCTATGTGCAAGACGTTGGATTAGAGCAGATTGCACAGCACGAGGATGCGCTATTGCAGTACGCCACCGCCCAGCTCTCAGCCCTGAAAGGAATCCAATTGGTGGGTACCGCAGCGCACAAAGCGGGTGTATTATCGTTCTTAGTAGAGGGTATTCATCCTCATGATTTAGGCACCATACTGGATATGGATGGTGTAGCAATTCGGGCAGGCCATCATTGTGCTATGCCTTTAATGACCCGTTTTGGAATACCTGGTACAGCGCGAGCTTCATTTGCTCTCTATAACAGCTTCGAGGATGTGGATGCTTTGGTTGCCAGTTTGAAAAAAGCGCAAAAACTATTTGGAGTCTCAGATGAGTGAGGATTTTGGCGGGCTACGTGAGCTCTACCAAGAAGTGATCTTTGATCACAATCGCAACCCACGTAACTTTAATCACATGGAAGACGCAACTCACAAAGCGGATGGTCATAATCCATTATGTGGGGATCAGTTACGAGTCTATGCACACGTAAAAGACAATGTTGTAGAGAAAGTTAGCTTTATTGGGCAAGGGTGCGCCATTTCTAAAGCCTCAGCATCATTAATGACTGAAGCCTGTAAAGGCAAAACCATGGCAGAGGTCGAGCAACTCTTTAAAGACATGCATGCGATGTTGACCACCGAGCACCCAGATCGTGATTTAGGGAAATTAGAAGTGTTGTCGGGGGTTAAAGAGTTCCCTGCGCGGGTTAAATGTGCTTCCTTAGCGTGGCACACTTTAGATAACGCGATTCACCAATCTGATGACGTCGCTAAAACAGAGTAAAGGCTGTATAAATAATGAGTTATTTTGAGCGCGAAGAGGTCATTGTCAGTCGTGATTGTCCTGCAGTGACCATCCCATATGGTTCTCCAGTCACCATAGAAAAAGGCTGTAGTGCAACAATTACCCAAAAACTAGGTAATAGTTTTACCGTCATTGTTGAAGGCAATATGTATCGCATCGAAGGAATTGATGGCGATGCTATAGGCCAAGAAGCCAAGGAAGAGGAAATTTTTGTTCCCGAGCAGCCTGCAACGGAAAAAACCATCGAAGAGGCCTGCTGGGTTGTGTTGGCCGAGGTCTTTGATCCAGAAATTCCAGTGGATATTGTGAATTTAGGCTTAGTCTATAAATGTCATGTGACTCAAGAGGGGCCTGATAACTTCTCGGTATTATTGGATATGACGTTGACTGCTCCCGGTTGTGGAATGGGCCCAATTATTGCCGAAGAGGCTCGTTTCAAGGTGCTCACCATCCAAGGTGTTAGTAAAGCCGAGGTTAACTTGGTTTGGGACCCGCCCTGGAGTCGGGAAATGATGAGCGAGTCGGCTCGATTGCAATTAGGGATGCTGTAAAACGTCTCTTTATAAAAACCGCTAATTAAATATAAATTAGCGGTTTTTTCTTTTATGATGTATAAAATATAAAATAAAAAAATACAAGATTAATATTTAAATAGAGCGTAATCAGATGAGTAATAGCTACTGCATTGCTTTACAGCCTATTTGTGATCAACATTTGAATCATATAGGCGATGAGTTGTTATACCGCTCTAATGCAAAAGACAAGAGTGCAAAATTTAGTGATGCAATGGTTGCTACAGCCAGAGCCAGTAATATAGCTTTTTATGAAATAGGTTTAGAGCAGCTAGTAGGAAAACGGTTGGTGTTTTTAAATACCCCTAAAGAGTGGCTTTTAAAACCAGAGTTATTACCCCCTAGCCCAAAACAAATTGTCATAGAGGTGCTAGAGACAGTTATTGCCGAGCCAGAGGTGTTGAAAGCCCTAGAGGTAATTAAAAACAAAGGCTATTTGATAGCATTGGATGACTTCGTATTAAATGAAAAAACCGATTTGCTACTGGATTATGCCGATATAGTGAAAATCGACACATGGCAAACTATTACTACAGAAGAACTTTGCTATTACAAATCCAGAAAAGTAAAACTACTGGCAGAAAAAGTTGAAACCAAAGAGGATTTTGATTTTTTAGTGCATATGGGCTTTGATTATTTTCAAGGTTATTTTTATGCTGAGCCGCTAGTACACCCTGAGTCCGTTCACGAGCGAGTGACAAATCGGCAGGCTCAGCTTAGATTATTGGCTGAGTTGCAGTATGAGAATGTGGATTATGCCCAGATTGAAGAGCTGATCCTTTTGGATCCGCAACTTACTTATATTATTTTAAAACACACAAACAGTGCTTATTATGCATTGCATAATAAAACCACCTCTATTGCCCACGCTGTAAAGACCTTAGGTCTACGTCGCTTACGTGCTATTGTGGCCACACAGCTTTTTGCAGACTCTGCTACAGGCAGTAATTTACTGTTGCCCCAAGTTCTCACTCGAGCCGCTATGTGTGAGCATATGGCGGAGTTTCATGGTATTGATACTCATACAGCATTTGTTGTGGGGCTATTATCAAAAATGCATGTGATATTTGATGTGCCCTATAGCGAGCTACTGCATCAGCTTTCGTTGCCAGAGGGGATTATTCACCAGCTGGAGTTACGTCACGGCAAATACGGACGACTACTTGGCATGATAGAAAGCTTTGAGCAAGGTGACATCAGCCAACTAAGCCCAGAGGAGGTGGCAATGCTTAACCAAATGTGGTTTGAGAGCCGCGTGTGGGTACAAGATATCTTAGAGCACACAACAGAACAAAAACAAACCGATGGGTAACTTAGCAAACGGGCTCAAGCATACGTCACCTTAGCACTAGTTACTTTGCCTCAAACCCATAGAAAAGGAGACAACATGAAAACCATACATATTTTTCCTGATAACGACCATTCTATTGGTTGGCAAGGCTCAAGTGACAAAAGACACTTGGCATCCACGTTACAACAAGACATTACAGTGGATTTTTTGGTAATAGGCGCTGGGCTAGCGGGGCTAGCGGCGGCGCGACGATTGGCTGAGAACCGACCCGAGGCGCGTATTGCATTGGTTGATGCAGAGCGGGTGGGTGAGGGCACACATGCGCGCAATTCGGGTTTTGCGATTGATGTGCCACATAACACCAGTTCTATGCTTGTAGATCAGGCGCATGCCCAGAGACATTTACGTTTAGCTCGTGCCGCCATTGATTTTTTAGAGCAACAAGTCAAAGAGCATGGTATTAATTGCGAGTGGGAGCGGGCAGGCAAGTTTCATGCCGCTGTATCCCAACAAGGGGTGGAGACGATCCTGCGTCCGAGCCAGAAGCTATTAGATGCATTGCAAGAGCCTTATGAATGGTTAGATCGCTCCGCATTAGAAAAAAAAGTCGGTTTTAATCATTTTCAGGCAGCGATTTATACGCCGGGTACTGTGCTGCTAAATCCGCGCGCTTTAACTCAGGGGTTGGTCGATCACTTACCCGAAAAGGTTGAGGTCTATGAAAACTCACCCATTACAAGTATTACTTACGACACGACTCAGACCAAAGCGCAAACCCCAGCGGGTAGTGTGATCGCGCATCAGGTGGTTATTGCAGTGAATGCTTTTGCTGAACAATTTGGGGTGCTGAAAAATCGATTAATTCCTATTGCGGCCCATGCGAGCTTAACCCGACCTTTAACTGAGTCCGAACAACAAGAACTGCAGGGTCTAAAAACATGGGGCATCACGCCCGCAAATGCTTTTGTGGGTATTACTATGCGTCGCACACCAGATCAGCGTTTACTCATACGCCAAAATATGGCCTATGCGCCCGATCTACAGTCTGATGGCCAACATAAGGCAACGGTGGCTCAGCAGCATCAACGTTTATTTTCTGAACGTTTTCCTATGCTGCCAAATGTGACTATTCAGCATACGTGGAAAGGGATTATGTGTGTATCGGCCAACATGGCCCCCGGCTTTGGTGAATTGATGCCAAATGTGGTGAGCGCGGTTTGCCATAATGGTATCGGGCTGACCAGTGGTACTGTTTCAGGCATGTTAGCTGCCGATTTACTCACACAACGCGACAACCCATTATTAGAAGATATTGCGGCACTAGGCTTGCCCATGCAGTTACCGCCACGTCCTTTACTGGATATGGGGGTACGCTCTAAGCTGGCTTGGGAGGCCTGGCAGCATCGGGCTGAACTGTAGTCTGGTCTGATTAGGCCTGCAAACATAAAAGATGCTGAGTTAAATGCATCAAGTAGGGCTGTTCTTTCTAGCCATTTCTTTAACGTAAACGATAGAGTATACTGAAGCTTCGTAAGCGTCTTCAGGGCGGGGTGAAACTCCCCACCGGCGGTACATACTTCGTATAAGCCCGCGAGCGCCCATGTGTCAATGGGGTCAGCAGATCTGGTTCAAGTCCAGAGCCGACGGTTAAAGTCCGGATGAAAGAAGATCACGAATGTCTTAACGCACGTTGCTTTGCACCAGTGCGTCCTTTCGTTTGCCCCGAAAACGACTTCTCACTGACTCTAGAGGAGCGTTTTATGTCTTTTACTTTGACTTTACAAAGCAGCATCGAGCAGCGTGTTCAAACTGCTATTACGGCTATTCAACAAGGCCTTCCTGTCATTTTGCTTGATGACTATGATCGAGAAAATGAGGCGGATCTAATTATTGCCGCAGAAAAAATCACCCCGCATACTATGGCCCAAATGATTAGGGATGGCAGTGGTATTGTTTGTTTATGTTTAACTGACCCTACACTGGATCATTTGAAGCTACCGCAGATGGTGACCAACAACCAAAGTCAGAACCAAACTGCATTTACTGTATCTATAGAAGCCAAAAACGGCGTAAGCACAGGGGTGAGTGCGCAAGACCGTGTTAACACTATACGCGCTGCCATTCATCCCCAGGCTCAGGCTACAGATATTGTGAGCCCAGGGCATGTATTCCCATTACGTGCTCACCCCCAAGGGTTGGATGCGCGCCAAGGACATACCGAAGGGGCGGTACACTTAGCCCAGTTAGCTGGGTTACGGCCTATGGCGGTACTGTGTGAGCTAATGAATCCCGATGGCACGATGATGCGTGGTGAACAACTATTAAACTATGCGCATCAGCATGCATTGCCGCTTTTGGCTATTGCCGATTTAATGGCTTATTCAGCGTTTAGTACTACGTTATAACGTATATAAAGCAGCATTTTAGTATGGTGCTGCTTTTTTTATCGCTATTGCGTAAGAGGGCAGCTTGTGTTGATAAGTAGATGAATGGTAGTAGGTTATTTTTCAATATGAATATCGAAATATGCCTCGCACTCGCCAAGTTCGCTAAGGCCGGCTAATTGAGCTTTATAAACCGTTTCTGCCCATTTTTGCGCTAGCGTTTTATCGGAAGTGGATAGCTCTGACTCGTCAGACTCTATGACAGCTTGCCAGACTCGATAAAGATGTAATACATCGGTTGGCTCGCCGAGGGTACGCTCTAGCACACGTTGAAATTTAGCTTCGGCGTTGTGCTTGGCCTGCTGGGTTAAATTGGTAGGGCCGTCTTCAAGAGAAATTTTATACAGCATGTCGCACCTTTAAATACGTAAGCAGAATCAGCCATTTGCCATATGACTGTATATTTATACAGTATATTAAAGAAATAAAGAAAAAGGTCAATCGCTATCTAAAGCTACTTCATTTAAACCACATAAAACGCCTACGTGAAATGACGTAGGCGTTTAGTTGAGTTCGTCAGCAACTCTTGGCTGATGGCTGGTTAGGGGGTTAAAGACCTAACTCTGTTAGACCGGGATGATCATCAGGGCGACGCCCCAAGGGCCAGAAAAATTTACGTTCAGATTCAGTTATAGGTAAATCGTTAATACTGGCGTAACGATTAACCATCAGTCCGTCTTCATTAAACTCCCAGTTTTCATTACCATACGAGCGAAACCAATTGCCAGAGTCATCATGCCATTCATAAGCATAACGAACGGCAATGCGGTTATCGGTGAACGCCCAAATTTCTTTTATAAGGCGATACTCCAGTTCTTTGCGCCATTTACGCTCTAAAAACTGGTGTACTTCATCACGGTTATGAATAAACTCAGCACGATTACGCCACCGCGTATCGAGGCTATAAGCCAAAGCCACTTTTTCTGGATCGCGCCCATTCCAACCATCTTCTGCTAGCCGTACTTTTTGTGTGGCCGTTTCTAAAGTGAAAGGGGGACAAGGTGGACGTTGTTGCGTAGTCATTACATATCTCCTTAATTCCTGTTATTGGTTTTACGATCTGCTCTCCTAGCATACAAGCGATTTCTTAGAGGAAAAAGAATCCCCTCCATCGTTCGGTATAACATTGACTTCCGCTGGTTTTGTTGTTGTCTAACACTAGCAGTAAGTTACATCTCTAGGCCGCACTATGCTTTTAAAAGAGAATGATTCTCAATACAATGGTTGTTTTAAATGGGGTGGCAGACTCCACGACTTTTGGATAGGTAATCATATATGCGTGTAGGCTTAGCGATGGTAGTAGGGTGCAGTGTAATGATGGCTACACTTGCTATAGCTCAAGTCCCTTCCTCAGGAACCTTAGCTGGGCAGCGTGTTACACATACCGTAGCCGATCAAGATGTGGAAGGGTATGAGTTTGAAACGCATTATCTGTATTCTGCAGATCAACAACGACGCTATCGTGTGTACTTAGCTTTGCCTAAAAGTCCAGCGCCAGTATCAGGTAGGCCTAGCATTTACATGTTGGATGGTAATGCGGTAATGGCTACCTTAACTGCCTACGAGTTAAACCAATTAAGCCAGCTAACAAATCCACCTGTATTGGTTGCTATTGGTTATGACATCGAGACCCGAAACGATGTCGTCGCTCGCTCTTATGACTATACCCCTCCTGTGTTTGAGCAAGGGCAGCGCGTAGAACAACCCATTGTGAGGGGGCGTGTCGGTGGTGGGGCCGATACTTTCTTAGCTTTTATTAGCGACACCATTATTCCTCTTGTTGCAAGCCGTGCTGTATTGGATTCATCTCAAACCACATTGTGGGGGCATTCCTACGGGGGATTATTTGTTATGCATGCATCGGCTCAAACTCATAGCCCATTCCAGCGCTACAGTGCAGCAGATCCTTCGTTGTGGTGGTATGACCAAGCGTTGCTTAAAACATGGGACAGCTCATCGACTAGGTTCCCTGAGGGGCGTACATTATCTGTGTATATGGGAACTAAAAGTAGGGGTGACCAAGCAGATACTCCCTCGTTACAAGAGGCCAGCCTGAGCCCGTTAATGCAGCGCTTAGACACATTGCAGAAAATGTCATGGCAAATTGCTTATCATGCTTATCCTCAGTATGATCATGGCCAAATGATTGGCGTATCGTTACGGCAAATGCTTAATGAGTTTAAGTTAAGCCAAAGAAATCAAAATGATAATGAATCGGTACAAGATAACAAGTAACAGTAAAGCATAACTAATTATGCGCATAAATAGTATATATTATGTAAAGTTATAGTATTCAGTCAAACAACGAACTAAGCTTGAATTAAAAGAGGACTTTATACTTATAGTTATGAATTTCAAAAAGCAAACAGGCTGATTATTTTATAAAGTATCTATTTATGCCCGAATCTATTTTACGTTTAGGTACCCAAGTACGCGTTATTAACCCTGAACACTCTCTCTACAACCAACTAGGTCGTTATCTGGGTGTGTCAGAAGTCCAAGGCTTATCTCATTTGCATCGAATTTGCTTTGATGGAAAAGTACAATTGTTGCCAGTTGCAGATTTCACTGAAGCAACGTTAGGCTCACCATAAACTGCTAGAAAAATAGTGCATTACGACATTATCTAAACTAATCGTCTTGATAGGGCGGCTCTGCTTTACAAATGAAAGCTAGGCAATACGTTTACTTTAACCGTGACGCCTTATGAGACAAGCATTTAAAATGCTATCCCTTTTGTGCACATGAACTGTGCGTGCTCGTTTGTCTCAACAAAAAGTAAACCACGGATTTTCCTTTAGCACAAACGTATCAAAACTGATATGGTAGCTGCTTACTAACAATAAGAATCACTTAGCTTATAGAGTTCCTAGTTGAAGTTATCTACTATTTACACCACACCCGGATTTTTACCCTTTCTGTTCGCTCGACTTTTCTCTGTATTCGCTATGCAAATACAGGCCATTGTGGTGGGCTGGCAAATTTATGACCTGACACGTGACCCAATAGCTCTTGCCTACGTCGGCTTGGCTCAATTTATCCCTATGGTGCTCTTTCTGCCCTCTGCAGGTGACATCATTGATCGCTTTAATCGTAAAACCGTTCTAGCACTTAGTTGGATTGTTTCGGCAATATGCAGTGGTTTGCTGCTTTGGTTGTCCTACAAAGGGGCAGACAATCTGATCGGTTACTACATAGTGCTGATTTTTTATGGTGCTGCTCGGGCTTTTTCTGGCCCAGCACTACAAAGTCTATTACCACAAATTGTGCCGCGAGATCGTCTGGCTCAAGCATTGGCTACCAATAGCATGCTTATGAAGGTAGCTGTCATCACAGGTCCTATTCTTGGCGGTTTTCTTTATGCCTATGTAGGAGGTATGACATATACGGTTTGTTGCCTATGTTTTGTCTTAGGTATTTTTTTACTTTATGCCGTACCTGTTCTATACAGTAGTCAACATGAAGGGCCAAGCCAAGACCACACAGGCGTATTGCAGCGCTTCTCTGAAGGTCTGCGCTTTATCTGGAAAAACCCCATTATTCTTGGAACCATCAGTTTAGATTTGTTTGCCGTACTTCTAGGTGGGGTAGTCGCATTATTACCCATTTATGCACAGGAAGTATTGCATGTAGACTCCTCTGGACTCGGCTTATTGCGTAGCGCCATGGCTATTGGTGAAATTGCCACCGGCATCTATCTCAGTCGTCGTCCATTTAATCAACATGTAGGCAAGGTCATGTTCAGCGCCGTCGCCATTTTTGGTCTTGCTAATCTCGTTTTTGCTTTTTCAACTCTATTCTGGATGTCTTTCGCTGCTTTAGTGGTAGCTGGCGCAGCGGATATGATTAGTGTCTATATTCGTTCTGCCTTAGTGCAATTTTCCACCCCTGATTATTTACGTGGCCGAGTCAATGCCGTCAACATGCTGTTCGTTAGTTCTTCTAACGAATTAGGAAGCTTTCGCGCTGGGAGCAGTGCAGCATTAATTGGTGCTGTACCCGCTGCGATATTTGGTGGCATTTGTACCTTGGCGGTAGCCGCTGGTATGGCGTGGCGTTTTAAACCCTTACGAAAGGTAAACCGCTTTGAGGATGCGGAGCATTTGAAAAAAAGTTAGGCCTAGTCCGTTGGTGGTTACTAATGAATTCTACGGTGGTGTGCTGCTAGAAATAGGGTAAGACCAACGCCAGAAGAGATTGAGTAGAGCTGAAAACCCATGACCAATTTGGTCATGGGTTTTTCTTTTGCTCTTTGTTGTACGTAAAGTTATGACTGTTTTTCTCACGCGAAAAAGCTATTAGCTCACTGCGTGTGTTGCTGCATTAAATTCTTTTTCGCTGTGATCAATTTGTCCAACAAGCCAGTCTCTTAATGGTTTGATATTTTTGTGTCGTACTAAATCATCGTCCCGCTCAATAATATAAAACTTGTAATTGGTGTGTAGAGTCTGGTTGACCACAGGGATTAGAGCTTTTGAATGCAAATAGGAGTCGATTAGGTTTTTCCAACCTAAAGCAATACCTTGCCCACTGAGCGCAGCCTGAATCACCATTGAATAATTATTGATATTGATTCGACGTTTAGGTTTTAAGGTAGGGAGGTTTTGCTTTGTAAACCAGTCGTCCCAACTAATCCAATGGGTGAGTGACTCATCTAAAGTAAGCCATGTATGCTTTTCTAGGTCCTCTATGGTGTTAATGGTGCCACACTTTTCTAAATAGGCCGGCGAACAAACGGGAACAATTTCCTCGGCATGCAAAGGGGTGCTTTTTCCCTGAGAAGGTGGGTTTCTAAGGTAATAAATAGCCAGATCGTAATCATTAATTTGGTTACCTAAGGGGTTATCTAGGGCCACAATGCGTAATTCTATATCAGGGTATTGGGCATTAAAATCCGATATTCTGGGTATAAGCCACATAGAAGCCAAAGCCGTGCTAGTAGCAATGGTAATTTGTTGTTTTCCCTTCCAGTGAGTAATTTCTGAGGTGATTTGCACCAAAGGTTGCAGGGCTTTTTGAACAGCAAGCAAATACTCTTCACCAGTGGGAGTAAGCCGAACACTACGCGTGGTTCGATCTAATAACGTGGTAGAGAGAAACTCTTCTAATAAGGCGATTTGGCGACTAATGGCCCCTTGTGTCACGTGTAACTCATCGGCAGCTCGTGTAAAGCTTGCCAGACGTGCTGTTGCTTCAAATGAAAGTAACGCTTTAAAAGGGGGAAGAGGATGTAGTTTCATAGTCTTAATTTTTTATAATAGGTGTTACTCGAATGGGTAGGTACTTATCAGAGACTAGGCGTTGTCATGATAAGCGCTAAGTCCTCTGATGAACCCCTCTGGCCCTCCTTGTATGTGCTTCATAATTCTCGTCACATATGGCCATTCCCGACATTAATATACATCATCATCGTTATAGTCCCTCAATGCTTAGAAAGTGAATTACCTTCACTTCTTCCTATCAAAATGTGATAACGCAGGCTGTTTTTATAAATGGACGAAAAACTCATAAACTATTCTGAAAGCGAAGAATGTTAAATAAAAGAGTTATGAGAATTTTTGATGAATAGGGGAAATAAAATCGTTTGTGGTTGAGTCGCATAGTTCTGATAATAAAGTCATCTTATCGAGTGTATTTTGAAGAACATGCTTTTATTTGGAGACACTACCATGAATAATTTTTTTAAAAATCAAGAAGCCATAAAATTACAACTAGAGCGCGTCTTGGAACCAATTGAGCACTCACTTGGTTTATCCAATGCTTTTTATACAGATGAGCAAGTGTTTAATTTTGAGCGTGATCAAGTGATGAGCAAAGAATGGGCTGCCATTTCTTTTTTAAGTGATTTGAAAAAACCCGGTTATGTAAAACCAGTTGATTTTATGGGCTTACCGTTGGTAATAGTGCGGGATAAGAATGACCAAGTTAAGGTTTTTCATAATGTGTGTAGCCACCGGGGTATGAAATTGGTGCACGAGGAGGGGGAGAATCATGGTGTGATGGTCTGTCCTTATCATGCTTGGTCTTATAACCTAGAAGGGGAACTGAAAGGCACGCCCCACATTGGTGGGGTCGATAAGCATACAGATGAGCGCTTTAACTGTAAGAGTAATGGGCTGCGTGAAGTCAGAAGCTTTATTTGGTTTGGCATGGTTTTTGTCAATATTTGTGGTCAAGCTCCAGAGTTTTTAGAGGCCATTCAACCTTTAACTGAGCGCTGGGCTGAGTTTTTGGGCCCCTATGGCATGAGTGCTTGGGTCGAGGCTGACGATTGTAAGCATCAGCTAGAGGTAAATTGCAATTGGAAATTGGCAGTAGATAATTATTGCGAAGCTTACCATTTACCTTGGGTACACCCAGCATTAAATAGTTATTCTCGTCTAGAGGATCACTACAATATTTTATTTGCAGACAATTTTGCTGGGCAAGGTAGCTATGTTTATAACTTAGCAGAAGTTTCAGGTACGGCGTTGCCAGTGCTTGATACATGGCCTCAAGAAAAAATTCGTCATGCCGAGTATGTCGCTTTGTTCCCGAATGTGCTGTTAGGAATACAGGCAGATCATGCTTTTGCCATGATTCTTGAACCTATCAACGCCACAAAAACCACTGAACATTTGCGTTTGTTTTATGTGGGTGAAGCCAGTGCTAAGGCAGATAAATACAAACAAAATCGAGCTGAAGTCCTAGAGTCTTGGCGCGTGGTATTTGCAGAAGATATTGGTGCTGTAGAAGGGATGCAGGCCGGACGCAAATCTCCCGCCTATCAAGGTGGGGCATTTTCCCCAGTCTTAGACCAACCAACTCATTACTTTCATCAATGGAATGCACGGCGTTACTTAGAAGCCTTAAAGAGCGCCTAGGAGAATCTCATGCAGATACCAGCAAAGTGGTCTAATTTTATTGATGGTCAGTGGGTTGAGAATGAGGTAGAGCTTCCTGTTTTTAGTCCTGCTACTGCAGAGCCAATTGCCATGATCTCTTTGGCAAGTATCGAACAGGCTGAACAAGCCCTAGAAGCTGCCCAGCGGTGTGTGGCTGAGCGCCATTTAGTTCACGCTAAACCCGCACAACGAGTCTCTTTATTATTGCGAGCTGCCGAGGAGATACGTCGAGTTGCTGAGTATGGAGCGCATGTTTTATGCCTTGAAAATGGCAAAAACTATGCCGATGCACTCGACGAGTTTACGGAGGCTGCGCGGTACTTTGAGTATTATGCCGGTATGGCGGACAAAGTCGAGGGAGTATCTATTCCTTTAGGGGACGACTACATCAGCTTTACTAACTATGAGCCGATGGGGGTTTCAGTACAAATTGTTCCTTGGAATTTTCCAATATCTATTTGTGCCCGTTCTTTGGCCCCGGCCTTAGCGGCTGGTAATTCTTGTATTGTGAAGTCCCCCGAGTTGTCCCCTTTAGGCTTATGTGTATTATTCGAAGCGCTGGAAAAAGCCGGTTTTCCACAAGGCTCCCTTCATTTGTTGTGTGGACTGGGTTCCGAAGTAGGACAGCATTTAGTTAGTAGCCCTAAAGCCAATCAAATTGTCTTTACCGGTTCGGTGGCCACAGGGCAACGCATTATGCAAGCTGCTTCACAATGGGCCACGCCTTGTGTGATGGAATTAGGAGGGAAGTCGGCAGCCATTGTGCTTGAGGATGCCGACCTAGATGAGCTTTTAAAAAATATTAAAAGTGGTATTTTCTTTAACTCAGGGCAGGTTTGTTCGGCGTTGTCTCGTTTATTAGTTCATGAACATATTTATGAAAAAACATTGCAGGCCATTCGTGGTTTGGTAGGCGAGTTGAAGTTAGGGGATGGTTTTTCCAAGGCAGATATCACTCCTGTCATTTCCGCACAGCAACAGCAGCAAATCCAGAAAATGTGTGAGACAGCTCTTAAAGAAGGAGCTGCCCTCATTGCGAGCGGTAAAACGCCATTACCAGAAAAAGGATTTTATGTGCAGCCCACGGTTTTTTCTACTACTGATAGCTCACTTAGCATTGCACGCGAAGAGGTGTTTGGTCCAGTGTTATGTGTGATGCCCTTTTATTCTGACGAGCAAGCTGTCCAGCTTGCGAATGAGACGAGTTATGGTTTGGTCGCAGGAGTATTTACCAACAACTTAAATAGGGCTTTACGCTTTACTCAATTACTGCGCAGTGGTCAAGTGTTTATAAATGAGTGGTATGCAGGGGGTATTGAAACACCCTTTGGGGGAGTCGGTCTTTCTGGTTTTGGTAGAGAAAAAGGGCAAGAGGCGTTATATAGCTATGTTCGAACCAAATGTGTCACCTTTAAACTTAAAGGTGCCTAAATGAATCTGCCCCATGATGACTCTTGTTCGGGTTGGTTTCACTTATTGTCGGAACAGCGTCCCTTTAACGAGCTATTGCACGACCAGCAGGCAGATGTGGTGGTGGTCGGTGCTGGGTTTGCTGGACTTTCAGCCGCCCGTCAATTGGCCTTGCATTTACCAGATGCAAAAGTGGTTTTGATTGATGCTCAGCGGGTGGGGTATGGCGCTTCGGGCCGAAACTCCGGGTTTGCTATCGATTTGCCGCATAAGTTTGCCCTAGAGAACCCAGATCAGCAGTTTAAACAGCGCTTATTGCGTTTGAATCGCTCTGCCATTACGCAGTTGAATCATTTAATACAGCAGTTTGACATTGAGTGCCAGTGGAGCGCTGTGGGTAAATACCAAGGAGCAGTCGGAGAGCGAGGCCGTCAATTTTTGGCTCACTTTGCCAAACTAATGGATGAGCTAGGAGAGCCTTATCTCTGGAAAACCAAAGAAGAGTTGGCGGAGGTTTTAGGCACGGAGCATTACAGTCAAGCCATTTTTACGCCGGGTGGCTACTTAATGCAGCCTGCAGCCTTGGTGCAGGGGCTAGCTAAAAATTTGCCCTCTAATGTCAGACTTTACGAGAATTCGGCGATTCTTTCTTGGAGCAAAGAGACCTCAGATTACATATTGCAAACGGCTAAAGCCACAATAAAAGCTCCTAAAGTGCTTTTTACTACCAGTATTTATACGCGTGAATTTGGTTTTTTGAAAAATCGTTTATTACCTATAACGACTTTTGCAAGTATTACTAGACCATTGAATGTTAGTGAACAAAAGCACTACACAGGAGAATATAACTGGGGTTTGACGCCAGCAGATCATGCCGGTACGACGTTAAGGATGACCCAAGATAAGCGCTTAGTGATTCGTAATACGTATCGCTATACCCCAAAGTACGGCAGTAGCGTGTCGAGCTATGATCGACAGCTCATAGCTCAAGAGCATCGACGTTCTTTGCAACAACGTTATCCGTTTTTAGCCGAGTTGCCTTTTGCTTATACGTGGGGGGGAACTTATGCGGTTTCACGCAACTTTACTAATTTTTTTGGACAGTTAGCTCCTAATATGTATGCAGTCGCTTGTGATAACGGGGTAGGAGTGGTTTGGGGTACCATAGCGGGGCGTTTGCTGGCTGACTTGGCATGCCAAAAGTCTTCCGAGCTATTGGAAGATATACAAAGCGTTACGGGAATGCCTAGTTTGAACCCACCAGAGCCGTTTGCTGCATGGGGGGCTAAGACACGTATTTATTTGGCGGCGCGAACGAGCCAGCAAGAATTATAAAGTTTGGTTTCAGGTACTTTTTTGGACCACATTTTTTATGTGGTCTTTTTATTTTAAATATGAATACTAAATGCAGGATAAGGAGTAATGATTAAAAAAAGACTTATGAGTTTTTATCAATAATAGCAGCTTTTAAATCATTTGCTTGAACATATGATTTTTCTAATAATGAATATATAGCGATTGACTTAGATCAATTCAAAAAAATTTATATAAATAAAAAGCAGGAGACAAGAATGAGTGATTCCCATCAGAAAGAGGCACTTGTGCTGAAAAACCTCTATAAGGTTTTTGGGGAGCAAGAGCACAAGGCGCTGACCTTGGCTCAACAGAAGATAGATAAAGAGAAAATTTTTTCTCAAACAGGTTGTACGCTAGGCGTCAATGATGTTTCTCTTTCTATTTATGAAAAAGAAATTTTCGTCGTTATGGGCTTGTCGGGATCAGGTAAATCCACTCTAGTGCGTTTGCTCAATCGTTTGATTGAACCGACTGCCGGTAGTGTCTCTTTTAAAGACATCAATATTCTTAGTATGTCTGAGTCTGAGTTACGCGATTTTAGACGGCACCACATCAGTATGGTTTTTCAATCTTTTGCATTAATGCCGCACATGACCGTATTACGTAATGTGGGCTTTGGCTTAGAGTTAGCTGGTGTAAGTAAAGAGCAACGGGAGTCCAGCTCCTTACAGGTATTAAAACAGGTAGGTTTGGATGCTTGGGCAAACAGCTATCCCCATGAGCTTTCAGGGGGTATGCAGCAACGTGTAGGACTAGCGCGTGCGCTGGTAAATAACCCCTCAATTCTTTTGATGGACGAGGCTTTTTCTGCTTTAGATCCATTAATTCGTGCTGAGATGCAAGATGAACTATTGCGTTTACAACGTACAGACAAAAGAACCATTGTTTTTATATCTCATGATATTGAAGAAGCCATAAAAATTGGTGATCGTATCGCCATCATGCAACATGGCAATGTGGTTCAAGTCGGTACACCAGAAGAAATTATAAAAAATCCTGTGAACGATTACGTGCGCTCATTTTTCAAAACAGTAGATATGACAAAAGTGTTGAGCGCCGCAGATGTGGCAACTGAAGTTACCGAAGTCATCAGTATTAACCCATCAGAACCGGTCTTTCAGGTAGAAAAAAAATTACAAGGCAATGCAGCTGTATATGTAGTGAATACGCAGGGCAAATATTGTGGCTTAATTTCTCGTCGTAGTTTACAAACGGCTCTGGCTAAATCTCAGACGGCAAAGGTAAGTGATGCATTTGTGCTGAATAGCGAAGCGATTGCGGAAAAAACATTGGTGACTAAGCTGTTTGGACTGTTGGCGTCTTGCCAACATGATTTGCCCATTGTGGATGCCGAAGGAAATTTGAAAGGGGTGTTACAGCAGTCGGAGGTATTCAAGTTATTAAGCAATCGCAGCGTTGAAGTATAAGGCACAGGGAGTCACGTTATGGAACAGCAACAAACAACAAGTCAAGCTAATGATTTAGAACAGCAATGGGGTTCTCTGTCTAGTGGTTTCGAGGAAAACAGCAGCGGTTTTCTTAGTGCTGTAACACAGGTAGAGGTTGAAAACACATTTGATTGGTTACGCCCTTTTGATGAGGCTTTAATTCCCTTAGGGGACTATGTCATCGCCATATTGTCGTGGGTTGTGGCTAATTTTCGTCCTGCCTTTCAGGCGATTCGAGTGCCCATTGATTACATATTGAAAAGTATCGAGCTAGGTCTGCTATGGATGCCACAGCTACTAATGTTGATCATTGTGGCTCTGATTGCTTGGCACCTAGGCAGGTTTCGTTTGACCGTAGGTTCGGTATTAGCTTTTATTGCTATTGGGGCTATAGGCGCTTGGGATGAAGCGATGGTGACCTTAGCTTTGGTTTTGACGTCGTTATTTTTCTGTATCGTAATTGGCTTGCCATTGGGGATCATCACTGCCAAAAGCAATACGGTAGAACGTATTTTGCGTCCCGCCCTAGATGCTATGCAAACCACCCCGGCCTTTGTGTATTTAGTGCCTATTGTGATGTTATTTGGTATAGGCAATGTGCCTGGAGTCGTAGTAACTATTATCTTTTCGTTACCGCCTTTAGTGCGCTTAACCAATCTAGGAATTCGGCAGGTGAGCCCTAACTTAGTTGAGGCTTCTCATTCTTTTGGAGCCTCCCCACTACAAATGCTGTTTAAGGTGCAACTGCCTTTAGCAACGCCAACCATTATGGCGGGCGTAAACCAATCCTTAATGTTGGCGTTGTCCATGGTGGTTATTGGCTCCATGATTGCAGTAGGAGGTTTGGGGCAAATGGTGTTACGAGGCATTGGACGCCTTGATATGGGTCTAGCTGCAGTAGGAGGCGTAGGAATTGTATTGCTTGCCGTGGTGTTAGACAGAATGACTCAAGCTTTAGTTAAAAAATAATCGAAATAAATTAGGAGACAACAATGTTTAAAAAATTAACAATGACCGCTGCATTTGGTGTGATTGCTTTGACGGGCACGATGGGGCTGAGTGCGGCCTCCTTACCCGGTAAAAATATCAGTGTTATTCCCGTGCAAAGTGCCCAAGACGTGGAATCGTTCCAAACTGAATTGGTAATGGAGGGACTACGTCAATTGGGGTATGACGTAAAACCCAAGGCGGAACTTGAGTATGCTACGGCTCACGTAGCCATAGCAAATGGTGATGCCACTTTGATGGCAGTGCACTGGCAGCCCCAGCATAATTTTTTCTATGCCAACGCTGGGGGTGAGGCCAAATTGTCTCGTGAAGGAGAATTATCACGCTATGGTTTACAAGGTTATTTAATTGATAAAGCCACTGCCGATAAATATGGAATTACTAACATTGAGCAGTTAAAGGATCCCAAAATAGCAGCATTGTTTGACACGAATGGGGATGGCACAGCCGATTTAACGGGCTGTACTCCAGGATGGCCTTGTGAACGTGTAATAGAGCATCACTTGGATGTCTATGGCTTAAAAGGGGCTGTGACGCATAACCAAGGATCCTACGAGGCGTTGATGACAGAAGTATTCAGGCGCTTTCAGGCGGGTGAGCCGGTGTTGTATTACACCTGGACTCCCAATTATGTAAGTGCGGCCTTAGTGCCAGGTAAAGACGTGGTTTGGCTTGAAGTCCCTTTTTCTGCTTCTCCTGAAAACCAAAATGTAGACACGACTATGCCCAATGGTAAGAACTATGGGTTTACTGCTAACACCCAGCACATTGCTGCCAATAAAGAGTTTGTCGAGAACAATCCGGCTGCTGCTCACTTTATAAAATCTATCTTTATTCCAGGTAATGACATTAATGCTCAAAACTACCATATGTTTAAGGGTGAGCGCTCCGAAGCGGACATTGACCGCCATGTCAAAGGTTGGATTCAAGCGAATCAGCAAAAGTGGGATCAATGGATTGCAGAGGCCAAGCAAGCCGCGCAAAAGTAAAAGTCTATTTTAAAGAGCGCTCACATCTTCATGATGTGAGCCTGAAAGAAAAACAAAAAGTAATGAGGTAGGTGGTTTATGAACTATTCAGCATTGAACCCTTTCACTACGCAGGCATGGGCTAACGGTCGTCATACCTTGCGTTGCGCCAAGATTATTCGAGAAACTGGGGATGTATTGAGTTTTTGTTTTGAGGCAGAACAACCCACTTTGTTTTTCTTTAAGCCTGGGCAGTTTGTAACCTTGGAGCTAGAGATCAATGGTAAACCGGTGATGCGTAGCTATACCATTTCGTCGGCCCCCTCATTACCTTATAACTTTAACATTACCGTAAAACGCGCCCCAGGGGGCTTGGTTTCCAATTGGTTGCATGACAATCTAAAAGAAGGAGATCGGGTGGTCGTGCATGGACCAGCAGGATCCTTTAATTGCATTGATAAACCCGCTGAAAAAGCATTACTTTTGTCCGGTGGAGTTGGTATCACGCCAGTGGTGTCCATGGCGCGCTGGTGGTTTGATATTAATGCTGCCGTAGACACGGTGTTTGTTAGTTGTGTACGTACACCTAAAGATATTATTTTTAAGCATCAGCTCGAGTGGATGTCATCACGACTCACCAACTTTCAACTACATATTGTTTGTGAAAAACTAGAAAGCGGGGATGTTTGGGCAGGTTATAGAGGGCTATTCAATACAGATATGCTTAAACAGATGGCCCCTGATGTACTTGAGCGGCAGGTGTATTGCTGTGGGCCTGCTCCATTTATGAAGGCAGTACGTTATATATTGGAAGGCATTGGTTTTCCGATGGAGAACTATCATGAAGAGTCATTTGGAGAGACGCCAGAGGCAATAAGTGAACAAATTCATGATCGCTTGGAGGAATTTGAAAAAACAGAAAGCGCCCAAGATAAATCAGGTTTTGCCGTCCATTTTGTAAACCAAGAACAACCCGCTTATCTGGAGTCAAATCAAGCCTTACATGCAGCAGCGATGCAACTAGGCGTTAATGTGCCTAAGGCGTGTGGTGTAGGTGTGTGCGGGGCCTGCAAAGTGAAAAAAATTGAGGGTGAGATCGAGATTAACCATAATGGGGGCATAAGTGACGAGGAGTTGGCCGAGGGATATATATTAAGCTGCTGCTCGTTTGCTCGTAGTGATGTAGTGCTGGAATTTTGATTTTTTAGAAAAGGGCAAACTCAGCTCTACGTTATCAATCACTAGTACAAAAAATCTCCGTAATCACCTGTGCAATACACTTTATCAAGCGCTCTGTATTAGCTGGTGAACGCAGCAGGAGTATCGTTTCCATTAAACCATTGTAATAACCCAGCAGCATAACAACAGCAGGCTGTGGCACCACAGCGAGTAATGTTCGTGACAGTAGCGTCATCAACGGTGATTTTTTGGAGTTATACCATATTTCACCCAGTGAATTTAAACCATACTGAACCCTAGAGGTCTTTAATCAGGGATGATGCGCTTAACTAATGGTAAAAGTCTACGTAATAGCATCTTATTATTTGATAAAACTGTTAAAAAAGCAGCGAGTTTTTCAAAAAATCGGATGTATTTTTAGCCGTCTAAACCATTGATATAACTCTTATGAGATGGAGTTTTGGACATTGCCCAATACAAAAAAAGTCCAGCTTTAAGTTGGACTTTTTTGTAGGATCGGCAACGACTGAGACAACAAGTGTATATGTTACACCTTAACCGCTATCTAGCCACGCTGCGTCTTAGATGACTCATGGTCTTAATCCAATTCGCCACAACGAAAAAGATAATCAGAGCCGTCTGCAGTAGTCCTGTTTTGATAGACCATGATAATTAGGTTTTCATCATCGTAAATAATCTCATGAGATTTACCTTAGTATTCTTAATCATCCTAGCAAAACGGCTCTCGACGGTTCAGGGTCTTGGGACAATCCGCGATGACTCACCACTAGCAAAAAGATATTGCTTAAATGATGTTATTCAAACTCTAGCTGACCCAATTACCTCTCTACATCCTTTTCTACACCAAGCGCCCATCAGCACGGCTTATAGCTCTGTTCCACACTGTCTGCAACGAGCTCAATAAAATTCCTATAATCGCCAGAGCAATGGGTTGTATCTAATGCTTCGTAATAGGCTAGACGTTGTTCTACTGTGACTACCGTGGCAGGAAAACCCGCTTTCATTAGTTCTAAATTCATTAATAAACGCGAAGCGCGACCATTTCCATCGACAAGCGGGTGGATCTTTGCGAACTCACCACGCACATATGCTGCGCGTTCTATAAAAGTGTAGCAGCTGTGCATCGGTGTTATACCAGTGGATAAAGTCACGCATTTACTCAGAGACTTGCAGCGCTTCAGGGGGTCGGTGCTCTGCACCTGGGATCAGCACGTTAATGTAGCGGTACTGACCCGCATATCAATGTTTTTTTAAGGCTAACTGGTGTAGGAGTTTGGTGGTCCACCAAACGCCCAAAACAAAAAAGCACCTAAAGCTAAAAAGCTCTAGATGCTTGATTTTGTAGGGTAATTTTGGTCGGGACGGAGTGATTCGAACACTCGACCCCTTGCACCCCATGCAAGTGCGCTACCAGGCTGCGCTACGCCCCGAAAGATGTAACTATAGCATATGCTTTTAAATTTTGTCAAATCACTGCTTAAATCAGCGTTTTGCTTTAAAATCCAAACTATAGTGTGCTTGTTCAAAGCAAAAAAGATTATATAGGAAAAAAATAAATGTTTCAAATTGGTGATGTGGTTAAGCTAAATAGCGGTGGGCCTACCATGACAATAACTCAGCTAGGCCTAACCCATGGGCGTGTGGAGTGTGCCTGGTTTGACCTAGAGGGCAATTTTCAAACGGCTTTTATTCATGCTAAAGCTCTACAAAAGGTATGACCTCTAAAAAGCTTTCTCCTTTAGTCAAAAGCAAAGCGTTAGCCACCTCTTTTTTTGTGGCTGCGCTTTTGATTTTTGTAGGGGCTAAGCTTTTACAGACAGATGCTCCTGTGTGGGGCTATGTGATTGCTTTTAGCGAGGCTGCTATGGTTGGGGCCTTAGCAGACTGGTTTGCTGTAACCGCATTGTTTAGGCATCCGCTAGGCTTGCCCTTACCGCATACGGCGATTATTCCGCGTAACAAGGCTCGCATTGCACGCAATTTAGCTGATTTCATTTGCGAGCATTTTTTATCTACCGATCAGGTTTTACAAAAGCTCCAACAATGGCAATTGCCTCGTCAGCTTATGCGGTGGCTAGCACGAAAGGAAAATGCTGAACGTATATCGGACTACTCTGCGCTTTTAGCGCAACATAGCTTAACCGCATTACGTGATAGTCGTGCTCAGCAATTTATTCAACAAACGGCAATCAATAACCTCAAGTCCATTAATTTCTCGGGCTTACTGGCCCAAGTATTAGAGTTATTAACAGCAGATCAACGCCACCAAGAGCTTCTAAATCATGCACTAGAGGGCTTCAGTTCAATTTTACAAAAAGAGGAAATTCAACAATTCATCGCTGAAAAGTTATCTGCCGAAGTAAAGCGTACAGTGCACGTTAAATCCATTAGTAATTATGTAGGGGAATGGGGCACGCAACGCATAGTTAAATTGATAGCAAACGAAGTGCAGGCGGTATCAGAAGACCCGCATCATGCACTGCGTTATAGTTTTAGTGCACATTTAAAAACCTTTGTGATGCGTTTACAGTCAGACCCTAGCTTTGCACTGAAAGTACATACTATTCAAGAGCAAATTATTAATGACCCTGTGCTAACACGGTATTTGTCTTCATTATGGACAGAGGCTTTAGATTGGGTAGAGCGCGACTTAGAGAATGAGCAGTCTGTTTTTAAACAAAAGCTTAATGCTGGATTACGCCAAGTCGCTCATCACATATTGCATGACAAAGCCATGGAGCAGCTTTTAAATGAAAAGCTTTTGCAGCTCGCCCCCCCCTTGATTGCTAAATATCGGGTGCAAATTGCTCATTACATTGCGGATCGTGTAAATGCTTGGGAAGAGGATGAGCTGGTGTATCAATTAGAAAATGCCATTGGGAAAGATTTACAATATATCCGTATCAATGGCACGTTAGTGGGTGGGGTAGTGGGCATTATTATTCATGCCCTTGGGCAATTTATGGGGTAGCCCGTGCTGCTGCTCGTGCTTTTTGAATGGCTAGTTTGATATAGCCATCCATACCATCTTGACGTAATACCCAGTCTTGGTAATCAAGGGGCAGTTCTGCAATGGGTGTGCCTTTGTGTTTACCAAAGGGCATTACGCGCGGTAAGCGAGCTGTTTCAGAAAGCTCCCACAGCTGTTCCCAGCTTTGCACAGGCTGAGGTAATAAAGCCAGTAGCTTTTGCAGCACATAACGGCAATTGTGTACGTCTGCTAATGCTGAATGGGCGGCTTTTAAGCGTTCACGTGCGTGCGGACGGAAAAAATAATACATCAATGCAGACTGCGAGTGGCTATCCAACTGTGGCAACAAATAGCGGCTTAAAGCTAAAGTGCAAATGCGCTTCACATCGGGTTGGCCGCAGACATTCCAGTCATAGTCCACATTATGACCAATCATATACAACGCATTGCCAGGGAATTTAAACTCGGCACAAGGTGGGCAGTTTTCTAGTTCTTCATCATAAATGTGATGCACCGCTAATGCCCCTAAACTGTTTGGATGTGATGGTTTGTAGCGTTGTTCAAACTCGCTAACCACGCCCAACGTTGAGACGTCGTCCAGTTGCAGCCAAGCCGCCTCAATAATATCAGGCTGACTAGTACCAGTGGTTTCTGTGTCAAAAATATATGCGTTCATATGACAGGAATTAATAGTTTCTTACGTTTCAAAGCGCTTGCTTAAAGATGAATTTGGTACAGTAAGTAAATACATAAAAGACTTTAGCCAAACTCAGGAGGTGCCATGAAAAAAAATATCGTATCTGCGATTATTGTTGCTGTTGGTCTAGGCTTAAACACAGTGGGTGTAACCCAAACTATAGCAACACCAACCAGTTTAAGTGAGGCCGTACACACGACCGTGGCAGAAGTTTTGGCTTCGGGCCAAGATGATCAATACGTTTCCTTGAGAGGGCAGGTGAGTCGTCAATTAAGCAGCGAAAAATACATATTAACTGATGACACAGGCGTAATCCAAATAGAGGTAGATGAAAAGCTCAGCCGACTTTTACCTTTGACACCGCCCGTAAATGTAGAGGTATTTGGTGAGGTGGATAAAAAAAGGAATACGGTAGAGTTGGATGTGGATTATTACTCGCTACGTTAACCGACTTGGAAGTGCATTTCAGGATAGCGAATACGACTACGACGCCGTGTAGCAAGGCTATACACTAATGTTAAAGGGCCTAACCGGCCTGCAAACATCAGGATGCTCAACACAAACTGACTAGGTAGGCTTAGCTCGGCCGTAATACCAAAGCTCATGCCCGTAGTCGTAATTGCCGACATCACCTCGAACATCAAGCTATCTAAAGGCAATCGATCAAATAAAGAAATTAATAGCAAGCCTATAAAAAACAAACTAAAGGTAATTAAAACCAACGACAACGACTTTTGTACGGTATCGGGTACGACGGTACGCTGCATTAGTACTACTTCCTCGCGATGCTTTAAATAAGAAACCACTGCAGCAATTAAAACAATAAAAGTACCCAGCTTAATACCACTAGCTGTACTGAGCGAGCCACCCCCAATAAACATATACAGCATAATCAATAGGATCGAACTGGTCTCCATTTGCTGGGGTTCCATGGCAATAAAGCCAGAGGTTCGGCTTGCAACTATCTGTAACCACGAGGCGGCAGCCTGTTCATGTAAAGGTAACTCGCCAATCGTGCTAGGATTGCCAGATTCAAATAACCAAAGAGCGATAAAACCCATTATATTTAAAACTGCTGTGCCAATTAAGATCAACTTAGTGTAGGGCATCAGCAGTGACCAGCGCCGCTTATTTAATAGATTAATAATGACAGGAAACCCTAATCCGCCCAAAGCAATCATCAAAGAAAGGGTTAATAAGCTGATGGGGTCATGCACAAAACCAATCAGGCTGTGCTCATACAGCGATATGCCAGCATTATTAAAAGCCATAGTCACATGAAAATACGCTAAATAGGCAGCCTCTTTGAGCCCATACGCTTGACTCCACCAAATGGTGAGCCAAATCATAGTGATAAACTGAATGCCAAAAGCGATTTTAAATACTGAAAAAGCGGTTTGCTTGATCTTAGAGACGTTGGTTTGGTTAAAAGCCTCGAGCGCAAGAGCCTGTTGTTTTAAGCTTATGCGTTTGCCTAGGCTTAACATAGCTAACACCGCAAAGGTGACAAAGCCAAGTCCTCCGATTTGTACTAACACGGTCATAATGATTTGACCCGTGGTAGTTAAAACTGTGGCGGGTTCGATTACCATTAGGCCTGTCACGGTCACAGCTGAGGTTGCGGTAAAAAAAGCGTCAAACCAGCTAATGGGTGCCTTGGTAGAAAAAGGCATTTTAAACAACAACGTGCCCAAAATAATTAAGGCTAAAAAACCCAAAGCCAGTACCAGCGGCGGGCTAGCGTGAAGATTGGCTTTAGGTGTCGCTTTTAGCCCTAAGTCACGCAACGAGCGAACGGGTTTTTGATCGGGCATAGTGCTTAGATAAGTTTGGGTGCAATATTGCGTAACGCCTGTAGCGGACCAAATATAACCAGTACATCTTTGGCTTGTAAGATGAAATCATCCGCTGGGCGCACGAGAATTTGAGTTTTACGCTTAATTAGCAAAACCTCTACCGTTTTGTTGTCTTGGTGTAAAACCTCGCCCAAACTGATTTCATCTAAGCGTTCGCTAGCAGTAATTTCCACGACAAACTCACCATTACCCAATGAAATGTAATCATTTACCATGGGATAACTAAGCATTTGAGCGACACGCACCCCCATTTCTTCTTCGGGGTGAATAATACGGCTTACTCCTAGCTTATGTAGGATTAAATGCTGTGCATGGGATATGGCTTTAACCCAGATTTTAGTGACGCCTACCGCTTTTAAATGAACCACGCTAACAAGTGACGCTTGAACGTCATCACCAATAGCAATAAGTACCACGTCGTAGTTATCTAAACCTAACTCTTGAACTGCGGCAGAATCCGTGACATCGGCAATTACAGCACGTGATAGATGATCGGCATATTTATCAACTATTTTAGGATCGTTATCTATACCTAAAACAGAATGCCCCATGCGCATTAACTCTAATGATGCTGCTGATCCAAAACGACCTAAACCTATTACAGCAAACTGTGCCATGGCGTGTCCTAGTGATTAGTGGGGAGTTCCGGCCAAACAAAACGCACTGTATGCCCTAATTGCTGAACAACAACTTGTTGATGCAAAGTTTGACCTTCGTAGGTGCCATACACCTGGTAGGTGCCTGGATCAATGTCTAACAAACAAAATGGGCCTTCGCTATTAATATTTACAGCTACCTGATCTTGCTCGTCACGGATAACAACCTGTATGTCTGCAATAAACGCGGTGCGTTCACCCAGTTGCTGTCCAAAATGCAAAGACAAGGGAAAGTTTTTTAGAGCTGCCTTAAATGCATTGGCTTCATCACTGCCAATGCCGCCACAAATATACGCTGTGCTTTGATAGAATTTTACAGCAGGTAGCTCTTGGGCTTGAACTGGTAAAATACTACACATTGCAAGCAGCAAAGAAGACCAGAGGCGCATAACCAATCCTTTTTATAAAGCCATTAATGTATTGTAGAGCAGGCTCAGTAAGCAGCCAGTGTAATTGGCCAACTGTGTCGCTCTGTTTCTATTCCTTGGGAATTATAACTACACTCGTGCAAAACACTATGTCCGCTTTGTGGCACCGCCCATACACTGGAGCTACGCGTGCCATAATCTGGGCTGATGATAAAGGGGCTACTTAACAACTGCTCTCGTTCAAGGCTTAATCCAGTTTGAGGCAACAAATGCTGTGGAGCGACCACAGAGTCCCGTAAAATTTGGTAAACCTCATCAGTAGCCGTAGAGGTTGATGTCTGTAAAAAAGCCCTAAGATGTTGCCCAAGGCGCTGGCTTTTGGGCCAAGGGGTATTTAAAAAATCATTGCTCAACACATAGTGACCAGGTGCAAGGGCAACAGGGGGTTGCTGACGTTGATTGCTGTAATAAAAACAGTCAAATTGCTGCTGGTCTGGATGCCACTGTCCTACAATCAAATTAAACCCAGCATAACGCTCGGCTTGTTGGACTATTTGATGCAGATACTCTGCGGGCGCTATGGTTTGCTCAACAAACTCTTTACAAAGCAGACCACGAGATAAAGGTAAAGCAGGCTGAGGTAAAAGCAGGTTGCGATGGTTGGTCAGCAACGCAAAACGGCCATTTTGGTTTACAGCAAACCATGTGCCACCCGCTTGTAAATCCAACCCGCCGTAAATGGTTGGCTGCTGTGGCCACGGTGCTGCTGCACGAGTGGGCCTAGCATGAAACTCATCGCGATTTGCTGCAATAAATAAAGGCCACTGAGGATCAGTGGCCAGTGCTAAGTATGCTATACACATAAAACACTAGGTATTTGTTATCAAACCTATAGCATAGCAAGTTTATTCGAGCCTTCGACTAAATTGCGTAAACGAATTGCATCACCTATACGTGAGTAACGGCCTTGGGAATTCATCAGCACAATAGCGACCTCGCGTCCTTCCATTTTAGTTAATAACACTAAACATTGACCGGCCTCATTAATGAAGCCTGTTTTTGATACCTGAATATCCCATTTATCGTTTTGAACTAAGCGGTTGGTGTTGCCAAAGACCAGTTGACGCCCTGGTTTAGGCGTGACGGTGAGTTTATCGCTGGTACTGTAACGATGAATTAGCGGCTGTTTAGCTGTAGCTTGTAGCAAAAGCACTAAATCATGAGGACTAGAAACGTTTGAGCTAGATAAGCCGGTAGGCTCGACAAATAAACTTTGGCGCATACCTAGACTGCGAGCTTTATCGTTCATAGCCCGTACAAATGCGCTAAGCCCGCCAGGATAATGACGGCCCAACGCATTAGCCGCTCGGTTTTCAGATGACATTAAGGCTAAATGCAAGAGCTCGGACCGAGTTAACTTAGAGCCTACAGATAAGCGAGAGGTCGTATTTTTCAGGTGGTCGACGTCAGCACTGGTTATTTCTAGAACCTCGTCTAAATTTTGGTTGGCTTCGAGCACCACTAAAGCAGTCATGAGCTTTGTAATTGAAGCAATTGGGCGCACCTGCGTGCTATTTTTTTGGTAGATGGATTTGCCTGTTTTAATGTCTTGTACATAGGCAATTTCAGATTGCAGCGGTGTGGATTGCTTGGGTAATAAGGCTGGAGGTAGGGGACTTTGTGATGGTGCAAGAGCTACAGGCTGTAAATTAGCGCTGTATTGACTATAAGGCGTATGGTATTTAACCGGTATAGGGTCTAGGGTTTGAGCGGTTAAAGGGGTTAAAACAGTGAATAAAGCAAGGAATCTGGCCGTGTTGCGGCGTAAGAGGCGTGTAGAAGAATGATATAAAAGCATAAGCGGTACCCAAGACCTGTATTAAGCATAAGCCATGCCAAGATAATATCAGATATCTTTCATAAAATTAACAACTTATAGGCTAATCTTAAAAAATAAATGAAGACCCGTAACCTATCGTTTCTTTGTCTTTGCTTAATTATGGCAATGGGCCTGTGCACCTCTAGGGTAATGGCCCAGCAAGCATGGGCATTTGAGCAAGTTAGCCCTGCGGTGTATCAGCTTAATCAGCCAGTTACCCAGCGTTACGCAGCTATTAATGCATTACACCCACCTGCTGAACACCAGAGGTTTACAGCCGTTATGGTTCAAGTTTCGCCATCGGTAGCTGCTGTGATTGAAAGTTTTGCGTGTATTAATGACACATCGTCATGTTTGCCCATTGTAGGGGGACGATTATACACCCAGGCCTTTAACCAATACAGTGCGGTTAGCCCTATATTAATCGTACATAAAATCCAAGGTTGGGCAGGGGCACAACCGCCTGTTTTTATTAAATCCCAAGTGAATATTTGGTGGGAATAACTGCATGTCATTTGATTTGTGTTAACATTTTTTAACTATTATTCATTTATTATTATAGTTTTGTTAGAAATAGTTAACGTCTCTACCTAGAGCCGTTATTTAGGCGTGAAATGAATCCATCAACCCTTATTGGCATAGTCGCTAGCGTTCTTTTGCTAGGCGTAGTCATCTTTTACACCGCTGTTGATCCTTCCTTATTTCTTGATATCCCCAGTATATTGGTGGTGGTAGTGGGAACCATGGCGGCCACTTTTATTAGCTACCCTCTTAGCGAGGTGGTGCGCATTTTTGGTTTGATCTGGACCGTATTACGCAATGAAAAACTGTACGCCCAGCACGACATTGATGAACTAATAGATATTTCGCGGTTGTGGGTTTCCGGTGATATACGAGCGGTGGAAAACGCGCTAGAGCAAATCTCTAACCCGTTTTTAAAAACTGGCGTGCAACTGGTTATTGACATGACCCCCGAAGAGGAAATTCTGGAGCTACTTCAATGGCGTATTACACGCATGCGGGCTCGTGAATACGCTGAAGCACAGCTTTTCCGTGTGATGGCTAGCTATGCCCCCGCCTTTGGCATGGTGGGTACGCTCATCGGTTTGGTTAACTTGATGTTCTTATTGGGTGATGGCGATATGACCATTATTGGTCAACAAATGGCCTTAGCCTTAATGACCACTTTTTATGGCATTTTATTATCCAATCTGCTTTTTAAACCTGTAGCTGTCAAGCTAGAGCGCCGTACTGAACAGCGTTTGGTACTTATGAACATGGTCCTCCAAGGCGTATCCATGATGAGCCAAAAACGTGGCCCAGCCATGATGCGGGAAACCTTAAATTCCTTTATGGCCCAGTACCAAGATGAAATTAATGATGGCAATGGCCGTTATTACGGCGAGGACTAGGTATGAACGCGGATAACAAACTGATTGGTCAACTCACCGCCAAAGCCAAATCACTGGAAGCAGAGCTACAACAAGCACGTATGGTTCTGCGCTCACGTAACGGCGGCACCCCACAAAAAAGCTGGTTAGCGTTGGGCGACAGCACTATGCAACCACGCGAAGAGGAAGAAACGTGGTTTGCGACCTACCTAGACATGATGACTTTATTATTAGTATTAATGATCGTCATGTTAGCTTTTGCAGGCAAGGGCGAGTTTGAATACGGTACCGATAAAGACGCCAATGCTATTGTAGTGGGTACCCGTGCAGACGGGCAGTTTGCTGGGGTAAGCATCAATGCCAATGGCACCCCCTCATACCAAGGCGGGGCACCAGCCGACACTCCACTAGCAGAAGATGAACAATCGGCTCATCGCCTAGAGGACTTAGGCTTAGAGGGGCTAAGCGATGATATTGATGTGGTGTTAAACGACGAAACGGTCAGTTTTCGTATCAATAGTGAAATTCTTTTTCCGTCTGGCCAAGCAGATCTAAGTCTGGCAGGGGTTACAGTGCTGCAATCGTTAATTAACGTATTGAAGAAAAACAACTTCCAAATTGCCGTCGAAGGCCACACGGACTCCATACCTATTCGCAGTAGCCGTTTTCCATCTAACTGGGAGCTATCTAGTTCTAGGGCAGGCAGCGTAGTGCGTTATTTTGAAGCGAACGGTATTGCCAGCGATAGGTTACGCGCCGTTGGCTACGCCGACACTCGCGCCTTAGACTCGAATGACACCAGCGAAGGGCGTGCTCAAAACCGCCGGGTTGAGCTCACCATGGAAATCCCTACAGAAAAATAAGCTATGCAATACGTTCACAACCAGGTCCTTCAAGTCGGCTACGTCCACCTTGCAGGGGCTGCACTTGAATTTGTGTAGCAATGCGTTCTTTAAGTGCTGGCACATGCGAAATCACGCCAATGATTTTGCCTTCTTGATACAAAGAACCTAATGTATCCAAGGCAATGTCCAGCGCTTCCTCGTCTAGGGTACCAAACCCCTCATCCAAAAATAACGAATCTAAACGCACATTTTGGCTTGCCATTTGTGATAGTCCAAGCGCTAGCGCCAAACTGATTAAAAAACTTTCTCCACCCGATAGGTTTTTGGTCGACCGCACCTCACCAGCCTGGTAATTATCCACTACGTTTAATACGAGCGCCTCGGTAGGGTGGCGCACCAGTAAGTACCGATCTTGCATGCGCTCTAGCTGTTGATTCGCTTGGTGAATCATGCGATCAAAAGTTAAACCTTGTGCAAAATTCCTAAATTTCTTACCGTCAGCCGAGCCTATTAATTCACGCAACTGCGACCATTTTTCTAGCTCTACTTTTTGTTGCTCCACCAAAGCTTGCTGAGCCGCCGTCTTCTGCTTTTGTTGTTGATTTCGTTTGAGTTGTGCAGTGAGCTGACCCAAATACTGTTGCTTAGCATCATACGTGTGGCGCACCGCTTGTTCATGTGCTCGCACCTGTTCTGTGGTTTGTGTTCCTAATTCCGTATTCAACCCTTGCAACTGTTCTACCGTGTCTTGATGTTGTGTTTGTAAAAGCTGTTCATCCGTCCTTAAACGTTGTTGTTGTGTAGTTAAGTTATCCCGCTCCTCTAAAGGTAACACCGCTTGTTGATACGCAGCCTCTGAATCAAAACCAATACGCTCAAGTTGTTCTACGAAACGCTTTTCGTTCGAAGAAAGTATGGTGTTTAACGCATCTATATGTCGCTTTTGCTCCGCAAGTGCCTCATAAGTGTGGGTCTTATGCGAGTTAATCTCTTGCCATTTTGCTTGAGCCTGTTGCTGCATGACTTGATCTGCTTTCAGTTGCTGCTCGAGCTGGGACTCAACCAAATCAGCAATCTCATTGCCTAGCAAACCATGGCGGTTTTGATGAAGACTTTGGCGCTCTTGGGTTAATTGGGCTAGAGTTTTCTCTATCTGCTTAAACTGCGTATGGGCTTGTGTGTAACGTGCTTGCTGATCAACCTGCGTCAAAGCAAGTTGTTGTAGTTGTTCACGGCTTTGCTGCCATGCTTGTTGCTGCTGTTGCCAGTGTTGTTGGCGAACTTGCAGTTGGGCGATGAACTCGTCAGGTAACTGCGTTGTTGTCAAACCATAGGGCTTACAACTCGTTAGCAGCGCTGTTTGCTCTTGCTCCAATCGCTCATTTAGTTGTTTTACGTCGCGCCCGCATTCTGCCACACGCTCTGCTTGCTCCTTGAGCTGCTCACTACACTGATCCATTTTTAAAACTAATGTTGCAACGCTTTGCTGGTGCTGAGCTGCCTCCTCTTTGACGGAGAGCAGTGCGTTCTCGGCAGCCGTGATTTGGGTTAATTGGCCTTGTGTTTTTTGCAACGCTTCCTTAGCCAATTGCACCTCGTGCTGTAGTTTTTCTGGTTGAGCTAACCGCTGGAGCAGTTCCACGTTCTCAAGCCCTTGGCGCATGGAGAATTGTTCAATACGCTGTGTTTGCCATTGCTGTTCTTGTTCTATTTGGTTTTGCTCACTTTGCAGTTGCCCTTGTGTACGATGCAACTTATCCCGCTTGGCTTGAACTTGTTGCTGTAAGACCTGAAGCTGCTGTTTGCTTTGACTCAACTCTTGTTGTGTCTGCGCTATTTGGGGGGTTATTGCTTGCTCAGCCCATGGGTGCTCCACTGAACCACACAGCGGGCAAGGCTGGTCTTGCTCTAGCTGGGCTCGCTCGTGCTCCATGGTACTGATACGTTGCTCCGAGACAAGCAATCGCTCTAGTGTCTGAGTGGTTTGCTCTTGAGCGCTTAATAAGCTCAACTCATGGTGCAGAGCTTGTTGCGTGCTCTGTTCTAGCTCCTTTAAATGATGAATGCGTTGTAAGCGCTGTTGGTAGTGCTGTTGCCATGCTTTGCTATCTTGCGCAAAATCCATTAAAGCTAAGGCTTTGTCGTACTCAGATTTCCGCACATCTAATTGTTCGTGCCATTGAGTCACACTGCGGCTTTGTATTAATTCCTGCCAATCACGCTCTTTTTGCTTGAGGTTAGCAAGCGCGAGTTGCAGTTGGTTTTCATGCTGCGTTTTAGTCGAGAGGATGTTTTGATGCTGGGCTTCTAATTGCTTTTGTCGCGCTTCAAAAAGCCCTAAGCTTTCTTTTTTCTTATCTAAATCCTTTTGCAGAACGTGTACATAATCAGCGCATTGCATAATAGTACCTAGCTGGGCACTTAACTGACTATCTACTTGATTTTCATCTAAATAATGCTTATGCGCGTCATGGTTACTTTGAGTTTGTTGTACTTGCTTTTGGCAGTCTTCTAAACATTGCCACTCTTTTTGTTGTGTGAGAGCTAAAGTCTGCTTTTGTTCTGCCAGATCGTTTAGCTGAGAGTCCAGACGTTGTATTGCAGCATCTAAAGCACGCACCTCTTGAAACACGGGGCGTTGCTTTTGTAGGTCTTTTTCTGAGTGCAGGGTTTTAATCTCAGCCCGTTCAACTAGTTCTTGTTGCTGCTGTAGTTGCTGCTGCAGTTGAGCTAGGCGCTGGGTTAAGTCTTGAGCTTTAGTTTTGGCTTGACATAATTCTGCACGTTGCGTCATTAATACTGAATGCTCTTTTTCCAATAGAGCCGCTTTTAGCGCTTCTTGCAAACGGTGGGCTGATGCTGCAAATGCTTGTTTTTTTTGTTGTAGACGGCTTAGTTCGTGTGCAAGGTGTAGTTGTTTTTGCTGGCATTGCTCACGTTTTTCTAGGGCATGCAACGTGGCTCGGTATTGAGCTAACTCATCACCCAGAGTCAGCAAGGTCGCTCTTAATTCCTCCAGTTCATGCTGCATATGCTGCTCTTGCTCTGATGACAAAAGCTCAATGTGATCAAGCGCTTGCATCAGGTCTTGCAGAGTTTTCTTTTCGACACTATAGCGCTCATAAGCCAAAATAGATAAGTCACTGTATATGGCTGTGCCGGTGATTTGCTCGAGTATAGGAGCACGCTGATCCGCATCAGCTTGCAAAAATGCAGCAAAATTGCCTTGGGCTAAGAGCATTGAACGCGTAAAACGATCAAAATCCATCCCCGTGATGCGTTCTATTTCACTGGCGACACGGCGTAACTGGTGTTCCAGTACTGTGCCACATTCCATTTTTGCCAATTCATGCCGTGGGGCCTGAAGTTCGCCCTGGGGATTTTTGCGTGCTCGATGCTGAGCCCAATGAACCCTAAACTGGCCGTCATCCGTTTCAAAACAAACCTCAGCAAAACATTCCCCCGTGTGCCTAGACATAATGTCATTTTGCGAAGCCGAAATGCGATCTAAGCGTGGGGTACGCCCAAACAAAGCCAAGCTAATGGCGTCAAGCAGAGTGCTCTTGCCCGAACCTGTTGGTCCAGTAATAGCAAATAACCCATGTGCTTCATAGTCAGGACAAGTGAAATCCAAAAACCACTCACCCTCTAAGGAATTCAAGTTTTTTAACCGCAAAGACAATAACCGCATATTACGACTCGAGGTACTGATCCCAAATTTCTTGGAACGCTGATTTTAAAGAAAGATGCTGGGACTCTGGTATGTTATAGCTAACCAAACACCGCTCAAATACCTCAAGCGGACTAAGCTCATCCAAGCATTGCGTTGTAACAGTCGTTTTTAACGCTTGCTGTACAACCGCTTGATTTTGAATGCGTAATACCTCAATCAGACTTTGGGCACACAAAGCCTCAATGCGCTGACGTAAATCGGTCATTAAGGTGTGATCTTGGTAAATGACCTCCACCCACGTGGATTCACCAGTACGACGTAATTCTATTAACTGTTGTTCTATCTGCGACCAATTGCCCTGTATTTGCACTAAGGTTTGAAAACGCGGTATAGGCAAGCTATGCACTGCGCGCAATGTTGCTTGATCAAACTCGACAATACACACCTCTTTTTGCTGCGCGGCCTCGCCAAACCCCATAGGAATGGGGGAGCCACAATAACGAATATGCGTTTGCTGCGCTACTTTTTGCGGCACATGCAAATGCCCAAGAGCAATATAGTCGAAAACAGTGGGAAAGCGTGCAGCAGAAAAATGCCCTAATTCACCCACATATAAATCGCGCACCCCATCGTCTTTAAGCAGTTTCCCTCCCGCCGTAAACAAATGACCGGTTGCCACAATAGGAACAGCTTGTGGCAAAGAATCGCGTAAAGCCACCGCAATAGCTGCAACCTCGTCATAATGGGCTTGAATTCCTGCAATCAGCTTTTGTGCTTTGTCCTCTACACTTTCTCCCGCTTGGACCGTACGAATATCACGATCACGCAAATAGGGTACAGCACATACAATTAGCTCCACATCGCCCGCTGCATTTTTTAATGCAAGCACCTCATCCTGGCGTTGCGTACAAGCTTGACCCACCACATGAATGTCTAAACTGCTTAACAACTGCTGAGGCGCGTTAATAAAAGAGGGCGAGTCATGATTACCCGCAATGATGACCACATGCCTACACCCAGTCGCCGCCACCTGTGTTAAAAATTGATAGTACTGAGCTTGGGCTTGATTACTTGGTGTACTGGTGTCAAACACATCACCAGCCACTACTAATACATCAATGGCTTGCTCTTTTAAACTACGCAACAACCAGTCTAAAAAAGCCTGAAACTCTGCCTCACGTCGCTTACCATACAAATGACGCCCTAAATGCCAATCCGAAGTGTGAAGTAATCTCATAAAATAGAAAAAATGGTATGCAATGTATGTGAAGTGGGAGCAATGAAATGGTAAGCCGCAATCAACACTTAATAAAAGCAGCCTCTTTAGTGAGCACTAAAAAGAACTCAGAATGAAAAAAGTGATTATAACGTTCATGCTAGCGCTGAGCAGTTTAAGCAACGCAGATACTCAACCCACCCAATATTTAGATGCTCAAGCTTCCGACCCAAGCGTTATGGGCTGGATGACCGGATTTCCCCCGCCCCCAGCAGCGCTTATTATGCAGCCCGAATCCGACTTTTTTAGCTTTCCTAAGCTACGGTGGACGGTCTGCCATATTCGCGAATTAATGCCAACCAAACAAGTAAGTAAAGGCCTAGGCTCGCCCAATACCTTGTCGTATGCCATCGATAACAATATCGATGCCATCACATTTCGCCCTTTAGGCAGTGAGGATGAAATGACCTGGGCCGAATCTTTATCAGCTAATTATACTGACGGCATTTTGATCCTGCACAAGGGGCGTATTGTGTATGAAAACTATGCGGGCTGTTTAACTGAGGCCGGCCAACACGCCGCCATGTCCATGACTAAATCGCTCATAGGGTTACTGGCTGAAGTGCTCATTGTGGAAGGCAAATTAGACGAACAGGCCATGGTTGCCTCTCTGATTCCCGAGCTCCAACACAGTGCTTTCGGTAGTGCCACCGTGCGTCAAGTGATGGATATGACCACAGCCCTTGATTACAGCGAAGACTATGCCGACCCCAAGGCGGATATCTGGCTTTACTCGCAAGCAGCTAGCCCACTGCCCAAGCCCAATGGCTACACAGGCCCCAATGGCTACTTTGACTATTTGCAAACAGTAGAAAAAAAAGGAACCCATGGCGAGGCCTTTGGTTATAAAACCATCAATACCGATGCCTTAGGCTGGATTATTTCTAGGGTAAGCGGTCAAGATGTTGCCACTCTTTTGTCTGAACGCATTTGGAGCAAAATCGGCGCTGAACAAGACGCTTATATGACAGTAGATGCCAAAGGCACGCCCTTTGCAGGAGGCGGGCTAAGTGCGGGCTTACGAGATCTAGGACGCATTGGGCAGCTGGTACTCAATAAAGGCCAGCTGGGTGGGCGTCAGATCCTGCCCGCGCAAGCTATTGAAAACATTCAATTAGGCGGGGATAAGTCCGTATTTGCTAAAGCCAATTACACCACTTTGCCCAATGCAAGCTACAAAAGCATGTGGTGGATCTTTCATAATGACCACAGGGCTTTTGCAGCCCGAGGCGTGCATGGACAAACCATTTATATAGACCCAACGGCGGACATGGTGATAGTACGATTTGCCTCTTTTCCCGTAGCTAGTAACGCTGCCATGGATCCAACCTCACTCCCTGCGTATCAGGCAGTAGCGGACTACTTAAAAAAGCAATAAGTTAATTTCCCTCGCAATTAGCTGGGGGTAGAGTGCAGCCGACGCCCGCTTGGGGTCATGTCAAAACGACGACGGTAGGCTTTGCTAAAGTGGGCCTGGTCTGAAAAGCCAACGGCATAAGCAATTTCTGAAAGTAGTAAATAAGAATGGTTTACTATCAACTGATCAGCAGCAAGCAGACGAAGCTCTAATAAAGTCGCCCTAAATGTTGTATTGCGACGTTGAAAAAGGGCTTGTAAGGTTCTGGGTGCAAGATTGACGTGCTCACAGACTCGTTGAAGACTAAGACTGGAATCCGCCAAATGCATCTTTATATAGGAACAGGCGCGTTCATACAGCACCTGTTGAAAGCTGTCTTGATCTTTATAAGAGTAGGGGTCTCCCTCGACCGTCATCGTGACTAGATTAAGTAAACAACTGCTTGCAAGCCCTACTTGATGGGGCGTAAGCTCGTCAAAATTGTGTACTAAGCTAGTTAAATAGTCTTGTAACAAATGGCTGCCGGCATTGTTGGGTAAAGGCCGAGCTACAAAATCATGAATTAACCCAGAGTGTGCTAAAGGGCCAACTAGCGGCAGGCGCACACATGTCATTACCACCCCATCATCAAAATCAAAGGTAAACGGAGAGCTACCTATATTAATACTGAGCTCGCCAGGAGCAATAGATTGATGCCTGCCATATTGCTGCAATTGACATAAGCCTGCACGATGCTGATTGATAAACAACCAATCATTAAACGGCTCTGAGGTATTACAAATCACCTGGTAAGACTGAGCTTGTAATTGGTTAATAGAAAGGTCGCCTGCTTTTTTTGACTTTAAATACGCATGAAAAGGTTGAGAGGTGTGCCTGAGTTGCGTTTGTACTTTTAAAAAAGCAGACGAAATGGCTTCATTCCATACAGATAAAGCGCATTCAGACTCTAGTTCGTGCGTACTCCAAATTGTAGTCCGTTCCATGGTGCTTTTACTCAGTCAATGCGCCTAAAGACAAATAGATTGGCGCGTAAGTACAAGACAAGGCTTGAGATTTATTGATAATAAACACATAGAGACCCCGTTATTAAAAATGACGAAATATCCATAATTATCAATAGACACCCTTAGGAGACGACAAATGAGTTCAACTGTAAAGACCTATTATCCCTATATTAATGGTCAGTTTTGGCAATCCGAAGGCCAGCCGATGAAAGAGGTAAGAAACCCTTTCAACGGAGACTTAATTGGGAAGGCTTACTTAGCCACAGCAGCAGATATTGAGCTTGCCCTAGCCAGCGCCGAGCGCGCTCAAAAAGACTGGGGTAACACATTAGCCAAAGAAAGGGAGGCTGTCTTATTAAAAGCGGCTGACATTGTAGAGCGTCGTCGCTTAGAGATCGTCAAAGTACTAGTTGAAGAGGGCGGGAACGTCTTTGGTAAAGCAATGTTTGAGTGCGACTACATTATTAGCACTTTTCGTATTGCAGCGGGTCAAGCACGTGATATACGTGGTGAAACCTTGCCTACAGAAATACCAAATCGCTTATCGATGACCATACGTCGGCCCGTAGGAGTGGTGGTAGGCATTGGACCATTTAATGCGCCCTTGTTATTAAACGGCAAAAAACTTGCGCCCGCATTAGCTGCTGGCAATAGTTTTATTTTAAAACCTTCGCCGTATACACCCTTAGCGGCTTTGCTCTTTGCAGAGATTCTTGAAGAAGCAGGGTTACCACCTGGAGTATTAAGTGTTATTCCTACTACAGACGACGCAATGGGCGACACGCTTTTTTCTGACCATCGCGTCAAATTAATTACATTTACTGGCTCAGCTCGTGTAGGGCGCTTTTTAGCCGAACTGGCTGGGCGCTATCAAAAACGCATTGTCTTAGAGTTAGGAGGAAAAAGCCCTTTAGTCATATTAGCGGATGCAGACTTAGACTATGCTGTGCGTTCTGCCGCGTTTGGAATCTTTTTCAACCAAGGCCAAGTGTGTATGGCTAACTCGCGCATCATCGTTGAAGCGCCAATTTATGATGCGTTTTGTGAAGCCTTTGCCAAAAAAGTCAAACAAGTCCCCTTTGGTGATCCTGCTCTAGAGCAAACTGCAGTAGGCCCTTTAATAGACTCCAATCAGGTCAACTTTATACAAAATCATATTAATGATGCTATTTCTAAAGGAGCCAGTTTACTCACAGGAGGCAAAGCTATAGGAAATATACTGGAACCTTCCGTATTGGTAGACGTGGAACCAGGAATGGAAGTCTACAGTGAAGAAAGCTTTGGGCCATTAGCTGCTCTGTACAAAGCACGCGATTTTGATCATGCCGTAGACATTGCCAATGATACCTCCTACGGTTTGTCCTCAGGTATTGTGACGAATGACCTACAAAAAGCGTTTGATTTTGCTTTGCGAGTAGAGGCCGGATCTGTACACATTAATGATAACGCCTTTGACGACGATCCGAACGCACCGTTTGGTGGGTTTAAAGATAGTGGGTATGGCAAAGAAAACGGACGTTATTCGATTGAGGACATGACTGAACTGAAATGGGTCACGGTGCAATTAGGAGAGCGCCCGTTGCCGTTTTAAAACGCAGTTGTATCGCGGCGTGTTTTGTTTTAATAAACCCCATAATCTGCCCATCAAGTAAATGTGATAGACAGCTCACCCCCATGCTTGTGCACGTAGACGAGTGGCTTTCACAAAGCTTCTAGTAGGGTATGCCCATCTGCAGCAGCCATTAGAAACACTCTATCATGCTCTCAGTAGAGGTTAAATCTAAGTAAAGGGTAGACTTTATGCAGACACAGCTTACGCTTGATGTATCGCCTATTTACTCTTATCCCATTATCCAGTCCCGATCTGCGGTTAAATCCCACCAAGAACTTAGTCACAGCATTTCAGGTCATGAATTAGAGTGGCGTAAAGGTAAAGTGAATACTCGACTTTTTCGCTATAACCTCGAGCAAATAAGCATGATGGTACTGGGCTACGGGGCAGAGGTAGAAATTCAAGCCGTAAAATTTCAGGGGTTTAGCTTAGTGCAAATTCCTTTGCGCGGCACAACCGAAATAATAAGTGATGGGGTGTCGGTTATAGCCAAACCAGGAGAAACCGTTATTGTTACCCCAAAAGAAAAAGTACAAACACTGTGGCAATTGGGATGTGAGCAATTGCTTTTAAAAATCCCTCATCATCTAATCAGTCACTTAGCTCAGGAAAGTGTATCACCACAACTTCGCCCCCAGGGCACTTCTGCTTTATGTCCTGCTTATAAAATACAACCTCAAATCACCCAGCAATGGTATGCACTACTTCAGCAACTAGTCATGCTGCCAAACTTGTATGGAACAAAAGGACTAAAATCGGTTTGGCTTCGCCATTTTGAGACCAATATTGCATTGTTTTTACTAAGCCATCAGCCCAGCGTAGACCAAACAGAAATTACGCCCCTGTTGCCCAAGCAAAACCATACCAGTATTACAACCGACATTAATCAAAATCGTTTAATGCAACTAAAGCGCTACGTACAAGCCCATTTAACGGAAAAAATAACGCTAGCCAATTTAGCCCAAGTTGCCGGGGTCAGCACTCGCACCCTAAATGTGCTTTGCCATCGACAAGTAGGCATGTCACCCATGACGTGGTTACGCACAATTCGGCTTGATGCCGTTCGGCAAGCACTTTTAGCTAACTCTACAACAAGTATTACGGAGCAGGCACTAGCACATGGCTTTGATCATTTAGGTCGATTTTCTTCTTATTATCAGGCACGTTTTGGCGAGCTTCCAAAAAACACCAGACAGAATCTCACCAAAACAGCCAAATCCACAATTAACGAATAAAGAGCGCTTCATTAATAGGGAGATTATGCTTCTCACAGTACGTAAGGTAATGATCTATCATCCAAAACACATCGACTATTTCAATAATACGATCATTTTCATCTAAAAACTCAACCGGCGTGCCTAGCTGAAACAGGGTTTCCATTCCTGTGTCTGTCATTAAAGTATGAGCTCGCCCAGGTGCTTCATTAAAATACGATCCGGCCGTAGCCACCCAATCGTATTCTTTATAATAAAGACTACCAGATAACACATAACCCATCACTGGGGCTCGATGTCGATGGCGGCCTAAAGCGCCCCCTTGGGTAGCTCTCATAATATGCACAGAGACATTATTACGAATATCAAAACTTAGATGCCGCAAGGAAACAATATCGTTCATGGGTATCCAAGGAGACGTCTGCTCAGAAGCATCTAAATAACCTTCTTCCGGCGCAAACCTTGCACGTATCTCATCTAAACGTTCTTCAAGAGCGATATAGCTATCAGTATTTTGTCTCATCCAATTTCCCTTTGTTATCAAACACTTGTTTTATAATGGGCTTCACAGTCTATGACTTATTCAGCTCAAAATTTAGTGTAAAGACAAGGGTCTAATAAAAATAGCCATAATACGCATGCGCGATTATCCGTTTTTTGCATTGTAAGGGTAAGTTATGACTTATAGAGAAGGCACTACTTTGAGCATATGTCTCTTTTAAGGTCGATATTCATTTACATAGTCTATTTGACTATGTAAACGGTTAAGTATGTCGACAAAAATCTCTCTTTCCTCTGGAGTTAAGGTTTTTAAAAGTCGCCGTTCTCTTTCCTGAGCAATCTCAAAAATTTCATCATGTAGACGATAGCCTTCAGCAGTAAGACTTAAACACTGCTTTCTAGCATCTTTTTTATCTGGTTCAGACTGTATATAGCCTGCCGTCTGTAATGTTTGCACTGATTTGCTAACAGCGCTTTTATCTAAGCCAATAACTTGGCAAACGCGTTGTGCAGGAATGTGGCTTTCTACTACAAGCATAGATAAAACACGCCATTCAACAATACCAATATTGAAACGCTCCCTATACAGTTGAGAGGATCCGGAGGAGAGCTTGTTAGCAATAAAGGTAAGTAGAGCAGGGGTGTAACGCTCAAGGTCTAGTTTTTTAGTCGACGTCATAATTTATAAGATGCCTTAGGGTAAACATTAGTTGATACATCAACTTATTGTTTTTATAGTTGAATCGTTGGTAAGTCAACTAATTGATGGGCTAAGGCTTAGAAATAAGCCTCTGCACATCACTTAGTTTATTTGATGATAACTGCATCTGAAAAGCTAGGGTTGTACAGCTATGGATACGAATACTTTGAATCTTATTGTCTCACGAAGAGTGCAAGAGGCCGAGGACATAATCAGCTTGGATTTAGTTTCAGCTGATGGGGGGCTACTGCCCACTTTTAAACCAGGTGCTCACCTTGATCTCCACCTGCCTAATGGTTTAATTCGTCAATATTCTTTATGCCATCCTGCATCCAAATCTATAGATAAGTACTCTATCGCCGTTCAGCGAGAAAAAGAGTCTAGGGGCGGATCAAAAGCAGTACACGATCAATTAATAGAGGGGTTCTCTCTAAGCGCTAGTACACCTAGAAACCTATTTGAGTTAGCACCTAAAGCAGATCTGCATGTATTGCTAGCGGGTGGCATAGGTATTACTCCTTTGATTTGTATGGCTCAAGAACTTGCAAGAAAAAAAGAAAGCTTTGAGCTTCATTATTTTTGTCGTTCACAAGAACGTGCTGCCTTTAGAAGTCTCTTAGCCTCCGAAGGTTTAGCGTCCTCAGTTCATCTGCATATACAAACAGATAGTCGCTCTGAAATAGCTAGGATTTTGAAAAAACCTAATCCAAAGACTCATCTTTATATGTGTGGTCCTACTGGTTTTATGGATTATGTCTTAGAGGTTGCTCATCAAAACCACTGGGAGAGCACAAATATACATAAAGAGTACTTTGCTGTAGAGGCAGCTCCGCAGCAAGGAGATCAAAGTTTTGAAGTACGGATTGCCAGCACAGGAAAGACATATCAAATACCTGTGGATAAAACAGTTTTTGAGGTATTAGACGAAGCGGGCGTAGATATCCCTGTGTCTTGTGAGCAAGGGATTTGCGGTAGCTGTGTGACCGGGGTGCTAAGTGGCGTACCTGATCATAGAGATCATTTTCTAACAGACGATGAAAAGGCAGCAGGCAATTGCTTCACTCCATGCTGTTCACGAGCACAAAGCCCAAGCTTATTACTTGACCTTTAAATAAATGAATCAAAATTAATTTTGAGGAACGACAATGACTATTGCAACAGTAGAAACTACAAAAAATACAGCAGGAAAAAATAAATTCCCTCTTAATCAGTGGTATGTAGCAGCTCTTTCATCTGAATTGAAAGATAAACCTATTGGCCGCACCCTGCTTGAAAAACCTATTGTGCTTTTCAGAATGGGAGATGGAACGGTTGCTGCACTAGAGGATCGGTGCTGTCATCGCGCATTACCTCTTTCCAACGGAATGGTAGAGAGCTGTGGATTACGATGTGGTTATCATGGCTTGCTATTTAATCAAGAGGGAAAATGTATTGAAATCCCTGGTCAGGAAAAAATTCCATCTAGAGCTAAAGTGGCTTCGTATCGTGCTCAAGAGCGTGATGGCCTGATTTGGCTGTGGTTTGGTCAAGATCAATATACAGAACCCACTTGCAATGCACCGTCTTATTTCGTGCACAGCGATCCAAAGTACGTCTACGGTGGGGGAGTTTATTATTACAACGCCCCATATCAGTTAATTCATGACAACTTATTGGATTTAAGTCATTTGGCTTATGTACATCCACATACTATTGGCGGGAATGCAAAAATTCACATGAATGCAGAAATGAAAGTGGAAAGTGAAGGGGACAAGGTAAAGGTGGTCCGTTATATGCCTAACTCAGAGCCTCCAGCAACCTATACTGCTGCTTATACATTTAACGGGAATGTGGATCGCTGGCAAGAGATTGATTTTCATGTCACGCACCTTTTAATTTGGACAGGTGCGATTGATCACAATACCGCAGAGTTAACTGACCCCGAACGAGGGGGCTTCCATATGCGTGGATTCCATGGCATCACCCCTGAAACAGAAACGACTTGTCACTATTTTTGGACTATGGCCACAAACCCTAGCAATAATGTTGAGGAAATAAAAAAGAAGGTAATTGAGCAGACTCAACTAACTTTTGATGAAGATAAGGAAATAATTGAAAAACAGTATCAAAATATGCTGCGTTTTGGACCTAAACCGATGGTTGATATTCATGTTGATGTGGGAGCTAATCGTGCTCGCAGGATTATTGAGAGATTATGCCTAAAAGAAGAGCCTCATTCTGAGCCAACGCAAGAAGGTATTTTAGAGGCTGCCATCGCCTAAGCGATTTAAGCAAAGAGCAAGCAAAGTAGTCTATTTCCTAGAAGCACTTTGCTTACAAAAATAATGAGGGGACAAAAATGAAATCTTCAGTCGCTACAGGCATGAGTCAAAAACCAATGAGTATTTTTCAATGGTTTGTTATTTCTCTGTGCTTTTTAATCAATATGCTAGATGGATTTGATGTCTTGGTTATGGCATTCACAGCCTCCTCTGTATCCAATGAGTGGGGACTTGGAGGGGTACAGTTAGGTTACTTATTAAGCGCTGGACTGATAGGAATGGCCTTAGGGTCGTTAATCATAGCTCCTTGGGCAGATCATATAGGACGCCGTCCTTTAATAATGATTTGCATAACAATTACAGGCTTCGGCATGTTGGCCTCGGCGTACGCACAATCAGCTTTACATTTAGGGACTCTTCGCGTATTAACAGGGCTTGGGATAGGAGGGATTCTTGCGAGTAGTTATGTTATAGCAGGAGAATATGCTTCAGACCGTTGGCGTGGTTTAGCAATCAGCCTACAAGCCACGGCCTATGCTTTAGGAGCAACAATAGGTGGATTAATTGCAACTCAGATTATTCCTAGCTTAGGTTGGAGGCCAGTTTTTTTCTATGGCGGTATAGTCACCTTAATTACCCTTCCTATCCTATTTATTTGGCTTCCTGAGTCCCTAGACTTTTTAATGTCTAAACGACCTAAAGATGCTCTTAAAAAGGTAAACTTGATTCACTCCAAAATTGGACTGCAGTTATTTAATAAGCTCCCTGATATTTCAAGCTCGGAACTGGGCCCTAAAACCAATAAAGTCGGAAGTTTATTTTCATCGGGATTGGCAGCTTCTACCTTATTAATTTGGGTAGCTTTCTTCATGATCATGTTCACCTTTTACTTTGTCATGAGCTGGACGCCTAAACTGTTAGTAACGGCTGGTTTGTCTACCCAACAAGGTATTACTGGTGGTGTATTGCTCAATGTGGGTGGAATTGTAGGAACGTCTTTAATTGGGTTCTTAGCTGCTAAATATCGTTTGTCTCGCTTGCTAATCATTTACTTCCTTGTCAGCGCTGTTTTGATGAGCGTCTTTGTCAGCTTAACTAACAATTTACACTTAGCGTTTTTAACTGCCTTAGCATTAGGTGTGTTTGTTAATGGCTGTGTAGCGGGACTTTACTCTATCACCCCTAGTATTTACAGTGTCACGCAGCGTGTAACAGGATTAGGCTGGGCCATTGGCATTGGAAGATCAGGAGCTATTTTGTCTCCCTTGGTTGCTGGTGGGCTCATTGATGCTAACTGGAGCCCAGAACAGTTATTTACCCTATATGCAGGTGCTTTCTTGTTAGCCGCGCTTGCTATATTTCTGTTGCAACGTAGACCAACCTCTTTGACAGTGCCACAACCAGCATAAAGGCATTTATTTTATACCTCATAGGCTCTTTCATGGAGCCTATTTTTTTACGTCGTTCCTCTATATTTATGAACCTAAGCGTGCAGTTAAAAAAGCCGGTCAACCTTGGCTTTTCTCTTTATCTAAGACCTATACCTATCTAACGAACCTGATATAGAAACTCGTCAACAGCTTGAGTACATCAATCGGTAGGAAACTTAACCTCTCATCTGGTTCTGATCAGGCTATAGAGGCTAAAAGTTTAGTTAACAGTTTAGAAATCTGGTTTATTGCTTAAACGATTGTCATGCGGCTACAGTTGAGCGTCATTTTTAATGGTGCTGGTTCATGTTGTAGAAGTGGTGCCGGCCGTCCGGCTTGGCGCGAACTTCTGCCTTCCAAGACAGAAGAGCAACATGACTACAACACACAAAAGCAAATCGACCTATTCAATCCTCGAAGACCAATTTGTGACCATGGAATTCATCACAGGGTTAACGACCTTAACGAATAAGTGGTTTTACAAACTGATTCAAGAAGGCAAGTTTCCCAAACCAATTAAGTTGAGTCGTAGGCCATTGTGGCTAAAAAGTAAGGTAGAGCAGTGGCTCAGGCAGAAGATTAAGGTGCCCAGAGCAGAGGTAAGCGCTTAGATGCCTGTGATTGCTTTAACGCTATACTTAGTAAATCACTTTACAGGTAAACCAAGATGAGTCGTTACGATCCACCAATACAAATTAGTCCCAAAATTTTAAACCTGGTTGCTGAGATTAGTGAGTTGCTTGGGCGATACGCAGAGCGTGAACGTCGGGCTCATTCTCTACGTTTACGCCGAGCTAACCAAATTCGCACTATTCACGGTTCACTAGCAATAGAGGGTAATAGCCTAAGCGTCGATCAGATTACGGCTGTTTTAGAGGGCAAGCTTGTTATTGCCCCCCCTCGAGAGGTGCAAGAAGTTAAAAATGCTTTAGCTGTTTATGACAACTTTCATATTTATCAGCCAGACAAAGAGTCAGACCTATTGGCAGCACACGAGGTCTTAATGACAGGTTTGATGGATGAGAGCGGTCGATATAGAAGTGGTGGCGTTGGCGTAATGAGCGGCAAGGAGGTTATTCACATGGCACCTCCTGCTAATCAGGTGCCTCGTTTAATGCATGACTTGTTTAACTGGCTTCAACACACTGAACACCATCCTTTAGTAGCAAGTGCTATTTTTCATTATGAGTTTGAGTTCATCCACCCATTTGCCGATGGCAAGGGGCGGATGGGCCGCTTATGGCAAAGTTTGATTTCAGCGAAGTGGAATCCCTTATTTGCTAACTTACCGATTGAGTCCCTCGTCTATGCTAATCAGCTAGATTATTACCAAGCCATTGCAAATAGCACCGCACAAACCAATAGCGCACCTTTTGTTGAGTTTATGCTAGGCGTTATTAGCCAAACGTTAAGGCAGCAAATACTAAGTGAAGAGCAAGAGAGCACTCAAGATCTAGAGCAACGGCTAGAGTCGCAGCTAGAGTTACGGCTAGAGTCAAACCTTGCCGCTAAAGTCTTACTCTTCATTAAAGATCAACCGTTGAGTAAATCAGAGTTGGCAGCTTCATTAGGGCATAAGTCCATATCAGGTGAGTTAAATAAACAGGTAAAAGCTCTGTTAGAAAAGCAATGGATTCAAATGACGATTCCTGACAAGCCGACTAGCCGACAGCAAAAATATGAGTTGACGACACAAGGCAAAGAGCTCTTGCAACAGTTAAGTCAATGATGAATACAAATGAAATAGTTAAAAAAGGGGTGGGGCTGTTACAAAAAGGAGAAGTAAAGTGGGGCAAGGTCGTAGTGTTAGATTATTTTTAGTAGACGGTTCACCACAAGGGCTAATTACCGCTGAGATTATGAATTGGACAGGGCATGTCTTAACAGGCCCTAGAACTAAGTTAGCAAAGTTAGTGCAACGTCCAGAGAGTAAACGCACCGGTATCTATTTTTTAGTGGGTAGTGATCCTGAAGGTGGGGCATTGCCTTTAGTCTATATCGGTGAAAGCGATGATGTCAGCACCAGACTCAAACAGCATAATCGCACTCAAGAGTCTGGTGGCAAAGACTTTTGGGAACATGTGTGGCTAGTCACAAGTAAGGATCAAAACTTAACTAAAGCTCATGCTAAATACTTAGAAAGTCAGCTGATTCGTAGTGTGAGTAAAAGTGGTTTATGTAAATTAGAAAATGGTACCTCTCATGACTACGCAAACTTGCCTGAGTCAGATCAAGCCGATATGGCTTTTTTCATTGAGCAATTACGTACCATTTTGCCCGTTTTAGGTTTTGCGCATTTGCGTAGTCCAGAGCCTGACTCTAGTGAGTGCAGTAAGGCGGTAGCTGCTACGACGACAGAGTCGCCTTTGTTTACCTTTTCTCTGCCCACCAAAGGGATTAAAGCTCAAGCTAAAGAGTTAGATGGACAGTTTGTTGTTCTAGCAGGCTCATCTGCTCGGGGTGATTGGGAAGGTGTTGCGGGTGGCTATGAGGGGCTTTATGAGCAGTTGTGCGCTAGTGGTGTGTTAGCTAAGACAGAACTGGGGCAGCGTTCTTTTACGACAGACACGGTTTTCTCTAGCCCCAGTGCAGCAGCAGCGGTAGTTGCAGGACGCAGTGCCAATGGCCGTAAGTCTTGGGTGATAGATGGAAAATATTTAACCTATGGAGCGTGGCAAGAGCAGCAACTCAGCGATGAATTTATCGATCAGTAGCCCCCTCATTATGTAAATGAGAAAAACCTAGCTAAAATGAGTCCATTTGTAAATTAAGCAATCACTGTCTAAGACAGTGACTTAGAGTCAGTCTTTTAGGAAGTAGTATGACAGGTCAACAACAACGTGCTGAGCTTCAGCGCCGTATATGGCAAATCGCTAATGATGTGCGCGGATCCGTGGATGGGTGGGATTTTAAGCAGTACGTACTGGGTGCTTTATTTTATCGCTTCATCAGTGAAAATTTTTCTAATTATATTGAAGCAGGTGATGAAAGCATTAATTATGCCGCCTTGCCTGATGAAGTCATTACTCCAGAAATTCGAGATGATGCGATTAAAACCAAGGGGTATTTTATTTATCCTTCCCAGTTATTCGCCAATGTAGTTAAAGACGCGCACCGTAATGAAAGCCTAAACACCGACCTTGCTCAAATTTTCTCTGACATTGAGAACTCTGCGAATGGCTATGCTTCAGAAAAAGATATTAAAGGCTTGTTTGCTGACTTTGATACCACGAGTAACCGCTTAGGCAATACCGTTAAAGATAAAAACGCACGTTTGACAGCAGTACTAAAAGGCGTTGCAGAGCTTAATTTTAGTGATTTTAGCGGTAGTCAGATTGACCTGTTTGGCGATGCGTATGAGTTCTTAATCTCTAATTATGCAGCAAATGCTGGTAAGTCGGGTGGTGAGTTCTTTACACCGCAGCATGTCTCTAAACTCATTGCCCAGCTAGCCATGCACGGTCAAAAAAGCGTGAACAAAATTTATGACCCTGCTTGCGGGTCCGGTTCTCTATTGCTCCAAGCGAAAAAACAGTTTGATGAACATATCATTGAAGACGGTTTTTTTGGTCAAGAGATTAACCATACGACCTATAACTTAGCTCGTATGAATATGTTTTTGCACAACATTAACTACGACAAGTTTAATATCCAGCTAGGCAATACGCTGACCGATCCGCATTTTGGTGATGACAAGCCGTTTGATGCCATTGTGTCTAACCCTCCGTATTCAGTGAAGTGGATTGGTAGCGATGATCCGACACTGATTAATGATGAGCGCTTTGCTCCAGCAGGTGTCTTAGCACCTAAATCCAAGGCAGACTTTGCTTTTGTTTTACACGCGCTGCATTACTTATCCAGTAAAGGGCGAGCAGCGATTGTGTGTTTTCCTGGTATCTTTTACCGTGGCGGCGCAGAGAAGAAAATCCGTCAATATTTAGTAGATAACAACTACGTTGAAACGGTTATTTCTTTAGCCCCTAACTTGTTTTTTGGTACTACGATTGCTGTGACTATCTTGGTACTGGCGAAAAATAAGGCTGATACCAACATTCAGTTTGTTGATGCCAGCGAGCTGTTTAAAAAAGAAACGAATAACAATATCCTTACCGATGAACATATAGAAAAAATCATGGCAGTGTTCGATAGCAAAGAAAACATCGACCACTTTGCCCAATCTGTACCAGTTGAAAGCATTGCTGCCAATGATTACAACCTATCGGTGTCCAGCTATGTAGAGGCGGAAGACACTCGCGAGAAAATTGATATTAACGTGTTAAATGCTGAACTTGAAACCACGGTGGCAAGAATTACTCAACTGCGCAATGAGATAGATCAAATTGTGGCGGAGATTGAGGGAGGTGGGGTATGAGTCAGCTAAATGTATCGCGTTTTATGGAGAAGCTGCTGGGTGGGGTTGAGGTAGAGTGGCAGCCATTAGAAGATATTTCGGTAAAAATATCCTCGGGTGGAACACCTAAAACTAGTGTCGCCGAGTTTTATAATGGTGATATTCCTTGGTTGAGAACTCAGGAAGTCGATTTTGGTGAGATATGGGATACGGAGATAAAAATTACGGAGGCAGGGTTAAAAAATTCCAGCGCTAAGTGGATTCCAGAAAACTGTGTGATTGTAGCAATGTATGGTGCGACTGTTGGAAAAATAGGAGTTAATAAGATTCCAATGACTACTAATCAGGCGTGTGCAAATATAGAGCTAGATACAGAAAGAGTCAATTACCGGTATGTTTTTCATTTTTTGTTAAGCCAGTATGAATATATAAAATCACTTGGTGCTGGGTCACAAACTAATATTAATGCGGGGATCGTTAAAAAAATAAGTATCCCTATCCCCTGCCCAAACAACCCCAAAAAATCCCTAGCAATACAAGCGGAAATCGTCCGTATTTTAGACGCATTTACCGCTATGATCACCGAGCTGACCACCGAGCTTAACCTACGCCAACAGCAATACAACTACTACCGTGACCAGTTGTTGAGTTTTGATGAGGACGAAGTGGAGTGGAAGACGTTGGGGGAGATTGCTGAATATTCAAAAAAACGTGTTAGCTCTGAGGTGTTGGATGAATCTAACTATGTTGGTGTAAATAACCTTCTACAAAATCGAGCAGGAAAGACAGAATCTGACCATGTGCCAACTGAAGGCAACTCAACTGGCTATAGCTATAACGATATCTTAATTAGCAATATTCGACCCTACTTAAAGAAGATATGGCATGCTGATCGTGACGGTGGAACAAATGGTGATGTTTTAGTTGTGCACCTTACAGATTCAGCAGTTATTCCAAGATATTTATATCAGGTACTGGCTGATGATAAGTTTTTTGAGTACAACATGCAGCATGCCAAAGGTGCGAAAATGCCACGAGGCAGTAAAGCAAAAATTTTGGAGTACCTAGTTCCAATCCCTAGTAAAAAAGAACAAGCCCGCATCGTCGCCATTCTCGACAAATTCGACACGCTTACCACGTCGATCACCGAAGGTTTGCCCCGCGAAATTGAGCTGCGCCAACAGCAGTACGAATATTACCGCGATTTACTGTTGAGCTTTCCTAAGCCAGATAGCGAGAAGGTAGCCTGATATGAGCAAAACGTTGGAACAAATTGCTCAGCAGTTAAAAGATACCAACAAAAAAGTGCAGTTGATTTATGCCTTTAATGGTACGGGTAAAACGCGCTTGTCACTTGCCTTTAAGAAATTAATCGCCCCTGAAGATAACGATGATGGCGACGGGGATGGCGTAGAGTTATCTCGTGAAAAAATTCTCTACTACAACGCCTTCACCGAGGATCTCTTCTATTGGGATAACGACTTGGAAGAGGATGCCGCTCCTAAGCTGAAAATACAGTCAAATACGTTCACTGATTGGATTTTGAGGGAGCGCGGTGACACTGACATTGTAAAAAACTTTCAACGCTACACTAGCGATAAGCTAATGCCGTTATTTCATGAGCAAGATGTTATTCAAGCCGGAAAAAAAACGGGTTATAAAACCTATCCAGAGGTTACATTTTCTTTTGAGACTGGTTCTGAAAGCTCGGGTAATTTGAAAATTTCAAAGGGCGAAGAGCGTAATTTTGTTTGGAGCGTCTTTTACACACTGCTGCAAGAAGTGATAGCAACGCTTGAAGAGCCAAACCAAGCTAAGCGAGAAGATAATCAATTCGATAAACTAGAATACATCTTTATTGATGACCCTGTGAGTTCGCTGGATGACACTCACCTTATTGAATTAGCTGTTGATTTGGCCAACTTAATTAAAAGAAGCCATTTTTATGAGGGAAAGGGCCTAAGATTTGTTGTTACAACGCATAGTCCCTTGTTTTATAATGTCTTGCATAATGAGTTGAATAACGATCTTAAAAATCCAATTCAAGATGGAACTCCAACATGGCTATATAAGCGCGGGCAATCAGAAAAATACAAAATGGAAAAAAAACTTGATGGTACGTTTGAACTAGTTAAATCTAATGATCGCCCTTTTTCCTATCACTTGTTTTTATTGTCAGAAATTCGTAACGCAATAAAAAATCAGCAAATTAGTAAGTATCACTTTGCTTTTTTAAGAAATATCTTAGAGAAAACGGCCACTTTTCTAGGTTATCCACGCTGGGAAGATCTACTTGAAAAAACAAACGAAGGCTTTCCAAATTCATTCGCTAGCAGAGTTATGGACCTTTCCAGTCATTCTGCACATGCAGGTGAAGAAATCTCAGATATTGAGGTGAAAGATAAAGAAAAATTGGATGAGTTAGTAAATTATCTTATCGAAACCTATGGTTTTAATAAGCAGGAAGCACAATGATTAATTACAAAACCATCGCTGAATCAAATAACTTTATTGTTTTAGACTCATACCAAAGAGATTGGCAGGTCGCTGAAACTTACCAGAGCGAAGATGCCCTAGAGCATGAGCTAATCCAAGATTTGCAGAATCAGGGCTATGAGTTTGCCGCCTCGTTAAATACGCCTGAGAAGATGCTAGCTAATGTGCGTGAACAGCTACAATCGCTTAATGCCGTACAGTTTACAGATGGTGAGTGGGCGCGTTTTGTAGAAACGTATTTAGACACCCCTAGCGATGGTATTGTAGAAAAAACCCGTAAAATCCACGACGATTATATTTTTGATTTTGTGTTTGATGATGGCCGAATACAGAACATTTATCTAGTAGATAAAAAGAACATTGCCCGTAACAAACTACAAGTCATTAAGCAATTTGAGCAAGTCGGTAGCCATGCTAACCGTTACGATGTCACCATACTGGTAAATGGTTTGCCTCTAGTACACATTGAACTAAAAAAGCGTGGTGTGGCGATTCGTGAAGCCTTTAACCAAGTGCATCGCTATAGCAAAGAGAGCTTTAATTCAGACAATTCACTGTATAAGTATTTGCAGCTGTTTGTGATTTCAAACGGTACGGACACGCGTTACTTTGCTAATACCACTAAACGCGATAAGAACAGCTTTGATTTCAGTATGAACTGGGCTCAAGCGGATAACAGTCTGATTAAAGACCTGAAAGACTTTACCGCGACCTTCTTTCAGAAGAGGACCTTGCTCAGTATCTTGCTGCATTACTCCGTATTTGATGACAGCAACACCTTGCTCGTGATGCGGCCCTACCAAATTGCGGCGACTGAACGCATTTTGTGGAAAATTAATAGCTCTTATCAAGCTAAAAAATGGAGCACTCCAGAGGGTGGCGGTTATATTTGGCATACTACCGGTTCAGGTAAAACCTTAACCAGCTTTAAGGCTGCTCGCTTAGCCACAGAGCTAGAGTTTATTGACAAGGTCTTTTTTGTGGTGGATCGTAAAGATCTCGACTATCAAACCATGAAAGAGTACCAACGCTTTTCACCTGAAAGTGTTAATGGTTCTGACAGTACCTCTGGACTTAAACGTAACTTAGAGAAAGACGATAACAAGATTATTGTTACCACCATTCAGAAACTGAATAACTTAATCAAGGGTGACGAGCCGCTTCCGATTTATAAAAAGCAAGTGGTCTTCATTTTTGATGAGTGTCACCGCAGCCAGTTTGGTGAGGCTCAGAAAAATCTACAAAAGAAATTTAAGTACTATTACCAGTTTGGCTTTACGGGTACGCCCATCTTCCCAGACAATGCTTTAGGCGCTGAAACCACCACTAGTGTATTTGGACGTGAACTGCACTCGTATGTGATTACGGATGCGATTCGTGATGAGAAAGTGCTCAAATTTAAAGTAGACTACAACGATGTGCGTCCCCAGTTTAAAGCGGCTGAAACCGAAAAAGATGAGAAGAAGCTAAGCGCTTTAGAAAATAAACAAGCTCTGTTACACCCTGATCGTATTCGTGAAATATCACGTTATATTCTCAACAACTATCGCCAAAAAACACACCGTTTGCGTGGTAACAATAGCGGCTTTAATGCCATGTTTGCGGTCAGCAGTGTCGATGCAGCAAAGCTGTACTATGAAACACTGAATCAGCTGCAAAAAGACAGTGAGAAGCCACTTAAAATTGCCACGATATTTTCTTTTGCCGCGAACGAAGAGCAAGATGCCATTGGTGACATCGCGGATGAAAGCTTTGAAGTATCGGCCATGAATAGCAGTGCCAAAGAGTTTTTAAGCGCCGCGATAGATGACTACAATGCTTACTTTAAAACCAACTTCAGTGTGGATAGTAATGGTTTTCAAAATTACTACCGTGATTTAGCGAAGCGGGTCAAATCACAAGAGGTCGATCTGCTAATTGTTGTCGGCATGTTCCTGACCGGCTTTGATGCACCAACTCTAAATACTTTATTTGTCGACAAAAACCTGCGCTATCACGGTTTAATGCAAGCCTACTCACGGACAAATCGTATTTATGATGCTACCAAAACCTTTGGCAATATTGTCACTTTCCGTGATTTGGAAAAAGCGACCATTGATGCCATTACTTTATTTGGCGATAAAAACACGAAAAATGTCGTCTTAGAGAAAAGCTATAAAGAGTACATGGAGGGCTTCACGGATCTGGTCACCGGTGAAGCAAGACGTGGGTTCATGGATGTCGTGACTGAGTTAGAGCAGCGCTTTTCCGACCCAGCAGCTATTGAGACAGAGGCAGATAAGAAGTCATTCGTGAAGCTGTTTGGTGAGTACTTACGAGTAGAAAACATTTTGCAAAACTACGATGAGTACGCCAGCCTTAAAGCGTTACAAAACCTCGATATGAGTGATACAGAGGCGGTAGAAGCCTTTAAAGCGGAACATTACCTTGATGATGAAAAGCTAGCGGAACTACAAATAATACGCTTACCAGCTGAACGCAAGGTTCAAGACTATCGCTCGGCTTACAATGACATTCGTGATTGGCAACGTCGTCAAAAAGCAGGGGAAGAGCAGAACCAATCTGGCATTGATTGGGATGATGTGGTCTTTGAGGTCGATTTGCTCAAGTCTCAAGAAATCAATCTGGATTACATTTTAGAGCTGATTTTTGAGCACAACAAAAAAAACAAAAGCAAAGCGCAACTGGTCGACGAGGTGCGTCGAACTATCCGTGCTAGCTTGGGCAATAGAGCTAAAGAAAGTCTAGTGGTTGATTTCATTAATCAAACGAATTTGGATCAGATTAAAGATAAAACGGGTATTATTGAAGCCTTTTTTACCTTTGCTCAAGCTGAACAGTATCGTGAGGCGGAGGAGCTGATTAAAGATGAGAACTTAAACACAGAGGCAGCTAAGCGCTACATTACGGTATCTCTCAAACGGGAGTATGCCAGTGAAAACGGTACAGAGCTAAATGCCATTTTGCCTAAAATGAGCCCCTTGAATCCACAGTACTTGACCAAAAAGCAAAGTGTTTTCCAAAAAATTGCTGCTTTTGTTGAGAAGTTTAAAGGGGTTGGGGGTGAGGTTTAGAAGAAAGTTCTTCTATGTATAAAAAAACCAATAAGGAAGATGTGTTACGTGCAAAAGAGACAGCCAGTTTCAATTATTTCAGTGCTTGAAAAAATGAGACAGGGTCAGACTGAGCCTTACCTCTGTGTAGCTGAAAACAACGAGGAGTACATTGTAAAAGGGCTAGGGGCGACACGTCGTAGTCAAATATCCGAATGGATATGTGCTAACTTGGCTCTTAGGTTAGGCCTACCTATTGCCGATTTTACCTTGGTTGATGTTCCTGTAGAATTGTATGAAGAACTAGAGGACACATCTTTTAAAGATATAGGCTCAGGCATTGCTTTTGGATCTAAAAAGGTACAGGCATCAAACTGGTTTGAGGGGCGTAGTCTTGGACTGGTGGACGAGGAACTACAGAGAAAAATACTAGTGTTTGATCTTTGGATAAAAAACATGGATCGAACACGCATTAACCCCAACCTTCTTTACCAAGCCGAGCCCAATCGCTTAATTATCATCGATCACAATTTAGCTTTTGATCAGGATTTTGTATTACGTGACTTTTTAGAGACACATTTGTTTGCTGATCGTTTTACTGAAATTGCCTACGACCTTGTAAAGCGAATGGAGATGGAAGATTGGTTGCAAACAGCATTAGTTGCCCTTGATGAAATATGTAATAATTTACCTTTAGAATGGGAATGGTCAAACATGGAGTGTGACATTCCTGCTAGCTATGATTTTGATTTTATGCGACAGGTTTTAGGTCGTTGTGCAGTAAGGGGAGCATTATGGGAGGACAAATGAATAAGCAGCTTGCATTGCGTTATGCTGTGATTCGTTACATGCCTTACCTCGAGACCCGAGAGTTTGCAACGATTGGAGTCGTAGCGACCTGCCCAAAGACAGGTTATTTTGATTATAAAATAGCATCGCGTTATGGTCGGCTCAGCGGCTTCTTTCCTGAGTTTGATGCTAAAAATTATAAAGCAGCAATAAATTATTTCGCTAAAGAACTAGATGAAATAAAAAAAATTACTCTGCAAGAAAGCCTGAGTGCAGATTTTTTGCGTTCTTTATTTACTCAAATCACACGTGATAGAGAAGCGATAGTCTACACCTCAAAACCTAGGGTTCGCTTGGTAGCGAATGAGGCACAGGGATTAGATTATCTATTTGAGCACTATGTGAATCATAGCTTTGTAACAAAAGAAAACGCTCAAGAGATCTTAACCAAGCGAGTCGTGAATTTAGTACGAGGGTTGAATTTACGTAAGCCTTTTAAGCAATTAAAGCTTGAGGGTGGGTTGTTTCATGCGACTTTTCCTTTAGTTCAAGTCGATGACACTAATCACCCTAGAAAGATAATTAAACCCTTGGCACTACAACATGATGATCCCAACAAAATGTATGAAAGTGCTGAGACATGGGTAGGGCGTGTAAATCGTTTAAAACAAGTTGAGCAAATTACTGATAAAACATCAGTCCTTTTTGCGTATGAAAAGCCAGAAAAAATGACTCCCTTACAAACAGAGGCTTTTAAGATGATTCTAGATATAATGGATCGGTCCAATATAGAGTCAACGGAAGCTAAAGAGAAAAAAAATATATTAGAGTTTGTGAAGGCATAAGTAAAACCCTACTAATCGATAGGCTTCGTTGACCATCACCGAAGCCCCGTAATCATCACTCAATATTCTGCGCCTGCTCACGCAGCTGTTCTATCAGCAACTTCAAATCAATGGCGGTGCGTGTGACCTCGATGGAGCCGGCTTTAGAGCCTAAGGTGTTGGCTTCGCGGTTCATTTCCTGAAAGAGAAAATCAAGGCGTTTGCCAATGCTGCCTGCACGGGTTTTACCGTGTTTGGCTGGTTTTTTATCAGGCGCTAATATGACGGATAGCTCTTGGATATGCGAACGCAAGCGGGTTATTTCCTCGGCCACATCAATACGCAAAGAAAATAGCGAGGATTCCTGCGCGATACGTGTAGACAGCTCTGTGCCAGTAATTTGGGCAAAGCCTTCTGGGCTGATAGCAGTTAAGGCTTCGGTTAAGCGTTGCGTGATTTTGTTTTGATGCTCAATTAACAGCTCGGGCAAATGTTGCTCTACAAAGTCCACTAATTCGGTCATTTGTTGTGCTGTTTCGAGCATGGTGGCCGCTAAACGCAAGCCTTCGCGCTCTTTAGAGGCATCTAAATCATCCAATGCTGATTTTAAATTATGCAGTAGGGCAGGTAACCAAACCTCGTGATCCAGACCTTGTTCTTGTTGGCTTAGGGCAATAATTTCCCCTAGGCGCGGCGCGGGGACATCGGCAATCACTGCACGCGTTTGTTGCAATTGTTTGGCTAGCTGCTGTAGTAAATCAGGGTTAATTTGTTGGGCTTGTGTAGTAAAAGCCCGTTGAAAATTAACACGCAGTTCTACTTTTCCGCGCTGTAAACGCTGACTCAGCATATCTCGAATGGGGGCTTCGCTAAAGCGCAATTCTTCGGGCAGACGAAGCTGTAAGTCCAAATAACGGTTGTTTACACTACGGAGTTCCATAGTGATTGTGCCAGCCTCTAGTTCTGTACGGGCATTAGCAAATGCGGTCATGCTGCGAATCATAGTATTCCTTATCTCTTTACGCGCGAATGATCTATTGTAGGCTAGAGCATGGCTCGTAGTACACTATGGGTTTAAGGGATTTTTATGACAGTTATGCAGCGTTTTAATGGGCGTGCCGCAGATGCTTTACGTCCTATTCAGTTCGAGTTAGGTCTCAGTAAATACGCCGAGGGTTCCGTTTTAATAAAAATGGGCGATACTCACGTTTTATGTAATGCCAGTGTACTTGAAAAAGTACCATCATTTATGCGTGGGCAGGGCAGGGGTTGGGTAACAGCCGAATACAGCATGTTGCCGCGCTCAACGCATACACGCTCAGATCGAGAGGCAGTACGGGGCAAACAAAGTGGGCGTACGCAGGAAATTCAACGCCTAATTGGTCGTAGTTTACGTGCTGCATTTAATCTAGAGGCTTTAGGCGAGCGCACTATTCATCTTGATTGCGATGTCATTCAGGCCGATGGCGGTACACGTTGCGCTAGCATTACCGGTGCGTGGGTGGCCGCTGCATTAGCTGTAGCCCACCTAAAGCAACAGGGCACACTGGTTGCAGACCAGTCTGTTATCACTAGTCAAGTCGCTGCTGTGTCCGTAGGGCTTAGCCAAAACCAAGCCATTTTAGATTTGGATTACATTGAAGACTCTAGCTGTGGTGCTGATGTGAATGTGGTTCTTTCTAGTCAGGAATTGCGTGTGGATGCGCTAGAAATGATTGAAATCCAAGGCACAGCCGAGGGCCAAGTCTTTAGTCGTCATCAGCTTAATCAGTTATTAGACTATGCGGAAAAAGGGGCGCTAGAGCTCATGCAAGCTCAGGCCCAGTTACTTCAAGCCCATCAAATCCATTACTAATCATATGCAAAAAATTGTCTTAGCCTCTAATAACAAGGGCAAGCTTGCTGAATTTCAAGCTTTATTTGAACCTTTACAGCTGACTATTATTCCGCAGGGTGAGCTTGGCGTAACCGAGGCCGAAGAGCCTTTTGGGACTTTTGTGGAAAACGCGCTCGCAAAAGCACGTCATGCTAGCGCTCAGACGGGTTTGCCTGCAGTGGCAGATGATTCCGGATTATGTGTGATGGCATTAGACGGCGCACCCGGTGTTTATTCAGCGCGTTATGCGGCATTACACGACGCCGGTCAGGGCGATGCCGCGAATAATGCGTTGTTATTAAAAAACCTAAGCAATCAGTCCAACCGCAAAGCGTGTTTTGTCTCTGTATTGGTTTATGTGAATAGCCCTACTGATCCGCGCCCTTTAATTGCTGAAGGGGTGTGGTGGGGCGAAGTTGCACACCAAACCACGGGCGAGCATGGCTTTGGTTACGATCCTTTATTTTATGTTCCCGAGCAACAGCGCACAGCGGCTGAGCTCAGCCCCACTGAAAAAAACACCTACAGCCATCGCGCGCAAGCTCTGGCTGTGCTAGTTAAACAGCTTGCTGCTGTTCGCTCTGAATGATAGATTTACCTCAAGTTCGTATTCGTGCTGGTAGTACAGCAAAAAACAGTTTACTGACTAGTTTGCCGCCGTTGGCTTTGTATATTCACGTGCCTTGGTGCGTGCGCAAGTGTCCATATTGTGATTTCAATTCACACAAAACCCCCGATGTATTACCCGAGGCGCAATACCTAGACGCGCTTCGTGCCGATCTCGAGCAGGCGCTGCCGCTGATTTGGGGCCGTCCTATTGTGTCGGTATTTATAGGTGGCGGAACCCCTAGTCTACTTAGTGCGGCCGCATTAACTGATATGCTCAGTATGGTGCGCGCTTATTTGCCACTATTGCCCACTGCCGAAATCACACTTGAGGCCAACCCCGGCACTGTAGAGGCCCAAAAGTTTTTAGCGTATGGCGCTGCTGGTGTGAATAGGCTGTCTTTGGGTATTCAAAGCTTTAATGATCAGGCGCTTAAAGCGTTGGGCCGTATTCACGATAGCCAACAGGCCAAAGCTGCGATTGGCTATGCCTTAGATGCGGTAGAGCAGGTGAATTTGGATATTATGTATGCCTTGCCTCAGCAGTCCGTAACCGCAGCCCTAAACGATATCCATACGGCGTTAAGTTTTGACACTAAGCATTTGTCTTTGTATCACCTAACCCTAGAGCCTAACACCGTCTTTGCGAAGTACCCGCCGCTTTTACCCACCGACGATGAGAGTGCATTAATGCAAGACGCCATTATTGATCTCACCGCTCAACACGGTTACGAGCATTATGAAGTCTCCGCCTATGCCAAACCCGGTTTCCAAGCCGAACACAATCGTAATTATTGGGAGTTTGGGGACTACCTAGGTATTGGCCCTGGAGCCCATAGCAAACTGTCTTTCCCTGATCGCATTTTGCGTCAGTCGCGCACTCGCAACCCACAAAACTGGATGGAGCAGGCCGTCCTACGTCAGGACAGCCATATTGCTGAACATAAATTAGTGGATACGGACGATTTGTCCTTTGAGTTTATGCTAAATGCACTGCGTTTACGCAATGGGGTACCCGCGGAATATTTCGAAGAGCGCACAGGTCAAGCCCTAACTAAAATCACTCCTACTATACGCAAGGCCATAGAAAAGGGGTTAATTGATGCTCATCCTTCCCGTATCCGTACCACAGACCTTGGGTGGCGCTTTTTAACGGATGTACAAGAATTGTTTTTGGATTAGGGTTTCTTTCCTAACTTTATCAAATCGCGCGGAAAACCCCGCCGTTCAGGGTGGAGAGGAATAGCGCAGACGCGCTAGCGTCTTCGTATTAGCTTGGCGTCTGTTGTTGCTCAATGTATTGTCGGACGACCTCGATAGGCGCACCGCCACAGCTTGCGGCAAAGTAGCTAGGCGACCAGAGGGCACCACCCCGTAGTTTGTTGTGAATGCTCGGATGCTTCTTTTTGCGAATCATCCGGCACGTCTTTAGTGAACACACCACGGCGGTACTTTGTCACAAAGACCAAGTGAATGCGCATGTTAAAAACCAGTGTCTACCGCGTCGAATGTCGTTGTTTTTCTTCATAGGCCAAGTATAATTCTTCGTATGAAACGATTGCAAGCCTATCGATACGAACTCAAGCCTAACAGCGCTCAGCAACGCGATATGCGCCGCTTTGCTGGGGCGTGTCGTTTCGTATTCAATAGGGCGTTGGCGTGGCAAAAAGAGCGTTATACCACCGATAATACGACGAAATTCAGCTATACCGTTCTGGCTAATTTCCTGCCCGCTTGGAAGAAGGATAAGGAAACAGAGTGGCTGAAACACGCACCAAGCCAGTGCTTGCAACAAACGCTTAAAGACCTCGAGCGTGCCTACAAGAATTTCTTTGCCAAACGCGCCGCGTTTCCCCGCTTCAAGAAAAAAGGCCAGTCAGACCGTTTCCGCTACCCGCAAGGCTGCAAACTCGATCAGGAAAACAGTCGTATCTTTCTGCCGAAACTTGGCTGGGTACGCTACCGCAACAGTCGCGAGGTACTGGGCACGGTGAAAAACGTCACCGTGAGTCATAAGGCAGGCAGATGGTTCATCAGCATCCAGACCGAACGTGAGGTGGAGCAACCGGTTGCGCAGGGCACGTCAGCGGTTGGCATCGATCTGGGTGTGGCGCGTTTTGCCACGCTATCGGACGGCACGTACTATACACCGCTCAACCGCTTCAAGCGGCACGAAACCGCCCTGCGTAAAGCGCAGCAAGCCGTCAGCCGCAAAATCAAATTCAGCCACAACTGGAAGAAGGCGAAAGCCCGCGTCCAGCGTATTCACTCCCGCATCGGTAACGCCCGCCGCGACTACCTACATAAAGCCACGACCGCTATCAGCCAAAACCACGCGATGGTGTGTATCGAGGACTTGCAGGTACGCCACCTGAGCAAGTCGGCAGCAGGCACAACCGAGCAACCGGGGCGAAACGTTCGGGCCAAGTCCGGTCTGAATAAAGCCATTTTGGATCAAGGCTGGTTCGAGTTCCGCCGTCAGCTAGACTACAAACTGGCGTGGGCAGGAGGTTGGCTCGTTGTCGTACCCCCGCACTACACCAGTCAGACCTGCCTTGAATGTGGGCATTGCAGTAAAGAAAATCGCCCTACGCAAGCGCAGTTCCGATGTGTTGAGTGTGGTGTCGAGGAAAACGCCGATGTGGTCGGCGCGATCAATGTGTTAAGGGCGGGGCACGCCCAGTTCGCCTGTGAAGTGAGTGGTGCAGTAATGCCGCCAGCAGCAGGAACCCACCGAAGCGACTCTGGGACGGCTCAATGCCGCCCTTGAGCGCTGTAGGAGTCCCCGGCCTTTAGGCGGGGGAGGATGTCAAAAAAAATGTACGCAAGCTAAATAGAATGCTTTAACATAATAAAAGGGTAATCGTTGAGTATTACCACATTTTGCTTAACTATTTGGAGCCTTCATGTCTAGCGCTGATGAAGTCCTTAGCCGGATTACTGATAATGACATTGCTTTTGTGGACTTTCGTTATACCGACACCTTAGGTCGTGAACACCACTTAACCATTCCTGCTCACCGTTTTGATGAAGACCTCATTGAATCTGGTATCCCTTTCGATGGCTCATCCATGCCAGGTTGGAAAGGTATTGAAGCGTCTGACATGTTGCTTATGCCCGATTTATCTACGGTGCGCTTTGACCCTTTCCGCGAGGAGTCCACTCTGATCATTAGTTGTGATGTGGTCGACCCCGCCGATTTGAACGGCTACGATCGCGATCCACGCTCTATAGCTAAACGTGCAGAGGTGTATTTGCAGTCCACGGGCATTGGTGATACGGCTTTTTTTGGACCCGAGCCCGAGTTTTTTGTTTTTGATGGGATTCGTTGGGACGATAACCCTTCTGGCAACTTTGTAAAAATTGAATCCGATACCGCCCCTTGGGCGAGTGGTAAAAAATACAGTCACAAGCAAAATACAGGGGTACGTCCAGGGCATCAAAAAGGCTACGCACCCGTACCACCAGTAGACCATCACCACGACTTGCGTTCAGAAATGTGTCTGCTCTTAGAGCAGCAGGGCGTCCCTGTCGAGGTTCACCATGCCGAGGTTGCATCTTCCGGTCAACTGGAAATCGGTACCCGTTTTGCCACTTTAGTGCAGCGTGCCGATTGGAACCAAATTCTTAAATACACCGTACATAACGTAGCGCATGTGTATGGTAAAACTGCTACCTTTATGCCTAAACCTGTTATTGGTGATAGCGGCTCAGGCATGCATGTGCATCAATCCATTTGGAAAAATGGTACCAACGTCTTTGCAGGGGATAGTTACGGTGGTCTTTCAGAAACAGCTTTGTATTATATTGGTGGCCTAATTCGTCATGCGCATGCACTAAATGCCATTACAAACCCCACTACCAATTCCTATAAACGTTTAGTCCCGCATTACGAGGCACCCGTAAAACTGGCTTACTCGGCGCGTAACCGATCCGCTTCTATTCGTATTCCTTATGTTAGTAGCCCTAAAGCGCGTCGCGTTGAAGCCCGTTTCCCCGACCCAATGGCTAACCCGTATTTAGCTTTTGCGGCATTATTAATGGCTGGCTTAGACGGTATTCAAAATAAAATCCACCCAGGCGATGCCGCCGACAAAAATCTATACGATTTACCTCCCGAAGAAGACGCAAAAATCCCAGCTGTTTGCCACAGCTTAGAACAAGCTCTAGAGGCGTTGGATAAAGACAGAGAGTTCTTAACTCGGGGTGGGGTGTTTAGCAATGAAATGCTTGACGCTTATATCGAGCTAAAAATGAAAGAGGTAACGCGTTTACGCATGACGCCGCACCCAGTTGAATTTGATATGTATTACACTCTTTAATCGCTACGCTTATACTAGGTACCCACGACAATAAAGCGTTTCGGGTACCTAGAATCATAAAGCAAACAGCTTATAAATCAAAGCCCTACCCAAGGTGTAACCGCAGCTCACACACATTGTTATAAATCCACAAACATTTTTGATCTTTCATCGCTACACTAAAGGCATTAGCATGATCTTTAGGAGTAAAAGATGAGATTCCCTACGTGGTTAATAGCTTGTGCACTATTAACTGTGCCTTTTACAGCCAGCGCTGACCGGTGGCACACAGACTTTGACCGTGGCTATTACGGCGGCAAAGGCAAATACGAATACTGGGATGGCAACTGCAAAGTAAAGCGCGAATTCAAGAAAAACGGGCGCTATAAAGAAAAAAGAGACTGCAGACCACGGGCTCGTTATGCGCCACCACGTCACCGTCCTCACCACTCAGACCGTCAATACAGTAGTGGTATTAATATTCCAGCTATTATTATTGAACCCATTATCCGTATTGGTCGCTAACGTATCCGTGTGGTAATTCAATGACAACCACACGGATTTTTTATAGCTTCACTGGCTTTCAAGCGGCTTCACCACGGGTGAAAGCTTGAGCGCGTTGCGTCATCAACGCTTCACGCCGGATAAAATCCGACACAAATTCATTAACTGGGTTGTGATGCAGTCCATAGGCGGTGTCCCATTGCACAATAACCCCGTCTTGCATCACCCCAATTCGATCGGCAATAGCAAAGGCTTCGGCTTGGTTATGGGTAACTAAAATCGCAGTTAAACCTGTTTTTTGTAAAATTTCTCGAACCTCAAACGCTAAGCGTTCACGCGTGTCCACATCTAAATTAGAAAATGGCTCATCCAGCAATAATAAAGAGGGCTCTGGCGCAAGAGCACGAGCCAAAGCCACGCGTTGTTGCTGACCGCCAGATAATTCATGTGGATAACGTTGCGCTAGGGTTTCAAGCCCAACTAAATGAAGCATTTCTTCAATGCGTTGACGACGAGCCTGTTTAGTTTGCTTGCGTAGGCCAAAGCCTATGTTTTTCTCTACACTGAGATGCGGAAAGAGGGCATAGTCTTGAAACATCATGCCCACTTGTCTTTTCTCAGGCACCACACTGTGTTCGGGCGTAGATAACACCTGTTGATTAAGTTTAATCACACCGTGCCGTAGCGGCTCAAACCCAGCAATAGCGCGTAATACCGTAGTTTTCCCACACCCTGAAGCACCTAGCAAGCAGCCAATATGGCCTTGATCTAGCTGCAAATTTAATTGATCCACTACCGTTTTTAAACCCTCTGGCGTGTTGTAGGCCAGAGAGATATTTTGTAAATGAAGAAAAGCAGAAGAGGTCATGAATCCCACCCTAAGCACGTAATGTTTTCAATTGAGAGCGCGCTAAAATAATTACGGGTAAAAGCCCGGCCAGCACAATAGCCAAAGCAGCCACTGCACCTTCTTCATAGGTGCCTCGAGCCGCTTCGGCATATAACCAGGTCGCCAGTGTTTCAAAGTTCATTGGGCGTAGCAGCAACGTAGCGGGAAGCTCTTTCATAGCATCCACAAAAATCAATAGCGCTGCCGCCCCAAGCGCAGGGCGTAACAAAGGCAAGTGAACCCGCTTTAATGTGCTGGCTGGTGTTTCACCTAAAAGCCTAGAAGCCTGCTCTAAAGAAGGGGGAATGCGTGCAAGCCCAGCCTCTGTACCACCGATCGCAATGGCGAGGAAGCGGATCACATAAGCCAGCACCAGCGCTGTCATGGTCCCCATTAAATAAAGTTGGGGTGGCGTTTCCTGAAACCAGTTTATTACCTGGTTAATACCAGCATCGACCCACACTAAGGGTGTGAGCAAACCAATGGCCAAAACCGTACCAGGCACAGCATACCCAATGGAGGCTAGCTTAGCCAACAAATGGCTAAACGTATTTTTTTGACCATAACGTACTGTTCGAGCGGCCCACGCCACAATCAACCCCGCCGCAATGGTTACTACCGTAGCAACCAAAGCAATGGATACGGTGTTCCAAGCGCTCGCAATCAGTTGAGTCGATACGGCTCCTGTTTGTTTTAAGTGTTTAATCGTTTGGCTAAATAAATACCACGCAGGCGCAATAAAACCAATGATCACAGGAATCCAACCTAAAGCCATAGCTATCAATGCAGCGCCCCCTTTTAAAGCAAATGGCTGCACAGGATGCGAGCGTTGATTTTGGCTATAGCGTTGATGGCGTCGGCCGTAACGCTCGATGCTGATAAGCGTAGCGACTAATAACAGCATAGACAAGGCGATTTGGGCCGCTCCAGCCAAATCGGAACGGGTCACCCAAGTGGTATAAATGGAAACGGTTAATGTTTGAATACCTAAAAACTCCGAGGCACCAATATCATTTAAGGTTTCGAGCAAGGCCAAGCTGACACCTACAGCAACAGCCGGGCGGGCCATTGGTAATGCTACGCGGTAAAACACACTACGCTGACTTTCGCCTAGAACGCGTGCGGCCTCAAGCAGGCTAGCGGCTTGGGTAGCAAACATAGCTCGGGTGCTTAAATACACGTAGGGGTACAACACAAAACCAAGTAAAAAAATAGCGCCTGCTAAAGAGCGTATATCGGGCAAGCGAAACTGACGCGGACTACTGTAACCCAGCAATTCCCGAATGATGGTCTGTACTGGTCCAATGGGGTGCAAAATATCCAAATAAGCAAAAGCGACTATATACGTCGGTACTGCTAGGGGTAGCAACAACGCCCATGACAAAATGCCACGCGTAGGGAATTGGTATGCCGTAATCAGCCATGCGCTGCCCACCCCTAAAGCCGTAACCAGTACACCCACACCGATTAATAAAACCAAGGTATTGCTGAAAGCCGTGGGCAGCACATGTTGCAATAAATGCTGCCAATGATCGGTAGCGCCTTGTAAGCTGTGCCAACCAAGCACTACAACGGGAGCTAAAACAATAAAAGTAATGAGTAACGAGCTGACTGTCCAGCCTGAGCTCACGCCATAGTGCGCACGCATAAAAATTGTAGAAAAAACAGATTGATAAATACACAGAAGCCGCTGAGTCAATGTCATAGACTCAGCGGCCACAAGCGACGACGTAGAGTTGACCTTAGTTGTTGAATCCAACTTTATCTACGAGCTCGCTTGCCTGCTTGCGGTGTTTGGCTATTTCAGTGAGGTCTAGATTGTCGACCTTTAGCTCACCAAAACTAGCCACTGTAGGATCTAGCTCTACACCTGCTTTAACAGGATATTCGTAATTGGCCTTGGCGTACAGATTTTGGGCTTTATCAGACACCAAGTACTCAAGTAAACGCACAGCGTTGTCTTTATTGGGCGAATTCTTCGCTAGAGCTGCGCCGGAAATATTAACATGTGTACCACCGCTTTCTTTAAAAGTAGGGCGAACGACTTTAATGGCTTCGCCCCATTTGTAGGAGTCTGAACCTGGCTCGGCGTTTTTCATGCGACCCACGTAGTACGCATTAGCAATACCCACATCACAAATACCGCCTAAAATATCACGAGCCACATCGCGATCTCCCCCAGCAGCGGGACGACCTAGATTGTTTTTTACGTCTTTAAGCCACTGCTCGGTGGCCTCGACACCGTTGTGGGCAATCATGGCTGCAATTAAAGCGGTATTGTAAGGATGCTGCCCAGAACGAATACACACTTTGCCTTTCCAACGGGGATCGGCAAAATCTTCATAGGTAAGAGCGGTCACATCGTTAAGATCCGTAGCCACATAACCCACACGATCGCGCATAGACAAGGTAAACCATTGGTTATCTTTACCGCGTAAGTTAGCGGGGATGGCTTCAGCCAGAACATCAGACTCTACAGGCTGTGTGATGCCTGCCTCGACCAAATCGAGCAAGTTACCGATATCCACCGTCATGAGAATATCTGCAGGCGACTGCGCCCCTTCGGTTTTCACGCGTTCAATTAAGCCATCTTTAACAAATACCGTGTTGACTTTAATATTGGTGTCAGCGGTGAAGGTTTCCAATATAGGCAAAATTAAATTGGGTTCACGAGTTGTGTAAATATTAATTTCTTCGGCAGCGAATACCGGCGCTGCACTCAATGCAACCGATGACAAAACCAAGCCACCCATAAGGGCACGCAGTGAATAATTCAAACGCATTCAGAAACTCCACCAAAGAGTAAAATAGAAAGTCAAGCTAAATGATAATTATTATCATCATGTTTGTGCGAGAATAGCAAGGCTAGACCCAAGTTGCAAGGACTTATGCCCTGATGTGCCCACTTTAGGAAACTTCTAACGCTATTTTTGATCTGAATTAATAACCTTGTAAAAATTTGGCTTATTTGCACTACGTTCATGTCCTATTAGGGTTATCCCCTCAATACGAGTTAAACTAGTCATTATTACTTTTATTACTAAACTAGACCTATGGCAGCTTTTAATACAGAAACTGTACTAAGCGTACATCACTGGAACGACACCTTATTCTCTTTTACAACCACACGCGATGCCGCACTGCGTTTCACCAATGGCCATTTTGTGATGATTGGTCTTGAGGTAGACGGTAAACCATTAATGCGTGCTTATAGTGTTGCCAGTCCCAACTATGCTGAAGAGCTCGAGTTTCTTAGCATTAAAGTTCAAAACGGCCCACTCACATCACGCTTGCAGCATTTAAAAGTAGGTGATGAAATTCTCATGAGCCGCAAACCCGTCGGCACGCTTGTTGTGGATGATTTACGTGCAGGCCGCAACCTGTATTTGTTTGGTACAGGCACAGGTCTAGCGCCGTACATGAGCATTATTCAAGATCCAGAAACCTACGAACGTTTTGAAAAAGTAGTACTGGTTCATGGTGTACGCTACGTAAGCGAATTAGCTTACCGCGACTATATTGAAAATGAGCTACCCAATCACGAATATTTCGGTGAGCTCATCCGCGAAAAACTCATTTATTATCCAACGGTTACTCGTGAGCCGTTCCGCAACGAGGGTCGCATCACCACACTGATCAATAGTGGGAAATTTTTCACCGATATCGGTTTACCTGAAATTGACCCAGAGCATGATCGCGCCATGATTTGTGGTAGCCCAGCGATGCTTGAAGACATCAGTCAGCTTTTAAATGAACGCGGTCTATCTATTTCCCCCGGAGTAGGGCAACCCGGCGACTACGTAATTGAACGTGCTTTCGTCGAGAAATAAGCAGCCATTTGCTTGTTAAAATAGGCGGTTGCTGCGTAAAATCAAATTTGTACTAATTTTTTGCCTAAAGGCCTTTCATGAGTAAAGAAATTATTCAAACAGATGCAGCACCTGCCGCAGTAGGTCCCTACTCACAAGCCGTGGCTGTGCCAAACGGTAAAATGGTTTTTACCTCTGGGCAAATTGGCCTAGACCCTAAAACGGGCGAACTCGTGTCAGATAACTTTGAAGCCCAAGTGCGTCAGTGTTTCACCAATTTATCTGCTGTTATTCAGGCCGCAGGTGGTAGCCTAGAAAACATAGTCAAATTTAATCTATACCTGACTGATCTCAGTAAGTTTGCAAGTGTAAACGCCATCATGACAGAGCTCATGCCCCAACCTTATGCTGCACGTTCTACTCTAGGCGTTGCCAGCCTACCTAAAAACGCTCAGTTTGAGGTTGAAGCCATTTTAGTCATCTAATTACAGCGTCTTTAGTCTTGGCGGACACTACTCAAAAAAAAACATCGAAAAAACCCACGCAAGCGCAATTGCTCGAACGCTTGGGCTTGGTGCAAGATATGGATTTTATCGTGCACTTGCCCTTGCGATACGAAGATCAAACGCAAATTCACGAAATTGCCACTTTAGCTATTGGTGAATATGCACAGATCGAAGGCACGGTGGTGCAACAACACATTTTGCAACGCCCTCGAAAGCAATTACAAGCTCTGGTTCGTGATCATACTGGCGAGCTTTTAGTTCGCCTTTTACATTTTTACCCAAATCAAATTAACCAATTTGCCGAGGGCAATTTTATTCGTTTACGTGGCGAAGTACGACGCGGTTTTCAAACTGCAATTGAAATGGTACACCCAAAGGTGTCGCAAGCCGGTGCACCTTTATCACAAACCCTAACCCCTATTTATCCCACCACCGAAGGTTTAACTCAGCCTAGTTTACGCAAAGCGATCCTAGCCGCATTAGATCGTGCTAGCTTAACGGATACGCTTTCAGATGCCATTCGCCAACGCTATGGGCTGTTGGATTTTGCCAGTGCGGTCACCCAATTGCATTACCCCGCAGTGGAGCAAAGCGCTGCACTATTAAATCAAACCCACCCAGCATGGGACCGTATAAAGTTTGATGAACTACTTGCTCAACAGCTGTCCTTAACAGCAGCACGAGCGCGACGAGCTCTACTGAAAGCACCATCGATTGCGCCTACGCGCCATCTTGCAACCCAGTTAGAAAAAAAATTAGGTTTTCAGTTAACCCAAGCTCAACAACGCGTCATTGCTGAAATCAGTACCGACTTACAGCGCCACCAGCCCATGAACCGTTTGCTACAAGGCGATGTGGGCAGTGGAAAAACCATTGTGGCTGCGTTTGCTGCTTTGCAGGCCCTAGAGCATGGCTTTCAAGTCGCTTTAATGGCACCCACCGAATTACTAGCAGAACAGCATCAACAAAAGCTTAATGCTTGGTTAGAACCATTGGGCATACAAGTGGATTGGCTAAGCGGTAGTTTAACGCCTGCACAAAAACGCCATGCCCACGAGCGAGTAGCCACAGGCGCAAGTCAACTTATAGTAGGTACCCAAGCCTTAATTCAAGAGGCGGTGCAATTTCATCGCTTAGGGCTTGTCATTTTAGATGAGCAACACCGTTTTGGCGTAGAGCAGCGTCTAGCATTAAGCCGTAAGGGCACCCAAAGCCTACAAGACTTAGGAGCAGAGCTCTTACCGCATCAACTCAACATGAGTGCTACACCTATACCACGCACCTTAGCTCTTACTTTTTACTCTGATCTAGATGTGTCGGTAATTGATGAGCTACCACCAGGCCGTACCCCTATTCAAACTAAATTGCTTTCTGCTGATAGACGATTAGAAATGATGGATCGTGTTCGTTTAGCAGTTCAAGAGGGGCAACAAGTCTACTGGGTCTGCCCATTAGTAGAGGAAAGCGAGGCACTACAGCTGGAAACCGCGGTGGATACCTATGAGCAGATGGCGCTAGAGCTAGCCCCATTACGTGTGGGCTTACTGCATGGGCGCATGAGTGCAACTGAAAAACATCAGGTTATGGAAGCCTTTAGGGCTGCAGAGCTTGATGTGCTTGTCGCCACCACAGTCATTGAAGTGGGAGTTGATGTGCCAAATGCTACCATTATGGTAATAGAGCACGCCGAGCGTTATGGTCTAGCACAACTGCATCAGTTACGAGGGCGAGTGGGGCGCGGTCACAAAGCCTCTTTTTGTGTGTTAATGTACCAACCCCCTTTATCTGCCATTGCACGCGAACGTCTACGAGCCATGTACGAAACCACAGATGGTTTTGAAATAGCACAACGCGATTTAACTCTACGTGGGCCGGGTGAATTTCTGGGTGTGCGCCAGTCGGGGCAGATGCTCTTGCGTTTTGCTAACTTAGATCAAGACAGTGAGCTCATCCATCAAGCCAAAGAGTGTGCTGCTTACCTTTATCAACATCATCCTGACCAAGCCGCTGCGCATGTGCTGCGCTGGTTGGGTGCAAAAGAAGAATTTTTACGTGGTTAAATGACTCTTACTGAACTTAAATATATTGTTGCGGTAGCCAGAGAGCGCCATTTTGGGCGAGCTGCTGAGGCCTGTTACGTCAGCCAACCCACGCTGTCAGTGGCAATACGTAAACTAGAAGAAGAGCTCGATGTCACCATTTTCGAGCGTGGTGGGGCCGAAGTAGGCATTACACCTATTGGGCTGCGCATTATTGAGCAAGCCCAAAAGGTACTTGAAGAAGGTGCCAATCTAAAAGAAATTGCCAAAGAAGGGCAAAACCCACTAAGTGGGCCTTTACGAGTGGGTATTATTTATACGGTAGCACCGTACTTATTGCCCTTATTAGTGCCGCAGCAAATTAAACTAACGCCAAAAATGCCATTGGTCTTACAAGAAAACTATACAGTGCGCTTGTTAGAACTGCTCCGACAGGGCGAGCTCGATGCTGCTATAGTCGCCTTACCCTTGAACGACAGTGGTTTTATGGTGCGCGAACTGTACGATGAGCCTTTTGTTGTGGCCGTGCCGCATGGTCACGTATGGAGCGGTCGTGACTACGTCGATGCGTCCGAGCTTAAAGACGAAACCATGTTATTGCTTGGCACAGGGCATTGCTTTAGGGATCAAGTACTGGATGTTTGCCCCGAGCTTTCTCGGTTTTCAGCCTCCAGTGAAGGAATTCAACGTACATTTGAAGGTTCCTCTTTGGAAACCATTCGGCATATGGTGGCGACTGGCATTGGTGTAACCGTTTTGCCTGCCACGGCACTAAATAGCACGGTTCAAGACAACGCACTTTTAGATTACATTCCTTTTAAAGAACCTGTACCAGATCGCCGTATTGTGCTGGTATGGCGCAAAAGTTTTCCTCGAGCAGCTGCTATTGAAGCTCTGGCAGAAGCCATCCTAAGCTGCGGTTTGAAAAATGTGAATTATTTGTAGAACAGGGCACTAAACCCATTACACTAGTGTCAGGCGTTTTCGTTTTGCTTTATCAACAAAGGAGTTTTACTATGGCTAAAAAAGTTAAATCAGATGTAGTTAAGCAAGATAGCATTGCCGTAAACATCGGTATCCCAGCAGAAACACGTGCTCAAGTCGCTACCGAACTTTCTAAAGTATTGGCTGACTCATATACGCTGTATCTAATGACGCACAACTTCCACTGGAACGTCACTGGTCCTATGTTTAACACCTTACACACCATGTTCATGGACCAATACACCGAGCTTTGGCAAGCGCTTGATACTCTAGCTGAACGCATCCGAGCTTTGGGCTTTTTTGCCCCAGGCACGTATGCTGAATTCACTAAGCTTTCTTCCATTAAAGAACCCGAGCATGTGCCCAATGCCGAGGAAATGATTCGCTTACTACTTCAAGCAAACGAAGCCGTGGTGTGTACTGCTCGTGCGGCTTGCGAGAAAGCCGAACAAGCTAGCGACCAGCCTACTGCAGACATTCTCACGCAACGTCTTGATATTCATGAAAAAAACGCATGGATGCTACGTGCTCTTAGCGCCTAATTAAGCTCAAGCAAAATCTAGTCGTAAACCCTAGATTTTGCTTTCAATTTGCAATAATTAGATTATTTCGGTGTATGCTGTGGTGCACTTATTGGAGGTTTTTTTATGAAAATTCGCATTACCCCTTTAGCTGCAGCGCTAGGTATGGCTGCCGGTATGATGATGAGCTCAGCCGTATCTGCTGAGAACATTAAATTTGTGATTGCTGGGCCATTTACCGGCGCACTTACACAATACGGCGACATGGTTAAACAAGGTGTTGACACTGCAGTCGAGCAGATTAACGCCGATGGTGGTGTACTTGGTAAAAAAATCGAAGTCGTGGTCATGGACGACGCATGTGAACCCAAACAAGGCCCTGTGGTGGCTAACCGTGTAGTCAACGACGGTCACCATTACGTAATTGGGCATGTTTGCTCGGGTGCAACCATTGCCGCTGCCGACGTCTATAATGATGAAGGCGTTATTATGATTTCTCCATCAGCCACTGCGCCAGCTGTCACCGAAAACAAAAACTACGAAACCATTTTCCGTACTATTGGTCGCGATGACCAACAAGGCCCAGCTGCTGCTGATGTAATTATTAATCAAATTAAACCCAAAAAAGTCGCTGTACTGCACGACAAACAGTCTTATGGCCAGGGTATTGCAACAGCGGTCAAAAATGATTTAGAAAAAGCCAATATTGAAGTGGTTCTTTTCGAGGGTATTAACGCTGGCGACAGCGACTACTCAGCCGTTATTACTAAACTAAAAGGCTCTGGTGCCGAATTCATCTACTATGGTGGCTACCATCCTGAAATGGGCTTGTTATTGCGTCAAGGCGCAGAGCAAAACCTAGGCATTACGTTTATGGGTCCAGAGGGCGTAGGCAACCCTGATATTAACGCTATCGCAGGTGATTCCGTTGCAGGTATGTTAGTTACACTTCCTGCCGACTTTACCCAAGACCCAAGCAACGAGGCATTAGTTAAGGCCTTTAAAGACAAAAGGCGTGATCCCGGCGGTGCTTTCCAAATGACGGCATACGCAGCGGCGCTTTCTATTGCCGAAGGCATCAAAAACGCAGGTAAAGACGACCCCATCGCCGTGGCCGAATACTTACATAAAAACCAAGTTAAAACTCCTATTGGTGAAATCTCCTGGAACGAGCAGGGCGATTTAAACGAGTTTAAATTTGATGTATTTGAATGGCACCCCGATGGTTCTAAAACTATCTTTACTCAGTAAAATCTCAGCTTAATCAAACAAAAAACCGTCATTTACGACGGTTTTTTGTTTTAAGAGCAAGAAAACAAATACTATTCCTACTTAGGTAAAAACTGTGGCTGCAAAATACCTACCAGTTGGGGGTAGGGGATAAGCAGCTCGGGTTGCCCAGAGGAATACGGTGCAATTTCATACGAATTATACTTTGCCACCAAACCACTATCTGTTAGACCGACGTTATGAGTCATTTGAAAGGGCCACAAGCGATTGTAGTTTTCTGGGTTTTCTTGGGCAGCCTCTTGGGTAGCTAACCACTTTTGATGCGCCAAACGTAGCTGTTGCTCAAAAGCGCCTAGCTGACGAGGTTGTATTATTTGCTCAAGGGATAGCGGTTTGTTGGTGCGATTATCCCAGTTAATCAACCGAATCTCACTCATTCCATGGGCTGCCCCAGTCAGGTATTGCCAAGCCCCTAGCTCAAGCACCGTGATGTTTTGATTTCTATAACGCGTTTTCGCATTTAAAATCACCTCATCACGATCATTGGCTTGGAGCCAATAATAATCCATGAATTCCTGTACGGTTGCACTTGGGGCTCGGCGCGATTCAAACGTAGCCATCTGCGCTAACTGTTGATCTACATACGCGGTTAGAGCCCGGTTACCAGGAAAAACAAGAGATTCAACTTGAATACGAGCGCAACTACCTTTACAGCCTGGTTTGGTTTTAGTTAGGGTTAAGGGCTGGGTAAACACCCCATCTTTAGAGGTAATATCCCCTGTTTGAGTAGGTATTAAAGAAATATCTTTAGAGGGAGCTGCGCAAGCAGCCAGCATAAGCGCAGTGCCAGTGGCAAGGCCCAAACGAATAAGAGATCTTTGCATAGCGTGCCTTTATTTTCTTACGCTAGAGGCATCTTGACCAAACAAATGCTTGCGCGACTCGTCATCTGATACCGAAGGTTGGGTATTAATGGCTTTGGCTTTTTCATAAGCTCGTTGAGTCGCAGGCCGTGCTGCAATTCGTTCGAACCACTTTTTTAAATGGGGGAAGTCATCCAGGTTTTGGCCTTGATTCGCATGAGGCACAATCCATGGGTAACATGCCATGTCTGCAATGCTGTATTCACCCGTAATAAAGTCTTTATCAGCTAGCTGTTTATTTAACACCCCGTACAAACGGTTAGTTTCTTTAATGTAGCGTTGCTGCGCATACTCAATTTTTTCTGGAGCATAGATATTAAAATGATGGTTTTGACCCGCCATCGGCCCCAAGCCACCCATTTGCCAATTTAACCACTCGAGGGCTTGCACACGTTGGCGTAGATCAGTGGATAAAAACCGACCTGTTTTTTCTGCTAAATACTGCAAAATCGCCCCTGACTCAAACACAGAAATTGCAGGCCCACCGTCTTGTGGACTATGGTCTACAATAGCAGGAATCCGATTATTGGGCGCTATGCGTAAAAAGTCAGGATCAAACTGCTCACCTTTGCCTATATTAATTGGGTATATGGTGTAATCCAACCCTGTTTCCTCTAAAAACAAGGTGATTTTATGCCCATTAGGTGTAGTCCAGTAATACAAATCAATCATGTTTTAATCCTTAAATTTAATGACTAAAATCTACCATAATCCGCGTTGCAGTAAATCACGGGCTGCACTAGAACTGCTAAACCAACGAGGTTTAGAGCCTGAAATTATTCTTTATCTACAAAATCCGCTTAGTGTAGAGCAACTTCAGCAGCTTGTTGCTCAATCCAATGGGTCATTGCTGGATTTAATCCGTACCAATGAAGCGATTTTTACTGAGTTAAACTTAGCTACGGCCTCAGAGCCAGAGCTGTATGAAGCCGTCGCAGCCCATCCCATTTTATTAAATCGCCCTATTGTGCAAACCACCAAAGGGGTGCGATTAGGCCGACCGACCGAGATCATCGAAGAAATTCTCTAATCGTTGGTCTAGGCTTTTATAGTACGCCAACAAAACAAAAACCCCAAAATAACATGCTGTGTATTTTGGGGTTTTGATTAAGCAAAGAGCATTAACCGCCAATTGCTTCAATAGCAATGCTAATCGTCACATCATCACTAACGGCAGGAACAAATTTGTCAGCGTTAAAATCAGAACGTTTAATTTGAACTTCAGCATCTGCCCCTAAAGTTGGTTTTTTCAGCATGGGGTGAGGCTTGGTCACAAACGAATGAATGGTGAGTGTCACAGGTTTGGTGATGCCTTTAATAGTTAAGTCACCCTCAACAGCAGTAGGGGTATCACCGTCAAAAACGATTTTGCTGGACTTAAATGTAGCGGTAGGGTGGCTGCCGGTATCAAGAAAATCTGCACCTTGGATGTGCTCATTAAAAGCGCTTGAACCAGTATCTACTGAGGTGGTATCGATTTCAATTGTCACTTCACCCGTTTTGGCCTCGAGATCTAAAGCAACAGTTCCTTTAGTAGAGTTAAAGCGGCTGATTTGTTGGCTTAGCCCCATGTGGTTATAGGAGAAGCGAGCAAAGGTATGATTAGGATCCACCTGATAGGTAACGGTTTCAGCTAATAGTGGTGTGCTAAACAACGTCGCTACAACACCTGCCGTTAGTAAACGCTTCAAATTCATTTTCATAACATAAAACTCCAAATAGTTAATCGTTATTGAGTAGCAACAATAGAAAACTCAATACGAACTTCGTTTGCTACGATATCAAACTTAGACCACGCGCCTTCGCCAATAGCGTAATCGCCGCGTAGCATATCAAAACTGCCCTCAAACCGAGCACGCCCGTCTTCTTCGACAACAGTAGCAGGGAACTCGATGGTTTGTTCATTGCCTTTGATGCTTAACACACCCGAGACCAAAAACGTGTTGTCGTCGGTTTGTTTGATCTGTTTGGAGACGAAGGTTGCATCAGGGTGCTCGGGCACATTAAACCACTCTGATTTTTGAACCTCTTCATCTGCCTCGTCGGAACCGGTATCTACGCTGTCCATTTTGACGCGTAAAGACACGCTTGCCTTTTCTGGCTGGGCCGAATCAAAATCTATTTGACCGTCGACCCCAGAAAAGATTCCCTCCATATTTACCCCCATCTGACCATAGAAAAAATCAATCTGGCTTGATTGAGTATCAATCTGGGTATATGTAGCAGCAGAAGCTAACAAAGGAGCAGCACATAAAGCAGCAATAAGTACACGTAATTTCATCATCAATCCTTTGATTATTTTATTCGGCCCAATATATTATCTTTGTCAATAAACTGGTGTTTGAGTGCGGCACCAATATGACCAACAATAGTAATAATAAAAGCCACATTTAAATAAAAGTGAGCCGATCCGAACCAATTCGCTAAGGTTTTGTCTTTGGGGAGTAAATCAGGCAGGGGCACGATTCCAAACCAAACCGTTTGAAAACCCATAGCTGAACTCATCAACCAACCGGATAACGGAATTGCAAACATAAAAAAGTACAACGCCCCATGCCCTAACTGAGCGAGCCGACGTGCTTGGGCGGACATAGAGGAGGGGAAAGCAGGAGGGCGATGGAGATGACGCCAAAGTAAACGCAGTACAGCCAGAAAAAAAAGACTGACCCCCGCCCACTTATGCCATGAGTAAACCTGAAGCTTGGTCGGTGATAAGGGTAAACCTGTCATGTAAAACCCTAGACCGAATAACGCGAAAAAAGCGAAAGCCATCAGCCAATGCAGAGAAATTGCAGTTATAGTATAGCGTTGCGACATAAAAAATCTTGCTCAAGTCCAAATAAGTTATTACTGTACCCATTTTAACTGGTGCTAAATAGATCTAGGTAAGCAATTAACTATTGTTAAAAAAAGAACAATGAATCAATTTGAAATGATGTCACTTTTTATTCTCGTAGCCGAACTAGGTAGTTTTGCGGCTGCGGCACATCAACGTGGTGTAGCGCGCTCGGTGGTTACACGTCAAATTGCAGCACTAGAAGAACACCTAGGCGTACAGCTCATAGCTCGCAGTACACGCCGCCAGGCCTTGACCTCGGCGGGAAAAAAATACCTTGAGCACAGCAAAGCTATTATCGATTTAGTGCAACGCAGCGAGGCCGAGCTTAACGAAGAGCAAATTAAACCCACCGGAAATTTGCGTATTAGCTTACCTTTAAGTTTTGGCTTGCGCCATCTTTCTGACTTATTGATGCAATTTGCTCAACGCTACCCAGAGATCCATCTCGATCTAGAGTACAGCGATCGCATGGTTGACGTTGCTGCCGAGGGCTTTGATATAGCGGTGCGCATTGCAAGCGAATTAGCATTAAGCGATATTGTGCGCAAAATAGGTGAGTGCCAATTAGTGTTTGTGGCATCACCTAGTTATATTGCGCGCGCAGGCGAACCCACATGCCTTGAAGACTTATCAGAGCATGAATGCTTGCAGTATTCGCATTACAGCCGTTGGATGTTTTCTGAAAATGGTAGAAATATCAGCATTCAATTAAAAGGGCGCATTAAAGCCAATAATGGCGATGCTTTAGCCAAAGCCGCTGCTGCGGGCATGGGCATCAGCCTAATGCCTCTTTTTATTGCTAGAGACTACCTATTAGCCAATACCTTGGTTGAACTCAAACACCTTGAGCCTCAGCCACCGGTGGGGGTGTATGTGGCTTTACCTAGCAACAGCTACATTCCTGAACGTGTTCGTTTATTGGTAGAGTTTCTCTCTAAACAGCTTCCCGACTACTTACAAAACAAGCCCGCTAACCCATAACATTCACTTTTACTGCGATCGCATGGCTTTTCGTTGACGTGCTAGACGGCTAGGTACGGACCGGCGCTCTATAGATTGGTGCGCACCACGTAACTCACGCTCTAAGTGTTGTAGCAATTGATGCAAGTCATGATTTTGTTGCTCGAGCTGCTCTATACGTTTTAGATCTTCATTGCGCTGAGCGCTTTCAAACTGCTGCTTGTGCTGTAGGGCCAAATAAGTCGTTTGCAGCGCGGCATAGTCTTCTTGTAAACGTTGATGCAAAGCCTGCTGTTGTTGTAGACGATTTTGCTCCTGAAGCAAATTTTTCTGTGTTTCTTGACGCACACGCTCAATTTCTAGTCTTGCGTATTTTTCCATATCTGCCGCTCGTTGCTCGCTAAGCTGCAACTGGTCTTTATGATGCTGTGCCGTGCGCTCAAGCTCATTTTCTAACCATTTTTTTTCAGTAGACAGGGCATCGATTCGCTTTTCTAGCTGCTCATAGTCTGTTTTTTGCTTTTGAATAATTTCATCTTTGTGCGCTAAATCTTGCGTTAAAGCTTCGATTTGAAGCAGGGCGTGTTCGTAAGATTCGCTTAGCGTGCGTAATTGGTTTGCTTGCTGCTGTGACTCCTGCTGAATAAGGGCAATCTGGGCATAAATGGCTTGATTATTTTGCTCAGTCAGTTGTTTGGCGTGCTGCAGTGATTCTTCCCACATTTGAGCGAAAAGAGTGCCTGCAGTCTGTTTTAACCCCAAAGGGATATCGGCTTCCTCCATACGGACTTGGCTACGGTCTCTGAGTTCTTGCCAAAACAGTCGCAGTGCCTCGGCAGGCGCGCTCATACTGCCTTTACGAACTAACTGGTACATGCGGTTAGTGGTAGGCGTGCTGTCGTATTGAAAAAACAGCAAAGCAGCGACGGCTTTGTATAAATCGAGTGTATTGCTGTGCTCGGAGCGTAGCTTTTCTACAGCCACATAGAGCTCTGATTCCGTTAAGACCGTTTGATTCATTATCTATCCATTTCATTGCAATAAAGCTAAGCATAACCGCTAACTGAGCGATAGCTAAGTGTAAAACCGTATTATGCCCACAACAAACCAAACAAATCAATATTTTTACGTATTACGTAAAAAAACAAACAAACCTATACTGTCAATTTGACATTACTGACATAATGTCAACTTTATGTATAATGTCGCAATAGTAAATCGCCCTAGGGTTTAATACGTAATTTATTCACTACTAGACAGACATACAGTCTTTAGTGAAAATGACTGCACCGTTATTGTTTTCTTTTTTCTACTGCCTATGTCTATTCCTGTACCAGCCGCGCTCGAGTTTTATGTGCCTTATTCCATTGAGATCGATGGCTCGCATGGCACTAATCGTGCGCAAACACCTTCAACGCTTTTACACGCTGACAATGACGTAGATGCTTTACAAGCATGGTTGGCTCAATACATAGACAGCCCAAATACGTTTAATAGCTATCGCAAAGAATCCGAACGCTTATTACTTTGGGCAAACTTAGAATGCAATAAAGCCATTTCATCGCTTACACACGAAGACCTATTGCTGTACCAACAGTTTTTACGTGATCCGGCACCCAGATCTCGTTGGGTTTTAAAAAAAGGCGCAAAAGTCGCTCGCTCACACGAAGATTGGCGCCCTTTTGCTGGTCCGTTATCTGCCAGTAGCATTCGACAAGCATTAACCGTGCTAAACAGCATGTACAGCTGGTTAGTTTCAGCTGGGTATTTAGCTGCCAACCCATTGGCTGTATTGCGTGGCGCTCGTACGGCACCCGCCAAGCGTATGCAACGTTATCTCGATATGGATCTCTGGGATCAAGTTAAACAATGTATCGAACACCTACCCCAAGAAACCCAGCGTGAAAAAGAGCATTATTATCGCTACCGTTGGCTGTTTTCTTTGCTGTATATGTGTGGTTTACGCGTTTCCGAACTCAGCCAAAACCGCATGAACTCGCTTTTTTCTCGTCGTGATCGCCACGGCACTTTACGCTGGTGGATGGATATCGAAGGCAAAGGCCAAAAAAGCCGCACCATTCCTATTACTGAAGAGCTTATGGATGAGCTTATCCGCTATAGAAGCTTTAAAGGCTTACCACCCTATCCAACAGCTAACGAAGATTACCCACTGGTGCTGCCTATTGGATACAAACAATCAAAACCGCTAACACGCGCTGCTATTCACACTATTGTGAAGCGTATTTTTACGGATACTGCTGCCTATTTACGTAGTTTGGGTGACGATTACGAAAGCGAGGCTTTGCATGTAGAACAAGCTTCTACTCATTGGCTACGTCATACCGCTGGCACACATATGATTGAGCAAGATATGGATTTACTGCATGTGCGTGATACCTTAGGCCACTCATCCATCAATACGACCAACCGTTACTTGCATACCGCCGATGATGCACGACATGACGCTACCCAAGATAAACACAAACTAAAATGGTAAAAACACAGCCACTATCATAGTGGCGCGTTGGTTTACAGCACTTAACCCCAACACTATTCATCTTCTTATGGATAGCAATTTGCCATAGAACTCGCTACACTTATCGCTATAAATATACCTACCTATATAAAGAGTTCATCATGAAAAAAACAATAGTTGGTTTATTGGCCAGTGTGTTATGTGTGCCTGTACTGGCAGCAAACCTTACTGTCGCTACGGCAGCGGGTTATCGCAAACCATTAAATGATGTTTTTGAGGCGTTTACTACATCCACGGGGATTAAAGTAGACAGCGCGTTTGGCAACATTAAACAAATTGAAGCTCAAGCACGGCAAAACCCTGAAATCCAAATCCTCATCGGCGATTGGTTCTTTATCGAACCTATGCAACTAGCACAAGAACATCTAGTCATAGGTCAAGGCAAATTAGTATTAGTCAGCCCTAAGGACAAACCTCTTGGCTCGTTAAATGAATTAACAAACAGCTCAGTCAAAAAAATAGCAATTGCTGATAGAAAAAACGCTATTTATGGCAAAGCGGCCATCGAATGCTTTACTGCTCAGGGCTTACTAGAAAAAATGGAACCCAAGTTGATCGAGGTCACCACATTACCTCAAGTCAGCACCTATGTAATCACTAACGAAGTCGATGCTGGCTTTGTTAATCTTAGCGAAGCACAAGCGCATCAAGATAAATTTGCCACCCCTATAGAAATGCCACAAACCTGCTATCGCCCCATTGAACTAAGCGCTGCCCCATTAACCGGTCATAGCCAAATCAACGAGGTTCAAGCCTTTTTAGATTTTTTAAATACCGAGCAAGCGCGTTCTATTTTGAAACAACATGGCTTGTAAATGCATTTAGATTGCAGTTTTTCTTCACTGTGGCTCAGTATAGAAGTACTGTTTTGGTCATTACTCTGGCAGTGCATCATCGGCACCGCCTTGGCTTGGCTTTTAGCTCGTAAAGATTTTTGGGGTAAAGGGGCTCTAGATGGTGTTGTTACCTTGCCTTTGATCTTTCCTCCGATTGTGATCGGCTATGGCTTGCTTTTAACTTGGGGGCAAAATGGTTGGCTCAGCACCCTTCTGCCAGAGCTATTACGCCCTGCCCTTATTTTTACGACCAAAGGTTTGATCGTTGCCGCATTTATTGCAGGTTTACCACTGATGGTTAAACCTCTACAAACAGCATTCAGTAATGTACCCAGGCGCTTACACGAGGCTGCTGCCACATTGGGCTATTCCAAATGGCGTATTTTTTTGTTTGTTGATTTGCCTTTAATACGCAAGGGTTTAGCTGCTGGTTTAATTTTGGCTGGTGGTCGTGCTTTAGGGGAAGTGGGTATCTCATTGATGCTAGGCGGTAATATTGCGGGGCGTACTGAAACCTTATCGTTAGCAATTTTTAATCACGTAATGGATGCTAATTTTGCTTGTGCAAATACCTTATCTTTATTGCTAGCGGCTTTTGCGGGTTTATCTTTTTACGTATTACGACGTTTTGGTGCTTTATGATGAGTTCTGTTTTTTTTGATAATGCTACGATTGATCGGTGGATTAACGAGGATGCACCCCTACTGGATCTAACCAGTCATATGCTTGGGCTTGGGGCTGCCCATGCTCATATTGAGTTTAAAATTCGACACGAAGGTGTGGCTGCATGCACAGAAGAGGTAAGCAGAGTTCTGGCTCATTGTGGCGCTGGCACATTGGAAATCAAAGCCTCCGGCACGCCTGTACAAGCAGGTGAATTACTTATCCGCGGTGAAGGGCCAGCGCATTCTGTACTACGTGCTTGGAAGCTAAGCCAAAATATATTGGAGTACAGTTGTGGCGTAGCACGTCAAGCTGCCCGCATGTACCAAACAATACAACAACACAATCCAAATATGGCTTTACTCACTACACGTAAACATGCTCCCGGCTTACGCGCCTTAGCGCTTAAATCCACTTTATGTGTGGGGGCGCTACCTCACCGACTAGGCCTAAGCGAAACCATATTAATTTTCCCTCAGCATATTGAGTTACTAGGAGGCTGGGAAGCACTAAAGAACAAAATCACAGCGCAAAAAGCCGGATTTGCAGAAAAGAAAATAGTCATTGAAGCGGAAAACCAAACACAAGCACTCTTAGCTATAGAAGCTGGTGCAGATGTAGTGCAATTTGATAAAGCCACCCCAAATCAATTACGTGAATGGCTACCTATGCTGCGTCAACATTGGCCAAAAGCTATATTTTTAGCAGCAGGCGGTATTAAACCAGAGAATGTGGAAGATTACGCCCAAACTGGGGTTAATGCATTGGTCACTAGCGCGTTGCATTATGCCCCACCTGCAGATATTGGTGTAAACATTTACCCAAGTCTGTAATCATTATGTATAAAAAAAGCGCTATAAAACAGCGCTTTTTTTATACATAATTAGTTGGGCGCACCAGCCATTAGCCAGTCAACCACAACTGTTAGATCTTCGTCAGTAATACCAACGTTTGGTGGCATTGGAATAGCACCCCATATGCCTTGACTACCTTCTTTGATGTGTTTTGTTAATAGCTCTGCATTGGCTGGGTCACCTTTGTATTTTTCTGCCACTTCCTTGTAAGCAGGGCCAACGACTTTGTTATCAACTTGGTGACAGGCTAAACAGGCATTTTTTTGCAAGATATCTTGCACTTTCTCAAAAGAAGGTGCTTCTGCTTTTGCTACACTTGCCCCAAACACAAGTGGTAAGCATAAAGCTAAATGTTTGATTTTCATAAAAACTCCAAAAACATATACTATGCTAGTAGTATATTTTACTAATGTCAGACCCTATTTGAGTTACTTGCCTGCACAAAATACATGTGTGACCAATACACTACCAATATAGAGAAACGTATGAGAAATATTTTAGTCCCAACCGACGGTTCAAAGCCAGCACTAAGAGCACTTGAGCTTGCTATCTCTATGGCTAAACAACAATCTGAAGCTTGTACCGTACACGTAGTTAACGTACAAAGCCCTATTGTTTCCAACAACGTAAGCCGCTTTTTTAGCGCAGAAGTACTAAATAGTTATTACGATGACGAGGGCAAAGCTATCTTAGATACTCTAGAGCCCACCCTTTCTAATGCTGGCGTGCCCTACCAAACACATGTTGTTGTAGGAGCCATTGATGAAGTGGTGAAACGCTTTATTAATGAAAATCAGTGTGACCATCTTATTATGGGAACACGAGGCCTAAGCCCCGTTCCCGGTTTGTTATTAGGCTCTTCGGCCACAAAAATTATTCATGCTGTTGATGTGCCTGTTACTTTAGTTAAATAGATTATTCTTTTAATGGTGCTGTCATTGCCAAAGGATCAATCCATGTATCGTATTGGTCCTCTGTTAAATGGCCCAACTCAATAGCAGCTTCTTTCAGATTTAACTGATTTTTATGGGCATGCTTGGCAATTGCAGCCGCATTATCATACCCTATGTGTCGATTTAATGCTGTAACTAACATCAAATTTTGCTCTAGGTAGAAATCTATTTTCTCTAGATCGGGCACAATGCCCACGGCGCAGTGCTCATTAAATGCTGCGCAAGCATCACCCAACAATTGAATGCTCTCGAGCACGTTATGCACCATAACAGGCTTGTAGACATTCAACTGAAAATTGCCTTGGCTACCTGCGAATGCCACGGCTGCATCATTGCCAAAAACTTGTACACATACCATGGTTAAGGCTTCTGCCTGTGTTGGGTTCACTTTACCTGGCATAATCGACGAGCCAGGTTCGTTTTCGGGAATATGAATTTCACCTATACCGCAACGAGGGCCACTAGCTAACCAACGCACATCATTGGCCATTTTAAAAAGCCCACCCGCCAAAGTACGTAAGGTAGCTGAAAAATTCACTAATGCATCGTGGGCAGATAAAGCAAAGAATTTATTTTCAGCGCTTTTAAACGGCATGCCAGTGTGCTGCGCAATATAGGAAGCGGTTAAGTCACCAAATTTAGGGTGTGCATTTAAACCCGTGCCAACCGCAGTACCACCAATAGCCAAATCATAAATACCAGGCAACTGATTACGTACGCTGTCTAGACCAAAGTCAATCTGAGCTACCCAGCTACCTATTTCCTGACCAAGCGTAATAGGCGTTGCATCTTGCAAGTGAGTACGACCGGTTTTTACAATTGCACTGTATTTTTTTGCCAAACCCGCCAACGTATCACGTAACGCCTCAACATGAGGGAAAAGATGTCGATGCGCTGCTAAGGCCACGGCAATGTGCATAGCCGTTGGAAAAGTATCGTTAGATGACTGGCCCCGGTTAACGTGATCATTGGGATGGACGGGGCTTTTAGTGCCCATGGTTCCGCCCGCTAGCTCGATGGCTCGGTTCGAGATGACCTCGTTGCTGTTCATATTGCTTTGCGTACCCGAGCCGGTTTGAAACACCACCAGAGGGAACTCATCGTTTAGCTTGCCAGTAATCACATCATCAGCGGCCTGAATAATGAGCTCAGCCACTTCTGTGGGGATCTGCCCTAAATCTCGATTGGCTTTGGCTGCGGACTGCTTTAGTATACCCAGCGACTCAATCAACACTGGCGTTAATTTAAAGCGTTTTACTCCAATAGGGAAATTCATTATGGATCGCTGTGTTTGAGCACCCCAATAATGATTAGCTGGTACATCAATAGCGCCCATCGAGTCGGTTTCAACACGTGTATTTTGCATGACTAGCTCCTTGTTTGGTTACACCAGATTGATACGAACTGCAGCAATATTAAGAGTCTTGGAAGCGTTGAGCCCACAGTAGACTAATGTCCACCATGCGATTCGCAAAACCCCATTCATTATCAAACCAAATAAATAAATTCACTAGACCGTCCTCGTTGGTGCACGTTTGGCTACCATCTACCACAGCAGAATGTGCATCATGATTAAAATCAATTGAAGCATGGGGACGGTCTGAATAGGCCATAATTTCTGGGTGACGCTGTGCTGCTTGAATGAATAAGCTATTAATTTCACTTACAGAAGTTGGGCGTCGTAACTGCACCATTAAATCAATAGCAGAAACGTTTAAAATAGGAACCCGTATGGCTTTGGCCTGCACTTTATGCTGTAGCTGCGGCAATAAACGCTCTACGCCTCGGGCTAAGCCTGTTGCTACTGGAACCATAGACTGCATGGCAGAACGGGTACGACGCAAATCACTATGGTGATAACCATCAATCATAGGCTGGTCGTTCATAACTGAATGCAAAGTAGTCAAAAATGTGTAATCCACACCATACGATGCATCAAGCTCTGCTAACACAGGGATCACCGCATTCGTTGTGCAGGAGGCATTTGAAACAATGCGTTGTGCTCCGTTTAGCTCATGGTCATTAATGCTTAAAACCACGGTGTGATCTACCTCGTCTGCACCGTCAGCAGGTTGTGACACAAGCACTCGGGGGCAGCCCGAGTCAATAAACTGTTGCAACTGCTTACGTTTGCCATAGACACCTGAGCACTCCAGAACCATGTCCAGTTGATAATCAGCCCAAGGCACATCTGTTATTTTTGAAGCATGTGTGACGGCGATTTGTTTGCCGTTAATTAACAAGCAGTTGTCACTGCGCCCTACTTTGCCCGGAAAAACACCATGGGTGGAGTCAAACTGCGTTAAGTACGCCATAGTTTCTAAATCAGATGGCTCGTTGATCGCCACAATTTCAATTTTTTGGTGTAGATCTCTTTCATAAATAGAGCGCAATACACACCGACCAATTCGGCCATACCCATTAATTGCAATTCGTATAGGACGCATAACTAATTTGTTAAAATGTAATTGAAAAACCACCATCTACAACCATAACATGACCATTTACATAGGATGCAGCAGGAGAAGCTAAAAATACTGCGGCCCCTGCTATTTCATGTGGTTGTGCCCAGCGCTGCATGGGGTTGCGCCCTAATACCTGCGGGCCTTTAATCGGGTCCGCTGCAAGCGTTTGATTGGATTCGGTTGCAAAAGTACCTGGCGCAATGCCATTGCTTGTAATACCATATGCGCCGAACTCTACCGCCAAAGCACGCACCATACCCTCTATGCCTTGTTTAGCTATTGGATAAATACTGTCTCCAGGTCGAGCAATACGCCCTGCTATAGAAGACAAGCTAATAATACGCCCAAACTTTTGTGACTGTTGCATCGCCATGGCAGCAAGGCGTGAAAGTTGCACCGTTGTGGTTAAATTGGTTTGGATATGCTCTATGATTTCTGTAGGGCTGCACTCAGCAAACCCTTTACGCAATCGTTGTCCTACGCAATTGACATGAATACTTGGTACACCATGCTCTTTACATAATATATTATGATTATGCGTATACGATTCTAAATCATTGATATCTTGAACAAAAGCATACGCTGCATAGCCCGCATTACGAATACGTTGCACCGCAGTTTCTACCATTGTTTGATTGCGGCCATTAATTAACACGGTGGCCCCACTAGCTGCATAGGCTTGCGCAATAGCTAACCCAAGCCCCTGACTTGAACCGGTAATCAAAGCAAGCTGCCCTGTGAGGGAAAAATTAGGCAAAAACGATGTCATTCTGTCACTACCTCGTGGAGTCCTGTGTCCTCGTTATAAACATTCATAATAGGAATCATTACCTGTGCAACGCGTAGTCTGGTTTAAAACCCAATTTACATGCAGGGTCTATTGGCATCCCCCCACCCTAACGAGTGAGGATTCCTACGGTGCTTAGGTACGGCATTACGCACCCTAAGTCGCTTAGGTATGGATATCTGTCACCAAGCCAAGGGCACCGCTGATCTTAATGCCTCTTTATCTAAAAAGACGATTTTCATAAGGATAAAGTGGCAATCAGAGCCCGTCATACCTGCTGTTTTCAATAAGCAGCGTGTATGATAGAACGTATAGCGTGCAATTTTTATCTATCGTAACGTATTTAGGATATCTGTATGAGTTTTAGTTTGGTAGCACCCCAAGACAGCCCAGCCCCACATTATGAATTAAGGGATTTTTTCCAAAATCCTCAACGTAGCGCGTATGCCTTGTCAGATGACGGGTCCATGATAGGTTTTTTACAACCCGTGGCGGTAGAGCAAAGCACACGTTTGAATGTGTTTGTGCAAACATTGGAAAAAGGCAAACCTGTAGGTGTCCCCAAACAAATTAGCTTTGAAACCGAGCGCGATGTAGACGGCTTTTTTTGGAAAGGCCCCAATACGGTTGTGTATGCCAAAGATTTTCATGGTGATGAAAACTACCATGTACTAGCAGTGAATGCAGACACGGGGGCAGTTAAAGACCTAACCCCTTTCGAGGGCGCACGGGCTGGTATTCAAGACGACCTTGAAGACGACCCCGACCATTTGCTGATTGCACATAATGCACGCAACCCCGAGGCTTTCGATGTTTACCGCGTAAATATCCATAGCGGAGAACAAACCCAAGTTGCTGAAAATCCAGGTAATATTGTTGGCTGGCAAACCGACCACGCCGGACACGTTCGTCTCGCTATCATGAGCGATGGCCTTCATACTGTACTTTTACACAGGTCAGATGAGGCTGCCACGTTTACGCCCATTATCCAAACAGATTTCCGTACCGATGTTAGCCCCCAGTTTTTTGATAAAGATAATCATAAATTTTACGCATTAAGCAACCGAGGGCGCGATACCTCAGCATTGGTCTTGATTGATCCAGATCACCCCGATGATGAGCAGCTTATTTTTGAAAATACAAAATACGACTTATTAGGTGCCGGATATTCACGCTTGCGCCATGTGCTAACTGCTGCATTTTTTGAAGCAGATAAATTGCACTATCATTTTTTTGATGAAATCAGCGCCATTCGCAACGAGCGCCTTAAACAACTGCTGCCCGGTTATGAAATCAGCTTACAAAGCGCCACACGTGATGAAAAAACCTTTGTGGTCGCTGCATACAGCGACCGTACTCAAGGCCATCGTTTTATCTATAACGATGACACACAAAGTCTTTATCATTTAGGTGAAATTAATCCACACCTGAATCCCGCTCACATGGCACCCATGAAGCCTATCCGCTTCATGTCCCGAGACGGTTTAGAAATTCACGGTTATTTAACCTTGCCCATTGGCACTGAAGCCCGCGATTTACCCGTTGTAGTAAATCCTCATGGTGGGCCTTGGGCACGCGACAGCTGGGGCTTTAATCCAGAGGTGCAGTTTTTAGCCAACCGCGGCTATGCCGTATTACAAATTAATTTCCGCGGCTCCACCGGCTATGGGCGTCAGTTTTGGGAAGCCAGCTTTGGTCAGTGGGGTCTAAGCATGCAGGACGACATCAGTGATGGAGTGGCTTGGTTACTAAAACAACGCATTGCTGACCCAAATAAACTCGCAATTTATGGCGGCAGTTATGGAGGTTATGCAACATTAATGGCCTTGTGCAAAACACCCGATGTGTATGCGGCCGCGATTGATTATGTGGGGGTATCCAACTTACTCACTTTCATGGACACCATTCCGCCCTACTGGCGTCCACTACTCGAAAAAATGTACACCATGGTGGGGCATCCAGAGCAAGACAAAGAACGTCTAGAGGCCACCTCACCCGCTTTGAATGCACAACATATTAAAACCCCCTTATTCATAGCTCAAGGTGCTCAAGACCCACGGGTTAACAAGGCCGAAAGCGATCAAATGGTAAATGCACTAAAAGCCCGCGGTGTTGAGGTCGAATACATGGTTAAAGACAACGAAGGCCATGGTTTTCACAATGAAGAAAATAAGTTTGAATTTTACGAACGCATGGAGCAATTCCTAGAACAGCACTTACAACCCAAACCAAAAAGGAAAACGCACAAATGAAACTCTATTACTTACAAGGCGCATGCTCTTTGGCAATACATATCGTCTTAGAATGGATTGGCGAACCTTACGAGTCTGAATCCATTGCACGCACAGAGCTCAAATCAGAGAGATTTTTAAACTTAAACCCTGCGGGCTCAGTACCTGTATTAAGCGATAATGATTTGGTTTTGACGCAAAGTACGGCCATTTTGCAATATTTAGGCGAAAAATACCCCCACGCCGATTTAGTCGGCACAGACTTACGTTCGCATGCTGAAACACGCCGCTGGCTGGGTGTGGTTAATTCCGATGTACACCGTGTGTTCGGGTTAATTTTTGGTTGGAAAAACTATGTGGATGAAGGCTGCAAAGACGAGCTTATTGCGGGGGCCAAAACGCAGCTAGACCGTTACTTTGTTATTTTAGACAAGCAGCTTCAAAACAAGGACTACTTAACCGGCACACGCTCTGTGGCCGATGCCTATTTATGGGTTACGTTACGTTGGGCACATCTTGTCCAAGTGGATCTTAGCCCATACCCAGAGCTACGACGTTTTTACGAGCAGTTAGCTCTCGACTCAGGGGTGCAAGCAGCGCTTAAACAGGAAGGGCTCTAAAGCATCAAGCAAAATAAAAATCCCAGACCGTCAGGCTGGGATTTTTACTAAGCGCCCAGATAGGCTTGGCGTACCGCGTCATTGCTAAGTAAATTGGCCCCGGTGTCTTCTAGCACCACTTTACCGGTTTCAAGTACATAGGCTCGATCAGCAATTTGCAAGGCTTTATTAGCATTTTGCTCGACCAAAAACACGGTCACACCTTCGCTGCGAATGGTTTGAATAATTTCAAAGATTTGATTAATGATTAATGGTGCAAGCCCCAGAGTAGGCTCATCCAATAAGAGCAACCGTGGACGCGTCATCAAAGCACGCCCAATGGCTAGCATTTGTTGCTCGCCCCCAGACATAGTGCCTGCACGCTGCATTGCACGCTCTTTTAGGCGGGGGAAAAGCTCATATACATGCTCTTCACCGTCCTCAATATCGGCTTTGCTAAGAAAAAACCCACCCATCTTTAGGTTTTCAGCCACGGTTAAATCGGGGAAAACACGCCGCCCTTCGGGTGACAACGCCATACCACTGCGCATGATCATGTGAGTGGCCTGCTGTGTAATGTCTATGCCTTCAAAAAAAATAGACCCTGAACTAGCACGTGGCGAGCCACAGACCGTCATCAACAAAGTGGTTTTACCAGCCCCGTTAGCACCAATGAGCGTCACTATCTCGCCTTTGTTAACCTTTACACTTACCTGATCTAAGGCCTGAATAGCACCGTAATAGGTACTGACCGCATTGAGCTCTAACACTTACTCTTCTCCTAGGTAGGCTTTAATTACACGGGGATCGTTTTGGATAGCGGTTGGTTTTCCTACAGCAATGGGCTTGCCGTACTCCATGACAAGAATCTCATCGGAAATCCCCATAACCAGACTCATATCGTGTTCGATAAGTAAAACGGCCACCCCTTTTTCGCTACGCAATTGATTAATTAATAACTGTAGGTCTCGTTTTTCTTGGGGATTTAATCCGGCTGCGGGTTCATCTAATAACAATAAACGCGGTTGTGTAATCATACACCGAGCAATTTCTAGACGACGCTGATGACCATAGGCCAAATTCCCTGCTTCTCGGTTCGCATACGGACGTAAATCCATATAGTCCAACCACCACGCCGCTTCGACCTTGGCCTCTTCCTCGGCCCGTCTGTAAGCAGGCGTTTTAAGCAACCCAGCTAAGAGTCCTGTGTTTAAGCGTTGGTGCTGTGCAACCAATAAGTTTTCAAGAACGGTCAGGTTTTTAAAAAGACGCACGTTTTGAAACGTACGCACCAGACCCATTTGAGCTACTTTATGGCTGGGCAAAGCATGAATAGGCTTATCACCTAATTGAACATGTCCGGCAGTGGGCTTATAAAAGCCGCCAATACAGTTAAATACCGTGGTTTTACCGGCTCCGTTGGGCCCAATGATGGCAAACACCTGATCGGTTTTTACTTCAAAGCTGACATGATCCACCGCCAACAGCCCGCCAAAACGCATGCATAAATCATTAACAGTTAATAGAGGTTGACTCATTTATAGCTCCACATGCGGCCGTTTTACAGGTAGTAGACCTTGGGGTCGCCACGCCATCATTACCACCATGACTAAACCAAATATCAGCATGCGGTACTCCGCAAATTGACGCGCAATCTCGGGGACGACTGTTAATAAAATAGCGGCGAGAATAACCCCGAGCTGTGACCCCATACCCCCTAGGACCACTACGGCTAGAATTAAAGCGGACTCAATAAAAGTAAAAGATTCGGGATTAACAATGCCTTGGCGAGCGGCAAAAAAAGCGCCCCCAAACCCGGCAAACATAGCACCAATTGTAAAAGCGGACAGTTTAATACCGGTGGGGTTAAGACCTAATGAACGGCAAGCAATTTCGTCCTCGCGCAGGGCTTCCCATGCACGCCCCACAGGCATACGTACTAAACGATTTGAAACAAATAGCGTAATTAAGGCAAGAATTAGGGCCAATATATACAGATAAATAATGACATCAACGTTATTAAACTTCCACCCCATTAGGTCATGAAACGTGGTTTCTCCTTGGGGAGCACGACGCGCCATAACATAACCAAACACAGTCGGTTTAGGTATGCCAGCAATCCCATCGGGGCCACCCGTGACCGGATATAAATTAATCAGTAACAAACGAATAATTTCACCAAAGCCTAGGGTGACAATTGCAAGGTAATCGCCCCGTAAACGTAATACAGGAAACCCAAGCAAATAGCCAAATAAGGCAGCCATAGCACCTGCCATGGGTAATGACGACCAAAAGCCCCAGCCTGCCCAATGATAAAGCAATGCATAGGTATAAGCGCCCACCGCATAAAACCCAACAAAGCCTAGGTCTAACAGCCCTGCAAAGCCCACCACGATGTTCAGTCCCAAGCCCAACATCACATAAATAAGCACCAAGGTGGCAATATCAATTTCGGCACGCCCTGCAAAGAAGGGCCAAACCATGGCTAATGCCACAATCAAAAACAAAGCGCCTTGACGCGTTTTATCGTTTAACGTGGGCAAGGTGATGCGGCCTTTACGCTGTGTGAATAAGCGCAACAGATAAGGCCGAATGAGCTGAAATACAAAAACTATCGCCATGCCCCAACCTATCATGGGCCAATCGGGTTTTAATGTGGTTTCTGCACCCACCCGAAGAATTTGAAAGCCAAAAATAGGCGCGATAATCACACCAGCTAAAATAGCGGCAAAGAATGCATTTTGGAATTGTTTGGCCATTAGACTTTTTCCACCTCTGGTTTACCAAGCAAGCCCGTAGGACGAAATAGCAGGATTAAAACCAATAACGCAAACGCTACGATGTCTTTGTATTGCGAAGAGATATAGGCTGCAGCAAACGTTTCTGCTAGCCCAAGAATCACCCCACCCAACATGGCCCCCGGAATACTGCCTATTCCACCCAGCACAGCTGCGGTAAATGCTTTGATGCCAGCGATAAAACCAATAAAAGGTGTCAGCTTTCCTATAGCTAATGCAATTAATACGCCCCCCACGGCCGCCAACATTGCCCCCACAATGAACGTAAAAGAAATGATTCGGCTTGTATCAATACCAAGTAAGTTGGCCATGCCTAGGTCTTGGGAACACGCCCGCGAGGCTCGCCCCATGCGGGAGTACTTAATGTAAAGACTAAGTAGCGTCATTAAGATGACTGTGGTGACAATAATCAAAATACGGGAATACGGGGCATTGAAGACAAAATCATCGCCCAATTGAATTTGTAATGCACCTGAGACTAGGTTAGGCACTGCCATATCACGTGCCCCTTGGCCTAAAGCCACCCAGTTTTGTAAAAAGATAGACATCCCAATAGCGGAAATTAAAGGCACCAATCGTGGACTACCACGCAAAGGGGCATAAGCCACTTTTTCTACTGCATACCCATAGACTGCGGTGACCAATGCAGCCACAATCAGCATAATAAGCACGATGAGCATAACGGGAATGCCTGACCCGACCCCAATGGCAGACAAGGTGACTAAACCGGTATATGCCCCAATCATGTAAATTTCGCCATGAGCAAAATTAATCATGCCGATGATGCCATACACCATCGTGTACCCAATAGCTATCAAGGCATAAATAGCGCCTAACGACAGCCCATTAAATAGCTGCTGCACGAGCTGCGGAAGAATATCGGCCATAATAAAATTCCAAAAAGCGAATTAGGACAGCTTGGTAAGCAACCTAATCGCCCATAAACAAAGGGCTGTTGATCTTGTAAAGAGCCAACAGCCTAAAAAATTAAGTATTGCGTATTCTGTAACAGTCCTCAAGAATTGTCACTACGTAATAGCCCTAGAACCAGGGCGTTTATTTTTGATTAAGAATTACATATTTGTAGGGCGTGCAATATTCCACATAAGCGCTCGAAAAGGTGCCAACATAAAAGTGTTTAAGCACAATTTCACTGCTAAATCCCCTAGCATTAAGGTCTGCCAGGGCATATCTGTACCAGCAAATGCAATACTAAAGAAAATAAAAGTATCAACCATTGCGCCAGCAATACCACCCACTAAGGGTGCTTGCCACCAAGAACGATTGCGTAGACGATCAAAAAGATAAATATCGCATAGCTGTGCGACAAGAAATGCGGAACCGGAAGCCAATGCAATACGCGGAGTTGCCACAAAAACAGAAATAATCAGTGCAGCAACAAAACCAAAGTACGCAACACGCCGTGCTGACTGAGGGCCAAAACGACGGTTCAATACATCGGCTACCAAAAAAGCAATGGGATAACTCACTGCACCCCATGTAAGCCAATTATTAATGGGATACTGAACCAATACATTAGAGGCCACCACAATCACAATCATGGTACCAATAGCAGTAGCTAGTTGTCCTATGCGCATAGGATCAAAACGAGAAATAGACATAAGTAAATGAATTAAGAGAACTCTTGGGCTAATTCAGCAGCTCGTTGTTGGGCTGCATCCATTGCTTTCTGAACCAATTCAGAAAAGCCGTTCTGATTAAATACATCTAATGCTGCTGCAGTCGTTCCGCCTTTAGAGGTCACATTATCGCGCAGATGGCTTAAAGGCAATGGAGAGAGTGCGGCCAGCTCGGTAGCACCGCTTAATGTAGCAAAAGCCAACTTGCGAGCTTGCTCGGGGCTAAGCCCTTGATGCACAGCGCCCGCAATTAAGGCTTCGAGAAATAAGAACACATAAGCAGGGCCACTACCTGACAGAGCTGTTACCGCATCAATAGCTTGGTCGTTTTCCACCCACACAAACTCACCCACTGTTTTAAATACAGTTTCTGCAATGAGTTTGTCGTTGGGCTCAACCGCTGCTAACGCCATTAAGCCTGTAGCGCCACATCCGATAAAAGCAGGTGTGTTGGGCATTGCGCGTATAACACGATTGTGGGGATTGCCATGAGACGACAACCACTGTGCAATGCTTTGTGCTGCAATACCTGCAGCCACACTGATAATTAACGTATCGTCCTTTACATAAGGCTGACACTGCAACAGCACCTCTTTCATTTGCTGCGGTTTGACCGCCACAATCCAAATGCGCTGTTGAGCTAATTGCTCGGTTACAGTAGCGGCCGTTTGAGCGCCTAGATCTTGCCAGCGTTGGCGCACGGCTTCGACTGGGTCAATGACTAAGACATCGCTAGCGGCGCAACGTTTACCAATTAAGCCCGCAGATAAAGCCGAGGCCATATTGCCACCACCAATAAAGGCGAAAGTTAATGTATGCTTTTCATTAATCATTTTGCTATTGTAATCCGAGAAAGAAAGGTTGTCGTGTTTGGGTTATTTTATATTGACCAAACAGCTGATTAGTGGGTACAGTCACGCCATTGTAATAAACAAGTCATATGCTTAGATCCGTTATCTAAATGACCAATTATTACTTTCATACACTCTACAGGAGAGCGCTAATGCGTACTACGACATTTACTTTGTCTTTGGCAGCTGCAATTGCCATGATGGGTTCAGCTCATGCTGCCACTGAGATCCAGTTTTGGCACTCCATGGAAGGAGCATTAGGAGACCGCGTTAACGAGTTAACCGAAAAATTTAACAAAAGTCAGTCTGACTATGTAGTTAAACCTAGCTACAAAGGCAATTACGGCGAATCCATGAATGCGGGTATTGCTGCATTCCGTGCAGGTAACGCCCCCGATATTCTACAGGTTTTTGAAGTCGGTACCGCCACCATGATGAACGCCAAAGGCGCGATTCAGCCAGTACAAGAAATGTCAGAAAAAGTAGGCAAACCCCTCGATCCTAAAGAGTTTATTGGTGCTGTGGCAGGTTATTACTCCTCCGGAGATGGCAAGCTCATTTCTATGCCTTTCAATAGCTCCACTCCTGTTTTGTATTACAACAAGGATGCATTCAAGAAAGCAGGTCTAGATCCTGAAAACCCACCTAAAACATGGGACGAAGTCGCCGCGGCTGCCAAAAAAATCCGTGATGCCGGCTACGAGTGTGGTTACACCACTTCTTGGCCTTCTTGGATTTTGCTAGAAAACTTTGCCGCTTGGCACAACCTACCCTTTGCAAGTGAAGACAACGGTTTTGGTGGCCTCGGTGCTCGCTTAGAAAGCGATAAGCCTCAGTTTATCGAACACCTCACTTTCTTAACCGATATGTCCAAAGCCGGCACCTTCACCTATGGTGGTCGCGGCGATACCTCTAATGCCCTATTTACTAGTGGCAACTGTGGTATGTTTACTGGTTCAAGCGGAAACCGTGCCAACATCATCAAAACCGGTAAGTTTGAGTTTGGCACCAGCACTCTGCCCTACTACGAAAACATCCCAGATGCACCACAAAACTCCATTATTGGTGGCGCATCCCTATGGGTATTTGCCAACAAATCCGACGATACCTATAAAGGCATTACGGAATTCTTCCACTTCTTATCTAGCCCAGAGCAATCCGCTGCATGGCATCAGGCAACCGGTTATGTACCTGTTACTACCGAAGGCTACCGCTTAACCCAAGAAGCCGGCTATTACGATGAAAACGTAGGGGCAGATGTAGCCGTTAAGCAGCTTGACGCGCTGACTACAGAAAACTCACGTGGTGTACGTTTAGGCTACCTCCCACAAATTCGTGATATTGAAGATGGCGAAATGGAAAAAATCTTCTCAGGTCAGGTCAGCCCAGAACAAGGTTTAAAAACCATGGTTCAGCGTGGCAACGAGCTGCTTGAGCGTTTTGAGAAAAGCGTTAAATAATACGTTAATATAAAAAGCAGTCTTATCGACGAATTTCGTCTACAATTTATGCCGGAATAGGGCTTTACTCCTATTCCGGTCTTTATTTTTCTCTTTTTTCAATGTGGCTGATCCCACCCTCTTCTTATATTTAATCTTATGGAAAAGCGTGTCGTTTTTAACCATAAAACGCTGCCTTATCTGTTGCTGGCACCACAACTTGCCATTACGGTAATTTTTTTCTTTCTTCCCGCCGGCCAAGCACTATGGCAATCGTTTCACCTAGAAGACCCTTTTGGTCTTAGCTCTGCTTTTGTTGGTTTGGACAACTTCAAAGAGCTATTTGCGCAAAGCGCGTATTTGGAATCGTTCAAAATCACAGCCCAGTTCTCATTACTGGTCGCTGTTGCTGGTTTAGCTATCTCATTGTTGTTGGCCGTGTTAGCTAACCGCGTCATCCGAGGCGCTAATTTCTATAAGACCATGCTCATTTGGCCGTATGCTGTCGCAGCAGCGGTAGCAGGGGTACTGTGGTTATTCATGTTTTCCCCTTCAGTGGGCGTAATTGCCGTCTTTCTTTTTGAGATGGGCATTAAATGGAACCCACGCTTAGATGGCAATGACGCCATGCTCTTAGTTGTCATGGCTGCCGTTTGGAAGCAAATCTCCTATAACTTTCTGTTTTTCTTAGCTGGCCTACAAGCCATCCCGCGTTCGCTTATTGAGGCTGCAGCTATAGACGGAGCAGGCCCCATGCGACGCTTTTGGTCCATTGTGTTTCCGCTCTTATCCCCCACTACCTTTTTCTTGCTTGTGGTCAACGTCATTTATGCGTTTTTTGACACCTTTGCCATTATCGATATTATGACGCAAGGGGGCCCAGGTGAAAGCACTTCCATTTTAGTTTATAAAGTCTATAGCGTAGGGTTTAAAGGCTTAGATCTTGGCGCTTCAGCTGCCCAGTCTGTGGTACTCATGTTTATCGTTATTGCGCTCACTGTGGTCCAGTTCCGCTTTATTGATCGCCGCGTTAACTATTAGGTCTCGTAATGATTGAACGTCGTCCTCTATTAGACTTTTTTAGTCACTTTATTTTATTACTTGGCGTAGCGGTCATTGCATTTCCTTTGTATTTGACCTTTATTGCCTCCACTCAAACCTCGGCCGAGGTCGCTCAGGCTCCTATGTCGTTGCTGCCTGGCAGTCATTTTTTTGAAAATTATCACCAAGCTCTGTTTGGTGCACCAGGCACTAGCGCACCCCCTGTGTTGCGTATGCTGTGGGTCAGTACCGTCATGGCATTGGTAATTGCCATCGGCAAAATTGCTATCTCTATGATCTCTGCATTTGCTGTGGTGTATTTTCGCTTTCCTTTGCGGATGCTGTTTTTCTGGATGATTTTTGTCACCCTGATGCTACCGGTCGAGGTGCGTATTGCTCCTACCTTTAAAGTGGTGTCTGACTTAGGTATGTTAAACAGCTATGCCGGTTTAACTCTGCCGCTTATTGCGTCCGCTACGGCTACTTTTTTGTTTAGGCAGTTCTTTTTAACCATTCCCGATGAACTGGTAGAGGCTGCGCGTATCGATGGTGCGGGACCAATGCGCTTTTTTAAAGACGTGTTGCTGCCCTTATCAAAAACCAGTATTGCAGCTTTATTTGTAATTCAATTTATTTATGGTTGGAACCAATACCTTTGGCCCTTAATCATCACCACCAACGAGAACATGTACCCCATTGTGATCGGTATTAAGCGTCTCATTTCGGGCGGTGATAGTGTCACCGAATGGAATATTGTGATGGCCACAGCCATGCTCGCTATGATCCCACCTGCCTTAGTGGTCATGCTGATGCAAAAATGGTTTGTAAAAGGTTTAGTGGACTCAGAAAAATAAGCCACGACTCAGGATTTAAAAATTATGGCAACTCTTACATTAAATAATGTCACCAAAGTGTATCCCGGTAATATTGAAGTCATCCATGGCATCGACATGGAGGTCCAAGACGGCGAGTTTGTGGTGATTGTAGGCCCTTCGGGTTGTGGTAAATCAACGCTGATGCGTATGGTTGCAGGCTTAGAAAGTATTACTGGTGGCTCGATTGCTATTGACGACAAAGTCGTAAATCAACTCGAGCCAGCTGAGCGCGACATTGCGATGGTGTTTCAAAACTATGCTCTGTATCCGCACATGACCGTCTACGACAACATGGCGTATGGGTTAAAAATTCGTAAATTTAGCAAAGAAGAAATTCGTGAGCGCGTTAATGTGGCTGCACAAATTCTCGAACTATCGCAATTGCTTGACCGCCGCCCCCGTCAGCTCTCTGGGGGCCAGCGTCAGCGGGTAGCCATGGGACGTGCTATTGTACGCGAGCCCAAGGTGTTCTTGTTTGATGAACCGCTTTCTAACCTAGACGCCAAGCTTCGAGTTCAAATGCGTTTGGAAATTCAACGCTTACACCAGCGTTTAAAAACCACTAGCTTGTATGTAACGCATGATCAGGTCGAAGCCATGACGCTGGCACAACGCATGATTGTGATGAATAAAGGCGTGGCGGAACAAATTGGTACCCCTATGGAGGTTTTTGAAAAACCTGCCTCTACCTTTGTGGCAAGTTTTATTGGTTCCCCCCCTATGAACTTAATCCCTGTTCGTGTGGGTCAAGACGGCACCGTTTACAACGACCGTGATATGGCGCTATTTATTCCAAAGCATTTGGTACACCCCGAGCTATACGGTAGAAACGTTATTATGGGTTTACGCCCCGAGCACGCCTTGCTGCATCAAGACGGTTTGACCATAGAAGTAGAAATGATTGAAATTTTGGGTTCAGAGCAGTTGATTCATGGTCGCAATGGTGAGCATGGTGTTGTTATTCGCACCTCTACTGAAACCAGTAAAACCAATCCTATCGAGGTAGGGGAATCCATCCAAGTAGGATTAAATGAAGAGTATCGTTTGCATTGGTTTGATGCAGAAACAACCAAACGCATCGATGTCTAATCTGTTCTAACAAAAAACGATCGCTCTAGAGCGATCGTTTTTTATTGTGCTAGCAGCGATTTATTCAAACCGCTTCAAATCAAAATACTTTGATGTGCCACTGTCTGTAGTAGAACTAGGCGCAGCAGGTTCAGGTACACGTGCTGAGGGCGCTGAAGGGCTCTGGTCTAAACCGATCGCATTAGGTTGGCTATGATCATAGCGTTGCTCTAACTCGCGCAGCTGAGAGGCTAAGCGGGTGTTTTGATTGGCCTCAGCCCAATCGGCTGCTGTGAGTTGATTTAAGCTACGTACCGTAGGGTCAGCCCCTTTTTGCAATAATAAATCCACCATAGAACGACTTCCTGAGCGTGCCGCCATCATGAGCGCGGTGGAGCCATCTGGAGCAGGTGCATTAACAAGTGCCCCATGGTTAAGCAACAACTGCGCCGTGCTTAGGTGACCTTTGGATGCTGCATAATGCAATGGCGTCCACCCTAGGCGTTGTACCTGCGCACCTTTTGCAATTAATTGCTCTGCCTTTTGGTCTTCCCCCAAGATAGCTAAATACATTAATGGCGTTTCATTGTTGGCATTAACCACATTAGGATCAAACTGACGATGAGCAATCAATAGGTCGTAAACAGCCCAAGATTGATTTTGAATGGCCCACATCACAGCCGGCAACTCTTCACGACTTTTAATGTTCGGGTCTGCACCTTGAGCTAGGTAGTTTAGTACCGCTTTAGCCCGATTATTTTCCACATCAAGCCAAAATTCATCATCCACCGCATGACTTGTACTGACTAAACCAACACTTAAACCTAAAGCAATAACCCATGATGTAATGCGCATTGTGTAATCCTTTATAGCGTTTTGGCTTTGGTGAATAATTGATAGAAATTATCAGTACTTGCGTTAGCGATTGCACTGGCGGGCAGGCCTTTAAGCTGTGCAATACGTTCGGCCACATGAACTACCCACGCTGGCTGATTGGTTTTGCCCCGATAAGGCACAGGAGCCAAATAAGGGGAATCGGTTTCAATTAACAACCGATCTAAAGGTACTTTTTGTGCCACCTCGTGCACCTGATGCGCGCTTTTAAAGGTAACAATGCCTGATAATGAAATATAAAACCCTAAATCCAGTGCTTGTTTGGCCGCCTCCCAGTCTTCACTAAAGCAATGCATAACACCACCCACTGCAGAGTCAGCCTCACGCATAATGGCAAGCGTATCTGCATAAGCGTTACGTGTATGAATAATGCTGGGCAAGCCACTTTGCTTGCTGACCTCTAGATGCAAAGCAAAACGTTGGCGCTGCCAATCTAAGGGTTCTTCAAGGCGAAAATAATCCAAACCGGTTTCACCAATAGCAATCACTTTTGGATGTTGGGCGCGCTTTGACAGGTCATCAAAAGTAGGCTCTGGCACTGTATCGTAGCCTGGGTGTACCCCCACGGATGCATACAAAGCATCGTGTGCTTCGACCAGCTGTATTAAACGAGGCCAGTCTTCTAAGCACACACTAACCACCAGGGCCTTATCTACCTGATGTTGGTGCATGGAAGCAAGCACTGAATCAATGTTTGCAGCCAAGTCAGGAAAATCAATATGACAATGAGAATCTATATACATAATAAGTAAACAACTAGGAGCTAAAGCGATGGTGGGCGATACGCTCTAAAACGGTGTGTATTAATAGTTTAGCGTTTAAAGGGTGCTCTGCTTGCTTTTTTTGTGTAGCCAGCCATTTCCATTGCTGTTGTATGGCATTTAAAGGAATACGAGCACCGAGTTGCGCATAGGCTTTGCCCAGTCCCGGATAATAACGCGGCGCTAAGCCTTGAGCACAAAACTGCAGATCTACGTAAAAACGCTGCAAGGTATCAAGCCAACGCGCTGTGGGTTCGGCCTCAATCTGATCCGCCAAGGCAATAATCGCCTTGGGCTGACCTTGAGCTAAATGCTCGGTTAATGTTATTAGCCATACTGGATACGGTTGATCTTGTTTTTGTGCTAACTGCCATGCTGCTACGGGTGCCCCACCCGCTGCGGCCAGCCAATCTTCTGGCTGCTCAAGCTGTTGCGCTTTTAGCCAATCCAAACCCTGTTCAGTAGTCGGTGTAACCAAACCCAATCGCCTACAACGAGAAATAATAGTGGGCAACAAAGCCTCATAATTATGACTTACGAGTAAAAACACCGTATTTGCTACGGGCTCCTCGAGGATTTTTAATAAAGCATTCGCCGATACATGATTTAGGCTTTCAGCTGGATACAAAACCGCCACCCTAAAACCGCCTCGATGCGTGGCCGTATGAAACCAGTCTGCTACTGTACGCAGTTGCTCAATACGAATATGTTTAGAAGGGCTTTTGGTGGTGACAGCCTCTGGGTCTTCCTCGAGCTGATACGTCTCGGGACGAATCCAACGCAAATCAGGATGATTACCAGAGCGTACCCACTGACATGAGGTGCATTGCCCACACGCCTGCCCTGCATGAGGCTGTTCACACAATAACGCTGCGGCTCCGGCTTTAGCAAACTGAACCTTGCCAATACCAGGAGCACCATGGAGTAACCAAGCATGGGCAAAGCGCTGGGTATCGTGTAACCATTGCTGCGCTGTAGCCAATTGCCACGGGTAATACTCTAAGGGAGACATAACTTTCCTAAATTAACGCATCAATATGTTGGGCTAATTGCTGCTCAATCGAGTCAATAGACTGGCTACTATCAATAATACTAAACCGTTGCGGAAAACGTTGTGCGCGCAAATGATAAAACTGCTGTGTGCGTTTAAAAAAATCCTCGGCTTCGTTTTCAAAACGGTCCATATCACGTGTACGACGTAACCGTTCTTGCGCTAAATGCAAGTCCAAATCAAACAACCACGTATGATCGGGCTGCAAAGTCGGATGTGTCCATTGCTCAAGTAATTCGATGGGCTCTGCCCCTAACTGACGCCCGCCCCCTTGATAGGCAAAGCTGGCATCCGTAAAACGATCACAAAGCACCCAATGCCCTGCTGTCAAAGCAGGCTCAATAACCTGTTCAATATGCTCATTGCGCGCAGCAAACATCAAAAGTGCTTCTGTTTTTAAGCTCATGGGTGTGTGCAAAAGCAGCTCTCGTAGTTGCTCTCCTAATTGGGTCCCTCCAGGCTCGCGAGTCACAATGACCGTGATGCCTTTATCTTCTAGATAACGTTTGATAAACGGGATATGCGTACTTTTACCGGCTCCGTCTACCCCTTCAAGAGTTAAAAACAGGCCGCGTTGTGATGTGGAGTGCATAAACTTAACTTCTATTTAAAATGTATTTACGTACAGCTCGGTTGTGGTCGTTTAAGTTACGAGAAAACTCACTGGTACCATCGCCTCTGGACACAAAATATAAAAAATTATGCTGCTCTGGATGTAAAGTAGCCTGCAAAGCTGCCTTGCTAGGCGTGGCAATGGGCGTAGGCGGCAAGCCTGAGCGCATATAAGTGTTCCAAGGCGTATCGGTTTGCAAATCACGCTTGCGAATGCGGCCCTCGTAGGCCTCGCCCATACCATAAATAACTGTTGGGTCGGTTTGCAATAGCATGCCACGGCGCAAGCGATTAATAAAGACACCCGCCACACGCTCTCTATCAGCACTATGACCCGTTTCTTTTTCTACGATTGAAGCCAAAATTAATGCCTCATACGGCGTTTTAAGTGGCAAATCGGGGGCACGCTCGGCCCACATTGTTTCAAGTAGCTCGGCTTGGGCATGATAAGCACGACGTAAAATATCGTAATCGGAGGTACCCGGTACAAACACATAAGTATCTGGGTAAAACAACCCTTCGGGATGGGTAGCTTCGGCCCCTAGCTGAGCCAGTAACTCGGTATCACTTAGCCCCGTCAAGGTTTGTTTTACATAGGGGTTTTGACTTAAAACCGCACGAATGCGCTTGTAGTCCCACCCTTCAATCAAGGTGATACGGGTCTGTAACATATCCCCTTGGGCCATGCGCTCAAGTAAAGTCCAGAGCGTATCGCCTTGTACCGCCTCATAGGCCCCAGCCTGCAGTTGTTTATCTTTTTCTGTTAGTCGAGCCAACCAAACAAATTGGTCTTCATCTACGTCAATGCCTGCTTCGCGCATTTGCCGTGCAATGGTTTTAGGACCTGAGCCTGCTTCAATAATGTAATCAATGCGCTCTGCTTGCATTGGTACCACGCGCTGCATCACCCACCACCACACCCCATAGCTGGCCGCAGCGCTTGCCACAATGAGTAAACCTATTAAAAGTAGTGCTTTTCTCTTCATGCCCGACCAACCTCTTTTACCCTGTATTAACAGGTGGAATAGCTATCAATTCAAATCAAGACAGCTATTATATATACAATCCTACGTAATACTTGTTATACCTTTTTACTGTTTTTCTACTATGACTTTTAGCTCTGATCAATTAGCCCCTCTGGATGACTTAGCGCTTTTACACGTAACCGGTGCCGATGCCGTAACGTTTTTGCAATCGCAATTAACTAATGCCGTTGATGAGCTACATGCCAACGAGGCTGTTTTAGCTGGTTTTTGTCAAGCCAAAGGGCGTCTTCAAGCCACCCTTATCGTATGGCCTGACCCATTAGACAACACAGCACGGTATGTCATGGTGCATAGTTCTATTGCTGACACCTTGCGCAAGCGCTTGTCGCTATTTTTATTACGCGCCAAAGCGAAAATCACCTTGTGTGAGGCCCGCATTTATGGCCTAAACAACGCGCCCACGCCAACTTTCACTTTACCTCAAGCACATTTTCCAGTTGAACAGCACGATAGCTATACGCTAATCGGTGCGCCTAACCACTCAGATCAAAACGTAGCCCGCGCTTGGTTTATTGATTACAGCGCTGAGAGCCCACTAGCAGCTAGCGCCAGCTCAGAGTCGTGGCTAGCTCAGGATATTTACGCTGGTTTAGCATGGGTAAACGCGCACAACTACGAAAGCTTTTTACCACAAGACATTAATTTCGATATTGTAGGCGGTGTGAGCTTTAAAAAAGGGTGCTTTCCTGGTCAAGAAGTGGTGGCTCGCTTGCACTATCGCACCACAGCCAAACGCCGCGCTGCTTTAGTGTGGGCTTCTACTGCCAAGGCATTGCCTTTAGTGTCAGGCCAAGATATTTTCACTACTGAAAACCCAGATCGTCCCTTAGGTCGTATTATTAATCACGCCTATGATGCAGCGCTTGAGCGCCATGTGGCCCTAATCGAAATACTGATTGAAAATATCGAGCAGCAATCGCTATATGTGCTCGTTGATGACAAACACGTACCGCTTGAAGTGGGTTCATTGCCCTACGGTTGGGAAATAGCCAAGTACTAACCTTAGTCTCGGTTCAATATCATACTCGCTGCAATGCTGGGCTTGCGGCGAGTTTTGGTTTGAGCTTGTTGCTGACTACGATGGGCCGCTCGCCGACGGCGTGACTCCATTGGGTCAAATACCAAATCACGGTATACCTCGAGTCTGTCGCCATTACGCAGCTCGGTTTGTGCCTGGCACAGCTCGCCAAATAGCCCTATGGCTAGATCTACGGCCTCGGGGTGCTCTTCGTACAAACCACTGCTTTGCAAGGCGTATTGTGCTGTAGAGTGAGCAGGAACGGACAAGGTACGCTGCCAAAGCGTATTTTTTGCCGCAAACACAATTTCAATTGTTATCATAGAGTGTTGTGTGATGTAAAAGAGAGTTAGTCATACAGGTCGTGAGCACGACGCGTAAACGAATCAATAAAACTATTGGCCACGCGATTAAAAATAGGGCCTACGACCATTTCCAGAGCACGATTTGAAAAAGCGTACTCCATGATGAACTCAACTTTACAGCCGTCTTCACCTAAGGCTTTAAAATACCAATCCCCTTTTAAGTCTGAAAACGGGCCATCAACCAATAGCAACTGAATGTGCTCGGGGTATTGATGGGTATTTTGGGTGGTAAAGCTTTGTTTGACTCCAGCAATACTAATGGTGACAGAGGCTTTCATACCGTGCTCGTTATGATCATGTACTTGTGCGCCGCCACACCAAGGCATGAACTCTGGGTAGCGGGCCACATCGGCCACCAGATCAAACATTTGAGAAGCAGAAAAAGGAACTAATACGGATCGTTTAACAGTATGCATCGATTTGGGTTAGTGGATAAAATAGATCGATTTTACCTAAAATAGGTTAGAAATTCATGAGTATTGTTGAAAATCGCAAAGCACGGCACGAGTATTTTATTGAAGAACGCTACGAGGCCGGCTTAGTTTTACAAGGCTGGGAAGTTAAAGCCATACGCAGCGGCCATGTTCAATTGGCTGAAAGTTACATTGTGATCCGCGATGGCGAAATTTGGGTTATTGGTATGCACATCAGTCCATTAGCCCATGCTTCCACCCACATTGTGCCTGATACTACACGCACCCGTAAACTCTTATTAAAATCTGAGGAAATTAATAAGCTAATCGGGCGCGTCGAACAACGCGGCTACACACTTGTTCCTTTGAACTTGCATTACAGCCGTGGTCGCATAAAGATGGATATTGGCCTGGGCAAAGGGAAAAAACAACACGACAAGCGCGACACCACACGTGAACGTGATTGGCAACGTGAACAAGAACGTTGGCTCAAGCACGACACGCGCCGTCGCGATTAATTAATGCAACTTTATACGTGGGGCAGAACGTTTTAATAACAAACGCCCCAATACAATACTAAAGGTACGCATTACCCCCATCACTGCCGCATGATGCATTAAGTGCAAACTCATGTACATGGTGCGTGCGACCAACCCCTCTACAAACCAACTCTTGCCCGACAGAACCCCCATTAAGCTTCCAACCCCTTTAGTGTGGCCTACCGAAACAAGCGACCCATAGTCTTTGTATTTAAATACAGCGGAGTCACTTTGCCCATTAAGGCGCGCCGTCAACACTTTATAAAGATAGCTCGCTTGCTGATGTGCTACTTGTGCACGAGCAGGCAAATACCCTTCAGCGCCTACCCATGGCGCTTGGGCACAATCTCCAATCGCATAAATAGCCGGATCTGCCGTTTCTAAACGCTCGTTAACAATCAGTTGATTAATACGATTAGTCTCTAAGCCCAAGGTAGACAAAAAAGTAGGTGCTTGAATACCGGCAGCCCACACGCATAGATCGGAGGCATAACGTTGACCATTGGCATCCAGAAGCTGATCTGCTTGGACTTCTGTGACGCGCACCCCAGTACAAACTTGAATATCACGGCTTTGTAAAAGCCGTGTTGCCCGCGCTGATAGCTCAGGAGGTAGCGCTGCTAATATGCGATCGGCCCCTTCAAGTAAAGTAATGGCAAGAGGCCGCTCAGGGGTTAGTGTATTAGCACCATAAAAATGAAAACTGGTAACGGCCTCGGTAAGCTCTGCAGCAAGCTCTACGCCGGTGGCTCCGCCCCCTACAATAGTAATATGCAGTGGTTTAGGTGGTGTGTGCTCAGAGTCGGTATGGACGGTTTGTGTTAAGGCATGCAAGAGTTTAAGTCTAAAGTGCTCAGCCTGAGCCGTCGCATCAAGTGTAATCGCATACTGCTCAGCGCCCGTAGTATTAAAAAAATTTGACTTACTGCCCACCGCAATCACCAAGGTGCCATAGTGAATTTGACGTGCTGGAAACAATTGTTGGCCTGCCTCGTTATAGGCAGGTGCAATATGAATACATTGGCTTGTTTTATCTAATGCAGTTAATGCGCCTAGTATAAATGTGAAATTACAATCACGCGCCAGCATAAAGTACGACAAACCTTCACGATGTATATCTAACGTACCAGCAGCCACCTCATGCAAAGAGGGTTTCCAAATATGATCTGTTTCTTTGTCTATTAAATACACATGTTGTGCACCGTGCTTGCGCCCTAGCTTGGCTGCCAATTCAAGGCCTCCAGCACCACCGCCAACAATAACAATGGGAGTGATTGATTTCATTCTGAGCCCCTCTAAAGTTAATCCACTTTATTAGCCGTAGTATGCTGCAATGCAGTATTTTTTATCTAAGACTATAGGAAAAAAATGCCACTTCTTGTGAAGTGGCATTTTATGATTAGATGTGAGACTTATTTAGCTAAACGCTGCCAAGTATCCACAACTGTATCCGGGTTTAATGACAACGAAGCAATCCCCTCGTCACGCAACCATTCAGCTAAATCGGGGTGATCGCTAGGCCCTTGACCGCAAATACCCACATATTTACCTGCTTTGCGACATGCTTGAATAGCACGGCTCAACATAAATTTCACCGCCGCATCACGCTCGTCAAAATCATCTGCTAGCAACTCCATACCCGAGTCGCGATCTAGACCCAAAGTCAGTTGAGTCATATCGTTTGAACCAATCGAGAAGCCATCAAAGTAGTTGAGGAACTCGTCAGCCAAAATAGCATTGGATGGGACTTCGCACATCATGATTAAACGTAAGCCGTTTTTGCCACGCTCTAGGCCATTTTGAGCCAGTAGCGTAGACACTTTTTCGGCTTGAGTCAGCGTACGTACAAATGGAATCATGATTTCCACGTTGCTTAAACCCATTTCATCACGCACTTTGCGTAAGGCTTCGCACTCCATACGGAAGCATTCTTGGAAGTCATCCGAAATATAACGTGCTGCACCACGGAAACCCAACATTGGGTTTTCTTCCTCGGGCTCGTAGCGGGAACCACCAACCAATTTACGGTATTCGTTCGATTTAAAATCGGACATACGTACAATAACGGGTTTGGGGTAAAACGCAGCAGCAAGTGTAGCAACGCCTTCAGCGAGTTTTTCTACAAAGAAAGCGCGTGGGCTAGCATAACCGCGTGCAGCTGACTCGACGGCTTTTTTCAAGTCGGCGTCCACATTGGGGTAATCCAAGACGGCTTTGGGGTGAATAGCAATGTTGTTGTTAATAATGAACTCAAGACGCGCTAAACCAACGCCATCGTTTGGAATTTGAGCAAAGTCAAAAGCCAACTGTGGGTTACCCACGTTCATCATTACCTTCATGCCTATTTCAGGCATTTCGCCCCAGCTAACTTCTTCGATTTCTGTTTCGAGCAAACCGTCGTAAATACGACCCTCGTCACCTTCGGCACACGAAACGGTGACTTCCTGGCCTTCTTTAAGGATATCGGTTGCGTCGGCACACCCGACTACCGCGGGGATACCTAGTTCGCGTGCAATAATTGCAGCGTGACAAGTGCGACCACCACGGTTAGTAACAATAGCAGAAGCCAGTTTCATTACGGGCTCCCAGTTTGGATCAGTCATGTCAGTAACTAAAATATCACCGGCTTGGACATGATGCATTTCGCTGGCATCACCCACCAAACGCACTTTACCTGAACCAATTTTTTGACCAATTGCACGGCCCGTGACTAGAACTTCGCCAGTGGCCTTGAGTTTGTAGCGCTCTTGGACGTCGTTATTGCCTAACTGAGACTTAACTGTTTCAGGACGGGCTTGGAGAATATAAATTTTGCCATCAATACCGTCACGCCCCCACTCGATGTCCATAGGACGTTGGTAGTGATCTTCGATGATCATGGCGTAGCGTGCTAGCTCGTTAACCTCGTCATCAGAGAGGGAGTAGCGATTGCGCTCGGAAACAGGAACCTCTACAGTGCGTACGGCTTCGCCACTTTCACGCTTTTCATCGAACTCCATACGCAATAGCTTTGAACCAATGCGGCGACTAATGATAGCGTCGTGACCGGCAGCCAAGGTAGGTTTGAACACATAAAACTCGTCAGGGTTAACCGCACCCTGCACCACGGTTTCGCCTAGACCATATGCGGAGGTAATAAACACCACATCTTTAAAACCAGACTCGGTGTCTATAGTGAACATAACGCCAGCGCTGCCTTTGTCTGAGCGCACCATGCGTTGCACACCCGCAGAAATAGCAACCTCGGCGTGCTCAAAGCCCTTGTGAACGCGGTAAGAAATAGCCCGGTCGTTGTACAAAGAGGCAAACACAAGGTGAATCTTTTGTAAGACATCATCGATGCCCACTACGTTTAAGTAGCTTTCTTGCTGTCCGGCAAATGAAGCATCTGGCAAGTCTTCAGCCGTAGCGGAAGAGCGCACAGCAAAAGACCCTTTGCCATCCGCGTCTAAAGCAGCAAACGCATCACGAATTTGTTGCTCTAGAGCAGGAGGAAAAGGGGTATCGATGATCCACTGACGAATTTGTGCACCGGCTTCGGCCAATGCACGCACATCATCAGGATCAAAGGTGGTTAAGCGTGCTTCAATACGTTTATCAAGCCCATCTGCTTTAAGAAATTCGCGGAAAGCCTCGGCAGTGGTAGCAAAACCACCCGGTACACGCACACCAGCGTTAGCTAGCTGACTGATCATTTCACCAAGAGACGCGTTTTTCCCACCAACCGTTTCAACGTCGCTCATGCGCAACGTCTCAAAGGGTAATACGTAAGACATAAAAGTCACCTTCAAAAAGTAAAAAGCAAGTTTGTGTAATACATTTAGTGAATTGTATTAGGCAAACCTGCCTTGCTTAGCGCCCCAATGGTTGTTACTCTTTGCGATTGTACCGTTTATCGACCTAGAGTGTGCTATTAAATATGACTAAATCGCCAATTAACCGTACTGTGTTCGTGGTTTCTGACAGCACGGGAATTACTGCTGAAACCTTCAGCCATTCGGTTTTATCACAGTTTCAAGAGTTTGAGTTCCAAGCTGTACGCGTGCCTTTTATCGACACCATTGAAAAAGCCCAAGACGTTAGCTTACGCATTAATCGTTGCTTTGAGGAAACAGGGGAAAAGCCATTGGTGTTTAGCACCTTAGTCGACCCCAAGATGGCGCGCACTATTGGTTCGGCAAACTGCATCTTTATGGATTTGTTTGGCAGCTTTGTGCGTCACATCGAGCGCGCACTAGGCACCAAAGCCGATCGATCCGTTGGCCGCTCTCACAGCAATGTGATGTCCAAGCAATACAGCAATCGTATTGAGGCCATCAATTTCAGCTTAGCGCACGACGACGGACAACTTATCAACGGATTAGAACAAGCCGATGTGATTTTAGTCGGGGTCTCGCGTTGTGGCAAAACGCCAACAAGTTTATATTTAGCCATGCAATATGGTGTTAAGGCGGCAAACTACCCGCTTATTCCTGATGACTTTGAACGAGGCGCTCTGCCTTTATCACTAGCGCCCTATAGAAAAAAACTTTTCGGTCTTTCTATTCATCCCGAGCGTTTAGCCGAGGTCCGTCATGAACGTCGTCCTAACAGCACGTATGCCTCTTTAAAACAATGCATTAACGAGGTCGCTGAAGCCGAACGCTTAATGCGTTTGGAAAATATCCCATGGCTATCCACCACCACTCGCTCTATCGAGGAAATCTCCACCAAAATTCTTGATGAGGTGGGCTTAAATAAACGCATCTACTAAGAACGCATCCAGTCCAATTGGCGGCGCTGCTCAAACAAGCACACGGCAGCGGCCGCAGCCACATTTAATGACTCAACGCTCTCAACCTGAGGAATAAAAACTCGTTGCTGGGCCTGTTTCAACAAGTCGGCATGTACCCCTTGGCCCTCATTCCCAAACACCCATGCAATAGGCTGAGTTAAATCCAATTCATATAAAGGCTGCGCTTGCTCTAGTGCGGTTGCATAAAGAGGTATCTGCACCATTTGCATAAAATCAGTGTGTTCGACCTGTTCGTAAATCTGCAGAGCAAAGTGCGCACCTTGAGCGCTGCGCAATACTTTCTGTGACCAAGCCCAAGCACACCCGGGGGACAAAAAAGCATGCGCTACCCCTGCTGCTGCCATGGTGCGTAATAAGGTACCCACATTGCCAGGGTCTTGAATTCGGTCTAGATAAACACAAGTTTGTGTAATCGTTTTTACTCCCGCTGTATCAGGAGGCCGCACAACCAGCCCTACCCCTTGGCCCTGCTCCACGGAAGACAGCTGACGCATTAAGCTAGGACTCACACTAAGACAAATGCGCTCATCTAGTCGTTGCACCAGTTGCTGTAGCTCGTGTTGTTGACCGAGACGCTCCGCATCAAACACAGCCAACACGACCGTGTAGCCAGCGTCTAGCCAAGCCTGACTAAGGTGGATGCCCTCGAGCCACACGAGCAATTTACCATCTACCTTTTTACCCTGACTGCTACGTATGAGTTGCTTGTATAAGGGGTTATCTTTGGACTGAATATGCCGCATTAATTTACTTTTAATAAATCACGTACCGGTGCAAAGCTACGTCGATGCTCAGGACAAGGGCCGTATTGCAGCAAACGCTCTTTGTGTAGCTTAGTACCATAACCTTTGTGTTGTTCAAACCCATAGTGGGGGTATTGTTCGTGCATGACCATACAGGCTGCATCCCGTGCTGTTTTCGCAAGAATAGACGCCGCCGAAATGGCAGGCACCAGATCATCGCCTTTAATAACTGCACGTGCTGGTGCAGTTAACTCTGTAGGTACCCGGTTACCGTCAATCAAAATCAACTCGGGTTTAAGGGCTAATTGTGCGCATGCGCGCCGCATAGCGAGCATCGTGGCTTGCAAAATATTTAAAGTATCAATTTCTTCGGTACTCGCACTCGCAATACACCATGCCAACGCATGCTCTTTAATTTGTAATGCCAAATCATCACGTTTTTTTGCGCTGAGTTTTTTCGAGTCCATTAATTCAGCAATGGGCTGCTTTGGGTCCAGAATGACGGCCGCAGCAAACACCGGCCCAGCTAGTGGCCCACGACCCGCTTCATCCACGCCTGCCACATAATTATGCTGTTGAAGTAAAGCATCTAAGTCAACCAGCATGGGCTACCTCGAGAATTTTAGCCGCTGCTATCTGTGGCGTATCTAAACGTAAACTATGATGAATGGCTAAAAAACGTTGTGCTACTTGCTGAGACCACGCAGTATCAAACAAAGCACGTTGCGCGGCTTGGGCTAGTTTTTCAGGGGTGGCGTCATCTTGTAATAATTCGGGTACTACAAAATCTTGAGCTAAGATATTAGGTAAACCCACCCAATCGGTTAGCGGCCGTTTTTGTCCCGACTGCCAAGCCATAAGTTTTTTCATCAAGGGCGTTAAAACGTACGAGATCACCATAGGCCGTTTAAAAAGCATGGCTTCTAGGGTAGCCGTACCGCTAGCCACCAAAAGCGCATCAGCCGCCTCCATGGCCTCCCAAGCAATGGGCTTGTCTTGACTGCTTAGAGTCGTTTGGTCGAGCACGTGTAAATTTTTGATGGGGTATTGACGCAATATAGCGTCGAACTCACTACGACGCTGCGCATTTACCATAGGCACCACCACCACTAGCTCTGGATGTTGGCGTTGCAATATCTGCACCGCTTGTAAAAACCGTGGACTCAGTAACTGCACCTCGCTACGGCGACTGCCCGGCAGCACCGCCAACACGGGTCCTTCGGCATTTAAACCCAAGCGCTGTCGTGCCGCCAACCGGTCTGGCACCAACGGAATATTTTGTGCTAAGGGATGGCCCACACAGGTTACGGGCACCCCTTCTTTTTCGTACAAAGGGACCTCGAAAGGGAACAAAACCAACATATGCGAAACCGCTTGGCGTATTTTATGAATACGCTCGTAACGCCAGGCCCAAATTGATGGCCCCACAAACTGCACAGTAGGAATACCTAATTGGCGCAGGCGCAGCTCCATACGTAAATTAAAGTCGGGAGCATCAATACCGACAAACACCTGCGGTTTATTTTTTTTCCAATAGTTCAAGCTGCCATAAAACGTTTGCAACAATGACGGCAGCGTTTTTATGGCATCGGCATAGCCAAAAATACTCAAGGTATCCATAGGATACCTTGAGTTAAAACCCTGACGTATCATTTGAGGCCCACCTATTCCGGTGAAACCTGTCGTTGGGTCTTGGGCCTGAATGCCCGCTATAATACGGCTGGCAAGCAAATCGCCTGAAGGCTCACCTGCCACCATGGCTATTTGCTTCATGGGCGTACAATACCGCGCTGAGAAAGAGCCAAAAACTCTGTAAGCACTTCGATAGCTGCCCGCTCAGTTTCATTATGGGCTAACTCAGGCATTTTCAGCATGGCTTGATCAACCGTTAGCTGACGACGGTATAGCAGTTTATAGGCTTCTTTAATTGCACGTATCGTGCTTTCATCGGCACCACGTCGCTTTAAGCCTTCGGTATTGATGCCGCTTGGCCTAAACGGATCGCCAGTACCAATAACATACGGAGGAATATCCTGACGCACCGAACTGGTTCCTCCCACCATGGCATGAGCGCCAATGCGCACAAACTGATGAAAAGCAGAAGAACCACCTAGCACAGCCCAGTCGCCAATTTGAATATGTCCGGCTAATTGCACATTGTTGGCAATAATGGTGTGGCTGCCGATTTGACAGTCATGCGCTATATGCACATAGGCCATGATCCAGTTATCATCACCAACACGTGTCACACCCACGTCTTGGATGGTACCGGTATTAATAGTGACGTATTCACGCACCATATTGCCATTGCCAATCTCTAGGCGTGTGGGCTCACCCGCGTATTTTTTGTCTTGAGGCATCCCACCAATGGAGCAAAATCGGTAAAAGTGATTTTCTTTACCAATGGTAGTATGCCCATCTATGACGCAGTGGGGTCCAATTTTAGTGCCAGCCCCTATAGAGACGTGCGGCCCAATAATGCTATAAGCCCCCACCTCTACATCGTCCGCCAATACGGCACCATCAGCAATTAAAGCAGTAGGATGGATAAAACTCATTGGCTATTTATCCAAAATGCGAATTGCACACATTAATTTGGCTTCAGCAACTACCTGCCCATCGACTAATGCTTTTGCTGTGTACTTGCATAAAGCACGACTGATACGGTCAGCAACCACCTCGAGACGCAATTGGTCGCCTGGAACCACTGGTTTACGAAAACGCGCTCCATCTACGCCAACCAAGTAATACGCAATTTTTTGACTCGCTGGGTCAATGTTGGCATCGTCCTCAAAGGAAAACAACGCCGCCGCCTGAGCCATAGCCTCGATAATGAGCACACCCGGCATAACGGGATGATGTGGAAAATGCCCCGTAAAAAAAGGCTCGTTCATGCTGACATTTTTCAATGCCACAATGCTTTTCCCGGGTTCCATTTCAATCACACGATCGACTAACAACATCGGATAGCGATGCGGCAAGCGTTCCATGATTTGTTGTATATCGAGTTCCATGCTTATTCCTGCTTAGTATTGGGTAATTCAACGCCACGCTCGAGTGAGCGCAAACGTTTACGTAATTGAGAAAGCTGTGAAATAACAGCTGCGTTGTATTGCCATTGCTTATGTTCAGCGAACGGATAAACACCACTATAACGACCGCTTTTTTTAATGGAAGCCGTCACTGCAGTTCCGCCCGAAATTTGCACATCGTCTGCAATATGTAAGTGACCAGAAATCATCGCGGCACCGCCCACAATGCAACGTGCACCGATATGAGTAGAGCCTGCCACCCCTACACAGGCAGCAATGGCGGTGTGGTCTCCTACATGTACGTTGTGACCAAGCATTATTTGATTATCAAGTTTGACACCATCACCAATGATCGTATTGTCTAAAGCACCGCGATCAATAGTGGTGTTAGCACCGACTTCCACATCGTTACCAATATGCACCCCACCTAGCTGAGCAATTTTAGCCCAACCACCTTGGGGATGAGGCGCAAAACCAAATCCGTCCGCGCCAATTACAGCCCCCGAGTGAATAATGGCTCGATCACCAATTGTGATTTGATGATAAAGCGTGACTCGCGGATAAATCAGGGCATGTTTGCCAATTTGAGTATGCTGACCAATGACACTACCTGCCCCTACTCGGCAATAATCACCAATTTGAGCGTGGGCCTCGATCACACAGAAAGGCCCTATACTGACCCCTTGACCAATTTGGGCGCTAGGATCAATAACTGCACTAGGATGAATAATTTGAGGAAGCGCATTGAGGCGAGACTGGTCAAACCACTGAGCTAGCAGCGCATATAACAAATACGGCTGCTCATGCAGCACCACAGCAAAACGAGGCGATGCCGACAACTGCTCGTAGACCGCTGGAGCCATGATGACAACTGCCGCATTGCACGCTTCAAGCTGATGCTGCAATTGAGGATTGGATAAGAAACTGATTTCTTGGGGGCTAGCATGCTCTAGTGAGCCAATCCCCTGTATCCTCAGCGTAGCTGCGGCCTCTGTCACCAATTGCGCTGGCAAACCTTGTTGCTTTAAAAAGAGTAATAGCTCAGCCAGAGTGGGGGCCTGAGCGGCCTCTAGTAAAACGGGCATGAATTAACCACCTAGCGCTTTTAAAACCTCATCGGTAATATCTACGCGCGGGCTAACTGTAACAGCGTCTTGAATAATGAGGTCGTAACCTTGGGTTTCTGCAATTTTTTGAATTGCTGCATCGGCTTTATCTACAATAGTAGAAAACTCTTCGTTGCGACGACGGTTAAAGTCTTCTTGGAATTCGCGACGTTTACGCTGCAAGTCAGAATCCAAATCGGCTAACTGACGTTGACGCTTGATACGATCCGCTTCGGATAAAGCCGGTGCATCTTTATCAAATTTTTGTGCTTCGGAGCGCAGTTTATTAGTTAGATTTTGCAACTCGTCGTCACGACGTTTGAACTCTGAATCGATCTTTGCTTGAGCAGCTTTAGCGGGTTGCGAGTCGCGTAAAATACGCTCTGTGCTGACAAAACCAATTTTAACTTGAGCTTGTACAACGGGCGTAGCTGCCATGGTCACACCTAATGTAGCAGCCAAAAGTAATGCACGATTGCTACGGCCCAAACAGTGGGCCATGCGGTTAAGTGTTAATGCGAATTTAGACTTCATGAAAATCCACCTTGCGAAAAATGCTGCAAAAATAATAAGTATGACTAGAACCCAGCACCAATCTGGAACTGGAAGGCTTGTTTGTCGTCGCCCGCTTTGGCATTTAGTGCTCGACCGTAGGAGAGCTCAAGAGGACCTAAAGGTGACTGCCAGGAGAAACCCACACCAGCCGCATAACGCCAGCCACATGCATCGCTTACGCGTTCATTAGCACGGCCAGCGCTACACCCACCGCTAGTATTGTCTACACGGCCCACATCACCAAACACAAACCAACGCAGCGTACGATCACGCGTGGCACCAGGGAAAGGCAAATACAGCTGGGCTGTCCCTACCACTCGGCGGGAGCCACCTAGGTAGTCACCTGTGAGGGTATCGCGAGGCCCTAATGAAGCCCCCTCGTAGCCACGTACTGTACCTATACCACCGGCATACACGGTTTTAATTACCGGATAGCTTCTGCCACCGTAGGATTTACCCCAGTCAACCAAGCCATTTAGCGCCAATGTGTAATTGGAGCCTAGCGGCAAATAATACTGCTGCTGAGCGCTTAGGAGGTAATAACGTAAATCCAGAGTGGAGAAGTCGCCAGACAAGCGTGTAAAGCTGCCTTTAGTCGGCGCGATAGCGCTGTCGCGCGTGTCTTTTTCCCAACCTAAGTTAAAAATAACCGCGTTTGTGCTTTTGCCGAACTCTTTGACGAAGTCTTGATAAGCAATGGGTGTGCGTAGCGGATCCATACGATCAAGACGGTTGTACTCGTAACTGGCCCCCATGTAAATCCGATCATTTTCGGAAATAGGCACACCAAAGTTTAGACCCGTACCAATAGCTGTGACCTCGTAATCGCCATCGGAGCTGCTGTTGTCATAAGGTGTGGTACGACGGTAATACAATGAAGTCGTTTTGCTTACGCCGTCTTTGGTCCAGTAGGGATCGGTATGCGCTAACACCGCAGTACGGTTAGATTTACTGGTGTTAAGTTGCAAAGAGAGACTATTTCCACTACCGAAAATATTGTCTTGGCTAATACCCCCTGACAGCATCACTTTATCAGTAGAACCATAACCTACCCCAAGGTTAATTATGCCAGTGGGTTTTTCTTTTACGTCCACATGCACATCGACCTGATCAATAGTGCCTGGTACTGGTTCGGTATTTACGTCGACTTCGTTAAAATAGCCCAAACGATCGACACGATCTCTGGAGTTACTGATGCTGCCTGCATCGTACCAAGCGGCTTCCTGTTGACGCATTTCCCTACGTACTACTTCGTCACGGGTGCGCACGTTCCCACCGACCTCGATACGGCGTACATAAACACGGCGACCTGGATCAATATAGAAGGTTAAGTCAGCGGTTTTGGCCTCGCGATCTAACACAGGATTGGGGTTAATATTTGCAAACGCATAACCCAAGCTACCTAAATAGTTTGTAATTGCATCCACTGTCTGGGTGGTTTTTTCAGCGGAAAACACCTCGTTGGCTTTAATTTCTACCAGCGGTTCAAGCTGATCTTGAAGCCCAAGCAAGTCACCTGCTAGCTTTACGTCTGTAAGCGTGTACTGATTACCCTCATCAATGGTGAGTGTAATAAAAATGTCTTTGCGATCCGGAGAAATAGAGACCTGAGGAGGCTCAATTTGTACTTCTAGATAACCACGATCTAAATAGTAAGAGCGAATCTGCTCGATATCGCCCTCGAGTTTTTCACGAGCGTATTTATTGGTACCGGTATACCACGTCATCATGCCCGACGTGGTAAGTTGCATTTGGTTTAGCAACGTGTTGGTTTTTATATTGTGATTGCCCACAATATTAATTTCTTTGATTTTAGCTAAATCGCCCTCGAACACATCAAAGCTGATGCCAACGCGGTTGCGAGGAAGTGGCGTAATAATTGGGCTAATCTCGACGCCATATTTGCCTTTAGTGAGGTATTGTTGTTTAAGCTCGAATTCAGCTCGTTCCAACATAGAACGGTCAAATACTCGACCCTCGCTAAAGCCCACCTGCGACAAGGCCTGAGTGATGTTTTTATCGTTAAACTCACGCATGCCATTGAAGGTAATTGAAGCAATAGTGGGACGCTCTTGGACGGTAATGACTAATACATTGTTTTCCACATCGATTTTTACATCGTTGAAGAAACCACTGGAATACAAGCGCTGCACGGCCTCGCTGGCTTTGCCCTCGTCAAAAGTTTCGCCTACTTTTACAGGCAAAAACCCAAATACAGCACCGGGGTCAACACGTTGAACACCATTAACTTGAATATCCTGAATCACAAAGGGCGTGAAAGCATGGACTAATGGCGCAAGCATAGCGGCTAATGTAGCCGACACAGCACGCAAAGCAAATGGTTTTTTTCGACTAAATGACATCCTTTGTAGTCCCTGCGTAATCAAAGAAATGAATATTATAAGACATGAGCTTAGTTTAATAACCGATTAAAGTCATTAAAAAATGCCAAAAACGTAAGCGCAGCCAAGAGACTTAGCCCAATACGCTGCCCTATGAGTTTTACCCCATCAGAGACTGGCCGTCCAGTTACTGCTTCGATGGCATAATACAGCAAATGCCCCCCGTCTAACATAGGTATAGGTAAAAGATTAAGTAAACCAATACTAATACTAATCAACGCAAGAAAATGCAAATACGCACTGAACCCAATACGTGCGGTCTGTCCGGCATAATCAGCAATTGATACAGGCCCACTTATGTTTTTCACGGACACATCTCCCGTGATCATGCGGCCTACCATCTTTAATGAGAGCCAAAAGGTCTCGGCGGTACGACTTAAACCCTGTTCAATACTGGCAACAGGACCGTAACGTACTGTCACCATTTCGATATCAGCGCCCAACATAATACCAATCCGTCCAATTACCTGCCCCTGTCTATCCACGTGCGACGAGACCTGCACAGGCACCTCAATGCGCTGTCCTTGGCGCTCAATCTCAAGCGTTATGGTTTGATCGGCTTGGTTTTTTATTTGCTCAACAAAATAGGCCGCGTTCACAATGGGCTGACCATTTAAAGCGATAAGCAAATCATTGGCCTGCAAGCCCGCCTGATCGGCCGCAGAGCCATCGACTAAATCACGTATTTTAGGAGAAGGCGTTGCCAAGTTTAGACCAGTTGCTAATAACGGATCTATGTCTGGGCTTAAAGAGGAGGGTATAAATTGTAAGTAACGTTCGGCTGGCGCACCAAAAGTATCAGTAATGGTTAAGTGCACCTCTCCCCCAGTCTGCACCTTTTCCATGAGCTGCCAACGCAATTGTGACCAGGACTTAATCGGCTTTTGGTCTACGGCTAACACGCGATCCCCCGCCTGCATGCCGGCCTGCGCTGCTGGGGTATTTACTGCCGGCGGCCCCAAGAGCGGTGCGGGCTCATTGGTGCCAAGCACACCAATTAATGCATAAAGCACAACCGCTAATAACAAATTAGCCAAAGGCCCAGCTACCGTGATAGCAGCACGTTGTCCTAGTGTTTTAGAATCGAATGTCGTGGCTTTGTATTCCTTGGAGGCGTACTCAGAGGTTTGACTACGCATCATCACATAAGCACCAATAGGCAAAGCCGAGACCGCCCATTCGCAACCATTTTTATCAGTGCGCTTATAAAGTATTTTCCCTAGGCCCAAGGAAAAGCGCTCAACATGTACACCATAATACCGTGCTACCAAATAGTGCCCGAGCTCGTGCACTATCATTAACAAGCCTATAGCAACAGCAAAAGCAAGCAGAGTCAATAACATAAATTAATGCACAAAGAATAAAGAATGAGCGTAATGCTCGGCCACACGGCGCGCCTGCGCATCCAAAGCAAGCACAGAGTCGATGGAAGCCAAATCATGACTGTGTTTTTCGACTTGATTTATGGTGTGCTCAATAATAGAGGCAATTGCGGTATAACGAACTTTTTCGTGTAAGAAAAAATCCACTGCGATTTCATTCGCGGCATTTAGCGCAATACACGCTGCCTGCGAGCTATTTAGGGCATCAAATGCCAGTTTCAAACAGGGAAAACGCGCAAAGTCGGGGGGAGTGAAATCCAAACGCCCTAATTGCAAAAGATCCATCACCCCTACCCCACTAGTAATACGATCTGGGTACGCTAAACCGTAGGCAATGGGCGTGCGCATATCAGGCTGCCCTAACTGAGCCAAAATTGACCCATCCGTGTACTCAACCATAGAATGCACCACACTTTGCGGATGAATCATTACCTGTATACGATCGGCAGGCATGGCAAAAAGCCAGTGCGCTTCTATAACCTCTAGCCCTTTGTTTAACATTGTGGCTGAATCCACTGAGATTTTACGCCCCATTGACCAATTCGGGTGGTTACAGGCCTGTTCAGGAGTTACATTATCAAGCAGCCTAGGATCCACCTCACGAAAGGGCCCTCCTGATGCGGTTAGGATTAGTCGCTCAATGGTTTTATAGGGGGCCAATGGTGCACTGATTTGCGCCTCGGTGGGCAGGCATTGGTACATAGCATTGTGTTCGCTATCAATAGGAAGCAGCACAGCGCCGTGATCACGTACTGCTTGCATAAAAATATGCCCTGCCGTGACCAGTGATTCTTTATTGGCTAATAAAATACGCTTGCCGGCTTGGGCTGCCGCTAGCGCAGGCTCTAGACAGGCCGCACCCACTATAGCTGCCATTACTGTAGTCACCTCTGAGTCGGTAGCCACACTAATTAAGCCCTCTCTACCTAGACGAATCTCGGGACAACGCGTTTTGTAATGCCATGCCTTTTCAAATTGATCGCGTGCCGCACAATCTGGTACCACGACCACAGCTGCCTGAGAGGCATAGGCTTGTTGTGCCAGCTCTGCCATGCGACTAAATGCCGTCAGCGCATACACTTGCATCTTATCGGGGTGGCGAGCAATCACATCTAAGGTACTTTGACCTATAGACCCAGTTGAGCCTAGTATGCAAACAGATTGAATCATGAAAAAAAGTAAATAGTTGAGGGCTTATTTTAATAGCGCCTGAAGCCAAGGCCCAGCCACAAACGCAGCCAACGGTGCCACCGGAATCAGAGCGTCGATACGATCTAACACCCCACCGTGTCCAGGCAAAAGCTGACTTGAGTCTTTTACCCCAGCTCGACGCTTTAGTAAAGACTCAAACAAATCACCAGCAATAGAGAAGAAAGTCAAAAATACGGCCAGTACTGCAGCGCCAAACCACGACCAATTATGGATAAGCTCAGCCCCAAACGAACCAGACCAACTCGCACTGATAAAGATCCAAAGTATTACGCCAACGACTGCACCGCCTACCCCTGCCCAAGTTTTACCCGGACTAACTTTGGGGGCTAATTTGCGTTTACCAAAGGCTTTACCTGTAAAGTAGGCCGCAATATCAGCCACCCACACTACAGCCATCATTGAAAGCAAATACCAAGCACCACGGTATAGCCACATATCCACTAATGCTAGCCAAGCTACGGCAATACTAAGCACACCAAACAAAGACAAGCCAAGACGATTTTGGCGCTGTTGGGTTTGAGCTAAGACCAGCATTAACCCCACCCCAAGAATCCAATACGCAATAACGGCTGGACTAATTAAAACAAGGGGATTTTTTTGAATAAGGTTTAGGCTGGGGTCAGCTATACGCTGCTGCGCAAGCACAAGAGAAAACACCCCAAATGCGCTAGCCGCTACTACAGGAAGCCAAGACTGATTGCTATAGCTAAGCCGCAGCCATTCCCATAATGCAAAACTAGCCATCAGACATAAAATAAGCACCAGCAACCACGGCGTGGGTGCCAAGATAGCGCCTACTAACAGCGCAATCAAAACGACGGCTGTAATTACGCGTTGTCGTAACATAAAAAACCTAATTAAGCATTAAAGCTGCGCACTAGTGCGCCCAAAACGACGCTCGCGTTGGGCATACCATTCAAAGGCAGTCTGTAAATGATCTGAGCCAAAGTCTGGCCAATAGACCTCGGTAAAATATAGCTCAGTATACGCCAATTGCCACATTAAAAAATTAGAAAGACGTTGTTCGCCGCCTGTACGTATAAATAAATCTGGCTCAGGGGCGAAAGCCATAGATAAATACGGAGCAAAGGTTTGCTCTTCGATTGCTGCTGGGTTGAGGGCCAGTTCGGGCTGATGCTGAAGCAACTGCTTTGTTGCGTTTAAAATATCCCAGCGCCCGCCGTAATTGGCAGCAATAGTAAGGTGTAGGTGATCGTTCTGGGCAGTCTTGGCCTCTGCCTCGTGGATTAGTTGACGCAACTGATCATCAAAGCGGCTTAGGTCACCAATAACACGCAAGCGCACCCCTTTTTTTTGTAGCTTGTGGACCTCTTTTTCAAGGGCTTGCACAAACAAGCGCATGAGCAAAGAGACCTCGTCTTGGGGGCGACGCCAATTTTCTGAGCTAAAAGCGAAAAGAGTTAAGTATTTCACACCAGCTTGGCCACAGCTTTCCACAATACGGCGCACGGTCTGTACGCCCTTCATATGACCTGCTGTGCGTGGCAATAGACGTCGGGTGGCCCAACGGCCATTGCCATCCATGATAATGGCTAGGTGGCGAGGTACGCCGCTGGTTTCGGGTATAGTCTGAGTAGAACTAAGTTGCATCGCCACCATCCAGACGGTATTAAACCGTCATAACCTCTGCTTCTTTTTCAGCAACTAACTTGTCAATTTCCGCAACAAATTTGTCTGTTAAACGCTGAATCTCATCCTGAAAACGACGATCATCATCTTCAGAGATTTCTTTATCTTTAAGCAAACGTTTGGATGACTCGTTTGCATCACGGCGTAAGTTACGTACAGCTACCTTTGAATCTTCGCCTTCGGAGCGCACTAAACGTGTTAAATCACGACGACGCTCTTCGGTCAAAGCAGGCATAGGGACTCGGATGTTCTCGCCCATAAGAATAGGGTTTAAACCCAAGTCGGAATCGCGAATGGCTTTGTCCACAATAGGAGCCATGTGCTTTTCCCAGACCTGAACGCTAAGCGTACGCGCATCTGCCACTGTAATGTTTGCCACTTGGCTAACAGGAACGTCTGAGCCGTAGTACTCTACACTGACATGATCCAAGATACCGGGCGTAGCACGACCAGTACGGATTTTAGCCAAGCTTGTTACTAATGCTTCGATCGACTTTTTCATTCGATCATCTACTGATGCTTTAATCTCTGAAAGACTCATAACAATTCCTATATTAAACGTGCACTAATGTGCCTTCGTCTTCACCGCACACTGCGCGACTGAGCGCACCGAGTTTATTAATAGAAAACACTTTAATGGGAAGCTTTTGATCTCGACACAGTGCAAAAGCAGTCGCATCCATGACCTCGAGGCGGCGCACAATGGCCTCGTCAAAGCTGATGCGGGCATAGCGTGTTGCACTGGGGTCTTTGTTTGGGTCGGCACTATAAATGCCATCAACCTTGGTCGCTTTTAAAACAATCTCTGCGCCCATTTCAGCACCACGCAATGCAGCGGCGGTATCCGTAGTGAAGAAAGGGTTGCCTGTACCAGCAGCAAAAATCACTACCTTGCCCTCTTCGAGGTAACGCAAGGCTTTAGGGCGAATATACGGTTCTACAACTTGCTCGATATTTAGAGCCGATTGGACGCGAGCATCCAATCCGCGATTTTTTAAAGCGTCTTGTAAAGCAAGCGAGTTCATTACGGTAGCCATCATACCCATATAGTCAGCAGTGGCACGATCCATGCCCTGGGCACCGGGCGCAATGCCACGGAAAATATTACCCCCACCGATCACAATGGCAACTTGAACACCAAGACTAGCGACTTCGGAGATTTCTTCAGTCATACGCATAATGGTTGCGCGGTTAATTCCAAAGGCGTCATCGCCCATTAGCGCTTCGCCAGACAATTTAAGCAAAACGCGCTTATACAAGGGGGTGTTCATGTCTAATTTTCCGAGAGTGAAAACACTAAAAGTATAAAACAGAGCGCAAGGTATTGCCTAGTGGCAACACGCCTGCGCTTTGTTAATTGCAACTAAAGTAAATTAGGCGCCAGTTACAGCAGCTACTTCGGCAGCAAAGTCTTCGTTACGACGCTCAATACCCTCGCCTACTACGTAGATAGCGTAGGAGCTAACCGCTGCGTTGTTCTCTTTTAGCATTTGCTCAACGCTTTGTTTGTCGTTTTTAACAAATGGTTGCGATAATAAAGTGACTTCCTTGAGGAATTTGTTTACTGCACCCTCAACCATTTTCTCGACAATGTTTTCAGGTTTGCCAGACTCTGCAGCTTTTTGGGCAGCTACAGAACGCTCGGCTTCGATTTCCTCGGCAGCTACCTGCTCGGCCGATAAAGCGCGAGGCTTCATGGCAGCAACGTGCATAGCCACGTCTTTACCGACTTCTTCGTCACCGGAGAAGTCAACGATTACGCCGATCTTGCCACCATGAACATATTGGGCAAGCTTGGCATCTGTAGCGTACTGCTGGAAGCGACGTACAGTGATGTTTTCACCGATTTTACCTACTAGAGCGGTACGCACGCTTTCTACGGTACCATCACGGAAAGGTAGCTCTGCTAAAGCGGCCAAATCAGCAGGCGCTTTTTCAGCAACTAATTTTGCAATGTCATCAACAAAGTTAATGAAATCTTCGTTTTTCGCTACGAAGTCAGTTTCACAGTTTACTTCTACGATAGAACCAGTTTTAGCGTCGTCAGCGATGTAAACCGTTACTAGACCTTCAGCAGTAATGCGGGAAGCTGCTTTGCTCGCTTTGCTACCCAATTTTACGCGTAAGATTTCTTCGGCACGAGCCATATCGCCATCTGCTTCCACTAGAGCGCTTTTGCACTCCATCATTGGCGCGTCGGTTTTCTCACGCAGTTCTTTAACCATCGATGCTGTAATTTGAGCCACGATTTTCTCCAATTCTATAAAACATGCCCCAGTCAAGACTGGGGCAAGTGTGATATTTAGTAGCGCTAAATACTATAGCGCTTTGCCCCCTAGAAGTAGGGATTACTCTTCGCTGCTGCTTTCTGTCTCTTCGACTTCGACTTCAACGAACTCTTCTTCGCCACGGATCTCTTCAACCAAACCGCTTAGGGCTTTGTTGCGACCTTCGAGAACAGCGTCAGCCATACCACGAGCGTAAAGAGCAATGGCTTTAGCAGAGTCATCGTTACCAGGAATAACTTTTGCAATACCATCAGGTGAGTGATTAGTATCGACCACACCTACTACAGGGATACCTAGTGTTTGAGCTTCGGCGATAGCAATTTTGTGGTAACCCACATCAATTACAAACAAAGCGTCAGGCAATTTAGCCATATCTTTGATACCACCGATGGATTTGTTGAGCTTTTCCATTTCACGCTCGAACAATAGACCTTCTTTTTTGGTCATGCGCTCTAGAGCGCCATCAGCCAACTGGGCTTCCATGTCTTTTAGACGTTTGATAGAAGCTTTTACAGTTTTAAAGTTGGTCATCATGCCACCTAACCAACGGCTGTTTACGTAAGGCATACCGCAACGCTCGGCTTCGGCTGCTACGATCTCACGAGCAGCACGTTTAGTGCCTACGAATAGGATATTGCCGCCACGTGCAGCTAAATCGCTAAGGTATTTTTGAGCCTCAACGAACTGAACTACCGTTTTCTCCAAGTTAATAATATGGATACGGTTACGTTGACCGAAAATGTACTGCTCCATTTTCGGGTTCCAGAAACGGGTTTGGTGACCAAAGTGTACACCAGCCTCTAGCATTTCACGCATTAAAGACATGAGATTTCTCCAAGGGTTAGTTCTTGCATTTAATCAGTATCTAGTAAGGACTACAGCTTTAACGCTACGGTTCCAGACACCCTGAGACGATTAAATGCGCGATTTACTGCAAATAAAATAAGACGCAGTCAAAATTAAGGTCTGATAAAACAAGACACCTACGGTGCAACGTATTAAACTAAAGACTTAGGTTATTAGCTGACTAAAGCGATATAGCAAAGCCACAATACAAAAAGCAAAATAGACCCAACAAATACAGGCACCTATTGTGCTTTAAGGCATAAACACCAAAGCATCTTTTGCTATAGCGCAAATAATGACATACGATAGCCCGTAATTATATTCTCTTTTTACTATTAAACTCAAGCTATTATGAGCAAACTTGTTACCGATCCAACAGATTTGGATAAAATGCGTGCTGCTTGCCAAGCTGCAGCTCAAACTTTGGACTATTTAGGTCAATTTATTAAAGCAGGTGTAACCACTGCTGAAATTGACCAACTGTGTAAAGATTATATTCGCGACGTACTGCATGTAGAGTCTGCTACGGTAGGGTATGCGCCTCCCGGTCACCCACCCTATCCAGGCGCGGTTTGCACCTCAGTCAACCATGTAATCTGCCACGGCATACCCAGTGACAAAAAACTCAAAAATGGCGATATTATTAATCTAGATGTCACTGTTATTAAAGACGGTTGGTTTGGTGATACAAGCCGTATGTTTTACGTAGGCGAACCATCAATTCTTGCACGCCGTTTGACCGAAGTGACTTACGAGTGCATGTGGTTAGGCATTGAACAAGTTAAACCCGGGGCAACCTTAGGGGATATTGGTCATGCCATTCAACAGCATGCGGAAAAAAACAATTACTCTGTAGTACGCGAATATTGCGGCCACGGTATTGGTCAGGTGTTTCATCAAGACCCACAAGTCTTACATTATGGAAAACCGGGCACTGGCTTAACATTAAAAGCCGGCATGATCTTTACCATCGAACCAATGATCAACGCTGGCAAACGCGATCTAAAACTTCTGCCTGACCAATGGACCGTAGTAACGCGCGACCGCAGCCTATCTGCCCAATGGGAACACTCTATTTTAGTCACTGATACAGGCTACGAAGTGCTCACCGTATCACCAGAAATGCCTGCGCCCCCCGCTTTTGTTAAAGGCTTTACTAAAGCATAAATATGCGCTCAGACTTAGACCGGATTCGCAATAGCTACACACTGCGACGTCGCAAAGCAATCGCTCGTTTTAGAGCAAGACCTAAGCCTGAGCACTTATTACGGCGTCTAAGCACCTACACCGATCATTGCCTCAATGAGCTCTATGCTCTGCTGCCCTTACCTACGCACTGCACTCTGGTAGCCGTAGGCGGCTATGGACGCCAAGAACTTTATCCATTTTCTGATGTGGATATCTTGCTATTACTAGCACAGCCGCCCAGCTCCCAAGATACTTTACAGATAGAAAGCTTTATTGCCGCATTATGGGATAGCGGCCTGAAGGTCGCCACTAGCGTACGCACGATTGACCAATGCCTTGAGGTAGCAGAAACAGACATAGCGACCCAAACAGCTCAACTAGAGGCCCGCTTTGTTGCGGGGCATAATGCACTTTTTACTCAGTTACAACGTGCGTTAGCCACCCAATTAAATGCAAAAAACTTCTACGAGGCCAAACTGGCCGAGATGCGGCAACGCCACGCTCGCTATAGAAACACGCCTTATGCACTAGAGCCAAATTGCAAAGAGTCGCCTGGCGCTTTACGTGACTTACAAGTGCTATTATGGCTGGCTAAAGCCATGAACCTAGGGCAAACTTGGCGGGAAATAGCTCAAAGTGACTTATTAAGTCAGGCAGAGGTACGGGCTCTTCAACAGGCGAACCAAGCTTTTATGCGTTTGCGTATCGAGCTGCACTTACTCACTAAACGTGCCGAAGACCGCCTGCTGTTTGAGTACCAACCTGCTCTTGCCACCATTTATGGTTTCACCCAATTAAACGCACAACGCGCTAGTGAAAAACTCATGCAGCGCTACTACTGGGCTGCCCGACTGGTGCATCAAATGAACATGATTTTGATGCAGGGGCTTGAGGAATTACTTTTTAGCGCTAACCCCACCCATATTACCGAACTAGACCACGCCTTTTTAATTCGCAATCAACGATTGCATTTACGCGACGCAGATCTCTTAATACAAGACCCAACGTTAATCCTGCGTTGCTTTACGCTTTTACAACAGCATCCAAACGTTCAAAGTTTAAGTGCCTATACTCTACGCGCACTTTGGCATCATCGGAAACTAATCGATCAAAAGTTTCGCTTAAACCCCATCAACCAAAGCGCTTTTCTAGCTATTTTGCAAGCACCTCGTGCCGTGCTACAAAGCATAAAGCTCATGAATTTACTTGGCTTACTGCCACGCTACATCCCTGAGTTTCGCCATATTGTTGGGCAGATGCAGCACGATCTTTTCCACGTCTATACGGTCGACCAGCACACCTTGATGGTGTTGCGCAATTTACGCCGATTTACTTTGGCCGAGTACGCCGAAGAGCACCCACTCGCTAGCGAGCTCATGGCACAATTTGAACGCCCATGGGTGTTATACGTGGCCGCCTTATTTCATGATATAGCCAAAGGGCGCGGTGGCAATCACTCTGAGCTCGGTGCCAAAGATGCACGTGCATTTTGCGAACGCCATCAAATTCATACCGAGGACACAGAGCTCATCTGCTTTTTAGTTCAAGAGCACCTCAGCATGTCTACCGTGGCTCAAAAACGTGATATTAGTGATCCCGTAATTGTGCAAGCTTTTACCCAGCTCACGCAAAGTTTACGCCGCTTACAGGCCCTGTATTTGCTTACCGTAGCGGATATCAAGGGCACCAACCCCGTTATTTGGAACTCTTGGAAAGCAAAGCTATTACAACAGCTCTATAAACAAAGCAGCGCTGCTTTACAAGGACATCATCCTGCTACCTCCGAGGTCTTAGCACAACGCAAAGCACAAGCGCTAAGTCAGCTATTAAGCCAAGGAATTAGCGCAGACGCTGTGCATGCGTTATGGGATGTATTGGATATTAGTTATTTTTTGCGTCATGAGAGCGATGAGATAGTTTGGCACGGCAGTGCTTTACACAGCGCTCTTTTATACCCAGAGCCTGTGGTCGAATTACGCCCTGTAGGTGCAGGCGAGACGGTTCAGCTCATGATTTATACGCCTGATCGTGACGATTTATTTATGCACATTTGTGCATTTTTCGATCAACATCAACTCAGTGTACAAGACGCACGTATCTACACCACCCTACACGGCTGGGCCTTAGATAGTTTTGTCTTACTACTGCCTGCTTACACGCAGTATTCCACACAGTGGGCTCAATCTATTCAGCAGGCTTTAATTTGGCATCTACAACATGCAGCCAACAACACGCTGACCAACGAATCCATTTATGTACAAGCCCAATCACGCCGAGCTCGCGTTTTTCCTATCCCTGCCACAGTAGATATCCAAGCCATGAGTGAAGCCAACAAATGGCGCATTTCGATTGTTTGCGCGGATCGCAGAGGGCTACTCTATAGTATCGCTCAGGTGTTTACGGCTGAACGTATTCGTTTAAAATCGGCTAAGATCATGACACTAGGCGAACGTGTGGAAGATACCTTTATTGTCCATAGCGAAGACCTACATCACAATACCTTTTATAAACATCTAGAGCGCACCCTTCGAGCCGCTCTTTAATGGATCTGAGCCCGACCCCATGGACTTGAGCCCCTTACTTTCTGATTTCAGCCGTAGTTTTTTATTTACGGTGGCGACCGTGTTGCCCATTATTAACCCCCCTGCTATTGCACCTATTTTTTTGGCACTTACCAAGGGCGTAAGTAATGCCGATCGCCAAAAACTCGCAAGCAAATTAGGCGTAAATATTTTCTTTATGCTGTTAGCTGCCATGCTATCGGGCAATTTAGTGTTGGAGTTTTTTGGCATCTCGTTACCTATTATCCGTATTGGTGGCGGATTACTCGTTATTGCTACCGCATGGAACTTAGTCAATGCGACTAGCTCTGATACAGAGCAAGCAAAGGATATGGCAGAGGGGTACTCATGGGCACGCGTGCAGTCTCAAGCCTTTTACCCCTTAACTTTTCCCATGCTATGCGGACCCGGCTCCATCGCCGCCACCATTACAGTCGGTGCCACCCTAAGCGACAGCAGTACTATTGGCAGCATCACAAAGCTAACTGCTGCAATCTTGGCCTTAGCCGTCGTAGCGCTCATTGTGCTTTTTTGTTTGCGCTATGCCGCCCCTATTTTGACTCGCTTGGGCAGCAATGGCACCGCGGTCTTGATGCGCCTTTCCGCTTTTATTTTATTATGCTTAGGCGTACAGATTGTGTGGGATGGTTTTTCTGAGGTGACGATTAATCTTTTGGTTGAAGCCGCCAAACATACAACCCAACTTTTTCTATAAACCTTATGTCAACTCGTTTCTTTTCATATAGTATTTTTCTTAGCCTAGGTGCCCTAATCATCGCTCTGGTGTCTCAGCACGTATTTGCTATGCGGCCCTGCGCTTGGTGCGTATTTCAACGCCTGCTTTTAATCGTTGTGCTTGCGTTTTCTATTTTTGGCTATTTGGTTGCTAGCTTAAAGCTGCGCTTTTTAAGTCAATTGTTTGGGTTATTAAGTGCTCTGACAGCAATAGGAGGAGTGCTATCCGCCTGGTATCAATATAACGTAGCCGCTAAATTGTTTTCCTGCGATATGACCTTCGCCGATCGGTTTATGACTCAATCTGGTCTGGAGTCTGCTTTACCTTGGTTGTTTGGAATTTACAGCACCTGCATGGACGCTACTGTGCATGTGTTTGGACTTGAGTACGCCTTATGGGCACTCTTGCTGTTTGTTATTATAGGCGCTGTGATGCTGTATGGACTTGTGCGCAGCAAATAGCTTTATGGTTACCGCAATAAAACAGCCACTGCAATACACTGCAGTGGCTGTTTTTTTAGGCTTTATTTAGTCTTCAAGCAATGGAGAGTGGTTGATATCCCCTGTGACATAATCACCATCAAAACAAGAGGACTCAAAGCGATTGAAATCAGGGTTTAAGTCCCACAGCGCTTGCTCTAAGTCGGCTAAGTCTTGGTAAATTAAACCATCTACCCCTATTTCCTCGGCTACTTGATCTATGCTTTTGCCATACGCAATTAGTTCCTCGCTAGATGGCATATCAATGCCATAGACATTTGGATAACGCACAGGAGGAGCTGCAGAAGCAAAAAACACCTTGTTCGCACCGGCTGAACGCGCCATTTCTACAATTTCACGGCTAGTCGTGCCACGCACAATGGAGTCATCCACCAACAACACATTTTTACCTTTAAACTCCATGGGGATGGCGCTGAGTTTTTGCCGTACAGAACGCTTGCGTACGGCTTGGCCCGGCATAATAAAAGTACGCCCAATGTAGCGATTTTTAATAAACCCTTCACGGTAGTTCAAGTTTAACTGAGCGGCCAACTGCATAGCGGATGGACGCGCAGAATCCGGAATGGGCATCACCACATCAATATCTGCCAAGCGTAAATTTTTAGCGAGCTTATCACCCAAGTACTCACCCATTTTTAAACGAGCATCATAAACCGATACCCCATCAATGGTTGAATCAGGGCGCGCAAAATACACATATTCGAACACACAGGGTGATAGCTGGGTTTGTGCTGAGCACTGCTGACGCAAGACCTGACCAGACAAATCAATCACAATTGCCTCGCCAGGCGCCACATCACCAATTAACTCAAAACCACAGCCTGTAATCGCCACAGACTCGGATGCAAGCATCCACTCTGGACCAGCGGCCCCTTTATTTTCACCTAGGCAAAGAGGTCGAATCCCATTGGGATCACGAAAAGCCACTAAGCCATAATGCGCAATTTGCAAAATAACAGCATAAGCCCCCTTAACACGACGATGAACGGCACGTACCGTATTAAAAATAATTTCAGCGTTGAGCTGCTCGCCTTCGGCGGCGCGCTGCAGCTCGTGCGCAAACACATTAAGCAGCACTTCGGAGTCAGAGTTAGTATTGATGTGACGGCGATCAATACTGAAAAGCTCTTGGCGCAACTGACGCCAGTTGCTTAGATTGCCATCGTGTACCAAGCTAATGCCAAACGGTGCGCTGACATAAAACGGCTGCATTTCGTCTGCATTTTCAGCGCTGCCTACAGACGGGTAACGCGTATGACCTATGCCACTAGTACCGATTAAATTACGCATATTCCGGGTACGGAATACATCTCGGACTAGGCCTGGGCCACGATGTGTATGAAAAAAAGATTGGTTGTAGGTAGTAATTCCTGCTGCATCTTGGCCGCGGTGCTGTAATAGCAACAAACTATCGTAAATCAGCTGATTCACAGGCCCTTGGGCCACGACCCCTACTACTCCTGACATAATTGTTCAACCCATAAGATTTAATAAGGTAACCACGCAGCGATATCGGGTGGCAAATACAATTTTATACGCATTATGAGCTGGATGGCAGTTTTTACAAAACTGGACTCATGCCACCATGGTTCGGTAGGCATTTGTGTATAGCCTGCTGCCGTTACCAAGACTAGCACCAGTACAATCCCGCGTAGTACCCCAAACAGCATACCGAAGCCATGATCCGCAGTACTTAAACCTGTGCGCTCAATCAATGCACTTAAAGCCATATTGATCAAACCCACCCCTAGCAGTGCCATTATAAAAACAAGAAGGTAAGCAACAGCGGAGCGAATCAATGGATTGGTGATCCAAGTTTCAATCCAAGTACTGGCCTGCGGCCCCCACCACACAGCTGCAGCCGCAGCCACCAGATAGGCCACTAACGACATGAGCTCTTTAATAAGCCCACGAAATAGTCCCAATATGCCTGAAAACCCAACAATGGCTAGGATTAAATAATCAAACTGATTCACTGGCCCGACACAAAGCTGTTCTCATAACCTAAAGAGCGTAAACGCGCTTGAGCAGCTTGAGCGGCTTGGCGGCTAGGAAAAGGCCCAACACGTAAACGGTAAGCAGGCTTGCCTGAAACCGTAGCAGTTTCCACAAAGGCATTAGACACCCCAGAGCTAGCTAGCTTGGCACGACGTGCCTCGGCATCACTTTGCGATGAGTAAGCACCAACCTGAACCACAACTGAACCCTGTTGAGCGCGCTCTGTAGGGGTAGGTTTACTTGGGGGCACGCGCCCTTCGAGTAAGGCCAACGCAACAGAACCATCGTCAGTTCGTTGCGAAGGAGTAGGCTTGGGTTCCGATTTAGGCTTGGGCTTGGGCTCGGGTTTGGGTTCCGGTTTAGGTTCCTTCTCGACCGTAGCAGGCGGCGTAGGCTCGGGCTCGACCGGGTTGATGGTGTCGCCAACAGCTAAAGGTAGCTCTTCTACGGGTTCTGGCTGGGACTCTATAAGCCCAGGATCGTTACTGTGGTCGATACGATCTGTAAAAACGGGCTGCTCTAAACTTTCCGACAAACGATATTGCTCTTCGGAGGGCGGGATAATAGAGGGTATAACACTAACTTGCTGCTCTACCTTAGGTTCGGAATGATCCGTTAATAAAATAGGTACTACCACAATAGCGGTAAGCACAAGCACAACAGCACCAATTAGTCGGTGCCGCGCTTTAGTGCGCATTTCAACCAATTGATCATCGCTAGAAGATCTACCCGTTTTTCTAGGCGTAGCAGTTTCTTTGCGTGAAAACAGTCCCATGTGTAACCTTATGTAAACAAAACTGTAGTTATTGTAATCACACGACACGAGATGGTCGCATGTATGTTATAGGCGTCCTAAATGCTCTAGCACTGGCCCAACTGCAAAAAACGAACCAAACACTAAAATTCTATCATTAAGTGTGGCCAGACTCTGAGCTTTTACAAACCCTTGCACCATGGAATCTGCAGTTAGAACTTCAATTTTCGTTAAGTCCACCTGATTTAACACTGGTCGCACTTTAGGGCTGCTTGAGCTCTCGACGGGAAGATCTGGTAGACCGGCCTCAGCCACAGCCTGTACCATGCCTGCCAATTGCTCTGCTGACAAGGCTCGCGCCCCGGCTAACTCTGCACAAATCCAAATATCAACCGAAGGTAATAAACGCTGCAATACCGCTTTGACGTCCTTGTCTTTAAACATGCCCACCACGGCAATGGTTTTAGACCCAGGCGAAGTCGGCATTTGTTGTAAGTTTTGGGCTAAGGCGCCGGCGGCATGCGGATTGTGGGCCACATCCAAAATAACGGTTGGCTCACCCGGCAAAATCTGCATTCGGCCTGGCACCACCGCACGCAATAAACCCTCACGTATAGCACTAGCAGGCACCACCAATTGGAAACGAAGCGCCTCTAGGGCCGCTAAAACCGCAGAAGCATTCAGTAGCTGATTCACACCACGCAATGCGGGGTAAGCCAACGCAGAGCGACGTTGCTCCCGACCTGCAAACCCCCATTGCTGCGCATCGCCCGAGTAATTAAAATCCACCCCAAATTGCCATAGGTCGGCACTAATTTGTTGAGCATATTGTTGAATGCTAGCAGGTGGCACTGGATCGGCACAGATAGCTGGTTTATTAGAACGAAAGATATGGGCTTTCTCCCAAGCAATCTGTTCACGATCATTACCTAGATACTCAATATGATCTATGTCTACGCTTGTAATGATACTGCAATCCGCATCTACTATATTGACTGCATCTAGCCGCCCCCCCAGACCCACCTCTAGCACCATCACATCCACTCTTGCGTCAGCAAATGCCAATAGAGCCGCTAAGGTAGAAAACTCAAAATAACTTAGGCTGATAGATCCGCGCGCGGCTTCAATACGGGCAAACTGCTGCGTGATGGTAGTGTCTTGTGCATTTGCACCATTGATACGAATACGTTCGTTGTAGCGCAATAAGTGGGGCGAAGTGTATAAACCCACTTTATAACCTGCAGCCAATAAAATTGCCTCTAGCATAGCGCAGGTAGAGCCTTTACCATTGGTACCACCCACAACAATTTTAATTCCTGGCAAAGCATCTAGATTCAAGCGGGCCGCTACAGCCTGCACACGATCAAGACCCAGATCAATTTCTTGTGGATGTAAAGCCTCTAAATGGCTAAGCCATTGAGCCAGACTGCAGTGTTGGTCTAAGACAAGTTGAGTCATAATATCGAAGTAAACAAAAAAAAGCGGTAGGCGCTCATAATAGCACCTACCGCACAGAATAAAACCACTTAACGCTATTTACGTCGAGCAGGAGGTATGTCAGTACATGCACCTAATGACGCCGCAGCGGCCATTCCGACGGATTCACCCAGTGTTGGATGCGGATGAATCGTGCTGGCAATATCAACTTGATCAGCACCCATCTCAATTGCCAAAGCAATTTCACTGATTAAGTCACCAGCCCCTACACCAACAATACCGCCACCCAAAATACGCTTGGTTTCGGCATCAAAGAGCAATTTTGTAAAACCTTCATCACGATTATTTGCAATCGCACGACCTGAGGCTTGCCAAGGGAATAGACCTTTTTCAATGGCTATGCCTTGTTTTTTGGCTTCGTCTTCGGTCAGACCTACCCACGCCACCTCTGGGTCGGTGTAGGCGACTGATGGAATAACACGTGCATCAAAGAAAGATTTTTGACCCGCAATAACTTCTGCCGCTACGTGAGCCTCATGAACCGCTTTATGCGCAAGCATAGGCTGACCGACAATATCACCAATGGCATAAATATGCGGTACGTTAGTACGCATTTGATTATCCACGGCAATAAACCCGCGCTCATCTACTTGTACACCTGCGGCATCCGCGCCAATTTTTTTGCCATTTGGAATACGCCCTACGGCTTGAAGCACTAAGTCGTAACGTTGTGGCTCTGTAGGTGCGCCCTCGCCTTCGAACTGAACCCAGATACCGTCCTCTTTAGCTTCGGCGGATACCGTTTTGGTATTTAGCATAATGGCATCAAAACGATGTTTATTCATGTTTTGCCAAACGCGAACCAGATCTCGGTCAGCACCTTGCATCAAACCGGGCTGCATTTCCACTACATCCAAGCGTGCGCCTAAACCAGAATACACTGTACCCATTTCTAGACCAATAATGCCACCACCAATAAGAAGCATACGCTCTGGTACGGCTTTTAACTCTAGCGCACCCGTGGAATCGACAATACGCTCATCCTCGGGTAAAAAGGGCAAATGCACGGCTTGGCTACCGGCTGCAATAATGGCTGACTTAAAGCTAAGCTCGGTCGCACCGTCACTGCTTTCAACACGTAATTGATGGGGGCTAGTAAAACGCCCTACACCAGTCACCACGTCCACCTTACGAGCTTTAGCCATACCTGCTAGGCCTGTTGTTAGCTTGCCGATGACTTTGTCTTTGTAGCCGCGCAATTGCTCTAAATCTACACTGGCATCACCAAAATGAATGCCTTGCTCTTTTAAGCTTTGCGCTGCTTCATAAACGCCAACCGTATGCAGTAATGCTTTAGAAGGAATACATCCCACATTTAAACACACACCGCCCAAAGTGCCATAACGCTCCACCAAAGCCACTCTTAGCCCTAGATCGGCAGCTCTAAAAGCTGCAGAGTAGCCGCCTGGGCCCGACCCTAGCACCACCACATCGTAAGCATCACTAGGGACATCCGCCGTAGCGGCTGTAGTACTAGCCGCTACGGGTGTGGCAGCACTGGTTTCAGCAGCTGCTTTGGGTTCGGATTTAGGTGTGGCCTCCGTTGCACTGCTTTCAAGGCGAACAATTACTGATCCTTCAGTAACGTGATCGCCAACGTTCACTAATACTTCTTTGACCGTACCCGCATGAGAGGATGGGATCTCCATTGAGGCCTTGTCAGACTCAACGGTAATTAAGCTTTGATCCACTGCTACCTCATCGCCCACCTGAACCAGCACCTCAATCACATCGACCTGATCGAAGTCACCAATGTTGGGTATCACAATATCTTGTGCACTCATAGTCTGCTCCTTTATAGGACGATGCGACGGAAATCAGCAAGCAATTGCCCTAGATAGGCGTTAAAACGTGCTGCTGCCGCTCCATCAATAACGCGATGGTCATAAGACAGAGACAAAGGCAACATTAAACGTGGCTCAAAGTCTTTACCATTCCAAATAGGCTGCATGCTAGAACGGGATACACCTAAAATAGCCACCTCGGGCGCATTAATAATAGGAGTAAAGTCCGTGCCACCTATACCCCCCAAGGAGGAAATAGTGAAGCACCCACCCTGCATTTGCGCAGCGGATAACTTACCATCACGAGCTAGTGCGGCAAGCTCGCCGGTTTCTTGGGCAATATCCATAATGCCTTTTTTATCCGCATCCTTAATAACAGGTACCACCAACCCATTAGGAGTATCGGCTGCAAAACCAATATGAAAGTATTTTTTCAGAACGAGATTATCGCCATCTAAAGAGGCATTGAACTCGGGGTATTTTTTTAGCGCGGCTACACATGCTTTGATAATAAATGCCAGCATGGTTAAGCGCGTTGCTGCACCCGACTTTTTCCCTTCTGCATTAAGTTGTTGGCGGAAGGCCTCTAAATCTGTGATATCTGCCAAATCGTTATTAGTAACATGAGGAATCATGACCCAATTACGATGCAAATTAGCACCAGAAATTTTCTTAATGCGGGATAAAGGCTGAGTTTCTACTTCGCCAAAGCGACTGAAATCAACCTTGGGCCATGGCAACACCTGAAAATCGCCAGAGACCGTTGCAGCGGCTGAGCTACTTGTGGCGGCTGCGCCACCTGCTAAAGCTTGTTTAACAAAGTTGCGCACGTCCTCGGGCTTAATACGCCCTTTGCTACCTGTACCCGATACCAGATTTAAATCTACCCCTAATTCACGGGCAAATTTACGCACTGATGGCGAAGCATGCGGCAAATTGCGTAAAGGCACATTTGCATCAGCAAATGACGAGGTGGGTGATTGACGTTGAGGTGGCACAGATGCCATTTCACCTGCAGTAGTGCTAACCACAGCAGGCGCTGCGGTCTTTGCTGTCTCGGCAGGTTTAGACTCAGTAGAGGCAGGCTCAGCTGTTTTAGACTCTGGAGCGGCAGCCGCTTTTGTGTCTGGGCTTGCAGCCTTGCCTGCCGCTGCGCTTATGGTCAGCTCAAGCAAATCTGCACCTTGTGATACCTTATCGCCCACCTTCACCAAGACTTTTTGTACTGTACCGGCGTGAGTGGAGGGAACCTCCATGGACGCTTTTTCGGTTTCAAGGGTAATAATGCTTTGGTCCACATCAATGTGATCACCAGTCTCTACCAGCACCTCGATCACATCCACATCGTGCGCATCGCCAATATCAGGCACTTGTACCACTATAGTCTGAGAGGATGCTTCAGTAGAGTCAGGCTCTTTAGGCTCAGGCGCTGCTGCCGCAGCCGGAGCAGCACCTTCTTCGGCCGATGCTTCTGTTGGGGCAGTACCGGCTGTAGCCGCCGCGCCTAGCTCAAGAATTAAGGAGCCTTCACGTACCTTGTCACCCAGCTTTACTTTAATGGATTGCACCACTCCAGCGTGAGAAGAGGGAATTTCCATTGAGGCTTTATCTGACTCAACGGTAATTAAGCTTTGATCGACCTCAACGCTGTCTCCCTCTTGGACTAGGATTTCAATAACATCTACATCCTCATCACTACCGATATCGGGAACAATGACTTGAATCGTTTCACTCATGATTATCTCCCCAATTAAACGTGATGTGGGTTGGGTTTATTTGGATCAATTCCGTATTTTTCCATGGCCTGGATGACTTTATCCATCTCGATCTTGCCCTCATCCGCCAACGCCCGTAACGCACCCAGCACCACAAAGTGACGATCTACCTCGAAGTGAGAACGTAGCTTGGAGCGGAAATCTGAACGACCATAGCCATCGGTACCCAATACACGATAAGTGCGACCCTCTGGCACAAAAGCACGAATTTGGTCGGCAAAGGTCTTGATGTAGTCTGTAGACGCCACAATAGGACCTTCAGTTTGCTGCAACTGCTGGGTTACGTATGGCACAGGGATATCTTTAGCTGTTGGATTCAATAGCGCATAGCGTTCGCAATCTAAGCCTTCTCGACGTAGCTCGGTAAAGCTCGTAACGCTCCAGACGTCGGAACCAATACCCCAGTCTTTGACTAGCAAGTCTTGCGCCGCAATCACTTCACGCAAAATCGTACCTGAGCCCATTAATTGAACGCGGTGCTCACCTTCGGTCGATTTAAATTTGTACATACCACGCAAGATGCCTTCCTCGTCTCCGTCTTTAAGACCTGGCTGTGCGTAGTTTTCATTCATCAGCGTTAGGTAAAAATACACATCCTCTTGGTTTTCAACCATGCGACGTAAGCCGTCACGCAAAATCACTGCGACCTCATGGGCAAAAGTAGGATCGTAGGATACGCAATTAGGTATAACGGAGGCTTGAATGTGACTTTGACCGTCTTCGTGCTGCAGCCCTTCACCATTTAATGTCGTACGACCCGCAGTGCCACCCAAGACAAAACCACGCGCTTGCATATCACCCGCTGCCCATGCTAGGTCGCCAAAACGCTGGAAACCAAACATGGAGTAGTAAATGAAAAACGGGATCATGATTCGATTGTTGCTGGAGTACGAGGTTGCTGCCGCAATCCATGAACTAAATGCACCTAATTCGTTAATGCCTTCTTGGAGCAATTGTCCATTTTCAACTTCGCGATAGTACATGACCTGATCTTTATCTACAGGTGTGTACTTCTGACCTTCGGGAGCATAAATACCAATTTGGCGGAATAAGCCCTCCATACCGAAAGTACGCGATTCATCGGCCAAAATAGGCACAACACGTGGACCAAGCTGCTTGTCACGCAACAATTGGTTAAGGAAACGGACAAAAGCCTGGGTGGTAGAGATTTCACGGCCTTCTGCTGTGGGTTCTAATATAGCTTTAAACGCGCCTAATTCGGGGGTTGGCAAATGCTCATCCGCTTTAACACGACGTTTTGGTAAATATCCCCCTAATGCTAAACGGTGCTCGTGCAAGTATTTCATCTCGGGAGAGTCTGGTGCGGGCTTAAAGTAAGGCACCTCTTCGAGACGATCGTCAGGAATAGGAATATTAAAACGATCGCGAAACTCGCGAATGGACTCCACATCTAGACTCTTTTGCTGATGTGTGGGGTTTTTTGCTTGTCCTACATGGCCCATACCGTAGCCTTTAATGGTCTTGGCTAAAATAACGGTAGGCTGGCCTTTGTGCTTGGTTGCGGAATCAAACGCAGCATACACCTTATAGGGATCATGACCGCCACGATTGAGACGCCAGATGTCTTCATCGCTCATACGACTGACCATCTCTAGCAATTTGGGGTGTTTACCAAAGAAATGTTCGCGCACATACGCCCCATCGTTGGCTTTGTAGGCTTGGTACTCGCCATCGATGGTGTCTTCCATGACCTGACGCAAAATACCTTCTTTATCGCGTGCTAAAAGTGGATCCCAATACCCACCCCAGATTAGCTTGATGACGTTCCAGCCACCACCGCGGAATACTCCCTCGAGTTCTTGAATGATCTTGCCATTACCACGCACAGGACCATCCAGACGTTGTAGGTTACAGTTCACTACAAAAATGAGGTTATCCAGGTTTTCACGCGCAGCTAAGCCGATGGCACCTAAAGACTCGGGCTCATCCATTTCGCCATCGCCTAAAAAAACCCACACTTTGCGATGAGAGGTATCAGCAATACCGCGCGCATGAATGTATTTTAAAAAGCGTGCTTGATAAATGCCCATCAAGGGGCCTAAGCCCATTGAAACAGTAGGAAACTGCCAAAAATCTGGCATTAATTTAGGATGTGGGTACGACGATAAGCCTTTGCCGTCGACTTCTTGACGGAAATTATCTAGTTGCTCTTCGTTAAGGCGGCCTTCTAGGTAGGCACGCGCATACATACCAGGTGAGGTATGACCTTGGAAATACACCAGATCACCGCCCTCGCCGTTTGCATCTGCTTTCCAGAAGTGGTTTTGACCACATTCAATCATAGTCGCTAATGATGCAAATGAAGCGATATGACCACCCAGTGAACCGCCATCGGGTGGTGTGACTTGGTTGGCTTTAACCACCATAGCCATGGCGTTCCAACGAATATAAGAACGAATGCGCTCCTCTACTACCGGATCCCCTGGGTATTTGGGTTCTAAACCCACAGGAATCGTGTTCACATAAGCGGTATAAGGAGAATAAGGAATTCTAGAGCCTGAGCGTCGCGCAATATCGGTCAAACGCTCAATAAGATAATGGGCTCGGGCTGGACCTTCACGGTCTAAGACTGCTTCTAAAGCCTCTAACCACTCTTGGGTTTCTAGGGCTTCATCATGACTTTCATTTGCCGAGTTGGGTGCTTGATCTAGAGAGGACATAAAGCGTGTCTCCATGAGAATGAATATGAAGTCCGTATCAACAAGTCTTAACTGATTATTTTCACTATACCTTGTTATGCGCCACGAACCGCAAAACACAAAACCACTAGCAGGATTATGTTTCAGTTATTCTAAGAAAGAAAACCTAAAGGCTCAAGCAAATTTTCATTTTATGATACGTGTTTTCATAATGTGAAAAAAACGTGGTAACCATTTAGCTCTAATTCCGCTTACAATACGTCTTGGTCTTTATTTATGCTGCTATGCCTAATCATTCTAAAAAGTCGTTAATTCCGACCACCTTCTACGAGCAAGCTCGACAAAGCCGGCGGGGCTTTTATTGGTTAACGCCAGTCATCGTACTCATCCTATACCTCTGTGTGATGGGTGCTTTTTTTTGGCTCCAGCGTTTACAAAATGACAGTGTCATGTTTGTCACCATCGATCAAGAAATACGACAGCAACGACTGTTCTTGGTGGTATTAGCACTGTCACTAGTAATTATTTTCAGTTTACTTGCGCTCTGGCGTTACACCCGATTTCGCTCTCACGCCGAAGCCGCACTTATTGCAGAAACAGGGTTTAGGCGCGCGATGGAAAACTCCATGTCCACAGGGATGCGCGTCTTTGATATGTATGGCCGTATTGCCTATGTTAACCCGGCCTTTTGTCGCATGATCGGCTGGAATGAAGCCGACTTAATTGGCCGTACCGCTCCTTTTCCTTATTGGCTAGCGGGTCGACATCAGCAACACGAAGACATTCTCGAATTGCTTATGTCGGGGCGCACGCCAAGCAGCGGACTCGAACTCGAGGCTCAACGCCGTGATGGTTCACGTTTTACGGCTCGTATGTATGTGTCCCCCCTACGCGCGCCCAATGGTGAGCAAATTGGCTGGATGACTTCCATGACCGATATCACCGAGCCCAAACGCATTCGCGAAGCGCTTACGGCTGCGCATGAGCGCTTTATGACAGTGCTAGAAGGTCTAGACGATGCCATTTCCGTGGTAGCTGACACCCCCGAAGGCTTAGAACTATTATTTGCAAATCGTACCTATAGACGCATATTTGGTGCTCAGGCAAACGGCCACGCCGAGCTAATGGGCGGACGTCTGGGACGATTTACTGACGAAACAGTAGAGCTTTTTTCCTTATCAGCACAACGTTGGTTTGAAGTACACCACCGTATGCTGGCATGGACCGATGGCCGCCGTGTTCGTCTTCAAGTTGCCCGCGACATTACCGAGCGGCGTGAACATGAAGAGGCTTCACGCATTCAACAAGAAAAAGCTCAACTAACCAGCCGTCTTACTACGATGGGTGAGATGGCCTCGTCTTTAGCGCACGAACTAAATCAACCGCTTACTGCTATTAGCAATTACAGTATGGGTGCAGTCGCTATGATAAAATCAGGACGTTACAATCCTGAAACACTGGTAGAGGCGTTAGAAAAAGCCGCTCATCAGGCCGAACGCGCAGGCAAAATCATCAGCCGAATCCGAGAATTCGTTAAACGCAGTGAACCGCGACGTCAACAGGTTCCATTCTTGCCTATTTTAGAAAATGCCGTTGCTTTTGCTGACATTGATGCCCGAAAACGCCAAATTAGTTTAGAGCTCAGCCTTCCTGACCCACTGCCTGATGTATTTGCTGACCCAATACTTATAGAGCAAGTATTACTAAACTTACTTAAAAACGGGATTGAAGCCATGGAAGACAGCGACTATCCTATTTTACACGTTTATGTTACTCCCCAAGAAGGTAACATTGTGGAGATAGCAGTGGTTGACCGTGGCTATGGCTTAAAAGATCCAGAGCGTCTTTTTGAGCCCTTTTACAGTACAAAAAGCGAAGGTTTAGGTATGGGGCTAAATATTTGTAGAACCATTATCGAGTCACATCATGGCCGATTATGGGCTACCGATAATCCAGAGGGTGGGACGGTTTTCCGTTTTACTCTCCCTTGCGCAAAGCCCGCAGACCCAAGCCATCTCACTACTCACAACGAGGAGATTTAAGCATGAGCAGTACCCAATTAGCTTGTACTATTTTTATCGTAGATGATGATGAGGCCGTCCGTGACTCCTTGCGCTGGTTGCTCGAGGCCAACGGCTACCGAGTGAAATGTTTTTCTTCGGCAGAGGAGTTCTTACAGCACTACGATTCCGACCAGATCGGTGTGCTTATTGTGGATGTGCGCATGCCAGGAATGAGCGGTCTTGAACTTCAAGAAACGCTCATTGCTCGTAAATCTACCCTACCCATGGTGTTTATTACAGGTCACGGCGATGTGCCCATGGCGGTCACCACAATGAAAAAAGGTGCCGTTGATTTCCTTGAAAAACCATTTAACGAAGCCGACTTACGTGCCATTGTGGCCCGCATGACCGAACAGGCCATTGAGCAAGCCTCACAAGCCGCTCAGTTACGTAACCACGAAGCTGTTTTATCTCGACTCACCGCTCGTGAACAGCAAGTACTAGAACGCATTGTTGCGGGCCGACTAAACAAACAAATCGCTGGTGATTTAAACATCAGTATCAAAACGGTCGAAGCCCATCGCGCCAATATTATGGAAAAACTCGAGGTCACCACGGTGGCCGATCTTATGAAAATAGCTTTAGCTAAAACTGGAGAAAACTAATATGAGTTCTAGCAGTGCGCGCCTAATTGATGGCAAAGCCTTAGCGCAGCGCGTTCGATCCGAAGTCGCCGAGCGTGTCACAAAACTCAAAGACCAAGGCATCACACCCGGCCTAACTGTCGTCCTAGTGGGCGATGATCCTGCCTCGCATGTATATGTGCGTAATAAAGCCCTTGCATGCGAGCAAGCCGGAATGAACTCGAACGTTATCCGCTTAGCGGCTGACACCACACAGGCAGACTTGCTCGAACTCATCACCCAGCTCAATCATGACACCACCGTGCATGGCATTTTGGTTCAACTGCCTCTACCAGCTGGACTCGATGAACACGCTGTAATTGAAGCCATTGATGCTAACAAAGATGTTGATGGTTTTCATATTAGCAATGCGGGCTTATTGCTTACCGGCAAACCGCTATTTCGGCCTTGCACGCCCTATGGCGTAATGAAAATGCTTGAAGACGAACAGGTCACGCTTCGAGGTGCCGAAGCAGTAGTTGTAGGTGCTAGCAATATTGTCGGCAAACCTATGGCACTGCTCTTACAAGCCGAAGGTGCCACTGTTACCCTCTGCAATAGCAAAACCAAAGACCTGCGTGCTCATACCTCACGTGCTGACATCCTTGTTGTTGCAGTAGGTCGTCCCCATATGATTACTGGGGACATGATTAAACCTGGTGCTACAGTTATTGATGTAGGCATTAATCGCCTGGAAACAGGCAAGCTAGCCGGGGATGTGGACTTCGAGTCAGCCTTGCCGGTAGCTGGTGCTATTACGCCAGTGCCTGGTGGTGTCGGCCCCATGACTATAGCCATGCTTTTGGTAAATACCGTCGAAGCGGCTGAGCGTCTTTTAACCCATTAAATTCAAACGAGTTGTAGATTATGACTAACCCCTTGTTAGCTCCTATTGACCAATTAATTGATTATGCTGCTATTGATGCTGCTCATATTGAACCGGCTATTAAACAATTGCTGGCACAAGCTCGCAGCGCCGTCGATACCATTGCACACCAATCAACGGCCACATGGGAGTCAACTGTACCGGCTCTGCACGATGCAACAGAACAGTTGTGGCGCGCTTGGACCATTGTTGGTCATCTCAACTCCGTTATTAACAGCCCAGCGTTACGCGAAGCCAAAACGCAATGCTTGCCATTAATCACCGAATTTTCAACGTGGTTAGGGCAGCATCACGGGCTATATCAACAGTACCTCTCTTTAGCCCAAGCCCCTGTTTTTGCTCAATACAATGCCGAACAAAAACGCACCATCGAGCTGGCTTTGCTCGATTTCCGTCTGGGCGGTGTAGAGCTACAAGGCCAAGATCGTGCACGGTACGGTGATATTTCCGAACAACAAGCTCAGGCCTCTCAACGCTTTTCTGAAAATGTGCTCGACAGTATGGATCAGTGGGCGCTCTATATTACCGATCCCGCACAACTGTCTGGTATTCCTAATGATGTACTTTCCGCTTTCGCTGAAGCTGCCGCCGCAGATAAAAAAGAAGGTTGGAAAATTACTCTAAAAATGCCCAGCTATTTACCGGTAATGCAATACGCTGACAACCGAGAGCTACGACATACCGTCTACAAAGCGTATGCCACTATTGCTTCCGATCAAGCTGACAAACCCGAGCTAGACAACTCCAGCGTCATTGAAAACCTCTTAGCGTTGCGTGCCGAAGAAGCCCAGCTTTTAGGCTACAACAGCTTTGCAGAGCTACGACTCGAAACTCGCATGGCAGATAATGCAGATGAGGTAGTCCACTTTTTACACGACTTGGCTCAACGGGCTTTGCCTTTTGCGCGTAAAGACCTAGAGCAACTCAGGACCTACGCCCAGACCCTTGGCATCCATTCCTTTGAACCGTGGGATGCTGCTTATGTGTCAGAAAAATTGCGTCAAGCTCAATACAACTACTCAGAAGACGAAATCAAGCAATACTTTACTGAGCCCCAAGTTTTAACCGGCCTCTTTGAGGTAGCTCACACCTTGTTTGGCGTACGTATTAAAGCGGCCAACCTTTCTACTTGGCACCCCGATGTACGTGCTTACGAAGTATTTAATGATCAAGAGCAGTGCATTGGCTATTTATACATAGATTTATATGCCCGAGCGGGCAAACAGGGCGGAGCTTGGGTAAATAGCGAGCGTAGCCGTCGTCGTACTGCTACCGGTTTGCACTTACCTGTCACCTATTTGATTTGTAACTTTAGCTCTCCCCAGGACAACAAGCCTGCTTTGCTAACGCACGACGATGTCATCACCCTATTCCATGAAAGCGGCCATGCTCTGCATAACTTACTCTCTACTGTGGATGAACCAGACGTATCCGCTTTTGCGGCCGTTGAGTGGGATGCCATCGAGTTACCGTCTCAATTTATGGAGAACTTCTGCTGGGAGTTCCCCGTATTAACTACGCTTTCCTCGCATATAGACACACACGAGTCATTGCCTTTTGAGCTTTACCAAAAACTATTAGCAGCCAAAAACTTCCAAAGCGGTATGCAAATGGTGCGTCAGGTTGAGTTTGCCTTATTCGATATGCTGGTACATCACCAAACTCAAGGCCTCACCATTACGCAAGTGCTTGCTACGCTGGATCAAGTACGCAGCGAAGTCGCAGTAATCTTACCCCCGACATGGCACCGTTTCCCACACGCCTTCTCTCATTTATTTGCCGGCGGTTACGGCGCAGGTTATTACAGCTATAAATGGGCCGAGGTCTTGTCAGCAGATGCGTATGCCGCTTTTGAGGAAAACGCCTCCACTCTAGAAGACGGCAGCCGCAACACCCTAGACAAAGCCACAGGGCGTTTATTTAGGGATCAGGTTTTGGCTATCGGAGGGGTGCGCCCTGCTGCTGAAAGCTTTTATGCATTCAGAGGTCGCCAGCCGTCACCTGATGCGCTCTTACGTCACAGTGGCCTAATTGAAACCGCCGCTTAACGATTATGAAACGCTTATTTGCTTCTATTTTTCTTTTAATCGGACTGGGCTTAGCTCAATTAAGTGTGGCGAGCTCTCAGATTCATACCGTGCGTGGCTTTATGCCCGATCTCAAGTTCAACTTGATTTCGGCGCATAAACCCGAGTTCACTGAAAAAGACGTGCGCGGTAAAGTGGTATTAATGTTCTTTGGTTACGCAAACTGCCCTGACATTTGCCCCACCTCTATGGCACAGCTTGCCGATGTAATGGAAAAATTAGGGGACGATGCAGAAAAAGTACGTATTTTATTTGTTAGCGTAGACCCACATCGTGATACCGCCCCTATGCTTCAAGAATACGTAGAAAATTTTGATGATCGCTATGCGGTGGGCTTAACGGGTACACCTCAACATATTGCCGAGCTGGCGCGGCGTTATCGGGTTGCCTATCAAATAGAAAAGCCACGGGGGCATAACCCAAACGCCTACGAGGTCTCACACAGCCGGGGCGTGTATTTCTTCGATGCTAAAGGCAAAGCTCGCTATTTGGCTTCAGACTCCGAAGAGGTAGAAGCCTTGGTAGAAAAAGTTCGTACTTTGCTTTAGGTTTTGCTCTGGGCTACATCACGCAATGCTGTGCGTAGCCCTTCTTCAATTACCGGATGGTAAAAAGGCATAGCTATCATTTGCTGAATGGTTAGCTCCATTTGCAAACACCATGCCAATAAATGCGCTAGGTGCTCGGCCGCTGGCCCCACCATTTCCGCCCCCAAAAAGCGATTGTTTTGTTTGTCCGCATAAACACGTAGCAAGCCTGAGTTTTTCAACATAATACGTGACCGCCCCTGATTGGCGAAGTCCACCGCACCAATTTGTATTTGCTCTGGATCAAGCTCGGCATAAGCTTGCCCTACTTTTAATATCTGCGGTTCGCTAAACACAATGGATAAAGGCGCACGCCGAGCAACAGCTTTAGGTGTCTGAGGCCAATGGGCCGCATTGGCTCCAGCCTGATAACCATCGTCTGTCGCTTCATGCAATAACGGATGCAAAGCATTTGCATCACCCGCGAAGAACAAAGGCGTATGGGAAATATGCAACGTACTTTTATCAAATTGCGGCATGCCTTTTTTATCAAGCTGTGCCGAAGTATTCTCTAAGCCTAAATTTGCCACATTAGGCCTGCGCCCTGCAGCACTTAGTACAAAATCAGCATGCACTTGGTGCGCTTGCCCTTTTTGCGTGTAATGCACAATGACTTGGTTGTTTTTAATCTCTGTGCCGGTTACCTGAGCATCAAATTCAAGCTGTACCGTCTGCCCAAAAACCTGCTGTGCATAGCTAAGCACTTTAGGGTCGCTAATACCTGCCATGCGCTGACCTCGGTTTAAGATCACTACCTCAACACCCAAATGCTGTAAGGCAATGCCTAATTCAAGACCTATCACACCCGCCCCTACCACCACAATACGTTTTGGTAAGTCTTGCCAGTAAAACACATCATCCGTTTGAATCAGCCTATCGCCCGCATTCAGAAGCTCATCAGGAACAAACGAAGATGAGCCAGTCGCCAAAACCACACTATTTGTGGTGATGCGAGTGTGATTGTCGACTTGCACAGTATGGTCATCAAGTAGCTTGGCCCAGCCTCGAATTTTGTCTGCAGCAGGAATAGAGTCGATGTCTTTAAGTACAAAGCCTACAAAACGATCACGCTCATCGCGCACGCGCTGCATTACCGCTTTACCATCAATATGCACCGATTTCACATTCACCCCAAACTCATGGCTTTGCGCAACTGCAGCGGCTGCGTTTGCAGCAGCAATAAGTAGTTTTGACGGCATGCACCCCACGCGAGCGCATGTTGTGCCGTAATGATCGGACTCAATCAGTACTACCTGTTTATCGGCTTTTTTAGCTGCCTTATAAGCCGTCATGCCTGCCGTGCCTGCACCAATAACGACGACATCTACCTCGCGTTGTTGCATATGCTTTACCTCGCTTGAGTTTGGGTCTATGGATTAGGTATTAAGCCAACTGCGGGTTAAAACCAGCCGCTTGCAGCTTCATCATGACTTCTTGTGCTTCGACTTTCTCTGCTTCCACCGTTAACCAATGAGTGGCCGTATCCGCGGTCACTTTAGCTTGGGGAGAGAACGCGTGAATGGCTTCAGTAATCGTTTTGACACAATGCCCACATGTCATATCAGGCACGATAAACTCTTTTTTCATTCTGGTATTTCCTTAATAAACGGGTAAATAAATAAACGTCTATATGGCTACGTCTTGGCGATTTTCATTTAGTCGTTTACTCTAGCCTAACATAACCATGTTTACTCGCCTCTATTCTAGAGACAACAAAAACCGTTAAATCGTAATTAATTGATAAAAATCATGAGCACCTATAGCATCAGTCAGGCAGCCGCTCATAGTGGCCTAAGCAATAAACAAATTCGTGACTACGAGAGCAAAGGCTTATTGCATGCCGCGCCACGGACTGATAATGGCTACCGCATTTATAATGAACAGGATTTACATACCTTGTTTTTTATTGCTCAAGCACGCAAACTTGGTTTTTCCTTAGAGCAAATCCGTAATTTATTAGCCTTGTGGCAAGACCACCATCGCTCTAGCGCTCATGTCAAACAACTGGCAGAGCAACATATTCACGAACTGGAGTCCAAAGCCTTACAACTTCAACAAATGGCAGCTATATTACGCGAGCTGACGCAGCAATGTCACGGCGATGATCGCCCTGAGTGCCCAATATTAAAGGGGCTCGAAAGCCCCTGATTACATATTAAACGTTAGGTTCCCAGACCGAAACATGGTCTGAGACGGCAGGTCGCTCTTTAGGCTTGAGCGGTTCCGACAAACTACCTATCACCACAAAACCCAAAAATTCGTATTCCAGCGCATCAAAACCCAATGCTTGGGGCACACCATGAGTATAGGTACCAATTCCGGTACTCCAGAAGGCTCCGTAACCCAACGCATGCACGGCATTCAAGATATTCATAACTGCAGCCCCAGTGGCTAACATACGTTCGTGCTGGGGGATGCGGTCATTGCTGTGATCCACATACGAAGCCACTGCTAGCACCAATGGTGCACGGCCTAGCCAGTCGCGCATCGTTTTTTCTTTAGTGGGATTCAGCGGCTTAGACTCTGCCTCTAAGGTTTTAACTGCCAACTCAGCCAATTGCGCAATGGCCTCGCCTTGGATGCGTTTAAAACGCCATGGGCGTAAACGACCATGATCGGGCGCGCACATTGCAGTAGCTAAAATCTGCTGAATTTCCTCTTCGGATGGACCCGGCCCTTGGATGAGCTTTGTCGAGCTACGGCTTAATAAAGTAGATAAAACAGACATAGCACCTCTTAGTAAGTGGCAGAGCGAATTAATGCTTTCATATCGCGGACGGCTTTATCCCAGCCATCGAAGATGGCCTGTGCAACCACCGCATGCCCAATATTGAGCTCAGCAACACCAGGAATGGCCGCAACAGCTTGTACATTGCCATAATGCAAGCCATGACCCGCATTAACACGCAAGCCCAGCTTTACACCGTGTGCAGCACCTGTTCGAATACGCTCCAATTCGTGTTGTGCGGTGGCCTCGTCTTTGGCATCAGCATAAGCACCAGTATGCAATTCAATAACTGTTGCACCCGCGCGGTGTGCGGCTTCGATTTGCTCTACACACGCATCGATAAATAATGAAACACGAATACCGTGCGCTTGCAGTTTTTTTACGGCTGCATGCACAGAGTCAAAATGTGTTATGACATCCAGCCCCCCTTCAGTGGTGAGCTCGTTACGTTTTTCAGGCACCAAACACACATCTTCGGGTTTAACATCGCATGCAATAGCAAGCATTTCGTCTGTAATGGCACACTCAAGATTCATACGTGTGCGAATGGCTTTACGCATAGCGTATACATCCGCATCTTGGATATGACGTCGGTCTTCGCGTAAATGTAATGTGATTAAATCCGCACCCGACTCCTCGGCACGCACTGCAGCCAGAATGGGATCAGGATAAGAAGTTAAACGTTGTTGCCTCAAGGTTGCAACATGATCGATATTGACACCTAATTCAATCATTAAAAGTCCTATTCAATACTATCCAATTGCCAACCGCCCCCAAGGGCTTTATACAACATAACACGGTTTAACAAAGATTCCATGCCGGTCTGCACAAATCGCTGTTGGGCAGCGTACAGATTGATCTCAGCTGTTTGGACTTGCAAGAAGCTATCTATGCCCGTTTCATAACGCAGGTTAGCTAAACGAACTGTTTCTGCCGCCGCTTTTTCTGTAGCACGTAATGCATTCAACTGCTCGGCATAGGTCTGCTCGCCTGCCAACGCATCAGCCACTTCTTTAAAAGCCGTTTGAATGGTCTTTTCGTAAGTGGAGACGGCAATGGATTGACGTGCTTTGGCTAAGTCTAAATTGCCGCGCAGGGCTCCCCCTGCAAAGATAGGCGTAGTGATTTGTGGAGAATACTGCCAAAACGTGCGGCCCGAATCAAATAAAGCACCGAGTGAAGGGCTAGCAAAACCTAGCATGCCAGTGATGGAGATGTTAGGAAAAAAAGCAGCCCGAGCCGCGCCAATATTCGCATACGCCGCTTTGAGCTGATGCTCAGCAGCTAAAATATCTGGGCGACGCTCCAGCAAGCTAGACGGCAAACCTACGGGAATATCTGCCACAACCTGCTCTCTACCAAATGCAGTGCCAGCTGGCAAATCGTCAGGAATAGGCGTACCAACTAATAACGTTAATGCATTAAAGGCTTGTTTTTGGGCTCGTTGCATTTGTTGCGCATCGGCCTTGGCGCTTTCTAGCTGCATTACCGCCTGATTAAGCTCTAAGTCAGATGCGCTGCCTACGTCATAACGCAATTTCACCAACTTGTAAGAACGCTCGCGACTGGCAAAAGTGGATTGCGTTAAGTCATACAGTTGCTCTGCCGTGCGCATACGAAAATAGGCTTCTGCTAACTGCGCAATAAGATTAATACGTACCGTACGCTGAGCTTGTTCTGTAGCCAAGTATTGCTCGTAAGCTGCTTCGCTAAGATTGCGTACACGCCCAAAAAAATCAAACTCAAACGAAGTCACCCCTACCCCTGCTTGGAAGTAACGACTAATCGCAGGAGAATCCGGCCCACCTTGGCGTAAATCAGCAGGGTTTCGTGTCACTTGCGCGTTTGCCCCCGCCCCAATGGACGGGAAACGCTCGCTTTGTACCACCCCAAACTGGGCTTGTGCTTCGCTAATACGATCTACCGCAATGCGCAAATCACGATTGTTAACCAAAGCCAATTGAATTAAGGCATGCAACTGGGGGTCGGTAAAAAAGGTTTGCCACCCTAACTGATCTAAAGCCGAGCTATCTGCCACGGGTGTGCTGGCATCAAACTGCTCAGCAACGGGTGCGGCAGGCCGCTCATACACAGGGGCAAATGAACACCCTGCTAACACCAACGCAGCAGGCAAAGCCGTCAAACTGGTTTTAATGCCTAAACTCATGCTTTATCTCCTGTGGACTCAAACTCTTTAGCTTGTGCTCCTAGTAATCGAGGCTTGGTTTTAAATACTTTAATCACCGCCACAAAGAATGCGGGCACAAACATCACTGCCAAAGGTGTTGCAGCAAGCATCCCGCCCACTACGCCCAATCCGACTGCGTTCTGACTAGCAGCCCCTGCCCCGGTTGAAAGCGCTAAGGGGGTTACGCCTAAGATAAATGCAAATGAGGTCATAATAATTGGACGGAAACGCATACGGGCTGCCTCGATGGTTGATTCAATTAAATCCCCACCACGCGCCACAGCGTCTTTAGCAAACTCAATAATCAAAATAGCGTTTTTAGCTGATAGACCAATAACGGTGACCATACCGACTTGGAAATACACGTCGTTAGCCATACCCATTGCAGACACTAACAACACCGCACCCAACATACCGAGCGGCACAGCCAGCATGACCCCCAATGGAATTGCCCAGCTCTCGTAGAGCGCGGAAAGCAGCATAAACACCACCAAGATAGCCAAACCCATCAGGATTAAGCTTTGGCCGGAGGCTTGAATTTCTTGATAAGACAAACCAGTCCAATCGTAACCAAACCCATCTGGCAGCTGCGCTACTAGACGCTCCATTTCCGCCATGGCTTCACCGGTGGTGTAACCAGGAGCCGCAGAACCGCCAATACGGATCGACTCATAGCTGTTGTAGCGTACCACTTGGACAGGAGCCAACTCGGACTGAGCCGTCACAAAAGTGCTTAGCGGAACCATTTCCCCTTGGTTGTTTTTTGCGTTGAGCTTTAAAACATCCTCGATATTCATGCGGAACCGGTCTTCGGCCTGCACCCAAATATTTTCTACCCAGCCTGCATTCGTGTATTTACCAATATAAGCACCACCTAATGCAGTAGATATAAGGTTGGCAGCCTCGTCAAAGTTAACCCCTTGTGCCGCGGCTTTTTCACGATCAATGGTAAGACTCCATTGACGGCCTGGGCTGAGTCCTGTAATACGAGTTTGTGTTAACACAGGACTTTGGGCAGCCAGCTGCAACAATTGTTGTGAAGCTTCAAGTAATTGAGCTTGACCTAAGCTTGCTCGGTCTTCGAGGCGCATATCAAAACCAGCAGCATTACCCAAAGAGCTAATTGCTGGAGGCACCAGAGCAAACACCATGGAGTCAGGCAAGCCATATAGCAGATTTTGCATGGCTTTATTGCCTATTGCTCCTGCGGAGTCATCTGCTCCTCGACGCTCACTAAAGTCTTTAAGTGTCACAAAAGCAATAGCCGAGTTCAGACCGTTACCGTTAAAGCTAAAGCCTTGAACCGCCACAATGTCTTTAACCTGTGGTTGATCTTTAAAGTATTGCTCGACGTGCTCAATGATCTCTACGGTTCGGTTTGCGGTAGAGCCGGCAGGCAATTCGATGTTAGCCAACACAAAACCCTGATCCTCTTCGGGCAAGAAAGCCGTGGGCATACGCATATAAGCCCAGCCCAATAGCACCACTAGAAGCAGGTACACCAACATCATGCGACCAACGCCTTTTAAGCTAACGCCTACAAAGCGCATGTAACCGTGCGTGATTTTGCCAAAAAAACGATTAAACAACCCGAAAAACCCACGCTTTTCTGCACCATGCTGCCCTTTAGGAATGGGTTTTAAAATAGTTACACATAAAGCTGGAGTAAAGGCCAGAGCTAAAAAGCCCGAAAACATAATAGAGACCGCCATAGCCACGGCAAACTGACGGTAAATAACCCCCACTGAGCCAGACATAAACGCCAGCGGCAAGAACACAACCGACAAAACCAAAGTAATACCAACAATAGCACCACTAATTTGTGGCATGGCTTTGATGGTTGCCTCTTTGGGACTGAGCCCCTCTTCGGCCATGATGCGCTCGACGTTTTCCACCACCACAATCGCATCATCCACCAAAATACCAATCGCTAATACCATAGCGAACATAGTCAGTACGTTAATGGAAAAGCCCAAAGCGTTCATTACAGCCAAAGCACCTAAAATAGCAACTGGTACGACTAAGGCTGGAATGACGGTGTAACGGATGTTTTGTAAAAACACATACATCACAATAAACACCAACACCAACGCTTCAATTAAGGTATGAACAACCTGTTCAATGGAGGTTTCAATATAAGGAGAGGTGTCGTAGGGAATATCGTAACGAATACCAGCAGGGAAGAATTCAGATAGCTCTTCCATTTTGGCTTGAATGCCTTTAGCTGTGGATAAGGCATTGGCATCAGGTGCTAAGGACACAGCAAACGCCGCAGTGGTGTGACCATTTAAACGCGCACCGAACTGATAGTTATCGGCACCCACCTCTACGCGCGCCACGTCTTTAAGGCGCACTGAGGAACCGTCTGGATTGGCACGCAAAACCACGTTACCAAACTCTTCTGCGGTACGTAACTGACCATTAACCACAATAGGTGCCGTAACACGTTGTGAGTTAGGGTTTGGAGGGGAGCCTAAGATACCTGCAGAGACCAATACGTTTTGTTGCGCTAAAGCGGCATTGATTTCAGCCATGCTGAGGTTATAGCTAACGAGCTGCTCGGGATCAACCCACACACGCATCGCACGCCCAGCAGCAAACAGTTGAAATTTACCTACGCCTGGTACACGAGATATGGCGTTTTGCACATTACGCTTAATGTAATCGGCCAACTCCGTTTGATCTAAAGTGCCGTCAGTCGAAGACACAGCCACTACCAGCAAAAAGCCAGTGTTACTTTTCTCGATTTTTAGACCCTGCTGCACCACTGCCGCAGGTAATGTTGACGTAATATTAGCCACGCGGTTTTGTACATCAACCTGAGCCATATCAGGATCTGTACCAGGCTCAAAAGTGGCAAGAATATTGGTCTGACCATATGAATCACTAACAGACTCGTAGTACAAAAGACCAGGGGAACCGTTTAGTTCATTTTCAATTACACTGGCTACGCTACTGGCAACGTCTTCAGCAGATGCGCCTGGGTAAGTGGCGGTAATGGAAATAGTCGGGGGTGCTACCTCGGGATACTGCGATATAGGCATATTGGGCAAGGATAACAAGCCCAATAAGCTGATGCCCAAAGCAACGACCCACGCAAAAATGGGACGATCAATAAAAAACTGTGGCATAAAATTTATCCGTTATCAGCAGTGGTAGAAGCCGCGGGTGTTTCTGAGTCAGCCCCGTCCTGCCATGGCATCGGTTGCACTGGTGCGCCAGGACGAATTTTTTGGAAACCCGCCACAATAACAGTCGCCCCTGGCTCTAGCCCTTCGGTCACCATAATACGACCGTCGACTTGGTTACCTAGTTTGACAGGTACAGCTTTAACCACCCCTTCTTCAACCACCATGAGTGAGGTGGCACCATTAGTCGCATATTGCACGGCCTGTGTTGGCACCAATAATGCATTCTCGCTAATTGCTTGCTCTAGGCGCACACGCACAAACATACCTGGCAGCAAGTCGTGATTGGGATTGGGGAACAAAGCACGCATGTTTAGCTGACCGGTTGATGGGTCGACGGCAACCCCAGAAAACAGCAGTTTGCCCTGCTCTGAGTACTCGCTGCGATCATCGAAAATTGCTTTAACAGGGGCTTGGCCTTGATCATCGGCTTTGAGTTTGCCCTCTGCTATGGCTTTACGTATGGCAAGCACTTCGCCAACGGGACGACTAATATCCACATATAGCTCGTCAATGCGTTGGATGGTTGCTAAATGGGTAGCTTGGGTAGCACTAACCAACGCGCCCTTAGTGATTTCAGCTTTACCTATACGACCACTGATTGGGGCTGTCACTTTGGTATAGCCCAAATTAATGTCTGCCGTTTTCAAGCCAGCTTTAGCTAATTCAATATTGGCCCGACTTTGTTGCACTTCAGCCATAGCATTGTCGTATTCTTGGCGGCTGATGGCGTTTTCGTTAATTAATTTGCCATAGCGCTGCGCTAAGGAGTTAGCTGTTTTGGCCGCTGCCTCTGCGTTTCTTACTTGTGCTAACGCTTGGTCTCGTGCAGCCACATACGGAGCAGAGTCAATAGTAAAGAGCAAATCACCTTCTTTGACTTCGGCACCTTGTTCAAAGTTAATGGCCTCTACCACCCCGTTAACACGGGCACGCACCTGGGCTTCCTCGATGGCTTCTACACGGCCTGGTAACTCGACAAAAATAGGAGTGACCTCAGGTTGTACCTGCACCACATTTACAGGTATTTTCATGCCCGCCATATCTTGCTGTTGTGGTTTTTCACCACACGCGGCCACTAAAAGCGTGGCCGAAATCAGAACTACGCGTAGCGGGTGCCACGCCACACGGCGAACATTAGACATGGATTAACTCCTGAGGTTTAGGTAAAACAACATAGTAATAACTTGAACACATACCCAAACTTGTTAATTAAAATTAATAACGCAGAAAAACATCGGCGCCGTTAAGGCGCCGATGCGAGTGGTAAGCAATTAACCGAGCAATAAAGCATCATCGGTAATTGTTTCCCCCCTCACTTTTTCAAACATAGCCAGTAAATCGGGGACTTGCAGTCCTTGGCGCTCGGGGCCGCTGACATCAAGAACAACCTGTCCTTGATGCAACATAACAGTTCGGTCACCCACTTCAAGGGCCTGCTTCATGCTATGAGTCACCATCATCGTGGTAAGTTGACCTTCGGTTACTATACGCTCAGTCAGCTCAAGTACAAAGTCGGCTGTGCGTGGATCTAGCGCAGCGGTATGTTCATCTAGCAGTAATATACGCGAAGGTCTTAGGGCCGCCATCAATAAACTAACGGCTTGACGCTGCCCACCTGATAATAACCCAATTCGATCTGTTAGACGATTTTCTAAGCCAAGTCCTAATATTTCCAAACGCTCGCGGAATTCGTCGCGCATAGAAATTTTGACTGCTCCGCTAAGACGCCTTGGGATGCCTCGGCATGATGCTAAGGCCATATTTTCTTCGATGGTGAGGTCTTCGCACGTTCCCGCCATGGGGTCTTGGAATACCCGCGCCACATACTGAGCCCGATTCCAAACAGGCATAGATGTTACATCTATATCATCAATTAGAATCTTACCCGAATCCACTTCCTGATCGCCAGATACCGCATTCAAAAATGTGGATTTTCCAGCGCCATTTGAACCAATCACTGTTACAAATTGACCACTCGGGATGTCTAAACTCATTCCACGCAAGGCTTTGGTCTCGATCGGGGTATCTGGATTAAACGTGAGTTTTAAATTTTGTGCGCTAAGCATGATTTTTATCCTTTTTTACCCGTACGTAAGCGTTTTTTCAGCAGAGGGATAACCAAAGCAATAGTGACCAATATAGCCGTAACCAAGTTGAGATCTTGAGCTTTTAAGCCAATAAAGTCTGCATTGAGCGCCAACGCAATAAAAAATCGATACAGCACTGCGCCAATAATTACCGCTAAGGTGGCATACACCAAACGACGTGAAGGTAAGATGCTTTCCCCTACAATTACAGCGGCCAAGCCAATTACAATCGTGCCGATCCCCATAGAGATATCAGCCCCTCCTTGGGATTGAGCAAATAATGCACCCGCTAAAGCTACCAACGCATTAGATATCGCCATGCCTAATAAGATCATGCTGCCCGTTGCTACGCCTTGTGAGCGAGCCATACGTGCATTGGACCCGGTGGCGCGCATAGCCAAGCCTTTTTGCGTACCAAAAAACCAATCTAAACCGAACTTAGCAATGATAACTACCACCAGTAAAATAAGCGGTCGCGCAATATAATCGCTAAGAGCATCCGGCTGTAATATGGAAAATACCGTGGGCTCCATGATGAGTGGCACATTTGGTTTACCCATGATGCGTAAATTGATGGAGTACAACGCAATCATCATCAAAATACTGGCCAATAAATCCATAATTTTCAAGCGCACGTTTAACCAACCGGTAACCATACCCGCACATGCACCAATCAAGGTAGCAATTGCAGTAGCGCTAAAAGGATCAAAGCCTTGGGTAATTAATGTGGCTGCAACAGCGCCGCCTAGTGGGAAGCTACCGTCAACCGTTAAATCAGGAAAACGCAATATACGAAACGAAATCAGCACACCTAATGCAACCAGGCCAAAAATCAACCCAATTTCTAGTGCACCCCAAATAGAATAGATGGACATTTTGTGTCAGCTCATAAAGAAACAGGCGAGCCCTGCATAAGGGTCGCCTGTGAAGCACATGCTTTTAATTACTCAATGATTTTAGTGGCGGATTGAATAAAGGCTTCATCTAAGGTTACGCCTTGCTTTGCCGCTGCACTGGGGTTCACAAATAACTCGAGCTGATCGCTGGTTTCCGAAGCGATATCACCTGGTTTTTCGCCTTTAAGAACGCGAACTACCATCTTGCCTGTTTGCACACCTAGGTCGTAATAGTTAACGCCTAATGCCGCAATAGCACCACGGCCTACACTGTCGGTATCCGAAGCAATAATAGGAATTTTAGAATCGTTACCTACCTTCACCAAAGCTTCAAATGCAGAAACCACATTGTTATCGGTATTGGTGTAGAACACATCTGCTTTGCCCACGAGGCTGCGAGCTGCTGCCCCCACATCTACTGTACGCGCTGCCGTGGCCTCGACTAAATTCATGTCATTAGCAGAAAGCAGTTCGCGCAGGCGCTCTACCACAACGACCGAATTGGCCTCGCCAGGGTTATAAACCATGCCTACCGTTTTCGCATCGGGGGCTACCTTTTTAATGAGATCGAGTTGCTTTTCAAGCACCAGCATGTCTGAGACACCGCTGACATTCGTTTTTGAAGGTTCCCAGGAAGGAACAAGTTGAGCAGCCACCGGGTCGGTTACCCCTGAATAAAGCACGGGAATGCTTTTGGTTGCAGCCACTACAGCCTGTGCAGAAGGCGTAGAAATAGCTACGATAACGTCCGACTTGTCTCCTACAAACTTACGTGCAATTTGAGAGGCAATAGCTGTATTGCCCTGTGCAGTTTGAAACTGCCACTTCAACCCCTTGTCTTCTGTGTAGCCAGCATCTGCTAAGGCTTGTTTTACACCATCACGAATTGAGTCCAATGCAGGGTGCTCAACAATAGAAGAAACGGACACCACCTGCGCTAATGCAGTGGTAGAGGCCAATATACTGGCACTCAAGGCCAAGCCCACTAAGGATTTAAGTGTTTTGTTGCGTTTCATAGTGAAGCTCCTAAACAATTTTGGGATGCAATAAATACAATTGCGGTCAAGTCTACCTGCTTTTCTATCGAGTAGCCTCGGGTAATAACCCTGTTACGCCAGCAAAGAGTCGCCATTATTAAATACATTTGGACTCAAGCGCTAAAATTGTATCTTTCACTGGCAAAATTATCACCTACTTTATTTAGGTTGAGCGGCAAGTATGGCTTTGGCCCACTGACGCGCAGGAATTTTATAAGCACTTTGAACCTGCTCTGCTTTTTGCATCAGTGAGGCAGCCGTGGTGTGGGCTAAGTGCCCTCCCTTAAAAGCTAAGGCAACGATATTGCCCTCATCTATTTCTGGCAACAACAATACCTGCCCATCAAACGCTGCCATAATATGGTCTATATTTTCATCATAGCTGTGATGCGCACCAAATAAATTGACGCTCATTATGCCGCGCTCAGCCAACACAGCATAACAATGCTGATAAAAGGCTAATGAAGAACACACAGGCCCTTGCGCATGCGCATCGTATAAGTCCACCATCAGCGCGGCATAACGCCCTTGATGTTCTGGTGCACACACCCACTGGGCCGCATCAGCGTGATAAATCGTCGAGCGAGCATGATCCGGCAAGCGAAAAAAGGTTTTACACATCGCTGTTACTCGCGGATTTAACTCCACGGTATGCAGACGCGACGGGGTGTATTTCATACAAAAACGTAACAGCGAGGCCGCCCCTAAGCCCAATATTGCTAAATCGTCTTGGGGTTCGGCATCTTGGAACATCAACCATGCCATCATTTGCTGCGTATACGTCAGCACTAAATCGTGGGGGCGGCTCATGCGCATAGCGCCTTGAATCCACTCCGTGCCAAAATGCAAATAACGAACGCCCTCTTCTTCAGACAGGGTCACATCATTATCATCAATCACAGAATTAGGCATGGCGTTAACAAGCTCCTTGTAGGCATATTTAAATACGTATTGTACTGAGCACAAAACAAAACGCGCAGGCTAAATGCCTGCGCGCTTATGTGTATGAAGACAAAAAACTTAGCTTTTGGCTGTTTTTTTGTTTTCCTGCTCTTGTTCATCAAGCTCGACACGCTCTTCTTGAGTAGCGCGTGCATCGGGTGCAACCCAGTTAAGGGGTTCAATTTCCAATTGCTGGCGACGACGTGTTGGTCGTTTTGTGGCCATGAAACACCTCCTGCTAAAAAATTAAGGGGGTAAGCCCTTTTACCCCCAGCAATAATCATTATAACCGAAATCAATTAAAAAAACCAATCGATACAATAGTTTAGATAAATATGAGCAATGATTCCTCTATATCAAATGCCATCAATAAGCCCTGCTAACTCGATATCGGTTATGATTTAGGTGCAGTTTTTTAACTATGAGTGTGTATTTTTAATAGGGCTTTAGCAGTGAAATTTGCAACATGGAATGTGAACTCTTTACGTGTACGACTCCCCCAAGTACTTGATTGGCTGACAACGCATCCTGTTGATGTACTGTGCCTGCAGGAACTTAAATTGCCCCAAGACAAATTTCCTCTCGAGGCCTTTGCAGAACTAGGCTACCAAGCCCAATGGGCGGGCCAGCCCACCTATAATGGAGTGGCACTAATTAGCAAACAAGCAGGGAGCGATATACAACGCAATATCCCCGGGTTCGAGGATCACCAACAACGTATTATTGCAGCGACCTATCCCAGCTCAGCGGGCCCGATACGGGTAATTAGTGCTTATTGCCCTAATGGTCAAGACCTTGAAAGCGATAAATACGTTTACAAACTAAACTGGTTTGCCGCCTTGCACGACTGGTTACAAGAACAACTTGAACTTTATCCCCTGCTTGCCATTTTAGGCGATTATAATGTGGCCCCAACCGATTTAGATGTGCATGATCCTAAAAAATGGGAAGGCAAGGTGCATGTATCTGCTCCAGAACGAGCTGCTTGGCAAAAACTGATCGACTTAGGTCTTCATGATGCGTATCGATTATTTGACCAAGAGTCCCCAGGTTTTTCTTGGTGGGACTATCGCCGTGGGGCATTTAGACGCGATGCGGGGTTACGTATTGACCATGCTTTGGTATCCAATGCGCTTAAACCACATAGCCAAGCATGCTATGTAGACAAAAACCCGCGTTCAAACGAGCAGCCTTCTGACCACACTCCGGTTATTGTGCAATTTAATTTATAACTACTACCAACGCCCACTACGCGGAGGCCTTATGAGCCCAACCAACCACCTTATTGCTACCTTTGATGAAGGCGCTGTACTTAACCTTTACTTAGACAACTGCCCTGTGCAAGCTTACGTGGTCGTTAGCGAGCCTAACATTGATCTTGTAGCTGACATCGTCCCCAAAGAACGTTTTGAAGCAGATGGCGACATTCATGTGATGGCAGTAGGTCAACCCCAAGACGCAGCAGCCATGATCGAAGATGTCAGCCAAAACATCAATCCGGATGATACGGTTGTTTTTTTATGCTTAGACAAAGCCACTAAAGATGAGGTTTTGGCACAGTTTGGTATTACTCCTGGGCATACCCAGCATCACTAAAGGATTGTTATGTCCACCACTTCTACCGGCCATATTTACCTCGTTGCAGCCCCAAGCGGTGCAGGAAAGTCCAGCTTGGTTAATGCGTTATTAGCAACCGATCCAGATATTATGCTGTCTATCTCTTGCACCACGCGCCCTATGCGCCCAGGCGAAGAAAATGGCAAGCATTACCACTTTATTTCTGTGGATGAGTATCACCGCTTGCGCGACAGCAACAACTTACTTGAGTCAGCCGAGGTGCATGGCAATTTTTACGGCACCCCAGCTCAGCCCGTGCAGCAAGCCTTACAAAACGGGCGTGATGTGTTGCTCGAAATTGACTGGCAAGGTGCCCGCCAAGTTCGTAAACACTTTCCAGAGGCAATTGGTATTTTTATCATACCGCCCTCTATCGAGGCCCTTGAGGAACGCTTACGTAAACGCGGACAAGACGAGGACAAAGTCATTGCACGCCGCTTATTGGCTGCGGGGGGCGAGATGGCACATGTGGGCGAGTTCCAATATGCTATTATCAATGATGACTTTGATGTTGCTCTAACTCAACTACAGTCCATCATTCAGTCAAGTCGGTTGCATACACCAGCTCAGGCACAACGCCATGCAGAGCTATTTAATCAGCTAGGTATTAGCGTTGCGGCCACAGCCGCCTTATAATAAAGATATACTCAATTTATTTACTTACATACAGGTAGACACTTATGGCTCGTATTACGGTCGAAGACTGCTTAAATCAAATTCCAAATCGCTTTAACTTAACCTTGGTTGCGGCTTATCGTGCCCGTGAACTCGCCCAAGGTCATGAGCCGCGCTTAGAAACCAAAAACAAACCTACAGTCACTGCTTTACGCGAAGTGGCCTCCGGCGCGACCGGCTTGGAAATGTTACGCAAAGTACCTACTTAAGTCGTTAGGGGGCTAGGCAATGGCGTTTTCTACTCTTAAAGGTGCTTCATCAGGTTTAATAGCCGTACTGAAAAAAAGCTCTCGTCTAGGCAGACGCAAAGCTGCTGTTTCAGTACCCAAGCTTGAACCCGCTAAAAATACTATTGCCTCATTAGCACCCCTGACCAAAATTATCAGCAAGTACCTAGATCCTGCTGATGTTGAACGTGTACGCGAGGCCTATCGCTTAGCCGACGAGGCACACTTAGGCCAGTTTCGCTCTAGCGGCGAACCTTACATTACCCACCCCATTGCCGTTACGGAAATTTGCGCCGGGTGGAAACTAGATGCCGACTCATTAATGGCTGCTTTGTTGCATGACGTTATCGAAGACCAAGACGTCAGCAAACAAGAGCTCGCCGAAAAATTTGGCACCGATGTGGCTGAAATTGTAGATGGCGTCTCCAAGCTCGAACGCCTCCAATTTGAAACCAAAAGCCAGCAACAAGCCGAAAGCTTTAGAAAAATGCTCTTGGCCATGTCACGCGACGTGCGCGTGATCTTAATTAAATTGGCCGATCGGCTGCATAACATGCGTACTTTAGACGCAGTCAGCCCAGAAAAACAACGCCGAATAGCCAAAGAAACTTTAGAGATTTATGCCCCTATTGCCCACCGTTTGGGACTGAATGCGCTATTTCGTGAACTTCAAGACCGCTGTTTTCAAGCCATCCATCCCAACCGTTATCGGGTGCTACGCAAAGCCCTTTTAGCGGCCCGTGGCAACCGGCGTGATGCTCTTGGTAAAATCAGCGATGCTATTAGCTCAGCCTTACCGGCAGCCGGCATAGAAGCAGAAATCTCAGGCCGTGAAAAATCGCTCTACAGCATTTTTGATAAAATGGTCGAGCAAAAAAAATCTTTTTCAGATGTGCTTGATATCTATGGCTTCCGAATCATTGTGCATACTTTGCCTGAATGCTATTTGGCACTTGGCACCTTGCACCAACTTTACAAGCCCGTCCCCGGCAAATTTAAAGACTATATTGCCATTCCCAAAATAAATGGCTATCAGTCATTGCATACCACTTTAATTGGGCCCTATGGTACGCCGGTAGAGTTTCAAATCCGCACCCGAGAAATGGACCATGTCGCTGAAGAAGGCGTTGCTTCACATTGGCTTTATAAAGACGAGGACGTTTCTTTAAACGAACTCCAAAAACGCACACACCGTTGGCTTCAATCCTTACTTGATATCCAAAGTCAAACCGGGGATTCCAGCGAGTTTCTAGATCACGTGAAAGTCGATCTCTTTCCCGACGCGGTCTATGTGAACACCCCGCATGGTAAAATTATTTCTTTACCACGCGGTGCTACGCCTATTGATTTTGCTTACACTATCCACTCGGATATTGGTAATCACGCCGTCGCAGCCAAAATTAACGACGAATACGTATCACTGCGTAGTGAACTCAAAAGCGGTGATATGGTGGAAATCATTACATCCCCCGCCGCACGACCTAGCGCACAATGGCTCAACCACGTTCGCACAGGGCGCGCGCGTTCAGAAATCCGTCATTATTTACGCACGGTACAGTACGAGGAATCCGTTGCTTTTGGCCGTCGTCTGCTAAAACAAGCACTCAGCGATTTAGGCATAGACATGCCTACCGACGACGACCCAACTTGGTCTGTGCTCATTAAAAGCTCTGGGGCTACAACACGCGAAGAAATCCTCGCTGATATTGGTTTAGGCAAACGCTTAGCCGCTGTGGTTGCACGCCGCTTTATTAATGACAACCCCTTACTCAAAACCACGGCAGCTGCTGTGGATGAGTTCACCTCAAATGCCCGAGCTCCTGTCGTAATCCAAGGCAACGAGGGCCAAGCAGTTCAATTAGCCCCCTGCTGTGGCCCGCTACCTGGCGACGCTATTATAGGTGGCATTCGTATGGGCCATGGTTTGGTGGTTCATATGGCTGACTGCGCCATAGCACAACGTCAACAAAGCAAAGAGCCCGAGCGCTGGATTCCCGTTATTTGGGACACTAAAACAGCACGCCATCTGTCCACACGCTTAGATGTTACCGTTCTAAATGAACGTGGTGTACTGGGTCGTCTGGCAGCCGCAGTCACTGATGCGGATTCCAATATCCTGCATTTAACCATGCCCGATGAAGACAGCAGTGCCACGGCCTTGTTGCACTTAACTCTTCAAGTCGATAGTCGCAACCATTTAGCTCAAGTCATTCGCACCATGCGTCAGGTACCTCAGGTGCAAAAAATAGCTCGCACCAAAGGTCAAACTTAAACTTAACTTTGCACCACAAGGACTAAGCCATAGCTCACCACCCCAATTAAGGTGGTGAGAATGGCGTTTTTCTGCCAAAGACGGCTTAGCATCATAGCGCCTAAAGCTAATCCAATACGCAACTCATCCGATTGCGCACTCCAACGGTGGGCTGAGTCAGTTAGCCCCACTAAAGACACCACCAATAACGCCACAATCGCAGCAGGGCCTAGCGCACTGAGAACATACCTAACTAACGGACGCTGAAACACAGTCTCTAGGCTTGCATACCACCGCATAGGCAAATAACGCAACAAATACGTGCCTAAGCCTGCCCCTATCAACAACATAATTAATGCATTATGACCCATGTCGGCCCCTTCTTGACTGACTCATAAAAGCCCAAATACAACCCACCACCATTCCTATAATTAAACTACTATGGGCGGCAAAGAAAAAACTGCTGAGCCAAGTGCTAATTGCTGCGGCAGCTAATAAACGCTTGTCTACACTGGTCATCATGTCCAGCAACAAGGCAAAGAATAAGGCGGGCAATACAAAAGCTAATGTTTGCTGCAATATAGGAAAATGGCTCAGCCAATCGCTAGCCAAATAAGCCCCTACAGCTGTACCTATAACCCAAGAGCTATACGCTCCCAGTTGCAAGCCCATATACCAATAAGCCTTAGGCGCTATGGTAAGCTGAGATAAACGTGCTCGCGCAGCAGCAAACACCTCGTCGGTTAAACCAAACGCCATCACTGCATACGGTTTGGGCTCTGGGTTATGGCTGCTAAACTGACTCAATAAAGCCGGTCCGTAAAACACATGACGCAAATTAACCGCAATAACAATAAGCACCATAGTCCAAACGTCGGTGTGCTGAGCAATTAAAAGCAATAAAATGAATTGGCTCGCACCTGCGTAAATGCACACAGAAATTAACACCGCCATCCACGGCGCTAAGCCTGCACTGATAGCCGCAACACCAAAAGACACCGCCACAGGAAAGTAGCCCAACATAATAGAGCTACTGTCCCAAAGCCCTCTGTTAAATGCCAATCGCATAAATAAACTCAAAAAAGCCCCTAACAGCAGAGCCGCTTAGGGGCTTAAAGATCAAAAATAAAACGAAGTTACTCTATTTCAGCTGCCATAGCGGTTTCTGCCGCTGGCAGTTGCTTGACATTCAACTGCTCACGTAAGGCTGCCATAAAGCTTTGTTCTTGGACGTCACTCCAGATTTGTTGGAGCTGAACGTGAATGGCTTCGGATACCATTGGATCAATTTGACCTTGTTCTTGACCAATGACCTTAATCAGCTGATAGCCTTGGGCCAAATCCACACCTACATAAGCAGGAAGTGTGGTTGTATCAACTGCCATTAGTGCATCAAGACTGCTTTTGGCTATTTGACCTGGCTCGATACGACTTACAGCCTGCTCATCGGAAAATTCAACCTGCGCCGCATCACCTGCTTGCAATGCAGCCAAGAACGTTTGTCCTGCATTTCGAGCTGCAGCCACCGCTTTTTCTTGGAGCAACATGTTTTCTACTTCGTCATGAACTTGAGCTAGTTCAGGCACATGCGCCGGCACAAACTCATTAACACGCACAGCAACAATAGTATCGGAAGCAATCTCAACTACGCCCGCATTTTGTTTGTCTTGGAGCGACTGTGGCGCATACAAAGCACGGCGTACCCGTGGATCCTCAAGCAAGTCTTTGTGTTCGGAAGCCTCGGTGCCTAGCTGTTTTGCATCTAGCACACGCTCACGCGCCACCCCTTGGGCTTGTAAAATAGGAAGACCTAACGCATCTGCGGCTGCTTGTAGGCTTTCTGGACTTTCATAAACCATATGGGTCAGCTTAGTAGCCATTTCCGCAAAGTTCTCGGCGGCTAATTGTTGGCGTACCTCGTTGGTAATTTCGTCTTTAACGGTTTCAAAAGCTTGACCATGTTGTGGTTGGTAGTCATTTGCTTTAAAAATATGATAGCCATCGGGGCCTTCAATTACACTAGACACCTCGCCTTTTTTCAAAGCAAAAACGGCGTCTTGAAGTACAGCAGGCCAGTTGCCATGAGTAATCCACCCTAGCTCGCCCCCACTATTTGCGCTGCCTTTGTCCTGGGAGTGCTCTTTGGCCAGTTCAGCAAACTGCGCTGGATTCGCTTGGGCTTGTTGAGCCAGCTCTTTAGCCTGTTGCTGCACAGACTGATGCTGGGCATTGTCTTTTCCTGGCTGCAACAAAATATGGCTCAGATGAATACGCGCAGGTGATACAAAACGTGCTTTATTTTGCTCGTAGTACGCTTTCAAATCGTCATCTTTGACCTCGGCCACACTTTTTACAGCCGCCGCTTCGTTTAACAGCACATAATCCACATTGACGTAATCGGGTAAACGCAGACTGTCTTGATTGGCCTCGTACCACGCTTTGATTTCGTCCTCGGAGACGGTTTGCTGACTAAGTAAGTCTTGAGCACGAATGGTATGTGTTTGTACTAAACGTGTTTCTACTAGTACATTTTCTAGCTCTTTCACAACAAACTCTGGCAAAACAGCACTTTGAACCACAGGGGTAATAACGCGGCTTAGGGCAAGCTCGGCCCGCTGAGACTGTTCAAAGTCTTTGCTGTTAATCCCTTGTTGAGCCAATAGCATGTTATAGAGTTCAGGTGAAAAAACGCCATTTTCCTGAAGATCTGGGTTGGCTGCAATGGCTTGACGTAAAGCCGTATCTGATACACTGAATCGGTCTTTAGTAGCAATTTCAATCAAAGCTCTACGATCAACCAATGAGTCGAGTAACTGCTGCTTTGCAACGGGCGTTTCTACCAGAGCAGGATCAAATCCGCCCCCCATTGAGCGTTGAAGCTGGCTAAGCTGATTACGACGGGCTAAATCGTATTCTTGGGCAGTTACGGCTTGATCGCCCACGATGACTAAGTCTTCGTCACCTGATACGTAGTTGGTATAGCCACTGACACCAATCAACACAAACGATGGCAAAATTAAAACCAATAACACCAACTGCATCAAACGTTGATGTTTACGAATAAAATTGAACATGAATCACCTATTAGGGGCAGGCTGCATACACACCCTTTGATTAGTTACTTAGCCAAAGAGTTTACCACTTTAGCTGTAATATGCAGCCCCTAAAATAGAGAGCAAGCAGTAAAATACGGTTATTCTACTGTAAACCTTTTATTAATGAACACGTTTTATGAGCCAAATCATGTCCCCGTGGCCTTATCCCACCCTTATTGCTCACCGCGGAGCCGGAAAGCACGCCCCAGAAAATACCCTAGCTGCTATGCGTTTAGGCGCTGAGCACGGTTTCACCATGATGGAATACGACGTCAAGCTTAGCCAAGACGGTGCCCCTATTTTATTGCACGATGACACCATCGACCGCACCTCAAACGCATCGGGCTTAGCCAGTTCGTATACCCTAGCTGAGCTCTTACAATTTGACTTTGGCGCTTGGTTAAAAGCGGAGTACGTGGCCGAGCCTATTGCTACCTTAGACGCCATTGCCGCTTTTACTATCGCACGAAACATTCATAGCAATATAGAAATTAAGCCTGAAACGGGCTTTGAAGCGGAAACGGGTGCCAAGATTGCTCGACTTGCTCTACAGTTGTGGCAAAACGCTACCTTGCCCCCGTTGCTGTCCTCTTTTTCCGAGGTAGCCCTCGCTGCTGCTAAGCTTAGCGCCCCTACCTTGCCCCGAGCTTTGCTAATTGAAGGCGAAGTGCCGACCGATGTATTTACACGCCTAGAGGCGCTGGAGTGCGTAGCGCTTAATCTAGATGACCGCTACACTACCCAGGCGCTGGTTACAGAGGCCAATGCCAAAGGCTATGCAGTCTGTGTTTGGACCGTAAATGATGCTGCACGCGCACGCGAGCTAATCAAATGGGGCTGCAAAGGCATTTTTACTGACGCCATTGATACCATAGCCCCTCAATACAATTTTTAATTTAGAAAAAGCGCTCACCGGGTTTAACGTAGCGCCATTGTCCTTCAGGCAAGTCCCCTAGCACTACGTTACCCATGCGCACACGCTTCAAACCAACCACACGCAAGCCTACCATCTCGCACATACGGCGAATTTGGCGTTTTTTCCCCTCACGTAATACAAAGCGCAATTGATCTTGATTCAACCAGCTTACCTTGGCAGGTCGTAACTCATCACCATCTAAAGTTAAGCCATGATTTAATAAGGCCAAACCTCTTTCATCCAAGCTTCCTGTTACGCGAACTAGATATTCCTTATCAATGGGGGAGTCTTCACCAATTAGCTGTCGTGCAATTCGGCCATCTTGCGTTAAGACCAAAAGGCCTTGCGAATCAATGTCCAAGCGTCCTGCTGGTGCTAAACCACGCAAATGCGCAGGATCAAAACGAGGCGCTTTTTTATCACGCCCTTTGAATTGATTGTGTGCCTGAATTAAAGACACAGCATTTTTATAGCCTTTTTCAGCTTGGCCTGACACATAACCAACAGGTTTGTTGAGCACAATGGTGACACGCTGCGTTTGTTTTTCACGCGCCGTGCGATGCAGCGTGATTTTAGCCAAGGGCGAGGCTTTTTGGCCCAGCACGGCCTTTTGACCATCTACACTGACCCAACCACGCTCAATGAATGCATCGGCTTCACGACGCGAGCACATGCCACGATCGGCCATGATTTTTGAAATGCGAATTTCCATAATTTACTTTTAATTGGCTAAACCAATTCATTAAACCTTGATTTAAGCACTATAGTGATGAGTTATAGCTTAGAGTTATAACTTTAATTCGAAGCCATTCATTAACCCAATAAGATTGCTATGAACACTTCACGTTTTACCGGCCCACGCCGTCAGAATGCAAAACTACTAGTGGGTCTACAAGCCCTAGGCGGTGCCAACCCAGCAGTAGTGGTTGCTTTGGGTGGGCTTGTAGGCAGCCAGCTTGCGACCAATCCCGAACACGCTACCATTCCTGTTAGTCTTTTTAATTTAGGCATGGCCTTAGGTATTTTACCTGCCGCTTTCTTTATGCGTAAGCTAGGGCGTCGCCGCGCTTATTTTATTGGCTCGCTATTAGGCATTGGAGGTGGCTTGGTCGCTTTTACAGGCATCACCCAAAGCTCGTTCCTTGTGTTTTGCTTGGGCACTATTTTAGCGGGTTTCTATTCATCATACGTACAAAATTATCGCTTTGCTGCCGCAGACAGCGTAGCGGCTCCGTGGCGTCCGAAAGTGATTGCATGGGTAATGCTAGGTGGCTTAGTAGCGGCTGTGCTTGCCACACAAGTTATATTAAACACTCGCGACCTCTGGCCTAACACGCCATTTGCTGCCACCTTTTTAGCACAGGCTGGCCTGGCTGCTTTGGCTCTGCCCTTGATTTTCTTTTTACGTGACGAGCTAATGAGCTCTAACACTGTGGTAAGTTCACATCAATCTAGCCCAGCGCGTCCTTTGTCGCAGATTTTAAAAAACCCACGCTTTATCATTGCGGTGCTAACTGGGATGGTGTCGTATAGTTTAATGAGCTTCATGATGACTGCTTCCCCCATAGCAATGGTTGGCTTTGGGCATAGCGTAGAAGACTCAACCTTGGGCGTGCAATGGCATATTCTAGCTATGTTTGCGCCTAGTTTTTTTACCTCAAAACTCATTGAGCGTTTTGGAAAAATCCCCGTCACTTTAAGCGGTATTGCCCTACTTGGCGGCGCCAGTATAGCTGCCCTAAGCGGCCTAAGCGTGATGCATTTTTGGCTAAGTCTCATTTTGTTGGGAATAGGCTGGAATTTCAGCTTTATCGGGGCCACTACCCTTGTCACCGACTGTTACGAGGCATCAGAAACCAGCAAAGTCCAAGCGCTCAACGACTTCTTAATTTTTGGCTCAGTCGCCTTGTCGTCTTTTTCCTCTGGAAATCTGCTAGCCCAATACGGTTGGACTCAGCTAAATATTTGGAGCTTTCCTGTTATAGGGCTAGTTAGCATGGCATTATTATTTCATTGGCACTTAGACCGGAGCCAGCCTACTGCCAGCTAACAGCAAAACTATATTGCCGCCACCCCAGTTTCGCCTGTACGAATACGAATTACTTGTTCTACAGGCGTAACAAAAATCTTGCCATCGCCAATTTTTCCTGTTTGTGCGGCACGGATAATAGCTTCAATTACAGCATCGCACCTATCTGCTGCCACAATAATATCAAGCCGAATTTTAGGCAGAAAATCGACAACATACTCGGCACCGCGGTAAAGCTCTGTGTGACCTTTTTGACGCCCAAACCCTTTGACCTCTGTAACCGTTAACCCACTGATATCAAGCTCGCTAAGCGCCTCGCGGACTTCATCCAGTTTAAAAGGTTTGATAATGGCGGTGACTTGCTTCATCTTTTCCTATAACAAAAATAAGTAATGGCATATAGTAGCATTAAGCGTCACGCAACATTTCTTTTGTGTGCTTTAAATGCTCTGAGTTGGATTGAAAACCATAACGAAAATCAGACCCAGCAGGTGCCTGGTAAAGACGTAGCCCCATTTCAGGCAAAATAGCTAATAAATGATCAAAAATATCGCCCTGCAAGCGCTCGTAGTTCACCCAAGCAGTATCTTGACTAAAACAATACACCTCAATAGGGATTCCTTCGGCGGAAGGCTCCATCATACGTACCATCATGATCATATCTGGGTGCACGCCTTGTTTTTGTTTAATATACGCATCGGCATAGGCCCTAAACGTGCCGATGTTTGTTAAACGACGCTCGTTTACTGGATCAGTGCCCTCTTCAAGCAACTCTTGATTAAATGCCTGCATGTCTTGTTCTTTTTGGCGCAAGTAACCGTCTAGTAAAGCAAAACGCTTTAGGTTTTCTAAATCGTCTGTATTCAAAAAACGCACCGTACTCGCATCAATACGTAGACTACGTTTAATACGACGCCCTCCTGACTCGAACATATGACGCCAGTTTTTATAGCTACCTGAAAATAACTGATACGTGGGAATAGTTGTGACGGTTTTATCCCAGTTTTGTACCTTTACGGTATGCAAAGCCATATCAATCACAAACCCATCTGCCCCTGTTTGTGGCATTTCGATCCAATCACCAATGCGCAACATATCGTTAGAGTTAAGTTGCGAGCTGGCCACCACAGAGAGCAGCGTATCTTTAAAAACCAATAGCAACACAGCAGACAAAGCCCCTAGCCCCGATATCATGAGCATAGGAGAACGATCCACTAAGATAGAAATAATTAAGATGCTTGCGACCCCCCAGACTGCTAGCCGCGCAACCTGAATATACCCTTTAGTCGACGCTTTACTTTGATCTTGGGATAGGTCTTTAATGTCTTGCCAACACAATAAAAGGCCACTGATCGCCTTAAAAAGGAAAAAACAGACAATACTTAATATGATTCGCACTAAAAAATGCAACATATCTGGGCTCAAAGGCATCATGCCAATGCCCGTGGCCGTAATAAGCAAAGGAATAGCAGTAGACAAGCTATTTATAATGCGCCGTGCCACCAGTAAATCCAGCCATTTCTTTTGCTTCATACGAATCAGAGCTTTTGTAACGACCGAACTTAAAACCCGCTGCGTCACAAGACGCAACAACACAAACAACACGCATAAAAACAATAAGCCAGCTACAACTTGCATCCATGTCTCGGGCAAATACCGATAAATCCAGTCTTTTACCGGCCACGTGCTTACATCTAATGTGTTTTCCATTAATGCTCTTCTTTTGGTGTACAAACTAAAAATCACAAAACGGGCAGAGGTAAAAAGGTTAACATAGAGTTATTGATCTGATCTCCACTTTACTTACACTCTATGTCTAATCAATCCAATAATCAAAACCAATTTGCGAACAAATCCCAAGCCTGGTCTGCACGTTTTACCGAACCTGTTTCGGACTTAGTAAAACGCTATACCGCTTCCGTAGATTTTGACAAGCGTCTGGCTCTTTTTGATATTCAAGGTTCTTTGGCTCATGCTCATATGCTAGCAACAGTAGGCGTGATCAGTAAGGAAGACCAACAAGATATCGAGCGTGGCATGCAACAAATTATCGGCGAAATTGAAGCCGGGCAATTTGAATGGCTGCTTGACCTAGAAGACGTTCACCTAAACATTGAAAAACGTTTAGTAGAAATTATTGGTGATGCAGGCAAGCGCTTACACACTGGGCGCTCGCGCAATGACCAAGTGGCCACGGATATTCGTCTTTGGTTGCGTGCCGAAATTGACCAAAGCACACAACTACTGGTGGAACTACAAAAAAACCTTGCTGCACTAGCCTTAGAGCATGCCGATACCATTTTACCCGGCTTTACTCATTTGCAAGTCGCTCAACCGGTTACTTTTGGGCACCACTTGTTGGCGTATGCTGAAATGTTTAACCGCGACCACGAACGTTTGCTGGACTGTCGCAAACGTGTAAACCGCCTTCCACTCGGCGCAGCTGCTTTAGCTGGTACCTCATATCCTATCGACCGCGAGCTCACCGCTCAACTGCTTGGCTTTGATGATGTGTGTCGCAACTCCTTAGATGCGGTGTCCGATCGAGATTTTGCTATCGAATTCTGTGCCGCTGCCGCTTTAATCATGACGCATATTTCGCGTTTATCCGAAGAGCTAATTATCTGGATGAGCCCACGTGTCGGCTTTATTGAGCTTGCTGATCGCTTTTGCACAGGCAGCTCCATCATGCCTCAAAAGAAAAACCCCGATGTACCTGAACTAGCACGGGGTAAAACTGGACGCGTAAATGGCCACCTCATTGCCTTGCTTACACTAATGAAAGGCCAGCCCTTAGCCTATAACAAAGACAACCAAGAAGACAAAGAGGGCTTGTTTGATGCTGCAGACACCATCCGTGACACCTTAACTATTTTTGTGGATATGGTATCGGGTATTCGAGTCAAAGCCGATGCAATGCGTGCCGCTGCTTTACAAGGTTATGCCACAGCGACGGACCTTGCTGATTACTTAGTAAAAAAAGGGCTTCCCTTCCGTGATGCTCATGAAACCGTTGCGTTAGCAGTGCGCGAATGCGAACAAAAAGGCTGCGACTTGGCTGACTTGTCATTAACAGAACTTCAAGCATTTCACCCTTCCATAGAAGAAGACATCTTTGGTGTGCTCACTCTAGAGGGTTCTGTGGCCGCTCGTAACCACTTAGGTGGCACGGCTCCTGAACGGGTACGCATTGAAGCGCAACGTATTTTAGAGAGCTAAATCTCTTGTTATGTTACAAAAATGCCCCGTTTTAATGACGGGGCGTTTTGTTTTTTAAAGCAAAAAGAGCTTATTGGGTGGAGTCGTCCTGAAACGGTTTTAGGGGGCCTGTTTGACCTGCTTCAAAAACCGCAATGGATTCAATATGACCCGTATGAGGAAACATATTAATCACACCCGCTGCTTTTAAATCGTAACCACCATGATGCACCAAAATACCCGCGTCTCTGGCTAAGGTTGCCGGGTTACAGGAAACATACACAATACGTTTGGGGCGTTCGGCCAAGCTAAGCTCTGAGTAAGCTTTAGCCACAGCAAAAGCGCCATCACGCGGCGGATCAATAAGCACTCGGTCAAAGTAACCCAACGCCCGTAACCAATGTGCATCCACCTCGAATAAATTTAAGGTGCTAAATTTGGCCTGCTCACTCATGTCGTGCAACGCAGCGGCCTCGGTGGCACGTTGAGTTAATGTACTACTGCCTTCGATACCCACCACCTCTTTGGCAAAACGCGCCATGGGTAAACTAAAATTACCTAAGCCACAAAACAAGTCAGCCACTCGATCTTGGGGCTCAATAGCCAACAACCGCAACGCACGACGAATTAACTCACGATTGATTTGATGATTGACTTGGGTAAAGTCTGCCGGTTTAAAGGGCATTTTTAAACCGTAATCAGGCAGCTCGTAGTACAAACACTCGGCATCCTCTGGATCTAGAGGGTGAGCCGTTTCGGGGCCTTTAGGTTGTAACCACCACACGATATGGTGCTGCTTGGCAAACTCACGTAATGTGTGCAAGTCTGATTCCGTTAGGGGCTCCATATGACGCAAAGTCAATACCGTGCAGTCGTCCCCCACTGCTAACTCAATTTGGGGAATACGGTCGGGCCTAGATAAGGTGCTTAGGCTGGTACGCAGAGGGCGTAATAGCTTGGATACATGTTTAGGAATTACCAAACATTGATCCATATCGACCACATAACGCCCATTTCGCTCTCTGAACCCCACTAACATGCCGCCTTTTTTTTGTACAAAACGGGCAGAAAAGCGTGCTCTAAAACGATAACCAAAATACGGTCCGTGCATAGCTGCCAAAAGCTGCTTAGGTCGGACTTTGCCTATATGATTAAAAGCATCCTCTAGGGCGCGCTGTTTAATAGCCACTTGAGCGGTGGGCTCTAGATGCTGCATTAAGCACCCCCCACACACACCAAAATTAGGACAGGGTGGTTCGACCCGTTGTGCTGACGGGCGTACCACTTCGATGAGTTTGGCTCGATTATAACTGGGCTTTTGGCGTGTTATTTGTGCGCGGACGAGTTCACCGGGCAAAGCCTCATCAATAAATACCACCTTACCATCGGCTTGGTGTGCTACACCTCGACCCTCAAGGTCTAAGGACTCTACTTCTAATAAATCGCTCATAGTCGGCGTCACAACTGAAATTTAACGTTCGGGTAAATAAGATAATGGGTTGACGGGTGTGCCACGACGACGGATCTCAAAATGCAAACGAGGCGATGTGGTATCACTTTGGCCTAGCGTAGCAATACGTTGACCTTTTTTAATTTCCTGTCCTGTTTTGACAATCAGCGAGTCATTATGCGCATAGGCGGTAATAAAACCGTTGCTATGACCTAATAAAATAAGATTACCTAAACCTCGTACACCGTTACCGGCATACATGACTTTGCCATCTGCAGCAGCGTTAACGGCATCACCGACATTGCCTTCTAGGTCTATACCTTTTGTGCTCGCGGTAAAGCTTTGGATGATTTTGCCATTGGTGGGCCATCCCCAATTGATTAAATTGGCATCACTTGCCCGTGGCGATTTGGTCGATACACTGGCAGAACTGGTTGGACTGGTACTGCTAGATGAGGTTACGGGAGATGAGGTTGCTGCGCCCGAATCTGAGCTGCTAGCAGGGGTGGTACTAGGACGCGATGTGGATGTGCTTGTTTGAGCAACCTGACCAGCGCCATTTACCACCAATACTTGACCAACCCGTAATTGAGAAGGATCTGTAATGTTATTTGCATTGGCAATTGCTTGAACCGTAGTACCATGCTGCTGCGCAATTTTATAAAGCGTATCCCCGACTTGCACCGTGTAATTACCGCCTGTAGTGGACTGAGGCGCACTAGGCGTAGAAGAATGAATATCGGTAATAGGAGCCGGTGTGTTAGTGCTACACCCCGATAGCACCAAAGACATTACCATCGTCCCAGCGACCAACCAACGAGTAGGTTGTCGTATCGATAAAATCGAAGCAGCGGGAGACATAGTCGTACCAGCTTGCTGCATGTTGCTCTCCTAAAATTAAATTTGCGTTCCCGATTTTAATGGAACAAAACGCACAGTTTCGAGTTCGTGACGCTGCCAACGGCTGACGGCGTATCGTCTAATGTAGACCAAACGTTGAGATAAATCACCCTCGGGGGCGACTAAACAGCCCCCGACGGCAAGTTGCTGCAGTAACTGTTCGGGTATTTGCGAGCCTGCTGCTGCCACAATAATGGCATCAAAAGGTGCCGCATCCGCCCAACCCTGTATACCGTCCCCGAATTTTAAACGAACTTGGTCTATTACGCCTAATTCTTGAAGATTCTTGTAAGTGAGGTCATAAAGCGCAGCAATGCGTTCTATCGCATAAACCTCTGGCACTAGGTGCGTTAATACTGCCGTTTGATAGCCGCAGCCAGCGCCTATCTCTAGAACTCGTTTAGGCGTGTGTTCCGACAATAATAATGCGGACATGCGGGCTACCATCCACGGTTGTGAAATAGTTTGCCCGTAACCTATAGGCAAAGCCTCATTCTCATAAGCGCGACTAGCCAGCCCTTGGTCCACAAATAAATGACGCGGCACTTGGCGCATCGCATTCAGTACACGTTGATCTTTGATGCCTGCTAGCTCTAGACGACGAAGCAAATGCTCTTGTGCTCGCTTGGATGTTAAGCCTAAATTTTGATTTGCTGCAGGATTCTGCACCACTTCACTTTGCGTAGTGGCAGGCGACAAAGAAAGAATTTTAGTATTGCTGTTTTTGGACGAAAACAAGGGCTCAGACCGAGTGCGGCCAAATCGATTTAGCTCTCTGCTTGCATTCATTACATACCGATGAGCCCTTGTTTTTTTCATTTTAACTGTGCATCCATGCCTTGGTGCTAGCAAGCTGCTGGTAATCGGTTAAGTCAAAACGCAACGGTGTCACTGAAACCTGTAAATTTTGGGTAGCCCCAAAATCGGTCTCTAGGGCAAAGTCTACGGCTTTGCCTACTGGACCAATCCAATAAATGGGATCGCCATAAGGGGTGGTGCTTTTTACTACGGGCTCAGCGGGATGACGCTTGCCTAGACGCGTTACGGCGTAGCCGTTAAGAGCGGAAAGCGGAACGGCTGGGATATTAATATTTAATAATGTGCCCGCCTCAAGTGGATGTTCACGCGTTTTAAGCACCAGTTCGCGAGCCACCTGAGCTGCAGTATCTAAATGCGCCCACCCTTTTTCGACCAAAGAAAAAGCCAACGCCGGTATTCCAAAAAGATGGCCCTCCATGGCGGCAGCTACTGTGCCTGAATATAAGGTATCGTCACCCATATTGGCCCCGTTATTGATACCCGACACGATTAAATCGGGCTTGAAGTCAAGCAAGCCGGTTAAAGCAATATGAATGCAATCCGATGGCGTACCATTGACATAATAAAAATCATTATGCGCTTTATGTACAGTCAAAGGGCGGGTGAGGGTTAATGAATTTGAAGAGCCACTACAATTGCTTTCAGGGGCAATCACTGTTAAATCGCCTAAATCTGCTAGAGCATGATAAAGCGCTTCGATGCCTGGCGCGTTGTAACCATCATCATTTGCAATTAATATTTTCATTAGTTAACTCATTATTATCCAATACAACTAATTGTACCTGTTTTATTTTGACTCTTAGTTCACTTCAAGTAGAATCGCCACTCTTAGTCTTCTTTTTATGGGTCTAGTTATGCTCTGGTTAATTGCTTTACTTACTATAGGCTGCGCGTATGTGCTTGGGTCTTTGCCCTTTGCAGTAATTGTAAGTCGTTTAATGGGCCTAGCCGATCCACGAAGCTTTGGTTCGAACAACCCCGGCGCAACCAATGTATTGCGTAGTGGCAATAAAAAAGCGGCTGCTTTGACCTTGCTGGGCGATCTACTCAAGGGCACAGTCGCTGTTTGCTTGGCTAAATGGATCAGCGCCTACTTTGATATAAGCAGCGCAGTGGTAGCAGCCAGTGCAATAGCCGTGTTTCTTGGGCATGTTTTCCCATTTACTCTAGGCTTTAAAGGCGGCAAAGGGGTAGCTACCGCCATAGGAATATTAATTGCCCTGCAACCACTGCTTGCTTTGGCATGCGTATTAACTTGGTTAACCGTCGCCTATATTTTTAAGTATTCCTCTTTGGCTGCCATTGTGGCGGCTTTATTGGCACCCCTGTATTACTTTCTAGGAGCTAACGCTCTTTGGTCATTAGATAAACCCGAGGCCTTGGCTATTTGTGCATTAAGTGTGCTGTTGCTATGGCGTCATGCGGCAAACATACAGCGTCTACTGCTAGGCCAAGAAACACGTATTGGGCAAAAAAAGCGCTAAATGGCGACCTCTTCAAGGTCCCAGCGCGGACGCACTTTAAAGCTAGGGTCGATTTCAGGTTTCTGGATCCCTGCTTTAATACGCTGAGCCGCCGCAAAAGCAATCATGGCACCGTTATCCGTACACAAACTAACAGGTGGAAAATACACATGTGCCCCCAAACGCCGAGTTTCATTAAGCAAATGGTCGCGTAATCGCTGATTTGCCCCCACCCCCCCTGCGACCACCAGTCGTTTCAACCCACTTTGCTTTAAAGCACGCAACGATTTAATTGCAAGCACATCAACAATGGCTGCTTGAGTAGCAGCGGCTAAATCAGCCTGATCTTGATAACTAACACTACCCTGCTCTTTTTCTAGCTTGCGCAGTGCGGTCAGTACGGCTGTTTTAAGCCCACTAAAGCTAAAATCTAAATCCCCGCTATGAATCATTGGTCGTGGCAAAACAATACGTTCGGGATCGCCATCTTGTGCTAATGCAGCTAAAGCCGGGCCACCAGGGTAAGGCAACCCCAGTAATTTAGCGCTTTTATCAAAAGCTTCGCCCGCCGCATCGTCAAGAGTTTCACCAAGTAGCTTATACTGCCCTACACCATCTACTTGCATAATTTGTGTATGCCCACCTGAGACCAGCAAGGCCACAAATGGAAACGTAGGCGCAGGGTCGGCGAGCAAAGGAGACAGCAAATGCCCCTCAAGATGATGAATAGGAACAGTAGGGATGCCACGCGCCCAAGCCAATGCATTAGCAAAACTGGCTCCGACCAATAAAGCTCCATTTAACCCAGGACCAGCCGTATATGCTACAGCGTCTATATCATCCAGCGACATACCAGCCTCTTGTAGCACCTGCTGTGTCAGAGGTAAGACACGGCGAATGTGATCCCGCGAGGCCAACTCGGGCACCACACCACCAAACGCACGATGCATAGCGATTTGGCTATGCAAACCATGGGCAATCAGCCCTTGCTCGGTGCATACAATTGCAACCCCTGTCTCGTCACACGAGCTTTCGTATCCAAGTATCTTCATGTTGTTTCTACATTGTGCCATAGCGCTAAAGTGTATTTATGGCATAAAATTGCGTGGTTATTCATTTACGTTTATTTCTAAACAGGAAGCCTTATGTTTGAGCGTTTTTTTAAGCTTAACGAACATGGTACCAATGTTAAAACCGAGGTCATGGCGGGTATAACGACCTTTTTAACCATGTCCTACATTATCATTGTGAACCCCAATATTCTGGCCTCTACGGGCATGGATCACGGGGCTATTTTCGTAGCGACATGTTTAGCTGCCATCGTAGGTACGTTAATCATGGCCTTTGTAGCCAACTGGCCAATTGGTATGGCTCCTGGTATGGGCTTAAACGCCTTTTTTGCATTTACGGTCGTGGCCTCGTTGGGTGCGACCTGGCAAGTGGCACTGGGTGCCGTTTTCATTTCCGGCATTATCTTTTTAATTTTAACAGCCACAGGCATTCGTGGGTGGATTATTGCAGGCATCCCTCGCTCGTTGCGTGCCGCTATTGCAGCAGGTATTGGCTTGTTTTTAGCTATTATTGCCATGATGAATGCTGGCATTGTAGTCGAACACCCTGCTACCAAAATTGGTATTGGCGACTTAACCCAGCCCGCCGCGATTTTTGCTATTTTGGGTTTTTTCATTATTACAGCACTGGACGCTTTAAAGGTGCGTGGTGCTATTTTAATTGGTATTTTAGCCATTACCGCCTTATCTACGCTTACGGGCCATAATGAATACCTAGGCATTTTTTCTTTGCCCCCCAGCATTGCTCCTACCTTTTTGCAACTTGATATTGTGGGTGCTTTGCACATGGGTTTGGCTCATGTGATTTTAGTTTTAGTACTTGTTGAGGTTTTTGATGCAACGGGTACGATGCTTGGCGTGGCTAAACGCGCTCGACTTATCTCTGACACCAACACCGGACGTCTAGGTCGCGCTTTATTTGCCGATAGCACAGCTATTGTGGCTGGCTCATTAATTGGTACGAGCAGCACCACCGCTTATGTAGAGAGCGCCTCAGGCGTTCAAGCTGGGGGTCGCACCGGTCTTACGGCCCTAACCATTGCCGCGTGTTTTTTATTAGCTCTGCTCTTTGCTCCCTTAGCTAAAATGGTTCCTGCCTACGCTACAGCACCTGCTCTGCTCTATGTGGCAGGGTTAATGCTACGTGAGGTGGCTGAAATTGACTGGGACGACATGACCGAAGCCGCTCCTGCTGCTATTACTGCTATTACTATGCCATTCACCTATTCCATTGCGAATGGTTTGGCATTTGGTTTTATTAGTTATGTGGTCATTAAACTATTAACAGGTCAGTTCCGCTCTATCCACCCTGCCACAGCAATAGTGGCTATTTTGTTCATCATTAAATACGCGTTTTATCCCGATTAAGCCTGTATTTATTTATAAAACACGGTACACTGTCTGTAGGTAGACATCTATACACAAAAAGGCGGCCTTATCAGCCGCCTTTTCATATTCAAGGAAGAATTATGAGCACCGTTGATCTTACTCAAGACACCTTCCAAGCCGCTGTTGAAGGCGATAAAACGTTAATTATCGATTTCTGGGCCCCTTGGTGCGGTCCTTGCCAACAATTTGCCCCTACTTACGAAGCCGCCGCCGCTAAACACAGCGATATCGTCTTTGCCAAAGTAAACACCGAAGAGGAAGAGGAACTCGCCGCTGCTATGCGTATTCGTTCTATTCCTACCATTATGGTGTTCCGTGAACGCGTTTTGCTATTCCAACACTCCGGTGCTTTAGCCGAGTCTCAGCTTGAAGAGCTAATCGAACAAGTTAAAGCCGTCAATATGGAAGAAGTTCACGCTGAAATTGCAGCTCAGCAAAACAACCAAGCCTAAGCATCTACATATAGCATAGGCCCAAAGCCCAGTCCTAAACTGGGCTTTTTTACGCCTATACATCCTCTGACCTCAAAAAAACAAAAACCCCAAAAAGGTTGGATCGGTGTCCAACTTCTTGGGGCCAGTTCAAAAAACAGGGCTTTTAAGTATCAGACAAAGTTTTTATTTATGTAGCGCAGGCTTTGCAAAATAGATTTTTGCTAACTTAAAGACCACTGGGCTTAATAACAACAAAGCAATTAAGTTAGGAATAGCCATTAACGCATTCAACGTATCTGCTACTAACCATAAGCTACCTAAATCTATGCCAGGCCACGTACCGATCGGGATCACCACCACCCAAATTAAACGGAACGGAAAATTAGAGCGCTCACCAAATAAAAATTGAGCACATTTTTCGCTGTAAAAACTCCAGCCGATAATTGTGGTAAATGCAAATAAGGCAACACCGATGCTCACTATATAACGTCCGGTTGGCCCTAAACCCTGAGAAAAAGCATGGGCAGACAAGGTCGCGCCATTTTCCCCACTTTGCCATGCGCCCGTCACCACAATTACTAAGGCAGTAATCGTGCAAACCACAATAGTATCTAAAAAAGTGCCCAACATAGCTACGGTGCCCTGACGAATTGGACTATCTGTCTGAGCCGTAGCGTGAGCTATAGGCGCACTACCTAAGCCAGCTTCATTAGAAAAAATACCGCGCGCCACGCCAAAACGAATGGCAGCCCATACCGTAGCCCCAGCAAAGCCCCCCGCTGCAGCGGTAGGATTAAACGCATGATAAAAAATAAGCGAAATCGCTTGGGGAATGCGATCAATATGTAGAGCCAAAACTAATAAACCGCCCCCTACATAAAACACAGCCATTAAAGGCACCAGCTTGCCCGCTACCTCTCCAATGCGTTTAATACCACCCAACAGCACCATGCCCACAAGCAAAGCAATAATAACCCCAGTCAATAAAGGTGGCACACTAAAGGCGGACTGCATCACATCTGCTACTGAATGGGCTTGAATACTATTGCCAATACCAAAGCCTGCCAACATACCAAAAACAGCAAAGATCACTCCTAACCATTTCCAGTTAGCACCTAAGCCATTGCGAATGTAATACATAGGGCCACCCACATAATGACCATTCGCATCTACTTCGCGAAAATGTACAGCAAGAGTGGCTTCACAGAATTTGGTTGCCATCCCTATCAGAGCAATTAACCACATCCAAAAAATGGCGCCTGGGCCACCATAGAATATAGCTGTTGCCACCCCTGCAATATTTCCAGTACCAATAGTGGCCGATAAAGCCGTCATTAAGGCATTAAAAGGACTGATGTCTCCTTTTTCTGTGCTACTGCGACCTTGCCAAAGCATCTTAAACCCATAGCCAAGCTTACGCTGTGGTATGAATCGTAAGCCTAAGGTTAAGAACACTCCAGTACCAGCTAACAAAAGCAGCATGAGAGGCCCCCATGCGATAGCATTAATTGCATTAATCCACTCTATTATTTTTTCCATTCCGGACCCTTTGAGCTTATAAAAAAAGATCACTTTACAGTGATCTTAAATAAAACGACAAGCCTTAATAGAGAAATCATCACGTTTTGCAGTCTTAAAGCGACTGGCTATCTGTTTTTTCCAAAGTTGACCAAAACCCCTGGCCCCGCGTCCAGTTGGAAAACCCTTCTTCAAAGGCCTGAACTTGATCTAAGGGTAAAGCCAACGTCCATTCCACTCCTGTTGCGCCAAAGACCTCGGTTAGCACTTGGGCTTGATATTGGCTAAAGCGTGATCGCACTAAGTCGCTATCGCTGTAGTCACAGGAGCACTGCACCGTTTGCAAGGGCACAATAGGACTTTTGGGCGCTAAACGCAAACAGGAGGCCGCCACGCCACCATACGCCCGCATCAAGCCTCCTGTGCCTAGTTTCACACCACCAAACCAGCGGATTACTAATACCACGACACGATCGCAGTCTTGGCCCTCGATGGCTTGTAGCATGGGCCGACCAGCGGTCCCCCCTGGCTCTCCATCATCATTAAAGCGGTATTCATCACCTAGCTTGTATGCCCAACAATTATGTGTGGCATCGGGTACGCTATGTGCCTGCAAAAAATCCATCGCTTCCTCTGCACTATTAACTGGTGCGGCCAAAGCCAAAAAACGACTTTTTTTGATGTCTTCTTCGTAGTGATAAATACCGTTTAATTGATAAAGCATAATAATTTAAGCGTGCTGACTATCGCGATAAGCTAAATAATCGTCATAAGAACCCACATAGTCGACAAGCTTACCATCTGGGAATATTTCAATAATACGTCCGGCTACCCCCGAAACAAACTCGCGGTCATGGGAAACAAACACTAAGGTACCGGGATATTTCTCGAGTGCAATTTGCAGCGATTCGATGGACTCCATATCTAAGTGGTTGGTGGGTTCGTCCATTAATAAGACATTATTACGTGTCAACATCAAGCGACCAAAGCTTAAACGGTTTTTTTCACCCCCTGACAACACAGGTACGGATTTCTTGATGTCATCATTAGAAAACAATAAACGGCCTAGTACAGAACGCAATGCTTGATCATCGTCGCCTGGCTGACGATGCTCTAAAAGCCAATCAAACAAATTAACGTCTTGCTCAAACTGCTCAGACACATCCTGCGCCATGTAGCCTACATCCGCATTTTCGGCCCAAGTCACCTTGCCTGCATCGGCAGCCAAGTCGCCATACAGCAAACGCAATAGTGTGGTTTTACCTACCCCATTTGCACCCACAATAGCAATGCGCTCACCGGCCTCTACAGTGAGATTCAAATTATGAATAATAGGACGATCAAACTGCTTGCTAAGCGCCTCGGTGCTTACGGCTAAACGATGTAAAGGCTTGCTTTGCTCGAACCGAATATATGGGTTTTGGCGTGAGGAAGGTTTTACCTCTACGGTCTCTGCTTTTATGCGATCAATTTGTTTAATACGCGAGGTTGCCTGACGTGCTTTGGACTTATTAGCAGAGAATCGACGTACAAAGTCTTGAAGCTCGCCAATGCGCTCTTTGGCTTTAGCGTTGGCCTGCGTTAAACGCTCTCGAGCTTGGGCTGAAGCGAGCATGTAATCGTCGTAGTTACCTGGGTACACACGTAGCTCGCCATAATCCAAATCAGCCATATGCGTACACACTTGATTTAAAAAATGACGGTCATGACTAATGATAATCATGGTGCTATCGTAAGAGTTCAAAACGTCTTCAAGCCAACGAATGGTATTAATATCCAAGTTGTTGGTGGGTTCATCAAGCAACAACACATCGGGATTAGAAAACAACGCTTGCGCTAACAACACACGCAGTTTCCAACCTGGGGCTAACTCACTCATTAAGAGCTGATGTTGCTCGGTGGGGATTTCCAGACCCAACAGTAGCTCACCTGCACGCGACTGTGCTGTATAGCCATCGTACTCAGCAAACACCCCTTCTAGATCTGCTGCACGCATGTAGTCTTCTTCGGTGGCCTCTAGGTTGGCATAAATGGCATCACGCTCTGTCATAGCTTGCCACATTTCAGTATGGCCCATCATGACCACATCCAACACTGTGTTGTCTTCAAACGCAAACTGATCTTGACGCAGTTTGCCTAGTCTTAGACCTGGATCTAGGGTGACGCTGCCAGAAGAAGGCTCTAGGTCGCCCCCAATAATTTTCATTAGCGTCGATTTACCGGAACCATTAGCACCGATCAACCCGTATCGGTTGCCGCCGCCAAACTTCGCGTTCACATTTTCAAATAAGGGTTTTGGACCAAACTGAATGGTCAAATTGGATGTAGTAATCACAACAAAGCGTCTTTCAAAATTAATTAAACCACTCAAAGCCAACGCTTTAGTGATGTTCTTCAATAACCAAATAAGCCATATCGCTTTCAGTGGCTATACCTATTTTTTTGCCAATGGGCAAGGTCACTTTGACTTGGGTGTGCCCATACGGCAACCCATGCACCACAGGCACCTTAACGGTGTGCCGCAACCACGCGATCACTTGGTTTAAATCGAAACCATTGTCTCGCGGTGTTAATTGATATTCCGTAAAATGCCCCAACACAATAGCCTGCTGACGTTGCAGCACCCCCGCTTGCCAAAGCTGCATCAGCATACGCTCTATGCGATAAGGGTGCTCGCCCACGTCCTCTAAAAACAAAATGCCTTGATCAATATGAGGAAAATACGGTGTGCCCAATAGGGAGCACAGCATTGCTAAATTGCCCCCCCACAGCACGCCCCGCGCATCAACCGCATCAGAGCCTTCTGACTCAAAACTAAGTATTTCCAGCTGATCGGTCATGGATTCATGGAATAAATCCAATGTGAGATCATCCGGCTCAGACACACCAAAGTCAAATGCTGCACACGGGCCGGCATAACTAATAGCACCCGTTTGAGCTAATAAGGCATTGTTAAACGCAGTAAAATCACTGTGTCCAACAAAACGCTTGTGACTCTCTGCCACAGCGCGCCAATTGATAGCAGGCAGTAAACGGCTAAGACCATAACCGCCGCGGCTGGATAAAATCACTTGATGGGGTTGCTCTAACGCACGATGAATTGCATTAAGGCGCTGTTCGTCGGTGCCTGCAAAACGTTGAAATCGTGCTAACGCATCAGGGTCCAAGTCTACCGTCCAACCCAAAGCACGTAAATGATGCTGTGCTAGCTCAAGCTGCTCTGCTTTTTCAACCGCATTGGATGAGGAAATAATATAAATACCATGGGGCTCGTGCCTGCAATGGGCATCGCAAGCATGGTGTGACGTCATTGTCATAATTCACGCTTTTTTTGTTTGGCGAGCAAACGTCGCTCTTTGAAAAAATCTCGCAAGAGTTGAGAGGCCTGATCTTGTAATAGGCCGGCTTGCACCAGAGTTTGATGATTTAATGTAGGGTGCTCGTGCAGACATAGTACGCTGCCACATGCCCCTGTTTTAGGATCGGGTGCCGCATACACCACACGCTCGACTCGAGCATGCAATAGTGCCCCAAAACACATCAGGCAAGGCTCTAGAGTGACAAACAACTGGCTACCAGGTAGTCGGTAATTGGAGGCTAAAGCAGTGGCTTGACGCAATGCAACCACCTCGGCATGTTGAGTAGGATCCGAGCGCGTAATAACTTGATTATAGCCTTGACCTAGAAGTTGACCGTCTGCATCGACCAACACGGCCCCGACAGGCACCTCGCCCTGCTGCCAAGCTACATCGGCTAATTGTAGCGCTAGTTGCATAGCCTGAATATCAGAGGCAGAAAATTCACTCATCCTACTGCTGTCCTTCTGTGGATCTCTGCCACACTGCGCAGCAAAAACACAAATCTATACCTAAACCGGTAATTATAACGAAGCTTGATGCTACTCGGTAGTTTTACTAAAGCCCAACGCTTGTACTAGGTACGGCAAGGCGGTGGCAGCAGACTGACGTATATTATAATCGCTGACCTCATCAATAGCACTTTCGTGCGGGTTAATTTGTATCACTTGCGCCCCTTTCTCTTTAGCCCAATAAGGAATTAATGCCGCAGGCTGCACCACCCCCGATGTGCCTACTGCAATCACTAAATCACAATTTTCTGCCGCATAAATAGCCGCACGCAAATCGGCTTCTATTAGGGGCTCACCAAACCAAACCACCCCTGGCCGCACCATACCCTGACAGAGCGTACAAGCCGGAGGCGATAAACGGCTTCCTTCTGTAGCAGGCGTTGCCGTCGGATAAAGAGGATGAGGCGTTTTACAATCGATGCAATACGCTGTATGCAAATTACCATGCATATGAATTACGTTGTAGCTACCCGCACGCTCGTGTAAGTTGTCCACATTTTGTGTCACTATAGTTAATGGGTAATGCGCCTGCCACTGTGCAATAGCAATATGCCCTGCATTGGGTGGCGCTAATTCCACACGAGCCCGACGCCACTCATACCAGCCCCAAACCAACTCAGGGTCTTTGGTAAATGCCTCGGCAGTTGCCAGCTCTTTGGGGTCATACTGTTGCCATAAACCGACTAAATCATCCCTAAATGTAGGGATACCACTTTCGGCTGACATACCCGCACCACTAAATACCACAATTCGACGTGCTTGTTTAATCGTACTAATAATGGGTTCACTAATCATGCTGATTCTCGTTATGATGTAAGCTATTTAGGTATTACACATTTAAACAATAACAATAAGGGGGCAGGTTGCTAAATAGTGGCGTTCTTTTTGTCGCTCTAGGCGGAGCATGTGGTGCCGTTCTACGTTGGTTTATAGGCCTTAGCCTAAATCACCTTTCGCCCGTCTTAGCCATTGGCACCCTCACAGCAAACCTCGTGGGTGCTTTTTTAATGGGCTTAATTGTGGGCGCGCTGCATAAAGCCATTGCCGTATCACCTGCTTTGCAACTATTCATCATGACGGGATTTCTAGGTGGGCTTACCACCTTTTCGTCATTTACCTCTGAAAGCTTCACTTTGCTACATCAGGGCCAATATTTCTATTTTTTCCTTCATTTACTACTACATTTAGTAGGTAGTTTGTTGTGTTTTAGCCTTGGTTGGTTCATTTTTAAATCTTTTAGCTCATAGGTTTCCACGATGTATGCCAAATTACGTCTTATTTTTGATAACTTCACGCTTATTTTAATAGGCGTAGTCATTGCTGCGACGGTGCTTCCCGCCGAAGGCAGCGGGGCCGTTTTTTTTGAGTGGCTGACCCGCTTTGCCATTGCATTACTTTTCTTTATGCACGGTGCCAAATTATCTCGTGAAGCCATTATTGCGGGTATGACGCACTGGCGCTTACATATTTTGGTTTTTGGTTTTACGTTTATTATTTTCCCATTAATTGGATGGCTCTCTAAGCCTTTGCTTATTCCATTATTGGGCGTGCCTTTGACTATAGGTATGCTGTATTTATGTGCGCTACCTGGCACAGTGCAATCTGCTATTGCTTTTACCTCTATCGCCAAGGGTAATATTCCAGCAGCCGTTTGTAGCGCCTCGGCTTCTAGCATTATCGGTATTGTAGCCACACCAGTGATTCTTAATATTATGCTAGATGCCAACGCCGGCACAGCAGGTATGGTCGATGCCATTATTGATATTAGCTTGCAGTTACTTTTACCTTTTGTAGTGGGTCATCTTTCCCGTCCGTTAACGGCCAATTTTATTACTCGCAACTCCAGCTGGTTAAAAAACGTAGACCAAAGCTCCATTTTATTAGTGGTGTACACCGCTTTTAGCTCCTCAGTCGTTAGCGGCCTATGGTCAGAGGTACCACCCAATGCGCTATTGGCTTTATTTGTGGTGTGTATGGTGTTGTTGCTTATTGTGCTATGGTTGACTCGTTTTTTAGCTCAGCGCCTAGGTTTTAATCGCGCTGATGAAATCACCATTATCTTTTGTGCTTCAAAGAAAAGCTTAGCCACTGGTGTGCCTATGGCCCAAGTCTTATTTAGTGGTGCTATGTTGGGGCCCGTCTTACTGCCTATTATGGTTTTCCATCAAATTCAATTGATGGCCTGTGCCATGATCGCAAACCAATATGCTCTTAAAGCATCCGATACCGAACCCTCATATAGTTAATTTTTAGCCCTCGTATGAGGGCTTTTTCATTAACGCAAACGCTTTAAATACGCGGCTAGACTTGCTTGAGACAACTCGCCCATACGCACATCTACTACGTGACCTTGGGTAGTAATGAATAAGGTAGTAGGTAAGGCACGCCCTTGTATGCTGTGCAATAAGGTGGAGCTAATATCGCTTAGCACATGTTCTAGCTCAAGGTTTTGCGATTGTAAAAACTGTTCAATCACTTGCACGCTTTCCCCTTGATTCACAAAAACAAAATGTAAATCCGGGTTTTGCTTTTGTGCTTCTGCCATAACAGGCATTTCAGCACGGCATGGTGGACACCAGCTCGCCCATAAATTAAGCACCATGGGTTTATCGCTAAACTCTGCTAGGCTGACTAGCTGCCCTTGAAGCTGGGTAAGCGCTAGCTCGCTTGTATTTATTTGTTGTGGCGCAGGAAAAAAATGGGCAGCTAAACTAGCAGTAAGCACACTAAACACAAGACTAAAGCCAACTAGCTGTGCCATAGCACGACGTTGTGGTTTGTGTTTATATGCTTGATAAATTAATGCAATAAACAGCACGCTCAGGGCAGCAACCAAGTGAAAGCCTCCGTCTTGGATGCCAACTACCCCCCAGAGGTTGTACTTATAGTCATGCCAATACTGCGCCACAAAAACGGCTCTGCCCACCACCAATGCAGCCAGTACCATCCACCATAGGCGACGCTCTAGGTCAAGCTGATAACGCTTATCCAAATACGCGGCAAGCACAAACATAAAGATAGCGCTTAAAAAACCAACAGCCACCGTAGTGGAAAGCGCTAACGGCCCTATGCTGATCATCGTCTCACCTTTTTTATTATTAAAAGTAATAAGACTAGCGTAACCGTTAGAAGTTCAACGCTTGCATTAGTTGCTGCATTTTAGCGGCATTTTTAATACCTGGGCTGTCTTCGATAGCGCTACTAACGTCTATAGCATAGGGATGAACCTGTGTAATTAACTGAGCAAGACGATCTGGCGCGACGCCGCCTGCCAAAACCATTTCAGGGTCATCTGCAGTACGATGGGCTACTACTTGCTCTAAGAGTCTCAAATCAAACTGCGTACCGCTGCCACCGTAGGCGGGTGAAAAACTGTCAAATAGCCAAGCCTGGGCGGTATCATAAAGACGACACTGCCTAAGGACCTGCTCTGCCGTTTCCAAGCCTGGCGCACCCACACGAAAAGCACGAATATACGGGTGTTGGAACGATTCACAATAAGCCCGACTTTCCTCGCCATGAAACTGCAACAGATCTGGTTTCATTATTTGAATAACTTGCTCTACAAAAGCAGGGCTTGCGTTCACAAACAGAGCCACACTTTGCACAAAAGCGGGTATCTGAGAACGCAAATGAGCCGCTTGCGCAATGGAAACATAACGCTTACTTTTTTGATAGAACACAAAGCCCAAGGCATCAGCCCCGGCTTGCACGGCCGCTTTAATGTCTTGGGAACGGGTAAAGCCACACATCTTTACTCGAGTACGCATAGTCACCTCTATGAACAATTAAAAACAGGCTGGGATACCAGCCTGTTTAGCATCAGACAGCCATGTTATTGGAATGGATTACTGTCACCATATCCATAACCATCATCCCCATACATACTTTCTGTGCCGAACTGCACTTCGGATGGATCAATTTGGCTTTCTGCTGCTTTGTAATGCGTGACCATTTGGGGGAATGCCAAGACGGCAGCAACCATAATTAGCTGAATCACAATAAAAGGTACCGAGCCCCAATAGATATCCCCTGTAGTGACCCGACGGATAGGCTTGCCTGTTACGTGATCCACGTAGTCTTCTTTAGCCGCTACTGAGCGTAAGAAGAACAAGGCAAAACCAAACGGTGGGTGCATGAACGAAGTCTGCATATTGACCGCTAACAATACCCCAAACCAAATCAGATCAATTCCCATTTTATCGGCAACTGGCCCAAGCAATGGCACGATAATAAATGCTAGCTCGAAGAAATCCAAAAAGAACGCTAGGACAAAGGTCAAAATACTGACAGCAATCAGAAAACCGAGCTCCCCACCTGGTAAATCAATAAGCAGGCTTTCCACCCATAAGTCGCCATTAATGCCACGGAAACTTAAACTAAATATCGTTGAGCCCACCAAAATAAAGACCACAAAACACGATAAACGCGTAGTGGAGCTCATGGCTTGTTTGAGTTGAGTAAAAGAGAGTCTACGGCGTGAGACTGCCATAATAATAGCGCCCACAGCCCCCATCGCCCCGCCCTCTGTAGGAGTAGCCACCCCGATAAAAATTGTGCCTAGTACCAAGAAAATAAGGAACAGTGGTGGAATCATCACAAACGTAACGCGCTCGGCAATTTTAGAAAGCAAACCAAGCTTAAACGCTTTATTTACCAAGGCAACAAATAAAGCAACCCCACCCCAAATCAGAAGACCTATGACAATTAATTCGTCGATGGGCGCACTAAGATGGGTTTCAAAATAGTACTCTGTTCCAAAAAATGCCATTAGCGCGGCTATTAGGGTAAGGACCACTAAAGACTTCAGGCCACGGCTGCCATCGGGCTCTACATATATTCTGGCCTCGGGAGGCAAAGCCGGCGCACTTTTGGGTTTAAGAATGGAAAGTATGACTACGTAACCAATATAGGCCAACGTCAAAACCAAACCCGGCACAATTGCACCACGATACATATCACCTATAGATCGCCCTAGCTGATCGGCCAAAATAATAAGCACAATGGAAGGCGGAATAATCTGTGACAAAGTGCCGGATGCTGCAATCACACCGGTTGCTAGGCGGCGGTCATAGCCATAACGCAGCATAATGGGCAAAGAAATTAACCCCATGGATATCACAGAAGCAGAAATAACCCCTGTGGTCGCAGCTAACATGGCACCCACAAATACCACCGCAATGGCTAAGCCCCCACGAACTGGGCCAAATAACTGACCAATAGTATCAAGTAAGTCCTCGGCCATGCCCGAACGCTCGAGAATTAAACCCATGAGCGTAAAAAACGGAACGGCAAGCAAGGTATCGTTAGCGACAATACCGAAAATGCGTTGGGGCAATGCTTGGAACAAGGCCGGTTGCATGAGGTTTAACTCGATGGCAACCAAACCATACAAAATACCTGTAGCAGCTAAGGTAAAAGCCACCGGAAAACCTAAAAGCAAAAAGACAATTAGGTTAAAGAACATAATTGGTGCCAAATTAGCAATAATGAAATCCATCATGCGTCTCCTTGTTGAGCACGCTGACGGTTTTGCTCTAGTGTTTCTTCCGCAATTATCATCATTTCCTCGGTGCTACTGCCCTCTGTTTTTTGTAATGCATCTGCATCCGACAAAGGATCGTTACAGCGCCCCATTAAAAAACCCACACTTCGAATTAAGTGGGAAATACCCGCTAAAATTAATAAGCCAAAACCCACAGGGATTAATAACTTTACAGGCCAACGGATTAAGCCCCCTGTGTTCGATGACTGCTCAAGCAATACATACGATTTATAAAAATAAGGCAGAGAAAGCCAAAACACCAAACCACAAGCAGGCAATAGAAAAAGAACCACACCTATAATTTCTATGTATATCTGGGTTTTACGACTGAAACGCTGTGCCAATACATCGACCCGCACATGTTCATTGCGCAAAAATGTATAACCCGCCGCCAGCAGAAAAATGGCACCGAATAAATACCACTGCAGCTCTAGCCAAGCATTAGAGCTAACACTGAATACTTTACGAACCACTGCATTGACCGCACTCACGACCACTACGATGAGCGTGAGCCAAGCCACAGCCCCACCGACCGTTTTATTAAGCCGGTCTATCCATGAAGATATTTTCAATAAAAAAGACATAAGCATTTATGTAACTAAAGGGGATTCGTAATAGATAGATGTCACGCGCACCGAGGCACAACTATACTACAGGCACAAACCTGTGAAATTGTGAAACAGATTCACGTTAAAAGCCATTCCAATTTATACCTAGATGACGTAGCGCTAGCTCGGCAGAGCTTGAGCTAGGCAAAGCAAACTCCTGATCATAATCCACACCGGCCAGATACAGACCATCAGCAGCAAAAGTAGGTGCCGCCCGTTTACGGTCTTTATGCAGCAAAAGCTCATCAACCCAAGTAGAAGGCTGCCGCCCCATTCCTATATAGACCAATGCCCCCATTACATTACGGATCATGTGATGTAAAAAAGCATTGGCCTCGAACTCGAATACAAACCACGGTGCATGGTGATGAATAACTAACTGCATTAAGGTGCGAACAGGACTTGCGGCTTGGCATTCTGCTGAACGAAAAGCGCTAAAATCATGCGTACCCAATAAGCGTTGTGCTGCGTCTTGCATTGCTGCGTAATCCAGCGGCTGAAAAACCCAACCCACACGTTGGTGCACTAGAGGCGAACGCACACGCTCATTACGTAACACATACACGTATCGTCGTCGTTGCGCCGAAAAGCGCGCATGAAAATGATTAGGAACGGTTTGCGCCCACTGCACAGAGATACTGGCTGGTAATAAGGCATTCAACCCACGTACCCACGATTCAGGCGCACGCTTTGCATGAGTATCCAGATGCACCACCTGGTTTAAGGCGTGAACCCCTGCATCAGTACGACCAGCACAAATAGTACTAAGCGGATGCGCTAAAAACTGCTGTAAAGCTTTTTCAATTTGATCTTGTACGGTGCGACCAGATGGTTGGGTTTGCCAACCGTGCCACATTGAGCCGTCATAACAAAGACCCAAGGCCATGCGTTGAACTGCTACCACTTATTTTATTTCCCTAAACTCAACGTCATCCGGATGAGGTACGTCACTTTCTGTATTTTTATCGAGTTTTTCACGCATGCGCACGGTGCTAGGAGAGAGCTCATCCACCACATCTAACCGACTTGTATTGGAACGACGTAAAAACCAAGCAATAGCTAGGGCAACCAATACCAATAAAGCAATAGCGGCTACCCACATAGAAGATAACCAGCCTGAAGCGGCTTGGGCTGCAGTGGTTTCACCATCGACAGGACTAGCCTGCGCCGAACCCGTTTGTGCTGCACTTGTGTCTGCCGCACTTGGGTCTGCTGCACTTGTGTCTGCTGGCAAGGTGGAAGCAGAGGTATCAACCTCTGTAGAGGCCACTTGTGATGTATCTGTTGCGGTAGTAGTTGGTGTGGGTTCTTTTTTGACAGACGGCTCCGAATCGGTAGCACTTTCAAGTAGGGCTAAACGCTCGGCGTTATACGCTAATTCTTGGGCTGTAGCCGCTTTCTGATCGGCTTGGATGGTCTTGGCATCATCCGTGGCTAGTTGCAAACGGTCCGTTTGGCTTTCTGGCGCGGATACCTCGGAAACCACAGGCGCTGACTGCCCCGCTGTCATCATGGGCTCAACCGGCAAACCTTGAGCTAAACGCTGGCGATAATCATCAAACCACTGCAGATGCGTTTGGTAAAGCTGATTTGCTTTCTGTGGAGATACTGCGGCGATCTGCTGAGCATCTGGAATATTTAAGGTGGCCCCCGCCCGTAATAAATTTAAATTGCCATGTATAAAAGCACGAGGGTTGGCCTCGAGCACAGCCACCATGAACTGCTGCTCAGAATAGGCGTTAGAACGATAATGACGCGCAATACGTGACAAGCTTTGACCTGAGCGTACGCTATAGGTGGACTCAGTAGAGGCAGTCGTGTTTGACGCTTCTGATACGGAAGCAGTTGTAGTTACAGCAGTAGATGGGCTTGGTGTTACAGAAGCAGCACGTGCTTGCGCCAAAGCCACTGGTGTTGGCTGAGGTGCCTGTAATACGCTGACTTGATGACGCTGTGTGGAAACATCGCTTTGAATATCGACAAGCACATCAATAACAGTGGCTGTAGTGCTTTGAGAGGACTCCAAAAACAGCTGCACAGTATTTGGCTGTGATGCTGTTACGGTTTTTACTCTAAAAGTAGATAGATCTACAGGTGCGGACAGACCCGCTTCGTGCCAAGCAGCGCTTGGTGCAATACGCGCTGTGAGACTGGCCTGTTCGGCTGGGCTAACGTCTTTAATTAAAACAGAAAGACGCAATGGCTGATGCGGTAAAGAGATCACTCGTGAGTGACCTAATACCGCAGCCTGCGTGCTAAGTGCACATAACACTGCCGCCGCACCTGCACTCCAGTAAATAGCCCATGTTGGGCGACAGTGTGTGGGCATGGTTAGAGCTCCCCTAAGACAATACGCAACATGCGACGTAATGGCTCAGCAGCCCCCCATAATAGTTGATCCCCTACAGTAAAAGCACTGAGGTAATCGTCACCCATAGCAAGTTTACGCATACGACCCACAGGGATATCCATGGTGCCAGAAACAGCAACAGGCGTGAGTTCGTGCATGGTACGCTCACGTTCGTTAGGAATCACTTTAGCCCACGCTGAACCTTGAGCGACCATGTCATGGATCTCGTCAAGTGGGATAGCTTTAGTTAGTTTAATGGTCAGGGCTTGGCTATGAGAGCGCATTGCACCGATACGTACACATAAGCCATCTATGGGCACATAGTTATCCGCATTGTGGCCTAATACCTTGTTGGTTTCTACGCCGCCTTTCCATTCTTCGCGTGACATGCCATTGCCTAGATCGGAATCAATCCAAGGAATTAAGTTACCGCCTAATGGCACCCCAAAATGTTGACGCTCTAGCGCATCATCACGTTGCTTTGCCAATACCAAACGATCAATATCCAAAATAGCGGCGGCCGGATCTGCAAGCAATGAATTAACAGACTGATTTAACTCGCCGTATTGATTTAACAGCTCGCGCATGTGTTGGGCCCCACCACCAGAAGCCGCTTGGTAGGTCATGGAGGTCATCCACTCCACTGCGTTGTGTTTAAAAAGACCGCCTAAACCCATTAACATACAGCTAACGGTACAGTTTCCGCCGACATATTGTTTTATGCCTTTGGCTAGACCGGCGTCGATCACATCACGATTGATAGGGTCTAAGACAATAATAGAGCTGTCGTCCATACGTAATGTACTGGCCGCATCAATCCAAATACCATCCCAACCCGCTTCGCGCAATTTCCCATAGACCTCGGTGGTGTAATCGCCACCCTGAGCAGTAAGAATAATCGGTAGCTTTTTAAGGCTTTCAATATCGTATGCATTTTGTAATGGCCCAGCGCCTTCGGCCCACTCAGGGGCATTGCCGCCGGCATTACTCGTAGAAAAGAAAACGGGCTCGAATAACGAAAAATCATTTTCTTCGCGCATACGCTGCATGAGCACAGAGCCCACCATGCCGCGCCAACCGATTAAACCTACTGCTTTTTTCATGAAAAATCACCTAAACAAATAAAATGCTTTAGCCTAATGCACGCAGAACAGCGTCACCCATCTGGGACGTACCCACCACCTGTGTACCCGCACTTTGGATATCGGCGGTACGTAAGCCTTGCTCTAGAACTGCAGCGACGGCGCGCTCGATCTGTTGTGCCTGATCTTCTCTGTTAAGAGAGTAACGTAATAACATAGCAGCAGAAAGAATTGTCGCCAAGGGGTTTGCCTTGTTTTGGCCTGCAATATCAGGGGCTGAGCCATGGCTAGGCTCGTATAAGCCTTGGTTCGATGCGTTGAGTGATGCTGAAGGCAACATACCGATAGAGCCGGTAAGCATCGCGGCCTCGTCTGACAAAATATCACCAAAGATATTTCCTGTCACAATCACATCGAACTCTTTAGGCGCACGTACGAGCTGCATCGCTGCATTATCCACATACATATGACTTAATTCTACATCAGGATAGTCTTTAGCGACGTCAATAACGACATCACGCCATAATTGTGAGGTTTCTAAAACGTTTGCCTTGTCCACACTACATAGCTTTTTATTACGTTTTTGGGCGGCTTCAAACGCAACACGGGCAATACGGCGAATTTCTGTTTCAGCATAAAGCATGGTGTCAAACCCTTGTTTGTCACCAGCAAATGGCCCATTTTCTACGGTGCGAATACCACGCGGCTGACCAAAGTAAATATCACCCGTTAATTCACGAATAATTAAAATATCTAAGCCCGCAACAATTTCTGGTTTTAGACTAGATGCGTCAGCAAGCTGTGGGTACAAAATTGCAGGACGGAAATTCGCAAACAAACCCATGGCTTTACGCAAGCCTAAAATGGCTTGCTCGGGACGTAGCTCGCGCGGCAATGCATCGTATTTCCAGTCGCCTACTGCACCAAAAAGAATCGCAGCAGACTGTTGAGCTAACTCTAGCGTTTGCGCAGGTAAAGGGTGACCGTGCAAATCATAGGCTGCCCCCCCCACAGGAGCCTCGACCAATGTTAAATCGGGTGCCACCGCACTTAATACGCGTGCGGCTTGGGTGGTGATTTCCTGTCCGATGCCATCGCCTGGCAATACAGCAATTTGTGTCATGAGATTTCCTTTATTATTTACGCTAAGGCATCTGCTACTAGCCAAGGATGGCGAGCTAAACGCTCAGCTTCAAACTGTTTGATGAGGTCTGCTTTTTGTAAAGTATGACCAATTTCATCTAAGCCTTTGAGCAATGAATTTTTACGCGAAGCGTCGATCTCAAAGTGGAACTCCTCGCCAGAAGGGCTAATCACAACCTGCCGCTCTAAGTCAATACGTAGCTCGTACCCAGGAAACGCTTTGACCTCATCAAATAAACGGGCCACCTCTAGCTCAGTTAACACAATAGGCAGCAAGCCATTTTTGAAACTGTTATTAAAGAAAATGTCCGCAAAAGAAGGAGCAATAATAGCTCTGAAGCCGTACTGCAACAAGGCCCAAGGCGCGTGTTCGCGACTGGAGCCACAACCAAAGTTTTTACGTGCTAAAAGCACGGATGCCCCCTGATAGCGTGGCTGATTTAATACGAAGTCTGGGTTTTTAGGACGTGATTCGTTGTCCATGCCCGGTTCGCCGTGGTCCAAATAACGCAACTCATCAAATAAATTAGGACCAAAGCCTGTGCGTTTGATGGATTTTAAAAACTGTTTAGGAATAATTAAATCCGTGTCGACGTTTTCCCGATCTAAAGGAGTGACTAAACCCGTATGTGTAGTAAATGCTTGCATCGTATTTCCTTTTAGTTGTAGTTACGTACGTCAACAAAATGACCTGCGATGGCTGCTGCCGCTGCCATGGCTGGGCTAACTAAATGGGTACGGCCACCCATACCTTGACGCCCTTCAAAGTTGCGGTTAGATGTAGCCGCACAGCGTTCACCAGCCTCTAAACGGTCAGCATTCATCGCCAAACACATAGAACACCCTGGCTCACGCCATTCAAAACCAGCCTCAATAAAGATTTTATCTAGGCCCTCGCGCTCTGCCTGGAGTTTAACTAGGCCTGAACCCGGCACAATCATGGCTTGCTTGACATTGGACGCCACTTTGCGGCCTCTGGCAACGTGGGCGGCTTCACGTAAGTCTTCAATACGAGCATTAGTACAGGAGCCAATGAATACTTTGTCAATACGCACATCAGTAATAGGCTGTTTAGGATTCAACCCCATGTACTCAAGGGCACGAATCATGCCATCACGCTTTACACTGTCTTTTTCTTGATCAGGATCCGGAATGGACTGGGTGACATTTAGCACCATCTCGGGCGATGTACCCCAAGTGACTTGTGGTGCAATATCAGCGGCATTCAGTTCAATGACTCGGTCAAACTGTGCATCGGCATCCGAGTGCAACGTACTCCAATACTCTACTGCTTGATCCCACAGTATTCCTGTAGGGGCATAAGGACGTCCGCGGAAATAATCAATGGTTTTTTTATCCACGGCAACTAAGCCTGATCGTGCGCCGGCCTCGATAGCCATATTACATACTGTCATGCGGCCTTCCATACTGAGCTCACTGATAGCGTCACCAGCAAACTCAATCGCATAGCCTGTACCGCCAGCTGTTCCAATTTGACCGATTACGTACAGAATTAAATCTTTAGCAGTACAGCCAAACGGCAACTTACCATTAACCTTGACTAACATGTTTTTGCTTTTTTTCATGAGCAAGGTTTGAGTAGCCAATGCATGCTCGACCTCTGAGGTACCAATACCAAAGGCTAAAGCGCCTACCGCCCCGTGAGTGCTAGTATGCGAGTCGCCACACACTACAGTCATGCCTGGCAAGGTTGCACCTTGTTCGGGACCAATAATATGAACAATGCCTTGACGTTGGTCGTTCATATCAAACAAAGTAATCCCAAACTTTTTACAGTTTTTCTCTAAGGTGTCCACCTGCAGTTTAGAAATGGGATCAGCAATACCGTCTACCCGTGAAGTGGTTGGCACATTATGATCTGCTACCGCTAAGTTTGCACTGATGCGCCATGGTTTACGTCCTGCTAATTCTAACCCCTCGAAAGCCTGAGGGCTGGTGACCTCGTGCAATAGCTGACGGTCAATATAGATTAAACAGGTGCCATCGTCTTCACGGTGCACAACATGTGAATCAAACAATTTGTCATACAGGGTTTTAGCCATCTGAGCCTCGCCTAAAAGAATGAATCCGTTTTATTTATTATGCCAAGCTTCTAAGCCGGTACAAGCCCAATAGATATACTGGTATAAAAAGTAATAGGATATTAATTTTAAGAGGGATGCCGGCCTGATTCCAAGTTGTTATCGTTTAGCTAGTCCAGATAGACTAAGAGCGGCTTTAGCCGCTCTTAAAAGGGGATTCGAATCGTGAACCACACGTTTAACGACGTCGATTTTGTTCGTATAAAGGCAGAACACGCTCAGCGGCTACTTGTAGCTCATTAATACGACTCGCAGGCGAAGGATGCGTAGACAAAAACTCAGGGGTACCACCACCGCCTAATGCACTCATTTTTTGCCATAGACTGACGGCTGCGCGCGGATCGTAACCGGCTCGAGCAGCTAGTTCGACCCCTAGCAAATCGGCCTCGGTTTCATGAGTACGGCTATTGGGCAAATTAAACATCACATCAGTTAGCGTTCCCCCCAAATCCCCGGCGGCAGAGTTGCCAGTAACAGCAGTTAAGATGGATAGCCCTAGACCCGTGACCATTTGCTGGGACATTTGCTCTCGGGCATGTTCACGCAAAGCATGCGCCATTTCATGACCAATAACAGCAGCTAACTCGTCATCGGTGGCTTGAGTTTGCTTAATTAAACCCGAGTACACTGCCATTTTGCCCCCAGGCATACACCACGCATTCACCTCATTACTGTTGATGACATGAATTTCCCAATTCCACTGCTGGGCATCAGGCCTAAACGTACCAACCTGTTGGATTAGACGCTGCGCAATAGTCCGTACGCGTTGAGTTTGAGCTGCATCCACATCCAGTGCTTTTTGTGCACGCGCTTGCCCTATCATTTGTGAGTATTGCTGCAAAGCCGTTTGGTTTAACTCGGCCTCAGACACCAAACCCGACATGTATTGTTTACGCTGGATACCGACCGTGCCAGAGCTAGTGGTATCCAGTGCCGTGCAGGCCACTAGTAAACTACTCACACCAACACCAGCCGCTATTTTTATTTTATGAAGCAAGGGACGCATAGTTCTTTCCTTAACGATTTAAACCACTATCACCGCATTGACCACGTTGACGCAATAATTGGTCCATAATCACAATAGCTAATAGACTTTCCGCAATAGGCGTAGCACGTATACCCACGCATGGGTCATGACGCCCCAAGGTTTGCACCTCGACAGCTTCATTATTTATGTTTACCGAGGGACGCTTGATGCGAATGCTAGAGGTAGGCTTAATAGCCAAAGAAACCTCGATGTTTTGCCCGGTGGTAATCCCGCCTAAAATACCCCCAGCATGATTGGTTGCAAAACCCTCTGGGTAAATGGCATCGCCGTGTTCGGAGCCACGCTGCGATACGGACTCAAAACCCGCACCAATTTCAACCCCTTTCACTGCATTAAGGCCCATCATGGCATAGGCAATTTCTGCATCCATACGCCCATACACCGGCTCGCCTAAGCCAGTGGGTACATTTTCCGCTATGACTTCAATACGGGCTCCGATGGAATCACCGTCTTTGCGTAACGCATCCATATAGGCTTCAAGCTCTGGCACCACAGCGGCATTTGGCGCATAGAACGCGTTTTGGCTTACCTCGTCCCAAGACTGGAAAGGGATAACAATAGGACCTAATTGACTCATGTAGCCTCGGATACGCACTTGAAAATACTGAGCCAACCACTTTTTAGCAATAGCTCCGGCCGCTACAGTAGGTGCAGTAAGGCGTGCCGATGAGCGCCCCCCACCACGTGGATCGCGAATGCCATACTTTTTCCAATACGCATAATCGGCGTGCCCAGGTCTAAAGGTTTCAAGAATATTGCCATAGTCTTTACTGCGCGCATCGGTATTGCGAATCAATAAACTAATAGGGGCACCTGTGGTTTTACCTTCGTAAACCCCTGACAGTATTTCAACCCGATCGGCCTCTTGGCGTTGGGTTACATGACGTGAAGTACCAGGCCGACGTCGATCGAGTTCGTATTGAATATCGGCCTCTGAGAGCTCTAACCCTGGAGGGCACCCATCAACCACTGCGCCTATCGCAGGCCCATGCGATTCCCCGAAGTTTGTAACGCGAAACAAAGTACCTAAAGTGTTGGCCGCCATAACAAATTAAATCCAAAAATGAGTAAGCTGATTGGGCATAATCATACCCAAATTACTCTGTATAAACACTAAGAAGAACAACTTAAAGCCACAATCCGTTGTTCTGGGCTAGGCGGCTGCGCCAAATCCTCAGCCCCGTCTTGCTCTTTAAACGGACGATTTAATACCGTATATAAACGTTCTAACGGTGCGTAGTTACCATGTTGGGCCGCGACAATGACTTCTTGAGCGAGATGATTGCGCAATACATACAGCGGATTATGCGCATTCATTTGCTCAACTCGAGCTTGGGCTGAGTGATGGTTTTGTTGGCTACGCAGCAAATAGCGGTCTAACCAGTCTTGCGCCTGAGAGCGGTGTTCAAATAGCTGCAACCAAAGTTCTGGTTGTGTAGGTGCTACTGCTAGATGTCTAAAACTTAAAGTGAAATCAGCGTGTTGGTCATGCAATAACTGCCACCATTCATTCATTAGCTGACTGTCTGTTTCTAACCAGGTGTCCCACCCCATTTTCTGCTGCATATTGGTGCGATACTGTTGCAGATAGTCATGTTCATAATGAGCCAATACCGTTTGCAACTGATCCTCTGTACAGATGTCTAAAAAACAACTGGCTAAACGAGCCAAATTCCAATGCACTATAGTGGGTTGACGAAACCAAGCATAACGCGCACCGGTATCAGTGGTGTTGGGCACAAAATCAATGGCAAATTTGTCTATAAACGCATAGGGGCCGTAGTCTATGGTTAAACCCAGTATAGACATATTGTCTGTATTCATTACCCCATGACAAAAGCCCACCGTTTGCCAATGGGCAACCATTTGAGCGCTACGTTGTACCACAAGGCGCAACATATTTTGCACGAGCTCAGCATCCGTCTGCAATGCCGGCAACCCACACTCGGGATAAAAATGCTCGATCACATAGTGCAATAGCTGCTTGAGCTGCTGAGGACGTCCAGCCCAGTGCTCAAATGAGCCAAACCGAACAAAACTAGGGGCAACACGGCAAACTATGGCCGCTGTTTCTATGGTTTCCCTATACACCTTGTCGTCAGAAGCGACCAAAGCCAAAGCTTCGGTTGTGGGAATACCTAGCGCTTTCATCGCATGACTGGCTAAATACTCTCGTATAGAGGAACGCAGCACTGCTCGGCCATCTCCCATACGTGAATAAGGCGTAAGCCCTGAGCCTTTAAGCTGCAGCTCTAAGGGACCATGGGCGGTTTCTATGGCTCCTAGTAAATGCGCACGACCATCCCCTAATTGACCAGCCCAATGCCCGAACTGATGCCCGCTATAGACAGCGGCTAAGCTTTGTCCGGGTTCAAGACCCTGATTGCCTGACATAACAGCAAGAAACTCGGGAGCCATGACACAGTCTGCGCTAAGCCCTAGGCGTTGGGCCAAGTCCTTATTAACATGGAGTAGACGCGGCTCATTTAAGCCTTGAGGATCAAGCCGTGTATAAAAAGCACTGCCTAAATCAGCATAACTGTGACTGAAAGTCAAAGCGTCAAAACAGCTCTTCATAAGGACTCCTAGTGCACTTGATGTGTTTTTTTATTTTGTTTAGCTGCTTTTTTTGCAGGCCACAAATAAAACATTGCACACACATAAAAGGTAAAAGACAGCACAATCTCTATGCACGCCATTTGAACTGATAAAGGATTTGGGTCAGACCAAGCGCGAGTTACCCCCTCCATAAAATACAATAGCATTAACATAGAGGACCATTGCAAGGTATAAACGTTACCTTTTAAGACACCACGTAACGGCAACAACAAAGGCAGCACTTTAAGTGCCAAATAAGACCCACCGGGGCGTATTGGCGCAATAAAAAGCTCCCACGCGAGACAAAGAATAATTAAGCCTACGAGCGATAGCGCTGCAAGCCGATACAAAATAGGGTTTAATTGAACATTCATACTGGTATGATCACAGAAAGCAAAACTTTTATATAAACGACTAGGGTCACTTTTTTTGCTTGGAGTTTAACGTTATGACAACGCCAGAGCCTAGCGCTCAGTCCACTAAAAAACATACATCGCATACCGCTTGGTTTTCCCAAAGCGTTGATACGCTGTTATTTATAGTGACGCGAATACTGCAACGCAACATCACGCAAGTGGCATCCAGTCTAACCTTTACTACCATTTTAGCCATAGTGCCCTTATTAGCAGTAGTGTTGTCGTTATTTACGGCTTTTCCATTATTTGATGACTTTAGGGCAGCACTACAAGAGTTTTTAAGCTCCACCTTAATGCCTGCAGCGGTGTCTAGCACCGTAATGGAAAACCTAAATCAATTTGCCGCCAAAGCGTCTAGCCTGACTGCAGTAGGAAGTTTGTTTTTGATTGTGACGTCCATTATGTTGATGTCCACCATTGATCAAACATTTAATGACATCTGGTATGTCACAGAAAAGCGCCCTTGGATGCAACGTGTGTTGGTTTATTGGGCCATATTATCTTTAGGGCCTATTTTGGCAGGTGCCAGTATTTGGGCCAGCACAATATTGGCACAAGACTCTTTAGGTCATATCAATACCCTTTCATTTCTTAGTTCGTTTGCACTGTCATATATCCCATTTATCTTAACCGCATTGGCTTTTAGCGCTCTTTTTGTCTATGTGCCAAACCGACGTATTTTATGGCGTGATGCGTTTGTGGGGGGGGTATTTACCACTTTGGCCCTAGAGATCCTGAAATCGGGCTTTGCTTTTTACCTAAAACAGTTTCCTACCTACACCCTTATTTACGGTGCTTTTGCCACGGTGCCCATTTTCTTAATGTGGGTGTATTTGTCTTGGTTAGTGGTATTAGTTGGGGCCAGTCTAGTCGCTATTTTACCTAACCTACGACGTCGCTCATGGACCAACTCACACCACTCTGGAGCTCAATTTTTAAATGCGCTGTCCGTTTTGGAATTATTATGGAAGCAGCGCACTGCAGTCCCCTCGGGGCTTAATTTGCATCAAATTAGCATGCAATTGCGTCGCGACCCAGCCAGTTTGCACGAGCTACTTAAACGCTTAAAAAAAGACGGTTACGTGGTCAACACCATAGAAAATGAAGATGAACGATGGGTACTGAGCTGCGACCCAGCTCTTACCCCTTTAGCGCCCTTAGTTGATGCTTTGCTTATTGATCGCACCCAAGCCGATACCCCAGTGGCTCATAGCATAGTAGGTCTGATCAATCTTACCGTGGCTAACCCAGCACTTAACCTAGAATCACTTTTTTCTGAGCCCCAGCAGCTAAAAGAGCTTTGTCAGCGCTTAGAACAACAACTATTTACTAGACCAAATCCCTTAGGAGTCACTACTCATGCTGAAAGTAAGTGAAATTTTGCGTGTTAAAGGGGATATCCTTTACACCTCTACACCCGATACCCCCATCAGCACAGCCATAGAAATTATGAGCGAGCAAGATGTGGGCTCACTAGTTATTATGGAGCATGGTGAGTTAGTCGGCATGCTCACTTTTAGAGAAATCATACGCCATCTGCATGCACATGGAGCCGATGGATATAGCTATACCATTCGCAGCATTATGAATGATGCGCCTATTAGCGTCACCCCTAATACCAGCGCGGACGAAGTGCAACGGTTAATGCTTGCCAAGCACGCGCGCTATGTTCCTGTTATGGATGGGCCGATGCTATTAGGCGTTATCTCTTTTTATGATTTGGCCAAAGCCTTGGTAGAGGCCGAAAAGTTCGAGAACAAAATGCTTAAAGCCTATATTCGTGACTGGCCTACTGACAGCCTACCCGACTAATTATTTTTTTATCCCCTACGCCACTTTTAGCTAGATTTAAGTGGCTTTTTTTATAGCGAGTACCCATGAGTTCTTTAGCGCAAAAATACCAATTATCTGCTCCCATAGTTCAAGCACCCATGGCAGGAGTTAGCACCGTTGAGTTAGCCACCGCCGTGACTCGTGCTGGGGGGATAGGCTCATTAGGATTAGGCCATTTAGATGTAGAAACGGCGCGCGCACAAATCCAAGCACTCAAGCTCGCAACCCCTGGACCAATTAATGTGAACTTCTTCTGCCATCAACCCGAGGCTCAAAATCTTGAGCGCGAGTTGCATTGGCTATATTTATTAACGCCGTACTTCAATGAGTTTGATAGTTCTCCTCCTGCCTCATTAGGCGAAGGCTATCAAAGCGCTTGGCAAAACCCCGCTCTAATTCAAATGCTCTGTGAAGAAAAGCCCACCATCGTAAGCTTTCATTTTGGTTTACCTGAGCCCACAGCGCTTGCCCAATTAAAAGCAGCAGGTATTGATGTTTGGGGCTGTGCCACAAGTCTAGCAGAAGCTAAATTCTTGGAACAATCCGGCGTGGACGCTATTATTGCGCAAGGCATTGAAGCTGGGGGACATCGTGGTATTTTTAACCCCCTAATTGAGTCAGAGCTAAGCCTAACTGCCTTATTAGGCCAACTGCATCAACACATTCATTTACCTCTGATTGCAGCTGGCGGAATAATGACGGGGGCTCATGTGGCCGCTATGCAATTACATGGTGCGGACTTAGCTCAGCTTGGCACAGCATTCGTTGCTTGCCCAGAGTCCGCTGCAGATTCGGCTTACCGCGCTGCACTACTTAGCCATCGTGCTTACGACACAGCTATTACACCCGTTATTTCTGGACGTCCAGCGCGGGGGCTGCGCAATCGTATGCATACTGAAATTGCAGCCCTCGTGGCAGATCTACCGGCTTATCCTGTGGCATATAATGCCGCTAAAGCCTTGCATCAGGTAGCAAGCTCAGCAGCAAATTATGATTTTGCAGCACATTGGGCCGGCCAAGGAGCCCCTTTGGCTCGTGCTTTACCAGCTACCGAGCTCTTTAATCAGCTGTGCGTTGAATACACACAAGCCAAACAGCAATTGTGTAATTAGTTCGCTTGCTGAAGCTGCTGCCAAGCCTCTAGCAAAACAGTCGCGTCTTGGCGTGCCATTTGAGCAGGGTCTGATAAATGGCGTCGCCATTGTCTGGCCCCTTGTTTGCCATGAGCCCATCCCAACAAGGCTTTGGTGATCTGGCGTGGGCGCGTTCCTGCTTGAATTTCCGCGGTTAAATACGCATACATGGCATCCACAACCTCTTGATCACTTAAACGAGTCACCTCGGGCCAAATTTGGTCGTGGATATGGCCTAAGACTGCGGGCGTGTGCCACGCAGCACGCCCAAGCATCACCCCATCAAACTGCTGTAAGTGCTGCATGCTGTCCTCTACCGTGCTGATGCCCCCATTTAAAACAAAGGTAGCCTCGGGAAAATCCTGCGCCAATTGCGCAGCCATATCGTAACGCAAAGGGGGTACCTCTCGGTTTTCCTTGGGTGACAACCCTTTAAGAACAGCGTTGCGCGCATGCACAATAAAGATTCGCACCCCTACTTCGTACTGAACAGCAACAAAGTCTTTCACAAACTCATAGCTATAATCATAATCCAAACCCAAGCGATGCTTTAGCGTGACAGGTATAGAGACCGCATCCTGCATGGCTTTAACACAATCGGCCACATGTTGTGCTTGGCTCATTAAAATAGCACCAAAAGCCCCTTGAAGGACACGATCCGAAGGACAGCCACAGTTTAGGTTGATTTCATCGTAGCCCCACTGCTCACCTAGCTTGGCACTATAAGCCAAGGCCTTGGGGTCGCTGCCACCTAACTGTAATGCAACCGGGTGCTCGGACGGATCAAAACGCAAATGACGTGCCACATCACCGTATTCCAGTGCTCCGGTGGTAATCATCTCAGTATAAAGCCGTGCTTTTGGGGCTAGCAAACGATGAAAATAGCGACAATAACGATCTGTCACATCAATCATAGGAGCAACACAAAGTGCCCAAGAACTGGGGGCTGCCATCTGGCTAACTTGGCTCATAGCCTGATTTGACTGTAGACTCACAACATACCTATATCTATATAATCAGAAACCTAAGGATTGCATTAGGTTTTATACGCGCTCTTTCTTATAATAGCGACTGCTTTTATTGTCACCACTTTTTATTCAATTAATTATTTTAACAACACAAGATGGCTGTTTTTACTACCGTAACCGATGCTGACGCACGCGATCTATTGCAACACTACCATTTAGGAGAGATGGTTTCTTTACGAGGCATCAGCGCCGGTATTGAAAACACCAACTATTTTCTGACCACAACCACAGGCGAATATGTATTGACGCTATTTGAGGTCTTGACCTATGAGCAATTGCCTTTTTATATAGAGCTAATGCACCATTTGGCTCAAAAAGGCTTGCCTGTGCCTTCGCCACAAACCTTAAAAAATGGCCAGCGTTTAACACGCTTACACAACAAGCCCTGCGCTATTGTATCGCGTTTAACAGGCAGCTATGTACCTGAACCGACAATTCAGCATTGTGCTTTAGCCGCTACCACCCTAGCGCAAACCCATCTAGCCGCCCAAGATTACCCATTATTTCAACCTAATTTACGCAGTCTAAGTTGGTGGGAGCAAACCATACCATTAGTATTGGATTTCCTAAATCCAAACCAAAAAGCCTTACTGCAAAGTAGTCTTCAAGAGCAACAGCAACTGTTTGCCAGTGCTCTTTATGAAACATTACCGGCAGGACCTTCACATTGTGATTTATTTAGGGATAATGTGCTTTTTTCCGGTAGTGCTGAGGCCCCAGTTATGGGCGGGTTCATCGATTTTTACTTTGCTGGCTGCGATAAATGGCTGTTTGACGTAGCAGTAAGTGTAAACGACTGGTGTATTGTGCGTGAGACCGGCGAGTTTAAAGTGGATTTATTGAAGTCATGGGTTAGTGCCTATAACGCTGTACGGCCTTTTACTGAGGCGGAAAAAAGCATCTGGCCATTACTACTTCAGGCTGCTGCTTTGCGTTTTTGGGTGTCGCGCTTATATGATTTTTACCATCCACGCCCAGCCCAAAGTCTAAAACCGCATGACCCTACGCATTTTGAGCGGGTTCTCACGCAGCGTAAACTCACTGTGTACACACTTAACGACTTATTAGGATAAGCCATGCAGGCAGCACGACTTTCCTCTGAATACGGCTGGGCTTGGTTAGTACAAGGTTGGGCGTTGTTTAAACGCCAGCCCATGACCATGTTGTTCTGGAGCTTAATGACCAGCCTACTCATTAACTTGAGCTATTTGTTGCCCATTTTAGGTCAAATTGCATTGATAGTTGCTACACCAGCTATTGGGTTTATTGCATTAAATGCCTGTGTTCACATAGAGCGTAATCAACCTATGCAACTAGGCATGTGGCTACAACCACTAAAAAGTGCTGAGGTCAAAAAAGCCATGCTCAAGCTTGGCCTAAGTTATTTTTTTATTTGCTTAGCTGCAGGTTTTCTGGCCGTCATGCCATTTAGCCAAACATTGGTAGAGGTCATGAGCACAGAGGACGCTGACCCGACTCAGGTGATGCAAGCAATTCAAGCCCCTATGTATTTGTTTGGGCTTTTCTATGTGGGTATTTCTATTTTATTTTGGCATGCCCCCGCACTAATGGGTTGGCATGGCATTCCTTTAAAAAAAGCGTTGTTTTACTCGATGGTGGCCTGCTGGCGCACCAAAGGTGCTTTGCTTATTTTTGGTCTTTGTTGGGCAGCTATTTATTTTGGTGCACAGTATTTAGCAAAAGCTATGGTGGCTCTGTTTGGAGCGTCGTTTGCTTATTTCTTACTAACCCCTCTGAACCTCGTGATGATGGCCTATCTCTACAGCTGCTTTTATCCTATTTATCGTAGTGTCTTTGGGCAAAGTGCTATAAACACCACCGTTTAAATGGGTTTTGCGCATAATAAAACGCTACCCATGTTTGATGGCGCTTTAAGGCAGAACCCCAACGCATCTCTAAAACAGCTTTTGCATTTAGGTTAACTAAGCAACGATTTGGGGCCAAGTAGTGCCAAGGACCTAGCGCCACCTTGTCCGCCCCAATAAAGCGCACCGCTAAAGGTTGTGTTAAGCCAAAACTATGGACAGCCTGACACCGATCAAAATATAAAGCATGCTGAAGATACGGAAAGCGATGCCATCCCCAAAAACGTGCCCTAAAGCCATAGGCCTGATAAACAGAAATTACAGTTGCTGCCATAATTGAAAAAATAAGGGATAAGCAATTACCAAAAACGTGCACGGGAAAATACACAAAACTAGCGGTAGCAGCATTTTTACCGGGGCTTCTAATGCTTGTTTTTCCGCACGCAAAAAGCGCTCTTGACGTCTTTGCTGTGCTTGCTGTTTAAGCACAGGGGCTAAACGCCCGCCCAACTCAATGGATTGCTGCAACGCCGCCACAAATGCATGGGCCTCAGCCAATGCCACCCGCTCCGTGAAGGCCTTGAAGGCTTGTTCTCGGCTCAAGCCAGCACGCATGGACTCTTGCACCAATAGCAGCTGTTGTTTCAATATCCCTTGGGGTAATTCCGCGCTACACATGAACAGCGCTTGGTGCACCCCATGCCCTGCCTCTATACTTAAACAAACCAAATCCAGCATAAAAGGAAAATCACGCTGCATATGCTTTTTTGACTGATTACGCTGCTGATGCGCTCTGAGTAAAGGCAACAAAAAAACCAAAATCGCCATCACCACGCCGACCACCCCATAACCCCACTGTTGCTTTAGCAAAGCTCCCATGCTTCCAAAGCCTAGACAGAGCATCACGCCTGCGCATTGTTTAGCGAAAAAATGATCAATAGCCTGTGGTGACTGTGCGGTTAGCCCTAAAACCCGCTGTATATACCAACGATAACGCCACGATAATAAGGGTGAACAGATCTGCACCCATACCAGCCACCAAGGCTGAAACAGCGAAACAGATGATGCAAGTGGACGCGCTCGCACCCAAGGCCAACAGACACCTGCTACCAACAAAAGCATAGCAATACCTGCGCTGCAAAGACTTAAAAACCACCACATGGCTTCTCCTACAAAGGCACCGCCACTAAACGCTGAATCCACCACAAACCAATTAGCTCTAACACCACCATTAACGTTAATAGGATCTGTCCCATACGCTCTTGCCATAACGGTGCCACTAAGCTGGCATCTATCGCATACAAAGCCACCCCTACTATTACGGGCAACAACACCATAATCCAAGCTTGTAAGCGGCCCTGTGCAGTCAAAGCGTTGATGCGGCCTTCGATATAAGTGCGTGTGCTAATCGTTTGCGCCATATTTTCTAAAAGATCAGCAAGCCCACCCCCGCTTTGCCCAGCCACGACCAATGCAGATTTAAATAATGCGGTGGACTCACACTTTGTTCGCTGTTGTAGGTGATTAAGAGCTTGTGAAAGGCTAAGGCCCATACGCAGCTCTTTTAAACACAACTCTAGCTCTTGGCGCACCGGCTCTTGACTATGGGGCACTAAACGCTGTAGGGCTATACGTAAGCTGCTGCCCGCCCGCAAAGCACTCGCAAGTGCCAGCATAAAATCTGGAAACTGTTTCTCGAAACGCTCTATTCTTTTTTTGTGCAAATAACGCAAAAAAAACGGCCAGGCGAGTAGCATTACCAGCTTTAGCACCACTACCAACCCAACAGGAACCCCCAAAAACACTAAGACAATAGCTAAACAAAGCAGTACTACCCATACCATGCCCACCACAGCACGACTTTGAATAAAAATAAACCGAGCAATAAAAAACTGCTCTGTCTCGGCCGTCATAAAACGTTGATGTTTTTGAGTTAAACCCCAAAACCACCTTGGTCCAGCAGCCATAAGGAGTACCACACAAACACCACACAGCACTAGACTTACTATTAACCACATGACGGCCCCCATTAGAAGTAAAACCAGTCTGGATTCAATGCTTGAGGCTGACTTTCAAAACACGCCGGAAAAATCCCCGTCGCTGTAAAACGTTGAGTTTGTGGCTGATAAGCAAATAACTCTTGTATTTGTATACGCCCCGCCTCCATTCCTGTAATTTCACTAATGCTAGTAATCAAGCGTCGTCCCTGCGCCAAACGCGTTTGTTGCACAATAATATGAATAGCTGCTGCAATATGTTCGCGTACGGCATTTAAGGGCAGATCTAGCCCAGCCATTAAAATAAGACTTTCTAATCGGGCTAGGGCATCGCGTGGACTATTGGCGTGTAATGTGGTTAAGGAGCCTTCATGCCCAGTGTTCATGGCTCCGAGCATGTCAAAAGCCTCTGGCCCTCGGCACTCACCCACCACAATGCGATCGGGGCGCATACGCAAAGCATTACGCACTAAATCACGAATTGTAATTAACCCTTGGCCTTCGGCATTGGCAGGGCGAGCCTCGAGACTAACGACATTATGTTGCTGTAGTTGCAACTCCGCAGCGTCTTCAATGGTAATAACACGCTCTTGAGCAGGAATGGAGTTAGATAGAATGTTCAGCAATGTCGTTTTACCACTACCCGTACCACCCGCCACAAGAATGTTTTTCTTATGCTTGACACAGCTAGCTAAAAAATCAGCCATCGCTACGCTTAGCCCTTCTTTTTGCAATAAATCGTCTAAATCCATTCGATAACGACTGAATTTACGTATGGTCAACATCGGCCCATGTAGCGCAATAGGCGGAATCACTGCATTAACCCTAGATCCATCAGATAAACGTGCATCCACCATGGGTGAGCTCTCATCTAGACGCCGCCCTAAAGGGCTAACAATCCTATCTAAAACAGCCATTAATGCCGCCTCACTGCTAAAGCTATACGATGTGGGCTCACAGCGCCCTTGGCGCTCAACAAAAATAGTAGTTGGACCATTTACCATGATCTCGGTGATGTCCTCTTGCTCTAATAGTCGCTCTAACGGCCCTAGTCCAATTGCTTCATCAAGTACGGTACGCATTAAATCCGTCTTGGAGCCGGGAATTACTACCGCCTCGCGTTCAATAATTTTCTCTAGATGGGCATGGGCATGGGCACGTAATTCGGCGTCACTCATATGTGCTAATGACTGACGGCGTAAATCTAAGGCTTCAATAAGCCATTGATGCATCTGATTTTGTATGGAGAGCGAAGTATGCTGCGGTTCGTGGTGTACCAAAGGTAGGTCTGACTGAATAACGGGTTGGCTATCTTGCTCGATAGACTCTTCTATGGCGATTACGGTTATTAAAGCAGTACCAATCAAAATATGGTCTTGTACGCGCAAAGGACCTGCCCGACTAATACGCTCATGATTTAAATAGGTCCCACTTAGACTACCAAAATCCTCTAAATAGACCGCACCACTTTCTTCATACAAGCGTGCATGCTGCCGCGCCACTTTCCATCCAGTCAAAACCACGTCTTGATCGCTACTTTTCCCCAACTGACAAGGTAGCTGGTACCAGGCTTGCTGTTGTCGCCCGTCTTGATAAAGCACATTAAGGTGCAACCGCATACGTGGCCTCCTGTTGCCATTGTGACCCCTCACCCTGCCACGGATTCCAATAAGGTGAGACCTGACTTGTAGCTTGGTTTTCTTGATTAAAGCTGGTATTTAACTGATTCGGATTGAGCTGCTGCTCAATAATGGTGTGCCCTAAACGTACTCGCTCTTTGTTGGTTGGGTGCTCGGCGTCCATTACTATCGGTGTAACAAAGATAGCCAACTCGGTTTCATTGCGTTGATAACGCTTGGATTTAAATAAGGCCCCTAAAATCGGGATCTGACCTAAACCAGGTACAGCCTGCTGAGTTTGAGAGAGCTCTTGGGAGATAAAGCCTGCTAACACCAAGGTTTGACCTGACTGCACATTAAACTCGGTACTAGCACGACGCGTTTTTAATGAAGGACCTGTAGGAATAGATAAACTGGGGTCAATGGAGCTGACTTCTACATCCACATGCGAACGTACTGCCCCATGGCTCTCTAGATAAGGCGTAATCTTTAATGACACCCCATACGGTTTAAACAAAGTCGTGGTATTGCCATTACTATCACTGGATGCATAAGGGACCTCCCCACCAGCTAGGAATTCTGCTGTAGCACCGCTACGCGCTAAAAGCTGTGGTTGGGCTAACACGACGGCGTGTCCTTGCTGTAATAACGCATTAAGTCGAGCACTAAGCAATGTATTAAGACCAAAATAGCCTGCAAAAGCACCTGGTTGGAACGGCACAGGCATCACCACTTGCCCAGGCCGATCGAGCAAGTTTTTCGCACCCTGATCCCACGCTAAGCCTGCATTAAACCCACCCTCCGACTGATCTGACCAACGCACACCTAATTCACGCAAAAAGTTTTTAGGTATTTCCAAAACCTGAACATCCAGTAGAACCATTGGCTCCCAGGCTTGGCTGTGACTTAAATCTACAATAAGTTCATAGCGCTTTTTTAACTCTTCGAGTTGGGCTCGGTGATGAGCGCTCAGTTGGTTACCCTCTACTACAACCTTTTCACCAATCTCTGTTACTTGGAGCTGAGGGATGCGTTGCAGAAGCTGCTTCAACTCTGAGCGTTGATGTTGCTCTACAGGCTCTTGCACATGGATATGGTAACTTTGATAATGGCCCTGTTTAAACCAAATGGTAAGCGTGCTTGTGCCTACATTACGCGCAAAAACCAATACCTCATTGTCTTCGGAGGTAACCGCATGAAGAACATGACCATCGCCTACTGCCACGCGTAGCACTTGGGGCAAGGCTAATACACGCATTTCACCCACTTGCATTTGCCACGTCTCGGTGGCATAGGCTTGCCCTAACCAAACCCCTAGCATACCAGCCATCACTAATTGACTAATTTTCAACCACATCGAAGCTCTCCTGAATAAAGCTTAACTGCGCTGGAGTATCTACATCGAGCACCGCACTTTTTCCTGCTTTAGGGGTAGCCTCTGCACCACGCACCTGACGATGCGTTTTATTGCCATATATAATTGGCACGGACTTGTATTCAGTGGGAGTGGCATTTAGACCAAGCAAGCTAGCCAAATCGCCACGAATGCCTTTGCTTGAAATGTGAGCATCGTGGGGGTTGCGAAGCATAGCTGTAATCATGCCAGCTTGACGAGCTGCAACGAGCTTTGCCCCCTCTTCGGGACTAAGATCAAAAGTTACCGTGGCAAACTGTGCGTTATCTACTGTATTTGAATCGGTCTGCTCATCCGTAGCGATCACTAGCACCCCTTGTAAGAGAGGTGCCGTTATTTTGCGCCGTTGATGGTCGAAACTTACATATAAGTCCACTAAATCGCCCACTCGTAACAGCCCGGCTAATGAGTTAATTTGGTCCACAGGCATAGTGACTGCACGCCGCCCATCAGCCAACCGGGCAGAGAAGTTTTGTTCACGCTCGTATTCGGTGTGTACGCCCAGAATTAAATCGCCCGCAGCAACATGGGCACGTAATGCAGTCCCTACTAAGACGCTATATTGACTGGGCTCTACACTGTCCCTAGGAATACTTTGTACGGGGAACTCCCTAACAGCAAGGTGAGATTCAGTCAGCACAGTACCTGCTTCTAGGCCGTAAGCGGCCACTACCCGTGGTACGGTGGGTAGCTTGGTTTGCTCTACTAATAAATGACGCTCTTGTTCTAAATGTTGATACGCTGCCCAAACCGCCAAACTTCCACTTAATACAGAACACCCTAGCCAAATAATAAATTTATGATGCGCAGCTATTTTTTTCATAACAAAGCCTCTTAAGAGTGCCACCACAAAATATGCCATAAGCCCTGTCGCGGCTCTTGCCAGATCAGTAATCGTTGCCGCTTTTTACTCCACTCACACACTACGACCAAAGCACAGTCTTGTATGGCAGAAGCCCAGCCTTGATTCTGTAAACGACGCGTTAAACGATGGGTGTTTTTTGCGAACGGTCTATGTGCTTGTAACACCAAATAACTGGGTTGCTGAGTTTGCGCTTGCATGAACCACTTGTGCTCATAGAGGCCATCAAACACACTGGGAATAGCCTGCTGATCTGTTAAAACAGTCATGCTGGATAACCAGCCTGTAGCGCTCTGCTGTTGAGCAGCTAAAAACAGAAGAAAATGCTTCTCATCAGCAAAAAAACTAACCATCCATGCATTGGGTAATGCCAATGCTTTTAAGTTGTAAGGCAATAAATTAGGTAACTGATTCATAAGCTCAAGCGCTGAACTTGGGCTCGTAAAGTCTTGACGTTGTATGCGCTGCCCTTGCCAATGCCACTGCTCTGTGGACTGCCACTGTACAGGCCATCCGCTTAAAGAAGGCAATAGTTGCGCCTGAACCCCACCTAATACAGCACAACATAACCACAGCACCGCACTCATTAACCAAAACATGCTCAAACTCTTAGGGTAAAAAAGAAGGGATGGAATCACGCCAGGGGGCAAGCCACTCTGTGTTCGGTTCCGCCCGTTGCCAAGCGCGATCTACCGGTTTAATTAAAGGCACCCATTGAGAAAAAGCAGCGTCCGACGCGCGATAAGCGCTACGCCAAAGCGTTGTACTGTGTTGTAGGCGCTCAGTCATTTGTGTGCTTGAGTTAACCGCCCCTAGCCCTACGTCTAAAAGGGTATGACTGCTGAGCTGCAAGGTGGGCAATGGTGCTTTGTTATTCCACCACCATGCCATTGTGGGCTGAGGAGTCTTGAGTTGTTGGGCTTGGGCCTTAAACTGCACTCGCTCTGTGGGCCCAAGCAACGCATCTTGGTGCGCCACCGTTTCGGGTACCCAATCGTTAAGAAACGGCCTAGAGTAATAGTGCAACTGAATAGAATGAGATATAGGACTAAATAGTCCCTCTACATAGTTGGGCTGATGGTTCAGTGCCTCTGGGCCGAGCAAATGAGTCTGGGCATACCTAAACGCAGCAAAGCCAGCATGATGTTGAGTTTGGGCTTTGATCTCTTGCCAACGTTGCAACCACACTAATGATGAGGCTGCTATTAATAGCACTGCACTGGCTACTACCATTTCTAGCAAAGCTTGTCCTTGTTGTGTCTGCATTAACGCTCTCCTAGTAGTTGCTGTAAGCGTTGCTCCCATTCACTGTTTGCAAGAGCTGCCTGCCAATAAGGTTGAAACAAAGTGGCTTTTTGTGCGGCATGACCTGTTTGACTAGGAGGCTCTTCGTAACTGTTTTTTGCTTCACTTTGACTATGAACGAGTTGGGCCCCTGCAGAGTATTGCAATGCAAGCCGTGTCTTAAATCGGAACTCAGGATTTGAGGCCCGAGTAATAAGAAAGTTGTGTAAACCTTGGCTAGGCCAAACAGTTTGATCACGTCGAGCCCAAGCATGAGCTATACCATTAGCGCTACCGTCAGTAATATCCCACTGTGTGTGTTCTTGGACCCAACGCCAAAAATCCTGCTGAGAAAAATTATCTGGGGCACTTTCATACTCTTCCAAGGTTGTGTTATCTGTTTGCCCTTGTACCCAAGCCCACCCCATAGCGTACTCACGGTGATAACAGCCGATCCAACGATTTGATCGCAAAGCATGAAACGATAAGGTGTCCTCAGCCTGCCAGTGCCCTTCTGAAGTTAATACTGTTGCTCCGCGCCTGCGTAATTCATGGCGCTTATGCGGGCAACGCGCTTGAACAAGCCAATTGTTTTTAGCCGTTTTATGACGTGGTTTTAAAAAATCGTAATGTGCTAATAGCTCTTTTAACCAAGGCTGCCATCCTGCTGAGGCATGCCACCCCAACACTTCGTGCCAGTTGTCGTCTGTTATTTCTAGCTGCATTAACTGCGGCTGTTGTTGCAACGCTAACTCTGGGTAATTGTCATACAACACAGAACGTATACGTGCTTCACGTTGTGCTGGTATATCGGCATAAATGACCTGGCTATGCGGCTCAAATACCAGCGCACTAAATTTCTGATGTTGTGCAAAAAGCGCTTTTAACTGATTTTCTGCCACCCCAGAACTTTGGGCTGGCAATGATGCCTGGTAACTGAGCCCATATTGCGGCCCAAACATCATGCTGATCAAACTGGCTGGCGGATTTGCCATCTGTACCCGCTGTGCTTGAGTTTGAGCAAACTCGGCCCATGAAGCCAGCGTCACCAGATGTGCCATGGCTATTTGATGACCAGCATAAGCGCGGTTCATATAGGCGGCATAATTAAGCATTTGTGCTTGAAGTAAAGCAGCACTATAGGTAGCAGCATCTAAAGCATACCGTTGACGTAATGCCTGGTAATTAATTTGCCCTACATAAAAAAACTTCAGCATAAGGGTGCTAAACACACCCAAAGCCAGTAAAGCCACTAGCAACACCTGACCTTTTTGACGTTGATTCATGGCTAGTTTCCACCTGCTTGTGAGGCATTGCCCGTAAAACTTTGCAGGCTTTTGCTTTCCGCCTGAACGGACCCTAGCTGCGCAGCCTCTTGGGCTTTTTGAGATTCAGCCGTGCCATCTTCACCTGCTAGTTCTTTAGCCATTGCCGCCGTTTGAGAGCGGATCACTTGACCAAAAATCTGGAACACAGCAATAGCTGCAACCGCTATTAACGCTACAATAATGACGTATTCCGTCATCCCCTGGCCCGACTGCTTTTGGTTTTTGGTTAGCATACTTTACCTCCTAACAAGTTAAGTTAAGTAAAGTATGCGTTATCCCACTGGAGCAAAACTATTCGCAGAACTCACAAGGGTTGGATTTATCCTAGTGCAGAAATAAAAATGAGCACTGTCAACCTTATCAGTCTCAAACCCATAAGCAGTGACTCCACGTTACCCCGCTTGCGGTTACGCTGGGCGCGAATGACGGGAGAACATAGTCAAGAACCCAATCACCATCGACACAGCAAGAAGAGTCATAACACCAAGTGGGCCGTTGTGGTCAAGAATAAAGCCACACAAGATAGCACCAATGGAAATTGCCACCTGAAAACCAAGGAGCATGAGTGAACCGGCCGTTTCCGCCTCGTCTGGCGCTGATCTGACTATATGTGTCTGAATACTAACTGGCAGCCCTCCCCACGCAAGTCCCCATAGAGTGATTGCAACAACAGCGACCATCAAGTTGGTTCCAGCGAAAATCAATGTGATCGCTGAAACGGCAACCAGCGTCGATCCGATACTGATAGATAATGTGGTGCTGCGCGCCATAATCCAACCACCAATGAAATTTCCGATAAAGCCGGCAACGCCATAGGCAAAAAGAACAAGTGAAATCATATTGACATCAAATTTAGGGATCTCCTCAAGAAAAGGGCGGATATAGGTAAAGCTGCCGAACTGCCCACCCACAAGCATGATGGTTGCAAAGAGCGCGACCATGACCTTGGGACGCTTGAATACCGACACCAGAGTTCCGAACCCTGCCTGCCCGCTCGGCGGAAGCGACGGGATGGTGGCTATTTGGGCAACAAGAGCCATCAGTCCAGAGGCTGCGGAGAGGATAAATGCTACACGCCAACCAAAATGAGCCCCAACCCAGGCTCCCAAAGGCGCTGCGACAACGGTGGCCAAAGAAACCCCGCCAAAGACAATTGCCATGGCTTTAGGGACGGATGAGGCAGGCACAAGCCGCATTGTGATCGCACCAGCCATCGACCAAAAACCACCAAGACCGATACCCAGTAACACACGCGACAACATAAGAAACTCGAAGCTATTGGCAACCGTGCCGAGTAATCCAGAAAGAAGGAGCAAAAAGCTAAGACCGAATAACGTCAACCGACGATTGAGCCCACGAGTTGTAATAACAACCAGCGGACCGGCAATACCAGCAACGACGGCGGTAGCCGTGATCGTCTGCCCCGCCATCCCCGCCGATATTTTCAGATCCTCGGATATTGGAGTCAGAAGACTGATTGGCAGAAACTCGGCCACAACCAAGCCAAAACATCCTAAACCAAGGGAAAATACGGCCCCCCAATTTGACGCTGTAGATGCTGCTTTTTTCGATTCAGGTGCACTCTGCATCTGGTCGGAAGTCGATATCATAAAATTTCCGTTCTGTTAATAAGCCTAAAAGTAGCGACAAACTGATATTCGCCGCTCACTCGTGAAAAGTGGTCGAAACAAGGATGTCATCTCGATTTGTACGAACTTGGGTCGATTGCACATCTTGTGCTGGATGACTAAAGGAAATTCCGAATAAAAGCTTCAGTGTCTTAGGATGGTTCAGCTGCTCCCTGACCGTATCTGCGAAATAGCCAGGAATGGTTTGCGGCACACCACCCAGCCCTCTGGCGGCGAGACTGAGAAGAAAAGTTTGGCCGTACATTCCAATATCACCAGCCACACGGACGTTGTCCCCAAAGGATGGCATGAACAGAAAGGCTACATGTGGTGCACCGAAAAAGTTGAAATTTCGTTCCGATACGATGCGACATCCCTCAATGTCATCGCGGGCTACACCAAGACTTCCGTAATAAAGACTCCCTGCTCACGCCGACGCTCACCATAGCGGCCATCGAAGAGCTCGTCGTCAAAACTGAAGTCAAGGCAAAACTTCCCTTTTTCTGCGGCAATAAGGATGGTCTGCGCCAGTTCGTCTCGTTTCGCGCCGCTGACGATGTGAACCTGCCAGGGCTGGATATTGCAGTTGGACGGTGCCCATTTCGCGTCTTCAAGAACCTCACGGATCTGTGCCGGATCAACAGCAGTAGCCGCGAAAGACCGGCAGGATTGTCTGGCGCGTACCGTATCGTAAAATGACAAGGTCTTGGCAGCGGATACGCCACCGAATGAATTGATGGGCATCGGGAGTTCTTCCTTTGTTCCTAATTTATTCAGATGGTGCTATTTTTTCATTCATTTATATGCTTGAAAATACCTATATTTGCATGATATAAGTGCATTTTATGCAGCAATTTAATACCTTATGGATCATACTGACGGTACTCAATTCGATGAGCTTACTGCATTGGCAGCGGTTGCCAGACACGGCTCCTTCACTGCGGCAGCTCATGCTTTGCAAAGACATCCGACCATCATCTCGAAGCGTATAGCCTCACTAGAAGCAAGACTTGGAGTAAGGCTTGTCGAACGCACCACACGGCAAATCATGATGACTGATGCTGGGTTAAGGCTGGCAAAGCAGATAGATCGTGCTGCCGCCATCATTGGCGACGCAGAGCAAGAAGCAAGTGAAGGGGTTGCACAACTTCAGGGGGTTCTACGCGTGGCATTACCGGCGGCGATGGGACGGCTATGGGTTGCGCCAGCACTGCCGGAATTCTCACGACGCTATCCTAGCTTGACCGTCGAGGTCGATTTTGCGGAACGTTATGTCGATCTGGTTGGAGAAAGTTTTGATGCTGCTATCAGAATGGGAACCTTGACCGATAGCCGGCTCGTTGCCAGAAAGCTCGGCACGCATCGCGTCGTTCTTGCAGCTTCACCTAGCTATGTAAAGAAGCATGGTCTTCCCAAACGGCCAAACGAACTTCAAAAGCACAACGCACTCGTCTATTCAGGCCCCGGCGTCAACCCAAACTGGCGTTTCACTAAACAGGGACAGCACGAAGGTATAACGCCTCAAGGTACCTTCCGGTCTAATGATATAGGGGCATTATTGGAAATGGCACGTGCAGGCGTCGGGATCATCTGTGTCGGCGAATGGGCTGTCGTCCGTGAGTTTGCAAATGGAACTCTCGTCAATATTTTGCCTGACTGGCGCTATGACGCAGACGGAGGTATTTACCTCGTAAGGCCATCAAACCAATACGCTGCCGCACGTGTACAGGCATTTATAAATTGGATACAAAACGAATTGTGGCCTACTCTTCCGTGGCAATGATTGCCGCCCCGATCATTGATGGCAATGACTGAAATAGAATACTGACAAATTAGTTGACATTGTGTAGCACGCGCTGGCGAGCAGGGCTTACCTCGCTAAGCCCCCCTCCACGCGCAGGGCATTGGCTACCGAGTAATGCTCTAGACTGACGTCGACAGCACTATGTTTTGCAACCCACGTCAGCACTAAATTACGCCGTATTCCCAGTAGATTGCGCGCCAATCACACCTTGCTCGCTCTGCTGCGCCTGCCTCTGCTCTTCAAAAAAATCGTCGTTCTATTGCACGGTTTATTTGGCTTTGCCCACCCCGTCCTTAAACTGTAGTACCAAATGTTCCGGCAATGGCGAACATCCACATTTATGGTTTTCTAATGGCTGCGTAGCGATTCTCTGGATAGGACAACTCCAAATTACCTCGCAGCGTGTTCGACTCGTACTCCCGACGGAAGATGCCCTTGTCCTGCAAGATAGGAACAACCAATTCAACAAAATCCTGGAGTCCCGAAAGGTGGTCTTGCCTGATAAGCAGGATATCTATGGCTCCTGATTTATACCACTGCTCAACCTGATCAGCCACTTTCTCGGCAGTTCCAAAAAATATTGGTTTGGGGATGACATAGTTCGAAGGCAATGTACTTTGCAACTCTTGAAACTTTTCTTCAGCTTCAGCTTCCGTCTCACCCACAAGTGGTGTTTGCATAGCCATCACCAGAAAGTCCTCAGGCGAGCGCCCCGCGAGTGCTACTCGACTCTTAATTTCGTTACTGAATCTCTTCGTCGCCTCAAGGTAGTAACCCGGTACAGGTTCAACATCCACACGCGGCGCTAACAGAACATCAGCGTACTTGGATGAATTTTCCATGAGAGCGGAGGATGTGCCTGCTGTAATGATGACTGGTCTTCCTTGGACTGAACGACTGATATTTAACGGGCCACTAACCTGAAAATACCTACCCTTATAGTTCAAGGAGTGCATTTTTAGAGGGTCGAAAAATACCCCCGAGCTCTTATCACGGATAAACGCATCATCTTCATACGTGTCCCACAATCCGCTCACAATTTCTAGAAATTCTCTATGCATAGGATACAAATCGGCTTTCTGCAGATATGTCCTACTGTGATTAGCGGTTCCACCTAGATTGGAGGTAATAGCGTTCCATGCCGCTCGCCCTCTGCTTATCTTATCAAGGGAAGCAATCTGCCGAGCAACGGTAAATGGATCTGCATAGGAAGTCGCTATGGTTGGAGCAAGACCTATATGTGTGGTAACCATACTCAGGGCGGACATAATGCTAACGCCCTCAAACTTGCTCAAAAAGTGCGGAAAATTACCTGCTCCTACGTGGCTAATATCAAATAGGAACATAAAATCAAACAAACCTTGTTCGGCCAACTTTGCATGCTTTACATAGAAGTCTATGTTCGTGCTGGCATCAATAGGCATATCCTTTTGTCGCCATCCGGTGTAATTAAAGCCGAGTCCTTCATTAGCCCATGCAATTTTGAGCTTCCTCTTACTTGTCATCTATGACTCCTTCTCTATCATAAAGTTGATTCAGTCCTAACCCAAAGGAGTAGAAACTACAGCACTCATTCATCGGTTTGAAGAGTGCCCTACATTCCCATTTTTGGTGCCAAGGACCCCTGGCATAAACGCTATACATGCCACGGTAAAGCATTGATTTTTAAGTTTTCCCAGAAACATTTCCTCGGAATCGTACGACTCGTCCTTTCTGTGCCACCCACTAGGTAAAACAACCATAAGGTGACAGCATTTATTAATCAGTGGCCGGCAGACGTAAGGACGGCATGAGTCCCGAAACTGCTTTGCCAATAAGTCATAGGCGAGTTTTCAGCTAGGGCGGTAGATTGGACATTCATCAGCACCAGCACGTGATCTCCAGCCGGTCGCATTTCTGTTACGTAGCCAGCTACCCATAAATGAGTCTGTTGTAGTCGAGCGGCACCCGCATCATGCTGCCAAGGGACGTCTGCGAATTTATCCTTGCTCTTCGTGGCAAAACGACGAGCCTCCTCTGCCTGTCCTTCCGCCAGAACATTGAGTCCAATAGCACTTCCAATTTCTAGCATAGACAGAAGACAGGACGTAGCCTCAAGAGAAACCACTATCATCGGTGGATTGAGAGAAAGAGACATGAAGGCCGAGACGGTGGTGCCATAAGGGACATGGTTGACCACAGTGGTGACTACTGCAACCGGTGCAACAACGCGAGACATAGCCGCACGAAAATCATCGTTGGATACCAACCTGCCAGATTGCCCTCTTTGCCCCTCACTAGACAACTTAATCATTCCTTCCAAAGTGTGAGTTTGCTTGCACGATGGAGTCATCATTACCTAATTCCTTTAAAAACATAGCTGGTGATAGCAAGACAAAAGAGAATTAAGATTAGAATAGGTAGGATAATTTTGTCTATTAGGCACTATTTAGTGTCATAGGTACTATTTTGTGCCATAGGAACTATAAGGTAACCATGGATTTTTCCGAAATAAAAAAACCAGTCAATCCACTTATCGTCAGCGAGACTTGTCCACCCCGCCGCATCCATACGTTGCTCTCGCCGAAGTGGACTTCGATGGTGATCTATGTGCTTAGCTTCGGTGCGCTACGCACGGGGCAACTACAGCGCAGCATGCCCGGTATTTCGAAGAAGATGCTTACTCAAACACTACGCGAATTAGAGGCAGACCAAATAATCAAGCGCACCATCCTTCAAGTTGTTCCGCCTATGGTCGAATACTCTCTGACTGAGTTTGGCAAGCGTTTTGTGGAACCGCTTATGACACTGTACGGTTGGGCAGAAGCAAATGCGGACTTATTGGATGAGCTTGAGCGTAATCGTGAACAATCGCGGGAAAATGTTACGGCTTCATGAAAAGTATTGCTATAAGCACCGCAGCATACAAGCCAGTTTGCGCATGGATGAAAAATGTTTTGCCAACTAATCGTAACAAGCACTGATTCTACAGCTCTCTTTTAGACTGTAAAACATTCGTTCAATGGGGTGCTGTTGGCGATATTTCGGGAGCCCAAACAAACAGAGGCACCTCGGTTTAGGCTTGCATTTCATGCTAGCAGGCAATAAGAAAGAAAACGGCATCCTAAAGTTTGAAATGTTTTTGATGTATGCCGCCAGCCTGTCAGGGCACCGATTCTCCTTGAGCAGGCTTTTCGTACAAAATCTACGGCAATGCAACTACGTTTCAATTTTGCTTTTGTCTATAGAAATTTTTCTACTGGTTTTGATTACATCCTCGTAAGTGGCCCCCCAGTCTCTCATAGCACGGATCAATGGCACTAGTGTCAAGCCCAAAGGTGCCAATGAATATTCAACTTTAGGTGGGACTTCCCGATAAACTTTCCGAATAATGATATTGTCGGCCTCAAGCTCGCGTAATTGCAACGTTAGCATTCGTTGACTCACCTCAGGAATAGAGCGCCTTAGCTCATTGAACCTAAGCGTGCCTGTCATAAGATAAAAAAGAATTAACGCTTTCCACTTCCCTCCAATCACATCGACGGTGATGGTAACCGGACAAGCGAATACCTCAGTTTCAGCATGGGGAGTTTCAGGTTTCATTTAAGCCCTTTAATCAACCAATAGTATAAAAACTGTGCCTATGGCACAAAATTGTGCGTACTTACATAAATAGAATCTGTAGCTTAGCATAGGCTCATACCTATTTATGACATGTTGCTCATGCCACTGGTTCTGCTGTGCAGGAGCTCTGTCTCATTCATTATTTATTCTCAGGAGCCCCAGCCTTGCTTTCACTGTCCTCATTACCCTATAGTGATCTTCCCGGTTTTTGCAGGACCTATAGTCCAAATCAACTGACTTTGGGTCTGTACTTTCCCATTGAAGCCTACGCAGGCGATGCACCTTTGATGCACAACCAGGTCGCCTTGGCGCAACAGGCTGAACAGTCAGGCTTCGCCTCGCTATGGTTTCGTGATGTACCACTACGTGACCCAAGTTTCGGTGACCTAGGGCAAGTCTATGATCCCTGGGTCTATCTTGGCTACATTGCAGGTCAAACCAGTCGGATCGCGCTAGGTACTGGCGCTATAGTCGTTCCCATCCGACATCCCTTGCACATGGCAAAAGCGGCAGCTAGCATAGATCAGCTCAGTGGGGGACGATTACTATTAGGCGTGGCCTCTGGCGATCGTCCCGCCGAGTACCCTGCTTTCAATGTGGATGCGGACACCCGCGGTGAGCGTTTCGTCGAGCATCTGAGTGTGATGCGTCAAGCACTAAGTACGCATTTCGAGCCTGTTCATTGGGACAACGGTGAAATGCTCAATACTGATCTGGTACCCAAACCATTGGCGCGCGAGATCCCGCTTTTCATCACTGGCAGCAGTCGTCAGACGCTGCAATGGATAGCTAGAGAGTCCCACGGTTGGTTATCTTACCCAAGACCACTTCATCACCAAAAAGATATCGTAAAACGATGGCATGATACGGTGCGACAAGAATGTGGTGAAGTCTTTAAGCCATTCAGCCAAGGCCTGTATATCGACTTGACAGCAGATCCAAACGTAATGGCAACACCTATTCACCTGGGTTTTCGACTGGGAAGAAATGCACTCATTGAGCTGCTTCAACTACTTCGATCTTTTGGTGTGAACCATGTGATGCTTCAGCTCAAATACGGACAACGCCCTGCACAGGAAGTGCTCGACGAGCTAGCGGAATTTGTGGTGCCGCAGTTTCCTGCCTTGGCTTAAACCTCAATCTACCGCAGTTCGGCCTTCGTGCTACTGCTCTCGCTAGGTCGCCTGCTGCAATTGTTTTAACCACACCGCGTGCAGCGGCAAGCAGGCTAAGCACTCGACAAGCAATGTGTTGGACTTGTTTAGCTCCAGAAACCTGATAGGCGTCAATCAGGCGGAAACCAGGTCAAAACCTCAGAAAGCACCGACCTAGAATAAGCAGCCCTAAGCTATGGATAAACTTGCTGTATCGGGCTGGGTCGTAGTCTAGTGAATTTCGGTGCTGAAGTGATGGTGAAACAACTATTTCACGTCAATATGAAGCGGCTGGAAACCAGCAATTTCTGCGCGAAGCTGATCCCCTTTATGGATAGTACTGACACCGGCAGGCGTTCCAGTCATCAACACATCGCCCGGTAATAACGTAATGTAGCGCGACAAAAAAGCAATAGCTTCGGCCACTGGCCAAATCATTTGATTCAAATCGCCTTGTTGGCGTAGCTCGTCATTAATATAGAGACGAATATCCCCCGAATCCAATAGCTGTGTGTTGGGTACAACTGGGCCAATAATAGCTGCAGCGTCAAAGCTTTTACCTAGTTCCCAAGGACGTCCTAACTCTTTGGCTTGAGCCTGTAAATCACGACGCGTCATGTCTAAACCAACGGCATAGCCATAAATAGATTGAGCAGCTTGCTCCACGCTAAGATCACGACCACCCTGAGCTAATGCGACCACTAGCTCAACCTCGTGCTGCAGGTTGTTGGTTTGACTTGGATAAGGCATAACGCCTTTGCCATCTGTGCCAATCGGTAAAATGACTTGAGCAGGTTTACAGAAAAAGAAAGGGTCTTCACGTCCACTATGCCCCATTTCCTGAGCGTGTTCAGCATAATTACGACCTACGCAAAACACACGCTGCACGGGAAAACGGGCTGTGGAGTCAACCACTTCTAAATAATTGGGAGCAGGAGGTGTAAAGACCCAGTTCATTTTATTCCGCCTTAAAACGTTCGATACTGCTGGTTATTTCTTGTTTAGCGGCTTCGGCATCAGCCCAACCCTGTACTTTTACCCACTTACCTTTTTCTAGATCTTTGTACCGTTCAAAAAAATGCTGGATGCGATCAAGCTCTTCTTGGGGCAGATCGCTAGGGCTTTGGATGTTACGGTAGGGAGGATAGAGTTTGGTAACAGGTACAGCTAGAACTTTAGCATCACCACCTGCCTCGTCTTCCATGTTAAGCACACCAATAGCACGACATTTGACGACTGCACCGACTTGAATAGGAAAAGGAGACAAAACGAGTACGTCTACGGGATCGCCGTCCTCAGAAATGGTTTGGGGCACATAGCCATAATTGCATGGGTAATGCATGGCTGCCAGCATAAAGCGATCCACCATAACCACGCCTGTTTTGTCATCCACTTCGTATTTAACAGGGTCGGAGTTCATGGGGATTTCTACTACTACATTAAACTCTTCAGGAGCTTTATCGCCGTAACCAATTTTAGTTAAGCTCATTTGTATGCCTTTAATCTTTAGTTAGTTAATCGCGTTTCCGATGGGTACCATCGGATGTCATGGAGACATCAACCCCTGGGATAGGAGCGGTGTCAAAATACTGATGTTCAGCCTCCTCGTTAACCGCTGTGGTTGGTTGAGGGAGCTCGGTTTTTGAGACGGGATCGGCTGAGGTGAATACCGCCGCATCAACAGCACTGGCTGCAACAGGTCTTGTAGTATCGACGTAAGCATTGTCTTCTGGCAAGGCCCCATCGACTAAAGTCGGATCATCTTGAAGATCGGCAGCAGGCAATAAGCGATGCGGTGCCATAATGGGCAAAGTACCTGCTGTCGCTGCAGCAATGCGCCAATGCTGAATGGCTTCGTCGTGACGCTCTAAGACATCGTAGAGTTGACCTAATAAAGCATGAATACGTAAATCATTACGCAGTGCCATACTGCGTTTAAAGTAATGCTCTGCTTGCCCCCAAAGTTGGCCCAACACACATAAACGCCCCAAGGTAACTAACAATGCGGGATTATTAGGATGGCGTTGTAACCACTCTTCGGCTTTGGTTAAGCGACGTTTGTATTGATCTACCGTAGTACTAGCATACAGATTTAATAACTCGGGCTCGGGCTCTTGTTGAATAGCAGCCTCTAGCACTCGAGCGGCTTCATCAAGCCTGCCCGCCTGCGTTAACCATTGACCTGCGGCTAATGCGACTTGTTGACGTGTTTTCTCTTCGGTACGCAAATCGCTCCAGATAGACTTAAACTGCTCGTCGTTAGCTAGCTGAATACGTCGAGCGGCAGCGTACTCTATATAGTCCAACGCCTGCTTTTTATCAATGGCACTACGCCGTAATAGCAAGCGAGTTAATTCGTAAACACGCTCTGGGTTATCCAGTTGGCGGTAAGCACGCAGTAGTAAGCGAGTTGCTTGAAAATGCCTAGAGCTGGCGTCCTGTACAGGCTGTAATAGATCTATGGCTTCTTGGGCTAAACCTTGCTCTAGGTACATTTCAGCAGCTGCAGTGGCGTAGGCAAGTTTTAACTGCGGGTCGCTCCCGGCATTTTTTTGAGCAATCTGCAGCGCCTCATCGCGACGGTGAAACTCGGCTAGATCGTGTGAAGCACGAGCCGAAGCTAAACCGGCAACCAGTTTGGTTTTACGCGATTTCGATTTAGCAAGCAATTTTGTGAGCTCTTTTTCTGCTTGAGCTGAGCGACCTTCAAGAATATGAATCCAGCCAGTTTGCAGCAAGTCTTGATCGCGACGCTCGGCACGGCGATGACGCCACAATCTAAAGCGCCCAGGGCTACCGGTGAGCCAAGACAAACCGTTTAACAACATATACAGCACAAAGAACAACGCAATTAGCGCAATAACACTAAAAGTGGTTGAGAAGCTGATATGCCACGGTGGTGCGATAATTAGCACATTACCGCTGTGCTCTCGCAAAACCAACGCCAACGCTACAGCAGCCACAAAAACCAGAAAAGTCCAAATCCATGTACGCATAATTACACCGCCTGCAGAGTACGAGTCGGGGTGGCTTTTGCCCTATCGCCCGACTCTGTGGAAGGGGTGAGCTCAGACTGAGTTGAGTGAGTGTTTGGGGTTGTCTCGTGTTGGGTCTCGGGCTCAGTTGAAGTAGACTCTGGCGTCGGCTCGTTCTTGGTATCAGACTCTGCTGTGTTAGAGTCGGTTGCCTCGTCGTGAGCTTGGGGCTGAGTTGGCACAGGCTCTACTACAGAATCTTGCTGAGGCAGCTCGGACTCAAACTCGTCTTCAGACCCTTGTTTTAAACTCTCAATGACAGCCAACGTGTTATCAATGGTTGGTAGCTTTAGCTCTACATCCGCATCAGCTAATTGAGTCGCTAAGGCTAAAGCACGTTGTGTTAGCGCTTTTGAGGCATCAAAACGCTCTTCGAGCGCTTTAACAATAAAACCCATTTCGGACTGCCAAACTTTAGGCTGCTTGGTCATTAAAGCCAATTGGGCCATGGTAATACGCAAACGTAGATTTTCACGTAAACGATCGGCCTGCTCTGGAGAAATTAGTAGCGCCGCATTATCATCGACTCGACGCACACTAACAAACTGACCTAGGTCTTGACGAATGCTGTTCCAGCTTTGTTGCGTTAGAGCCGCTGCGGTACTGAGTACACGCTGCCACCAAGCCGAGTCTTCGGCAACAGGTGTGGTAGAAACTGATGTCTGAGGATCGGTTGTAGGTTGATCAGACTCTGAGAGCCCCGCGCCGGCTTCAGTTATGTATAAAGGCGCTTTATTAATTAAGTCAGTTAATCGCTCTAGCTGTGCTGTTAAGGTAGCGACATCAATGACTTGAGCTGTTCGTAATCGATCCAAATCGCCGTTGATAGTTTGGATAAGTACCGCAAAATTTTGACGGTTGGCTTGGGTCAAGCGTGCTTGTGCAGTCTCTAGCGTTACGATGGCATTGGCTACACTGCCACCGATTTGAAGCTGTTGCTGTGCAAGCGCAGCCAGTTGCTCTATGTCGTTTAACAACATAATTTCTGTGCCCGAGTCGCTGATGGTTTGCACTGCAGCACTGACATCATTAAGTTGCTCTAGGGCTTGGGCGAGCTGGCTATTTAATCGCTGCAGTTGCTGGGCTTGATTTTCAACTTGCGTAAGAGCCTGTTTAGCAGACTGTTCGTTTTTTTGCGCTTGTTGCACAAGAAGCTGTAGCTGCGAATCGTACTGCTGGCTAAGATTTTGTTGATTAGTTTGGATATACCACATTGCCCCACCACCTAAAGCTAGGGCTATCAAAGCAGTTAAAAGCACCGGGCCTTTAATGCTTTTGGCTTTAGTTTTAGCAGGCTTGCTAGCTGGGGAAGCTGCTTTTCCAGTGGCTTGCTGCGTCTGATTCGTATTATCGCTGTTCTCTTTCATGACGTAATTGTAATCCGTTAAGCATTATTTGGGCAGCGCCGCTCTAAGCAACGCCTCCTGCATCGCCATTTGGCTAGGTGCACATAGCTGAACTTGTTCCTGCAACTGCTCAGGAGTAAAACCACATAACTGTTGAATTTTCTCTGCAATACGCGGATGTATAGCCACAAACCGTGCGTGCCTCCAAGCTATATCTAACTGTAAACGCACCATGTTTTCATAGATGGCTTGAGTGCTTTCTGAACTGGTCAAAAGAAAGGTCACTGCTTGGGGTTTTACCAAATCACGCTGCAATTGTATAGCGCTGTCATCAGACCACACCACTGGGGATCGCTGATAAATGCTACAACGTGTTAATTTTTTGTGAGCTTGCTCTAAACGTTGGCTGAGCCACTCTCGACCGTGCTGCCCCCGCACCAACAAAACCCGTTCAAATTCAGCTAAGCGTGGTTGCAGTAATGCCCAAAGCGCTTCGGAGTCTTGATACGGATGATGAGCGGGTGGATGAATCAGCTCAAGTTGGGTCGCTAAGCCCGTCTCATAAAATGGTGCTGCGCTTGCCGCCCCAACGGTGGCAATAAGGTGTTGGGGCATAAAGGTTTGGCCGGATTTCGCTAGCGCCTTTAAGTAATAACGCACAGCCTGAGCACTAACAAAAATAATTAACTCGTGAGGCTGAGGCGTCAACGCAGGGGGGAGCTGATCCATGGTTGATGTAACAGCTAAGGCAGGTAATACCAACGGTCGTATACCGTGAGGAATTAGAGCCTGAGCCAAGGCCTCATTTTTTCCTGCTGGCCGAGTTAAAACAACCGTAGCCAAGGTTACTCCTCGTTAGGCAAAGCAAGTTTAGCCAAAATAACATCGGCCCCTTGGGCTAAAAGGTCTTGGCCTACGGCTTTACCTAAAGCATCGGCTTCGGTTACAGGACCGCGACGCTCGGCACGATACACCACAGAGGCGTCTGGCTCGGCCACTAAAGCACGAATCCAAATTTGATCTCCTTCGAGCTCGGCATAAGCCGCTAAGGGCACCTGACAAGAGCCGCCCAGAACACGGGTTACAGCACGCTCGGCTTGGGAACGATAGGTTGATTGTGCACAAGCTAATGGGGCTAACCATGTTTTAAGGTCGTCACGGTCTTGATGCGTTTCAATACCTAAAGCACCTTGGCCTGCAGAAGGCAAGCTATCAACCACTTCAATACTCGATCGAATACGCTCGGTCATCTTTAAGCGTTTTAAGCCTGCGGTAGCTAGAATAATAGCGTCAAACTCGCCAGCATCTAGTTTAGATAAACGGGTATCTAAATTGCCGCGTAATGGTTTGATGACTAAATGGGGGTAACGCTCTCGTAATTGTGACTCACGGCGTAAGCTAGAAGTACCAACTACAGCACCATCGGGCAAATCGTTTAAGCTCTGATAGTGATTGGATACAAAAGCATCCCGGGGGTCATCGCGTTCCATAATAACAGGCAAGGCAAAGGGTGCCGGCACATCATAAGGCACATCTTTTAATGAATGCACAGCCAGATCAGCACGCCCATCTAAAAGCGCCGTTTCGAGCTCTTTGATGAATAGCCCTTTACCCCCGATTTTAGACAGGCTGCGATCCAAAATACGGTCGCCTTTGGTGCTCATACTTAGTAACTGTACATCGCACTCTGGGTAGAGTTGTTTTAAGCGGGCTTGTACATGCTCGGCCTGCCAAAGCGCTAAACGACTAGCACGGGTCGCAATGACTAATTTTTTTGGTGTGGACATACTAGCCTGCAAAATAACGTGCAATGGCTGCACCGATTAAACCTAAGGCGGCTAAGATCGCCAACCCTTGTAATAACGAAAGGCCGCTTTCGCCTTTTTTCTGCGATTTATTGGGAGTACTCATAAAATTTCCTTTACTGTCAGTATTTGCACCGCTTAAAAGCGCAAGGTCTAAATAGACCTTGTGTATAGCTAACAGGGCTCAAACAATACCCACAGTATAAAACGGATCAAGCCAAAACCCTAACCACTGCACACGCAGCAATTAAGGTTTTGGCCCTATAGACGTTGCTAACACAAACCGAATCAGCCGCTTAATACTAATCGTCTTTGCTGCGTAGCTCGTCAAGCAAATGCTGAAAAAAACCTTTTACCTGATACCATTGCACTCCTGTGCGGCTATCGGGCAAACGTAAACGATCAATGGCCTCGTGCTGAGCATCGATTTTTCGACGCGTTAGTTCGGCACGAATAGCAGTAATTTGTTCTTGTGCATCATCTAATATCTGCTTTAACTCTTTACGAGTCATACCACTGAAATCTTGATTAGGCATCGCAACTCCTTAAAACAAAGTGGTCAATGCAATAAGGCACAAAGGCAGAAGCAAAAACACCCCAAAAATCCAAACTGCGGCATACAGTTTCTTTTTAGAGGCAAGTCGGCTTAAACGATCTGCACCACGTAACGGTAACTCTCTAAGAAAAGGTACACTATAAATAAGTGTTACGGCAAAAATATTATAAAGCACATGCACTAAAGCAATCTGCATTGCTGGCACCGCCATTGGACCAATAACAGCAGTCGCGGCCAGCAATGCAGTAATGGTGGTGCCAATATTAGCGCCCAACATAAACGGATAAATCTGACGCAGCGTAAAAGTGCCAGCCCCAGCTAACGGCACCATTAAACTTGTAGTGGTTGAGGACGACTGCACAAATACCGTAATTAATGTACCGGAAAAGATCCCTGTCAAAGGGCCTTTACCGATGGCTTTGTGCATCACGTCTTTGGCTTTGCCCACCATCAGCACACGCAACAATTTACCTATATAGGTAATAGATAAAAAGATAAGCACTAGCCCCACAACCACCATGAGTAAGCCGGCATAAGGATTAGGTAATAACCGTGCCCCGGCCTCGATACTATCTACCAAAGGTGAAGTGGCAGCGCTCACAAAGTTGAAGTCAGACATAGACACATTGGCATCGCCCACCAAGGCCTGAGCTACCACCGCTGCAGAGCGCTCAATGAGGCCAAACATGATTTCTAATGGTAAAAAAATCACCACTGCCAACAAATTAAAAAAATCATGCACCGTCGCAGCGGCAAAAGCGCGTCTAAACTCATTTTTTTTGCGCATATGGCCCAAGCTGACCAGAGTATTAGTGACCGTGGTGCCAATGTTTGAGCCCATTACCATGGGAACGGCAATCGCTACAGGCAAGCCACCGGCTACCATGCCAACAATTAGCGAGGTGACAGTGGAAGACGACTGAATTAACGCCGTTGCCACAATACCAATAACCAAACCTACGTATGGGTTGGTCGCAAAAGAAAAAAGCTCTTGGGCTTGGCCTCCGGTGGCCTCTTGAAATCCGGTACCAATTAAGCTTACAGCACTAATTAAAATGTAGATAAGAGCCAACACCCCTATCCACTGTGGCCATTTATGCTTAGCCGTTTTTACTGCATCCAACGAATCTGTCTGTGACATCCAGCTGCCCTTTTGTGAAGAAAACAACGTACAGACACAGAGCCTAATGGATTAAAAAGCAGGCTATTTGCTATATAGAGTCTAAAGCCAATAGTGTGACTGTATAAAATTCCAACCGAATTATACCTGTAGGCTACAAACAAAAAATATAAAAAAACATCTATTGCATCTGGGGCTAAAAAACGTTAGTGAAATAATTACTTTTTATTTTGACAGCCTGCTCCGCCCTCTAGGGCGAGCTTTGCTGTGCACTAGATCAACGCGCCCATAAAGCAAAAAGGCTAGCGAATTTATCTGCTAGCCTTTTACATCGACACAGTCACCTGGGATTAAAATCCGGTGTGTAACTCAAAACCCCATTTTACTTGCTCAACTTTGCGACCGCGTGTTGTTGCTTGAGCCTCAAAAAACACATGTGCTTTACGGTCAAATTGTTTAGCAACAGTGACTACGTGATGCCAAATTTCCTGCATGCGATTAGCAAATGCGCCTGTACGAGGAGTACGCTCTAATTGAATGCCATTGGAAGCTGCCAAGTTGTAGTTCACCATTTTGAAACCCTTCTTTGTAGAGTTAATCATCAGTGATTACTATTATAGGGTAAACCCTAGGAAATAGCGAATTAACCTAGCTATGCTGTTGTAAAAGCGCGATTCAACTCACTTGTTAAATTTTAACTTCACGGCTACGGCGATTTAACGTTTAAACGTCGCGTTTAGCATCCTCTGCGTCTTTACCAAAACACGCGCAAAGCTCCGTCCTTTAGGGCGAGAAGGATGTCAATAGAACCACTCTTTATTAATGAGCTTCCCCCCTAAATATCCAGTTCAATTAGTCGTGCAATGTACGCGATCGCCCTGCTAAGCCACCCATCGTAGCCCCTAACACTGCCAGACACGCAGCCAGCCATAACGGAAGCGTCCATGCCCCTGACCACGTATAGAGAGCCCCTATAACAACAGGACCTGCCGAAGCCAATAAATAACCAATGCATTGCGACATGCCAGATAAAGCGGTTGATTGACTCACACTGTTAGAGCGCAACCCAATAAATGCCAACCCTAAAATAATGCCAGACCCTGTGCCAAAACCAAACAAAACAGCCCAGAGCCAAGCCCACTGCGGCGCATACAGAAAACCAAGTAAGGCCACAGCAGATAACACACACACTATAAAAGCAATACGGCACTGGTCAGGCAAACGACGCAAAAGACTCGCTAAAACCAAACCGGGTACGGCGGTGGCGAGTTGCAATACACCATGGATTGAACCCGCCTCTACTGCCGAATAGCCTGAACTTTTTAATAACACTGGCAACCAACTTATTACCACGTAATAAATCGTTGAGTTCAAACCCAAATACAACGTGACTTGCCAAGCTAATGCACTACGCCATAAGCTAACTTTCTTAATCTCAGTAGCAAGAGCAGAAGCAGTCGATACGGCAGTCATCATTGGCCGCCACCATAAAATCAGAGCAACTATAGGCAAGAAAATAAAACTAAACAGAGCAAACTGCCACCCAAGTCGCTCTGCAATAGGACTGACTAGGGTCGACGCCAAGGCTGCAGCCACACCCATACTTAACACATATGCCCCTGTGACCGCCGTAATGTGGTGCGCAAAGTTGCGCTTGATAAGACTAGGCAAGAGCACATTACCCAGCGCAATACCCGCCCCAATCAGTACCGTACCGCTAAATAGTGCTATTTGCCCTCCTACTGAACGAAGGCTAATGCCTAATGCAATAATTAAAACGGCACCAAATAAGCTGCGCTCTAAGCCTAAGCGTTGCGCCAAACGAGCGCTTAGCGGTGATACCAAAGCAAAAATCAATAATGGCAGTGCAGTCAGAATCCCTACTCCCGTTGCGCTTAACCCAACCCCCGCTTGAATTTGGGTCAATACTGGAGGCAAGCCAGTAAAAGGGGCGCGCAAATTGGCTGCAATAAACACCACACCTAATAATAAAAACACACTACGTTTAGTCAATACAGACTGGCTCACTGCGTTGTACTCCTTAAATCATTGTGTAATGACTGTACCTCTAAGCAGACTCTGGATAATATAGAAATAATGACTATTTATCGCTAAATTATGACAAACTTCCCTTCTCTACGTCATTCCTTGAGTGAATTTGACCCTGATACGATCCCTAGACCAGCCGTTGCACTGCGCGTCGAAGTAGCAAACAACAGCGAAGAACAACCGGAACATCGCCACCAAAAAGGGCAATTAATCATGGCGGTGCGCGGAGGGGTCACTTGCCAAGTTCCATCGGCGTTATGGATGGTGCCTCCTCAGCATGCTGTTTGGATACCAAGCCAAATGCCGCACAGCAGTTTTGCTACTGCGAATGCAAAAATTTATTTTTTATTAATTGAAGTCACGGCTGCCTCAATGCCCACCGAATGTTGCACCCTCGCTTTGCCACCGCATGTGCGAGAAATGATTCGTTACTTGGCTCAGCAAGACCCTCTCTATAATGCAAATAGCGCTACAGAACGACTTGTTACGGTACTGCTTGAACAACTGACCTTATGCGATCAAGAAAAACTTTGTTTACCTATTTCTACGCATCCTAAAATTCATTTAATGACACAACGGCTGCTAAACGATCCGTCTGATCGCACCACCTTAGCTAACTGGGCGCAACAATTAGCCATGAGTGATCGTACATTAGCCCGCCTACTTGTTAAGGAAACAGGATTAAGTTTTGGGAAATGGCGCCAACAGTTGCATCTTTTAATTGCCTTGCAGCTCTTAGCAGCAGGCACGGCCGTTCAAACCGTGGCAGGCCATTTAGGCTACGACTCCGTGACGGCTTTTATTACCATGTTCAAAAAATCACTAGGAAAAGCACCCACGCATTATTTTGCTGCATTGCAGGCCTCGGCCTCAGAACAAAACTTAGCCAAGATTTCAGAGAAAAACTCGCCCCTATAAAACGCTAGCAATACTAAATCAATGCGGTATGCTTAATGTTAATAGGCTCGCCTTTAAAAACTAAATATCGCGGGTTTAGCGTTGTAACAGCATGAGAAGGAGGTCTCAGTTGCCACTTTTATTTTTTTATAGCCCTAAGGAGCTAAGATGAATAAAAAAACACGCTTAATCAGTCTACTATGCAGTGCTATGTGGTTAGCCACACCCATCGCTTACTCAGCAGAAAAACCGCTACCCACTTTTGAAAATCAATATCTAAGTGACATCACAGAGCAAAGCAAAGACCTCGCTAAAAGCTATACCAACTTGACTCAAGACGCATCTAAAACCGCTACCTGGCTGCCCTCCTATGGTGTAGCAACGCCAGGAGTTAAAGTATTGGTCAATGAAAAGGAGTACATTGCTTTTGGAGGTTGCGAGCCCCATAACTGCCCTAACTCAGCTTATGTGGTGGTGCTTGACCCTAGCACTCAGCAATTTATTAAGGGCGCAGTGCGCTATGAAACCCAAACGGATGAAGCACCCCATCAAACGCAGTTGGTGTGGCTAGGGGATTATGACGAGGACTTTGTTCCCATCATTTGGAATCAGTTTTACCCAATGAATTAAGTTCACCTATGCGTTATGTATTAGTACAACCAAGCCAGACCTAAATGAACCGTCTGGCTTTTTTATCACTTAACAAAAAAGAGTTTGCTAAGCTTAACTAAATTCAAGCAACCCACAATTCATAATAAATTTATAGGATAGATGTATGAATGCAAATGCTCCACAGGTCGCCATTACAAGTCGCATTTTTCCTGAATCAGTAGCCAAGCTCCAAGCCGCTGGTTTTAGTATTGCTTATCATGATTCAAACCAGCCTTTAAAAGACGATGAGCTAGTTCGTTTTGCGCACCATGCTAAAGCCCTACTCGTCTCCGCCAGCACTCCAGTCAACGCCGCTCTAATAGAACAGCTGCCTAACTTGCAAGTTATCGCCAATATAGGAGTAGGCTATAACAATATTGATGTGGCAGCAGCGGCAAAACGAGGGATTCAGGTCAGTAACACACCCGATGTATTGACTGAAACTACTGCTGATCTGGCTTGGGCCCTACTATTTGCTGCGGCACGTCGCATCAGCGAGTCCGAACGGTGGTTGCGAGAAGGACACTGGCAAGGTCTAACTCTGGACGGATGGTTAGGTCTAGACATTCACAGCAGCACTTTAGGTATTTTAGGTATGGGCCGTATTGGAGGCGCAGTAGCACGCCGCGCCCAAGGCTTCGGGATGCGTGTGTTGTATCACAACCGCACCCCTTTAGCGCCCGAACAGGCCAACGGTGCAACCTGGGTAGATAAAAATACATTATTAAGCGAAGCAGACCACCTGATTCTGGTAGTACCGTATTCAACTCAAACACACCATCTGATTGGCGCGGCGGAATTAGCCCAAATGAAACCCTCAGCTGTGTTGATTAATATTGCACGCGGTGGCGTAGTGGATGATGTGGCGCTTGCTCATGCCTTAGCAAAAGGACAGATTGCTGCTGCAGGCATAGACGTGTTTGAAAACGAACCCGCTATTGCCCCCGAGCTATTAGCAGCCCCTAATGCTGTACTCACTCCGCATATTGGCAGCGCCACCAAAGCCACACGCTTAGGCATGGTAAATGTGGCCGTAGCCAATCTACTGGACTGGCATGCTGGACAACGTATGCGCAATCTCATTCACACAAGCTAAACACACGGTATGAGTGATGATCTTTTATTAAAAAGACGTGCTCCCCATGAGACTCAACGGGGCGTAATAATAGTGTGCCTCAGTGAGTGAGTTGCTACTAAGCAGAAGCTGGACGCTTTACTCCAAAAAACGGCTCAGGTTTGCGCGCATTTGGTTAGGGTAGACGGCTTAAAGTAAAAAAACCCGCACGCAGCGGGTTTAAACACACAAAGTTTATTTTGTGTTATTTATTTAATAGCTCTTGACGCACAATCTCGGCACCTGCACTTAGGGCAAAGAGTTTGCCTCGAGCCACATCACGGGGCAAAGGAGCCATACCGCAGTTAGTGCTGGGGTAGAGTTTGTCTGCGTCTACAAACTGTAGCGCTTTGCGCAAGGTGTTAGCCACTTCCTCGGCTGTTTCTATGGTATGAGTCGCTACATCGATAGCCCCTACCATTACTTTTTTACCACGGATAAGTTCAATCAAATCCATAGGCACGTGTGAGTTTTGGCACTCTAAGGAAATAATATCAATCTTGGACTGCTGCAGTTTAGGGAAGGACTCTTCGTACTGACGCCATTCAGAACCAAGTGTTTTTTTCCAATCGGTGTTGGCTTTAATGCCATAGCCATAACAAATGTGCACGGCTGTTTCACACTTTAAGCCTTCGATAGCACGCTCTAGGGTGGCAATACCCCAGTCGTTAACCTCATCAAAGAACACATTAAAAGCCGGCTCATCAAATTGAATAATATCAACCCCTGCCGCCTCAAGCTCTTTGGCTTCCTGATTTAGAATTTTTGCGAATTCCCAGGCTAATTTTTCACGGCTTTTGTAATGGTTGTCGTAAAGCGTATCAATCATGGTCATGGGCCCAGGCAATGCCCATTTAATAGGCTGCTTGGTTTGCTGACGTAAAAACTTTGCATCCTCAACAAACACAGGCTTAGTCCGTGACACCTCTCCTACAACGGTTGGGACGCTAGCATCGTAGCGATCACGAATGCGCACGGTTTCACGCTTTTCAAAATCCACACCATTCAAATGCTCAATAAATGTCGTCACAAAGTGCTGACGCGTTTGCTCGCCGTCGCTGACAATATCGATACCCGCTAGCTGTTGTTCGTGCAAAGTTAAACGCAATGCATCCTGTTTACCCTCGATTAACTCATCCCCTTCAAGACGCCATGGAGACCATAAGGTCTCGGGCTGCGCTAGCCAAGAGGGTTTAGGTAAACTACCCGCTGTAGACGTGGGTAACAATTTTTTCATAATAAATGACCTTGTTGTTTTAGTTGATTAAAGCGCGTAATTAGCAGCCCATTGTTCAAGAATGGCTTGATAGGGTTTGATAAAGTGCTCTTCAGTAAATTTACCCTGCTCGACCGCAAGCTGGCTTCGTTCCTCTCTATCGTAAACGATTTGCGTCAACGAATGATTGGGGTTTGATAAGCTAGGCTGATAGCGTTTTTGCGCAGCAGAATTCGCGTTGTAAATCTCAGGACGATAAATTTTTTGGAATGTCTCCATGGTGCTGATTGTACTAATCAGCTCAAGGTTTGTGTAATCATTAAGCAAGTCGCCTTGGTGATAAAACGCAAATGGCGCAACGCTATTGGGTGGCATAAAATAACGTACCTTTAGGCCCATCTTTTCAAAGTACTGGTCCGTAGAGGAAAATTCATTTTGTTGGTATTCCACACCTAAGATAGGGTGCTGGTTGCCTGTCTGATGGTAGATTTTGCTGCAAGCCACACTTAAACAAATTACAGGTGCTTTACTAAAATGTTTTTTATAAGCCTCTGAATTTAAAAAGCATTTAAAAATCTTGCCATGTAAATCACCAAAATTTTCAGGTAAGCTAAATTCAGTTTTATTTTTATTGTGTTCAGGCAACACCACACTGAAATCATAATCGCGCACGTACGAAGAAAAGTTATTGCCTACAATGCCTTCGACACGGGTGTTATTTTTATGATCCAAAATATTGGTTTTTAAAACTTCAATGGTAGGAAAAGTGCTGCCATTGCCCTCTACATCGATATCTACCGAAACAATCTCTAATTCAACCGAATACCGATCGCCATTTGGGTTATCCCAATTAGCCAGATCATTAAAGCGACTATTGATCATCTTTAAGGTATTGCGTAGGTTTTCTTGACGACTGGCTCCGCGCGCTAAGTTGGCGAAATTAGTCGTAGCCCGCGTGTTTTTAGAGGGCTCGTAGTTTTCATCAAAGTTGATGTTTTTAATGCTAAATGTGAATGCTTTATTCATTGTGATCTGAAGCCTTAATTTCTGAGATAAAACTGAAATGGAATAATCTGAGTCATCGGCTAGGTGTTAGCCCTGACGTAATAGTTGTATTCATTATTTGGTGTACGTTCAGGCGTAAAGCCCACCACCTGATCGTAGAAAGCAACGTCACGCCCCCATATTTATCCATCTAGAAGGTGGCTTGTCGTTCTGTACTGCTCTCAAAAGACAAATGAATAAGTAACGTGTTGTATTGTAGGAAAAGGAATCAATGAAGTAAAATGGCTTTATCTCACTAATCAATGAATTTTACTCACACATCATGTTAGAACGCATTCACCTTCTCGTCATACAACAAGTCGAAAAACAAGGCTCCCTAACGGGTGCAGCAAATGTCCTCCATGTGACGCAATCAGCACTTAGCCACAGTATGAAAAAACTAGAGCAACAGCTGGGCATAGAAATATGGCGTCGCGAGGGCCGCAGCCTGCAATTAACACAAGCCGGTCACTATTTATTGGCGGTGGCTAATCGCGTCTTACCGCAATTAGAGCTGGCTGAAGAACAACTGCTTCTGTTCGCCCAAGGACAACGCGGCTCATTACGCATTGGCATGGAATGTCACCCCTGCTACCAATGGCTGCTCAAAATCGTTTCCCCTTACTTATGTGCTTGGCCCGATGTAGACGTAGACGTTAAACAAAAATTTCAATTTGGTGGTATTGGCGCTTTAATTGGTTATGAGGTTGACCTATTGGTCACCCCAGACCCCGTCTTTAAACCAGGACTACGGTTCGAACCTGTATTTGATTACGAACAAGTGCTTGTGGTGGCTAAAGACCACCCTCTGGCTAAGCAAAACTATGTCAAACCCCAAGACCTCATCACAGAGGTATTAATTACCTACCCCGTCGATATTGAACGCCTAGATGTCTACAACCAGTTTTTACTACCAGCAGGCATCACACCATTACGCCACAAAACCATTGAAACCACCGATATCATGCTGCAAATGGTAGCCAGCGGCCGTGGCGTCTCTGCCCTACCCCGATGGCTGGTTGAGGAATACGCCCACAAACTTGCCATCGTCCCATTAAGCCTAGGTACTGACGGTATCGCCAAGCATATTTATCTCGGTACCCGAGAAACCGACCACAACATTCAGTACTTACAAGCTTTTGTTGAACTAGCTCGTACTACATCTTTGGAATAAAAACGAGGACAAGTGTGTAAACCCTAATGCTGGAAGCAAAGCAGAAGCTAACTTGCTTAGCTCTGGGCTTACGATTAGGTAGTAAGGTATAGACTTTGACCGAGGCATCACGATTTGCTAGAGCTAGCAAGCTTTAATGCCAGGCTCAAACGGGGCTTGGTACTTCTTTTAGTTGCTAGGGATTGCTAAACATAAAAAAGCCCGCAATTACGCGGGCTTAGTGGCTTTTTATGCCTTAGGCTGCTGGACTATTTCAGGCGCGGGATTATTCCCACTCAGTCATAAACAAATAGAAAAAACCAAATGAGAACAAAAGCTTACTTATTTCCAATTATCTAATACCATGAAAAAGACCATGTTCAGATTTTTTGGCATCTACCATACCTGCCTACCTACCTCCAGCGGCCCCATGCTTTAGTACCCCACCACCTTGGTATCCTGGGCGCAGCTCTCCGTAGTTAACGGTCTTACGACAAGCATGCAAGTCCCAGCATTCTCGGGATTGGAGCGGCGGAAGTTCGGATAGAGTTGGCTGTTACCTTAGCTTCATTCAAATCGCTGTTCGCGTTCCTCATCCTCTTGCTGTTCGCGTACTTTTTCATGCTCGATCCACTTAACCAGTTTTGCAGACACCGATTTCGCAGCTACAGCGATCTCCGCACTCTCATGTTCAACCAACCCACCAATTGCATCTGCACGGGGTTGCATCACGTTCACTCGGCTACCAGACCAAGATGAAGGTGTGACACGCTCGGCGAATGCCTCCAAGACGGCTTCTGGCTCAGGAGAAGCTTCAAGCAGCCTGACCGCTGACTCCGACATCGTAACTGCTCCCTGATCTCCATTCTTTGACCAAAGACTGATACCCGCTGCGACAGAAGCCCATACACTGGTATCGCTTCTGGCACGGCACCACTCAATCAAAACGTCCACATCGATTTTAGCGAGAGGAGACCGGCGTAAGCCACCATGGCGAATAAAGAACAGTCGTCGATGTTGTTGTTCTTCAGTGCCCTCAAAAATGCGATTGAGAAATGCTTCCGGCATCAACGTGGCGGTCGTTTGAATGGCACTTTCAAATGCATGAATATAGCCATAGTGCTCATCAACAAAAGCTAAGATAGTGTCCAGCCACTCTAGCTTTTCGGTCTCGTTGCCATCGAAGCGCAACGCGGCACCGATGACGCACTCCATGTGATGCTCCCCAATCCCTCCGGGGTCACTGTGATCTCTTTGGAACCTCTGGATCGCTGCTCTTAGGCCGACCAGCCGAAGGGCTGAACCAAGTGTATCCACAGCTCCCTCTTTGCCATGTAGCTTCATGCTTAGGGCATCCAAAACCACGTCATCGCCGTTCGGTTTACTCAGAAGTCGCTGAGCAAGATCAAGAACACGGACTTCAGGCAAGTCAGCATACGCGTCCCGCCACAGGATTGCTCCATACATCCACGCACGAGTGTCAGGATCATCCAGAAGCGCCATACAACGATCTAAGTCAGTTTCTGTAAACTCCCGCCAGGGATGCAAACCAACCAATACGTGTCGAAGTTCAGGATGCTGTGCGCACTTGTCGAGTAGCTCTTGGGCTAGTAATGGGTTGATAGAGTCTGCCTCTTCGATGAAGCCGCCAAAGACTGCAAAGTTCTTGTTGACTTCAGGCTGCAATTCCAGTTGATCGACGAGTTGCTGCCAGCAAACTCGCATGTCATGTGCCCCCTTCGCTAATCCCCTCCCGAATGCAGTGCGATGGGGTGCCCAATCGTTGGAAAACAGGCCGGGACCCAACTCGTCGAGTTCATAATCTGATACCGCGAAGTCCTCTCCCAATCGGAGCGCCTTGGCTTCAAGTCGCGTTTCAGCTTCGCGATACTTGTTGGCGTCGTCATGATCAAAGTCGGCGTCTAGCACCCAATGGTCGCCTCCTACGCTCAGCACATATACCATTATTGTAGGAACCAAGTCATGGGGTTCCAACTCCCTCTCTAATGCGGCAAGATTGTCCGGCAGTGGCTCGGAATCGTCCTCATCTTTGCGCTTGGTGTAGTCGAAATAGATTGTTGAACGAACGGCTTTCCAACCTTCGCCCCAACACTGGTAAGCATGTAACTCGCGAGCCGCATCGACGAGTTTGTCCCTTATCGCTTCTTGATGCCACATCCCTCGAAACTTGTTCGCCAGGGTCAGCCGTGCAGGCCCTTCAAGATCAGGATCGCCGGAGGTTCCCAATCGCACCGCAACGTCGATAAAGGCGCTACGCCACTCTACAAGTTCATCGTGGTTGGGTTGGAGTCCAATGTCTCTCGGACGAGCACCAAACTCGTTCACCCCGAAACCCGTCCACGGCGGCCCATCGAGGGCAGCCGCCAGCATCTTGGAGCCCAGCGATCTGCGTCCAGCCACGCCTGATGAAAGGCATTCGTTCATGATCGCAATGCGCTGACCTAAAGAGGCATGTGTGCCAGACAGGTAAGCTTGGAAAAACCTCGTGATCATCTCCCGAACAGAGTTGTAGTTGTTGTCCTCATCTTCGTGGTCCGCCACGCGGATCAGAAGCCTGAGGCAACGCTCAAAGGCGCCCGGCTCGTATGCCAATGACTGCAAAAGATTGAGAATGGTCGTCCGCCGTGGATTGACACGCGGTTTCATTCCCTCGAAATCGGGTGAGGTAAGCTCGGCTTCGAGCCTATCAAGCAGTGCTCCAGGCGCAACCGGGCCGACATAGTCCAACATTCGTAGCGCCATATCCCCCAACTCTAAAATCCGCCCTAACAGCCCATCTGGCTGGAGCCAAGCTTCAACGAGATCTGTCGCCACTGGATGATCGTGCAACAGCCCAAGCCTGTGTGCAAACGACATTAGCAAGCGCTGACGACCAGATGCTTCAAAGGTCGCCCTGAGTTGATCAACAGGGATACTATCAAGTGCCGATGCTGCCAGCTTGTTCGCAATGGCATGGGGCAGGATGGCCCGCCAATGAGCTCGCTTCTGCACAACATGGCGACCCACCAGTCTGCTGACGGATCGAAACAACTGTCTCGGGGAATGCCCCGAGATCGAGCCTAAAATTTCCAACTCATTTTGATCGACCTCAGAGCTTGAAACGGAGAACGAATACACCAGCGATAATATTTCAGCCTGTTCCCGAAGATCATCGTCCGCATGATTACGCTGCTCAAACAAGCGGTTAAACAACTGCGCGTCAGAAAGCTGAGCCAAGCTCTCACCTTTCTCTACCCTCTCAGCGATTGCCAGGGATACTCTCGCATTCCCATCAGCAAACTCTGCTATCCGGCGTGCGTTGTTCTGACCGATGTCAGGGAAGCGACGATTCAGAAGCTGCTCGGCCACCTCCGGGCCGACTGCCTCTATCTGGATTACCTCCGTTGTTTGAGGCTTGTCGTCTCTAATGTCATACTCAACGGTGATGAGCCTTACATCACCGCCTGAGGTTGATACCTTGCTTGCCAGCGCAGAATGAAGATCTGATGGGCAATTATCGAGGATCATGACGGCGCGGCGGCCCTCAGCGATAAGCCTGTCCAGCATTGCTGTTGCCGAAGGGTCCGGTTCAGCACCCGTATCGACATACACAGCTACGGTCCGGTCGAGGGCATGTGCGCCAACCTTTTCGTCGAAAAGAGCCTGCACAATTCTGGTCTTCCCGACGCCGGATAAACCCGTGATGCGGACGGCCTTATTCGTAGACCGAATGAGGTCCCGCATTGATTCAATTGCATCTTCTATGCTGAGCTTCTGGCCCTTCCCTGATGGCAGCATGACCGTCACGCCTGGGGCCGAAATTAGCGTATCCTCAGCACCTTGAGGTGGGTTGCTCCAAGAACCGTATGGCTGCCAACCAGAGTATCCTTGGCCGAGTTTTCGTTTTGCCCACAGCAGGACTGACGGGTGCTGACGCAGCCATTGAGCAAGCTTCGAGCGGTCGTAGAAGTCTAGGTGGATAACAGCATTGTTGGGATCAACCTTGACGGCATCCCGCATCGCTCCAACGCGTTCCGCTTTCATAGGAGGCGAACAATCATCATCCAAGCTGACAATTATGTAGCTCCCTCCTTTCGAAGCCTGATCTGAGATAGCCACTGACAACTCTCCGCCCGTGATCATTTCATTCGTGATTCTCCCCTTCGGCATCGAGTGTTTCTTAGCCTGAAAGATCGTATCAGGCCTTGCAAGAAACCCTGTACTCAGGGTATCGACAGGAATCTGAACGTGGATATCAATTCCGTCATCAGGGGCATTGATTGAACCTGACCATCTGACCCATGCAGGACTATGTCCTTGCGCTGCCACTTCGGCCTCAGCGAGGCGAGCAATCAGCTCTTCTAGTTGACTGTCGGACAGCCGGAGTAATTCGTCTTTCTCGATATCAAAGATTGACACGATTCACCTCAGTTGAAAATATTGCTGTTATACCCACAGAGGTAATCCAACGATCCTGCAACAGGCTGGCCTCCATTAAACCCCGACCCAAGCGGACTGCTTCACCCTGTCAGTACAGCCAACCTCTAGCGACCGTTAGATCATCAAAATTCCTCATTGACGCGGCGCAACTGCGCCGACGTGCTTGTAAAGCGTGGTTCGTGATACATCATATCTACGTGCCGCCTCGACCACCTGAATATCTGGATCACGCAACAGGGCCTTGATCTCTCGCACCTGCTGCTTAAGCGCATCGTGCTGCATATCCACATGCTGGTCGTCCGTCGAAACACGGGAGTACCCAATGCATTGATTCATGAACATTTTCGACATTGAAAACTTGACAGGTATGTTAACAGCCCGGTTATGCCAAGAAATAGGGAAACGAATTCCGCACGCCTGTTCAAAAAACCACCGTTTGCTGAACACGCATTAACTGTTACTTATATACAAACTATTTTCTTTTTGGTGCCTCTTCCCTCTCCATAAATCCCTACCCTGGTCAAAAGCTATCAACTAGGGGTTTTATAAGTTTTAAAGAGTTTTAACAGTTTTATCTGTGGACAACCCGAAAAACACATTTAAAACCAATGCATTGCAAGCTCCCTTGGTCCCCAATGTACGGGTTTTAGCCCCTAATGTACGGAAAACAGCCCCCAATGTACGCGCTTTGGTCCCTAATGTACGGATCATTCACACAACTAAAACACTCGAGTTAGTCCGCATAACCAGGCTTAACTCTCTCTAAACCACCTCAAAAACGCGGGCCCTTTAAGGCCTTGCTCATCAAGTCCATCATTTTCTTTTGAAGCAATCGAAAATCATTCATCAATACCTCAACCGAATGTGCCGAAGCGCCATGACCACGCTTTTCCCGCAACCAGAGTTTCAACAAGCCTGCCACCCTACCCAGATCTCCATTCACTTTCACCATGTCCGTCACAGCGTGCAGGTCTAAAACAGAACGTACTTTCTGATTCAAGGCAATCGCTCGCAGAAAGGCAGACATTGATAAGCCTGACATCTTTGCCTTTTCTTGAATTTCTGACATTTCTTCTGACGTTACAAAAACTTTGATGTACTTCCCCCTTGGTCTTGTGCCATAGGTTCCACTTCTTTTTTCTTCCATGTTTTCCTCTCTGGTGCGGTAGCACCCGTATGCCTCGCAGAGCAAGCGTGTCGTCGAGCTACAGCGAGTCGATCAGGTGTTGGGGGACGACAAGCACAGCTTGTGGGCCCACAACACACATCTTGCCATCAGATTCAGTGCAATTATGTGCAACTCTCCAATGTCTAAAGCCTGTTTTTCACCAAATCGCAATAAATCGCATAAGATCGCATTAAGTCGCGTTTAATCGCATTTGTTCGCATATGTTCGCATTTCATCGCACTTAATCGCGTACACCAAAAATAAAAACAGCTTCTACACTGCGATTTATTATGAATTTCTGGCATTACGTCTCAGAAGGTCTTCAAAGCAATAGATTGGTTTAGTTATTCCGTAAACCAAAGCAAACGCTCCAAATCAGGCCGTTCTGGGCTTTAAATGACCATAGCCACGCCACCCACCTTGGAAAACGAAAAAACGGCTAAAAATCTCTCCTACGCTCCTCCAAGGCCATACCTAGGTAGTTAATAGACACGAGCTCGAAGCCGCCTACGTGTAATAAGGATAAGTTTTCATACATTAGGAGCCCACTTCCGTACATTGGGGTCCAGTGTCTCTAAGTCATACAAGCAGCTCCTTCTATGACTGTAGAAAACAACACCCTCTAACTCGAAGGTGCACTGCCTTTGCTCATCCCCTCTTCCTCCCTCTTCTTTGGAGCCTTTTATCAGATCTAACACCCACCACATAAAAACCATAATCACTCAAAGCCACCTTTTACGGAATTGGCTCTTTAAGCAGTCCTAGGAGAAAAACCCACTGTTTTCTATTTCATTTTTCATAGAGGTATTACCCCACAAAAACGTTATATATATAAAAAACGTTAATCGCGCGCGTGTTATGGTTTTTGTAAGCTATATGTTCATTGGGCTGTAGCAGTTTTATGTTCCTGAAAGCACGAAGTAAGCGTTCCTAAAAGCACGATACAATCCACAGGCCCATCCCGAGTTACCCACAGCCTAAAAACACGTTTTTTTCAACGGCTTTTTAGTAATCAAACTCGCCTCAACGCCCTCTGGCTTTGCTTGATTTTTTCTCACGATGCGCAGATGGCGGTGCATGTGATCGTCCCATAAACATGTCTTTCACCTTAGCCAATTGCCCCTTAGGGCTACTAGCATAAAACGTCAGTTCATCCCGCTCAGCATCCAGCGACATTGAGTAATCTGGCAAGTTTCTTGACTCAGCTAGCGCCTTCATCTCAAATCGAAAACGACGCAACGCACTTACACTGCCACTTTTTTGATGTAACACTGTCAACGATACGCGCCAAAGTGGCTGCCTACCGCAGTGCTTTCGTGCTAGCTCATAGATTCGTCTATCCATGGGCTTGCGCAAGCGAAAGTAGGCGTTCGATAGTGTCAGCACTCGCTTCTCCTGAACGGATCGGAATAACCACTTGGGCAAGTCCACCTCAACAGCCACCATGCGAGTCACATCTTGTGATTGCTCTACCACTCGCCAACCATCAATCAAACTAAAGCCTCTATTTTCACGCAGACCTCCTGTTTCAATGCTAGTTTCAACCACCGTCCCTTTTAATCGACGCAGCATCTCAATCATTCTCTCGTAAGCTCGGCCACTGGTATCACGATGGGTCGCCCTCAAAAAATCAAACGCAGTAAATCGAACGGTAGGAGCTATGGTACGGCCACGGTTAGCGGCTTCGATCAGCTGGCTGATGCAATAGATCCAAAGATCCTTGTCATGAATCGTCGCGCAGCCCGTTGCACCCGGCAAAACAGTGATGGTTTGTCCATTACGATCGTAGCGTCGCACCTGCGTATCTCCTGCTCGCAATGCAAAAATGGGATGCTCCATACTGGCTACATCATTTTTTGGTGCTGGATCAAGAATATCTGCGACAAGAAATGCCCTCTGCCGATCTTCAGCTGCGTCTGGCTGGATGACCACCCCACTCACTGCCTCATCGTCTGGCTTCACACTTACACATAGTGAATAAAAACTAACGTCTACTCACTCGCCCCAGGGCGTAATGCACGAATACTCGATTGTTTGCGCGACTCAATCCACGCCTCAATCTCGGCCAAATCCCACGCCACGTTGCGACTCGTCAAAACGATGCGACGAGGGAATTCACCACGTTGCTCCATGTTGTAAATTGTCCGTTCAGACAAGGGAATTATGCTGTGGAGTTTTTTGCGGTTAATGAGTATTTTGCGTTCCATCGTATTTGCTCCTTCGTATCAATCAGTTGCCTGACGATACTTGCCAATGCTTGTATGGATGCGCAAAGTTGTTAGAATAAAGTTGAGATCACAGCCGAGCAGCGCCTTCATGAAAAAGCTGAACTTCGACCCCATTTATCAAGAAACCAAGCGAGTCACTAAAACCTCATCTGCGCGTATTCAAGCCAAATTGAATGACCCGTGCTCATGGTGCTTTTGTGAGCTGTGTTGGCGCACAACGGAATACTCAACTAACGTGGATTCGCCCCAAGTCATAAAACGACTGCTTCGTGGCAACGCAAAAATCGTCGATGTAACGCCCACAATGAGGGAAGCCGCTCGCAAAAAAGCGGACATCATAGTGGAACGCTATGAGAAAGCCTTAAAAGGTGAACTAGGACGCTACACAGCATCCCGCCTCTATAGCCAATACTGTGACGTGATTGATATGCGAAACGACCGCTCTGTCGAGGGCTTTAGAGATTGTGTGGAACGGATAGCCCTGTATCAGGAATGGGCAAAACATGGCGAGCTAGCTTGGAACACCCGCAAGCCCGGACAAGATGATAAAGCGGCAAAACCAAGCAAGCTGTATTGCGAAATGCACAACCCTAGACGAAGCGATGAAGCCCGACGCGCCTATCAGCGCGACCGACGATTCATGGCCGAGTATGAAAGCCTAATGGAAGCCATCTGGTCGCAAGGCATCAACACTATGTTTTTATCGCCTTGGGATATTGAGGCACACGCGTACGTACGACGAGAGGCTTATAGGCTGCTTCAAGAGGCTAAGGCTCCTAGAGCAACTGCGAGCACCATTCAAGAGCTTCTAGATCAAGGTATGAATCAATCTGAAGTTGCACAGGATCTAGGGATATCACGGCAAGCAGTATCGGCGGCTATAAAGAGACGGAATCTTGGAAAAGGGCGCTTACATGAGCATTTCAATTAAGGCTACCAGACGGAAACCCTCAACCCACAACCCACAACGATCCATTGAGGACTGTTATATTCAAACCACTCACATTGACTGTCTAAACAGCCCTATTGAACTTTTAGGTGTTTAAAATCTGCCGCTGTAAGCGATGAACGTCTAACCAAATTACGTGATAACATATCTTGCCGAATAGCAGCTACAAACTCAGCCATGGCCTTTTCCTTCTGTTCGTCGGGATACGCTGTAGCGGAGTGGACTGTTTCCAAAAATGCGTAGCCTTTGCGAATAACATCATCTGGACAGTAGAGCCATGCTATGTTGAGCTGGTTCAGGAAATCATTTTTCAATTGCGGCGCGTTTTCAGCCCCAACATAGAAACCTCTTAACGAACTTAACAGCTCCTTATAGCTCGCCTCTTTTCTCCGATATTGATCAGCAACTCGCTGCCGCCACTCGTTCACGAACCAAGCAACAGTAGCACTGACCAACGGCAAAGCAAGCCCCCAAAAGTCTGGAGAGGAGATAACTTCCTTAATAAAAATCATAGTCTCAATTTTGGATTGCATAGACATGTTCAATCATTAATCACTTTATATTAAAACTAGTGTAGTTCGTCTAAAGCTGTATTGATCCAACTGAACCTGCTCAAATGAAGATGCGGACATTACAATCTCACTTTTATCCGCCCTACAATATAATTACAATTGTAGCTCAGCGAACACTCCCAGCCGTCCACCCATCAATCATATCCGCCCAATCCTGCAACATTTCAGCTCTCTGTTCCCTATACTCCGCCTTGTTGTACACCGCTCTCACGTCACGTTGTTCGTGCACTAGGCACTTTTCAATCCAATCCGTGTTGGACTCTGCCTCATGCAACAAGGTGCTCGCGGTACGTCTTAAATCATGTGGCCCAAACTTCGCTAGCGACTGCCCTTCCTTTTGGGCCAGTCGGTAGGTTAAGGTCAGCACCTGATTCAGCGTCGCGCTGCTCATGGGTTTATCAGTATCATAGCGGGATGGCAGAACGTATTCCGACCCGCCCGCAAAAGTTTTTAATGCAATGAAGATATCCAAGGCCTGTCGGGATAAGAACACCAAATGAGGATTACGGCGTTTCATGCGCTCTTTGGGGATGGTCCAGAGTGCTTCGGTGAAGTTGATCTCGCTCCATGTGGCATTGGTCAGCTCACTCTTGCGCACCATGGTCAACAATAAGAGCTTGGCGGCGGCTCGTATAGAGGGAGATGTACCGATTCTTTCTATGTATTGATACATCAGGCCAATTTCTTCTGGTGTTAAGGCCCGGTCGCGCGGTTCAAATCGGGCAATACTGGCTGGACGTACTAGCTCTGCCGGATTCTCTACTTTTTGGCCGCGTTCAATCGCCCAGCGGAAGATTTGCAGCACCAACTCACGTGCGTGCACGGCGGTTACCGGTGCGCCTAACTATAGACAGACCGGCGTATATCTCGTGTGGAAGCTATCAAACAGCGCCTGATACAGCATTACCCTAATCATATTGCCTCAAGAGCGTCTGTGTTAAATCGATCAGGTCATCTAACAAGGCACTATCTATACTAGCTTTTTCCTCTGCTTCTTACACAACATTCCATAGGACAGTTGCGGCACAAACTTAGATAGCGGTGTATCTACTGCTAGTTATTAACCCTCACCCCAAGGGTTAATAACTTTCAATCCCGCTGCTTCAAACGGGCTGGTATCTCTTGTCGCAACAATAAAACCGCCTTCGTGTGCTGTTGCTGCTATTACTGCATCTGCAGCGGCAATGCCGCTACCGGACTTTTTAGCAGTTGCAAGTACCTCTGCATAAGCTCTGGTACATGACATATCAAATGGCAACACTCGCCCTGCAAACAACGGCAACAGCCTTTCTTCAATCCTTGAGCTAAGCAGTTTTTTGCGCTTGCCCTCCGGCATCAGCGCAACGCCTGCACGAATCTCCGCAATGGTCATTGCAGACAGATATAGGGTCTCAAGTAGCTGCTCATTTAGCCAAGCTAAAACACGCTCATCAGCCTTTGCCCGGAACTGTTCAGATAAAACATTTGTATCAAGCAGAATCATTAAAAACTCACAGCCCGTGCCGGTGAGTGGTCGCGCTCAAAACCTGCTGCCTCTTCATCAGTCAGTTTTACTTCGCGCCCTATTTCGCCCAGCAAATTGCCCAACTTGACGCGACCTTCAGGTTTTACTGCCTGCTCAAAAATGGCCAGCATTTCCGCCTGGAGTGACCTTCCGTGTTGTGCTGCCCGGACTCGAATCGCTCTGTGTACTTCCTCGGGAACGTCCCGAACTGTTACTGCTCGCACTCTCATAATCAAACCCTCCTAATGCAGTCTATGCTTTCAATTATATGAAACGCTTTCAAAGGTGGCAAGCGCCTGCCGTGATAAAAACACCAAGTGCGGGTTACGCCTCTTCATGCGTTCCTTGGGAGTCGTCCACAGCGCTTCACTAAAACTGATCTCGCTCCAGGTCGCATTGGTTAGCTCGCTTTTGCGCACCATGGTCAGCAACAGCAGCTTGGCCGCCGCACGATTTGTTGGGCTTGTAACCACCCGCTCCATGTACTGATACATCAACCCGATTTCTTCTGGTGTCAATGCTCGGTCACGAGGCTCAAACTTAACAATTGTGGTTGGACGCACTAAATCGGCTGGATTTTCGACCTTCTGCCCTCGCTCAATTACCCAGCGGAACACTTGCATCATGATTTCGCGCACATGAACGGCGGTGGCCGGTGCCCCTCGCTCGACGATGGCGTCGGTGAGTGCCCGCAAGTCCTCATGGGTAATCTCTATCAGTTTCTGATTGCCAAATCTAGACAGCAGCTCGCGCTCATAGACTGAACGGCGCATATCCCGTGTGGAATCGGCCACTTGATAGCCACGTAACCACTTTTGTGCCCACGCATCGAAGGTATCAGCATCTTTGATCCGAGTTTTAGCGCGGGCTTTTTCTTTGGCCGGAAATTTACCTACGGCAATCATCTTTTTGGCTTCGCCTAGTTGCTCTCGCGCCTCGGCCAATGTGATGCCGTCTAGACCGTAGCGACCAAAGGTGATGGTTTCTTGCCTGCCATGGATGCTGTAGTTGTAGCGAAAAGAAATGGTATCCGTGGGCGTAACAGCGATATACAGCCCATCCCTATCGTTGACTTTGTAGAGTTTCTCTTGTGGTTTTAGATTTCTTAGCTTGGTATCGGTTAGCCTTAGGGGTGGCTCCATATCCATTCTGATACCATGACTAAAAACCACGTCAAAAATCAGAAAAAAATAATTAAAAACAAGGTACTATGATTTTTCAACACCATGAGACAGAAAGTAAACCTCACATGGTATTTACTTTAATCATGGCATCAACAGTTCATAACACCAAGTTTCATACCACAAATAAATTGTACTTGAGGCTGCCAAACGGTGCCAGATCGTGCCAGACACAAATACAAAAAAGCCCGCAATTACGCGGGCTTAGTGGCTTTTTATGCCATCAGATGCCTAGCCGTGCCAGACGCGGGATTATTCCCACTCAATCGTCGCAGGCGGTTTGCTGGATACGTCGTAGGTGACGCGATTAATGCCGCGTACTTCGTTGATAATGCGGCCTGAGACACGTTTTAGCAATGAGTAAGGCAATTCGGCCCAATCGGCAGTCATGAAATCAGAGGTTTCTACGGCACGTAGTGCAACCACGTACTCGTAAGTGCGGGCGTCGCCCATCACGCCAACGCTTTTTACTGGTAAGAAAACAGTAAAAGCTTGCGAAGTCAGTTCGTACCAATTTTTGCCTGTGGCTTCGTCAACGGTGTTGCGAAGCTCTTCGATGAAGATCGCATCGGCTTGGCGGAGTAAGTCGGCGTATTCTTTTTTCACTTCACCTAAAATACGTACCCCTAAACCTGGGCCTGGGAACGGATGACGGTAGACCATTTCGGCGGGTAGACCGAGCGCAATGCCTAGTTTACGTACTTCGTCTTTAAATAGCTCGCGCAAAGGCTCAAGCAAGGATAGGTTTAAGGTTTCTGGCAAGCCGCCAACGTTGTGGTGAGATTTAATTCCAGTGGCTTTGCCAGATTTGGCTGCCGCGGACTCGATCACGTCAGGATAAATCGTACCTTGGGCTAACCATTTGGCATCGGTTTGTTTAAGGGCTTCGGCTTGGAAAATCTCAACAAACTCTTTGCCAATAATTTTGCGTTTGGCTTCAGGGTCGGTTACGCCAGCCAGTTTACCCATGAATTGGTCGCTAGCATCGACGTGAACAATGTTCATACCGAAGTGCTCGCCAAACATGGCCATGACCTGTTTGCCTTCGTTCAAACGTAACAAGCCGTGGTCAACAAACACGCAAGTTAGTTGGTCACCAATAGCGCGATGAATAAGTGCAGCAGCAACGGAGGAGTCCACCCCACCGGATAAGCCTAATATGACATGATCGGAGCCCACTTGCTCACGGATGGAAGCGATGGCTTCTTCGACGTAGTCAGGCATATTCCAGTCGCCTTCGCAGCCGCAGATATCACGGACAAAACGCTCAAAAATAGCCGGGCCTTGTTTGGTATGAGTGACCTCTGGGTGAAATTGCACACCATAAAAGCGACGTGTTTCGTCTGCCATGCCAGCATAAGGACAAGAGGCGGTGGAGGCCATGACGCTAAAGCCTTCGGGCAAAGCGGTAACTTGGTCGCCGTGAGACATCCATACATTTAACATGCCATAGCCTTCGGGAGTCTCAAAGTCTTGGATGTCTTTTAAGAGCGCAGTATGACCATGGGCACGGACTTGAGCGTGGCCGAACTCGCGGCGCTCGGCTTGTTCTGTTTTGCCACCTAGGTGCAATGCCATGGCTTGCATACCATAACAAATGCCTAAAACCGGTACGCCTAAATCAAAGACAGCAGCAGGAACCTGTAGTGCATCGTCAGCATAGACAGATGCGTGACTGCCCGACAAAATCACCCCTTTTAAATTGGGCTGACTGCGCAAGAACTCATCACTGACATCGCCAGGATGGATTTCGCAATAGGCACCGGCTTCGCGAATGCGACGTGCAATGAGCTGTGTAACTTGTGACCCGTAGTCAAGAATAAGAATGCGTTGGTGCATGATAACTTTGTAGAGGTAGATGAAAATCGGCCAAGCCGCATGAGGCAGCCTGGCCGATTAAAGCATTAAGTACAAAAACTAAACGCGTTTAGTCAGCCCGATAGTTAGGGGCTTCTTTGGTGATTTGCACGTCGTGTACATGAGACTCGCGTACACCGGAGGCGGTGATTTCCACAAACTCGGCTTTGTCGTGCAATGCAGGAATGGATTCTGCGCCGCAATAGCCCATTGAAGCACGTACACCACCCACTAACTGGTAAATAATGGCGAGTACAGAACCTTTGTAAGGCACACGGCCCTCGATGCCTTCGGGAACCAGTTTGTCTGCATTGCTGCCGGCTTCTTGGAAGTAGCGGTCAGCAGAGCCTTCGACCATAGCACCCAAGCTACCCATACCACGGTAAGACTTGTAAGAACGGCCTTGGTACAGGACCACATCGCCAGGGGCCTCTTCGGTACCTGCAAACATACCGCCCATCATGCAAGCAGAAGCCCCTGCGGCTAGCGCTTTGGATACATCACCTGAAAAGCGAATACCACCGTCAGCGATTAAAGGCACACCTGTACCACGTAGGGCTTCGGCTACATCAGCAATAGCTGTAATTTGAGGTACACCCACACCGGCAATAATACGTGTAGTACAAATAGAACCTGGGCCAATACCTACTTTGACCGCATCGGCACCGGCTTCAACTAAGGCTAGGGCTGCTGCTGCGGTAGCAATGTTGCCACCGATGACTTGGATATGGGGGTAGTTTTGTTTTACCCAGCGTACACGATCAATTACACCTTTGGTGTGACCATGAGCGGTGTCTACCACGATAGCGTCTACGCCAGCCTTGGAGAGCAGGTCTACACGCATTTCTGTGTCGCCACCTACGCCTACCGCTGCTGCCACACGTAACTGACCGTGTTGGTCTTTACATGCATTGGGGTGCTCGGTGTTTTTGACGATGTCTTTCACGGTAGCTAGGCCACGAAGCTCGAAGGCATCGTTCACAATGAGCACACGCTCGAGGCGGTGTTTGTGCATGAGGGCTTGAGCTTGTTCGAGGGTAGCGCCCTCGGGCATGGTGATAAGACGCTCTTGGGTGGTCATGACTTCGCGAATGGGGAGCTCGAGGCGATCCTCGAAGCGTAAATCGCGGTTAGTAACAATCCCCACCAGCTTGCCGTTTTCTACAACAGGCAAACCTGAAAAGCCGTTTTCTTTTTGTAACTGAATAGCATCCCGCACTTTCATATCGGGAGTGACTGTGATTGGATCAATCACAATACCGAACTCGTGACGTTTAACACGAGACACTTCACGTGCTTGTTGTTCTGCTGATAGGTTTTTGTGGATAACACCGATACCGCCTTCTTGGGCCATAGCAATGGCTAAGCGGGCTTCGGTAACGGTATCCATCGCAGCAGATACTAGGGGGATGTTGAGTTTGATGTCGCGCGTAAATTGCGCGGAGAGATCGGTATCGCGAGGTAAGATCTGCGAGTACGCAGGCACTAGCAATACGTCGTCGAATGTGAGAGCTTTTTTGATAAGACGCATGTCTTTATATCCCGTCCAAAACCTGATTATACGCTGATTTTTTTAACCTAGCCAGACACGTGCGTTGTAGAACAAACGCATCCATGGTGTTAAGCCACCGTTTGTTGCGTTAGCACCACCCGCATCGTGAGGCCCCCATTGCTGTGGTGCCCACGACAGCTGTACGTTACGAATGACGCGTTCGGGGTGCGGCATCATGATCGTAAAGCGTCCATCTGCTGTAGTAACCCCTGCGATGCCATTTACACTGCCATTCGGGTTATAGGGGTACTGCTCGGTGCGTTGACCACGGTTGTCTGTGTAGTGCAAGGCGGAGTGAATAGCACTTGCATTGCCTTGACGCTCGAAGTTGGTAAAACCTTCACCGTGCGAAACCACAATAGGTAAACGGGTGCCTGCCATGCCTTGAAGGAAAATAGAAGGCGAGTCCGCAATTTCTACAGAGGCCAGACGGGCTTCGTATTTCATGGACTGGTTTGCTGTAAACAAAGGCCAGTTTTCTGCGCCGGGGATCATGGGGGCTAATGCCGCCATCATTTGACACCCATTACATACCCCAAGCGCAAACGTATCGTTGCGTTGGAAAAACTCGGCAAACTGCTCGTTAAGCATGCTATTAAAGCGGATGGTACGTGCCCAACCCTGACCAGCACCTAACACATCACCATAACTAAAGCCCCCAGCAGCCACAATCCCTTTGAGGTCATCTAAACGACGGCGTCCACTAAGTAGATCGGTCATGGGTAAATCTATCACCTCGAAGCCTGCTTGGGTAAATGCCCATGCCATTTCGAGTTGACTGTTACTGCCTTGCTCGCGCAACACAGCAATTTTGGGACGCACACCTGTTTGAATAAATGGAGCTGCGATGTTTTCTTGGGGGTTGAAATTAACCTGTACCTGTAAGCCTGGGTTTTCCACGTCATCCCAAATCGCGTGCTCGGCTTCGGCGCTGGCTGGGTTATCACGCAATAACATCATTTGGTGATTCACTGCCGACCACGTTTTACCTAAATCTGCCCGAGCAATTTGGTAAATACATGCTGCATCACGGTACACCTCGATGGTATCCGTTTGATTAGGTTTGCCAATCACATGCGAGTGCGTAGACAAGCCGGCATCGCGTAACTGCTGTAACACTGCATCGCGTTGATCAGCAGGCACTTGGATGACCGCACCGACCTCTTCGTTAAACAAGGCTTTAAGGGTAAGCTCGTCGCGTTGTACGGCAACTTGCTCGGCACGAATTTTAAAATCACCCCAATCGGCGGCATGCGGATCGATGGTGAGCATATCAATATTCATCGACACGCCGGTATGACCAGCAAATGCCATTTCAGCAACCGTCGCAAATAAGCCGCCGTCTGATTTGTCGTGATAAGCCCAAATTAAACCCTGATCGGCTAAAGAACGGATGCTCGTAGCAAACGATTTTAATAAATCAGCGTTAGTGAAATCCGGTGCAGCGGTGCCTACTTGGCTGAACGCATGACACAATACCGAGCCAGCCATGCGTTGCTGACCTTCGGCTAAATCGATAAAAATCAACACGCTGTCCGCATCAGTGCGTAGTTGCGGCGTTAAGGTTTTACGCACATCCGCAACTTGAGCAAAAGCCGTTACGACCAAGGACACGGGTGCCACTACATCGTGCTCTTTGCCGTCTTCTTCCCAAGCGGTACGCATGGAAAGAGAGTCCTTGCCTACAGGAATGGATAAGCCTAGCTCTTGACACCATTGACTTACGGCAGTCACAGTATCAAACAAGGCGGCATCTTGCCCTGCTACCCCACATGCAGCCATCCAGTTTGCTGAAAGCTTCACATCATCAAAACTGCGTACATCGCTAGCCAACAGGTTAGTCATGGCTTCAGTTACCGCCATACGACCCGAGGCAGGCGCATCAAAAATCGCAATAGGGCTGCGTTCACCCATAGCCATGGACTCACCGCGTACCTGCTCGTAATCAGCCAAGGTTACAGCACAATCGGATACAGGAATTTGCCAAGGCCCGACCAATTGATCGCGGCTGCATAAGCCCCCTACACTGCGGTCACCAATGGTGATGAGGTAGTTTTTATTAGAGACCGTGGGATGGCGCATAACACGCTGCACGGCTTCTGCTAATTGAATAACGGGTAAATCAAGTTCGCCTGTAATGGGCTCTAGACGCGTAACATCACGCAACGTGCGTGGCGCTTTACCTAAGATGACCTCTAGCGGCATATCGACCGGAGCGGGGGTTTGTGCAACTGGACTGGGCTCGGCATAACCAGGGATACCTTCACCATACGTTACACGTAACTGACGCTCTTCGGTGGCTACACCTACTACGGCCCATAAGCAACGCTCACGCTCGGCAATGGCTTTAAATCGTTCTAAGTCAGCGGGGTTAATCGCCAATACATAACGTTCTTGAGACTCATTACACCAAATCTCGGCAGGAGAAAGACCGGATTCCTCTAGCGGCACATGGGTTAGATCAAAAATAGCCCCACGTTCTGCGTCATTAACTAGTTCAGGGAAAGCATTAGACAAACCGCCTGCGCCCACATCATGGATAGCAACAATAGGGTTGTTTTCGCCCTGCTGCCAACAGCGATCAATGACCTCTTGTGCGCGGCGTTGCATTTCTGGGTTGCCCCGCTGTACAGAGTCAAAATCCAGCTCGGCCAAATTAACGCCCGATGACATACTAGAGGCCGCACCGCCCCCCATACCAATACGCATGCCTGGACCACCCAATTGGATTAACAATGCACCAACGGGTAATGGGTCTTTATGGGTTTGGCGATCGTCAATGGAACCCAAGCCGCCTGCAATCATAATGGGTTTATGATAACCCCAATGCTGACCACCAATGGTTTGCTCAAAGCTACGCATGTAACCAAGCAAATTGGCACGACCAAATTCGTTATTGAACGCAGCACCACCCAAAGGACCAACAGTCATAATATCCAAGGCGGTAGCAATACGGTCTGGGAAACCCAACGAGTCTTTATCCCAAGCCTCGGCTAAAGCAGGTAGTTGTAAATTGGAAACGGTATAGCCCGTTAAGCCCGCTTTAGGTTTAGAGCCTCGGCCTGTAGCGCCCTCGTCACGAATCTCGCCCCCCGAGCCTGTACCGGCACCAGGATACGGTGCAATCGCAGTGGGGTGATTATGTGTTTCGACTTTCATAAGGGTATGAATTAGACCCTCATAAGCCTGATAGGCCCCTTTTGCATCCGAATCAGGCAAGGAGGCATGAAACACACTCGCTTGCCCACCCTCCATAATGGCCGCATTGTCGGCGTAGGCCACAATGGTTTTTTTAGGCTGAGCCGCATGAGTTTCACGGATCATGCCAAATAACGTTTTGCTTTGCTCAACCCCATCAATAACCCACTGAGCATTGAAAATTTTGTGGCGGCAATGCTCGCTATTGGCTTGTGCAAACATCAAAAGCTCCACATCGTGTGGATTACGTCCTAACTTTTGGAATGCTTCGAATAGGTATTCAACTTCGTCCTCGGATAAAGCCAAACCCATGGATTGATTAGCGTGTACCAATGCGCTAATGCCTTGGCCTAGTATGTCTACCGACTGCATGGCTTTAGGTGGCAGATCTTGGAATAAAGGCGCTCCATCAAAGTGTTGGTCTACAACACTTTCGGTCATGCGGTCATGCAGCTGCGCAGCCATCAGCTGTAGCTGATCGGCTTTAATACTTTTGCTACCTAATAGACCACGGCTAGGATCAATGACATAACGAATGCCACGCTCGATACGACGCACACCGCTTAGACCACAATTACGAGCAATATCAGTGGCCTTGCTGGCCCATGGCGACACCGTGCCCAAACGAGGAATAATACGCAGTATTAATTGGTCTTTAGTTAACGTTTGGGAGTCATAAGCAGGTAGTCCATCGTCTAGCAAAGCGGCAAGCTGTTGCTGTTGCTCTGCGTTTAGACCTTCGTCTGCCGTCCATACGTAGTATTCGTAATAGGCCGCAATATGTTGAACAGGTAAATCAAGAGATTGAAAACGCTGAAGAAGACGCTCGCTTTGAAAAGCGGGCAAGGCCGAAGAGCCAGAGAAATATAGTATTGAGGACACGATGTGAGCCAATGCAAAAGTGTTATAAATGCACGCTATTTTAACCACAATCCGCTGGGATGGGGGTTATTACGCAGTGCTAAATTCAATTTTTGGTGTTTTAACACACCTAGGTTCTATCTACTTTTAATCGTCATGACTAAGTTCTGTTACCTGAGTAGGGTAATGAACCTCGAGAATATCTAGCTCTTGGACACCACCTGGGGTACGCAAGGTGACCATATCGCCTTCTTGAGCTTTAAGCAGCGCGCGTGCTACAGGCGAAATCCAGCTGATCTTGCCATTTAATGGGTCGGCTTCATCAACACCCACAATGGTAACAGTGAACTCTTTAGCGTCTTGGTCAGCATACACAATAGTAGCCCCAAAAAACACCCGGTCTTTGTTGGGCTGTAAAGCTGGGTCCACCACTTCGGCTATTTCAAGACGCTTAGTTAAAAAACGAATGCGTCTATCAATTTCACGTAAACGCTTTTTTCCATAAATATAGTCGCCGTTTTCAGAACGATCGCCATTTGACGCCGCCCACGACACAGTCTGTACCACCTCGGGACGCTCTACATTTAACAAGTGCTTTAATTCAGCACGCAAGGTTTTATAGCCTTCGACAGTAATATAGTTTTTTGTCCCCGCAGGTAAGGCCACGGCCTCGGGCACTAAATCATCATCTTGCTGATCGTCTTCTTTGACAAAGGCTTTACTCATTTTACTACCTCAACATAGTGGCTCTAGCGCCTATTAACTTAACCAACGATGCCAGACCGGCGTTAAACCCGGCGGCAAAGCAGGTAAGCAACCTAAATCTAAACGCCCTTCAGAGGGACCGTGAAAATCAGATCCCATTGAGGCCTCAAAGCCAAATCGCTTTGCGACCTGAGCGTACTCATTGTATTGGTGTGGTGCATGACTACCTGTAACGACTTCAATACCCACCCCGCCGCAGTCTTTAAAAGAAGTAAATAGGTGATCGAACTGCAAGGTATCAAACTCGTAACGACCTGGATGTGCAATCACAGCTACACCACCGGCTTGTTGAATCCATTGTACTGCCTCGGTTAAGGTTGCCCATTGCATAGGCACAAAAGCAGGCGCTTGATCGCCTAAATATTTAGTGAAGACTTCCTGAATGGTGCTGCAATAGCCGTGGTCTACCAAAAAGCGGGCAAAATGGGTGCGCGAAACAAGCTCGGGGTTTGTCGCATAAGGCACTGCTCCTTCTAGAGCATTGGTAACCCCCATGGCGGCTAATGCATCGCTAATACGTTGAGCGCGCTGCCAGCGACCAGCCCGTACATAACGCAATGAATCGATTAAACTCTGCGACTGGTAATCAATACCCAAACCTACGATATGTACCGTTTTCCCTAAAAAGGTGACTGAAATCTCTACGCCTGGTACAAATGCCATACCTAGATTTACTGCCGTTTGCTCAGCCAATGCCAAACCACCCACCTCGTCATGATCGGTTAAAGCCCAGAGCCCAACCCCATTTTGATGAGCACGGTAAGCCACTTGGTCGGGCGCGAGAACGCCATCAGAAACCGTTGAGTGACAATGTAGGTCTACAATCATGTTAATCCTTCAGTAAAAACTGTGAGAGCACGTGCAACTGATCGGCCTGCATCAACGTAGGTGCATGCCCAACCCCTGAAACTTGATAAAGCCCTGCATTAGGTTGTCGTACAAGCATTTCATGTGCTGTATCGGGTGATAATAAATCAGAAAACTCACCCCGTACAATGAGGCAATCCTGAGGCAACTGCTCGAATGCGTGCCAGAGTGTTTGTTGGGCTAATTGCGTTAACTGCCCCTGCTGGGCTTGATCTAACTCGAGTTGTTGATGGAAAGCCGCAGCAATACCGCTATCGTAAGCATTGACCCAATAAGCCCCCTGCTGCTTGAACACATAACGAGCTAAGTGCTCCCATTGCGCGTGGCTATGAGGCCCAAAATTTGCCCAACGTGTTTGCGCACCCGCCACGGCCTGCTCCCACGAGGCAAACTGATGTTGATCGCTAACATACTGCGCGATGCGCGCTAACCCAGCCGCGCTCAATACAGGCCCCACATCGTTTAGAACGACCTTACCAAACTGCCAACTAGGCGCGGCCATCAGGGTGGGGGCAAAGAGCACACTGGCAACACTCAGAGTAATTAACCCGCCCATAGACGTACCCACCCAGTCCACACGCTCGGGTTGCAGCTGTTGCAATAAGGTTAAGATATCCGACCCGTATTGGGGAATAGTGTAATACGCGGGGTCAGCTAACCAGTCGGATGCGCCTCTGCCCACGATGTCCGGACAAATCACCCGATACTGTGTACTCATTTTTTGTGCTAGCGCATCAAAATCACGTCCTGTTCGCAACAATCCGTGCAGACAAAGCAAAACATGCGGATTCTGCGGGTCGCCCCATTCCTTGTAAGCCATTTGGTGCACACCGGCTGGACTAACACAGGAAATACGATGGTCTGTTGAGACAGGCAATGACATAAGCAAATCCTTTGAAGAAAAAACGGGACCTTAGTCCCGTTATACCGCATTCAGCTCGACTAATCGACAAGATAAATATGGGGTTTTTCTAATAAGGTGCGCACAGTTTGAATGAATTCTGCAGCATGCATCCCATCTACAAAGCGGTGATCAAATGAAGAAGACAAATTCATCATCGTACGAATTTGGATTTGCTCGTCTATGACCACTGGCGTGCGGATTTGTTTATTAACCCCCACAATAGCCACCTCGGGTGCATTAATAATAGGGGTAGCCACTACACCGCCTAGCGCCCCCAAACTGCTTAGGGTAATAGTGGACTTAGCGCTAAGGTTGCCTGTGCCTGCGCGGGCCGCTTGGGCTAAGTCATGAATGTTTGAGGCAATTTCCCATAAGGTCAGCTGCTGGGCATGCTCTAATACAGGCACCATCAAGCCTTCGTTGGTTTGGGTGGCAATAGCTATATGCACATCCTCATACTGTTGTAAGGTATTTTGTCCGGCATCGTAACGGGCATTGACCTCTGGGTGTTTTTGCACAGCTAAACACATGGCACGTACAAGAAAAGGCAATAGAGTTAGGTGCCCACGCTGTTCTGCCCAATGTTGATTAAGTTGCTGACGCCATGTCTCTAAATCCGTCACATCAATGGCTTCCACATAACTAAAATGAGGAATGCTTTGTGATGACTCCAGCATTTTTTTTGCAATTTGACGACGTAAGCCACGCACCGGAACAGTATGCACCCCACCCGTTGCCACAGAAGAGGAAAAAGTGCGCGTGCCTTGTGCGCCGGCTAGTTGCTGATCTAAATCGGCATGAGTCAGGTGATTTTTCTGCAACCGTTGCGCTAATTGCGGCAAGTCAATGGATAAACGAGCGGCACGTTTGCGCACAGCCGGGGAAGCCTGCACTTTGTGCAGCAACCGTTCGTGTGGTGTGGTTGTAGCAGCTGGGGCTGGGGCTGCTACAGCGCTTTTAATTGGAGTAGAGTCCACCGGCGCTTGGTTTTTTGTTTGGCTTTCAGGCTGCTCTGATGAACTAGGCACGGATACAGCAGCCAACGACTCGGCACCAGGCTCACCAGCCACAGACTCGGACTCGACCATAGGTGTTGCGCTGGTAGTAGATAAGGCAATATCCACTAAATCAGCACCCACAGCGAGGATCTCGCCGGCGGCACCACCCAATGAAGCAACCGTTCCAGCTACGGGAGATGTAATATCCACCGACACTTTATCTGTCATGACACTGGCTACTTTTTGATCCTCTGCAACAGGTTGCCCCACCTGAACAAACCACTCAACGATCTCAACCTCGGTAATACCTTCGCCAATATCGGGAATTTTTATTGTGTAATTAGACATGGCTTATAGCTCCTTCATCACTCGTTGATATGCTGCAATAACACGTTGAGGCCCGGGGAAATAGTCCCACTCGTGGGCATGAGGGTACGGAGTATCCCACCCCGTAACACGCTCGATGGGGGCTTCAAGGTCAAAAAAACAATGTTCTTGAACTAGAGCAGAGAGCTCGGCGCCAAAGCCAGATGTGCGTGTTGCCTCGTGTAAAATCACACAGCGCCCTGTTTTACGAACAGACTGGGTGATGGTTTCAATATCGACTGGCCAAATCGTGCGTAAATCAATGACCTCGGCATCAATGCCAGAGTCAGTAGCCGCAGCCAGAGCCACATGCACCATCGTGCCATAGGCCAAAACCGTGACATCGGCCCCCTCGCGGGTAATAGCAGCTTTGCCTAACGGCGTACTGTAGTAACCCGTGGGCACTTGCGCTAGCTCGTGGTCGCGCCACGATTGCAAAGCACGATCGTAATAGCCATCAAACGGGCCGTTATAAAGGCGCTTGGGTTCTAAAAAAATAACGGGGTCTGGGCTTTCAATGGCTGCAATTAACAACCCTTTAGTATCAATAGGGTTAGAAGGCATCACAGTGCGCAACCCTGCAATATGGGTAAAAATAGCTTCGGGGCTTTGGCTATGTGTTTGACCGCCATAAATACCCCCACCCACCGGCATACGAATGGTGACTGGCGCAACAAAATCGTTAACGGAACGATAACGAATGCGCGATAACTCGGACACAATTTGATCCATGGCTGGATAAAAATAATCACCAAACTGAATTTCAACCACGGGCGTTAAGCCGTAAGCGGCCATACCAATAGCCGTACCGACAATACCGCTTTCAGAAATAGGCGCATCAAATACACGCTGAGAGCCATATTTGGCCTGCAGGCCTTCGGTGGCACGGAACACCCCACCAAAATAACCGACATCTTGACCATAAATAACCATATTGCTATCGCGCTCAAGCATCACATCTAGGGCATCGCGCACAGCTTGTAATAGGCTAAGAGATTGTGTGCTCATAGGCCCTCCTTGAATTGCTGCTCTTGCTGTTGTAGATGCCAGGGCTTTTCAAAATACACATCATCAAACATGTGACTAGCATGGCTACGGTGGGCTTCTTGCATGGTGCCCCCTATGGACTCGGCTTTTTTCTGTGCTTCGATGACGTTTTGCTCTATCTGATGTTGGTAAGCAGTATGTTCGGCCTCCGACCACACGCCTAAACCTATTAAGTGTTGCTTGAGTCGAGCTATAGGGCAGCCTAAAGGAAAGTGTTGCCACTCGTCTGCTGGGCGGTATTTACTTGGGTCGTCAGAGCTAGAATGTGGTCCGGCCCGGTAGGTAACCCATTCGATAAGCGTAGGCCCACCGTTTTGACGGGCGCGCTCGGCGGCCCACTGCGAAGCGGCAAGACACGCCAAAAAGTCGTTGCCATCAACACGCAATGAGGCAACGCCTGTACCTGCACCGCGTGCCGCAAAGGTGTTGCCAGCGCCCCCTGCAATGGCCTGAAAGGTAGAAATCGCCCACTGATTATTTACCACATTTAATATAACGGGGGCATTGTAAACTTGAGCAAAGGTTAAAGCTGTTTGAAAATCGCCTTCGGCTGTGGCCCCATCGCCAATCCAAGAACTAGCAATTTTGGTATCGCCTTTAATGGCGGATGCCATGGCCCAACCTACACCTATCAAAAAACGCGTCGCCAAATTGCCGGATATGGAATAAAAACCATAGTCTTTGTACGAGTACAAAGCAGGCAACTGACGCCCTTTAAGGGGGTCGCAACTATTGGAATACAGTTGACACATCAAATCGGAAATGGGCATGCCTTGGGCAAGCAAAATACCTAATTGTCTATACGATGGAAACTGCATATCGCCAGCCTGCAGCATCATGGTTTGTGCTGTGCTGATTGCCTCTTCGCCATAAGACTGAATATAAAACGTTAATTTCTTTTGACGTTGAGCATGAAACATGCGTGCATCAAAAGCTCGGATCAGCATCATGGTTTTTAAACCTTGAAGTAGCTGGTCGGTGTCAATAGTGGGTGCCCAAGGACCGATGGCTTGGCCCTCGTCATCTAAAACTCGAATTAGACCTTGGGATAGGGCTAACATGGTGTTGGGCGCAGCCAAGGGGTCGGGGCGCGGCACCGCACCCGCAGGTTGCAAATGCAAATAGGAAAAATCGCTAGGTGCCCCGGGTCGTGCAGGCGGTTCGGGCACACGTAAGTGTAGCGGTGTTTGTCTCATGAGTACCTCGTGAAAGATCTTGTGGAAATTTCAACAACTGGGTTTGTTATGTTATTACTGAGCCTTGTGAGCTTTAGTTCACTTTAGCGTGCCATCAAAATTATGCAACTAAGGCCACGCTAGTAATTACCCTTGGTCTACCTACGAGAAAACGGATTTTGCCAGTAGCGCGCCTGATCCTTGCGCTCAGAGTAAAGCATTAACTCTGTGTTTTTTGTTGTCACAATGACCGCTCCATCTCGATCAGTACGGTAAAAATCGGTGCCTGCCTGAAGCCAGCGTTGCTCTACTTCAGGATGAGGGTGGTTAAAACGGTTCCACCACCCCGCCTGCGCTATGGCAACATTAGCCTGAAGCGCTTCAACCCATAATGCACTGGAAGAGGTTTTTGAACCATGATGCCCCACTATGACCACATCATAATGCCCCAAACCGGCTTCAATCAGTTGTTTTTCTTGGGCTATGCCCACGTCGCCCGTTAATAAAGCGCGCCACTGCTCTCCATGGACTGCCAAGACGCAACTGTGAGCATTTTTATCCGTGATCGCCCCTTTTTCATAGTGGACGCGATCAGGCCATACAAAGGCGAACTCGACCCCATCCACTTGCCATCTTAGGCCGCGTTGGCAAAACTGAGTTGGGATAGCATCGGTTAAGGGAGAGACCTCTTTGTGTAAAAGACGCAGCTCTCGCTGTATATATTGGCGTACATCAAACGAGCTATAAATCTGTTGAGTAGACATTCGCTCTAATACACTTAATGTGCCACCCACATGATCCAAATCGGCATGCGATAAAATTAACGCGTCCAATTGCTGTTTGCCTAAACTATGTAAATACGGCACTACCGTACGTTCGCCTTCATCACTATCCCAAGCCCGTCGTATGCCGGTGTCATACAAAAACACATGCTGTGCTGTTTCAATTACTACCGCGCTACCTTGGCCCACATCCAGCACATGCAAACGCCACTCGCCCTGTGCCAAAGGTGGAGGACGCCAAAATAATGCAGGCACTAACAGCCCCCACCCCATTGCGGACCACCGCCAAGCTTTGGGCCACAAGGCCACCACCACACCCAGCATTGCCAAGGCGACTACCCATACCGGAGCCCGGCTGGCTGGTAAACTGGCTAAATCCAATTGGGCCAACCATTGCGTGGGCCACATGGTCAGTTCCAAGCAAAAATGCGTGATTTCTAATGTCCACTGGGCAACACTTTCCCATTGCAAAACACAGAACATGGCAAATAAAAGCGCCAAGGGCGTGATGAGCAGCCCTATCATAGGTATGCCATAAGCATTGGAGACTGGCGAAACCAAGGACATTTCAAAAAACAGAAACGCCAATGGCGGCAATAAAGCCAAACTAATAACCAATTGCCACTGCGTGGCTAAGCGCATTTGCCCGCGCCACTGCTGCCAGCGCGATTGGGTATAGACGCCAAGAGCAGTACCACTCCATCCCGCACACGCAACCAACAGCAGCACCGCACCAAATGACAACCAAAATCCACTAGCCAGCACTGACCACGGGTCAAACAACACAATGCCGATGACTGCCCAAGCCACAATAGTGGTAATAGACAATGGCAAACGCATACTTAGGCTAAACACCACCACACTAAACATAAAAAAGGTGCGCCGCGCTGGCACCTCCCACCCAGCGATCAAACTATAAAGCCCTGCTACTACCCATGCTAGCCACGCCGCCGCCACAGGTGCAGGACAATATTGCGCCGCCGCAAACTGTCCAATGGCTAAACGACGCCAACACCAAGCAAAGCCCCAAGCACACACGCTAGCTAACAGCGTGACATGACTGCCGCTAATTGAAACCAAATGGGTGAGTCCAGTCCGGTTAAACACACGCCAGTCTTGCGCATGGATACTGGCCTGATCCCCAATTGATAAAGCTAAAATCACCCCACCCCACCGTAAAGACTCAAGATAAGGCAACATAGCTTGACGCAAAGCATGACGCCCACGTTGCGCCCATAAAGATAAGCTCCATTCGGTGGCTTTATCTTCTAAACGTTGTGGCTCCCCCCGTACCTGGGCAAGAGCACGAATGCCTTGGGCAAAAACATGCCCCTCGTAATCAAAACCCGCGGGGTTACGGGCTCCGTGTGGTGTTTTTAAATAAGCTGTCAGCGCCCATTGCTGGCCGGGAATAAGCTCAGGAAAAGATTCGGATTGGGGTTGCGCATAGGGACCACGCCATGTACCGCGCGACCAAACCAACGCAATATGCCTGGGTACCCCAGCGGGATGCGATTGCAAGACGGTAGCCGTTACATAACGACTAGTGGGATTTAGCCGTGCCAAACCATCAATTTGTACTACCAATTTAAAGGCTTGGTTTTCTTCGTGTGCAGGTAATTGCTGAGCTAGGCGCTGTTGCGCTTGGTATTGGCAATTGATTAAGGCCAATAACCCCACACTGCACAACAGGCCCAAATGAAAAACCCAGCGCTGATGACGGCAGTACCAAAGCAGCCCTAGACTGAGCAACAGGGCTAGCCCAGCAAACATAAGCGTACGTGTACTCCAAAGCTCAGCCCACTGCTGTGCCCACACAGTCATCGCCACCATAACTGCCGCTACCCATCGCACCATACCAACCCCTCCCTAAAAGAAAAGGGTAGTAAAAAAGCCGTCTTAAAAGACGGCCTTGAGCGGAAAATAACCTAGCGGTAAAACCCTTAGCTAACTAGTGGTGCTGGTGCCACTGGGCTAAACGTGGCAGTACCCGCAAGGCCGTCGCTGTGGTCTGAGTCTTTATCTCTGAGATAGGTTGACTACGCAAATCAGCCAATACCTGCGCAATCGCTGCTAGCTCAGCCGGGCGATTGTATTGATCGGGGTATTTTTTTACGTCAAGCCAAGCAGGCCCTATATCGGGTGCATCGGTTTCAAGCACGAGGTGAGTCAAATCCAAATCGGTGGCTAACCGTCGAATTTGCTTAGCTCGAGTAAATGTCATGGCCCCCCCAAAGCCTAAGGCAAAGCCCAACTCAATGAACTGCTGGGCTTGTTGGTGACTGCCGTTAAACGCATGAGCAATACCCGATAGCTTGGGGTAGCGGCGCAAATATTTTAAAATTTGATCTTGAGAGCGACGCACATGCAGCAACACAGGCAAATCAAAACGCTGGGCGATTTTAAGCTGAGCTTCGTAAAAGTACGTTTGTTTTTCGACCATTTCTGGGGTCTTGAGCTCGGGCACAAAAAAGTCCAAGCCAATTTCACCTATAGCCACTAATCGTGGATCTGCCATGGCTTGCGCTACATCCTGCTCAAGCTGCGTTAAATCGGCTTCGGTTGCCTCGGGCACATACAGCGGGTGAATACCTAAAGCATAGACCAGTTGCGGATGCTGCGCTGCCAGCTGCTGCACTACAGAAAAATTAGATTGGGCTACAGCAGGAATCACAATATAGCGCACGCCATTTGCGGTAGCTTGAGCTACCAGCTCTGCGGTACTTTCAAGAAAAACCTCAGCATCTAAATGACAGTGTGTATCAATTAACATCCGAGTAAGACTCCTTGTTCCATATGTAATTGCCTGTGCGCCAAAGCCGCCAAAGCGGGATCATGGGTCACAATCACAAATGCAATGCCCAGCTCTTGGTTCATGGATTGCAACAGTTCAAACATTGACTGCGCCGTTTCACGGTCCAAATTGCCTGTGGGCTCGTCGGCTAACACGCAATCAGGTCGAGTGACTAAAGCACGAGCCAAAGCAATACGCTGGCGTTCGCCCCCAGAAAGCTGCCCAGGGTAATGCAAAGCACGTTGAGCCAGGCCGACTTGTGTAATCAAAGTTAGAGCCTGCTCTCTGGCCTCGGCACGCGGTACACGTCGCACGATTAATGGCATAGCCACGTTATCAAGCGCCGTAAACTCAGGCAATAAGTGATGAAACTGGTACACAAAGCCTAAGTGACGATTACGAATCTGGCTACGAGTTTTTTCATTCAGTCGCTCGGCATCTTGCCCTGCTACCTTCAGTGTGCCTGCACTGGCTTGATCTAATAAGCCTAACACATGTAGCAATGTGCTTTTACCCGAGCCCGAAGCGCCCACAATGGCGACCATTTCGCCAGCATGCACATGCAAATTGACATCACGCAACACATCTACTGTGTTGCCTCCGTCTATATAACTACGTTGAATATGTGCGGCTTGAATGACGTGTTCTTTTTTAATCATGTCGTAACACCTGTGCAGGTTGAAGTTTAGAGGCACGCCAGCTGGGATACAGCGTGGCTAATAACGACAACACTAATGAAGTAACACCAATAATCACCATATCCATCACAGATGGGTTAGACGGCATTTGACTAATAAAGTAGATTTGTTGAGGTAAAAACTCTTGCCCCGTAAGATTTTCTAAAAATGGCACAATGACATCTATGTTGTAGGCTACCAACGCACCTAAACTGACACCAATTAATGTGCCCAACACCCCAATTAAAGCGCCCTGCACTAAAAAAACAAGACCAATGCTAGCCGGGGTAGCACCAATAGTACGCAAAATAGCAATATCACTGCGTTTATCTTTAACAGCCATTACCAAAGAAGACAGTAAATTAAACGCTGCCACCGCCACAATTAAGGTCAAAATTAAAAACATCATACGTTTTTCAGTTTGAACCGCAGCAAACCAGGTTTTGTTATTTTGAGTCCAGTCGCTGACATGCACACTAAGCGGTAAAGCCATGCGCAACTGCTCTGCCACCTGAGGCGCTTTTTGCATGTCTTGAATACGCAAACGGACGCCACTGTTACCACTATCTCTGAAGACACGAGCCGCATCCTCGTAATGCACAAACGCCAAGGTTGAGTCATATTCATAGTGCCCCGAAGAATACAACCCCACTACAGTAAACTGACGCATACGGGGCGCAAAACCAGCCGGTGATATACTGCCCTGAGGTGCCATTAACATCAAGGTATCCCCTTCACGCACCCCAAGTGTCTGCGCTAACTGCAAACCCAACACCAAACCAAACTGCCCTTCTTCAAGGCTATCAAGCTGGTTAACCACCATTTGATCGGCTAACTCGGACACCTGATGCTCTAACGCAGGATCTATGCCGCGAATTTGCACCCCATTCATTTTGTCTCCGCGTACCAACATAGCTTGAGCCGCCACAAAAGGAGCTGCGCCTACTACCTGTTTGTTTTCTTTAGCATTGTCGGCCAGAGCCTGCCAATGCGATAATACGTCTTGATGTGAGTGACTACGCACATATAATTCAATGTGCGGTAAAACCGACAGCATGCGGTCACGAACTTGGGTCTGAAACCCGTTCATCACCGAAAGCACAATAATCAATGCTGCCACTCCTAACGCAATCCCGGTCATAGAACTGGCTGCTATAAATGACACAAAGCGATCTTTACGCTTAGCTCCTCGACCACTTCGCGCTAAGCCCGCGTAACGCGCGCCTATCCAAAACTCATAAAACATAGACTTTACCGTTAATGACTGCTGCTAATTCCTGTATTGTATTAAGTGAAGCACTAGCCCCGGCCCCAATGGCAGCCGAGCTAATAAAGCACCTCCCTACTTACGCGCCAAACTTAGTTCGCTATTTGGACCAATGCCAAAGCCAATTGGTTCGGCCTACTCTAGACCAGACTCGCTGTACAGCACTCGAGACCTGGCAGGTGGAGCAAGCCGGTTTTTCTGCCGCGACAGCAAAGCATAACGCAGCTTTAGCTCTTTTGTTAGCATCGACCACTGAAAAAAAAGCAACCATCACACCAGATACTGCTTTTTGGTTAGCCGAGTTAGTACATTTAGCGCCCTCTAGAGAGGGGGCAGCCTTAATTCCCGCATCGGAACTGCAGATTAGTTCTGAACATAGCTACGAACTACTTAAAGCTGCGCAAGAGCTCTGTCAGGGTACTGCTTTTCGCCTAGAACCTTGGTCTGCACAGCATTGGCAACTTCATAGCACTATTGAATTACCTGCCGTTTTTGCAAGCCCACAGTTAGTTAGTCGTAGTGCAGTTAACGATTGGTGGGACCAAAACCCCGTCACCCGAGAATGGCGTCGTTTTGTCAATGAACTGCAAATGCTGTATTTTAATCACCCAGTGAATCAAGACCGTCTCAATCAGGGTTTAGCTCCCATCAATAGTTTGTGGCCTATAGGTGGGCTAACTGGGAATGACTGGCAGCCCCAACCTCGTCCCTATCAGCTGCACCAAGAGCTGACCCGGCCCTACTTACGCCAAGACTGGGGACTGTGGTTACAACGCTTACAGCAACTAGACCTTGAGCTCAAAACACAACTGCCTCATAAGCCAGACCTAGTTCTCACCAATACCGAACAACTCTTCATTGCTAGCCCACGACCATCACGGTTTTGGCACCGTTTTATTCAACCCACCTCTACCTGGAGATCACATTGGCTCGCCCAGTCTTAAGCCCTCGTTCCCCACAACCCGATATAGCAGACCAACTGACCCATGCCGGACTGCATCCTCTATTAGCACAACTATTTGCAACTCGTCAGGTCACCGATATTCAACAAACCAATTCTCGTTGGAATGCCTTATTAGCGCCGTATACTTTGCATGATATTGAGAAAGGGACACAGCTATTAGCGGATGCCATAGAGGAGCAACTACGCATTGTTATTGTGGCTGACTACGACTGCGATGGTGCAACCGCTTGTGCAATTGGAATGCGTGCGCTCGGCGAAATGGGTGCAGATGTGGATTTTTTCGTACCAAACCGATTTGAAACCGGTTATGGTTTATCTCCCCAAGTGGTTGAGCTGTTATTACAGCACCCTAACGGTAAACCCGACCTGATAGTAACCGTAGACAACGGTATTGCCAGCGTGGACGGCGTGGCGTTAGCCAATCAATTAGGCATGCAAGTGCTCATCACCGACCATCACTTGCCCGGTGACACCTTGCCCGCCGCCGCAGCCATTATTAACCCAAGCCACCCCCATTGCGCTTTTCCCTCTAAAAACCTGGCGGGAGTTGGTGTTATTTTTTACCTGATGTTGGCATTGCGTGCCGAACTGCGTGAACGAGGCGCATTTGATCTTGAAGATCAACCCCGTTTGGACCAGCTTGCTGACATTTTGGCCTTAGGCACTGTGGCCGATGTAGTTAAATTGGATGCAAATAACCGGTTATTAGTTGCTCAGGGTCTGAAACAAATCCGTCAGGGCAAAGCCCATGCTGGCATCCATGCTTTATTTACTGTCGCAGGGCGACAGCCACAACTTGCTAACGCCTTTGACCTAGGTTTTGCAGTCGGTCCTCGCATCAATGCGGCGGGTCGTCTTGAAGACATGAGCATAGGTATTCGCTGCTTATGCACAGATGACCCACTTGAGGCCATGGAGTTAGCCCAAGAACTGGATCGTATTAACCAAACTCGCCGCCAAATTGAAACTCAAATGCATCAAAGCGCCTTACAGGCGGTAGAGCAAATGATGCAACTTAAACCTCGTGCTAGTGTGTGTGTACACCAACCTGACTGGCATCAAGGGGTAGTAGGTCTAGTGGCCTCTAGGCTCAAAGAACGTTATTGGCGTCCTACTATAGCCTTTGCGCCGGGTGATGGAAATGAGCTGAAAGGTTCTGGACGTTCCATCCCTGACGTGCACTTGCGTGATGTCTTAGATTTGATTTCCAAAAAACACCCAGGATTAATCTTGAAGTTTGGAGGGCACTCTATGGCGGCAGGTCTAAGTATTCATCAAGAAAACCTAGCACAGTTCGAGCAGGCTTTTGATTATGCTGTGGTCGAGTTCACAGGCAAAACACAATTTGATCCTGTTATTGAACATGATGGGTCTTTAGCGGTCGAGTTTATGGATATCCACACTGCCGATCTGCTAAACCAACAAGTGTGGGGGGCCGGTTTTCCCGCCCCCACTTTTGTAGATAGTTTTCGGGTTGTGCACCAACGCGTGCTTAAAGAAAAACACCTAAAGCTACGCGTGGAGCGTGAAGGTTTGATGTTCGATGCCATTTGGTTCAATCAAAACCAACCTCTGCACGACCAAATTGAAATAGCATACCGATTGGATGTCAACCACTGGAACGGCCAAAGTCAATTGCAGCTTATGGTGGAATTTGCCCAATAACAGCTAGCGCGCTCTAGGTTGTAGAGCGCGCTATTAACTAACTACATTAAGCAGATGCCGTCGCCTTGGAGGCGTACACAATCCCACCCACAATTAATAAGAAAGCAAGGCCATGATACAGCTCTGGGGCTTGGCCTAAAAAAATCAACGACAGTAGGGCTGCAAATAACGGCATTAAATTAGCAAAAAAACCAGCCATAGCCGGACCAATCCGCTGCACCCCTAGCCCCCAGCACCTAAATGCAATAATCGCAGGCCCTACGGCCACATAAATTAACGCCAACCCTAGCCCCCAGCTCCACTCAATATGCCAGTCGGTTAAGGCCCATTCGCCTATAGAAAAAGCCCCAGACCACATCACACCAAAAGTCACCTGTGCCAATAGTAGCGTAGACCAATTTTGCTTCATTTCCGGCTCATGGCGATCTTGGCTGAGGATCCAACTATAAAAAGCCCAAATAATGGTGGCAAACACCATATAAATATCACCAATCACAAAGCGAAAATGCACCAGCTCACTTAGGTCGCCCCGAATCAAAATAACAGCCACACCTAATAACGACAGCAAAGCACCGCTCAATTGGCGTAATGAAATAGTGGAATTAAAAAACAAACGCCCAATTAACAGCATCCAAATGGGCATACTGGCATTGACCAAGGTGACATTAATGGGCGAAGAACTATGCAAAGCCATGTACTGCATAGCGTTGTACAACCCCACGCCAAGCAAGCCTAGCAATGCGTATTGACGCCAATGACGCCACAGCGCACTGCCTGAGCGCAGTATCTTGCCACCAAACAAACACAAAATGCCAAATGCAATAAACCACCGGATAAAATTCAAGGTGATAGGCGGAATCATATCGCTGATAACCCGCCCTATCACTGCATTTCCCGCCCATAAAAATGTCGCTATAACCAACAGCAAGACCGCCGAGGGCGTGAGTTTTTGATTCATATTTTATCCTTGCAGAAGCTATTATGCGGCTTCGTTAGTGTCTCCAAAATTCAAAATTATATAGAAAGCCACTTAATAAACCTAGGCATCACTCTAGACCCGAGCCGTAAACCCTTGACAAAAAAAGACTTTTAGCCTATACTATTATTTAATTAAAGTTGTTTTTCACCTAGGCATAGGCCTACGTCCACTGTCTCATCGGTGCCATAGCACCGGAGCCCAAAGCTCCTCTCTTTTATCGCGGTCAACACTGCGACAGCGCCCTTATTTCCTTTAACGAACTAGCATCTCGTTAGAGCATCAGGCTTTTATAATTTAAAAAGGACTTTATTATGTCAAAAGAAGAATTATTGGAAATGCACGGTTCAGTTACTGAAGTATTACCCGATTCCCGTTATCGCGTGGTATTAGAAAACGGTCACCCTGTGATTGCTTATACCGGTGGCAGAATGCGTCGTCACCATATCCGTATTTTAGCTGGTGATGAAGTTACCCTAGAAATGTCCCCCTACGATCTAACCAAAGGTCGCATTACTTTCCGTCACTTGCCCAAGCGCAACAACAATGCCCCCGCTGGTGCTAGCAACCATCGTCGTCGCCGTTAATTATTGCTAGCGTTCCTTTCTGAACGCTATGACATGCTGCTGTCACATAAAAATGTAACCATAACCTACCTATTTTGCATTATTATTATGGTTTGGTTTCATGTCAAAAACGCACTTTACGATTAAAAGCAGTTTTATTGTTTATTTTGCTCTGCTTGTCGTTTTTGCTCTACTTACGTACAGCGCTCTCCACCATTTAACGCGTACTATCACCCAGTTGCAACAGGCTCAAGCCACTCGTTATCAAGTGGCACATAGTATCAATGAATTCAGCTCCATTACCGAAGCCATGGCCCGCGATGCCATGGCTTTTGTTTCAAGTGAGCAGCCTGAGTTCAAACAGCGTTACGAACACTACGCGCATGTATTTCATGAGGCACTCGAGCACCCTCAAAGCTTGCGCTATTTAATTCATGCCAGCCCCCTTTCCGAACAAGAGAAAAAAGGTTTCGAACAAGCCTATGCTTTGGCCGCTGAATTAAGCGTTGCCCAGAAAAACGCCCTAGCCATTGCATCAGGGGAAATAGAAGAAGATGACGGCACCATACGTATTGCTTTGCCCAACACGTTAATGGCGCAAGCGCTGCTATTTAATCAAGGCTACCAAAACACCACACATCAACTCAGCGAGTTACTCGCGAAAATTAACCAAAGCCAACGCGAACGAGTAGATGCTGATGTGAATGAGGCCACTCGTAAAAGCCAGAGTGCTTATCTTTTGGCTCTGATCAGCTTATGCCTCATGCTGCTAGGCAGTGGATTAGGTTTATGGCGGCTTTATGGATCAATTCGCCACCCCCTACGCCAAAGCATGACACAAGCCCGTCGCCTTGCTGCAGGCGACTTACAGGCCCATATTACACATCAACGTCAAGATGAATTAGGGCAATTACTGCATGCATTAAATGGGATTGGGACGGGCTTGCAGCACACTCTAAGCACCGTACATCAGCATAGTGATGATTTACAGGACGCCTCACAGTGTTTAGTCCAGAACCACAGCGACCTACGTGGGTTAAGCGAAAAACAAAATCACCAACTGCAAAAGACCGAGCATACATGCCAGTTGCTGGCTCAAAATATTTTTAATCAAAGCCAGCAAATTGCTCAAGCACATGAATTAAGCCAACAGGCTGCGCAGCTTATGCAGGCCGGAAGCCTAAGCTCGGCCCAAATGACTCAAGCCATGAAAGCCATTCAGCAAAGCACCGAACAAATCAGCGGCATAATTGAGCTAATACAGACCATCTCATTTCAAACTAATTTATTAGCATTAAATGCCGCCGTTGAAGCTGCGCGCGCTGGTTCAGAAGGCCGAGGCTTTGCGGTAGTTGCTGCGGAAGTGCGACAGCTCGCACTGCGCTCAGCACAAGCCTCACAAGATATTGAGCGCTTAATCACCACCAACGTTGAGCAAATAGAACGTGGCAGCTGCTCTGCACAACAAGCTCATACCTTTAATGAAAAAATGACATTGACTATGAATGAGGTGCAAGCCATTATGACGCAGGTAGCACATGGTTTTACAGAGCAAAAAGAGCAAGTCACCCATATGCATCAAACCGTCACCGACTTATCTTGTATTACAAATCAAAAACTGAGACTAATGGACCAAGCCGCACATGAAACCACAGCCCAGCTAAATCAAGTACAAGCCTTGCATCAATTAATTGATTGTTTTTCATTTAGCTCACAAAAAACGCAAGATGTATCCCCTAACTCTAGGGTCCCACTCGCTCTACACTGATCCCCACACGCATTTTCGGCATAAAGCGTAAAATTCGTTAAAATAGTGGGAATACACAATAAATCAAATTGTTAATCAGGATACGCAGATGGAATCAGAACACATCAACCAAATCGAAGCCCAACTCGAGGACTACCTCGAACGCACCCTCGAATTGCGGAGGTATCTTTGACTACGATGAAAAAGCCCACCGCTTGCACGTAGTAAATGCCGAATTTGAAAACCCCCATATTTGGGATGATCACGAACGCGCTCAAGATCTTGGGCGTGAGAAAAAAAGCTTAGAAACAGTGGTTCATGGCCTAGATGAAATCCATCAAGGCTTAGTCGATGCCCAAGAGCTATTTGAATTAGCCGCTATGGATGATGACAATGACACCTTATTGTCTATTGAATCTGACAGCCAACAGCTAGGAAAGCGCATCGAAGAGTTTGAATTCCGTCGCATGTTCTCAAACCCTGCTGACAACCTAAATTGTTTTTTGGATATCCAAGCGGGGGCTGGCGGAACCGAAGCCCAAGACTGGGCCTCTATGCTCTTACGACAGTACGTGCGTTATGCCGAGCATAAAGACTTTAAGGTCGAAATTCTTGAGCAATCTGATGGCGAGGTCGCAGGCATCAAATCGGCCACCCTTAAAATCGAAGGCGAGTACGCTTATGGCTTATTACGTACCGAAACGGGCGTGCATCGTCTTGTACGCAAAAGCCCCTTTGATTCTAATCACGGCCGTCACACTTCATTTAGTAGCGTATTTGTTTACCCTGAGGTCGATGATTCTTTTGAAATTGAAATCAACCCAGCCGACTTACGGGTAGACACATATCGCGCCAGTGGTGCTGGGGGCCAGCACGTTAACAAAACAGACTCTGCTGTGCGCTTAACTCACGAACCCACCGGTATTGTGGTGCAGTGCCAAAACGATCGCTCTCAGCACCGCAACCGGGCTGAAGCCATGCAAATGCTAAAGTCGCGTCTGTTCGAGCTAGAAATGCGTCAACGCATGGCCGAGCAACAAAAGCTAGAGGACTCCAAAAGTGATGTAGGCTGGGGACATCAAATTCGTTCTTATGTGTTGGACCAAAGCCGTATTAAAGACTTACGCACCAACGTGGAAATTTCAAACACACAACGTGTACTAGATGGCGATCTAGACCCATTCATTGAAGCCAGTCTCAAACAAGGAATCTAAATTGATTAATGAGGTCATCGTTATTACGGGGGTTTCCCGCGGCTTAGGCTTTGCATTAGCGCAACACCTTGCTCAGCCACAACGTCTTATCATTGGTATTGCGCGCAGCAACAATGCCCAGCTTGCAGCCCATTGTCATGCTCATAATTGCGCCTATCATTTTATTCAAGCCGACCTAGCACAACCCCAAGCCAGCGCACACGCAGCCCAGGCTCTTAGCGAGCTGCTTCAAGCACACCCTCTGGCCCAGTCTTATTGGTTAATTAACAACGCAGGGACCGTCGCGCCTATGGCACAGTCCCATCAGTTGACAGACCCCTATTCCATCGCGCACGCGCTACAATTAAATGTCGGTAGTCTAATCAGCCTTAGTGCTGCATTCCTAACACACGCTCCGACTCAATCAGATCGACGCATTTTGAATATTTCCTCTGGGGCAGGACGTGGGCCCGTGCCTGGTTGGGGCGTATACGGCGCAACCAAATCTGCGGTAGACTATTTCACTCAAACCCTAGCACTCGAACACCCTCAAGTCCGTGCGGTGGCTTTAGCGCCCGGGGTAGTCGATACCGACATGCAAGCTGACATTCGCCAAACCGAGCCGGAATCCTTTCCTAATCGCGAGCGTTTTATTCAGCTTCACCAAAATCAACAACTTGCCTCAGCGGCCTTTACCGCTGAACAGATTGCCCGTTATCTTGCGAATGAGACATTTGGTACTAAAACCATCGATGATATTCGCCATTATTTTTAATTGTTTTACTCATGACTTCTACTACTGAGTCAACTCACGTTGACGAAAATCATCTGATCGCAGAACGCCGCACTAAACTCTCCGCGTTACGCGAGCATGGCAATGCCTATCCAAATGATTACCAGCCTGAGCACCATGCCCAACAATTACACCAACTCTACGATGGTCAAGACAAAGAAACGCTAGCAGCCACCCCTCACCAAGCCAGTGTAGCCGGTCGCATGATGCTCAAGCGTGTCATGGGCAAGGCCAGCTTTGCAACACTCCAAGACAGCTCGGGCCGCATCCAAATCTACCTAGATAAAAACACCCTAGGCGAAGACGTTTACGAGCAATTTAAAACCTGGGATATCGGCGATATCCTAGCCGTAAACGGGGAAATATTTAAAACCAACAAAGGCGAGCTTTCCATCAAAGCACACGAAATTCGCTTGCTGGTAAAGTCACTACGCCCCTTGCCTGACAAGTTTCATGGCTTAGCAGATCAAGAGCTGCGTTACCGTCAACGTTATGTAGACTTGATCATGAGCGAGGACACACGCACTACGTTTTTGGCACGCAGCAAAGCCATCAACAGCATTCGTCAGCACATGATAGAAGCCGGCTTCCTCGAAGTCGAAACCCCCATGCTGCACCCTATTCCAGGGGGTGCAGCGGCTAAGCCTTTCGTCACCCATCATAATGCGCTCGATATGGAAATGTACTTGCGTATTGCCCCTGAACTGTATTTAAAACGTTTAGTGGTAGGTGGATTCGAGCGCGTGTTTGAAATTAACCGCAACTTCCGCAACGAAGGTGTCAGCCCACGTCACAACCCAGAATTCACCATGATGGAGTTTTACGCGGCGTACACGGACTACCACTGGTTAATGGACTTTACTGAAACCTTAGTCCGCTCCGCAGCCGTGGCGGCTTGTGGTTCGGCTCAAGTTTCTTATCAGGGCGAAGCATTGCGCTTAGACCAACCTTTTGACCGCCTCACTATTGTTGAAGCCATTCAAAAGTACTTCCCCCATTACAGCACCGAGCAACTAAACGATATCGACTTTCTTAAAGCCGAGCTCACTCGCAAAAAAGTCGATATTAATGCTCCCGCATTTCTGCATGCTGGCATTGGTGCATTGCAATTGGCTCTGTTTGAAGAAACAGCCGAAGCCAAACTATGGCATCCTACCTTTATTGTGGATTACCCCGTCGAAGTCTCTCCTTTGGCCCGTGCATCCGACCATAACCCTGCTATTACTGAACGTTTTGAACTCTTTATTACGGGTCGTGAAATAGCCAATGGGTTCTCTGAGCTTAACGACCCAGAAGACCAAGCGGCTCGTTTCCTAGCTCAGGTTGAAGCCAAAGACGCAGGCGACGAAGAAGCCATGTATTTTGATGCCGACTATATTCGTGCCTTAGAATACGGAATGCCTCCTACAGGCGGTTGCGGCATTGGTATTGATCGTCTAGTGATGTTGTTAACAGATAGCGCTAGCATCCGTGATGTGATTCTCTTCCCACATCTACGCCGCGCCGATTAACACATGTAGTTGGATAAATAAAAACAGCACGCTTCACATAGTGTGCTGTTTTTTTTAAAGCTCGATATTTTTACGACGCACTACAACCTTTGATAGCATACGCTGCACAATGTCGCCGTGTTGGTTTTTGGTTAAGGACTCAAGCAAAACAATACCACGGTCTTTTTTTGTACGCGATGGCGTAATACTAATGATCTCAGACTCTACATGCAGCTGATCACTAGGACGTGTAGCTTGGGGCCACGTTACTTCGCAACCCGCCCCAACTAAACCGCCTGCAAAAGGAATACTTTCTACTAAGAGCTTCATGGTAATAGCTGCTGTATGCCAACCACTGGCCGCTAAGCCATTAAAAAAGCTTTGCTGAGCTAAGACAGGATCAGTATGAAAGACTTGAGGATCAAACTGTTTGGCATAACTGATAATTTGCTCTGCATCCAATACATGGCTGCCACTTTTATAACGATCGCCTTCTGTTAGCTCTTCTAGATAACGTTTAGTCGCTGCCTTAGACATAAAAAGCCCTTCTGTGAAAAATAATAAAAAAGCTGATTACCTGCTTAGAGGGGTAATCAGCTTTTAGTAACACCAGTGGTTAAGCCTAAACAGTAAAAGACTCACCGCAACCGCATGCTGCTTTTTCATTGGGATTGCGGAATTTAAACGTAGCGCTAAGGCCTTTACGCTCGTAATCGATTTGGGTGCCGTCAACAAACGGCAAGCTACGCGGATCTACATATACACGGATGCCGTGGTCCTCGAAGATATGATCATTTTCTGCGGCCTCATCCACATAGTTGACCTCATAAGCCATGCCTGAACACCCAGTCAAACGTACACCCAAACGTAGGCCTAAGCCCGAGCCACGCTTTTCAAGGTGCTTGCTAATGTGTTCAGCAGCTTGAGACGTTAGTGTAATAGACATATGTACCTCTTAATGTGTTAGGCTTGCTTCGAGCTGACGCCAAGCAAGCCATAATTGTTCAGTGACCTCGGAGGCTAGCCAGGCACAATGTAATTTAATGCCAGTTAAGTCCAAGGCGGCTATCAATGGTTGTGTATCAAATTGCTCTAGTTGATCTATAGGCATACCCACCAATAGCTCACATAAATAATCAGCCGTTGCAATACATGCCCCACAACCGTATGCTTTAAAACGCGCGGCTTGTACCCGATGGGCATCCAGTGCGATATAAATCTCCATCACAGCCCCTTGTTCTTGTGCTCCGACGCGAGCTTGCAAAACCTGTTCCCCCTCAAGGGTGCCTGCAAACTGAGGCTGCATAAAACGTGCACGTACAGTATCAGAATACATCATTTATCCTTTAATGAGCCATTACCAAGTCGGACTCGCCTTGCCAAACGGGCGATAACGCACGTAGGCGTCGTACCTGAGTGACAATTTCAGATAAAGCGGTATCCAGATCCTGTTGAGTGGTTTGACGACCTAAACTTATTCGTAAAGAGCTATGGGCTAGCTGCGGTGAGCGTCCAAGTGCCATCAGCACATAAGACGGGGCTAAGCTGGCTGAGGTGCAAGCAGAGCCACTGGAGACAGCTAGGCCTGTTAGCGACATCATCAGGGCTTCTCCCTCGATGCCTTCGAAACTAATATTCAGATTATTGGGTAGGCGCTGTGCTAATGAGCCATTGAGGTGCACACCTGGCAGTTCGGCCTGTAATTGATGCCAAAACTGATCGCGCATTTGTTGAATGCGCGCTTGCTCTGAGGCCATTTCCTTTTGTGCAAACTCGAATGCGGCCCCCATGCCAACAATTTGGTGAGTCGCTAAGGTGCCTGATCTAAAGCCACGCTCGTGCCCACCGCCATGAATCTGTGCAGTTAAACGTACACGCGGTTTACGACGAACATAAAGCGCACCAATACCTTTGGGTGCATAAAGCTTATGACCAGAAAATGACATCAGATCGGCCTGAATGGCATCCACATCCAAATCTATTTTACCAGCACCTTGCGCGGCATCAATATGAAAAAGAATATCGTGCTCTGCGCAAATTGCACCAATTCCTTTTAAGTCTTGGATAACCCCTATTTCGTTATTCGCCGCCATGACTGACACCAGCGTTGTGTCAGGGCGTATAGCTGCCTGCAACTGTTCTAGTGTGATTAGCCCCTCTGGGTTAACAGTCAAATAGGTGACTTCAAAGCCTTGGCTTTCTAAATAGGCAAAGGTATCTAATACCGCTTTGTGCTCGGTATTAACGGTAATCAAGTGTTTGCCTTTATCGGCATAGGCTAAAGCAGCGCCTTTAATAGCCAGGTTATTGGACTCGGTCGCACCTGAAGTCCAAACAATTTCACGTGAGTGCGCATGCACCAACGCAGCTACCTGCGCCCGCGCCCGCTCTACGGCCTCTTCGGCATCCCACCCATAAGCATGTGTATTCGAAGCCGGGTTGCCGTACTGCGTCGTTAACCATGGCATCATTTGTTCTAAGACGCGAGAATCTAAAGGCGTAGTGGCGGCATAATCTAAGTAAACGGGATAGGTAGTAGACAAAACCAACTCCAATAAAAATCTAACAAGTCGCTTGTTCGGGTGTAATACGATGTGTAGGGTGTTGACTGCTTTGTTGTTGGCGTACGGATTCCTCGAGTTGTCGCATACGCTGCTGATCAACGAGGTCTTGTAGTGAGACCGAGTCTAAGTAATCCACCATTTTACGACTTAATGTGGCCCATAGCTCGTGAGTCATGCATTGAATACGGTTACCATTTTCATCTTTTTCGCAATTACCTTTGCCACCACATTTGGTTGCATCTAAAGGCTCATCAACTGCAAATATAATATCAGCCACCGTAATATGTCGAGCCAAACGGGCCAAACTGTACCCACCACCGGGGCCGCGTGTACTATCGACCAACTCGTGACGACGCAAACGACCGAATAATTGCTCTAGGTACGACAAGGAGATGCTTTGACGTTCACTAATTTTGGCTAAGGTTACTGGCCCACTTTGCTGTCGCAGAGCCAAGTCTATCATTGCCGTGACGGCAAAACGTCCTTTAGTGGTTAAACGCATAATCTGTTCCTTGAGAGAAGCTGTTGCTGGCGAGGGATTGGCCTCATACCCGACTAATTTAGTCCAGTATAACAAATACCCATTATTTCAGTAAGGTATTAAGCACTTTTTTTGCATTTTGTTTTATAAGCGCAAACTCAACTGAGTAGTGCTTGATCTTTTAAACGACGTAACTGATCTCGGGTTTGAGCAGCAGCTTCAAACTCTAAATTTTTGGCCTGATCCATCATTTGTTTCTCTAGGCGTTTTAATTCGCGTGCCAACACCTTTTCATCACGTATTAGATCAAAATCCAAATCGGCAAGCTCGGATGAGGACGCCTGAGCAGGAGCCAACACGCCGTCAATTAAATCACGCACGGCTTTGTTAACACCACGCGCCGTAATACCATGATCAATATTGAACTGCAGTTGTTTTTCTCGACGACGTTCCGTTTCATCCATGGCTTTACGCATGGATTCCGTAATACGATCTGCGTATAAAATAGCATGCCCTTTTAGGTTGCGCGCGGCACGGCCAATGGTTTGAATAAGACTACGCTCTGAGCGCAAGAACCCTTCTTTGTCGGCGTCTAATATAGCCACCAACGACACCTCGGGTATATCTAACCCCTCTCGTAATAAGTTAATCCCCACAAGCACATCAAATACCCCTAAACGCAAATCACGGATAATTTCTACACGTTCAACGGTATCAATATCAGAATGCAAATAACGTACCTTTACGCCGTGCTCCGCCAAAAACGCACTCAGGTCTTCGGCCATTTGTTTAGTTAGGGTTGTAATGAGCACCCGTTCTTTTACAGCGACCCGTTTAGTGATTTCGCCAAACACATCATCTACCTGTGTAGTAGCTGGACGCACCTCGACCACGGGATCAACCAAGCCCGTAGGACGCACAACTTGCTCTACAACCTGGTCAGCATGAGTTTGTTCATACACGGCTGGGGTTGCTGAAACAAACACCGTTTGAGGCATGCGCTGTTCAAACTCTTCCATTTTTAATGGCCGGTTGTCTAAAGCTGAAGGCAATCTAAAGCCAAACTGCACTAGCGTTTCTTTGCGCGAGCGATCACCTTTGTACATACCACCGATTTGCCCTATGGTGACGTGACTCTCGTCAATGAACATAATGGCATTTTTAGGCAAGTAGTCGATCAAGGTAGGGGGTGGATCGCCAGCTTTTGCCCCCGACAAATGACGCGAATAGTTTTCAATTCCTTTACAAAAACCAAGCTCATGCATCATTTCCAAATCGAATCGCGTGCGCTGCTCTAGGCGCTGTGCTTCGACCAACATACCCTGATCAATAAAATACGCCAAGCGCTCTTTGAGCTCTTGTTTGATGGTTTCAATAGCACGTAATACTGTTTCACGCGGTGTCACAAAGTGAGAGCCTGGGTATACGGTAAAGCGCACCACTTCTTGCAGTACCTTGCCAGTTAAGGGATCAAATAAAGCCAGACTTTCTATCTCATCATCAAACAAAGTAACACGCAAAGCTTGTTCTGCATTTTCAGCGGGAAAGATATCGATGATCTCGCCCCGCGCTCTGAACATGCCACGCTCGAACTCAGTATCGTTACGCTCATATTGCATCGCTACTAGGCGCGCTAACAGCTCTTGACGACCGATTTCATCGCCTTGACGCAAGGTGAGCACCATCGCATGGTAATCGGCAGGATTACCTATACCGTAAATACAGGAGACCGACCCCACAATAATGGTGTCTGGGCGCTCAAGTAGGCTTTTCGTCGCAGATAAACGCATCTGCTCGATGTGCTCGTTAATAGACGAGTCTTTCTCGATGAAAAGATCACGCGATGGCACATAGGCCTCGGGCTGATAGTAATCGTAATACGACACGAAATACTCAACCGCATTTTTAGGAAAAAATTCGCGCATCTCTGCATACAACTGAGCCGCTAGCGTTTTATTCGGTGCCAACACAATAGCAGGCCGACCACTGCGTGCAATAAGGTTGGCCATAGTATAGGTTTTACCCGAACCCGTTACCCCTAATAAGGTTTGATACATCAAACCGTCTGACAAACCTTCGTTAAGCGCCTCAATCGCCGTTGGTTGATCCCCAGCCGGAGCATAAGGTTGATAAAGTTGAAACGGACTATTCGGATACTGAACGAATTGCGGTGTAAAGGTTTGCATACGTCACCCAGATTGATAGATACTCTTATTATCTCATTATTTCTTAGCGCAATTTCTGTTATCTGTTATGAATACCTTGTTTTCTCACGTTACTCAAGTTCCTCGCGACCCCATCTTAGGACTCAACGAGCTATTTCAAGCTGACTCACGACCTAACAAAATTAATTTAGGCGTAGGGGTGTATTACGATGAACAAGGTCATATGCCACTGTTAAATGTGGTCAAAAAAACAGAAAGTCTTTTAGCGGAACAAAGCGTCGCCCGAGGCTATTTACCCATCGATGGCATCCACCATTACAACATGGGCGCGCAATACTTACTATTAGGTAGGGACGCTTCGGCCATTCATCAAGGGCGTACAGTTACTATTCAAAGCCTAGGGGGCACGGGTGCATTAAAATTAGGCGCTGATTTTCTAAAAAATGTGGTGCCTAATGCTGTGGTAGCTATCAGCAACCCTAGTTGGGAAAACCACCGCGCTTTATTTGAAAAAGCCGGATTTCCCGTGGTGGACTACCCTTATTACGACGAGAAAAACCATGGCCTCGATATTGAGGGAATGCTGCAGTTTCTTGAACAATTAGATCCACAAAGCATAGTGGTACTTCACGCCTGTTGCCATAACCCCACCGGTATCGATCCCACATTCGAACAATGGCAACGTATTGCACAGGTCATAAAAGCCAAACAGCTCATTCCGTTTATGGATATTGCCTATCAAGGCTTTGGCGCGGATCTAGATGAGGACGCTAAAGCCGTGCGTTATTTAGCCGACCAAGGCATCCCTATGCTAGTTAGCTCTTCGTTTTCCAAGTCGTTTGCATTGTATGGCGAACGCGTGGGTGCGCTAACTGTCATTACTGAGCGCGCCGAAGAAAGTCCCAAAGTTTTAAGTCAATTAAAACGCATGGCGCGCACCAACTATTCCAACCCGCCCACCCATGGGGCTCAAATTGTAAACCTAGTGCTTAACGATGCAGCACGTTTCGCCGAATGGGAGGCCGAACTCAGTCACATGCGCCAACGCATTCACAGCATGCGTCATCAGCTTGTCACCCAACTGGCTCAACACGGGGTACAAAAAGACATGTCCTTTATCTTAAAGCAACAAGGCATGTTTTCTTACTCGGGTCTTAGTCAAGCCCAAGCCCAACGGTTGCGCGACGAGGACGCCATTTATCTCTTAGACACAGGGCGTATTTGCGTAGCTGCACTTAACGAACAAAACCTTAGTACCGTCGCTGCTGCGATTGCCCGTGTTGTGCAATAGAGCTAATTAACCGCTGAGCTAAGTGAAACCGGCTCTTACGCCGGTTTTTCTTGCTTTTTAGTTGTAGATCGTTGACAATAAAACTGTATATAACCCCAGTCAATGACATAGCCGTGAAACTTACTGCCCGCCAACAACAAATCTTCGACTTAATTCGTAGCGAAATTCAACGCACCGGCTTTCCGCCCACACGTGCTGAAATTGCAGAACGCTTTGGTTTTAAATCCGTCAACGCAGCCGAAGACCACCTTAAAGCGTTAGCGCGTAAAGGTGCCATCGAATTGGTTTCGGGTACATCACGTGGTATACGCCTCTTAGTCGATAACCCAACTCCCACCCAAAACTACCAGTTACCTATTATTGGGCGGGTTGCTGCTGGCCATCCTATTTTAGCCACCGAACACATCGAGCGCGAAATTGGTGTCGAGCCCTCACTTTTTTCCCAAACCCCCGATTACTTACTACGGGTACGCGGCCTTAGCATGCGCGACGCCGGCATACTCGAGGGCGATCTCTTAGCGGTCAAACGCAGCTCCGAAGCACGCAACGGTCAAATCGTTGTGGCTCGTCTTGGTGACGAGGTCACGGTTAAGCGTTTACAACGTCAGGGCAAAAAAATTGCATTACTTCCTGAAAACCCCGACTTTGAACCCATTATTATCCAAAACCAAGACGAGTTCTCTCTCGAAGGCATTGCAGTCGGCCTTATTCGCGACCAACCCTTTAACTAATTCTGCACTCAGCATTAAGCCATAAAAAAGACCCCAAAAGGTTGGATACATATCCAACTTCTTGGGGTCAGTTCATACATAGCACGATTGTTTGATTCGGCCGGACAGAAGCCCGACCGTGCCAGTCTTAGTGTTTAATCACCCCACTAATAGCCGGTGCGCTTTTTGCAGCAACAGCCTCAGCAGTAATACGCGCTAGTTCTTCATCAGACAACGGGGTTGGCATTTTTTCTAACGCCACTTCTAATACACGGTCAATCCAACGTACTGGGATAATTTCCAATGTATTTTTCACATTGTCAGGAATATCGGCTAGATCCTTCACGTTTTGCTCGGGAATCATTACGGTCTTAATACCACCACGCTGAGCAGCGAGAAGTTTTTCTTTTAGACCACCAATTTCCAACACCTCGCCACGCAAAGTGATTTCACCTGTCATGGCTACATCAGCACGAATAGGGATACCTGTAAGTGAAGACACTATGGCAGTAGTAATGGCAATACCCGCAGAAGGACCATCTTTAGGTGTAGCCCCATCTGGGAAGTGCACATGCAGATCACGTTTCTCAAAAATAGGATCAGCTACCCCCCACTTTTGCGCACGGGAACGCACTACGGTACGCGCCGCCTCGACCGACTCTTTCATCACATCGCCAATCGACCCAGTGCGTTGGATATTGCCTTTACCCGGCATATCGGCCACTTCGATGGTGAGTAAGTCACCGCCCACTTCGGTCCAAGCAAGACCGGTGACCTGACCCACTTTGTTTTCCGTTTCAGCCACACCAAAATCAAAACGACGCACGCCAAGGAAATCGCTTAAGTTGTCGCTAGTGACCACAATGGCTTCTGCTTTGGCACCCTTGGGTTGCACCAGAAACTTATGCACGGCCTTGCGGCAAATTTTGCTGATTTCACGCTCTAGAGAGCGCACACCGGCCTCGCGTGTGTAATAACGCACGACGTCACGGATTGCCTCTTCGGTAATCTCTAGCTCGCCTTTCTTCACACCATTGTTAGACATGAGCTTAGGGATCAAATGCTTAAATGCAATGTTTACTTTTTCGTCTTCGGTATACCCCGACAAACGGATAACCTCCATACGATCAAGCAAAGCAGGCGGAATATTCAGCGTATTGCTGGTTGCCACAAACATCACATCTGAAAGATCGAAATCCACCTCGAGGTAGTGATCTTGGAAGGTGTGGTTTTGCTCTGGATCCAGCACCTCGAGTAAAGCCGAAGACGGATCACCACGGAAATCAGCACCCATCTTATCGATCTCATCGAGTAAGAATAATGGGTTCCGCACACCCACTTTACTCATATTTTGCAGTATTTTTCCTGGCATGGAACCAATGTAGGTACGACGGTGACCACGAATCTCGGCCTCGTCACGTACACCACCCAATGCCATCCGCACATATTTACGATTTGTGGCTTTAGCAATAGACTGCCCCAATGAGGTCTTACCTACCCCGGGTGGCCCAACCAAACACAAAATTGGCGCTTTGAGTTTAGAAACGCGCTGCTGTACTGCTAGGTATTCAACAATGCGCTCTTTGACCTTTTCAAGACCATGGTGATCAGCATCCAACACCTCTTCAGCATTCGTTAACGAGTTGTTAATACGACTGCGTTTACGCCATGGTAGACCAATTAGCGTATCGAGGTAGTTGCGCACTACGGTGGCCTCGGCCGACATAGGCGACATCATTTTGAGCTTTTTCAGCTCGGCCTCGGCTTTTTTCAGCGCATCTTTAGGTAGCTTGGCTTCGGCTATACGCTGCTCAAGCTCTTCAATTTCTGCGCCGTCTTCGCCTTCGCCCAATTCTTTTTGAATGGCTTTAACTTGCTCGTTTAGGTAGTAATCGCGCTGGCTTTTTTCCATTTGTTTTTTAACGCGACCACGAATTCGTTTTTCAACCTGCAAGATATCAATTTCTGTTTCGAGCTGGCTTAATAAGGCTTCGAGACGCTCAACCACAGGAATGGACTCGAGCATTTGTTGTTTCTGCTCGAGTTTTAATGGCAAATGCGCGGCAACCGTATCGGCCAAACGACTGGCCTCTTCGATTGCATTCAAGGACGTCAAGATTTCCTGAGGAATTTTTTTATTTAGTTTGACGTATTGCTCGAATTGAGCCACAACAGCACGACGCAGGGCCTCGGCTTCAGCCGGAGTCTCGGTGGCATTTTCTACAGCAATGGCTTTGCCACTGAAGTGAGTCTCGTTATCGATAACCGCTTCAATTTTAGCCCGCTCAACCCCCTCGACCAATACTTTAACCGTACCGTCGGGCAGTTTTAACATTTGCAAAATGGATGCCGCACAACCGATTTCATACATATCGTCGGCGGTGGGCTCGTCTTTGCTAGCCGTTTTTTGCGCTACCAATAAAATGGTATTACCTGACTCCATGGCGAGTTCAAGCGCCTTGATGGAGCGAGGACGTCCAACAAATAAAGGAATCACCATATGCGGAAACACCACCACATCGCGCAAAGGCAATAGAGGTAGTTCCGTGGATTCCATAGATAAAATCTGGCTTGCAGACATAGTAATTTCCTTTTAATTACCTTAAACCACAAGGGGAAGCAAGATAGCTTCCCCTTGTGGTTCTAGCTTCTGACTTACAGATTGAGGCGAACTTGGCAATTTCAAGTAGGCAAAACGTAAAAACAGCGCTAACGGATAAATAGGTGGTGATTAGGCCACGGCGTTATCGCCAGAAGCTTGAGCAAGAGCATCTGCAGCATGGACCACGACGGGCTTAGCCGTGCCTTCTACTGCCTCTTTGGTAAGAATAACTTTACTCACATCAGGCATTGAAGGGAGGTCGTACATAGTATCAAGCAGTGATTTCTCTACTATAGAGCGCAAGCCACGTGCCCCTGTTTTACGCTTGATAGCTGCCTGAGCCACAGTTTTTAACGCTTCATCTTCGATTTCAAGCTCGACGTCTTCCATAGTAAACAACTGCTGGAATTGTTTGATAAGCGCATTTTTAGGCTCGGTAAGGATGCGAATCAATGCGTCTTCGTCTAATTCTTGGAGTGTAGTAACTACAGGCAAACGACCCACTAGCTCGGGGATTAAGCCAAATTTAATTAAATCTTCGGGCTCGACCTCGGCGAAGAGCTCTCCGACGCCACGTTCACTACGCGCACTGACTTTGGCACCAAAACCAATGCCTGATTTTTCAGTACGGTTTTGAATGACTTTTTCTAAGCCATCGAATGCCCCACCCACAATAAATAAAATATTGGTGGTATCAACCTGAATAAAATCTTGGTTTGGATGCTTGCGCCCGCCTTGGGGGGGTACAGAGGCAACCGTGCCTTCGATGATTTTTAATAACGCTTGCTGCACACCCTCGCCTGATACATCGCGTGTAATAGACGGGTTGTCCGCTTTGCGTGAGATTTTGTCGATCTCGTCAATATAAATAATAGCGCGCTGCGCTTTATCTACATCGTACTCACATGCTTGTAATAGCTTTTGAACTATATTTTCTACGTCCTCGCCCACATAACCGGCTTCGGTTAAGGTGGTTGCGTCAGCCATCACAAAAGGAACCTTGAGCATGCGTGCTAACGTTTGAGCAAGCAACGTCTTTCCAGAACCCGTCGGACCTATAAGTAGGATATTACTTTTTGAAAGCTCTACATCGCCCGTTAACCCTGCGTATTGGATACGTTTGTAGTGGTTATAAACCGCAACCGCTAAGTTACGCTTGGGCTGATCTTGGCCAATGACGTATTCATCAAGAAAAGCTTTGATTTCATGCGGTGTAGGTAAGTCGGCCCCGATGAGCTCAACCGCATTTTGCTCTTGCTTGTCCTCTAGGATCATCTCGTTGCATAAGCCAATACACTCGTTGCAAATATAGACTGACCCAGGACCTGAAATAAGCTTCTCTACCTCGCTTTGTGTTTTATTACAAAAAGAGCAGTGGAGGGCTTTATCGTCGGTCGGATGTTTATCGGACATAAATATATAAAATCAAAATAATGCGGCGAACCGCAGATAGCAGGGAGAGGGATGGGAGCGACAAAGCCTAGGCCTTGTCGCCATAACCCTTAAATATCGTCTGAACGATGAGTAAGTACTCGGTCTAATAAACCGTATTCCGTTGCCTCGGCAGCATCCATAAAACGATCACGCTCTGTATCGAGTGCAATTTGCTCAATGCTTTGACCTGTATTTTCGGCCAAAATTCGATTGAGACGTTCGCGCAAGCTTAGGATTTCCTTGGCTTGAATTTGAATATCAGAGGCTTGACCTTGAGCGCCACCTGAAGGCTGGTGAATCATGATACGTGAGTTTGGCAGAGCAAAACGCTTGCCCTTTTGACCTGAGGACAAAAGAAAAGCGCCCATGCTTGCTGCCATACCCGTGCATAAAGTTGACACCTCGGGCTTTACAAACTGCATCGTATCGTAGATAGCCATACCCGCATACACAGACCCACCAGGTGAGTTAATGTAGAGCGAAATATCTTTATCTGGGTTTTCCGACTCTAAGAACAACAATTGCGCCACGATTAAGTTGGCAGAATTATCGTTAACGGGCCCAACCAAAAAGATAATGCGCTCACGCAATAAGCGCGAATAAATATCGTAAGAACGCTCTCCGCGGCCAGACTGCTCAACCACGATAGGAACATAGCCAAGGCCTGTAGGCGTTACAGCATGTCCACCATTCATAGATGCATAGAAGTCGATAAAACGAGACGACATTTAGTTATTTCCCATTAATTGCTCAAAATCCACGTTTTCATCAGTTACTTTGGCTTGGGACACAATATGATCTACTACATTGTCTTCCAATACAATCGCCTCGATTTCAGCACGACGCTGAGCATCGGATAAATAGAAGCTGATGACCTCTTCAGGTTGTTCGTAGTTTTGTGCGAACTCTTCGATACGAGCACGTACCTGCTCTGGTGTAGCAGATAGCTCGGCGCTTTCTACTAACGCAGACAACAACAGACCTAGACGTACACGACGCTCGGCTTCGTCCTGGAATACGTCTTCAGGAATAGGCATGTCGTCGGCGTTCGGTAAACCACGCTGTTTTAGCTCTTGGCGAGCGGCAGCGATACGATTTTGGATTTCGCTTTGAACCAGTGCCTTGGGCACATCAAAACTGCTGGCAGCAAGCAACGCATCCATTACGCTGGCTTTAGTACGTGCATTTACACGTGCTTTGGCTTCGCGTTCGATGTTGGCGCGAACGTCGGCCAATAAGCTTTCGATATTGCCTTCTTCTTGACCAAGCTCTTTGGCGAAGTCATCGTTTAGCTCTGGCAACACAGGCTCGGCAACTTCAGTTACCTTGATGGTGAACTGAGCAGTTTTCCCAGCGACTTCAGTACCACCGTAATCTTCGGGGAACTCAAGAGGGAACACTTTTTCTTCGCCTGCTTTCATGCCTAGAGTGGCCTCTTCGAATTCAGGCAACATGCGGCCTTGACCCAATACAAAGGAGAAGCCCTCTGCAGTACCACCATCAAACGCTTCACCATCAATTTCGCCTTTGAAATCGAGAGTAACACGATCATCGTTTTGGGCTTCACGGCCGTCGCGGGCTTCGTAGTTAGCACGCTGCTTGCGAAGAATGTCTAAGGTGCGCTCGACTTCGGCATCACCCACAGTAACATCACTACGTGTGACTTCTAGCGCTGTTAGTTCGGGCAAGGTGATTTCTGGATACACTTCGAAGGTCGCGCTAAATACCATTTGATCTTCAGCGGCGTCTTCTTTAGGTGTAATAGAAGGTACACCAGCGATGCGCAAACCGCTGTTTTCGATTGCGCTGTCTAATGCTTTGCCTAGTTCATTGTTAATTGCATCGTAACGGATGCTAGGGCCATGGCTGCGCTCTACGATAGATAGAGGGGCCTTTCCTGGGCGAAAACCCTGGATTTTGGCTGTACGCGCCACACGTTTAAGTTGTGCCTGGACTTCTTTTTCGACATCTGCTGTAGAGATAGCCACATCGATTCGGCGCTCCAAACCGGACAGAATTTCAACCTCGGGCTGCATTAGAGACCTATATAAATGAGTAAGTTAACAAAAAATACATATCTTACCGGAAAAAGTTCAAAAAATAACCGGATAGTCCTATAGTTTACTAGTAAGCAAGGTAAAGGTGTCTACTGATTTTTATACCTATACCACTATTTAACTATTTCACTGCGTTAGCGAAGGATGATGTAGCAATGCCAAAACCCTTGTCGGATATACGAGTTCTAGAGCTGGGACAGTTAATTGCAGGACCTTTTGCGGCAAAAATACTTGCGGAATTCGGTGCAGAGGTTATTAAGGTAGAACCTCCTAAAACGGGCGACCCACTACGAAAATGGCGTCTATTGCATAAGGGTACCTCGGTTTGGTGGGCGGTTCAATCAAGAAACAAACAATCGTTGGCTTTAGACCTACGTCAAAAAGAAGCCCAAGACATCATTAAACAGCTGATCACTGAATGCGACGTTTTAATAGAAAACTTCAAACCGGGCACACTGGAGCAATGGGGATTAGGTTGGGCCGATTTAGAAAAAATCAACCCTAAATTAATTATGTTGCGTGTATCTGGCTATGGACAAACAGGGCCTTATAAAGACCGCCCTGGTTTTGGCCTAGTTGGAGAAGCCATGGGTGGGCTACGTCATCTCAGTGGTGAACCAGGCCGCGCACCAGTACGCGTAGGCATTTCAATTGGTGATTCGCTGTCAGCTCTGCATGGGGTGATTGGGGTGCTATTAGCACTACGCCAACGTGACAAAGACGGCCTAGGTCAATATATAGATGTGGCCCTGTATGAGTCTGTTTTTAATATGATGGAAAGTCTTTTACCCGAATACTCTGTATTTAATGAAATACGTCAGCCTGCAGGCAGCGCCCTGCCCGGCATCACGCCTAGCAATGCGTATTTAAGTAAAGATAATAAATACGCGCTTATTGCCGGTAACGGCGATAGTATTTTTCAACGTCTAGCTCAGGCCATGAATCGACCCGATTTAGCGCAGAACCCTCTTTATGCGCACAATGATGGCCGCGCACAACATGCCTCCGAAATCGACCAAGCCATTGCGCAATGGGCAAGTCGCTACACACTGGATGAGCTACTACAGATTTTGCATGAACACCGTGTGCCGGCAGGCCGCGTCTATGACATTGAGGACATTTATCATGACCCTCACTACCAAGCTCGTAATATGATCGTTCAAACAGAGCTAGATGATGGCACGCCCGTTGCTGTTCCAGGGGTGGTACCAAAGTTAAGTCGTACCCCAGGTGAAATTAACAGCAAAGCCCCGCGTTTAGGTCAACACACCACACAAATCTTATCTGAGCTAGGTATAGATGCGGCCACCCAGCAAAAACTGCTTGAAGCCGGCATCATTGACGCAGAAAATTTAAAAAAAGACTAGACAAGAAACGCATTTAGCATTACTATCTATTTTTCGTTCATTGCAGCGCCTTATTTAAAGTGCGACATGAACAAAAAGCTTGACAGAAAAAATTAAACAGCTTATAATTTTTATCTTTCAGCAGTAAAAAAAGCGAACGTGGCGGAATTGGTAGACGCACCAGATTTAGGTTCTGGCGCCGAGAGGTGTGAGAGTTCGAGTCTCTCCGTTCGCACCAAACATTGAAAGCCGTTGATTTTATGGGATCAAAATCCTTTAAAATCAACGGCTTTTTCGTTTTTGTTCCATTTACTGATAGCCTAATATCAAATATTCCAAACTCTAGGCCCCAAAAAAGCCTCACGAAAAGCCCCACGGCAAATATGGCTTTAATCTGATCATCAGCCTTTCTCTGGCTAGGCCAGCAATTAAACACGCCGCCTCTCGTTGACGCCCCCTCGCCTAAACGACGGAATTTCCGCGCACTTCGCTAAAGCCCAAAGCAATTGAACACAAAGACCCGCACAAAATAAAACTTGACTTACCGTGCCTTAGTACCGCATCAACAAAGCCTATAGAGCTTATTTTAAGCACAAAAAAACCCTTCTCGATTAAACCGAGAAGGGCTATACTAAAAGGTATTGAAAAACAAGGCACTTGCCCAGACTAGAGCTTTTTTATGTAAACGCCTTGGCTTTTTTAAATGTCTAGGCCTATGGTTTGCAGATCAAACTAGCTGGTGCTTTGTTAACCCCCCAGGTGACAACACTGTCAGCTCTTCTTTTCAAGGCCAATTCGGCCCTGTCATCGCACCCAAAAACGAACAGAGTTGTAAAACAATGTTAAATTCACCGCGCTTGCATTGCAAGAAAGTGAAAGCATTGTACAATCTTGTCCTTTCCTGACGCTAAGCATGCGCTTGATTAGGTGTTACGACTGAGTTGGTGTTAGTGCCCAACTAAAACATAAAAAGTAAAGCCCTACTTTTTTTGTCTTCCGAAACCCTGCTATATGGGAGCAGTCGTAACACCTAATCCAGTGCTTTGCAGCAATCTAATTAGTGTCTTTTTCTGCAGTAGCGCTATCTTCCTGAAATAGGCAAGATAGTCAGCATATCAAAACCTTTTCCCCGTGTTTGCCATTTGCTTGATGCATGTGTTTGCATGCCTATGTAAGTGTATTACATTTTAGCAACCCATGTAATAAACCGCAACAAACAGTAGCCCATTTAAGGGTATTTGCTTAATCCCCTAGAGAATAAAAGCGCCTGCACTTTAAATAAAGCATTAACTATTAAACCAAAACAAAAGCTTTATAGGCCCTGACCAGATACAGCTGCAGTCTGTAGTTATGAGCTGATACTTACTAGCATCAAGCCTTCAAAGCATAATCAGGTAAAAATATTAGTTTATATAGCAAAAAAGATCATAACGCATTTGCCTAAAAACGCCAATTTAGTTTAGATGCAATCATACACCCGTCGATATATTAATAATCTCCAATACATCCAAGCCGCTTTAACAGCCATTTAATTATTTTAAACTTAAATAAATGACTCAAGCTGTGTGAACACGAGTGCTTTGGTATACCTGCTTAGGCACAATTGAAAATACAAACGCACTTACTAGCATGTGGTTGCTTATTTAAAATAAGCGCTCTGTGCACACAAAGAAGCAATTTAAAGTAGAGGCTTTATTTTTATTTAACTGCTAATTGACCGAACTAAATCGATTTCATAATAATTCCTACCTACAGCACAGAGCAGCCTATTACCGCTATAGCCTATAAGGCTTATGATTCTTAATGCACAATAGAAATGTAAATCAATAGCTCCCACCCACGTAGTAATTAACCTAGGTTTTCAATCTCAAAAAACATGTAATCTAAAAAATAACAATAATGAAGCAAGCACAACACTAAACACTGTTTCAGCAGTTTTTATTAAACCAAGCACAACGAGGGAACGCTGGCCTCAAAAAAGTGTTAGCTTGAGCACTATTAACTACGTTCACTTTATTTTTGGTATTCACACCTTTATGAGTGTTATTTTGACAGTGCTTAGCTAGAGCCGTAAAATACTTGGGCAAGCAGAAACCGCAGCTTGTTGAGATCACACTCATTTCATTACTATGTTTGACCGGGGCGGGCCGGCTCTTTAATCAAGAGTCCCTTTTTGGCTCAGTGGAGTTTACGTTGATTACTCTCAGCCCTTTTAAACGGCGCTTAACTTACGTCACTATTTTCGAAATTCTCGCGGTTATTTTTTCCACCTTGATCTTAATGGGTCTTAGTGGCAGTGCAGCCCAAGACTCATTGCCTGTAGCGATTATGGTATCTGCTACAGCAGTGGCATGGAATTACACCTACAACACATTTTTTGAAATGTGGGAACGCCGTCACCAAGTTATGGATCGCAGCTTGCGTCTACGCTGTTTTCACGCCATTGGCTTTGAAGGCGGTCTGATCCTATTTTGCTTGCCTATTTATATGCTGTGGTATGGCGTGGGCGTATGGGAAGCCTTTATTATGGAATCGATCTTGTTGGCTTTCTTTTTGGTGTATACGTTTTTGTTTACGTTGTGCTTTGACAAAATATTTACCCTGCCTCAGCATGCGCTACGCAATCCATCCCAAATCTAAATATTAAAAATTGATCTAGCCTCTGCCCGCCCAGAGGCTTTTTTTATGGCTGATGGTTATTTTATGCGTCTTACCCCATCAATCTAACCCCCTAGGGATTCCTCTAGGTTCTCAAGTAACCCTTTGAATTATTAGAAAAAAAACAATAATCAGAACTTGTTTGCGCAATAGCAACACCAACTGTTATTTACCTATTTTCATTTTTTTGACATAATTTCATGCTTTAATGTAATCGATTACATTTTTACGCACGTCAACAACTAGGCAAATGAACATACAAAAAGTCGCTCAAGCAGCAGGCGTTTCTGTGGCTACGGTCTCCCGCACTTTCAATTTCCCAGAGAAAGTGTCGGCGGCTACCCGTGCCAAAGTGGAAGCAGCAGCTCATCGACTGCAATATGTACCTAACGCCAGTGCTCGTAGCTTGCGTACCCAAAACACACGCACAATTGGGGTCTTACTGCCTACTTTGCACAACCCCGTTTTTACCGAGTGTTTACAAGGCATTGCCGAAACTGCTGCCGAGCGCGGTTTTTCTATTATGCCTTTCACTACCGCTTATACGCTTGAGCAAGAATTAGAAGCTGTAAAAAAACTGCTCGGTTTCGGCGTAGAGGGTGTGATCTTAGTGGTTTCCGACCCCAAAAACTCACTGGCGCTTGAGCTATTGCAATCCACAAATACCCCGTATGTGCTGGCCTACAACTGGTGTTCAGAACACCCTTGTGTTTCAGTGAACAACCAACAGGCTTTTGCCGAAGTGGTAGCGTATTTAGCTCAACTCGGGCATCAGCGTATTGCTATGGTTAGCGGCCAACGTCATGCGTCAGACCGCGCCCAACAGCGCTACGAAGGTTTTGTACAAGGTATTCAACAAGCCCAGCTACCGCTTTTACCCCTGATTGAAGTCCCTTTTATTGATAATGCCGTAGAGGCCATAGCACAAGCGCTGCAAAAAGAGCGTACTGCAACCGCCTTAGTTTGTTCTAACGACTTAATGGCTATTAGAGCCATACGTGCCGCCCATCTGTGTGGCTATCAAGTGCCGCGCGACCTAAGCGTTACCGGCTTTGATGGGGTCCGTCTAGGTCAGGACCTTACCCCAAGCCTGACTTCTATTGTGCAACCCAATGCAGAAATTGGGCGTCATAGTTTAGAGCTTTTAATTCAACACTTAACACAACACACTCCCCTGCACGCTCAAGCGAGTATTTTGCTAGCGCATCAGCTTCAACCCGCTGAGTCCAGTGCACCTCCTTTTATATCGCATGACTAAGGTCATTTTTACAGGAATGATTATGCCATCCTTATTAAAACGCCTCGCCTACACTAGTGTGATCGGCTTGAGTTTAGGTATGAGCAGCCTTCAGGCTCAAACCGCTATTTGTTATAACTGCCCAACAGAATGGGCTGATTGGGGTACTCAACTTCGAGCTATTGAATACGAAACCGGTGTTAAGATCCCTGCCGACAATAAAAACTCGGGCCAATCCTTAGCGCAGCTTGTGGCAGAAAAAGCCAAACCTGTGGCTGACATCACCTATTTGGGTGTCAGTTTTGCCATTCAAGCAGACAAAGAAGGGGTTTTGGACACTTACCATCCCGCCGACTGGGACCAAATCCCAGCTGACCTAAAAGACCCTGCTGGTAAATGGTTTGCCATTCATTCTGGCACCATGGGTTTTATGGTGAATGTGGATGCTTTAGATGGCAAACCAGTGCCACGTTCATGGGCTGATTTATTAAAGCCTGAATACAAAGGTTTAATTGGGTATCTAGACCCCACCTCTGCTTTTGTAGGCTATGTGGCTGCCGTTGCCGCAAACACCGCCTTAGGTGGTACGTTGGATGACTTTGGTCCGGCTTACGAATACTTCCAGAGCTTGCAAGCCAATGACCCCATCGTGCCCAAACAAACCTCTTATGCACGCGTTTTGTCTGGGGAAATTGCCATTTTGCTTGACTACGATTTCAACGCATATCGTGCTAAATACAAAGATCAAGCCAATGTGGAATTTGTAATCCCTCAAGAAGGTACCGTAATGGTGCCCTATGTGATCAGCCTAGTTAAAGGGGCCCCACAAGCAGAAAACGCGAAAAAAGCCTTAAATTTTGTGCTTTCTGATGCCGGCCAAGAAATTTGGGCCAGAGCATATTTGCGTCCAGTGCGTGCAGAGGCCATGCCTGATGACATTAAAGCCTTATTTATTGATGAAAGTGAATACAACCGTGCCGTAGCCATTGATTACGGCAAAATGGCGGACGTTCAACGCTCTTTCTCAGACCAATACCTAAAAGAAGTCCGCTAATTTAGTCCCTCTTATGTCAAGCTCTGCGTTTCATCAAAGTCAACGCACCATCTTATTAGCCTGTCTGGCACCAGCCACTGCTTTTTTTCTAGCATTTTGGTTGTTGCCAATGACACGGCTATTGGCTCTCCCAGCTCAACAGGGTTGGGAGACCTATTTTGTGGTTCTGACGCATTCGCGGTATTTAACCAGTTTGGTTAATACCCTCGTTTTATCTCTAGTAGTAACGGCTCTCACTCTGGTTTTAGGCGCAACAGTCGGTATTTATTTAGCTCGCACACCTATTAAAGGTAAAGGCTTTTTAGTTTCATTATTGACCATGCCACTGTCCTTCCCCGGGGTAATTGTCGGTTTTTTTGTCATATTACTTGGAGGCCGCCAAGGTCCTGTAGCGGATATTTTTCAACAGCTAGGCATGGGCAGAGTTACCTTTGCCTATGGCGTGATTGGACTTTTTTTAGCCTATTTGTATTTTTCGCTACCACGAGCTATTGCAAACTATACCGCAGCCGCAGAAGCCATGGATCCTGCCCTAGAGGAAGCTGCTCGAACCTTAAATGCCTCGAAGTGGCACATCGTGCGCGATGTATGGATTCCTCAGCTTGCTCCGACCACAGTCGCCAGTGGCGCAGTTATCTTTGCGACCTCGATGGGCGCGTTTGGCACCGCTTTTACCCTATCAAGCAAAATAGAAGTACTACCCATTTCTATTTACAACGAGTTTACCAATTACGCTAATTTTGCTTTAGCGGCTTCACTGTCTATTGTGCTGGGTTTAATCACATGGCTTGTGTTGTTTGTAGCTCGCATTATGACTGAAAAGAAATAAAGACTGGTATGAAAAACTCACATTCATCGCCATGGTTGCGACTCATCACACTGTTAGTGTGTCTATTTATGATTGGCCCCCTGTTTTTATCCTTGTATGCAGGTCTGGTCAACAACTATGGCGCTGGCTTTAAAAGCGGTTTCACTACACGTTGGTTACAAGAAGTTTGGTCTATTTACGGCAGTACCGTTGGTTGGTCAATTTTAATTGGCTTAGCCTGTGTAATAGGCACGCTGTTAATCGGTGTGCCCTGTGCTTACGCCTTGGCTCGTCATCCCTCGAAATGGGCTCGAGCCTTTGAGGAACTGCTTACCCTACCAGTGGCCGTGCCAGGTTTAGCCTCAGCCCTTGCTCTTATCTTAGCTTACGGTCAAATCAGCGTCTTTAGACAAAGCTTTTTATTCATCTTAGTGGGGCATATTGTTTTCACCTTGCCTTTTATGGTGCGAGTGGTGTCGTCCGCGCTACAAAAAGAAGAGCTTTACGCCATTGAAGAAGCCGCCAGAACCTTGGGTGCTTCTTTCTTGCGTCGTTTTATTGGGGTGATTATTCCCGCCGTGTTTCCAGCCATTGTGGCTGGAGCCATGATGGTTTTCACCTTATCCATTGGTGAATTTAACCTTACTTGGATGCTCCACACCCCCTTAACGCGCACCTTGCCGGTAGGTTTAGCGGATAGTTATGCCTCAATGCGTGTTGAAGTTGGCTCTGCCTATACATTAATCTTTTTTATGGTGATTCTTCCCGTGTTATGGATTATGCAAGCCCTTGCTAACTTTGCCCAAAAGAAATACGGAAACTAAGTCAAAATCATGAAGCAACTTGATCGAATCAGCGTTGATATTGTTAACAGCGCTAAAACTTATCCCGACGGGACACAGGGCTTAAAACCCACGAATCTCCATATTCATCCCGGCGAAGTTCTAGCCCTACTGGGACCATCAGGCTGTGGCAAAACCACGTTATTACGCATGATCGCTGGCTTAGAAAGCGCAGATGCAGGCAGCCAAATTCTCTTTGGTGACCAAGACGTCACCGACAAACCCGTAGAACAACGCAATGTAGGCATGGTCTTTCAAAGCTATGCCCTCTTTCCTCAAATGAGTGTACAAGCCAATATTGGCTATGGCCTTAGTATTCGCGGTGTACCCGCTGCAGAGCGCAAGCAGCGTGTGGGTGAACTGGTAGATTTAGTGCACTTGAATGGGCTGGAGCACAAGCGCCCGTCCGAGTTATCCGGAGGCCAACGCCAGCGTGTGGCACTGGCTCGCGCTGTTGCGGTTAGACCTCGCGTTTTATTATTGGACGAGCCACTAGCCGCCTTAGATGCCAAGCTTAAAGAAACACTGCGTGATGAATTAGCCGACTTACTGCGTCAGCTAGGTATTACTGCCATTCACGTAACCCACGACCAACAAGAAGCCTTGGCTATTGCCGATCGCTTAGCAGTTATGCATGCTGGTCGTATTATGCAAGTGGGGCGTGGCGAAGACCTGTATCGCGACCCAAGCCATGCTTTTGTGGCGGAGTTTTTAGGGCGAGTGAACCGTATTAGTCGCAGCGCTGAGGCACGCAGCCGCCATATTATTGAGCTAGGTGCATTTACACAAGCCTGCCCCGATGCGTTAAAAAATAGCCAAATGCTTTTTGTACGCCCCGAAGATATTCAGCTCACCACGCCCAGTGCCGAGGTAGCCAAAGCTAAAGTCATTCAACGTACGTTTTTAGGTGAACGCATTGAGTTTAAAGTGCAACTCACTGATACACAAACGTTGATGGTGGAGACGCATAACCAATGCCCTTATCAAGTTGGCGACACCGTTGGTCTTACTATTCCCTCTACTCGCTTTTTGAACCCTGAAGCAGAATGAATCAAACCTTATTAGTACAAATTAGCGATTTGCATATTCGTGAACCAGGCCGCTTGGCCTATGGTCGCATCAATACCGCTCCTTATTTAGAAAAAGCGGTAACAGCAATTAATCAATTGCCCCAAAAACCAGATGCCGTTGTGATTACCGGCGATTTAACGGATTTTGGCCGCGTTGCTGAATATGAGCATTTACGTCGTTTACTAGCCCCTTTAACCGTGCCAGTGTATATGCTGCCTGGTAACCACGATGAACGGCATGTGTTAACCCAATGCTTTCCTCAGTTAGACTATTTAGAAAGCACGTTAGAAAGCCGCTACACGCAGTACGTTGTGCCTGTAGGTCCTTTGCGTTTGATCGCATTAGACACCAGTGTTATTGGGCAAAGCAGTGGTGTGCTTTGTGCGGAACGGTTGGCGTGGCTTGAGCAGGCGCTGATCGACAATGCCGAGCACCCTGTGGTTATTGCCATGCATCACCCCCCTTTTAATACGCTAATTGGGCATATGGATAAAATCGGGCTTTTACAAGGAGGCCCCGAGTTGGAGCAACTGCTACGCCGCTTCACAAATATCGAGCGTGTGATTTGCGGTCATTTACACCGCCCTATTTCAACTCGATTTGGCGGCACCATTGCCTCAACATGCCCTGCTCCAGCCCATCAAGTCTGTCTAGATCTAAGCCCCGAGGCAGAGTCAGCCTGGTGCTTAGAGCCACCTGCCATGCAAATTCATGCGTGGGATCATCAGGCTCAACGCTTGGTGTCTCATTTAGCCGTGATTGAAGAGTTTGAGGGACCCTACCCATTTCACGAGGGTGGGAAACTCATCGACTAATAACAACACCACACTAACTACCCCTAGGTAAAAGCTCCCTGCAAAGAGCTTTTACTTTTACAGCCGTTATATTTATATATAACGGCTTTTTTATCACCAGCCCCCCATTGCCACGGTAACAGCACTGAAAGCCATCTCACTTTAATACTAGCCCCGTTTAAACAAAGGTTCACTGATATAATACTAGGTTGATTTCTTCGTTTATACACAGGTTTTTTATGAGCGCTACGCCCCATCCTTTTTATGCTGAAGCCTTTACCGATTTACGCACCGTGCGCGATCTATTGCGTTGGGCCCTAAGCCAATTTCACCGTCATGAGCTCAGCTTTGGTCATGGTAGCGACAACCCCTCTGACGAAGCCATTTATTTGTTACTACATACGCTGCACCTTCCACTAGACACTATTGATCCTTTTTTAGATGCAGCCTTAACGTCCAGTGAAAAACAGCATTTTTTAGAGCTGGTACGCCGTCGTTGCGAAGAACGACTACCTGCCGCTTATCTTACTGGCGAGGCTTGGCTTCAAGGCTTACGCTTTAAAGTCAGTGCCGATTGCATTGTTCCACGCTCCCCCATTGCAGAGCTACTTAGCACCCAGCTCGCTCCTTGGGTCGAAGACCCCATGGCCATCCACTCTGTACTCGATGTATGCACAGGCTCGGGCTGCTTAGCCATTTTGGCTGCGCTTACTTTCCCTGAAGCGCACGTTGACGGCGTGGATATCTCTCCTGCTGCCCTAGCCATAGCCAAGCAAAACGTCGAAGACTACGATCTTAGCGATCGGGTTTGCGTGTTGGAAAGCAATCTATATAGTGCTGTAGCAGCCAAAAAATACGACCTCATTATCTCTAACCCACCCTATGTAAATGAAAGCTCTATGCAAGCCCTGCCAGCAGAATACTTGCATGAGCCTCGTATTGCTCTAGCTGGTGGCGATGACGGTATGGATCTGGTGCGCGTTATTTTGGCTCAGGCAGCCTCCCATCTAAATGAAGGCGGCCTTTTGGTTTTAGAAATTGGTAATGAGTACGACCATTTTTGTGCAGCCTTTCCCGAACTCGATCCCGTCTGGCTCAGCACAGAAACCGCCGATGACCAAATCTTGCTCCTCACTTACGAGCAACTTCAATCTTTTAACGCAAACTAACAGGGGCAAGACGTGATTCGTGCCACGGATTTAGGGTTACGCCGAGGAACTAAAGTTCTACTCAGTAATACACAATTTGTTATTAACCCCAAAGAACGGGTGGGCGTAGTAGGCCGTAATGGTGCCGGAAAATCTACGCTTTTTGCGCTTTTTCAGCATGAGATTGATGCCGATCAAGGGGTATTAGACCTCCCATCCAGTTGGCGTATTGCCAGTGTTGAACAAGAAATCCGTGACCGTGATCGGCCTGCCCGCGAGTTTGTTATTGACGGTGACACCCATCTGCGCGCCTTACAGGCTCAACGAGCCGCCACAGCAGACCACGATGGCGAAGAAATCGCCCGTCTAGAAAACGCCTTAATTGAAGCCGATGCATGGACCGCTCCCTCGCGTGCCGAGCAGTTGTTGGCTGGATTAGGATTTAAACCAGACCAATGGTTGCTGCCCGTAGGCCAATTTTCAGGGGGTTGGCAAATGCGCATTGCATTGGCTCGTGCGTTGATGGCACCTTCTGATTTGCTCTTACTGGATGAACCCACTAACCACTTAGATCTGGATGCTATGCTCTGGCTAGAGCGTTGGTTACAATCCTACCCCGGTACAGTATTGACCATTTCCCACGATACAGAATTCTTAGATGCCGTCAGCACCCATATTCTGCATTTCGAGCAACAGCAACTCATCAAATACCGTGGCAATTACTCATCTTTTTTAAGCCAGCGGGCCGAGCGCATGCGCCAAGATCAACTGGTTTGGGAAAAACAACAACGCGAAGTGGCTCATTTACAAAGCTTCATTGATCGCTTTAAAGCCAAAGCCAGCAAGGCTAAACAAGCCCAAAGCCGCGTTAAAGCACTGGCTAAAATGCAAGAGTTAGCCCCAGTACGTTTAGACGGTTCGGTACAGTTTAGCCTGCCTACGCCCGAGCACATGCCAGACCCCTTATTACGTTTGATTGAAACCGATCTAGGTTATAGCGTTCCTGAAAAGAAAACCATTCTGCATCAAGTAAATCTAGATGTACGCAGCGGCAGCCGTATTGGTATTTTGGGAATGAACGGTGCAGGTAAAAGTACTCTGATTAAAACCTTAGCAGGTGAAATCCCTGCTCTCAGCGGTGAGCTCGTCACATCAGCGCGCTTAGAAGTGGGTTATTTTGCCCAGCATCAGCTCGACATGATCGAAGCCGACCTAAGCCCTATACAACACATGCAACGCATAGCACCCGAAGTACGTGAACAAGAGCTACGCAACTACTTGGGCCGTTTTGCATTCAGTGGGGAAATGGCAACCGACACCACGGCTGGTTTTTCGGGTGGAGAAAAAGCCCGTTTAGCTTTGGCTCTTATTGTTTGGCACAAGCCAAACTTATTACTGCTGGATGAGCCCACCAACCATTTAGATGTGGAAACACGGGAAGCCTTAGCCGCGGCATTGGCTGAGTACGAAGGCAGTGTATTAGTGGTGTCTCATGATAGACAGCTTTTGCGCTCTACGGTGGACAACTTTTGGATCGTCGCAGATGGCTGCGTGGCCGAGTTTGATGGCGATTTGGAAGACTACCGCGATTGGCTCTTAGGTCGTGCAGCACAATTACGCAGTGCCAAAAGCTCATCTGCTGTCACCAATGAAAACGAGTCCACCCTAGATCGGCGCACGCAACGTCGCTTGGAAGCCGAAGCACGCCAAAAAATGGCTCAGCTACGCAAACCACTAGAGAAAAAGATCCAGCAACTTGAAAAACACTTAGAGCAACACAAAGCTCGTCTGCTTGAGCTTGATGAGCTGATGAGTGACCCAGAGTTTTATGGTGATCAATACAAAGAACAACGTCCTGCTTTACTTGCTGAGCACGGCGAACTCAGCAAACAAATTGATCAGCACGAAGAGCAATGGCTGGATTTGCTTGAACAAATTGAGCAAATCGAAGCGGAACACAAGGTTTAAACCTGCAGCTCAAAACTAACAGCAAAGCACGCTACCTAAGTAAAGCCGCTTCAAAATAATAATGCGCGCCCAGTTTTGGGCGCGCAGGGTTTGCAAACAGCGTATTAAAAGGTGAACAGCCTAAGCCAATTTCGTAAAGATCGCTTTAGTTAGCCTCCAGCTATGATTTCAAGCTTGGCAATACCCAAAGCCAACGTCTTTGTACCTGCATCACGAAAATGAATCTGGGCTTGCGCCTCGTTGCCGCTACCACTTAAAGTCAATACCGTTCCATCTCCGAACTTAGCGTGGCGCACACCTTGCCCAACACGAAAATGTTGATCGCCTACAACCAGCCCACTTTTAGCTACGGTCGAGGCCATGCCACCTGCAGAAGAAGATGCGGAAGAACCATACTGTGCCCGCGCTTTGTCCCATGATGAACCACCACGCCCAAAACCACCCACCCACGAGCTAGTTGCCACGGGGGCGGCTTGACGCGGCGTCAGCCACTTTAGATTTTCATCCGGCAACTCGTCTAAAAAGCGCGAGCGGGTCGCATAACGCGTTTTGCCGTGCAGCATTCGGCTTTGAGCCAAAGTGACATAGACGCGCTTACGACCACGCGTTAAAGCCACATACATTAAACGGCGTTCTTCTTCGAGACCATCTAGCTCGGCAAGGCTGTTTTCATGAGGGAACAGCCCTTCTTCTAGACCTGTTACAAAAACCGCATCAAACTCTAGGCCTTTAGCGGCGTGGATAGTCATAAGCTGAACGGCTGCTTGACCGGCCTGAGCTTGATTATCGCCGGCCTCAAGGGAAGCATGAGATAAAAAAGCAGCCAGTGGTGACATAGCGGCCAAAACCGCATTGCCATTTTCATCTACGGATTTGGCTTCAGGTGTAACTGGAATACGACCTGCGACCTCGTCAGCTAGACCCTCTTCGGTAACAAACATAGCCGCAGCGTTAACGAGTTCCTGTAAGTTCTCTAGGCGATCTGCGCCCTCTCGGTCGGCTTTATAGTGCTCGAGTAAACCACTGTCATGCACCACCTGTTCGATCAACTCGGGCAATGTAAGCATTTGCGCTTGGGCTGCCAAGTGGTTAATGAGCTCGATAAATTTACCTAGGTTGGTACCGGCACGACCGGTCATATAGGGCACAGCACGGTACAAGCTGCAATCGTACTGCCGTGCGTAGTCGCCTAATTGCTCTACAGAACGCGCACCAATGCCCCGCGTAGGAAAGTTCACCACGCGCAACCACGAGGTATCATCATTTGGGTTATCAATTAAGCGCAAATACGCCAAAACGTGTTTGATTTCTTGGCGCTCAAAGAAACGCTGCCCACCATACACTTTGTAAGGAATAGCCGAGCTAAAAAGCTGGTGCTCAATGACGCGCGACTGGGCGTTGCTGCGATACAGTACCGCAATCTCGTCGTGAGCATAACCGTCACGCAACAAGGCGCGTATTTCCTCGACCACCCATTGCCCTTCAAGCATATCTGAGGCTTTTTCTACAACGCGTACTGCTTCTCCTGGCCCTGAATCCGTCCAGAGTTTTTTACCTAAACGGTCCGCGTTATTGGCAATAAGCGCATTAGCCGCATCTAAAATATGGCCACTAGAGCGATAATTTTGCTCGAGGCGCACCACATTGCCTTTGGCATAATCCCGTTCAAAACATTTCATATTGCTGATATCAGCCCCACGAAACGCATAGATGGATTGATCGTCATCGCCCACTGCAAACATGACCGCCTGATCGCCAGCAAGCAAAGTCAACCAAGCATATTGCAATGGGTTGGTGTCTTGGAACTCATCAATTAATATATGCGCAAAACGCTGCTGATAATGACGACGTAAAGGCACGTTGTTTTGCAATAGCTCGTATGCCCGTAAAAGCAGCTCAGCAAAATCCACCACACCTTCGCGCTCGCACTGCTGTTGATATAGCTCGTAGATATCAACTAAGCGTCGCGTATGAGGGTCGAACACCTCGATGCGATCTGGACGTAAACCTTTTTCTTTTTGAGCGTTAATAAAACGCTGTACGTCGCGTGGTACAAACTTTTCGTCATCAATGCCGTTGGCTTTAATTAAGCGTCGTATTGCCGCTAATTGATCAGCGCTATCAAGAATTTGAAAACTTTGGACCAAGCCCGCGTCTTGGTGATGAAGACGCAGTAATCGATTGCACAAGCCGTGGAACGTACCTACCCACATGCCGCGCGTGTCGATAGGTAATAACGAATTAAGCCGCATCAGCATTTCGCGTGCGGCTTTGTTAGTAAAAGTAACAGCTAAGAGCGCGTAAGGGCTAACCCCTTGTTGCATCAACCACGCCATACGCGTGGTGAGCACTCGGGTTTTACCGCTTCCCGCCCCCGCTAAAATTAGCGTGTGGTGGGCGGGTTGGGTGACGGCTTGAGCTTGTTCTGGGTTTAAGCTCTGGATCATGCTGCGTAACGACGCAGACGCAAGGCGAACTGCTCTAAGCTATCAATTCCACTTTGCTGAGCACGCTGAACCCAAGCGCGTAAGTCGGCCAAGAGCTGATCGCTGGTCGCACTAGAGCTTTCCCAAAGACGAGAAAGTTCAACTTGCATTTGTACAACAGTAGATAGCTTGCCTTCGTCTTCGAGCACTTTTTGAAGCTGGGTGCGTTGCTCTTCGCTAAGAACCTGATCGCCACGACCAATCCAGTCGCTACAACGTCTTAATAGGGAAAGCTTGCCGTGATCGTCTTTGTTTTTCAAGCGCGAAATTTCCTCGGTAGCGGCTTGGCGGATAACATCGGCGTAGCGCGCTAAAATTTCGTAACGGTGAGTGATTACCCCCTGGAGAGTGTCCAGGCTAATGTCACTAGCAGCAACTTTGTTGGCTGGCTCTAGGCGCAATTTAGGTGCTACTTTTTTAACATGAGCCAGCTTAAAAAAGCGCAAAATGCTGATATAAACCCAACCTAAATCGAACTCGTACCATTTGCTCGAAAATTTAGCAGACGTACCATAGGCATGGTGATTGTTGTGGAGCTCCTCGCCGCCAATGATAATTCCCCAAGGGAAGACATTGGTACTGGTATCGGGACTAGCAAAATTGCGATAACCCAGTGCGTGACCCACGCCGTTGACCACCCCAGCCGCCCAGAAAGGAATCCAAGCCATCTGTACAGCCCACACAGCAAGACCAACTAGACCGAATAGCGCTAGATCAATACCCAGCATAATTAAAATGCCAAGTAAGTTGTGACGAGAGTACACATTGCGTTCCATCCAGTCGTCGGGCGTACCGTGACCAAAACGCTTGAGGGTATCCTCGTTTTTGGCTTCCTCGCGATACAGCTCGGCACCACGGAAGAACACCATTCCTAGACCAAAAACTACTGGAGAATGGGGGTCACCTTCGCGTTCGCAACGTGCATGGTGTTTACGGTGGATGGCAACCCACTCTTTGGTGATCATGCCAGTAGTAAGCCAGAGCCAAAAGCGGAAGAAATGCATCACGGCCGGATGCAAGTCGAGGCCTCGGTGAGCTTGGCTACGATGTAAAAACAACGTTACCGAAATAATAGTGATGTGCGTGACCGCCAGAGTGAACAGGACCACCTGCCACCATGACCACTGCAATAGCCCGTCGGCTAGAAAATGAAGAATATTTTGCATAGACCTATTATGGATAAACCATGTGAGTCAATTACAACTAAAGAAAATACAGCTGTACAGTTTAAACGCCTACTGAAGAGTCAGTGTTTGCGTTAAGTCAAACTGTGTCTGTTTTTCGCTGTAATACGGCCGCAAAGAAACCATCGGTATGATGATAGTCTGGGCGGAGTTCTAAGTAAGGCCCTGCCATAGTGAGGTCAGGACTACGTGGAGCTATTATAGGATTAACCTCCATAAGCTCAAAGTGGGGGTGTTGTTGCAAAAACCAAGTCACTTGGTCTTGGTTCTCTTGGGGCAACAAACTACAAGTAGCATAAACCAAACGCCCCCCGGGCGCGACACATTTTGCAGCGCGTTCAAGGATTTCCCGTTGAATTTGCACATAATGGTCAATACTTGCTGCGTGAAAACGCCATTTAATGTCAGGATTACGACGCAAAGTGCCCGTACCGCTACATGGGGCATCGACAAGCACACGTTGGGCTTTACCATGCAAACGCTTGATACGCGTGTCATTTGCTTCGTTAATGACTACAGGCACTATATTCGATAATCCACTGCGTGCAAAGCGCGGTTTAGCCCGTGCCAAGCGCGTCGCAGAGGTATCAAAGGCATATAACCGCCCTGTAGAACGCATCAGTGCTCCGATTAATAAGGTTTTCCCCCCTGCGCCAGCACAAAAATCAATAATCATTTCGCCGCGCTTAGGAGCGATCAGAGCAGCTAATAATTGACTTCCTTCGTCTTGAACTTCAATTTCACCTTTTTCAAATTGAGGCCAATTAGCCACAAAAGGTCGACCACGCAAACGAATACCCCAAGGGGAATACGAGGTAGCTTTGGGTTTAAAACGGGCTGTTTCGCCCTCGGAAAGTTGAGCTAATACCACGTCTCGCTCGGCTTTAAGCGGATTAACCCGTAAATCAAGGGGTGCCTCGGTATTAAGTGCTGCAGCCAAGGCCTCGGAGTCAGGCATGGATAAAAGCTGCTGAGCGAGCCAATCGGGCAGACTATAACGCTGAGCAAAAGGCATTTCCATACCGTCTAGGGTGAGGACGTGCTCAATCCAGTTTTGCTCGCCTGCATCTAGAGCCTCGCGTACATCTTTATCCCACGTATTGATTAAGCCCAAAATAGCTAAGCGTCGGCTTCCTGAACCGACTCCACTTTCTGCTAAATAACGGTAACGACGCAAATGACGTAACACATCAAATACGGCATTTGTCACCTCGGCTCGATCACGCCCCCCCATGTTTTTCTGTTTGCGCATCCATTGCGAAAGCACAGCATCGGCGGGATGCTCCCACTGCAGCACTTGGCCTAATACTTCTGCGACTTGATCAATGCGTCGAGCAATCATCGAAGCAGGACTGTATTGCTGTGTGCTTTTATGACGCGACGGCGTCGTTTTTTTACGTGGGGAACGTTGAGTAGACATAAACCAAAAAAATGAAAAATATTAAAGCGCAAAGGCACGATGAGACACACCGAGTACCTGAACCCTACCATCGGCTAATCGCTGGACTTGACCGGCAACCAACCAATGAACCACTTCATTATAAACGCGATGCTCAATATCTAATAAGCGTGCTGCTAATTGCTTTGCATCGTCATCATGGTGTACAGGTACTATGCCTTGGGCGATAATAGGGCCATGGTCTAAGACGGCGGTGACAAAGTGTACGGTGCAACCGTGCCATTGCAACCCGGCATCGATAGCCTGTTGGTGTGTATTTAAACCCGGAAACAAGGGCAACAACGAGGGGTGAATATTAATTAACCTATCCTCAAACTGCGCTACAAACTCGGGTGTGAGTATACGCATAAAACCAGCTAACAACACATAGTCTGGACGGTATTCATGAATAACAGTGGCTAACTGTGCATCAAACTGTTGGCGATTTGCAAATTGCTTGTGCTCGAGCACATGGGTAGACAACCCATATTGCTCAGCCCACTGAATCCCTTGGGCTTCTGCTTTGTTTGCAATCACTGCTACTACTTCAGCATTTAGCTGTTTATTTTTTATGGTTTCTACTATAGATTGCATGGTAGAGCCGCGTCCCGATATCAGGATGACTATGCGGCATTTTTTATTTGAGTCCGTCAACTTTTGCTCCAACGTTTTTCAAAGACAAATTTGTTTTGCCCGTGAAACCTACTTTTTCCATCTATCGCAATTTGCCTCGCTATAACTCTAGCGCAGCCAGTGCATTAACTATTGGTAATTTCGATGGTGTGCATCTTGGTCACCAAGCCATATTGCATCGCCTTCAAAAAGAAGCCCAGCGTCGCGATTTGGTACCCAGCGTAATGACTTTTAGTCCACATCCGCGCGCTTTTTTTGCAGAACGAGCCCAACGCCCTGAATTGTACCCTGCTCAGATCAATCCCCTAAGAGATAAATTGCAAAAACTCGCCCAGCACGGGGCACAGCAAATTATTTTACAGCGCTTTAATAACGCCTTTGCTACCCTAAGCCCTCAACACTTTATTGAGGAGCTACTAATTAAAGGTTTACGGGTGCAATGGCTACTTATTGGCGAGGATTTTAAATTTGGTCATAAACGCCAAGGCAACGTTGAACAACTTAAAGCCGCTGGTCGTCAATACGGTTTTGTAGTGGAAAGCATCGAGGACGTAGTAGATGCTGTTGGTCAACGCATCTCTAGCTCGGATGTGCGTACTGCTCTTGCCCAAGGTAACTTAGCCGCGGCCCATGCTCATCTGGGTTATAGCTATTGCATTAGCGGTCATGTGATTCATGGTCAAAAGCTAGGCCGAACTATAGGCTACCCTACTCTTAACCTAGCGGTGCCTCCGCGCTGCGCCGCGCGTACTGGCGTATATATAGTAAAATTACATGGTTTAGCTGATCAGCCAATGGCTGGCGTAGCAAGCCTAGGGTTGCGCCCTACTGTAGTAGACGCCGGACGTTTACTACTTGAGGTGCATCTTTTAGACCGTGACGTAAACGCTTACGGTAAACTAGTTAAGGTTGAGTTTCTCCATTTCGTTCGAAACGAAGAAAAATTTCCTGATCTTCAGACAATGATGGCTGCCATCGATAACGATGCCCGCAGCGCTCGTGAGTATTTTGCCTCCCATGGACTATAAAAACACATTAAACCTACCCGAATCCCCTTTTCCGATGCGTGGCAACCTGCCCAAACGTGAACCCGCCTGGGTTCAAGAATGGCAAGAAAACAACGTCTACGCAGCCATTCGTGCAGCCAGTGCAGGGCGTCCAAAATTTGTTTTGCATGATGGCCCTCCTTATGCCAATGGCTCGATTCATATTGGGCATGCTGTTAACAAGATACTCAAAGACATCATTATAAAAAGCCGTAATATGGCCGGTTTTGATGCGCAATATGTCCCAGGCTGGGATTGCCATGGCATGCCTATCGAAGTTCAAATTGAAAAACTCTATGGCAAAAACCTGCCCGTTAAAGAAGTACAAGCCAAAGCCCGTGCTTATGCTTCCGAGCAAATTGACAGCCAACGTAAAGATTTTATTCGCTTAGGGGTACTGGGTCAGTGGGATAATCCTTACCTCACTATGAATTACAGTAACGAGGCCGACGAACTGCGTGTGCTGGGTCGTATTTTAGAAAAAGGCTTCGTATTTCGCGGCCTAAAGCCCGTCAACTGGTGTTTTGACTGTGGTTCCGCTCTAGCCGAAGCCGAGGTCGAATACGCCGACCGTACCGACCCATCTATTCATGTTGCCTTTCCTTTTGCTGACAAAGCCAAAGTGGCAGCCGCATTTGGTTTGGCCGATGTGGCAGACGGTGCTATCGTCATTTGGACCACCACCCCGTGGACCATTCCTGCTAACCAGGCCCTAAATGTGCACCCCGAGTTCGAATATGCACTAGTGCAACTCGACCAAGCCCGCAGCACGGGCAGCACCTTAATTCTGGCTAAAGACTTAGTGGAAAAATGCCTCGAAGAATGGGGTTTAAGCGGTCAAATCATAGCTACCACTACCGGCGATAAGCTCGAACACCTGTGCTTTACGCACCCCTTGGCCCAAGCTGATGCAGGCTATCAGCGTGTTTCGCCTGTATACCTTGCAGACTATGTCACGTTGGATTCAGGTACTGGCGTGGTTCACTCCGCACCGGCTTATGGCGTAGAGGATTTTATTTCCTGCAAAGCACACGGTTTAAACGACGATGACATTCTAAAACCAGTACTAGGCAATGGCGTCTACGCCGAATCCTTACCCTTATTTGGCGGCCAGTTTATTTTCAAAGCTAACCCTGCCATTGTTAAAGCGCTAGATGAGTCGGGCACTTTGCTCAAAGCCGTGCAGTTCCAGCACAGTTATATGCATTGCTGGCGTCATAAAACACCCATTATTTACCGTGCTACCAGCCAATGGTTTGCAGGCATGGACATCGACAACAGCACAGGCCGTAGCTTGCGCGACATGGCACTCGAAGCCGTCGACAACACCGAATTCTACCCTTCATGGGGTCGAGCACGTTTGCACGCCATGATTGCCAATCGCCCCGACTGGACTTTATCTCGTCAACGTCAATGGGGCGTGCCTATGGCATTCTTTGTTCACAAAGAAACCGGCGAATTGCATCCACGTACCCCCGAGCTTATCGAGCTCATCGCGCAACGCATTGAAAAAGAAGGCATCGAGGCGTGGCAAAACATTGAGCCAGCAGACCTATTAGGCAACGAGGCCGATCAATACGAGAAAAACACAGATACTCTGGATGTCTGGTTTGACTCTGGCAGCACACATGCTACGGTTTTAGGTGGTAACAACGACCCCCACATCAAAGGCTCACACGCGTCTGAATTAGCGTGGCCTGCCGACTTATACCTCGAGGGCTCCGACCAACACCGTGGCTGGTTCCACTCTTCGCTCTTAACCGGCTGCATGATGTACGGCCGTGCCCCCTATAAGGCCTTGCTGACCCACGGCTTTGTGGTGGACGGCAAAGGGCGCAAAATGAGTAAATCAGTGGGTAACGTAATTGTTCCCCAAACCATTGCTGACACGCTAGGCGCAGAAATTTTACGTCTCTGGGCTGCGGCCACAGACTACTCGGGCGAACTTTCTATTTCGGATGAAATCCTAAAACGAGTGGTTGAAGCCTATCGTCGTATCCGCAATACGCTTAAATTTTTACTTGGGAATATTGCCGATTTTGATATTGAAAAAAATGCTATTCCTATCGATCGCTTGCTTGAGATTGATCGTTATGCCCTAGGTATGACAGCTCAAATGCAAGAACAAGCCTTAGCCCATTACATGAGCTATGAGTTCCACCCTATTGTGTCCCGCTTGCAAACGTTCTGTTCCGAGGATTTGGGGGCGTTTTATTTGGACATCCTTAAAGATCGTCTCTACACCACAAAGCCCGATAGCTACGCACGTCGCTCTGCACAAACTGCGCTCTATCATATTACCCGAGCTCTTTTAAAACTGATGGCACCTATTTTGTCTTTTACTGCCGAAGAGGCATGGAAAGACTTGTATTTAGGCAAAGAGCAACCCTTAACTATTTTCACAGAAACCTTCCATGCCATTCCCCTGGCGCGCGACAACGCACCATTGATGGCGCAGTGGGAGCGTATTCGTGAGATTCGCGCTGAAGTCATGCGTCAGATTGAAGTAGTTCGTAGTGCCGGTAAAGTCGGCTCCTCTTTGGCCGCCGAGGTTGACATCTATGCTCAGGGCGAAGACTACGCTTTGTTGGCGCAGTTAGCCGATGACTTACGCTTTGCTTTGTTGGTATCACGTGCCACCTTGCACAGTGGCGACGAGCTACGCATTGAGGTCACTCCAACTCAAGCAGAAAAATGCGATCGTTGTTGGCATCACAGCACAGATGTAGGGGCTAGCGAGCAACACCCCACCTTATGTGGGCGTTGTGTTAGCAACCTAGAAGGCACAGGCGAAGTCCGTGAACACGCATAGTCCGCAACCTACAGCCCATAAAGCCTCCTCTCCCCAGCGAGGGGGCTTTATTTATTGGCTTTTAATTGCTTTAGCCATTGTCGTATTTGATCAATTCACTAAACAGCTAGTTGAACAAAACTTTCAGTATGCGGAGCGCTTAGCTGTATTGCCGTTTTTTGATCTAACTTTGCTCTATAACCCTGGTGCAGCCTTTAGTTTTCTAGCTGATGGGTCCGGTTGGCAGCGCTGGTTTTTCACAGGCATTGCCGCCATTGCTACCGTGCTAATTGTGCATTTGCTGCGCAAACACCCCGAGCAAAAACTCTTTTGTGCCTCGTTAAGTCTAATTTTAGGTGGCGCTATTGGAAACGTTATTGATCGTTTGCTTCATTCACATGTAATTGATTTTTTGCTTTTCTACTGGCGTGATGCGTATTTTCCTGCGTTTAATTTAGCGGATATTGGTATTACATGTGGGGCCATCCTGCTTATCCTAGACGAAATTTTGCGCCTCAGAAAACACAAAAAAACGAAGGGATAAGTATGCAAAACCTAGCGCAAAAACGCTTGATCTTAGGTCTAACGGGCGGTATTGCTTGTTACAAAAGTGCCGAGTTTTTACGCCGCGCTCAAGATCTAGGCGCACAGTTTGATGTGGTCATGACAGCTGGTGCCCAACAGTTCATTACTCCGGTCACCTTTAAAGCGCTCTCAGGCCGACAAGTCCATACCGATCTATGGGATAACAGCAGCACCGATAACATGGCGCATATTCATCTCAGCCGCGAAGCCGACGCCATAATTATTGCCCCTGCCAGCACCAACTTTATCGCCAAGCTAGCCCAAGGCTTAGCCGATGATCTGCTTAGCACCTTATGTGTAGCTCGGGGCAACTGCCCTCTGATTGTGGCCCCTGCGATGAACAAAGAAATGTGGGCACACCCCGCAACACAACGTAATATTGCGCAACTCAAAGCCGATGGCGTGCATATTATTGGTCCAGGCAGCGGCGATCAAGCCTGCGGTGAAGTCGGCGATGGCCGCATGTTGGAACCACAGCAACTCTTAGCTGAAACCATTGCGTTTTTTGAACCTAAAAGCCTAGCTGGCAAAAAAGTGCTGATCACTGCTGGGCCTACTTCTGAACCCATTGACCCCATCCGCACCATCACCAATCGTTCGTCAGGCAAAATGGGCTACGCAATTGCCGAGGCCGCTTTCCGTGCTGGTGCTGACGTGTATTTAGTCTCGGGGCCTGTTAAACTCGACAGCCCATACGGAGTCAAGCGAATTAACGTAGAAAGCGCGCGCGAGATGCAAGCCACCGTGATGGGGCTGGCACCTCGCGCCGATGTCTTTATTAGCGTAGCCGCTGTTGCCGACTGGTATGTCAGCAACGCCAGTCAACACAAACTAAAAAAAGACGCCAGTCAACAAGCCCCTGCGCTTGAGTTTGCGCCTAACCCCGATATTTTAGCGGGGGTTGCTGCCATGGATGCTTCTGTACGTCCTTATTGTGTAGGGTTTGCAGCAGAAACCGAAAACCTACTGGCTTTTGCTGAGGCCAAAAGAGTGCGCAAAGGCGTACCACTGCTGATAGCAAATTTGGCTCAAGTAGCCATGGACAAGGACGACACCCAACTCCTGCTAGTCCACGAGCAAGGTCATGACCAATGGGCTCCCCAAAGCAAACAAGAAGCTGCCCAGCACCTCGTGCAATACATAGCCCACCAACTTCTTTCTTAATTTTTATAACCCGTACCCATGAAAAGCATTGCCGTTAAAATTTTGGATAAGCGCATTGAAACCTTGCCTGCGTATGCCACACCCGGCTCAGCCGGTTTGGACTTACGAGCCTGTATTGATGCACCATTAGAGCTAGCCCCCGGCGCTACCCATTTCATCCCTACCGGATTAGCCATACATTTAGCTGATCCTAACTACGCGGCCATGGTCTTACCACGCTCAGGCCTAGGCCATAAACATGGTATTGTTTTAGGTAATCTAGTAGGGTTAATTGATTCGGACTACCAAGGACCACTAATGGTTTCTATGTGGAACCGCAGCACGGAAAACTTTACTATTCAACCCATGGACCGTATTGCTCAACTGGTGGTGGTGCCAGTCCTGCAGCCAGAGTTTCATTTGGTTGATGAGTTTGATGAAGCCTCAACTCGCGGCACCGGAGGCTTTGGTAGCACAGGTAAAAATTAAAACCGGTTAACCAAACCACCTAGTTGATAATAAACTGCCCCCAAGAAGTTAGACATTAGTCCACTTTTGGGGGCAGTTCAATTTAGCTAGGCTTTTTGGTAATTGGCAGAGCTTAATCTACGAGCTCGGCCTCGGGATGCTGTGGCTCGGGCTGACCGCTAACATTATTGTCAGAGTCCTTGTCATCAAAAACTAAAACTACGTTTTTGTCTGCATCTAAGTCAACAGTAACCACCCCACCGCTGGTTAAACGGCCAAACAAGAGTTCATCAGCCAATGCACGACGAATGGTGTCTTGAATAAGTCGATGCATAGGTCTTGCCCCCATTTGTGGGTCGAAACCTTGTGCTGCTAGATGTTCGCGCACAGCATCAGTGAAACTGATATCCACGCGTTTCTCATGCAGTTGCTGTTCGAGTTGAAGCAGAAACTTGTCAACTACCCGTAAAATAACTTCGCGCGACAGCGGAGCAAATGGAATAATCGCGTCGAGGCGATTTCGGAACTCGGGCGTAAACAAGCGTTTAATGGCTTGCATTTCATCACCAGCCTCGCGTTTGTTGGCAAAACCAATGGTGTGTTTGCTAAGCGCTTCGGCACCCGCGTTGGTAGTCATGATAATAATAACGTTACGGAAATCCGCTTTACGACCATTGTTATCAGTTAAAGTGCCATGATCCATGACCTGAAGCAAGATGTTGTAAACATCTGGGTGTGCTTTTTCAATTTCGTCCAACAAAAGCACACAGTGAGGCTGCTTGGTAACGGCCTCGGTTAGCAAACCGCCCTGATCAAAGCCCACATACCCAGGAGGCGCACCGATTAGGCGCGACACCGTATGACGTTCCATGTACTCGGACATATCAAACCGCAGTAGCTCTACACCAAGCACATACGCTAGCTGACGAGCTACCTCGGTCTTGCCTACACCCGTTGGCCCAGAGAACAGGAATGAACCAATGGGCTTGTCGGGTCGACCTAGGCCTGAGCGTGTCATTTTAATGGCAGCCGCCAAGGCTTCGATAGCGGTGGATTGACCAAAAACAACTGTATTTAAATCTCGCTCTAGCGTTGCAAGTTTATTGCGATCATCGGAAGACACATTTTGCGGTGGAATACGTGCAATTTGTGCCACGATGGCTTGGATATCCGTTTTGCTGATGGTTTTCTTTTGGCGTGACACAGGCAATAAACGCTGAGCGGCCCCCGCCTCGTCAATGACATCAATGGCTTTATCAGGTAAGAAACGATCACCAATATGGCGCGCAGAAAGCTCGGCAGCTGCTGCTAAAGCCGACTGGGTGTAACGCACCCCATGGTGCTCTTCGAAGTACGGTTTTAAACCACGTAGGATTTGAATGGTTTCCTCTACAGTCGGCTCGGCCACATCCACTTTTTGGAAGCGACGAGATAATGCCTGATCTTTTTCAAAAATACCGCGAAACTCAGTATAAGTAGTCGCACCTAAGCATTTTAACTGACCTGAGGACAAGGCAGGTTTGAGCAGATTAGACGCATCTAGTGCCCCACCTGAGGCTGACCCAGCCCCGATAAGGGTGTGAATCTCATCAATGAATAAAACCGAACCAGGGTTGCGATCTAGGTCTTTAAGAACCGCTTTAAGGCGTTGTTCAAAATCGCCGCGGTATTTGGTACCAGCCAATAGTGCACCCATATCTAATGCGTACACAACTGTGTTTTGCAGAATTTCTGGGACCTGTTTATTCACAATACGTAAGGCTAAGCCCTCGGCAATAGCCGTTTTACCCACACCGGCCTCGCCCACTAGGAGCGGGTTGTTTTTGCGACGACGACATAAGACCTGTATGACACGCTCGATTTCTTTGTCGCGCCCAATAAGAGGGTCAATGCGCCCCTGCTGAGCCAACGCATTAAGGTTGCTGGTGTACTGATCTAGCGGCGACTTTTGATCTTGGGGGCCTGAAGCGGACTGCGTAGAGCTTTGAGGTTGCTCGGAGGGAGTCTCGGGCTTTTGGGCCATAGGCTGATGCGACGCATTTTTAGCAATGCCATGCGACAAATAGTTCACTACATCTAAACGAGTAACACCCTGCTGGTGTAGGTAATAGATCGCGTGTGAGTCTTTTTCACCGTACATAGCTACCAGTACATGCGCCCCCGTTACCTCTGTTTTGGTCGTTGAGCTGGATGACACATGCATAATAGCGCGTTGAATAACACGCTGAAAACCTAAAGTAGGTTGAGTATCAACCTCTTCGGAACCTTCGACCACAGGCGTGTTGTCAGCAATAAACTTACGTAGATGTTGGCGTAGGATAGAGGTATCGACCGCACAAGCGCGAAGCACATCGGCTGCCGCCGCATTGTCTAGTAAGGACAACAGCAAGTGCTCTACCGTGATAAATTCATGGCGAGCGGCACGTGCCTCTACAAAGGCCATGTGTAGACTGACTTCTAATTCTTCGGAGATCATGCATCCTCCTTCACGGTAAATAAGGTTTTAGTAACTTCTATAATAGTGCCAAATACAAATATTTAAAGGCCTTAACCTAAAGATAACATTACTTTCATGCATCTGGCACAGGTTCCATAATACACTTTAAAGGATGCTGCTCTGCTTGGGCCAATAAATGCACCTGCTGGATACGGGTTTGAGCAATGTCTTTAGGGTAGACACCACAGATGCCTCGCCCTTGGTAATGAATGGTCAGCATAATGCGCTCGGCCTCGTCCGCATTTTTATGAAATATCCCCATTAATACCTCAATGACAAATTCCATTGTAGTGTAATCATCATTAAGCATAATCACCTGAAATAGCGGTGGAGGTTTAATCTCGGCTTTTAACTCTTCTTTTAGCTCATCTTTATTAATTGTGATATTTAAACTCATAACTAAATACTAGGTAATTTCCATAGTTGACTGATTTATACTTAATTAAGCATTATATGTTTAGTCCTTACCGCTAATAATATAGCGGCATTACTTGGATTAATTAGAAATTTTAAATTTCGTTTTTTTTAAATTCGTTAAGAGGCAGTTAGTATGTCTGATACAATTCTCACTAGCGGGGACAGCCCTAAATTATCCGGAACAGTAAAATGGTTCAACGATGCCAAGGGCTTTGGGTTTATTACCCCTGACCAAGGTGGAGAAGACCTATTTGCACATTTCTCATCCATTCAAATGAATGGCTTCAAAACCCTAAAAGAAGGCCAGAAAGTCCTTTACGAGGTAGCACAAGGTCCAAAAGGTCAACAAGCGTTGAATATCACCTCAGCCTAACGCCTCTTACGAAAAACAAACACAATGATACATTTATTTACAGGGCGCTATAGCCCTGTTTTTTATTTACTATTTTTATTACTACTGCTATCTATTTCAATTACTAGTTTTGCCAAAAATAGCAAACAAATAATTAATTTAGAAGTAAATAATTACGCAATCCATGCTGAGGTCGCTGCAGACGAAGACACGCGCGCCCAAGGCCTGATGTTTAGAGAGCGTCTTGCCCCTGACAGCGGTATGCTCTTTGTATTTGAGCAGCCTGCTAGACCGTGTTTTTGGATGAAAAACACCCCATTAGATCTAAGCATTGCTTTTATTACTGACCAGGGCATCATCACCAATATCGAGCACATGCAAGCCCACCAATTGGATACGCATTGCCCAACAGAACCAGTACGTTATGCATTGGAAATGGAGCAGGGTTGGTTTTATAACAAAGCCCAAGCCGGCGATCAAATTCATGGCTTAACGCGCTAAGGGTACTGCCTTCCTCTCACTCGCATTGTTAGTTATAACAGATAAAAAATAAGGCTCCTAGAGTAGGAGCCTGTATTTATGATATGCGGTGCGAATTAGACACGCTCTAATAAAATAGCAATGCCCTGCCCTACGCCAATACACATGGTACACAAAGCATAGCGCCCACCGCTGCGCTGCAATTGATTAACTGCTGCTAAGACTATACGTGCCCCGCTTGCGCCTAGCGGATGGCCTAAAGAAATAGCGCCTCCGTTAATATTGACACGCGGGTCATCGTCAGCCAGACCTAAACCGCGTAACACTGCTAACCCTTGGGAAGCAAACGCCTCGTTTAGTTCAATCACATCTATTTGGTCTAGGCTTAGCCCAGTCAATTTTAAAAGCTTGCGTGTTGCTGGCTCGGGACCAATACCCATAATACGCGGCTCTACCCCTGCGTTTACCATGGCAACCACACGCGCTTTAGGCGTAAAACCGTGTTTTTTAGCCGCTGCTTCGGAAGCCAATACCAGAGCCGCTGCGCCATCGTTTACACCAGAGGCATTACCCGCTGTAATCGTGCCATCAGCGCGCACAAAAGCACGTAATTTAGCCAATGCTTCAAGAGTGGTCTCACGGGGGTGCTCATCCACATCCACACGTAATGGGTCGCCACGACGCTGCGGCACAAATACTGGCGTGATTTCTTCGGCCAAGATACCTGCGGCTTGAGCAGCTGCAGTACGCTGCTGGCTGCGTAGAGCAAACAGGTCTTGATCCGCACGAGAAACTTGAAATTGATCGGCCACGTTTTCAGCGGTTTCAGGCATGGAATCTACACCATACTGCGCTTTTAGTAATGGATTAATAAAACGCCACCCAATGGTGGTGTCGTATACGGCATTATCACGGCTAAATGCACTGCTGGCCTTGGGCATCACAAAAGGCGCGCGGCTCATGCTTTCTACGCCCCCTGCTAACATGAGCTCGGCATCACCAGCACGAATAGCCCGTGCTGCCGAACCAATAGCATCAATACCAGAACCACATAAGCGGTTAATAGTCATGCCTGGAACATCAATAGGTAAACCAGCCAACAAGGAGGACATACGAGCTACGTTACGGTTGTCTTCGCCAGCTTGGTTCGCACAGCCATACAGCACATCGTCCACCTGTGCCCAGTCGGCATTGGGGTAGCGCTCCATTAGGGCACGTAGAGGTACGGCACCCAAATCATCTGCACGTACGTGGGCTAAGCTGCCACCATAACGGCCAAAAGGGGTTCGCAACCCATCACAAATATACGCCTCGCTCATACTGTCTCCGAAAATAACATGATTCAAATTAACTGTATTTTAAGCCTATACAGTATCATTTCATAGAATATAGGCGAAATGTCCAACTTATGGGCAGATTTAACCTAAGCACTTACCCTAGGTTAAGAAAAAGCCCTGCTAAAAAGCAGGGCTACTGACTAACAACCTAATGCGTTAGGTCTTAGGCAAAGTTTTTGCTGGCGAAATCCCAGTTTGCTACAGCCCAGAAATTTTCTAGGTACTGTGGACGGGAGTTGCGTGTATCGATATAGTACGCGTGCTCCCAAACGTCACAGGTCAACAGAGCCACATCATCAGTAGTAAGTGGTGTGTTGGCATTGCTTGTGTTAACAATATCTACAGAACCGTCTGTTTTCTTTACCAACCAAGTCCAGCCAGAACCAAAGTTGCCTGCGGCTGATTTGTTGAACTCGGCTTTGAAGTTGTCAAAGCTGCCCCACTTGGCATTGATAGCATCAGCCAAAGGACCAGTAGGCTCGCCACCACCGTTAGGGGACAAGCTGTTCCAGTAAAAAGTGTGGTTCCAGACTTGAGCTGCGTTGTTAAACACGCCACCAGAAGATTTCTTTACGATGTCTTCAAGGCTATCGTTGGCCATATCGGTGCCTTCGATAAGATTGTTCAAGTTGGTAACGTAAGTTTGGTGATGTTTACCGTAGTGGTACTCGAGCGTCTCTTTGGAGATGTGAGGTGCCAATGCGTCTAGCGCGTAAGGTAGTTCAGGAAGGGTAAAAGCCATGTTTAATTCCTTCTAAGTTGTGCTAAATAGCGTTATTGTTTAAAGCAAATCATGCTTTTGTTTTAACTTAACATGCAGGTGACCTTGAGCCAACTGCACATCTAAAGACTCATCAATCTGTGTATCGTGGGAGCGTTTAATAATAACCCCCTGTTGGTTACGCACAATAGCATAACCTCGCTCGAGCACCGCACTTGGGTTTAAAGCCTGCAGTGTGTGTTGAGCCTGAGCCAAACGATGGTGCTGAGCATTTAGTTGCTGCTGCATAGATTGTAGCAAGCGAGTTTGCAAAACCTGTAGCCCATGTTGCGCTGGCTGAACCTGAGGTCGAACACGATGCAAACGGTGGCGTAGGTGTTGCAACTGCTGTTGATGCGATTGCACTGACAACGCTCTAGATAACCGCTGTACTGTATTTTGCCACTGTTGGCGCATATGAGCCACACGCTGCTGAGGGGACTGCAAGCGCCCCGCCGCATGATCTAAACGCAAGCTTGCTCTGTCTATGATTCTAGCTTGGGCCTGAGCTAAACGGCGTAATACCCCTAACAAATCGGCGTTACTTTGTTGCCAGCTTTGACAACTGAGCTCGGCGGCGGCCGTGGGTGTAGGGGCACGTACATCGGCCACAAAATCAGCAATCGTAAAGTCTGTTTCGTGGCCTACGCCGCTAATCACAGGAATTGGACTGGCATGAATCAGGCGGGCTAAGCGCTCGTCGTTAAAGCTCCAGAGGTCTTCCAAAGTGCCACCTCCTCGCACAAGCAAAATGGTTTGTACAGCCTGATCCGCAATGGCCTGGCCCAACGCAATGCATAGCTGTTCGGCGGCGTCTGCCCCTTGGACAGCTGCCGGATACACATAGACCTCGACATGGGGGGCTCGACGCTGCATGGTGGTAAGCACATCACGCAATGCCGCAGCAGCTAACGAGGTGACGACGCCAATTCGTTTTGGCGTCGCGATTAAAGGCAAGCGTTGCCCCACATCAAACAGGCCTTCTGCATTAAGCTTAGCTTTAATGCGCTCGAACTCGGCATGCAAATCGCCTAGACCAGCACGCTCCATGCTGTCGACCTGTAACTGAAAGTCGCCCCGTGGTTCGTACATGGACACGGCAGCATAGAAGCGATATTTTTCGCCAGTTTTAGGCATAAAGCCCACGCGCATAGCCCGTCCTCTAAACATCACCGCTTTGACCGCAGCGCGCTCGTCTTTAATGGTGAAATACCAGTGCCCCGAAGCCGCTTGGGTAAAGTTAGAAATTTCGCCCTCGACCCAGACGCGCCCTATGTGCTGTTCAAGCAACTGCGCCACATGACGATTTAACTGTGTTACGGTTAGCGTGTTTTGGGATGAGTTAGCGCTAGAATACAATCCAGACCTCCGCCATAAAATGAGCAAAACCTATACAACCTAGCCTTGGGCCGTTGAAATGCGGCTTTGCTCTGTTTTCAGATTGGGTTATCCACAGATAGTGTGGATAACACCTAAAGCCTCTATACAGCCTTAGGTTTTCCCTTAAAATAGTGGCTATCTTTGACTAAAGAAAGGAATCGCTTGTGCTGAGCATTATTCAGGCCGCAGGTTGGCCCATTTGGTTTTTATTACTGTGTTCTGTTATTGGGTTGGCTCTTATTATAGAACGAGCTTTTAGTTTACGCAGTGCCAAAGTTCTTAACCTAACTCTGCGCGATCAGGCCTACGAGCTCGCTAAGCACCGCGATACTCTTCCCGAGCAACTGCAACGCTTGCGTCAAAACAGTGCGTTAGGCCAGCTTTATGCTAGCTTACTCGAACACCGTAACGACCCCGAGTTCGTGCGCCGCCAAGCCGCCGAAGAAACCGGTTCACTTATTCATTTTCAGCTTAACCGCTATTTGCCTGCTTTGGGCACCGTTGCTGTTATTGCTCCGCTACTGGGGTTATTTGGCACGGTAGTCGGTATGATTGAAATCTTTGCAGCGTATTCTCCTCAAGGCAGTGATCCCGCCTTGCTAGCTAATGGCATTGCTATGGCACTTTATAACACTGGCTTTGGCATTATGATTGCAGTACCTGCGCTTATTTTTCATCGTTACTACCGTTCGCGTACCGACTACTTGCTAAATAGCCTCGAGGTCGAAGCCGGTCGCTTTAACCGTTTTATAGATCAAATGCAATGAACTTCAGACGCCGCCGTCATCATTCCACCGATGACATAGCAGTGGATTTTATCCCTCTGATTGATATTTTGCTTGTGGTGCTTATTTTTATTACAGCCACCACCACATTTTCACGCGTGCAAGAAATACCCGTCAACTTACCCAGCAGCTCTTCCCAGGCCCTATCCACAGAAAGCCATGTATTAGCCATTAGCCAAGATGGTCAATATGCCTTAAACGGGCGCTTTTTAAGCCAATCCGATAACAGCCTGTCAGAGGCATTGCAGGCTCTGCAAGACAAAACGGCATTATTAATCTATGCCGATGCCAATGCCCGTCACGCTTCTGTAATCCATGCCCTCGAAGCCGCCCGTACGGCGCAATTCGAAAAAATTAGCTTTGCTACCCAAGAATGAGCGTGCGTACTCACCTAGAACACTGGCTACATAAACAATGGGCTAAACGCGGTTTATTCAGCTGGCTGCTACGCCCCCTAAGTGGCATCAGCGCTTTATACATCTATCACAAACAACAGCAACCACGCCAACCTCTACCGCATAAGCGACCTCCTATTATTGTAGTGGGCAATATTATTGTTGGCGGAGCCGGCAAAACCCCCGTGGTTTTAGCCCTGTGCCGCCACCTACAACAGCAGGGTTGGACCCCAGGTATTATTAGTCGCGGTTATGGCGTCACCATTACTGGTGCCGCCCGCGTAGGCCAGGGTCAATTAGACGCTAAACGCTATGGCGATGAGCCCAGCTTACTAGCCCAGCAAAGTGGTGCGCCAATTGCCGTGCACCCTAAACGGGTTCAGGCTGTACAGGCTTTAATGCAATATTACCCCGAGGTAGATGTGATTATTGCAGACGATGGCTTACAACATCAGGCCTTAGTTAGAGACATTGAAATTATGGTGCAGGATCAACGCGGTGTGGGCAATGGGTTAGTGCTACCGGCAGGCCCACTACGCGAGCCGCCTGAACGCCTAACCGAGGCGGATTGGTTAATCACTCAGACCCTAGTTGATGGCCCTCTGCCCCACACCCCTACGCCGTCTACAGCGGGTCGTTCAGTACATATGCAGCTAGCTCCCGCTATTTTTGAACAGCTCAGCACGGGTCAGCGCATCAACGCAGCAACCTGGCTTGAGCACCATCGACCTCAACATGGTGCAGCACTGGCTGCCATCGGCCAGCCTCAACGTTTTTTTCAGATGCTGAAACGTTTTGGCCTACAACTGGATCACGAACTGGCTTTTCCTGACCATGGACAGATCCCCGCCTCCACCTTTAGTCAACTAAAGTCGGATTTTCTACTAATTACTGCCAAAGATGCCGTAAAATGTAGTCAAAAATCAGACTCACGGGTTTGGGTAGTCCATGTTGAGCCTCAATTTACACCGGCATCGTGGCTAGATGCCCTAGGCCAACAGCTGCAACACATCGCAAACTCAAACCCTCACTAGAGAAACATTATGGATTCCAACTTACTTGACGTGCTGGTCTGCCCTATTTGTAAAGGCAAACTCGAACGCAAAAACGACCAGCTTATTTGTCAAAAAGACAAACTGGCTTACCCCATTCGTGACGGTATTCCCATCATGCTGGAAAACGAAGCCACACCACTGGTCGAAAACTAACTATGTCGTTTACCGCTATTATTCCGGCACGCCTGGCTTCAACGCGCTTACCTAACAAGCCCTTAGCCGACATTATGGGCAAACCCATGATTGTTCGCACTGCCGAGCAAGTAAAAAAAACAGGGGCCAAAGCCATTTATATCGCCACGGACAGCACCAAAGTAGCGCAGGCGGTGGAGCCCTACGGTTTTAGCTCATTGTTAACCCAAGCCGATCATCCTACTGGCACCGATCGACTGGCCGAAGCCGTTGATCTATTAAACCTAGATGACAGTGAAATTATCGTTAATATCCAAGGCGATGAGCCACTCATTCGTCCAGAGCTGATCGAGGCCGTCGCCAATGAGCTGCATCAAAAACCCAACTCGGCCATAGCCACTATAGCCACCCCATACACATCGGGTGACGCCTTTTTTGACCCTAACAGTGTCAAAGTGGTATGCAGCCTAAGCGGTCAAGCTCTATATTTTTCTCGTGCACCCATCCCTTGGGCTCGCGACGCGCTGCAGCAGCAACCCAATGTTCTAGCAGAGGGCTTAACTCCGCTACACCATATTGGCATTTATGCTTACCGCGTTTCTTTTTTACGCCAGTTCCCTAATCTGCCTAGAGGCCCTCTTGAACTCTTCGAGTCACTCGAACAGTTACGGGCCCTAGAAAACGGTTATGCCATTAGTGTGCATGTCACATCCAATGCGCCTGCACTAGGCGTAGACACTCCGACAGATCTGGATAAGGTACGCGAAATATTTAAAAATCGGTTATAAACGAGGCTTTGCCTATTCAATTCGAGCCTAAATCCACCGCCAGAGTGTGCAACCAGGCTCCAATTCGATAGGCTAAATTTATTTTTACAGCGATACAGGAGAATCACATCATGCGCCTGATTTTATTAGGCCCTCCCGGGGCAGGAAAAGGCACTCAAGCCGCCTACATTATCGAAGAGTTTGGCATTCCCCAAATTTCCACCGGCGATATGTTGCGCGCAGCAGTAAAAGCTCAGACGCCACTGGGAATTGAAGCAAAGCAAGTGATGGACGCAGGTCAACTCGTCTCTGACGAGCTAATTATTGGTCTAGTTCAAGACCGTTTAACTCAGCCCGACTGCGAAAACGGTTATTTATTCGATGGGTTTCCACGCACTATTCCTCAAGCTGATGCACTAAAGGATGCCGATGTAGCATTGGATTACGTCATCGAAATTGATGTACCCGCCGATCAGATTATTGAGCGCATCAGTGGACGTCGCGTTCACCCAGAAAGTGGTCGCTCATACCACGTGGTATTCAACCCACCAAAAGTCGAAGGCAAAGACGACGTAACTGGCGAAGACCTCATTCAACGTGATGACGACAAAGAGGAAACCGTTCGTAATCGCCTTGATGTGTACCAAAACCAAACACGCCCTCTAGTGGATTACTACTCTAGCTGGGCCGCCTCCGGAGACAGCAAAGCACCCAAATACATTCGTATCGAAGGTGTTGGCTCTGTAGACGAAATACGCAACCGCATTATGTCTGCGTTAAACGCATAATTCGTTGTTTATTAAATCCGGCATCGTGCCGGATTTTTCTTATGAGGGTTACCCATGGATATCAAAGATAAGGTCTTTATAGTAACTGGCGGAGCCTCTGGATTAGGTGCAGGCACCGTACGCATGCTGGTACAGCATGGTGCTCAGGTCGTCATTGCCGACATCCAAGACGAAGCAGGTCAAAATCTAGCTACCGAGTTAGGTCAACACTACATTCATACCGATGTAACCAATGCAGCAGCAGCCCAAACCGTCGTCGATCATGCTCTTAAACTAGGCCCACTCTATGGGTTGGTCAACTGTGCCGGCATTGCCCCCGCCGCGCGCACAGTGGGTCACGAAGCCCCTCACGACCTCGCCCTCTTTGAAAATGTCATCTCCATTAACCTAATTGGTACATTTAATATGTGCCGAGTGGCCGCCTTTGCTATGAGCAAAAACACGCCTCTTGACACGGGTGAACGTGGCGTCCTTATTAACACCGCCTCGGTCGCTGCGTACGATGGTCAAATTGGTCAAGCCGCTTACGCTGCATCCAAAGCCGGCATTGTGGGCATGACACTACCGATTGCACGCGACCTTTCCCGCCTAGGGGTGCGTTGTGTTACTATTGCTCCCGGTATTTTTGCCACCCCCATGATTTTCGGCATGCCCCAAGAGGTACAAGACTCTTTGGCTGCTAGCATTCCCTTTCCTTCACGCTTAGGCCGCCCCGAGGATTATGCCAAGCTGGTTTACAGTATTATTGATAATGAAATGATCAATGGCGAGACCATACGCTTAGATGGCGCAATTCGAATGGCACCCAAATAACTATGAGTTTATTGCGCTCAGCCGCTACGATTAGCAGTCTTACCTTACTATCGCGCATTACTGGTTTAGTGCGCGATATTTTAATTGCGCGCAGCTTTGGGGCGGGGCCACTCAGTGATGCGTTTTGGGTCGCATTTCGGATTCCGAACTTATTACGTCGCCTATTTGCCGAAGGGGCTTTTTCGCAAGCCTTTGTTCCTATTTTGAACGAGGTACGCAGCCAAGGTGAAGCAAACGACGTCAAACGGCTCTTAGACCGCGTAGCACTGGCCTTAACCAGTGTATTAATGCTCGTGACCTTATTGGGCATATTGGCGGCTCCTTGGGTGGTGAGCGCCATGGCTAGCGGTTTAACCCATGCCGATAAACAATCTGAATTCGAAGCTGCGGTCTGGATGACGCGCACCATGTTCCCTTATATTTTGTGCATGTCACTGGTGGCTTTGGCATCGGGGGTACTTAATACATGGAGCCGCTTTGCTGTTCCTGCTTTTACGCCTATTTTGCTAAATGTGGCGATGATCTTAGCCAGTGTATTTGCTGCCCCTTATTTTGACCCGCCTATTTATGCTCTGGCCGTAGGGGTAATGGTAGGAGGTTTAGCCCAACTGACGGTGCAATGGGTCGCACTTGCACGTTTGGGCTTAATGCCTAGCTTGTCGTGGCGCGTACATATCGCCTGGGCAGACCCACTGGTCAAGCGCGTAGTAAAACAAATGTTACCTGCTATTTTAGGGGTCTCAGTCGCTCAGCTTTCCTTATTGATTAACACGAACATTGCGACATGGCTGCAATCCGGTAGCGTGACATGGCTCTCTTTTGCCGATCGCTTAATGGAATTTCCCACCGCCTTACTAGGGGTAGCGCTAGGAACCGTATTGTTGCCTAAACTGTCCGCTGCTTATGCCAAGGAAGAACACAGCAGTTACCAATCCCTTTTAGATTGGGGTCTGCGCCTAGTGGTTATGCTAGGTGTGCCAGCTGCTATAGGGATGGCTTTATTAAGTGAAGGTTTAGTAGCCACGCTATTTAATTACGGTGAGTTCTCAGCCCAAGATGTCCACCAAACCCAAACCGCTGTTATTGCCTATGCAGTGGGGTTATTGGCTTTACTAGCCATAAAAATCCTCGCCCCTGCATTTTATGCACGTCAAGACATTAAAACCCCCGTGCGTATTGCCATTGTGGTGTTAATTCTGACTCAGTTATTAAATCTGTTTTTAGTCCCAGCCTTTGCTCATGCGGGTTTAGCACTCTCGATTGGCTTGGGTGCCAGCATTAATGCGCTCTGTTTATTGTTTTTATTGTATAAACGCCACATTTATCGTCCCCAAGCCGGTTGGCTCCGGTTTATACTACGGTTATTCCCTGCGCTTGCCGTGATGACCTCTATCTTGCTTGTAGCGAATCAACACCTAGACTGGATCGCTCTAGCACACGCACCGTGGCTACGCGCCTTGTACTTATTTTTACTTGTAGGTATTTGTGCTGCGTGTTACGGTTTTACCCTTATTCTATTTGGCTTTAGACTGCGCGACTTTACAAAGCCGCGCCCCTAATATATAGTATTAGTCTTTGCCAATTAAACCTTTTTCTATTAAATACTAAATATGGCTAATTCAGCACAAGCACGTAAACGCGCCCGTCAATCCGTAGCGCGTAACTCTCACAACGCCAGCATGCGCTCCATGATGCGCACTGCCATCAAACGCGTCCGCCAAGCCATCGAAGCTGGCGACCAAGCCGCTGCTAACGAAGTATTCCGTAAAGCAGCCAGCGCTATTGACCGCGTTGCTGACAAAAACATCATTCACAAAAACAAAGCTGCTCGCCACAAGAGCCGTCTAGCCGCTGCCATCAAGGCAATGGCCGCCTAAATCGGCTAGGTTTAATTGGCCGAGACAGCGTAGCCTTTAATCAGGCAAACATAAAGGGTGCATAAGCACCCTTTTTGCATGGCGGTCAATTTCACAAACAAGTCCAAACTAAAACAATAAAACTTTGGCACAAAAAAAAGCAGCTAGGCTGCTTTTAGTCCATTTCAACCCCAGTGGTTTGCAAGTCGTTGTCTTTGGCAAAACCACATACAAATTTCCATGCCAAGGGCTCTAGCTCGCGTAAACGCGGATCGACTACGACACAGCGTACACCGTCAATTAAGCGTGGAACCACATAGGGGGAGTAAGTAAAAGGACCACCGACAGAACCGGCTGGCCTGTACTGAGAAAGCACCCCAGCTAGACGTTCTGCCCAGTCACTGGGTCTAAAGCGTTGACCAGCATTGGTTGTGCCATGAATTACGAGCATTGTCGACATAGAATTCCAAGAATAAACAACTTGTGACCGCAAAAACACTACTGCGACATTGTAGCCTATTGCGCAGATTCCACCTACCCGTATGTGCATACAGAACCCTATCACAGGACTAGGCGGACGCCTAACTTTGCACTATTATATAAAATTGGCTTACATTTTTTTTGCTAAGGTTTAGTATGAACGCTACGGCACCTATACGGCACTATTTACAGTTTAATGATTTATCAAAAGACGAAACGCTTTATTTGCTTAATCGCGCACGCCTTATCAAAGATCGCTTCAAGCGCTACGAGCCACACCTTACTTTACACGACCGCACCTTAGCCATGGTGTTTGAAAAAGCCAGCACACGCACCCGTGTTTCTTTCGAGGCTGGCATGTATCAAATGGGCGGTTCAGTCATTCACTTAACCACCAACGACTCCCAACTAGGTCGTTCCGAGCCCATCGAGGACACCGCACGGGTCATTTCCCGTATGGTAGACCTTGTCATGATTCGCACCTTTGGCCAAGAACGCATCGAATGTTTTGCTAAACATTCGCGCGTACCCGTTATTAACGGCCTCACCAACGAATACCATCCTTGCCAAATCCTGGCCGACATCTTCACCTTTATCGAACACCACGGCTCCATCGAAGGAAAAACCGTAGCTTGGATCGGCGATGGCAACAACATGGCCTACACCTGGTTGCAGGCAGCGGAAATGCTAGGTTTCACCCTACACATTTCCTCACCCAAGGGCTATACGCTCGACTCAGCCCTAATCGGCAACCCCTCCCCCACTACATTTAAAGAATTCTCAGACCCCATGGAGGCCTGTAAAGGGGCTCACTTGGTTACCACCGACGTCTGGACCAGTATGGGCTTCGAGGAAGAAAACGAAGTCCGCCGCACCGCATTTGCTGACTGGTGCGTAGACGCCGAAATGATGGCTGTAGCTGCCCCTGATGCTCTTTTTATGCATTGCTTGCCAGCGCACCGCGGCGAAGAAGTCACCGCCGACGTAATTGACGGCCCTCAAAGCGTAGTCTGGGACGAAGCCGAAAACCGCATGCACGTACAAAAAGCCTTGATGGAATTTTTACTTTTAGGCAAACTCGAACAATAAGCCCTTGCTCACGCCAAAACACCCCAAAACCCAAGGGCTTTTGGGGTGTTTTTTATGCTTGCCCATCTTTACGCCCAGCCGTTATGTTCGCCACTTTTTTTCTAATTCTTCCCGATTTTTTACTGATGGCGCTAGGCTTAGCCTTGGTGCGTTTTCGCTTTTTACTACCCGAATTTTTTCATGGTGCAGAAAAACTCGTGTACTACGTGCTTTTCCCTGCTCTACTTTTTTCCTCCATGGCTAAAAGCGAACTAAGTCTGCAACAAATCTCCACCCTAGGTTTAGGCACAGCCTTGGTCATCCTAGCTGGCGTCGCCATGACCTACGTAGCACGCCCCCTGCTGCAACCTAACACGTTACAACACGCATCCGTGGCTCAATGCGGCTATCGCTTTAACTCCTACCTAGCCTTTTCAATTGCAGGCGCTTTGGGCGGCACAGCAGGTCTCAGCGCTATGGCTGTGATTGCCGTGGTGGCAGTGCCTTTGGGCAATATTGCAGCGGTATCAGGCTTAGCACAGGGCGGCAAAAGCGGCAATATACTACTTTTACTTCTTAAAAACCCACTTATTATTGGCACCCTGTCTGGCCTAGCGTGGAATCTATTAGGGCTGCCTCTGCCCGCCCCACTGGATGTCACCCTTTCGCGCCTAGGCTCCAGTGCTTTGGCCTTGGGTTTAATTTGTGTAGGTGCCTCGTTCTCTATACACGCATTACAAGGCGCGCAACGCTTAGTAAGCTGGATGATTGCCGTAAAGCTATTGTTCTGCCCTGTGGTCGCGTTGGTGCTTAATGCGGTCATGCCGTTAAATGCGCTTGAGCAGCAAATGCTGCTGTTATTCGCAACACTACCTACGGCCTCAACCACCTATGTTTTAGCAGTAAGAATGGGGGGTGATGGCAGATTAGTGGCGTTAACGATGTCGCTATGCACGTTGTTTGCTGCTGTCACTATGCCGTTATGGTTGATGATTCGGTATGCTTAACGTTTCTTTGACGTATTTTCATAATCGGTTATTCGCTAAATAGAAGCAAAGAGTTAAACCATTTCTTCTTTGACGTGCTTTCATAATCAGCCATTCGCTAGGCAGTGCTCGCTCGTTTCACTCGCTCCGCGCTGAATCGCTCATAGCTGTTTATGACGCACGCCTAGGGAAGGTTGTGTTTAGCACAAGTTTTTCTTTTTTTAAGCCTTCAGAAAGTTCATTATTTCTAAAACAACTAGTGTTAAAAATTACCTTAACCAACTGACACTCTTAGCCTATCTTTACCTCGGCCTTATCTAAAGCAAGCACTCTTAAAAAAGTAAGCTCTAAAGCAACTCCCCCAGTCCGCCTTTACTCACCTCTGTCCAACTCAGACTAACGATCGAACGGTTCAGCGCGGAGCGAGCGTAGTGAGCGAGCACTGCCTAGTGAGGGCGTTAGACTGAGGGAGGATGCGGGAGCAAACGAATTCATACGCTAAGCTCAAAATAGTAAGTGTTTAAGGGGGGGCATAGTAGCATATCTTTGCCTAACTGGCATCCTGTAATGCTAAGGGGGTTAAAAGCATTTCTTCGGCGTGCTTTCATAATCAGCCATTCGCTAGGCAGTGCTCGCTCGCTGCGCTCGCTCCGCGCTGAATCGCTCATAGCTGTTTATGACACACGCCTAGGAAAGGCTGTGGTGTAGCATAAAACTTAGTTTTTGCTGACCTTATAAAGCTATCTTTGTATCAACTACCTCTAAAACAACCACCTCTAAAGCAACTTCCCCAGTCCGCCTTTACTCACCTCAGCCCAACTCAGACTAACGATCGAACGGTTCAGCGCGGAGCGAACGCAGTGAGCGAGCACTGCCTAGTGAGAGCGTTAGACTGAGGGGGGATGCGGGAGCAAATGAATAAACACTTTAAACTCAAAATAGAAAGTGTTTAAAGCAGCTATCAGACCTCTCTTTGATTCGTCGCACTTTGGAATATTTAGCGGGGCAAAAACGTTCTTTTGACGCATTTTCATAATCGGTTATTCGCTAAATAAAAGCAAAGTGTTAAGCCATTTCTTTGGCGCACTTTCATAATCAGCCATTCGCTAGGCAGTGCTCGCTCGTTTCACTCGCTCCGCGCTGAATCGCTCATAGCTGTTTATGACGCACGCCTAGGGAAGGATGTAGTGTGGTATAAAGCTTAGTTTTTGCTGACCTTATAAAGTATCTTTGCGTCCACCACCTCTAAAGCAACTAGCGTTTAGAACTACCTTAATCTCCTGACATTCTTAGCCTATCTTTACCTCGGCCTTATCTAAAGCAAGCACTCTTAAAGAAGTAAGTTCTAAAGCAACCACCCCTAAAGCAACTCCCCAGTCCGCCTTTACTCACCTCAGCCCAACTCAGACTAACGATCGAACGGTTCAGCGCGGAGCGAACGTAGTGAGCGAGCACTGCCTAGTGAGAGCGTTAGACTGAGGGGGGATGCGGGAGCAAACGGTTAATGCCGTTAGATCATGACACTACGAAGCGGGAGCAATTGAATGCAGGCTTTATGATGTAACGCCGTAAAAGCCTGAGATGCAAAAGCAAATCGAATAACGCCTTGCATTTAACCTGAGCGGTAAAAAACCAAGAACCGCAACTAGCGACGTGCTGTGCACCCCGCTAGTTGGGAAAAGACAAACGATTACTTATCGTTTTTTAACTGCGGTAACGCTGCACCCTCGGCAGGAGCAAGTAGACCGGCTTGAGTGTAGGTGAATAGCTTGTCGCGCGTATCCACAATATCAAGGTTACGCATAGTAAGCTGACCAATACGATCACGAGGCGTGAAAGTATCGTCGCCCTCTTTCTCCATGGTTAGACGCTCTGGACGGTAGGTAAGGTTGTCAGAGACGGTGTTCATGATGGAGTAATCATTACCACGACGCAGTTCGATGGTTACCTCGCCAGTGATGGCACGGGCTACCCAGCGTTGGGCGGTTTCACGTAGCATGATGGCTTGGGGATCAAACCAACGGCCTTGGTACAGCAAACGACCTAAACGTAAGCCGTTAATGCGGTATTGTTCAATGGTGTCTTCGTTGTGAATACCAGAAACCAAACGCTCGTAAGCAATATGCAACAAGGCCATGCCAGGGGCCTCGTAAATACCGCGGCTCTTGGCTTCGATAATACGGTTTTCAATTTGATCGCTCATACCCAAGCCATGACGACCACCAATACGGTTGGCTTCGAGGATAAGCTCGACCTTGTCAGCGTACTCTACGCCATTAAGAGCAACCGGCACGCCCTCGTGGAAACGGACAGTGACTTCTTCTTTGGCGATTGTTACGTCGTCACGCCAGAATGCTACGCCCATAATAGGCTGCACGATGTGCATGCCCGAGTTCAAGAACTCGAGATCTTTGGCTTCGTGGGTGGCACCCAGCATGTTGGAGTCTGTGGAGTAGGCTTTTTCCGCAGACATTTTGTAGTCAAAGCCGTACTGAGTCATGTACTGAGACATTTCAGCACGCCCACCTAGTTCGTTAATGAACTGTTGGTCTAACCAAGGTTTGTAAATTTGTAACTGGGGGTTGGTTAATAAACCATAACGATAGAAACGCTCGATGTCGTTACCCTTGTAGGTGCTGCCATCGCCCCAAATGTTGACGTCGTCCTCTTTCATGGCGGCGACTAGCATCGTACCTGTCACAGCACGACCTATAGGCGTGGTGTTGAAATACGTCACACCAGCAGTAGTAATATGAAAAGCACCACTTTGTAATGCAGCAATGCCTTCGGCGACAAGTTGCTGACGGCAGTCAATTAAACGGGCTTTTTCTGCACCGTATTCGAGGGCTTTTTTAGGAATGGCCTCGTAGTCCGACTCATCTGGCTGACCCAAGTTAGCTGTATAAGCATAAGGAATGGAGCCTTTGTTACGCATCCACAAAATTGCAGCACTGGTGTCTAGTCCACCAGAGAAAGCGATACCAACCTTTTGGTTGACGGGAATGTTCTCTAGAATAGTCGTCGTCATAATGAGTCCAAATACACAATGTATGAATTAATCCGCCTATTATATCCTCCATTACAAAGGCTTTCAGCAAAGAATGTTATCCTTAGCGCTTTACTCAACCAAAGTGCGCTCAGTCATGCCTGAAATTTACATTGCCGCTGCCATTATTCTTGATCCTGCAGGTCAAATGCTATTAGTACGTAAGAAAAACACCACGCGCTTTATGCAGGCTGGCGGTAAAATAGAACAAGGCGAACAGCCGTTAGACGCTTTATTGCGCGAAATGCACGAAGAGCTGCAAATCCAACCGAACGCCACCGACATTTTCTACCACGGTCTCTACCTAGCTCCTGCAGCAAATGAGCCGAATCACACGGTACGCGCCCATATTTACCAATTAACGTGGCATAATCCTATACATATAGCGGCGGAAATAGAAGAAGCCATTTGGGTTACACCCTCTTCTGCTTCTACCTTACCGTTAGCGCCGCTTACCGAACATATTATTATTCCGTTATTGATTTAGGCTCCCTAGAGCATGAACACACATACTACTCAAACCACGCATTGCTTTACCTTGCAACAACTACGTGCCGCCACTCAAGCTGGTGGTGTAGCAGGCGTATCACTAAAAGCCCAAGGCAGTGGTTTTTTTATTCAGATTCAACTGCGCACGGGTCAAAACGCTGTACTTGTCACAGCGCGCAGTCGTTCGCCTCGCATGTTTAAAAACCCAGCTCAAGCCTTTGGCGTTTTAAAGCGGGTGGGCATTGTAACGGGTAGTTTTGACGTCACGCATTACTCCCCCGAGCAGCAGCAAACCGATAACGACACCACCAAAAAAGAAAAAAGCACGGTGTCAGCCAAAGCCTCTCGTGCCCGTAAAAACACAGTCCAGCCCACGCCGGCTCCTGCGCCTGTGGTGGCTCCTGCCGTCGTTACTGCACCCGCACCTGCAGCATCTCCGGCCCCATCAGCAGATCAGGCTGCACCCGATGCCGAGCTAACCCCTGTTGCAGCGGCTGTAGTCGCTCCGGTTGCGGCTACACCGTCTGTGCCAACAACAGCTTCTACTACTAAAAAATCCAAGCCAAATAAAACCGAAGCTAACGAACCCAGTCTTGGTGTGCAGCAGTCATTAATCTAATCTCTCAGTATTTGATGTGTTAGATAACAAAATGGGGACCCTAAGGTCCCCATTTTTAATGGATGGTTATAGCGCTCTAGTTAGACTGCACTTTTACCAATCCTTTACCACGAATAACACGACGGTAAATCACAAAGCTCACAATAACAAAAGCTACCACCATGCAGACCCCACTAATAGGACGGGTCAAAAACACAGACATATCACCACGCGACAAGAGCAGCGCACGACGGAAATTCTCTTCCACCATTGGCCCTAACACAATCCCTAGCAATAACGGCGCAGGCTCAAAACCCAATCGGGAAAAAACGAAGCCAAACACGCCTATGCCCAACACAATCCACACATCAAATAAGTTGTTGTTGGCGCTATACACCCCTAAACAAATAAAGAGCAACACCGCAGGGTAAATTAAACGGTATGGCACAGACAGTAAACGCACCCACATACCAATCAATGGAATATTCAACACTAAAAGCAATAAATTCCCGATCCAGAAACTGGCAATTAAGCCCCAGAACACGGTGGGGTGTTCAGTCATAAGTTGTGGGCCAGGCTGAATGTTGTGGATCATCATAGCACCCAGCATCAGCGCCATAATGGCATCACCCGGAATACCTAAAGTCATCGTAGGAATAAAGGCCGTTTGTGCTGCCGAGCTATTTGCTGATTCCGGTGAGGCCACCCCTTCGATCGCACCATGACCAAAGTTTTTGCTGTTTTTATTAACCTTTTTTTCCATGGCATACGACATAAATGACGCAATCGTACCACCTGTACCAGGCAAAATACCAAAGAAAGACCCAACACCTGCCCCACGGAAAATACTGGACAATGAGTTTTTGAACTCGCCTTTCTCAAAACGCAAAGAGCGCCAGCCAATTTTTTTAGAACTGACCACGTGCCCTTCACCCAAACGATTTGCATTGGCAATAACATCCGCAATACCAAACAAACCCATAGCGACTGCTACTAGCGCTAAACCGTCTTGAAGCTCTGGAATATTGAACGTAAACCGTGAAATACCCGTATTAATATCGGTGCCCACTACCCCGAAAATTAAACCGATGATAACCATTGCCACCCCTTTAACAGGTGAGCCAGTGGTAAGAGTCGATGCAGCAAGCAGACCCAAGAACATCAAGGAAAAATACTCAGCGGGACCAAACTGAAAGGCCACCTCAACCAAAAGCGGGCCAAATGCCATCATTAAAATAATACCGATGGTAGCCCCCATAAAAGAGGACAACATCGCAATTAGCAACGCAGAGCCTGCGCGCCCCTGACGCGCCATGGGGTGCCCGTCTAAACACACTACCGCATGCGACGGAGTACCAGGTAAATTTAATAGAATAGTTGTGGTGGCACCCCCATAGGTTGTGCCATAGTACAGGCCCGCCAACATCATCAATGCCCCAGCCGGGTCAATACCATAGGTAATAGGCAGCAACATTGAAATGGCGGCTAATGCACCAATACCTGGCAACACTCCAATCAGATTACCTACAAACACCCCAATGAATGAATACATTAAGTTGTGCAGGGTTAATGCGGTTTCAAAACCAAGAATAATATTGTCTAACATGAGCCTAACCTTTTAACCCCAAGTGAATAACGGTAACTGCATTTGTAGACCGTAATGAAAAACTGCTACGGTAAAAGCGGTTAAGACCACACCGACGGCCAACGCCACTTTAAAAGTATTTTTATGATCCGCAAACGCCGCCACAAAGGTTAAGAAAAACGTAGCGGGCACCAAACCACCGTATTTACCCAGAATCGCAAACAAAGCTACCGAACCAACCACTAAACCCCAAGTGATAAGTTGCGCTTTAATACTGAGCTTCTCTAAGTCACCATCACCACCAGCGCGGTCCATTTCGGGACTAATTAACACCAATAAACCTAGCACCATTAAAATCCCTCCCAACATCAAGGGAAAGTAGCCAGGCCCCATTCGTGCTAAAGAACCAATTTGATAATTGAGGCTACCTATAACCGTAGCCATGCCGATGAGCACCAGTAACCCACCTGACCAGAGCTCCTTAGCATTAATTTTAAATTTCACTTTTTTCTCACTTTCAAATAGTCGTAGTCAGTACGCAGCACTAAATATAACGACCCCAGAGCAACCAAAGATTACAATTTAGTAATAAAGACGCATACCTAGGGGTCTTCTACTAGTCGCGGCCCTTTTTTCAGACTGTTTTCTGGGTTTTACACTGATTCAAAGGTAATGCGTATACCTAGACCACCAAGCGCGGAGCGATAAAACTCACAATGGCCCTGATGAAAACTCACAATACTTAAAACGCTAGTCAACCCCAAACCTGTGCCCGGAATATGCTCAGCCACCTGATCACGGTAAAAGTGAGTGCCCAGTTTTGCCAGCGACTTGTCACTGACCCCAATACCATCATCCTCTATCTCAAAAACCGTTAAATAACCTTTTTTGTAGAGTCGCAGCTGAATCAGCGAATGACCGTATTTGCAGGCGTTTTCTAAAAGGTTACTTAAAGCACTGGCTAACAAATCAACATCACCATGCACATAACAGTCAGGGCTCAGGTGAGCCTCTAGCCGCATGGACTTTTCCTCGGCATACGGACCATACAACGCCACCATGTCATTAAGCAGTACGCTGAAATTCACCTCTTGTTTACTTTGTCTATAAACGCCCGACTCAAGCTCAGAAATTTGCAGCAATTTATCAAACAAGGTGGTTAAGGACTCTAGCTCTTCTAAGACCTGCTGTGTTTTTTCCTGTGCTGCCTCGGGCGTAACAGCCTCGTGAGCTAATGGATATAAATGTGAGGTAATCCGCATAATTGGAGTACGCAAATTATGGGTAATAGTTTCTGATAAATAGCGCACCCCCGTTAAGGATTTCTCTAGATGATCCAACATCAAATTGAGCTCTTTAATCAATAAATTAAGCTCATCATCGGTATTTTCCACAGGAATACGGCGCTTAAACTGCCCCGCTCGAATATGAGCAGCCGTACGTCGAATCACACTAACATTAGATGCTATCTCTGCTCTAAACCAATATGTACTGAGCACCACAAAAAACAAGCCCATCATAATGGTGATTAAACTCGCTCGTAGCATTAAGCCTCTAAAAGCATAAATATCATGCAAATCTTTACCGACCAGCACAATATCGCCCCCTAGATGCACACGCTGTAGCTTAGCCTCAATGCTTTTACTGTCTTTATGCACCGTGAGATCAGCAATATAGTCACTGCCCTCAAAAGCCATGGGGTAATAATCCATATTACCTACCACTTTGTGCTCATTTGAGTCCATAAAGAGCCACAAGTCAGATGACTGTCCTTGAATTTCATAGCGGATGTAATCAATCACCACATCACGCCCCTGCGTGGCATATAGACCCTCCACTCGCTTAGCCATACTAGTAATTTGCTTGAACTGCTGAGCATGCAAAGCGCCCATCACTTGCAAGAAAATAAAACCCAGCAAAAAAATAATAATGACTACGCCTAAAAACCCATACAGCAAGCTAAAACGCAACGTTAACGAGGAATGAATGCGCTGCATAAGCCGAGATAAAAAAAACATAGTAGGACTCGCTAGGGTTCGTAAACAAATCGATAACCCACCCCACGCACAGTTTGAATAAACGCATGCTCAAAGGGTTTATCGATTTTGTTACGTAAACGGCTAATTTGCACATCGGTAAGATTAGTATTGGGCTCAAAGCGATAACCCCATACCTGCTCTAACAGCATAGAGCGCGTCACTATTTGGTTTTTATGTTTGATTAAATACACCAAAAGCTGCAGCTCTTTAGGTTGTAGCAAGATGGTTTGACCGGCGCGCTCGACTTTAGCGCTAAGTAAATCAATGCGTAAATCCCCCACAATCAGTTCCGTGCTGTCCTCCGGTTTTTGCGTCAACACATAACGCCGCAACAGCACTTCAACCCGCGCCAATAACTCGGGCAAAGCAAAAGGCTTTACCAAATAATCATCACCACCTGCTTTCAGGCCACGCACCCGATCATCCAAACCAGATAAAGCACTTAACACGAGAACCGGGTAACTTTTTTGCAAAGAGCGAATAGTAGTAAGTAAGCTTAGCCCATCGAACTCGTCGGGCAACATTCGATCCAGAATCACAAGACTCCAATCGTGATGCAAAAGTTGCTCGAGCGCAGTGGCCCCATCAGCAGCCCAAGTGACGTGATAACCTTGTTTTTCGAGGGCTTTTTGAACAAACTTGGCGTTGACAGTATCGTCTTCTACGAGCAAACAGCGGATCACGGAGTACCTTTAAAGTGGGGGCTTTGAATTAGGGGTATTTTAGCGTAAGCCTTGCAGGTAGTCTTTTTTCCTTGCTGTTATTGCTCCCGCTTCTTGGTGGCATGATCTAATGGCATTAATCATTTGCTCCCGCCTCTTAAATATCATGATCCAACGACATTAACCGTTTGCTCTCGCCCCCACCTCAGACTAACGCTCTCACTAGGCAGTGCTCGCTCACTACGCTCGCTCCGCGCTGAACCGTTCGATCGTTAGTCTGAGTTGGGCTGAGATGAGTAAAGACGGACTGGGGGAGTTGCTTTAGGGGTGATTGCTTTAGAACCCACTTCTTTAAGAGTGCTTGCTTTAGATAAGGCCGAGGTAAAGATAGGCTAAGAATGTCAGTTGGTTAAGGTAATTTTTAACACTAGTTGTGCTAATTGTTTTAGAGATGATGGATTTGCTGAAAGCTTGAAAAAGAAAAACCTGTGCTGCACCACAGCCTTTCCTAGGCGTGCGTCATAAACAGCTATGAGCGATTCAGCGCGGAGCGAGCGCAGCGAGTGAGCACTGCCTAGCGAATGGCTGATTATGAAAGCGCGCCAAAGAAATGGTTTAACTCTTTACTTTTATCTAGCGAATAACCGATTATGAAAATGCGTCAAAAGAACGTTTTTGCTCCGCTAAATACTCCAGAGTGCGACGAGTCAAAGAAAGGTCTGATAGTAGCGTCAAATTCTTATTACTTTAAATCTGACCTGTTCAACCGTTTGCTCTTGCTCCCTATGCTTTTACAGCGTTACATCATAAAGCCTGCATTCGTTTGCTCCCGCATCCCCCCTCAGTCTAACGCCCTCACTAGGCAGTGCTCGCTCACTACGCTCGCTCCGCGCTGAACCGTTCGATCGTTAGTCTGAGTTGGGTTGAGGTGAGTAAAGGCGGACTGGGGAAGTTGTTTTAGAAGTGATTGCTTTAGAACCTACTTCTTTAAGAGTGCTTGTTTTCAATAAGGCCGAGGTAAAGATAGGCTAAGAATGTCAGTTGGTTAAGGTAATTTTTAACACTAGTTGTGCTAATTGTTTTAGAGATGATGGATTTGTTCAAATCTTGAAAAAGAAAAACCTATGTATGCTAAACATAACCTCCCTTAGGCGTGCGTCATAAACAGCTATGAGCGATTCAGCGCGGAGCGAGTGAAACGAGTGAGCACTGCCTAGCGAGTGGCTGTTTATGAAAGCGCGCCAAAAGAACGTTTTTGCTCCGCTAAATACTCCAGAGTGCGACGAATCAAAGAAAGGTCTGATAGCTGCTTTAAACTCTTTCTATTTTGAGTTTAAAGTGTTTATTCATTTGCTATTGCCCCTTATGCTTTTACAGCGTTACATCATAAAGCCTGCATTCGTTTGCTCCCGCATCCCCCCTCAGTCTAACGCTCTCACTAGGCAGTGCTCGCTCACTGCGTTCGCTCCGCGCTGAACCGTTCGATCGTTAGTCTAAGGTGGGCTGAGGTGAGTAAAGACGGACTGGGGAAGTTGTTTTAGAAGTGACTGATGTAAGGATGAGCTGAAAATACCAGTGGATTGAGGTGGTTTTTTAGAAATGGGGATTTTTTTGGTGGTGGATTTGCTAAGGGCTTAATAAAAGAAAAACCTGTGCTAAACATAATCTCTCCTAGGCGTGCGTCATAAACAGCTATGAGCGATTCAGCGCGGAGCGAGCGCAGCGAGTGAGCACTGCCTAGCGAGTGGCTGTTTATGAAAGCGCGCCAAAGAAATGGTTTAACTCTTTGCTTTTATCTAGCGAATAACCGATTATGAAAATGCGTCAAAAGAACGGTTTAACTCCTCACTCCCATTTTGTGAACGGTTGTTTATAAATGAGGAACGCTTTAACTTTCAGCCTCAGCTTTGCAAACGACTGGCTATAAAAGCACGCCAAAAAGAATCAAGTTGCTTGGGTAGAAGTAGCTGGAGAAAGAGTGCTGAGTAAATACTCCATAAGCTCTTTAACAGGAGCAATCCGCTTGCCTAGTGGTAGTGCTTCAGAGCCGCGGAAAAAGAGACCGCGGGCGACGTCGCCAACGAGCGCATAGGCCAGTTGACGATCAATGCAAAACTGGCCGCTTTTAGCAACACCATCGCGTAAACCACAAAAAGCAAGACAATCAAAACCCTCAGAGCACTCGCGCTCTTTGGCGACTTGTTGCAATTTGGATTCCTTGTGTAGGTACGCATCCAGCCAAGGCGTGCGGACGGCGCGCGCGGGCAGGCCGGCTACACTCATAAACGTAACAATATCCTCAGGTTCAGCGTCTACTAAGACCTGTTTAAAGTTAGGGTGTGCATCGCCCTCTTCGGTCACTGCAAATGCACTACCTAGTTGTACTGCGCTGGCACCTAAATCCAAAAGCTGTTGAACTTGGTGCGGGTCACTAATCCCTCCGGCTACAATTAAAGGAATCGGTGCAATGCCAAGCTTTTCAAATACGGCGAGAGTTTCTTTAATAGCAATTTCAAATTGGTAATTAGGGCTATCCATTTGCTCAACATTCGCCAAGCCAAGGTGGCCTGCTGCAAATTTGGGGTTTTCAATAACGATGGCGTCGGGTAGGCGATTTTTGCGTAGCCATTTACGCAGCACCAGCTGTATACCACGGGCATCCGAGAGAATAGGTATCAGGGCCACATCCGGAAAATCCTCTGTCAGCTCTGGCAAGTCCAGCGGCAAACCTGCACCAACCACAATGGCATCTGCACCGCTTTGGCAAGCTTGGCGCACGTATTCCGGATACGCTTCAACGGCTTTCATGATGTTAACGGCAATGGCACCCTGTCCTGCAGCGAGCACTTTGGCCGCTTTAATTTCACGGTCTAGTGCTAGCAGGTTGCACGCATTGATGTTGGCTTTGCTGCTGTCGTCATTCGAGCGTTGCATGAGATCGGGGTGGTGACGACGCAAGTCCACACTTGAAATGGTGCCCATGCCACCCAGTTTAGCGACGGAGCCGGCCAAACGGTGCGCAGAAATACCCACACCCATCCCACCTTGAACGACGGGCAAGATTGACTTGTTTTTGATAGTGAAGCGTTGTGTTTGTAAAGTGTGCACCGCAATGTCCTTCATCAATTACTGAAACATGTGAAGAACTACTATGCCTAGAAAAAACAACAGCGACCTTAATTTGCATCAAGGTCGCTGCATTTAATTCGAACTAGAGTCCTGCTTAACTAGTACATGCCATGAAAAACGGCGTCTTCGGGGCCAATGTGAGAGGGAGGGCTCCAAGTTACATCGCGCATAGAGTGTTGAACCAAGTTCTCTACCCCTAGCAGCACTGCAAAAATAGCCATACGTACTGGAATGCCGTTATCTGCTTGGCGGAAAATAGCTAAGCGCGGGTCGTGATTAAGATCCACACTTAGATCGTGCGCGTCTTCACGGCTATCACGCGGTAAAGGGTGCATAATAATGACGTCCTCTTTGCCATAAGTATCAAGCAGCGCTTTATTAATTTGAAAATCAGCGCTGTAGCCTTCGAGCTGCTCGTCACTAAAACGCTCTTTTTGTACGCGAGTGGCGTAGATGACGTCTGCGCCTTTGATCTCTGTCATAGTATGGGCTTGCTCAATAACATGATTTCCACGCTGCGCTACGTGTTCGATGATGTCTTGGGGCATTTCCAAACCGGGTGGCGAAATCAAAGTGAATTTCAAGCCCTTGTATAAGGACAGCATTTTCATTAATGAATGCACGGTACGGCCGTATTTAAGATCGCCTGTAATGGCAATATGCGAGCCATCAAGCAGCTTTCCTAAGCGTGAGAACTCGGTCAAGATAGTGTAGAGATCGAGCAGTGCCTGACTAGGGTGCTCACCAGCCCCATCACCGCCATTGACTACAGGAATATTGGTGGCTGCTGCAAACTCGGCCACTGAACCTTGTTCGGGGTGGCGGATAACCATGGCATCCACATAACCACTCATGACCCGACTGGTGTCGTAAATGGACTCGCCTTTAGCCATGGAGGAAAACGTAAAACCGGTGGTGTCACACACAGAACCGCCTAAACGGCAAAAAGCGGCACCAAAACTGACTCTAGTGCGCGTGCTGGCCTCGAAAAACAAGTTACCCAATACCGCACCCTCGAGCACACGCGACACCTTTTGGCGGCGTGCAATAGGCTGCATCATATCCGCAATGCGTACAAGTTCTTCGACGGATTCGCGGGTAAATTGCTCAACAGAGAGTAGTTGGTGTTTGCCATGAATAGCAATACGGTCACGTAATGGGCCTCGTTGATTATTTTGCGCATATTTTTCTAATAGGCTTTCGTTTTCAACGATTTCAGTCACAAAACGCTGTACGACTTCAGGCATACCGCGGAATTCTTGGGACCCTTCGGGAAGTAGCCATGTATCGAGTGCGCGACGTTTAACCCCAATACGCGCCGCAAATACGTCGCGTGTTAAATTCAAGCGACGCATTGCATCGCGTAAAAAAACCTGTTGTGAGACAGCCATGAGTTGTATTCCTAATAAAACATACGCAATGCGTATATATTAAACCCAAATGCGCTTACAACCGGTTTTTTTATGCAAATGATAAAAAATTACGACAGTGCTTTACTGTGCGTCTTCACCAGCAATAATACGAGCAGCCATCATGGCGTTTTCACGTGAGCCGACCATGAATATCAAGCGGCCTTCGGTGATGGGCTCAGAGTAGCCGGGAATAGCCAATAAGGTGCCATCTACCACCAACGCCAAACGCTTGTTCGGGTTTTGTTCGGTCAAGCGTGCCAAACGCTCTTTGGCTACTGTGTTTAGAGTTAATGCTAACAAGCCCTCGCCTGTTTCCGACGTGCCGGCCTCGACGGTGTCTAGGTCATTGCGTGTTAGGAAGGCCTCGGGCTCTAGATACAGGACGTTGCTCTCGTCGATTTGAACCTCAGCCCAATCAGAGTGAGGTTGGGTATCGGCTAGGAACACCAATAAAGGGGCTGCCATTTGAGCCTCAGGTGCTTGGGTTGCATCGGTTGGGGATGCGGGTGTAGTTGCGGGGGCAGTGCCGTCTACTGGGGCCGATGTATCTGGAGTGGTAGGTGGAGTTTGACATGCAGCCAACGCCAATAATGCCACCGGAGCAAGTAAACGACTAACAAATTTTAATTTAGGCATAATTCAACACCTTCCTCTTATGAAATAGCATTTTTAATGCAATAAGTGTAGCAACATCTTTAAAAGAGCTCTATGGCTGCTTATTAACTTAACAATTACTATCTATTTAAACGCGTATTTAGCTCACAAAATGTGTCAAATATTTGTAAATTATATCTATTGCTTATTTAAGTTAAAGCAACGTATAAAATTATTGCGCTTAGCTTGCTTTAAAGAATCTGCCTGACCCTTTAACAATGACTCCCTGCCCCCACATTGTTATTTATAAAACAAAGCAAACTACGCTTATTAACGCTAATCTATGAGCGCGCCCTTTGCTTTGCTTAATTAAGGAAAACCATACTATGCGCCCCACCACTCTTGCTGAACTCGACCAAGCCCGCCTACGCTGTCAAAAGTTGGTTTCGCGACGCGCCCTCGTTTCTGCCGCAGCGGCAGTAGTACCTATTCCGGGCGTGGATGTCAGCACAGACGTGGCCATTTTGTTACAACTCATTCCAGCCATTAATGAGGAATTTGGGTTAAGCCCAGCCCAAATCAATGACCTCACTCCCGAATTACAAAAAATTGTCATCGTGGGGGGTGCTAATTTTGGCGTAGGTCTGTTGGGAAAAATCATCACTCCTCAACTCGTCATTCAGGTGCTACAACGCATAGGCGTAAAAAAATTAGCGGGTAAATACGCCACCAAATACATACCCGTCGTCGGCTCAGTCATCGCATCTAGCATTAGTTATGCCGTGCTGCGCAAAGTTGGCAACCAACATATCAACGAGTGTTACGCTATGGCTAAACAGCTTATCGATGCCGACAGCACAGCCCTAACAACCCTGTAAAGTTTCAGGTAATGCTTTATTTTTAACTTAACCTTCTTTATCATTCTGAACGATAATGATTATCATTATAGTTTTGATTGATAACAAGGTTGATACATGAACTCACATCTCTCTCATAGAGGATGGCGGCTAAGCACGCTTTGCCTCGCCCTCTCCGCGGCTATTCCCCTAGCCCATGCCCAAAACAAATCAGAAAACGCCGTGTCCCAACTACAAAACATTGTGGTGACGGCTTCCGGTTTTGAACAACTGGTCGAAGATGCACCTGCCTCAATTAGCGTGATCCCTCGCGAAGAGCTTGAGAAAAAAGCTTACCGTGATGTGACTGATGCTTTGCGTGACGTGCCCGGCGTAGTCGTTACTGGCGGTGGCAGCTCGAGCGATATTAGTATTCGCGGTATGGCGGCGGGTTACACACTGATTTTAATTGACGGTAAACGTGTTAACTCTCGTGAAACGCGTCCAAACAGCGATAACGCAGGGATCGAACAGGGCTGGCTGCCTCCGATCGAGGCCATTGACCGCATTGAGGTGGTTCGTGGCCCCATGTCTTCATTATATGGCTCCGAAGCCATGGGCGGTGTGGTTAATATCATTACACGCAAAATAGCCGACACGTGGACTGGGTCGTTGCGCACCGAAGCCACGCTGCAACAACACTCCGAGTCAGGCGATATCTACCAAGGTAACTTTTATGTAGCTGGCCCCATCAAAGAAGGTCTGCTAGGCGTACAGATCTCTGGGCAAAAATCGCGTCGTAACGAAGACAAATTTCTACAGGGTTTCAACAAACAAGACACCCAATCCGGCAACATTAAATTTACTTTGACTCCTTCGGAAAACCACGACCTAATCGCCGAGGTCGGCCGCACCGATCAAAAACGCATTTCAACCCCAGGCAAAACCATTGCCCTGGAAACATGCGGTCGCAATGGCTGCACCCCTAACGAGGCCTCAGAGAGCAAGTACACACGCGACAGCTATGCTCTGACCCACAAAGGGCGCTACGGTAACCTGCAGTCAGAATCCTACATACAACAAGACCGCAACAAAAACCCAGGGCGTAACATGTTCATTAAGAACACCGAACTGAATTCGCAATGGAATACCATGTTGGGCAACCACCATGTCACCTTTGGGGCACAGTACCTGAGTGAAAAACTGGAAGATCACGGCAACCAATACAAGCCCGAAGTCAGTGATTTATCTCGATACCAGTGGGCAGCTTATGCCGAGGACGAGTGGGAGCTACACCCTAGTTTTAGCTTAACCAGCGGATTGCGCCTGACTCACGATGAAAACTACGGCAATCACTGGACCCCTCGTTTATACGGGGTGTGGCACGCCAGCGATGAGCTTAGCGTCAAAGCGGGTGTATCGACTGGTTTTAAAGCTCCTAGCTTACGGGCTGCCGTAGCAGACTGGGGACAAATTACTGGTGGCGGTGGTGGAGTACCTGCCGTGATTGTAGGAAACCCCGATCTCAAGCCCGAAAAAAGTATCAGCCAAGAAATTGGTTTTATTTGGGATAACCGCGAAAACCTAAACCTAGGCTTAACCTTTTTTAATACCCAATTTAAAGACAAGATTTCCGAAGTACGCCGTTGCACCGACCCCGATGGACTTCCCACTTGCCATGTCACACCAGGCGACCAAGGCTATAAATTCATCAGTGATCGCGTCAACGTAGATAAAGCTGTTATGCGTGGTATTGAAGCCGTTGCCAGCTGGAATATTACTGACGACCTGCTATTAAGCAGCAACTACACCTTTACGCATTCAAAACAAAAAAGCGGAGACTTTAGCGGTAGACCGTTAAACAAAATGCCTAAACACATGTTCAACACTACCTTAGACTGGGATTACAGCCCAGAGCTAAACCTATGGACTCGTGTTAATTTCCGCGGCAAAAGCTCAGACTATTTAAGCCGAACTTCGATGAGCGAAGGCACCCCATCATTCACCTTCGTGGATATGGGCTTGGGCTATAAAATTAGCAAAAACACAAACGTGGGTGTGGGGATTTACAACGTGTTTGACAAACGCGTAACCAACGAAACGCACGGAGCTGTTTATGATGGTCGTCGTTATTGGGCCCAGCTCACCGTTGGTTTTTAACACCTCGGTGACCTGAGCTAAAACGGGGCTGTTTATACAGCCAGATCCGTGTTAAAGGCGGCAGCTGGCAAATGCTGAGCTGCTGCCTCATCCACCAAAATACGCACATTGGAGTGCTTTTTCAAAATAGACGCAGGCAACGATTCATCAACCCCACTGTGGTAGAGCTCTGCCATAATTTGCGCTTTATTTTCACCTGTAGCCAACAACAAGATTTGCTTGGCTTGCATAATATCCCCTAAACCCAACGTAATGGCTTGGGTTGGCATTTGGGACTTGTCTGCAAAAAAACGGCTGTTATCAAGCCGTGTTTGTGGCGAAAGGTCCACAACATGCACTTGACTATCAAACGACGTGCCAGGTTCGTTAAACCCAATATGACCATTGGTGCCAATCCCCAACAACTGCCAGTCGATGCCGCCTAGCTGTTGAATTAAATCATGGTAGTGCGCACATTGCTCGTCTAAGCTGTCACATAGCCCATCGGGTAAATGAACCCGCTTGGGATTAAAAGGCACCAAACCGAATAGTTCTTGTTGCATATAGTAATGATAACTTTGCGGATGTTCTGCACCTAAACCAATATACTCATCTAAATTGAACGTAGACAGCTGATCTAGGTTGAGCTGCTGCTGGCGTGCCTGACGCACAAATTCATCGTAGATGGGCTCCATGGTGCTGCCTGTGGCTAGGCCTAATACAGCCTTAGGATTGCGTTGAATTAAGGCAACCCATTCAGCAGTCACATAGTCGGCTATGGCTTGGGGGCTAGTAAAGCGATAGAACATCATTCGTTTCGGTCTATGATTAAGAATAAACACGTATTATTAATCAAAACTTCGTTACCGTGTGTGTTTTTATCTAGCCATACATTAATTACTTAGCTCTATTAAATGTGCAATAATGTTAGGTTCGCCCAATTAGCGTTTGTTATAGATAAATTAAATAAGTAAACATGGTTAAAAAAGTCGCTGTTATCGGATTTTCATTTCGCTTGCCCCAGCAAACTAACAAAAAGAATTATTGGGACAAACTGCTTGCAGGGCTGGATCTCGTTACACAAGTTGCTCCCGATCGCTGGAGCTTCGACACCTACCTACACCCCAGCAAACAAAACCCAGGCACCAGCTACACCATGGCGGCGGGCTCATTGGGCGATATTAGTCAATTCGATGCGCAGTTTTTCGGTATATCCCCGCGTGAAGCCGAATTGATGGACCCGCAACAACGCATTTTGTTGCACTTAGCTTGGGAAGCCATAGAACACGCTGGTATCGCCCCCTCGTCCTTGCGTGGGCGCGATGTGGGGGTCTATGTGGGGTTGTCTAGCAGCGACTACGCTTACCGTATGGCGGACGATATTCAGGCCGTTGATTCGTCTACAGCCACGGGCAATACAGCCAGTATTGCCGCCAACCGCTTATCTTATGCCCTCGACTTGCGCGGCCCCAGCATGTCATTAGACACTGCCTGCTCCTCGTCATTGGTGGCGTTTCATCAGGCCTGCTTATCTATTCGATCAGGCGAAACCAGCATGGCCTTGGCTGGTGGTATTAGTTTGCATCTACACCCTTATGGCTTTGTGGGTTTTTCTAAAGCCTCTATGCTGTCGCCTACTGGTCGCTGTCAGGTGTTTGATGCGTCAGGCGATGGTTACGTGCGCTCCGAGGGCGGCGGTTTGTTTTTATTAAAAGACTACGACCAAGCCATTGCCGATGGCGATCGAATCCTAGCGGTAGTTGTTAACAGTGGCGTTAATACCGACGGCCACAAACAAGGCATTACCGTCCCCAATCACCTTAGCCAAGCTCAGCTGATTCAACGCACCATGAATGCCGTGGGGCTTAGCGCCGATGATTTGCATTACGTCGAAGCTCACGGCACAGGCACAGCGATTGGCGACCCCATTGAAACCCGTGCCTTAGGTATAGCGCTAGGCCAAGATCGTGCCCAACCGTTGCCCATAGGCTCGGTCAAAAGCAATATGGGCCACCTAGAAACCGCATCGGGGGCAGCGGGCTTAATTAAACTACTGTACGCGTTTCAACATCGTCAGGTTCCTGCCACCATTGGCATCAAAGAACTTAATCCGCGCATTGACTTTGCGGATCTCAACCTAGAGGTGAACCAAACTCCTTTAGCATTGCCCGCAGACCAAACCCTGCGTATGAGTATTAACTCGTTTGGCTTTGGGGGCTCTAATGCCCATATTATTTTAGAAAGTGCCCCGTCGGCACCCGAACCACAGCCTGTGGTTACACCTCAAGCCCTGCCTCTGCTTTTAAGTGCTAAAAGCGCAGAAAGCTTGCATAGCTATGCCAGCGAGCTGGCCGACTTTATTCAAAATGAAGCCCATTCAAACCTGTACGACATAGCGTATCAGTTGTACAAACGTCGCGAGTTGCACCCTCAGCGCACCGTGTTATGGGCCCAGACACCAGCTCAAGCCCTTGATCAGCTCACCGCTTTTTCTCAAAAACAAGCTAACTGGGCTCCAGTAGTGACCCAGCCCTTAGCCAAAGGTGACCAGCCAGTTTTTGTGTTCTCGGGTAACGGTTCGCAGTGGGAAGGCATGGGTCAAACCCTATTGGAACACCCCGTCTTTTTGCAAGCCATCCAAACCATTGATGCGCTTCTTGCTCAATACAGCACCTTGTCACTGGAAAGCACACTACGCAATACCGAAAAAACAGGTCAGTACGCCCATACCGATGTGGCACAACCCGCGCTGTTTGCTTTTCAAGTGGGTTTGGTTATGTTGTTCGAGCACTATGGTGTGCGCCCAGCCGCAGTCATTGGTCACAGTGTGGGTGAGGTCGCCGCCGCCTGGGCCTGCGGCGCGCTCAGCTTAGAGCAAGCCGTCCAAGTCATTTTTGAACGCAGTCGCCTTCAGGAAACTACCAAAGGCCAAGGTCAAATGACTGCGGTTAACGTCAGCGCCGACCAAATGCTGGCCTTAATTGCCGAGCACCAACTGCAAGACCAAATCAGTTTAGCTGGTGCAAATAGCAGCACAGGTTGTACCATTGCTGGCCCTAGTGCGGCCTTAGATCAGTTTGAACCGCAGCTTAAAGCTCAAGGCATCCGTTTGAAACGTTTAGATCTCGATTACGCGTTTCACAGTCCTGCCATGGACCCCATTCGCACCGAGCTCATCGAACGTTTAGCTACCCTAAAGCCCCAAGCCAGCCGCATTCCCATGTACTCAGTAGTCAAAGGGATGGTTATTGATGGTCAAACACTGACTGCCGAATACTGGTGGGATAACATCCGCGAACCAGTTCTGTTTGAGCCCGCCATTCAGGCCTTGGTAGCAGACCAGTTTGACTTGTATGTTGAAATTGGCCCACACCCCGTGTTGCGCGGTTATGTACAACAGGCATGCCGCGATGCAGACCTTACGGCTCAGGCTCTTATGCTTTGCCAGCGTCACAAAGAGCAGCTAGAACACATACAGCAGCGTATTGTAGAAGTTAAGCTGCTGGCCCCTACCCCCGATTTTGATGCTGCTTTTCCCTATGTAGGGCAGTTTGTTGACTTACCTCATTACGCGTGGGAGCTCGAATCCTATTGGCATCCCGTTACCCCCGAAGCGTATGATTTAATTCATCGTCATAAACAGCACCCGTTGTTAGGCTATCCTCAGCCCCAACACGCTCACGCGTGGGAAAATCAGCTCGATACCCTGCTGTACCCTTACTTAGGCGAACACGTGGTAGGTGATGCGGTGCTTTTACCAGGGGCCGCATTTTTAGAAATCGCTTTGGCCGCCGCTAAAGAACACCACCAAAGCCATCATATAGCACTAGAAAACCTCACTATCAGTGCCCCATTGGTATTACAAGAGCAACCCGCAAAAAAAGTACGGGTGCAAATCGATGACACCGACGGTCGCTTGGTGTTGCGCAGCAAAACTCTGGCCCAAGAAGAAAGCTGGACCGAGCACGCCCAAGCCCGCGTAGTCCAAGCCGCCAACCAGCACTGGCAGCACAGCACTCCTTTGCACCTACCTGAACGAGCCGCTGACTTTAGCGGTGCCGAACACCATGCTCTGACCCAACAAGTTGGTCTTAGCTATGGCCCACACTTTAGTGCAATCCAACAAGGCTGGCGTCTTGACGAACAAACCATCCTTTCTGAGCTGCAAGGGGACGATTATGTTGCACAAGACCTAGATCAGTATCTGCTACACCCGGGCTTAGTTGATAGTTGCTTTCAATCCATTATTCACTTGCTAGTGGATCACCCACTCTTTGGTAAAGGGGTGGCTTTTGTTCCGGTACAGCTTGAACACGCCTATGTGCGAACAGACCTAGGTCGCATTCGCTATGCGCGCACGCAGTTTTTGCGTTTGAATCCGCATTCGTTGTGCGCTAATTTTGATTTTTATAATGCAGACGGCGTGCATCTGGCACACCTAAGCGAGGTACGCTTTAGAACGGCGCGCCTGCAAAGCGCCGAGCCCATTGAGCTCAGCTACTTAGACTATCAGCTGAGTCCGCGCCCATTAACGCAGACACAGACTCACTTCAAGGGCGACGCTCTAGCTCAACACCTACAACACAGTTTTGATGCTATTGCTAACTCAGCGGCCTACCAACGGGTAGCTACCGAAATTGACCCCTTGCTTAATAGCTTGGCCGACCTCTATAGCAAAGAGGCAGTTTGGCAGTACCATCAACAGCACCCCATTAATCGCGCCGCGTTAGCTCAACTGCAACACGAACACCCAGAGCGCCATGCCATGCTCGCGTTATTGCTATTGCGTCTAGAGCAAACCCAAGAGGCAACATGGCATAATGACGAGCTGCAAATTGCCGCGCCTGAGCTGAACCCCAACGACGTTTGGTTTGAATTATCGCGTGATTACAGCGATGCTTTTGCCTTGTTCCTTGTAGTGGCTCGAGTCGGCATGCACTTGCACGAAGCGCTATTAGGTCAGCACTCACTACATACTCTGCGCGGCGCAACCGTTAGCCAACCCAAGCTCTTAGAAGCCAGTCTAGGGGCGCACCAGCCCTTGGCTCTACAGCACCAACTCGCTCTGCACTTACAACAGCAAAGCCAGCAACTACCCGCTGGGCAGCGTCTGCGTATTGTAGAAATTGCCCAACATCAACCGTAGTTTGCCGAACAAGCTCTGCATGAATTAGACGCCAACCAGTGCGACTACGTGTTCTGGGCCGCTCACGATGGGGCTTTGGAAAAAGCCCAAAACCTACAGCACGAATACCCTGCCCTCCAATGCGATTTACTCCAAGCCGATGCCTTACCCGCAACAGGCTTTGATGTGGTTTTAATTAGTGGTGATTTTGACAACATTCAACAAGCCGACCTAGCGCTACAAGCTGCCGAGCACGCCTTGGTGGACAACGGTACCTTGATGGTATTTAGTCTACATGCCAATTACTGGCATTCTTTTATCCATTTGGATCAGACTCAGCAGGGGCTTTTACCCCACGCTTATTGGCAGCAGCGCCTACAAGCACATAGCCATTTCAATGTACAGCACACGCTGGAATTAGATGAAAACGCCCTTAGTGCTTATGGTCTGCTTGCTAGCAAAACCGCCTCAGCAGTTCCAGCAGAAACCACAGCTGCCGCCACGGCAACACAGCAATGGTACGTATTGGCAGACACCCCTGTTGGTATAGCCCTAGCCGAACAACTCACCCAGCGCCTAGGGGCAGAGCACGTCATCTGTCGCAACACGTGGGACTTTGAGGCGTTGCAGCCCGACCAGACTATTGTTTACTTAGGCGGCCTTCAAAACGAAAGCGCTTCAGCCTTAGATGTACAGCAGCAACGTTGCGCACAGCTAACGCAATTAGTACAACAGTACCCCTACCAAAACCAAACGCTTTGGGTGGTGTGTACGAACGCAACACCTTATGCTATTGCCCCCCTCAGCGCGCAGCCTAGCCGTTTAAGCCAGCTTAACGATGCCAGCACGTGGGGTTTTGTGCGCACGCTAATGAACGAATCCGATCGCCTACACGTAAAAGCCGTGGACTTTGCGTGGCTCGACTCGGCCGAGGCGGTTGAACAAACGGCGGACTGGTTACACGACGAGTTAAGCGCTCAAAGCACAGAACAAGAAGTGGTGTACAGTGCCACAGGCCAGCGATACGCCCCACGCTTGCAGTTAGTTGAAGCGCCTAATGCCAACAAAACCACTAGCCATCAAAGCGTGCGTCTAGAGTTTAGCTACCCAGGTCAATTACGAAACCTGCGTTGGCAACAAGTTAGCCTACCCGCACTTCAAGAACAGGATATTAAGGTGCGTATCCACGCAACAGGGCTTAACTTCCGTGATGTGATGTATACCTTGGGTATGCTCTCCGATGAAGCGGTTGAACATGGTTTTGCGGGTGCATCGTTAGGGCTAGAGTTTGCTGGGGTGGTCGAGTCTGTTGGGGCCGGCGTTAGCGACTACAAGCCCGGAGACCGAGTGGTAGGCTTTGGCTCACACAGCTTTGGTACCTACAGCATTAGCAGTAGCAGCGCCATGGCACCCCTGCCTGATTTTATTCAATACGAAGCCGCCGCTACCATTCCTAGTACCTTCTTTACGGTGTACTACGCACTGAAGCACTTAGCTCATCTAGAAGCCGGTGAGCGTGTATTAATTCACGGCGCGGCAGGTGGCGTGGGTATAGCGGCCATTCAACTTGCTACGCATTTGGGGGCTGAAATTTATGCCACCGCTAGCTCGCCAGAAAAACGCGACTTCTTGCGTTTAATGGGGGTAAAACACATCTACGATTCACGCTCTTTGGCTTTTGCGGATGACATTTTGCACGACACCCAAGGGGAAGGCGTGGATGTGGTACTGAACTCGTTAGCGGGCGAAGCCGTTAATCGTAACTTACAAGTGCTGCGTCCTTTTGGCCGTTTTCTTGAACTGGGTAAGCGCGACTTCTATCAAAACTCGCGCATTGGCTTGCGCCCATTCCGCAATAACATTAGCTACTTTGGCATCGATGCTGACCAGCTTATGCAAGCTAAGCCAGCCCTGACTCAACGCTTGTTCCGCGAGGTCATGAGCCTAATGGCTGAGGGACAACTCGCCCCCCTACCATATCAAGCGTTTGATGCGAACCATATCGTGGACGCATTCCGCTATATGCAACAAGCCCGTCAAATCGGTAAAATCGTGGTGACCTACGAGCAACCTTTGCGTCATGTGCATGCCCCTGCTCTTAGCAGCACCTTGCAATTACCTCCCGATGCAACCTATGTGGTAACAGGCGGCCTAGGCGGCTTTGGCTTACGCACTGCGCAGTGGTTAGTGGAAAAAGGAGCCCAACACTTGCTGCTACTTAGCCGCCGCGGTGCAAGCAGCGAAGAAGCCACCCAAGTCTTAGCAGAGTTCAAAGCGCAGGGTATTAACGCACAAGCTGTGGCCTGTGATGTGACACAAGCCGCAGACGTGGCGGCAGCTTTTGCCTATGCTGCAGAACATCTACCCCCAATCAAAGGGATTGTTCATGCCGCTACCGTCATTGACGACGCGTTAATTATGAACCTTAGCGAAGAACAAATTCGCCGCGTCTTAGAGCCTAAAATCAAAGGGGCTTGGCATTTACACGAACACAGTCTACAGCTGGCCGAGCCTTTGGATTTATTTGTGGTGTACTCCTCTGCGACCACGCTCTTTGGCAACTTAGGTCAAAGTAACTATGTAGCAGCTAACCATTGGCTCGAGGCGCTGATGGGCTTGCGTCTACAACAAGGGCTTGCAGCGACTAATGTGCGCTGGGGTGCCATTGACGACGTGGGCTTTTTAGCTCGTCACGATCAAATTAAAGATGCGCTTAAAGACCGCATGGGTGGTGCTGCCCTGCCGGCTGCTTTGGCCTTAGAGGCATTAGAGTCCATGCTGGTGCATCAGCGCTCACACCTAGGGGTAATGGAATTAGATTGGAATGCTTTAGATCGCTTCCTGCCTACCGCTAGCAGTCCAAAGTTCAGTGCGATGGCACATCTTGCCTCAGAATCGGAGCACGACGGCCAACGTGAAAACTGGTCTGAGCTGCTTGCCACCCTTAGCCCAGAGGCTTTACAAGAGCACGTAACGCAAATCATTAAAAGTGAGGTCAGTGAGATTTTACGTCTGCCCGTACCCCGTATTGATGCGCAGCAATCCATTTACGATATGGGCCTAGACTCTCTATTGGGTGTGGAATTGGTTTTAGCATTGGAAAACCGCTTTGGCGTGCGTATCCCTGTTATGTCCTTAAATGAAAGCCCAACCATCGAGCGTCTTTCGTTAAAGTTGATTGACTTACTACAAGGCACCCATACCGAAAGTGGTCTAAGCGACAACATTCAACAAATCGTAGCGCAACACAACATTGACGTAAGCGCCGAAGCCATTGCCGAAGCCGCCGAACAATTGGAGTCGGATTTACAGCAACCCCAGTCGCGTCTATTGCATTAATTTATGACAGAGCCAACCAAAAAACCCGGCCTTGCTAGCCAATTGAAGCAAAAACTGATCCAACAAGGGCTAGAGCGCAAGCTCAATAAAACGCAAAACGTGCCCTTGCGAGATCGGATCCAACAACAATTGGGTCCGCACATCCCGGAAAAGTTTTACCGTTTTCATCTGCTGCCCGAGTACCAACAACTGCGCATCATGGACCAAGGTGCGCAGCAATTGGGAGTTAGCAGTCCGTTTTTCAAAATACACGAAGGCAGTGCTGGAGCCACCAGTCGCATTGGCGGTCACGATTACATTAATTTTTCCAGTTACGATTACTTGGGACTGGCCCAGCACCCTGCCGTGCGCCAAGCCGCCAAAGACGCCATTGACCAATACGGTACCTCGGTGTCGGCCAGTCGTATTGTGTCAGGCGAGCGCCCTATTCACCGTGAACTCGAACAACGTATTGCCGAAGCCTATGGCACAGACGAGGCCTTGGTGTTTGTAAGTGGTCATGCTACGAACGTATCTACCATTGGGCATTTGTTTAATGCGCGTGATCTGGTCTTGCATGATGAACTCATCCATAACAGCGTGCTTCAAGGCATTCAGCTTTCCGGAGCACACCGCCTACCCTTTAAGCACAATGACTGGGCTCAAGTCGAACAAATCCTGCAACAACAACGCCATCAGTTTGAAAAAGTGCTCATTGTGGTCGAGGGCCTCTACAGCATGGATGGCGACTACCCCGATCTAGCAGAATTCATTCGCATTAAACAAGAGCATTATTGCTTTTTAATGGTGGATGAAGCGCACTCGTTTGGCGTAATGGGCGCGCACGGTAAAGGCTTGGCCGAACATCTAGGCCTATCTACCCGCGATGTGGATATCTGGATGGGAACGTGCAGTAAAGCACTGGCTAGTTGCGGAGGCTTTATTGCAGGGGAAAGTGCGTTAATTGAACATCTAAAGTGTTTAGCCCCCGGTTTTTTATACAGCGTAGGAATGGCACCTACACTTGCAGCCAGTGCGTTAACCTCATTAGAGATAATGCAAAACGAGCCCGAACGTCTGCATCGCCTACAGCACAATAGCCAGTATTTTTTACAGCAAGCACGTGCGGCTGGTTTAGATACAGGTTTAAGTCAAGGCTATGCGATAGTGCCTATTATTGTAGGGAGCTCAATTCGAGCCGCTCAGCTTTCTGCGCAGCTGTTTGAGCAAGGGGTGAATGTGCAGCCTATTTTGTACCCTGCGGTGCCAGAGGCGCAGGCGCGCTTACGTTTCTTTATTAGCTGCGAGCATACGCAAGCGCAGATGGATGAGACGATCCACAAAGTTAAGAGCTTGCTATAGCCAAGTACCTTGTAGCAGCCCTCTCTCAGACGTGCGTCATAACCAGCCATGAGCGATTCAGCGCGGAGCGAGTGTAACGAGCGAGCACTGCCTAGCGAGTGGCTGGTTATGACAGCGCGGCAGAAAATGGCTCTTTGCTCTAATCCTTTGCTCCTGTATCCCACGCATCCCACCTCAGTCTAACGCTCTCACTAGGCAGTGCTCGCTCACTACGTTCGCTCCGCGCTGAACCGTTCGATCGTTAGTCTGAGTTGGACTGAGGTGAGTGAAGGCGGACTGGGGGAGTTGCTTTAGGGATGGTTGTTTTAAAAGGCGTTCATATAAAGACAATCTAAAAGTCTCCCCAGAGATCATCTCCCGTGCAGAACACAACCTCCCTTAGACGTGCGTCATAAACAACTATGAGCGATTCAGCGCGGAGCGAGTGAAACGAGCGAGCACTGCCTAGCGAATGGTTGTTTATGACAGCGCGGCAGACAATGGTTCTTGGCTCTAAGCCTTTGCTTCTGTATCCCACGCATCCCACCTCAGTCTAACGCTCTCACTAGGCAGTGCTCGCTCACTACGTTCGCTCCGCGCTGAACCGTTCGATCGTTAGTCTGAGTTGGGCTGAGGTGAGTGAAGGCGGACAGGAGGAGTTGCTTTAGGGGTGGTTGTTTTAGAAGGCGCTCATATAAAGACAATCTAAAAGTATCCTCAGAGATCATCTCCCGTGCAGAGCACAACCATTCCTAGGCGTGCGTCATAACCAGCCATGAGCGATTCAGCGCGGAGCGAGTGTAACGAGCGAGCACTGCCTAGCGAGTGGCTGATTATGAAAGCACGTCAAAGAAATGATTTAACTCTTGCTCTAAGCCTTTGCTCCTGCATCCCACGCATCCCCCCTCAGTCTAACGCCCTCACTAGGCAGTGCTCGCTCACTGCATTCGCTCCGCGCTGAACCGTTCGATCGTTAGTCTGAGTTGGGGGTAAAAGCCGTTAACCTGCCTAGCGAATGGCTGTTTACGAAAGCTCAGCAATGGCATAGTAAAAGCAAGGTTAAGAAATAGCTAAGGTTTCAAAGCTTTTGACTACGTTGTCGATGGCTTTGATTTGGGTTAGGAAGGGTTCGAGTAGGTCAAGGGGTAAGGCGCTGGGGCCGTCGCATTTGGCTTGGTCGGGGTTGGGGTGGGCTTCGAGGAAAAGGCCGGCGAGTTTGGTGGCCATGCCGGCGTGGGCGAGTTCGACGATTTGTTCGCGGCGGCCGCCGGAGGCGGGGTCGTTAGGGTTGCGTTGTTGTAGGGCGTGGGTTACGTCGAAAATCACAGGGTGGTTATGGGTGACTTTTTTCATGACGCTAAAGCCCAGCATATCGACCACCAAGTTGTCGTAGCCAAAGCAGGTACCACGGTCGCACAGAATGAGTTGGTCGTTACCGGCTTCTTTGAATTTTTCAACAATGTGTGCGGTTTGGGATGGGCTTAAAAACTGGGGTTTTTTGATGTTAATGACTTTTTGTGTTTTAGCTAGGGCCACCACTAGATCGGTTTGGCGCGCTAAAAAGGCAGGTAATTGCAGTACATCCACGTGTTTAGCCACTATTTCGGCTTGGTAGGGTTCGTGTACATCAGTAATGATGGGCACCCCAAACTGTTGGCGCACTTCATCAAAAATTTGCATGCCTTTTTCTAGGCCGACTCCGCGGAAAGAGTGAATCGAAGAGCGGTTCGCTTTATCAAAAGAGGCTTTAAATACCAACGGAATATTGAGTTTTTGGGTGACCTCTACAAACTGCTGACATACTTGTAGGGTTTGCTCTGTGTCTTCTAATACATTTAGCCCACCAAACAGCACAAAAGGCAGGTGGTTAGCGACGTGAAGGTTTTGTATTTGAATAATCATCGTATCCCTTTAGGCATGGTCTACGCATGCCATCTGTAATGAATTTGGTTAATACGCCTCTGGGCGTGCGTCTATACGACTGATATTAACGGTGTTGACTCGAGGTAGCACTGATTTCATTTAACGCTTGGATTGTATTTGCGCAGCCTTTGCTTTAAAGCCCATAAACGATAGAAATGCTGACCCTAATTGTGCTGCAGTCAGGCTATCGTCAACCGATGCATGGGGTTGAGCTATTGCGTCGTCGGAGCGCCATAAAAGGTAATCGGTGGTGCCGTCTGGCTCGCCTAACTGTTGGTATACCCCACTCATAATAGGCACATGGTCGCCAAACATGCACAGCCCCGCTGGGCGTGATGAGGCTGCTAAGGTTTGCTGCAGTTGCTGCAATAACTGATCAGCATGTTGGATATGGCGCACATAGGGCAGCAGATCCTCAGCCCCTTTGGGAACCGGCTGTTGCAACAATGTCTTGGCCTCGGTGTGGCTGACAGTTTCCCAATGCAACGGGCCGTGATTTTCCATGGTTATAACATGCACAAATACAGGTTGATCTATATGTGCCTGCACCAGTTCAGTCACCTTGCGCCCGAGGGCTGCATCGGACACATACGCACCAAAATAATCCTCTTTGCCAAAAGCATGGATATCAATAAACTCATCAAAACCTAGCAGCGGCATGGCCGTATTACGGCGATAAAAGGACGCGGCATAGGGATGCACACAAATGGTTTTGTAACCCATAGAGCGTAAATACTGCGCCAAACTAGGCACACAGTGTTTGGCTAAACGGCGATATGGATTGAATTGATGCACCCCCAGTAGCGCGGGCTCTAGCCCTGACAACACGGCGTACTCGGTACGTACTGTGTTTGCGCCCCACGATGGTACCTGAAGTACGCCGCTCTGCCCCGCTGCTGCCATTTGATCAAACTGAGCCAGCACCTGTGGCTGTACGTAATCGGCATAATAACGACGCGGATCAAAAAATGACTCGCTTTGCAATAGTACCAAATGCGGTAACACAGCAGGAGCCTGCCAAGACTGGGCAAAAGGAGCGTGTGGCTGTAAGTTTAAAGCCTGACGTTCGGCCTGTGCATAGCGCCACAAAGCCGGTGTAAAACCCATTTGCTGTATATCGGCACTAGGCTGCCAACTGGGCTGAGCACGAGCCAGCGCACCACCCAAAAACAAGGCTACCGCCCCCGTCCCTGCAAACCACAACACGGCGGCAAGCCACCGGTGATAAGCCGGCTCAAAATAAAACGCCAGCGCCGCTGCTGCAATATAAACCGCAAACCCCAAAACCGTATTGGCTATACCGAAAAAAGGCAAATACAAACGGGGGTGCTTGATGGCATCCCAAAAATATTCGGTATCGGTATAAAAAAATGGCTCGCGTAAAAAATGCTGCTTCATATTGCTAATAATAATCAACAGCAACTGCAAACCAATCAAATTAAACAAAGCAAACCAAGGACGTTGAAACAACAACATCTCAAAGGCAAAGCCCATTGACCACAGCCCAGCATGCACACAAAAATGCCGTAAATGACGCCGTAAACGCGGACGCGGCTTGGCCGCATAATCCAACAACAGCGACACCGCGTAGCCCAACACCACCAAAGCAATTAGGGCAAAATCAATGCTCATAATCTAAACGACGCAAAATCCATGCAGAAACCGAGGGGTGCAACACGCTTAAACCCCAAGTGCCAAAATTCAAAGGAAAGGGAAAACTAATACGTGGCGGATTTTTACGCAGACGCTTTTGAATATAGGCGGCAGCCTTGGGGGCGGCCCATAAAAACGGCTTTGGCCCTGGCATCTCTTCACACATTTTAGAACTAACATAACCCGGCATGACGACGCTCAAACGTACACCCTGAGGGGCCAACCAGTCGCGCATGCCCTCGCCATACACTTTTACCGCGGCTTTGCTTGCGCTATAGCTGGGTGTAACAGGCAAGCCTCTATAGGCCGCTAACGAGCTCATCAATACTATTTGCCCCTGCGCTCGGGCGCGCATGCTGGGCAACACTCCATGCACCGTAGCAAATACCGCATCCACATTAATGCTCAGCAAACGACGAACATCAGCCCACTGCTCGCCTGCATTGTCCTCACCATGATTAATATTGACTCCCGCATTGGCAAACACCAAATCCACGGGTTGCTGAGCACAAAAATCCATTAACCACGTGCGCCAACCCTCGGTGTCGCTTAAATCAAAACGCACGGCTTCCACCTGCGCCCCTAACTGCTGACACGCCTGCTGAATACCCGCTAATAGGTCGGGATTACGCCCTTGCAACACTAAAAACACACCCGGTGCGGCATACGCAAGGGCCAAGGCGCGCCCGATACCTCCGGTAGCGCCTGTAATTAAAACCGTCTGAGGTTTAGGGGACATAATTCAACTCGATAAAAGACTGCGATGCCAATAACGCTGGCACCGTCTGCTGAACAGCCATACGAATGCCTGCTGAAGTGTAAAAACCGCCATTTAGCTGGGTAGCATGAATCACCACATTGCGGAAATGGTGAAACAAGTTCATGTTGGGGCGCTGTAAATCGCACCAAAACTGATCCAACGGCCCGTCATAGCTTAGCCCCGCTATATCGTAAATGGCCTCGCCAAGCACTTTAGTGGGTAAGGCATGGTAAAGCGCTGAGGCCCCCACCGTGCTATTTACCGTTACGACTCCCGTGGCTTGACCTAATAAGGTGGGCATAGCCCCAGTTTGCAAAAACACGACCCGATCCGCAATCGCATACTGCTGCGCCAAGGCGGAGGCATTTTTTTCATGATTAACTAACCCCATATCTAAGGGGTGATTTTTAATCACCAATACAGCATCCGACGGCGCATGCTGCGCAAACGACGCCAACACCGTATCCATGACCTGATACATGTTTTTAAAGGGAGAGTGACTGCGAATTTGCGCGTCAGAATCTAACTGCAAAGGCAATAAATAAAACGCTTTATCTTGGGCTAAAAAACGCCCAATGGTTTTGCTGTCTTGAGTCTGCCGCCGCACTATGCTTTGTTTGATTTGTTTTGCCAAATACGGCCAGTACTCCTGCCAAGCAGTATGAGGTGCATGGTATTGGTATTGCGGAAACTGCCAGCGATTAGCCAAACTACAGAAATGATAAGCCACATCGAACCAGGCTCGCATATAAAACGACGAGCTAAACGATAAGCCATTGCGGTAATTAGGCACCAACGGCCCCCACTCCTGATACCACAAGGGATCTTTGGGTAATGCTGAGTTAGCATTAACACCGCCCCGCTCTAGCGTAAACCAATAGGGACGAAAATACCCCTCTTCAAACACATGAACCCGTATCCCCAACTGCTTTGCAATCTGGATGGCTGCTTGGTGCACGGGACGTTCGTCGCCGAACAACACCACATCAGTCACGGTTTGGGTTCTATAGAACTCGGCCATAAACGCCGTCATTTGATCCGCCGGCAACGTACAACTATGCGCATTGCCATTGCGACGCCAAAATACCTTGTCACCCACCGTAAAATTTAACCGCAATACACCATGCCCTTGTTTTTTCAAGGCCTCGGCCAAATCAGCAAAAAAGGGCGAATTGACGCCCTGAAGAAAAAGAAATTGGTGATTCACGTAACTAATTTATAAAAGCAACTCTACATTAAGACGGCTATTTTACGTCTTTTCGTAGTTAATTAGGGGTTAATGAAGCTAAGTTTTACGGAATCACGCTTTTGCTTGACATCAAGATGAAATAAAAAGCGCCCACCCCGCTTTTTTATCTGATATCCATACGCGAGCAAAGCCTTGTCTAGCCTGCCTTAAACGATAAAACCCGAATTTTCTAATTGTGGGTAGAATGAATTAGCCTAAGCGTTAGCCTCAGAGATCGGTGCTTGGTATGGTAGGTTTTTGGGTCTGCTTTTTAAAGCTAGACAAAGTAGAGGGGGTTTGTCGTTTTATTTAGAAAAAAGCACAGCGTACTTATAGGTAGAATAGAGCCAACGCATTCATTGATCTAAAAGGAAAACAAATGGGCACCGCTAATATCTGGCATTACTACGTTGGTTTTATGGGAGCCAGCTTTTTTTGGACCGTACTGGCCTGGTTGGTTAGCGCATTTTTAACTGGCTATGTCGCCAAAGAAAAAGGCTATCCATTTCTAATATGGCTGATCGGTGGGCTACTGTTCCCGGGCATTACATTGCTTGCGGCAGTAGGACTGCCTGTTAGAACGCTTTTTCAGCCACAACAAAAAGAACCCATCAATACGCCTACACACACCACTGAACCAGTAGAAAAAAATGAGCCGTATATTACGGTGGATAAAATTTGATTTTTGACTACAAATCTAACGCATTTTTTAGAGCAAATAAAAAATGCTTGCTCACGAACTGCCGTCAAGCCCCCCCAGACGGCAGTAGTGACGGCGATGAGTATTTAAATGCGCTTGGTTGACATCCTCCTCGTTCTAAACGACGAGGCTTTCCGCACGTTTGGGTAAACTTACGGACTAAAGGCTCCAAATTTGTCTTAAAACTGCGGAATGCTCTTCATTTTCAAATTTTGCTAAATTTTCATTGCGCTCGCTCTCAAGCAATTCTTTCACCTCTAAATCACCACTTTCCGAGCACTCATTAAGCAACTCAAAATAGTCCTGAGCAAATTGACGCCCTATGAGAGCCACTTGGCGACGCTTACCTCTCAACTTAGAGTTACCGTTTAGATTAAAGATTAAAATGGTGTTTTGGGCAATTTTAGTATCCGAATCGCTTAACCCTTCTTTAGGGACCACAGTGCCATCCGCAACAAAAACCAAATAGTCAGCAGGGTCCATACTATCTGGCTTACAAACCTTAGCCATATCAATCGTTGAGGGTGCTTTGTTATCTTTATAATTGCCACAACTATTCAAATCATTGCATGACCCAAACAAATTAGCCCACTCAAACGTCTTCTGTGGCTTTTCCCTACGTCTAAAAAAGTGCTCGATATGTTTTTTGTCATTCAACCGACGCTCACAATATGCACAAAACGCCCCCTGCATCGCTTCAAGCTGCTGCCAAAGCTCAACCTTATCTGCTCCGCTAACACAATGCCACTCATCTCTGCCATGATGATAATTACTTAAACAGGTAGGAGATTCAGTTCTGTTTAACTTACGCATGCCCCTACCCCTTTTGCCTAATTCTTTTTTTCAACTGCTGCAAACTAATTTGCGCATCTAGCTCTTTTATAACGGGGTGATCATTCCCAAAATGATCTCGAAGTTTCCTTTTTAAACATAAGCCTTCGTCATTCTCCCAAATGTTTTGCTCAATCAATGCCTGATAATTTGTAATCCATTTAGACTCCTTGATGTTAGGGACGGAGTGAGTGCCCATTAACTGCTCCAGCACATCTGAACTCATCACACCTTTGGTCTGAAAGCTGGGTTTTTCTACATAAGCCGTGCCATGATCTTCAGAACCGAGAATACGGATGCTCTTTTTATCAACCGTAGACAACACATGGGGGCTATGAGTGGTAACTATAAACTGCACATTTTTAAATGTTTCTACTAGTCTTATCAAAATATGCTGCTGCCACTGCGGATGTAAATGAAGCTCAATCTCATCAATTAAAACCACGCCATGTGCTTCTAATGGGTTAGTCATAGCAGGATTTAGAGTTAGCATACGTAATGCCAAATCCCCCACCAAAGCCGCCAATGTTTTTTGCCCATGAGACAGTTGTAAAAAGTTTATTCGATTACCAAAATTATCCAGCTTAACTTCATCTCTGCCACTACTGCGATCAAGCTCTAACTTCCGAATATAAGGAACTGCACTTTCAATGGCCTGATCAACAAGCTGTATTTTTGCTTTATAGTAATCAGAAGATCCCGCTAGATTGCACAACTCAACGTAACGCATCAAAAAAGAATCCGTCCTAGCACTGGCTCCGGAGAAATCCTTATACGCATTAAACCTAGATGCAAAAAAAGTCTTTAATTCAGTGTCTCTTCCCCCTCTGAAAGAGCCCGTAAACGTGCGCTCTACTGCATAATAAGCAAACACAGGCAACTGCGTTTTGTCTCGTTCTTCATTTGCAACCAACAAACGGTAAATCGCACCCAGTTGCGTAGACACCTGCAGGCTAGAAGAAATCTCGCCTGCCCAACCTGAGACCGCTTTTACTAAAGACATATCAAATGCGGTTGTTTCATTTAAAGAAAACGAACCAACAATCTGTGCGTAATCTTTTGCGTGCGTATTAATATCAAAGTCTAATACAGGTAAACCATTGCTATTCGCCTTCACTATACGATTACTAAACCAAGACAACAGACGAGCAATCGCATCAACCACACTCGTTTTACCTGCCCCATTTTCACCAATAACAACTGTTAAATCAGGTTCAAACTCAATGTGTAGAGCTCTATAACGCCTAAACTCATAAAGGTTAAGTTTATGAATGCAAAAGCGTGCCTGCTCCATGCTGCTATGTAACTGCTCGAAATAAAAACCTGCTCTATCTAGGTTTATCGCACCAATATCTTTACCCGTTAAATAGCACTCATACAACTCAGACTGGGAGAGAATATTGCCGCCCTTTGCATTACGGATTAAAGCTCTTATCCCTTTTGGGAGTTCTTCTTTATTTAGATCTATCATCATTAACCTCACAAATAGCAATTAGAGCCGCTGCGCCATATTTTTTTTCTAAAGCATAAATAAAATCAGGCTCTATATGCTTGGCAAAAGACAACAGACCACGCAAGTGATTAACATCCTCAGGGCCAAGTTGTTGCAATGTGAACTGATGCAATAAATGCTTTATATATCGCTTTCTCTTTCTGCCCAAAGAAAGCTTAGCCTCATTCGTTAATGTAATGCCCGTCACGTGCCGGTTATGCGCTTTAGATGAAAAGATCGTTTTACGACGGTTAACGGTCAGAGCAGCATCAAAACATTCAACGAGTAAATCAGCCACCAACTCAGGCATGTCCATCAATACACCTTGACCCCGAGTTGAAAACGTCAAATCATCTGCATAGCGCGTATACACAATCCCTTTGCTACGACTAAGCCGTTCAAGCTTGGTATCAAAACCGTGCATAACAAAATTAGATACCGCAGGTGAACTTGGTGCACCCACGCTGAGCATTAAGGACCCCGACAATTTTTTACTTGGTGACCAAAACAACAATCGCTCTATTAGTTTTTTTTCGCTAGGATCAGGAAGGTCAAAAAAACGCTCCCATTCTGCCCAAAAAACCGCAGGAGTAATGGAGTTAAAAAAGCTATTAAGATCAAGCTTTAATAAGTAGTTATTTCTTTTGTGCGCGTTTGCATTGTCTTTAATACTCAAACCAGAACGATAGGCCATTGCAGCACTATGCATAGGAAGGGGATTAATCAATAAAAAAGTGCGCTGTAAATTTTTAAGCTCAGGAGTAGGCTGAGCTATTGTGCGCTCGCCATGAGTACGTTTTGGAATTTTATAAACTTTGTAGTAAAGCGGAGCACGTAACAAAAACACCGTGACCTCAGCTTCACTTTTACCTAGTTCACTGGCTAGCTGTTTAACAATGCCCATTCAAAACCCCAATAAAAAAGCCCAAGAGCATAACTCCTGAGCTTTACTCTTTACTAAAGGAAGCGCTAGGCGCATAACCTTAATGAGGAACGAGTTAAGGT